>JAIXQH010000066.1 GCA_027484055.1 Verrucomicrobiaceae bacterium | reverse complement strand
GCGCGCGAACGCTTCGGAGCAAAGCGAAAGAATGGAGCGAGAAAGATGAGGGGAGGAGCGAGTGCGGTAGCGGGCACCTTGTGGAGCGTGAGAGATCTGCGAGTGGGAATTGCGAAGTCATAGAGAACGATAATGAGGGGGAATGGACACAAGGGTATATGTCCTTCAGCTGTATAGCGGGTTTGCTACGGGATCCATGACAACGAATCACTGGTTGGAGCGGCTCAAGTCCGCCGATGCAGCGAGCGAGGTGTTGATCAGTGGCCAGGCGTTTTCTAACGAGACACTGGCTATCAACGTTAGGGTCGTGGGTGAAGAAGGATACCCGGATTCGCCGAAAGCGTGAGAATACCTGAGATTGCCTTTGCGTCAGTTGATCAACCTGCCGATTCCAAGTTCTCCGTATTCGGAAAGCTGGTGAGGGGGTGCTGTTCGATTTGGACGGCGGTAAAAATGAGAAATTTCATATGACAGATCGGAATTTCACGGTTTATAGTCCGGCACATTTTAATCTCTAATCCATCCTCATTATGTCCCTTAAAGTCGGCGATAAAGCACCAGATTTCACCCTTGTTTCCCAAACCGCAAACGGTCCTGAGCTGGTCACGCTCAGTGGCTTAGTCGGTAAATCCAACATCATCCTGCTTTTCGTCCCGATGGCTTTCACGGGCGGCTGCACGGCTGAGTTTTGTGAGATTTCCAGGGGTATTTCCGAATACGATTCCCTTGGAGCTACTGTGCTGGGAATTTCCGGTGATAATCCCTTTGCTCAAGAGGCGTGGGCGAAGAAGGAAGGCATCACCATCACGCTACTTAGCGACTATGAACACAAGGTCACGGAGGCCTACGGTGTCGCCTATGACTCCTTTTTACCGGAGAAAAACCTTATCATGGGTGGTGTGCCGAAGCGCTCTGCCTTCATTGTCGATAAGGCTGGCCTCATCCAATACGCAGAGGTGCAAGAGCACCCGAAGGACATGCCTAACTTTGAAGCGATCAAAGAAACGTTGCGGGGTCTATGAGTTTGCCTATTTGAGCCTTAACGCAGGCTTAGACCTCGGGTTTCCCGGCGAGAATCCATGCCATGGTCTGAGTCGCAAGGGCATCGAAAGCTTGCACGCACAGCAGGAGGTGGTCTTCGCGAGTGTCTTCGATTTTGTTGTGGCTGATGCCGTGAAGGCTTTGGACAAACATCATGACGGTGGGGATGCCGGCACGGGAGACTTCCGCAGCATCATGAAGTGGACCGGAGGGAAGTCGGTGCGAGTGGCCGCAGGTTTCTAAAATCGCGTGGTCGCAGAACTCGATGAGCTGCGGGTGGAACGGCACCGGGGCGATTTGCCAAATCCGTTCCCAGGTGACCGTGACATTCCCCTCTGCGGCAAAGCGTTCGCTGGCAGCGTGAGCCTCGGCAAGCATTGCGGCGAGCGCGGGGGCGCTGAGATGACGCTGGTCGAGGGTGAGGCGGCAGGACTCGACGACGCTGGTGACGATGCCGGGCTCTGTATGACAGGAACCGATGGTGCAAACCCCGCCGTGGCGCTCGGTGATGGCATAGATTTCGGGTGCCATTTTCGCGGCGGCGAGAAAGGCGTCTTTACGCCGGTTCATCGGCGTACTGCCGGAGTGGGCGGCTTGGCCGTGGAAGCTGATGGCGTGGCGCTCTACGCCGCAGGTGCCAAGAACGACGCCGAGCGGGAGATCCAAGTCGAGCAGGACGGGGCCTTGCTCGATGTGGAGTTCGAGGTAAGCCGCGGCGTTTTTCGTCTCTCGGGTGGCGTCTTTCACCGACTCGAAGTGGATGCCATACTCGGCGATGGCGGTGGGTAGTGAAATGCCGTTGCGGTCGCAGAGGCCGCGTGCTTCTTCCAGATCTAGATTCCCAGAAAAGGCAGATGAGCCGAAAAGACTCTTCCCGAAGCGAGCTCCCTCTTCGTCTGCCCAGTCTACGAGGCGGACCGTGACTGGTGGCTCGTTATCGTATTCAGCAGCGATGCGGCGCATGATTTCGACACCCGCGATGACGTTGAGGCAGCCGTCGAGCCAGCCTCCATTCGGGACGGAGTCGATGTGGCCGCCGATGATGAGGGATTGTTCTGAATCTCCGGGCAGGGTGAACCAGAGATTTCCAGCGGCGTCGGTGTGGGTTTCCACCGGGAGCTCGGCCATTTTTTCAGAGAGCCACTCGCGGGCTTTGGCCCAGGTGGGGGTGAAGGCAAGACGTTGTGCGCCATCCGCATTTTCGGTGAGAGCGCGGAGTTCTTTGAGGTCGGCGAGGGCACGACTGGGATCGAGAAAGGGGGCGAGAGTCATGGCGATAGTGGTGTAGGCTTGCAGCTTTCATGCAAGTTTTCCCGCTATTTCTGCGCCCAGAGGGTCACGGGCTTTCAAAAACGAGGCGGAATCCAAGGTCGGGACGGCGAATGGAGCGGTCGGACACCCACTCGCGGGAGAGAGCGTTGGAGCCGGATTTTAAAAATGAACCGCCGGTGATGACCCAAAACTCCTCGCCGAGAGGGTTGGCTGGGTTGGCCGAGTGGTCTTGGGTCCACTCGCAAAGAGAGCCGGCCATGCCGAGTAGTCCGGCGGGTGTGCGATCCGTGGATTGCGGAGAAACGGCGGTCCACAAGCTGACGGGGAGGGTCTTGGGGTCTGGCGTCTGATAGCTGAGGGCGGCGAACCATTCTGCCTGAGTCGGCAGACGGGCTTGCTTGGACTCGGCATAGGCGCTGGCGTCCCACCAATCGATGCCGACGACGGGTGAGTCGAGGGTGACGGGCAGGCCTTGCCAAGTGCCGGAGGATTTCGCCGCAGCGTAGAGTGCCAGCCAGTCGTTGGGGAGGTGCGAGGTTTTTGCCGGGGCTTGGTCGGGTAAGTCGAAGAGAGTTTGGCGGCCGTCCTTGGCGAGTCCTTCGAGGGTGTCGAGGAATTCTGCGTATTGGCGGATCGTGACTTCGTGGGCGGAGATCTTGAAGGTGGGGAGCGTTTTTGAGTCGCCATCCGCCGTCGGGTATTTTCCAGCGGGCACGGTGATGGGCTCAGGCAAGCTAACACCTACTTGGACGGGAGCTGATGCGGGCTGCTGCCTCAGGAGCATGACAGCACCACCGATCACGACCGTGGCTAGCAGGATGTAGGGCAACACTTTAGAACGCTTTTTGCGGCTCGCTCGAGGGAGGTTATGGGTCAGAGCCGCCGCAGGATCGGTGAGTTGTTCTTCGATTTGCAGGCAAACTTCCCGAATTTGAGACCAGGTGAGTGGGCTCTCGATTTCCAAGCCGCGCATCCAGCCGAGCAGGGTCAGGAGCCGGTTACTTCCGGGGTGGCCCGTGGCATCTAGAGGAACCAGCGCGGTGCCGAGGAATAAGATGTCGCGAGTGGATTCGTCGCTCAGGCGAGAACCCGCGCGGGCGAGATTCTCGATACGGACGACGTTGTGCTCGTCGATGTGGATGGCCTCCAAGCAAAGTGGCAGGGTGGCTTGATTCAGTGTTTCATACTGGAGGTAGGCCTCGCAAACTCGGCGCAGAATGAACACCACTTCAGCCGGGCGGAGGGGTTGTTTCGCGCTTACTTGATCCGCCAAACTCGGCCCGTTCAGGAGCTCGTGGGTGTAAAAGCAGAGGTGTGGTTCGGAAACGGCCTCGAACACGGAACTGATGAGTGGATGGTCGATCGCTGCCTTGGCGCGAACGTCTGCAAGGAAGGCTTCGCGTGTCGCAGGTGTCGCGTTTTCGGTCCGCAGTTCATCCAGCAAGACGAGGCGGGAAATACTGAGCTGCTCGGCAAGCCAGCGGTAGGATTGGTCGGTTTCTTCGAGGAGCTCCCGGAGTTGATATTCGCCAAACTGGCGGTCGCTAGCGGGATTCATGGTGGATAAAGTCGGCGTTTTACCTCGGCTTACTTAACCGGCATGGGCGGTAAGAGTTGCGCGTTCGGGTCGAATTCGGGCAATAAAGTGTTCGGAAATTCAGAGCTGCCAGCAGGCGCAGGTGGCGCGGCGACCTTGGCCGCGAGATGGCGCGGCCAGGCTTGGATGTCAAGGATTTGGTCCTCGTAGCGCAGAGTGATCACTTGGCCGTAATAACTGATATGACCGAAGAGGTGGTCTGTCTGGAGGTCTTGAGGAGGAATGGTGTAGATCATGCGCAGCGATTCTTCGCCATCTGCCCAATCGATGGGCGGGGTGATCCATTCTTCGGTGGCCCAGGATTTGATTTCGAGTTGTTGGATTTCTCCCTTGTCCGTGCGGTTGAAGAAGAGCACTTCCACAGAGACCTTCGAGGCATCCACCGTGTCACTAGGGGTTTTCTGGATCGACACGGTGAGGGTGATGCGTTGACCTTGAGGGTTTTGCGAGTCGTTAAAGGTGTTGACGCGGCCGAGGGAAAGTTTGCCGAGCATGGCATTTGGCTGTTCAAAGCCATCGCGTAATTTCCCCGCAGCGAGGGTGTAGAGCGAGCCAGCACCGGTGATTCCCATTTGGAAGACTTTTTGGTAATGACTGGCTGCGGTGTCGAAGATGCCCATTTGCTCATGAACAAGGCCGAGTTCGTATTGGATGCTAGGATCGTCCGGGGCATGGGTGAGCGATTCTTGGAGTTTTAAAATCGCCCGCATCATATCCCCGGCGACTTTCGCTTGGCGGGCTTCTTTCAAGAGTCGCTCAGCCCTTGGATCGGCGACCGTGGGCGGTGCAAGCGGCGTCGGCGCAGGAAGCGGCAAGGACGCGGCTGGAGGCGAAATTGGCGGACGTGAAATGACTGAGGAAGTGGCGCGGTCTGCTTCTGGGCTGGCTGAAGGGATGCGCACGGCGATCAGTTTGGGCACTTCTTTCACGACCGTTTTGACGACTCGGGATTCTTTGAACCGCGTGGAAAGTGCCAAGCTTGCGATCATGACTTGCGTGAAGACCACCAGTCCAAGCCCCCAGCACGCCAGAGCAAACACCGGCGGACCCGTGCGTGGCGTGAAATGGGCTTGCTCGCTGACCATGGTGGCACCGTGGGATTTCTCCGGCACCTTGTCAATCCGGTGGCCACGAGTGCTCATGATGGGCGAGTGATCCAGCGTTCGCGGACACTTTTACCGAAACGAACTCACCGCCGCGAAGATAAAGCATATCCAAATCACTCGAAGCTTCATGGGTTTGTGATTTCCTGATTCTGTATTGAAGTTGCGAAAATTTCCGCTTTTTCCCCATGGAACCACTCTTTGAACGCGCCTTGGCGAAAATAAACCACGCAGTCGCCTTGAGCGTCGCGGAGGCGGAAGTCGCGCTTGAAATAGTTCCCCACGAGGGCGTTCTCGACCTTGATGGTGTCCTTTTTTTCGATGACCACACAGTCTTGAGTCAAGGGACCGGCTGGCTGCTGGCTTGCGGCAAGATAGCCGAGTCGGGTGAAATCACCCAAGATCCAAGGCAGTGGAAAGCTGCTGTCGAGAAGTAGTAATCCGCTGACGTGATAGTAACGTGGATCTCGTTTTGCCATGCCAAGAAGCGGATCGGTTAGTATGCGGACCTCTCGGAAGGTCTGCACATACACATAAGGCTCCTTGGGGTCATCAAAGTGGAAAAAATTCAGCCTTAGCGATACCCCCAGACTCACTAGTACGGGCAGCATCGTACCCGCGAGCAGGGGCAGACGCAGCGTGCCGAAGCGGCGGCAAGCCTCATCGACGACGGCTCCGAAAAGTAGGAAAAACGGCCAGCCTATCGAAAGTAAGCACCACGGGCTTTTGTAAGGAATCAGCGAATAGGCGAGCAGCACGCCACCTGCATAAATCGCGGTGTAGCGCAGTCGGGCATCAGACGGCAGCACGAAGCGGAAGCAGGCAGCTAGGCCAAGCAGGGCCGGCCATTCGTAGCGGGCCAGTAACATCACCCAGTAATAGTTCAGCGCCTCGATGCCCCACAGCGTGTAGCTGGATTTTTCATGACCCGTGAGCTTAAATCCGGTGTCAAACCAGGTGCCAAATGTCTGGTAGAGACCCTTTAGGGTCGAAAAATCAAAGAAATTTGCTGAATAAAAAAAGACGATGGTTAGCAAGCTGAGCCCACCTGCCCAAGCCGCGTCGCGTCCGGTCCACTGCCGCTTTGCCGTGGGTAGGGATGGGTGTGAGGGCACCAATTTCCCCCAAGCCCAAAGCACGGCCCCTGCGAGGAGAAAGCATCCGAAGTGAAGGATATAGGTTTCCTTGGTGAGAATCATCCCGACCGCCGCAAAAACCGTCGTGAAGAAAAATCGCCGCTCGCCCTTTTGCCAGAGTCCGAGGACACCCCAGAGAAAAGTGATTTGAAACAACATCATCCACGACTCATGGATCGAGTAGCGCCCATAGAACACACAGGCCGGGGACAAGGCCATCACCAGCGCAGCGATGCGCACGGTCGTCGCACCGAAAAACTCGCGGTAGCGCAGCAGGGCCCACACCGCCAGCACGCTGGAAATGATGGCCGGTAGTCGCAAGGCCCAGAGATTGCGCCCGAAGAGGGTCTGCGAGAGGAAAACCGCGTAGAAATGGAGCGGGCCGTGGTAGTTGGTCGGCTCGTAACGGAAATACCCCAGCCGCGTCATTTGGTCGGCAAACCAGCCGTTCACGCCCTCGTCAAAATGGGCGGGCTTGATGTCCAACAGAACGGTCCGCAGCACCAAAGCCACTAGCAGAATACCGATTTCAACCCACGCCAGACCCTTCCCATCACCGCGCTGGTGAGGGCTGGATGCGAGGTGTGGCTGACTCGGTTGGTTCACACAGTTAGGCTATGTTGCTTTGTAAACCGAGTGCAAGTCGGGGAAATCGTCAAAACGCCTCAGGACGCGCACCGTCTTTTTTTCAAAGAACTGACGTTTTACGCTACTGGACGGGCGGACTTTAGGTTTAGCCTCTTGCGGTTTCCAACCCATGCCGTCCCTTTCTCTTGTCATTCCTTGCCGCAATGAATCGGCGCGTCTGCCAGCGGCATTGCGGGCGCTGTCCGCTTGGCTGGATACCTATGATCGCCCGGTGGAAGTGGTGATTGTGGTGGAAAAAAGCACCGACGACACTGCGGATTTGGCGCGACAGCAGGAGGCGGCCGATGGGCGCTTTCGGGCGGTTTGTAATCCGGTGGCGCGGGGAAAAGGCTTTGCGGTGAAAACCGGGATGCTGCAAGCCACGGGTGACTTGGTGTTCTTCATGGATGTGGATCTCAGTGTGCCGCCGCGCTTCATCGATGCGTTTCTCCCTTATTTTCAGGAGGCCGACGTGGTGTTCGGGAGTCGGCAGCATCGCGAAACGGTCATCCCTATCAGCCAGCCCTTCTTTCGGGTTTTTTACGGACGCATGTTCAATCTAGCACTGCGGCTGTGTGGGGCGACCCGGTTCAAGGACACCCAATGCGGGTTCAAGGGGTTCAGGCGCGAGGCGGCTCAGGCGGTTTTTTCGCGGCTTACTTTGGATGGATTTGGCTTCGACGTCGAGGCCATGGCGCTGGCGGAGGCATTGCAGCTGCGAATCATCGAGAGACCCGTAGAATGGAGCGACGCGCCTGGAACCAAAGTGCGCGCTTTGAGAGACGGGACGAGCGCTTTTTTCGAAGCCTTACTAGCAGCGAAACGCGCGCAGAAAAGACTCAACCGCTGAACTCGAATCATCAAATCCCTATCATTGCCGATTGCCACGGCGAATCACGCCGCGCAGACGGAGGTCGTTCCCCAGCATTTGATAGTCGTTTTCATCAAGGTGGAGGGACTCGGGTAGGCCTTCGCCGCTGAGGCCGGGTTTGGGGCCGCCGCAGAGGAGGGGGGCGTAGTAGATGACGACTTCATCGACCAAGTCCGCTTCGAAGAGTGCGGCGGAAAAAATCCCACCGGCCTCGACCATGACGCGGAGCACGCCTTGCTCGCTGGCAAGTCGGCGGAGCGTGGCGGAAAGATCGGCGCGGGGACGGATGAGGGTGCGGGCGTGGAGTTCTGCGGCCTCGGTGGGGAGGGATGCTGGGTGGTCGGTGACGATGACGCGCCACGGTTGCTCGCGACCGGCGAGCAGTTCTGGCTCGCGGATGGTGAGGGCGGGGCGGTCTTGGCGGATGGTTTCTCCGCTGGTGAGGATGGCGTCCACGGTGGCGCGGAGTTTCTGGACATCGGCCCGGGCGAGGGGGCCGGTGAGCCACTGACCTTCGCCGGGTGGGCGGGTAATGCGACCGTCGAGGCTCATGGCGCTTTTCCAAATCACCCAGGGCAATCCGGTTTCGCGAACTTTAAAAAACGGGCGGAGTTGGCGCGTGGCAGCTTCTTCGCCCACGCCGGAAATCACCTCGATGCCGGCGGCGCGGAGGAGTGCATCGGCCCGGCCGGCGTGGGCTGGATTCCGGTCCACGCAGGCGTAAACGACGCGGGAAATGCCAGCGTCGATGAGGCCCTGGGTGCAGGGCGGGGTGCGACCGTGAGTGGAGCAGGGTTCGAGGGTGATGTAACAAGTGGCCCCGCGAGCGGCGTCTGGGCCGTGAGTGGAGAAAACCGCAGCGAGTGCTTCGCGCTCGGCATGGGGCTGGCCTGCAGCACGGTGCCAACCCCTGCCGAGGACTTGGCCATCTTTCACGATGACGGCGCCGACGGGTGGATTCGGCGCGGTGCGACCGATGCCTTTTTCCGCCTCGGCGAGGGCCAGCGCCATGAAGTGGGAGTCGGGGAGCATGGGCTTAGGATGATTTTTCGGGGAAAAAGATGCCGGCCTCGGCGAAGCGTTTTTCGATGATGAAACGCAAGTCACTGGCGACGACGTCCGAGTTGGTTTTGTCATTAAACTCGGTCCAGTAGTAGATGGCAAACAGGTGCGAGCCATGAGAGAAGTCCTCGAAAGTGACGATGGGTTCTGGGGATTTTAAAACCAGTCCGTGGCGCTCGATGGCCTCTTTGAGGATGGTCTGCACATCTTGGATCGAGCTAGTGAGTGCGACTGGGACGTCGAGCCGCCGCCGGACGAGGCGGTTGCTGAGGGTGAGGTTGGTGATGCGGTTTTCGAGAAACAGTGAGTTAGGAATGAGGGTTTCCTTGCCATCGGCCCCCCGGAGGACGGAGGAGCGGGTGTTGATTTCAATGATGGTGCCAGCGACTCCGCCGACGTCTACGATGTCGCCGACGCGGACCTTCCGCTCGAAGAGCACGATGATGCCGCTGATGAAATTTTTAATGAGCGTCTGCGCGCCGAAGCCGATACCGATGGCGAGGGCACCGCCAAAGAAGGCGAAGACGGTGAGGGGGATTTTTAAAAACGCGAGGGTGGAGAGCATCAGCAGGAAGCCGATGAGGATCATGAGCCAGTTGAAAACGGTGCGTGCTTGGGCGTCTGCGATGTGGCCGCGGCGAACGATCATGTCGCGGAAGCGGTTTTTGATCCGGTTCGCGAGATAGTAGCTAATGCTGAAAAAGAGCAGGGCGATGATGAATTGGCCGAGCGTGACGGCCTTGTTCACGGGCAGTGGGACGCCGCCGATGACGGAGGTCTCGACGTATTGAGAGACTTCAAAGCCCCAGATCTGGGTGATGAGGGAGCGGGTGGAGGCGGTGATTTTCGAGACTTTTTCAGAGATCGGGTTGGCGCTGGTGCTGGGGGTGAGTTCGTCGAGCCAGTGTTTGAGGACTTGGTGCTGGGAGGTGAGTGCTTGGTAAACGCGCTGGGTGCTGGCTTGTTTTTCCCAGAGTGCGGCGCGGAGCTCGTTCATGGGAAGCAGGCGCGGGTCCTCGGCGGCGACGGTGGTGAGGCGAGATTCTTGTTTGCTGAGGTCGGCGTTGATGGTGGTGAGTTCATTGGCGGCAACGCTTTCCCAAGCAGAAAGGCGTTCGTAGGCGGCGCGGAGGGACTGGAGGGCTGCGGTGCTGCTGTCCTTGGAGGGGGAGTCGATGAGGGTCTTCCGCTGTTGGTAGAGATCGAGGCCGTGGGATTCGAGCTGGATGAGGGATTCGAGATTGTCGTAAATGGATTGCAGGGCATCGACGCGCGTTTCGGCGGCTTCGAGCTTGAGAGTGGCCAGCGCGAGAGCGGGCGTTTGTTCGGCGGGGACGTCATCGGCGCTGGGCTTGAGGAGGAGGTCGAGTGCGGCTTGTGCCTTGGCGCGGGAGGCGGTGGCTTCCAGCTGGGTTTTGCGGAGGGTGGAGATTTCCTTGCGGAAGGCGGCTTGGCGGTCTTCGGCGGCTTTTTTGACTTTTTCGAGATCCTCGGTGGTGAAGACGGGGTGCTGTTTAACGAGGGTGATTTGTCGTTCGAGGAGGTTAAGTTGCTGTTGGGCGGTCGCAGCTTGGTCTTGGATGAGGTGGAGGTTGTTTTGAATGAACGAGCCACGGAGCGCGAGGAAGCGCGACTTGGCGCGGTCTGCGGCGAGCCGCCAGCCGGGGGCGCTGTCGCCGGTGGGGCTTTCCGCCGCGGCGGCGAGTAGGCGGCGGCTGTTGGCCTCGCTGAGCTTGGCTTCTTCTTGAAGAGTGGCGAGGCGGCGGGTGAAAAGCTCCTCGGAGGAGCGGTAGGAGATGAGTCTTTCTTGGAGGGCTTGTTGCTGGTTGAGCAGATCGTCGAGCAGGAGGACGGAGTAGGGTGGGCCTTCGGAGAAGCCGGTCCAGGAGGCATTCGCGGCGCGGGCGGCGTCGCTGGCCTTGCGGGCTTCTGGCAGGGCGGCGAGGATTTTTTGCAGCTGCTTGATGCCGGAGATGATTTGTTCCAAGTCGCGGCGGTATTCAGAGAGGGCAGCAGGGTCGATGCCGGGTGGGAGCCGGGTCTCGGCACCAGGTTCGCTGACTTGGGCAAAGGTGAGGCGCGCTTCCTTGGACCAGAGCTGGAGCCGGGCCTCGGCCTCTTCGGGCTTCTCAGCGGCGCTCGGCTCAGCGGCAGGCTTGGTGGTCAAGCTCGGCATCTGGGCGGGCAGCGGTGAGGCAAGCGCCACCGCAAAGAGGGCATACCATTTCAAGCAGTGGGATCGGATCATCATCGGGCGCTGCGGGAGATGACGCAGAAACTGGGATGGAGTTCAATCATTGATCCGGCCGGATGCTGCTGGGCGATCAAACGGGGTTATGGGTGAGACGGGCAGTCTGTTCGATCCCACCAGGGAGATGCATGACGAGCTGTATTTTACGATGATTTGTCTCAATGCCCCTCGCTTTCGATTCTTTAGCCTTTCAAGCGTGCTGCATCTCTTTAGTCTTTGATAACGGATGCACACCAGACGCAGAGCTTCTTCAGCAAGCAGCACCGCCGCCGCGCGCCTCCACGGTGGCATTCATTTCGCCAACCCGTTCAGCAATTCCGCGAAACCGGAGCAGGCCTTCCGAACCAACCCGAAAGGCCTTAGCGATGCGCTCTGAATCCGGACAAAAAGAAACCCCGGGGCCTCTCAACCGCAAGCGGTCAAGGAAGGGATCCCGGGGTCAACACAGGCAATTTGCCGCCACCATGACGGCGCGTCAAACCATTTTTCCCGCCGCATATCGGTAGAAATCCACATGAATCCTGTCTTTTCCAGCAAATTGAGGCGATCCTCCACACGGAGCGCATCGATGCTTACCGGCGGGATGGCGCGGCGCATGACGTCACGCTTGGCCGCTACTTGCTAAATATGGCGCTGAGCGAGTCTCTCTATCCAGCGCTCCAATTCGCGGAGATCGCCCTGCGTAACGCGGTGCATCGCGAACTCACTGCCCGCTGCAGTATGGCTGCATGGTATGACTCACCTCTCGCACGGCTTACCCTTTGGCAGCAGGACAAAGTGGCGGAAGCCAAGGCCGCGCTTGCGAGAAACCGGAAACCGCCCATGCCGGGCCGCATCATCGCAGAACTCAACTTCGGATTCTGGACTGGCTTCTTCAACAACGCCCACGCCCGCACCGGCATCGGCTCGTTTCTCTCACGCAACGCCTTTCCCTACGCCCCCGCTCCTGAGCAATATCAAGCCAGGCTCGACCGCCGTTGGCAGGACATCCGCGATCTTCGCAACCGCGTCTTCCACCACGAACGCATCCTCCATTGGCGGGATTTGGATCGTCGTCATCAAGCCATCCTCGAAATCATCGCATGGATGTCGCCGGAACTGCACGATTTTGCCAAAGCTCATGACCGCTTCGTTCTGATTCGGAAAGACGGGTTGGACCCATGGATCGCAAAACTGGAAAACCATTGGCCGAAACCATGAGTCCAACTAGCGATCCCACATAAAAGTGTCGCTCCTCGTCAGCGGAGCAATGTAATAAATCAACGCCACCTCAAATGTTCGCTAAAGATGAAATCCGAATCCCTGCTAACCAATTCAGAGAGAGGCGTTTGCCAACCTTCGTCGATCGCTTCGTGCCACGAGACGTCAACGCAAAGCAGAACTCAAAGAATCCAATCCGCTGCGCCAACCTCTATCCACTATCAAGAGAACTGAGATTTTGGCCAAGACCGGCGGGCGATGCCATATTTGCGGTGGAGAAATTGAAGGGGCTTGGCATGCTGACCATGTTCTTGCGCACAGTGGCGGTGGAGCTCATTCCTCAGATAATTATTTGCCAGCCCACGCGCTCTGTAATAATTATCGCTGGGACTATTCAGCGGAAGAGTTTCAGCACATCTTAAAGTTAGGTGTTTGGATACGAACGCAGATTGAAAATTCTACGCCTGTCGGTCGAGCTGCAGCTACGGGCTTTTTAGACTATGAAGCAGCACGATTGAGGCGACGTAAAAGTCGTCCTCCCGAGTCGAACTAACACCGAGGATGCAAAGCAAGGAAGGTGATAACACTGTGAGCACTTTTTCAAAAATGCCATGGAGACTCAATCCGGTATGTGGAGTCCATGCTGCTGGGCGGGATGACTACATGGGTGCTACTGCGGGTGCCAGACTTCGCGCCGAAGAGGCAAAACTGCAGAGGCGGATCGAGAGTCATTGTCGTCCAATGGATTTGCTGGGATACATTTCCATATTTGTGAGGCGGCGTCGACTGCTTCGGAAGCTAAGAGGCTGTCTGAAAAATAGCCGAATGGCAGGGATCGACCTCCAGGCGGTCCGAAAGAATGAATTGCGGATGTCGGAAATCCATGGCTGGATTTCCCAGCATTTCATGGGCTCCGTCATCCACAATTTATTCTCCGGACCGTTGCGGAGTGAGGCCCCTACCTTTTTTAAGATAGCCTCTTAGCTAGTTACGGCGATAAATCTCATGATTCCAGAAAAATTATTTTTTTGTAGTTTTTTGATAACGATGGGTGCCTTTATCTATGCAGCGAGTGTTAAACTTTTGGTGATTTCAAAAGAAATTTCTGATAAAGAGTTTTTGATCTACCAAAAAGAGATAAATGATAATGGTTTTGGAAATGATCCTTTTTTGTACATATGGCAGTACAAGTATCTGAGGAGGATTTTAATCAAGCGTGGATCTAAAAGGTTACTGCGTCATCTTGACCTAGCTTTTCTAATTAGTGTGATGGGTATCTTTATTTTTTTGATTTCGTTCTTCATAATGATACTAACATAGTAGGGCGATCCATGTTTGTACTCAGGGTTTCCAGTTCAGAAGGTGTTTTATCGATCTATCGAGGGTGATCGAAGGGTCAGGCTTGCTGCTATGCAAAGATTGTGTCATCCGGTCACTCCGCTCGCTGATCCTCAAAATGGATGTCAATCTGGCCATGAATGAATTGAACTGAAAAACACCGCTCTTGATAACACCGCATGCTTTCCGGCGTAAACTGGGCTAAGCTATTGTTTTGCCCTGTCCCTGCGCGGACCGTTCGATTTAAAATTTCACTCCATTCAAGGCTGGGCCATGCTCCGGCGAACCTACTAACCATGAAACGACTGTTGATTCCTCCCTGCCGCCTTGCGGTATTTTGCTGCTTGTTGCTGTCCACCGCTTCTCTAAGGGCAAATGAAGTCAGCGTCGCCTGCTTGACGGTGGAAACCCTTGTGGAACCTGTCGGCGTGGAAGTGTCGCACCCGCGGTTTTCATGGAATTACGCGGGGGATGCGCGGGATTTCCGCCAGAAGGCCTGGCGAATCAGGGTGGCGAGCACTCCAGATAGGATGGAAACGCCGGACCTGTGGGACAGCGACTGGGTGGATGGTGCGAAGACCCTCAACATCGCCTATGCCGGGGCACCGCTCGCGAGTCGCCAGCGCTATCATTGGCAGGTGCAGTCAAAGGACCAAGGCGGCCAGATCCATACGTCTGCCGCATCGTTTTTCGAAATGGGCATACTCGATCCATCCGACTGGGCGGGCGCTAAGTGGATCGCGCGCCAGACGGACGCACCTTCCACGGTGGCGGCCAAGGTGGAAAAATGGACGAACTATGCGATAGAGACCCGTTTCCGAATTCAGGAAAACTGCGCCAACCTGCATTTTCGCGCTTCTTATGTGGGAAATAAGGGTTACTCCGTCCAGTTGGAGCCGGGGAACGAAAAGAACGTGAAGGTGTTCAGCCACGAGGGGAACAAGAGAACGTTGCTGAAGGATTTCGATTCACCTGCGCCCTTGTTGGTGGACGCTTGGCATCAGGTTCTGATCCGGGTCGCGGGCAAGCGCTTTGATATCGAGATCGACGGCGCAGTCGTGGGAAGCGTGGAAGATGGTCGTTTCTCGTCTGGCACGGTGGGTGTAGGTGCGCTGCGGCAAGACGGTGCTAACGGCCACGCCTCATTCGATGACTTTAAGGTCACCGCTGCCAACCAAGTGCTGTTTTCAGAGAATTTCGAAGACCGCACATTGAACAATTTCCAAGACCTTCTTTTCGTGGGCGGCGGACGTTCGCAGCCTCGGGACGGCGTGCTGGATGTGCTCGGCCTGCGTTCGCTCATCGAAGACAAGCGCCATCTCGAATCTCCGCTACTCCGCAAGGCATTCACCCTCTCGAAGCCAGTCAAACGCGCCCGCGCTTATGTCTGTGGCATCGGCTATCACGAAATATCCATCAACGGAAATAAGGTGGGCGACCGCTGGCTAGAGCCCGGTTACTCCCGTTATGACAAGCGTGTTTACTATTCGGTTTACGACATCACTCCGCATCTCGCTGCCGAGAATGTGGTCGGCTTTGAACTCGGGCGCGGTTGGTTCGGGATCCGCACGCCGTCGCTATGGGGCGAATACGCCGATCCCTCATGGGTCACGGAGCCGAAGCTGATGGCCTGTTTGAAAATCGAATTCACGGATGGCACCTCGCAGAACATCGTCACCGACGCGAGCTTTCGCACCGCACCCGGGCCGATCCTTTTCGACAGCATCAAGGCGGGTGAAGTGCATGACGCGCGTCAGATTCAACCGGGATGGAACCGCCCAGGCTTCAAGGATGACTCATGGGAACCTGCGAAACCTGCCATCGCGCCGATGGCGAAAAGCCTGGACTCTCCCGGACCCAATCCGCAGCCACAACTTTTTCCGCCTATCCGCGTGATCCAACGGATACCAGCCGTTAGTGTGAAGCCACTTGGCGACGGTGCTTATGCGGTGGATTTCGGCAAGCACATGGCCGGAAATGCCGAACTCAAGGTCAGCGGCCAACGTGGCGACCGGGTGCTCTTACAATATGCTGAAAAATGGGACGAAAAAGGCGTCCCGCTGATGCATCCATTCGATCCCGCGACTAGCGGATGCTATCAGCAAGACGCGTTCATTCTCGCCGGCGGCGGCACCGAGACGTTCCAGCCGAAGTTTAGCTACAAGGGATTCCGCTACCTCATCGTCCATGGTTTCCCCGGCGTGCCACGACCGGAAAACTTCACCGCTCTCGAGATGCACACCGACATGCGGGCCACCGGTTCCTTCACGAGTTCCAACGCCCTTCTCAACGCGATTTCAGACGCCTCGTTCGCGTCTATCCGCAGCAACATGCATTCGATCCCTACCGATTGCCCGACGTTTGAAAAACTCGGCTGGACCTGCGACGACGCAGCGCCTCTCGAAGCCATGATGTATGGCTTCGACGTTGAAGCGCTTTATCTCAAACGCATGCGCGACTTCGCCGATGACATCCGCGCGGATGGTGCCATCAGCGACGTCGTCCCCTCCACTTGGGGACGAGTGGGTAGTGACCCGGCGTGGAACGGCAGCATCATCTCCGTCGCCTGGAAGATCCACTGTTACTACGGATCCACCGAGATCCTAACCGACCACTATGCGGACATGAAACGCTATTTCGGCTGGCTCACCCGGCAAGCGAACCAGCCGGGCAAGCCACCGCACATTGTGCATCCTGACCAGCGACGCGGTTACGGTGACTGGGTCCCCCCCGACCACAAGGGAGGTCATGGACCGGAAGGTCACTCGATCTACCAGACATGCTATTACTACTGGTATGCGACCTTGATGGGAAAAATCGCAGCCACACTCGGGCACGAAGAAGATAGGCTCACCTATGAAAACCAAGCGGTGCAAATTCGAGATGCCATCAACCAACGTTTCTTCGATGCCGCGCAGGGGACCTATTTCTCGGTGGGTAAAGTCGCAGGCTTCCGGCAGTCCTCACAGATCCTCCCTCTTTACTTCGGCATCGTACCGCTTGGCATGGAGTCCAAGGTGTTCGCGAACCTGATAGGCGACATCCGGAAACGCGACGGCCACTTCTGGGTCGGCATCCTTGGGTTCGAATACATCGCCGACGTGCTCATGGATCAGGGGTACTCGAAAATGGCGTTAGACGGACATCTCAAGACGGATTTCCCAGGGCTCGGCAACATGATCAACGAAGGGGCGACCACGTTGTGGGAGAGCTACTCGCTGGCCAGTACCCGCTCATTGAATCACAAGATGTTCTCCACCATTTCCGAATGGATGTTCCGAGATGTCGCCGGTCTGGGCAATGATCCGAGCGCGCCAGGCTTCACCCGCGCCATCATGGCACCTCGGTCTTGCGCGCAGGTGCTCAGTCACGCCAAAGCCACCTATCAGTCGAAGTCCGGTCACTACGAAACAGGCTGGAAAGTGGAAAAGGACCGCTGGATCCTCGACGTCGCCGTGCCTCCGAATACCAGCGCCGTGGTCATTTTACCGGTGCAAACCACCCCTAGCCTCGCAGTCAAGGAAGGCGCGAATCCCGTTTGGGGAAATAATCGCCTCATTGATCAAATTGCGGGGATCAAATCGATCCAAGCATCGCTCCGAGGATTAGAAATTTCCCTCACCAGTGGTCGCTATCATTTCTCCTGCCCCCTGAGCGACCTCCTGCCGGATCGCGCAAACTAGATGCGGAAATCGACACGCCGAGTGAATCAAAATGCTGAAGGAGGTTTTCCTTATTTAGGGATCTCGTTGAGCGTGTACCAGGCATCCGGATGCCAGAGAGGCTGGCCGGCGGCGGAGGTGATTTTTGAGGAATCGAGGTGGTGGACGTGGCCGCGGACGAGTCCGGTGATGGTGAGACGGACGGAGGTCTTGTCTGGGGAGACGGTGGCCTTGGTGATTTGTGGGGTGGCTTGATCGACTTCTGGGCTGCCGTAGGTGTGTTGGAGGATGTAGGTCCAAGCCTTCATGGCGTAGTTGGCAGGGTTGCCAGCGGTGGCGGGATCGACAGGTTCGGTGAACTTGAGGGTGAAGCCGTCTGAGTTGGCGCTCATGGTGAGGATTTCGAACGGGGTTTTCCCGGTCCAGCGGACGCGCTCGAAGGTGAAGGGCTTGGTGCCGCGCGAGGCCCAGCCACGGTTGGAGCCGCCGGTGAAGAGGGTGCCGTCTTTTTGGTCGAGCACGATGGGGATGAGGCCGGCCTCGAAGGCGTCGAGCATGAGGAAGACAGCTCCTTGGTAGAGGCCGTTGACTTGTTCCAAGAAGACGCGCTGGACTTGGGAGTAGGTCTGCTCGCCGAGGTAGAGTTGATTGGTCCAAGGACCAAATTTTCCACCGCTCATGTCACAGGCGATGCCGGTGGGTGAGTGGCCGACTTGTCCGTGGGGGAGGACGACGGCGGGTGGGATGAATTCGGGATGCTTGAGACGCTCAGCGAGGACGCGCGAGGGATCGGCAGGCTCAGGCGGGGCGGGGAGGTTGGCGAGGGTGTGGTATTTATTACCGGTGGGATTTCCTTGGAAGGAGCCAGGCTTGAGCCATTTAAGGGAAGATGAGCCGTTCCAGAGGCCTTGGTTGTCGGTGTAAAAGGTGTCGCCAACGGAGTTGAATCCGATGCCGCCGGGGGAACGGAGGCCGGAGCAGGTGGGAATGATTTCACCTTTTGGGGTGATTCTCATGCACCAGCCGCGCCAGTCTGACTTGGCGGCGGCGGAACCGGTGAGGCAAAGGGCGACCCAGATGTCGCCATTTTTATCAGGGACGCTGCCGAAGGCGTATTCGTGGTAGTCGGCGGAGCTGCCCCAGCTATTGTTGAGGGTCTCGAAGGTGTCGGCGAGGCCGTCGCCGTCGGAATCGCGGATGCGAGTGACCTCAGGGCGCTGGGTGAGGGTGAAGGTGCCGTCTTTGAAGGACATGCCGAGCGGTTCGTGGAGGCCTTGGGCGAAGCGTTTCCAAGTGACTTTGGAGAGGTCTTTCTCATAGGCACCGGAGCAGATCCAGAGATCGCCACGACGGGTGGTGACGGCGACTTTCTGGTCGGGCATGAGGGCGATGGAGCCCAGTTCCATGACTTCGCCAGGTGGCAAGGGGATTTCCTCACGGAGGTAATACTCAGCTTGGTGAGGGTCGTAAGCTGGCGCGGCCAGTGCGTGAGTGAGGGTGGTGGTGAAAAGGAGTGGGATGAGGAGACGCATGGCAGGAGAAGGATTCGTGGGAGTAAAAATCGGTGGAGGATGGCTGAGGAATTATTTCCAGAGGTAGCGGATCTCCGTGGTGGTGCCGGGGACGAGGGGCAGGACAAGCTTGCCGTCGAGGATCTTGGTGGACTTGGCGGTGAGGGTAACTAGGCCGCCTACGTCGAAGGTATCTGGGCCGGTCGCGGTGACGGCGACGCCATCGACCAAGGTGAGAACGGTCGAGCCGGAGGATTTTCCGCTCACTTTCAAGCTGCGGATGAGGGAGGAGGTGGAGGTGGTGTAGCCGTCGAGTAGGGAAAGTTCGCCAAACTGAACCGAGAAACTGGGATTTCCTGCTGGGTCGAGCTTGTAACCACGGAATTTAGCGGCCTTATCGAGGGCGGGGGCGGTGGTGAGCTTGACGACTTTTAGCCCAGCGGGGGGCTCGTTGCCGATGCCGCGGTCGGTCCAGTGGTGGCCGGCGTCGATAAAGGCGCCTGTCCAGATGAGTTCTGGGGCGAGATTGTCCACGGAGTAGGCGAGATTGACTTCACCGGGGAAGCCGACGCCGATGGCGCGCGGCGAGGTTTTTTCGATGAAATTCCGGTAAATGATGGGGCGCTCGGTGGGTTTGAGGATGATGGGCGGCCAGACTTTGGCGGCGGACTTGGTTTCTTCGGTGAGGAAGTTCCATTCTTTTTGGCTTTTTTGGCGCCAAGCGATCTGGAGTGCTTTCAAGCCTAGCAGGTCGTAATATTCGGCCCGGAACTTGTGTGGGCCTGCGCTGGCCGGGATGATTACCTGTTTTTCACGCCCTTTGAGCGGACCTGCGCCGGTGATTTGGGTGATGAGCTTGCCGTCAAGAAGGATGCTGCCCCCGTCATCTGCCCCGAAGAGGAATTCGTAGTCCCCGGTGGTGGGGAGGGTGAGGGTGCCTTCCCAAACCATGCCGAGGTTGCCGCTGGCGGGCGGGGAGACGTCTTTGCCTTTGGGGGCTTTGATCTTAGGGAGTGCGATTCTTCCCGTGGGTTCTTCTTCTGCGGCGGCGGGCTTGAGCTTGGCGAAATCAGGGGCAGCGGTCCAATTTCCTGTGTAGGTGAAGGAAAGTAGATTGGTGAGGGGCTTGATTTCTTGGATGGGGTGAAGTTTCAGCAGTTCAGGAGCGGTCCAGTGTTCGCTACGGCTGGAGGTGGCAGCGCGGATTTTTTTCACCTGGTCAGCGGTGACCGGGCCTGCGGTATTTCCCCAAGCTGACCGGACGTAGGTGAGGACGGCAGCGATATTTTCGTCCTGCATGGCGGCACCTTGAGGAGGCATTTCTAAATTGTAGGTCTTGCCTAAGACGTTCACGGGGCCATTGAGCCCGTGAAGGACGATCTTGATCGCGCGGTCTGGCTCGCCCGCGAGGTAGGGGCTGAGGGCGAGGGGTGGAAAGGTGCCGTTGGCAGCACCTTTACCATCGGCTCCGTGACAGGCGGAGCAAGTTAGGGTGTAAAGCTGACCTCCATCTTGGGCAAGGGCGGGCGCGAGGAGGGAGAAAAAAGCGAGCAGGTGACGGTAGGACATCGTGGTGAGGAAGGGTTTACGCGTGAATTTTTAGGGTTTATCAGATTAAGAGATGGTCTCCCTAGAAGGTAGGTTGCTTTAAATTTTGAACGATGAGTCCTTGGGCAATTGCGTTAGCATATTCACGAAAGATCGAGATTTGCGGCTTGCCGTTGATTTCCCGGATGCCGTCGTAATCGCCAGCTTGGAGGCGTGGGTAGTCGATGGTGGAGTTCATGACATAGGGTTCTAGGTAAATGACCGGGCAGTCGTAGAGACGGTTCGCGAGGAGATTCCGAGTCCAGAGGTAGGGTTGGTTCGGGACGGGGAGGGCGTTTTTTGTGTCGGCTGGGTATTGATACGGAGGAAGTCCGGTGATTTCGGAAAACGTGGTGGCGAGCTGCGAGCCGACCAGAATTTCCTCCTCATGGGTTCGGCTGAGGAGTTTTTTCAACATCGCCAAGCGTTGATCTGGGAGAAATAGTTCCTCGTCGGTGTAGGCTCCGTTGAGAATTAGATGCAAATGAGTGCGGTCGATTAGGGTCGGCTGGGTGGGATCGCCCCAAGCTTCGGCATTGAAGTGAAGGCAGAGGACGAGGTCGGGTTTGAGGGTTTCGTTGACGAGCCTGGCGCGGGCGTGGATTTCCGCGGTGCGGTAGAATTGGCGCTCGGCCTCTTTCCCTGGGCCGGATGGGCGTAGCTGGGTGACGGGTTCATTGCTGGAGCGAACCAGAGATACGCTCGCTCCATGTTTTTCGAGGAGGGGTTTAAGGAGTTGTGCCACCTGTAAGGTCATATCGCCCTCCATCACTGGGCTGCCCCCGCCGAATCGTAGCCAGCGCTCCTCCATTTTCGCCCATGCCCCGCCGATGTGGCCGGGGTCGATGGCAATTTTCAGGCCGTTTAATGGTTTTTCACGACTTGGTGGCGGTAGCTCACGAGTGCTCCGCCATGGGCGGGGGCTTGGCGTCGCGGGGGTATCCGGTGAGCTGAAATGAAGGTGAAAAAGCCCATCTGCTGGTGAGCGTCCCACTCGGATGGTAGCTTTCATTTCGCTGAGCGTGATCGCGTCGTGCCACGCGCTGCCGGTGGTGAAGACGGTATTGAGGAGCGTCTCAAATTCGTTGCGGGTGATCGTGCGCTGGTAAATTTCCAAAGATTTCCACTCCGGTGGCAGTGGTTTGGGCCGGGGCTGACCTAGGAAAAAGATTCCTACGGCCAGAGCGATAAGCGCAAATAACAAGCCGAGAGGTTTGGCGGATGCAGGCATTTTGGAAAATGAATTGTGGCAAGTCAGGGATTGTGGAAAATCGATACCGAAGCGGAGGAGCGCTTACGATTCATTTATTTTATGCCTACGATTCGAATCTTATTTCTTGGTGACGTGGTGGGTGAACCCGGTCGTAAGGCCGTAATCAAGCATTTGCCCTTGTTGAAACAATCCGAAGAATTGGATTTCATCATCGTAAATGGCGAAAACTCGGCAGGAGGGAAGGGGATCACGCCGAAAATCGCAATTGACCTACTCAGGGCAGGCGCTGCGGTGATCACGACCGGCGACCACGTGTGGGACCAGCAGGAAATCGTCGATTATTTCCCGACAGAGCCAAGATTGTTAAGGCCGCTGAACTATCCCGAAGGCACGCCGGGCGCAGGGAGTGTGGTTTTAGATACGGCAAAAGGGAAAGTGGCGGTCGTCCAAGTTCAAGGCCGTTCGTTCATGCAGCCGCCACTTGAAAATCCTTTTTTAGCCGTGGAGCAAGAAGTCGCCCGGCTTCGGGATCTTGGAGTCAGGATCATCGTGGTGGACGTGCACGCAGAGACCACCAGCGAAAAAATCGCCATGGGACGAATGCTGGATGGCGGTGTTTCCCTCGTCGTCGGCACCCACACCCACGTGCAAACGGCCGATGAATCCATTTTCCCAGGCGGAACCGGCTATTTAACCGATGCCGGAATGTGCGGTCCGGAAGAGTCTGTTCTCGGACGAAGTATCGAGTCGGTGGTGTGGAGATTTAAATCCAGCATGCCGACGCGTTTCCCCGTCGCGAAAGGCCCCGTGCGGCTTTGCGGCGTGATCGTGGACGTGGATGCGGAAAGCGGCAGCTGTCTGGCCATTCGCCGGTTGTCACTCGTGGCCGAGGAAGAGAATCCAAGCAGCTGATGAGCGATGGATTTCATGGAATCTCCATAAATTTTCTTTTGGTTCAGATTTTTTTTGACAGAGTGACCGATTGTGTCAATGTCCGCCCGCTCTTCCCAACAGCAAGTCAGGGGTGCCGCGCCTAGTCTCATGAATCGAGAAAAGACGCGGTGTTTTTGTCGGGTTGAAGGAAAGGCAAATACAGTCAGATTGCTCGCGTAGCTCAGGGGTAGAGCGCATCCTTGGTAAGGATGAGGTCGGGGGTTCAATTCCCCCCGCGAGCTCCAGGGTCTCCACGAAAAATCTCAACAGTCTCAAGCAGAACAACAACCACCATGGCAAAAGAAGCATTCCAGCGCAACAAGCCCCACGTCAACATCGGTACTATCGGTCACGTTGACCACGGCAAAACCACACTCACAGCAGCGATCACCAACACGCTCGCTGAAAAAGGCCTCTGCCTTAAGAAGAGCTACGCGGACATCGACGCAGCTCCCGAAGAGCGCGAGCGCGGCATCACGATCAACACGGCCCACGTGGAATATGAAACCGCCAAGCGCCACTATGCGCACGTTGATTGCCCAGGACACGCCGACTATGTGAAAAACATGATCACCGGTGCTGCCCAAATGGATGGTGGCATCCTCGTGGTTTCCGCCGCTGACGGCCCAATGCCACAGACTCGTGAGCACATTCTGCTTGCACGTCAGGTTGGCGTTCCTGCTCTCGTTGTTTTCATGAACAAGGTGGACCTTGTTGATGATGCAGAGCTCCTCGAACTTGTCGAAATGGAAATCCGCGATCTCCTTTCGATGTATGAATTCCCAGGTGACGACATTCCAATCGTCATGGGTTCCGCCAAGGGTGCCCTCGACGGCGACGCGACCCAAATGGAAAATGTCATGAAACTCATGGACGCAGTGGATTCCTACATCCCTGAGCCTGAGCGTCCGATTGACAAAACCTTCCTCATGCCGATCGAAGACGTGTTCTCGATTGAAGGCCGTGGAACCGTTTGCACCGGCCGTGTCGAGCGCGGTATCGTCAAGAAAATGGAAGAAGTCGAAATCGTTGGTATCCGCGACACGCAGAAAACCACCGTTACCGACATCGAAATGTTCCGTAAGCTCCTCGACGAAGGTCGTGCAGGTGACAACGTCGGTCTCCTCGTTCGTGGTCTCAAGAAGGACCAAGTCGAGCGTGGCCAAGTCATCGCCAAGGTCGGCACCGTCAAGGGTCACACCATCTTCAAGTCCGAGATCTACGTTCTTTCCAAAGAAGAAGGTGGCCGCCACACCCCGTTCTTCTCGAACTATCGCCCACAGTTCTATTTCCGCACCACCGACGTAACTGGCAGCATCAAGCTTCCAGAAGGCGTTGAAATGGTGATGCCTGGTGACAACATCAATCTCGAAGTCGAGCTCATCACCCCGATTGCCATGGAGCAAACCATGCGTTTTGCCATCCGCGAAGGCGGACGGACCGTGGGTGCTGGCCGGGTTGGTGAAATCATCAAGTAAGTTCTAGTTAGCAGTGCGGTCTGCCACTCGCTTGTCGAAGGGTAGATCGTCAGAATCAGGGGTACCTCATACCAATGAGGTGCCCCCAATTCGCCTCAACGCGTCAGTAGTTCAATTGGTAGAGCGTCGGTCTCCAAAACCGAAAGTTGTGGGTTCGAGTCCCCCCTGGCGTGCCATCTCATTCTCAGTCATATCGGTCTCACGACATCATGTTTTCTAAAATCTCCAATTTCCTAGGTGAAGTAAAAGGTGAACTCCATAAAGCGAGTTGGCCATGGGAGTCTGATCCCAAAATCAAGGGACTGAAGAAATATAAAGAACTCGTAGATTCCACCATGGTCGTCCTCATCGCCATGGTCCTCCTTGCAGGCTTCGTTCAGTTCTGGGACTTCTTTCTCGTTCAGATTGTCGCGTTTTTGACCAATTTTGACTTCGGTCGTTAATCCTTCATTCACCCCTCCCTTTCCACTCACTCTTCGACCGACCCGTCATGTCAGACCCCAATTCATTCCGCGATCAATGGTACGTTGTTCAAGTTCTCTCTGGCCAAGAAGGGAAGGTGCGGGATCGTATCGCACGGACCGCTGAGGCAGAAGGCATGACCGAATACATCCGCGAAGTTCTCGTGCCGACTGAAATGGTCTCCGAGATTCGCCGTGGTAAAAAGACCGAAACCAAGAAGAAATTCTTCCCCGGTTATATCATCGTTAACATGAATCTCGCCACGGATGACAACCAACTCGTCGAGAAGACTTGGTTTTTCATCAAAGAGATGGACGGCGTGATCGGCTTCGCCGGCACCAAAGACCGTCCCGCACCCATGCGCCCTCGCGAAGTGGAAGCGATGCTCTCCCAAATCAAGGAGCGCGAAGAAAGTGTCCGCCCAGCCATCAGCTTCGAAGTCGGCGACACCGTCAAAGTGGCCGACGGCCCATTCCAATCTCAAAACGGGATCGTCGAAGAAATCGACCCAGAACGTGGCAAGCTCCGCGTCTCCGTTACCATCTTCGGGCGTAGTACTCCCGTCGAACTCGAATATTGGCAGGTCGAAAGAGCATAATTGTCTGGACCTCCCTCTCCGAATATCCAATCACCCCTCTCCCGCACGTTTAAACCGCATTTATTATGGCCAAGGAAGTCGTCAAACTCATCAAGCTCCAGATCAAAGCTGGAGCCGCCAATCCATCACCTCCAGTGGGCCCAGCCCTCGGTCAGGCTGGTGTCAACATCATGGCGTTCTGTAAGGAATTCAACGCGAACACACAAGCCCAAGTCGGCGATGTGCTTCCTGTCGTCATTTCGGTTTACAAGGACAAGTCATTCTCCTTCATCACCAAAAAGCCACCTGCCGGCAATCTCCTCAAAAAGATAGCAGGCCTTGCTTCGGGCTCGAAAGAGGCGAACAAGATCAAGGTTGGTAAAATCACCAAGGCTCAGCTCATGGAAGTCGTGAAGATCAAAATGCCTGACCTTAATACCAAAGACCCAGAAGCAGCCTGCCGCATCCTTGCTGGCACCGCTCGCCAAATGGGCTTGGAAATCGAAGGTTACTAAATCAAGGAGCGTTGGCGTCTCGCCAACGAGTCTTTTCTCAAATTCTCAGCCGAGGGACTCACCTCTCAAAGCACCCCGCAGGAGGGAATTGCAACCCGCTCTTTCCGTCCGAACTGCAACACACTAAAAAAATGGCTAAACACCGCAGCAAACGCTACAAAAAAGCAGTCGCTCTTGTCCAAACCGGCAAGAACTACTCACTCACCGACGCGATCAGCACCGTGAAGGAATTCCCGGCGCCGAAGTTCACCCCGACCGTCACCCTTTCGTTCCACCTCGGCGTGGACCCACGGAAGAGCGACCAAATGGTTCGCGGCTCCGTTTCTCTCCCACACGGCACCGGACGCAATGTCCGCGTCGTCGTCTTCGCCCAAGGTGCCGCTGCTGAGGCTGCCATCGCCGCAGGTGCTGAGCACGTTGGATACGAGGATCTCATCAAGCGCGTCCAAGAAGGCTTCACGGATTTCGACTCCGCGATCGCCACGCCAGATGCCATGACCGAAGTTCGGAAAATCGCCCGGGTCCTCGGACCACGCGGCCTCATGCCGAACCCGAAGACCGGAACCGTCACCGACGACACCGCCAAGGCCGTTCGCGAAGTGAAAGCCGGTCGCGTCGATTTCAAACTCGACAAAAACGGTAACGTCTCCGGTTCCATCGGTAAGACCTCCTTCGAGCCAGCTCAATTGGAAGAAAACGCTCGTGCCTTCGTGGACAGCGTCGTTCGCGCCAAGCCCGCCTCCGCCAAGGGTAATTACATCCAAGCTGTGACACTCGCGGCTTCGATGCTCCCCGGCATCCCGCTGGAAGCCGCCACCTATAGCAAAGCCTCTGCTTAATCCACAGCCCGCTAACGCATATGAATCCAGATAAGAAAATCATCATCAACGGCCTGTTGGATCGCGTCAATGCATCCCCTTACCTGATCGTCATCGATTACACCGGTCTCACCGTGCAGCAATTCACGGAACTCCGCAATCGCCTCGGCGCAGGTGGTGCAAACTGCACCGTCGCGAAAAATAGCTACATGCGCAAAGCCCTTGCCGAAGCCGGTATGCCCGACATCGGTGCAGACCTCACCGGTCAAATGGCCTACGTCATGGGCGAAGCAGAAGTCTTCTCCGCTGCCAAGGTCATCAAGAATTTCGAAAAGGAATTCAAAAAACCTGAAATGAAGGTGGGAATTCTCGGAAATGCCGTGCTCGACGCCACCGCCCTCAAAGCGATCGCCGACATCCCATCCCGCGAAGCCGTTCTTTCCCAACTGTTGGCAACCATCCTCGAGCCTGCGACCCGCATCGCTCGCGTGGTCAAAGCGAAGTTCGATCCAGATGGCGACGATTCATCGTCTCCAGAAGAAGAGGCTCCTGCCGCTGTAGCTGCCGAGGCACCTGCTGCTGAAGCCGAAACTGCAACCCCAACTGCTGAGGCATAACAAACAATTTGATGTGATGGTGGCAGCGGCTCCCGTTTCCACCTGAACCCATAATGGTTCCTCGTCGGCGCAACGGCTGTTGCTCTGAAATCTCCAGAGGCTCTGGAGGCGACGATACCGAACAAGGAGAATAAAAAAATGGCTAATATTGACACACTCGTAGAAGAACTCGGCAAGCTCACCGTTTTGGAAGCTGTCGCACTCGTTAAACAACTTGAAGAACACTGGGGCGTTTCCGCCGCTGCACCCGTCGGCGTTGCCGGACCTGCTGCCGGACCTGCCGAAGCTGTCGAAGAGAAGACTGAATTCGACGTCGTCCTCACGGATTGCGGCGCCAACAAGATTGCCGTCATCAAGGCAGTCCGCGAAGTCGCTCCCGGCCTTGGCCTTGCAGACGCGAAGAAGCTCGTCGAGAGCGCACCCGCAAAAATCCTCGAAGGTGTCGCCAAAGACGCTGCCGAGACTGCAAAGAAAAAGCTCGAAGAGGCTGGTGCCAAAATCGAACTCAAGTAATATACCTTTCAGACGATTCCCGGGGCAGATTAAACTGCTCCGGGAATTTCTGTCGAAACCGACGGGAGACTCTAATTATCATCAACCAGATTTTCCCGCCGATTCCGACACCACTTTCCAACGCTTGATCCACCTTGCCTGAGTCGCCCTGCGGCTCGGGCTCAATTTGTAAGAAGAATACCACTAAACGCCATGGCTGAACGTCTCTATTTCGGGAAATTCGAAGAAGTCATCGAACCGCCTAACCTCATTGAGGTTCAGAGCCGGTCATACGATGAATTCCTTCAGAAAGAAGTGCTCCCCAGCGAGCGAGCAGATGCAGGACTCCAAGCGGTTTTCCGCGAGGTTTTCCCCATCAAAAGCTACGATGAAGCGATCGAACTCGACTTCGTCACCTACGACATCGAGGACCCGAAGATCACTTCGCTCGATTCACTTCGTAACAGCGAGAGCTTCAGCGCCGCTCTCTATGTGACGTTTAAGTTGAAAGACGAGACTGGCACCAAGAAAGAGCGCGTTTACATGGGCGAACTGCCGATGATGACCCGCCGTGGAACCTTCATCATCAACGGTGCCGAGCGCGTCATCGTTTCCCAGCTCCATCGCTCACCGGGCATCTGTTTCGAAACTTCGCAGCATCTTAACGGGAAACTTCTCCATTCCTTCCGCATCATTCCTGACCGCGGTTCATGGTTGGAAGTTCAGTTTGATACGAACGACCTGCTCTACGTTTACCTCGACCGCCGTCGTCGTCGTCGTAAATTCCTCGCGACCACCTTCCTTCGCGTGCTCGGCTACCCGACAGATCGCGACATCGTCAGCCATTTCTACTCTCCTGAAGCGCTCGCCCTCAGCGAAGCAATGGATGAAGGTGAACTTGGCCATAAGGTGCCATTTGAAGACATCCTCGACGGTGAACTCACCGTAGCAAAAGCCTACGAGCCACTCACGATCGGCATTGTGCGTCAGCTTTTGGCCCTCGGCCACAAGAGCGTCGAAGTCATCGACGGTCGCGAAGACGAAATTCTCCTCAAGTCGCTCCGCAAGGACCCCGCGAAAGATGAAGAATCCGCCCTCAAGGACATCTACCGCAAGCTCCGCCCAGGAGATCCGCCAACGGCCGCCAACGCCCGTGCGCTTCTCAAGCGTCTTTTCTTCGATGCGAAAAAATACGATCTCACCCGCGTGGGTCGTTACAAGATCAACCAAAAACTCGGCATCCAAGTGGACTCCGACCAACGGATCATGGTCCCCGAGGATTTCCTTGCCGCTGTGCGCTACATCCTTAAGTTGAAAAAAGGCGACGGTGTCATCGACGACATCGACCACCTTGGTTCACGCCGCGTCCGTGCAGTGGGCGAACTTCTTGCCAACCAGTGCCGCGTGGGCCTCGCCCGCACCGAGCGTCTGGTCAAGGAGCGCATGACCCTTTTCGATGTGAACATCGAAGGCATGACTCCGCAGAAACTCATTAACCCGAAGGCGCTCTCCGCCGTCGTGCGTGATTTCTTCGGTCGCTCGCAGCTCTCCCAGTTCATGGACCAAACCAACCCTCTCGCCGAGCTGACGCACAAACGTCGTCTCTCTGCGCTTGGACCAGGTGGTCTCAATCGTGACCGTGCTGGCTTCGAAGTTCGCGACGTGCATCCGTCCCACTACGGCCGGATCTGCCCAATCGAAACTCCGGAAGGTCCGAACATCGGCCTCATCAACTCGATGTGTACCTATGCTCGCATCAACGAGTTCGGCTTCATCGAAACTCCATACCGCCGCGTGGTGGACTCCCGCGTCACCAACGAGATCGAATACCTCACTGCCGACCAAGAGGAAAATTTCCTCATCGCTCAGGCCAACAACCCGATCGACAAAAAAGGCGTTTTCCAAACCGAGCGAATCACGGCCCGTGAAAAAGGCGGCGAATTCATCGAAGCACTTCCCAGCGAAGTGAACTACATGGACGTCTCGCCGAAGCAACTCGTCTCCGTGGCTGCGGGTCTCATCCCTTTCCTCGAACACGATGACGCGAACCGCGCCCTCATGGGTTCGAACATGCAACGCCAAGGCGTGCCGCTCCTCGTTTCCGAATCCCCGCTCGTCGGCACCGGTCTTGAAGGCAAGGCTGCCCGCGATTCCCGCGCGGTCGTTGTTTCCGAAGCCGACGGCATCGTTGCCGCCGCCACTGCGGAAATCATCGTCACCACCCCTGATGGCAAGCTTCCGGTTTCCGAGGAAAAATTCCTAAGTGAAGCCGAGTCCGTGAAAACCAATGTGGAGAAAGGCATCATGGCCTACCCACTGCGGAAATTCATGCGCTCCAACGCTGGAACCTGCATCAACCAGAAGCCAATCGTCAAGCTGGGTCAAAAGATCAAAAAAGGCCAAGTCCTCGCCGACGGACCGAACACCGAAGACGGCGAACTCGCCATCGGTCGCAACGTGCTTGTCGCGTTCATGCCTTGGAACGGCTACAACTTCGAAGATGCCATCGTCATCTCCGAGCGAGTGGTCAAGGATGACGTTTATACCTCGATCCACATCTCGGAGTTCGACGTCGCCGCCCGTGACACCAAGCTCGGCCCAGAAGAAATCACCCGGGATATCCCGAACGTCGGCGAGGATGCACTCCGCAACCTCGACCACGACGGCATTATCCGCATCGGCGCGGAAGTGAAACCTGGCGACATCCTCGTCGGGAAAATCACTCCTAAGTCCGAAACGGAACTCGCCCCAGAAGAGCGCCTCCTCCGCGCCATCTTCGGTGAAAAGGCTGCTGACGTGAAAGACACGTCCCTCCGTGTGCCTTCCGGCTGCGTCGGTATTGTCCAAGACGTCCGCGTTTCCCAATCCGGCTTCGCCAAAAAGCGTCAGGAAAAAGTCGATCCCGTCGAACTCAAAAAGACGCTCAAGAAAATCAACGACGAGCACAAGAAAAAGGCAGACAAGCTCACCGACGACCTCACCGAGCGCCTCTCCGACATCCTGCTTGGCGAAAAAATCCCGCTCGACGTGGTCAACGCACAAACCGGTGAAATCATCATCCCGGCCAACCGCAAGATCACCAAGACGCTCCTTCGCAAGCTCGCTTCCGTCCACGACCACATCGAAATCGATCCTTCCCCGATCCGTAACAAGATCCTCGAAATCATCGGTTCCTTCGAAAGTCGTTTCCAAGAACTCGACACCGAGCGCGAGCGCAAGCTCGACTCCCTCGAGTCCGGTGATGAAGTCGATCCCGGCGTCATCAAGGAAGTCAAAGTCTTCATCGCCGCCAAACGGAAACTTTCCGTTGGTGACAAAATGGCCGGTCGCCACGGTAACAAGGGCGTCGTCGCCACCATCGTTCCCGAAGAAGACATGCCCTATCTCTCGGACGGAACTCCGGTCGACATCTGCCTCAACCCGCTCGGCGTGCCATCGCGGATGAACGTCGGTCAGGTGCTTGAAACCCACCTCGGCGTCGCAGCCAAGGCACTCGGCTTTAAGGTCGCCACCCCGATTTTCGACGGTATCAAAGAAGAAGTCATCTGGGATTTCATGTCCAAGGCCAAGCAGGTCGATGGCGTGAAATTCGTCGGTGACAACGGTGAACTCCGCGAACGTCGCCCCGGCGAAAAAGAAGGCCGTGGCTACACTTGGATCGGCGATGGTAAAGACGGCACCACCGGTGGTAAATCGACCCTCTATGACGGTCGTACCGGCGAGGCTTTCCACAACCCCGTCGTGGTCGGCATGATCTACATCTTGAAACTCGGTCACTTGGTTGCCGACAAAATCCACGCCCGTGCCGTCGGCCCGTACTCGCTCGTCACCCAGCAGCCGCTCGGTGGTAAAGCCCAATACGGTGGTCAGCGTTTCGGAGAAATGGAAGTCTGGGCGCTCCAAGCTTATGGTGCCGCTTACACCCTCCAAGAACTCCTCACCGTCAAATCGGACGACGTGCAAGGCCGCACCCGGATCTACGAAGCGATTGTCAAAGGCGACAATAACCTCGAAGCCGGTACGCCTGAATCCTTCAACGTTCTCATCAAGGAAATGCAATCCCTCGGCCTCGATGTCCGTCCGGGTCGCAAGGGCTCGACCCATGGCTCCGGCATGACCGGTGGCTTGGACGACTACTCCTTGGATGACCTCACCTTATAATCGAAACGCGAACCCCTAACCTACACCTAAACCGTTACTAACAACATGAGTGTCGACAATAACCTTCGCGAACTATTCGGCGTAGACGAGCGCCAAGAGGCCTTCGATCAGGTCTCCATCACCGTAGCATCTCCGGAAATCATTCGCTCTTGGTCCAAGGGCGAAGTGAAGAACCCGGAAACCATCAACTACCGGACCTTCAAGCCTGAAAAAGGCGGTCTCTTCTGCGAGCGGATCTTCGGACCCACCCGCGACTGGGAATGCGCCTGCGGCAAATACAAACGCATCAAGCACAAGGGCGTGATCTGCGACCGTTGCGGCGTGGAAGTCACCTTGAGCCGCGTCCGTCGCGAGCGCATGGGCCACATCGAACTTGCCGTTCCTGTTTCCCACATCTGGTTCTACAAGTGCATGCCGTCCCGCATCGGTCTGATGCTGGACATGAGCGCTCGTCAACTTGAGCGCATCATTTACTACGAAGACTACGTCGTCACAGACCAGGGCAACACCGCCCTCGAAGTCGGCCAACTCCTCACGGAAAATGAACTCCGCGAAGCGGAAGATACCTACGGCGACGGATCGTTCCAAGCCAGCATGGGTGCTGCTGCCATCCAAGAACTGCTCCGCCAGTGTGACCTTCCTGAACTCACGGTGAAACTCACTGAAGAACTCGGCACCACTCGTTCGAAGCAAAACAAGAAGAAGCTCTCCAAGCGTCTCAAGATCACCCAAGGCTTCGCGCAATCCAAATCGCGCCCTGAGTGGATGATCCAGACCGTCCTCCCCGTGATCCCGCCGGACCTTCGTCCGCTGGTGCCACTCGAAGGCGGCCGCTTCGCCACTTCCGACCTCAACGACCTCTATCGCCGCGTCATCAACCGCAACAACCGCCTCAAGAACCTCCTGCTCCTCAAGACGCCGGAAGTCATCATCCGTAACGAAAAGCGGATGCTCCAAGAAGCGGTTGACGCCCTGTTCGACAACGGCCGCCATGGCCGTGCCGTCACCGGTGCTGGAAATCGTCCCTTGAAATCCCTCAGCGACATGCTCAAAGGCAAAGGCGGACGTTTCCGTCAGAACCTTCTCGGAAAACGCGTGGACTATTCCGGTCGTTCCGTCATCGTCGTCGGTCCCGATCTCAAGCTCGGTCAGTGCGGTCTTCCCAAGAAGATGGCGCTTACCTTGTTCGAACCCTTCATCATCCGCCGCCTCAAGGAGCTTGGCTACTGCCACACCGTGCGCTCGGCCAAGAAGATGATCGACCGCAAGACCACCGAAGTTTGGGACATCCTCGCGGAAGTCACCAAGGGTCACCCGATCCTACTGAACCGCGCGCCGACCCTTCACCGTCTTTCGATCCAGGCCTTCGAGCCGAAACTCATCGAAGGCGAGGCCATTCGCGTTCACCCGCTCGTTTGTACCGCCTACAACGCCGACTTCGACGGTGACCAAATGGCCGTCCACGTCCCGCTTTCGATCGAGGCCCAGATGGAGTGCCGCCAGCTCATGCTCGCGCCGAACAACATCTTCTCGCCTGCATCCGGACGCCCCGTGACCGTCCCAACTCAGGACATCATTCTCGGCACCTATTACCTCACTTGGGCTGGCATCCGCACTCAGAAGGATCGTGAAAAAGAGGAGCATCTGCCCCTTTTCGAAAACGCTTCTGAAGTCGAATTCGCCCTCGCTGCCGATAAAATCGACTATCACCAGTGGATCCGCATTCGTAACCCCGACCACGGTAAAAATACCGTCTTCGGCTACAAAGGCGAAGACCTCACCGCCAAGGACCTCAAGGAGCTTACGCCCCTCGAACAAGCCCTCCGCCAAGGAAAAATCATCGAGACCACCCCAGGTCGCGTTCGTTTCAATGAAATCTGGCCCGAAGGCGTCGGTTTCATCAACAACAACGTCGGCAAGAAGCAAATCGGTGACATCATTTGGCGCTGCTACCAAGTCTCCGGCAAGCCGAAGACCGTCGAGGTGCTCGACCAGCTCAAGACCCTCGGATTCCGCGAAGCGACTCGCTCGGGAACTTCCATCGGGATCGTCGACATGGTCATCCCCGAGGAGAAGCCAGAAGTCATCGCCAAGGCCTACGAAGAAGTCGAAAAAGTCACGAAACAGTACCGCAACGGCGTCATCACCGACGGCGAGCGCTACCAGAAAGTCGTGGACGTCTGGACCCAAGCCACCGACACCATTGCCAACGCCCTCTATCGCAAGATTGAGTTCAACGAAGGCAAGAAAAAGGCATCACCACTCTTCATGATGGTCGATTCCGGTGCCCGGGGTAACAAATCCCAGATCAAACAGCTCGGCGGTATGCGCGGACTGATGGCCAAGCCCTCCGGCGAGATCATCGAACGTCCGATCATTTCGAACTTCCGCGAAGGTCTCTCGGTGCTCGAGTATTTCATCTCCACTCACGGAGCTCGTAAGGGTCTCTCCGATACCGCTCTGAAAACCGCTGACTCCGGCTACATGACCCGCAAATTGGTCGACGTTGCCCAGGACGTCATCGTCTTCAAGCAAGATTGCGGAACTGCGAACGGCATCACCGTCTCCGCCATTTATGATGGCGACGAAGAATCTGCCTCGCTCTCCACCCGGATCTACGGCCGGGTTTCCTGTGAGCAAATTAAGGATCCTATCTCCGGTGGCATCCTCGTGGAAGTGGACGACGTCATCAATGAAGTCCAAGCCCGCTCCATCGAGAACATCGGCGTTCTCAAGCTGAAAATCCGCTCCGTCCTCACCTGCGAAGCTGAGCGTGGCTGCTGTGCCAACTGCTATGGCCTCAACCTTGCCACCGGCCTTCCCGTGAAAATCGGTGAAGCCGTCGGCATCATCGCCGCTCAGTCGATCGGCGAACCCGGGACCCAGCTCACCATGCGGACCTTCCACGTTGGTGGTGTTGCCGCTGCCACGTTCAAACAGCCGATCATCAAGGCCAAGAACAACGGCCGCCTCGTTTACAAGGACATGCGGACGGTTCAAGATGTCGATGGCCACTGGGTCGTCCTCAACAAGAACAGCACGGTTTCGATCCGTGACCGCGACGGCTTGGAGCTTGAAAGCCACATGATCGTCATCGGTTCCGTCATCACCGTGAAAGACGGCGAGGACGTGAAAAAGGGCGACACCGTTGCCACCTGGGATCCTTACAACGTGCCGATCCTCACCGAGAAAAACGGTAAGGTCGAACTCCGCGACATGATCTCCGGCATCACCGTGACCAACGAAACCGACAAAGAAACCGGTAAAAAAGGCATGGTCGTCACCGAGCACAAAGAAGACCTTCATCCTCAAGTCGTCATCATCGACGAGAAGACCAAGGAAATCAAAGCGAGCTACTCCATCCCTGTCGGCGCTCACCTTTCCGTCAAAGAAGGCCAAGTCGTCACTGCCGGAACGCAGATCGCCAAGACCCCACGGAAAGTGGCCCGCACCAAGGACATCACCGGTGGTCTTCCACGGGTGGCCGAGCTTTTCGAAGCCCGCAAGCCGAAGGATTCCTGCGTCATCGCCAAGATCGACGGCATCATCTCCTACGGTGGCAATGTCCGCGGTAAGAAAAAGGTCATCATCACCCACGCAGAAACCGGCGAACAGGTCGATCACTTGGTCCCCATGGGTCGCCACGTCGTCGTCACCGAAGGCGACTCTGTGAAACGTGGTGACCAAATCACCGAAGGCCCTGTGTCTCCGGAAGATTTGCTCGAAGCTTGCGGCGCTCAGGAACTCCAGGAGCACCTCGTCAACGAAGTGCAATCCGTTTACCGCGTCCAAGGCGTGGAAATCAACGACAAGCACATCGAGGTCATTGTCCGTCAAATGCTCCGCAAGGTGAAAATCACCGACCCGGGCGATGCCGACCAATACCTCTGGGGTGACCAAGTCGAGCGTTCCAGCTTCAAGCGCATCAATGCCGAGATCATCGCCAACGGTGGTAAGCCTGCCGAAGGCGAGCCAGTCCTCCTCGGCATCACCAAGGCCTCTCTGGAAACCGAATCCTTCATTTCCGCCGCTTCCTTCCAGGACACCACCCGTGTCCTCACCGAAGCCGCCACACTTGGACGGGTCGATTACCTCAGCGGTTTCAAGGAAAACGTCATCATGGGTCACCTCGTCCCAGCAGGCACCGGATTCTATCACCACCGCGAGGCGGAGTTCGAATTCACCGTCGAAGAGCCAGAGCCGATCATCATCCCGAAGGAAACCTTCGAAGATGACGAAGACGCCGCGACCGCGTAATTCAATAGTTAACAATCAAAAAGCCCCGGCCCGCCAACGCGAGTCGGGGCTTTTTCGTGCCCGGGATTGCTGCGTGATATCTTTGGTGGATTTTGGTTTGGCGGATGAAATCCGCCGCCACGATTCCGTCCCTCGCTCGCTTAGGGCGCGGTCACTTGGACGCGGATAAATCCATTTCCGGTCATACCTTCTGAGGCGTTCAGTTTAAAGGCGCGATACTCCCAGTCCGTGCCGGCGAGAGAGGGCAGGCCGGGCGCGGTGTCCGTTGCGGTTCCTACTTGGCTGACAGGACTGTTGAATTGCGGGAAATTCTCCGAGCCTTGGATGCTGTAGGTGATGTTATTCAGCGTTGCCGTCTGGGAGCCCGCAGGCCCGCTGGTGAAGACGGCACCACGGAGGACGGCGACCATGAGACAGAGATCTTTTCCTGCCGGTGCTGAGGAGTCACCCATGAGGGTGGCCTGTAGCCCGGGGCTGGAGGAGTCATTGGGGTCTCCTTTAAGCGCGTATTCGACGAGATTACTCACGCCATCGCCATCCGGGTCAGCGGCTGGGCCGATGATTTGTGGATCGGTGACACCGGGGAAAAAGCCATCTATGAAGGTCGCCATGCTCGGTGGGCTAAAGACGAGTTCTAGGTTTTTTCCCGACTGGCGCACAGACCACAGGCCGGGCAGCCCGGTGATGGCGCTGGCATCCACGGTGAACTGGTCGGCGGTGAATCCGCTGATTCCGCCGCTGGTCTGGATGATCGGGAAAACGCGGGTGTTGGGGGTGAGATTCGAGAGGGCGACGGGCGTGAGAGTGATGACGACGGGTGCTGCCGACCTGGCGAGGAGGGTGAGGCTGTCTGCGATGAGCTTGTCCGCAAGCGGGGCGGTGGCCCAGTCGCCGCCGATCTCGATGCTGAGGCGCGAGCCGGCTTGGAGGGTCGTCGCCTGCGCCGTCAAATTTCCTAAAGCGGAACCCGGCGAAAGCGTGCCCAAAACATTCAAAGCTCCCCCCAGCACGCCGGTGCCGCCGAGGGTCGCGCCGGTCTGGACGCGGGTGGTCCCCGTGCCAGTGGAGCCGGTGACGAGTAGCGTGCCACTCGTCACCACAGTAGGGCCGTCGTAGGTGTTAGCCGCCTTGAGAGTGAGGGTGCCGGAGCCTTGTTTGATCAGTCCGCCGTCGGGTGTCGGTAGGGCTGTGTCGTGGAGGAGGGGGGTGTTGATGTCGATGGCGTGGCTGGCGCTGTCGAAAATCGCGCCGCCGCTCTGGACGCGGACGGCGATGACGGCTCCATTTTCGATAAAGCCCTTGGCATCGGTCTTAGGGGCCTTGGCGACGATTTTCGTGCCGTTGAGATTGAGGGTCGTGCTACCCGCGGTGCGATCGTTGAAGTAGTTCAGGCGGAGTTCACCGCCGTTGAGATTGAAGGTGGAGCTACGGGAAACGGTGTCTGCCATGGAGAGCAGGTTGAGGTTGGCAAGGCCACCGTTGAGGGTGATGACCGCGTCGCCCGTGGCGGAAGCGCAGACGATGTCACCGGTGCTGGTGAGGGTGCCGGAGTTGAGCGTGAGGGCGGCGCTGCCTACGGAATTTCCGATGGTAAAGCTGCCGACGCTTAGATTCCCACCATTCAGCTCAAGCGCCGCGCCGCCATAGATGCCGAGGCTGGTGTCGGTGCCGTTCTGGGCCAGTGAGCTGCCAGCCGTAAGCGCAAGGGTGCCAGCTTCCACGCGGATGCCACCGAACAAGAGATCCCCCGTGCCCGAGTAGGTCAGGCGGCCGCTGCCGCGTTTGTAGAAGCGGGAGTTCAGCGTGGCGCTGCCGATGATGGAGCCGGTGAGCGTGGAGTCGAAGCCATTGGTATCGAACACGGACACGGCATTTCCGGTGATTTGAATGCTGCGAGCCACGTCGAAGGCGCCCCGAAGACGGATGCCGCCGGAGCCGCCGGTGTGGAGTAGGAAGTTCGAGGCATCACCGAGACTGCCGTTCGCCGCGAGGGAGATGAAGGTGTTGTTATTGATGCGGACGGCATTCCTAGTGCCAGCGCCGAAGGTGTTGGCGGCGTTGTTGAGGGTCAGCACGCCTGAATCGCCGTCGAGGTTGAGCGCGTAGTTCGACTGGTTGGCATTTCCACTGACCACGCCGTTGATGGTTAAATTCCGCCGGAGATAGAGATCGGAGGGGCCTGCTCCGGCGAAATTCCAGTTTCCGTTGACGATGAGCTCATTAGTGGTTCCAGCAAGTCCGCCGAAGGTCGAGCTGTTGACAATGAGACGATTGCCTTTCCAAACCACGTTGTTCGTCAGCGTGCGGGTGCTGTCCACCATGGCCAGCCAGATGTTTCCTGCGGCGGTGGTGAGGGTGCCGCCGCGACCGAAGGCATCGTCTGTCTTGAGGTTGATGTTGTTGATATTGAGGGAGACATCGCTGGTATGCGTGCTGGCCTTGCTGAAGGTGGCGTTGGTGTTATTTCCTCCGCTGAAGGTGATTTTCCCGGTCCCAGAGAAATGGAACGGCAGGTCGAAGGTGGTGCCGGGAAGTGAGCCGAGTGCGCCTGGGACGGTGACGGTTGGATCAGCCCCGTCGAGGGTGATGGCCCCGCCGGTGAGGGTGTAGCCGCTGACCGTGGCACTGAGTTTGTTGGTTTTTAAGCCATCGGTGCTGAGGGTGATGGTTCCGGGGCTGCCGCTTAGGATGGCCTCGTCGGTGAGATTGCTCACGGATGGCCAGACGGAATTCGCGTTTGCCGGGCTATTCCACCAGCGGGCGACCGATTTTTCCCAAATACCGCTGCCGCCCTGAGCGCCGGTGGTGGTCGAATCCATATCCCATGCGAGCTGCACGCCGCCTTGGCTGCCGGAGTAAGGATCGCGTCCGAGCGCGGTCTCAATGGCATCTGAGACGCCGTCACCGTCGGAATCAAGATCCCGCATGTTTTCCAGTCCGTCGTTGTCGATGTCTGCTAGGCCTTCTGCATCGTCGGAAAGGCCGTCGTGATCCATGTCCCCATCGGTGGCGCGAATCCAGTCGATGTCGAAAGAGCCGGGGCCAGTCGTCGGATCGATTCGGAGATTTTCCACGATCTGGTTGGGCCACTTGGCGTGGGCTGCTAAGTCGAGCACGACGAGTTTCCAGGTGTCCGCTGGGCTGTAGCTGTTAGCGACACGGCGAGTGCCGCTGGCTCCGGGTTCGGCCAAGGTGCCGAAGAAAAGTTCCGCGCCGGTGCTGGCCAGTGACGAGCGGGCCTTCAGCGCAATTTTCTGCACTTGGCTGGTTCTAAAATGCGGCAGGGTGTTGTTGAGCTGGGGATCGCCGGTGGTCGCCGTGCCGCTTAGGATTCCGGTGGCGACTACGAAGCCGGTGATGCCGACTCCGACGGACCAGCCTTCGGAGTCGCCGGGGGTGTTGAAGTCAAAGGCGAAATCCGAGGCGTCGTAAGCATTTCGTCCAGCCGTCTGTTCGTCGCCGTCTTTCATGAGATCACCATCCGAGTCGCTGTCCTCGATGTTGAGGAGACCGTCTCCATCCACGTCGCCGACCGGCTCGTCTGCGTTGGCGACGCCATCCCCGTCGATGTCCGAAGAAAGCGAGCCGCTGAATGGGGCGGATGCGGTATCAATGAGTTCGATCTGACGCAGTGAAAAGGTCTGGGACTTGGCGGTGGTCAAGCCTCCCCAGTCACCTTCGGCAGCTCGCAGGGTGAGCCCCACCACGTTGTCCAAGTAGTTCGCGGGGACGGTGCCATTGAGCCGGATTTTTGCACTATCAGATGGATCGTAGATACCGAGAGAATAGGCACCTTGGTCCGCGTCGATGACGAAGACCTGCATTTTCACCCCGCTGAAGCCGAGGGCGAGCGCGTCGAACTCCCGCCAGATTTGTCGGGGAAACGTGAAGCGGATCTCGGCCTGCTCATTCACGCCGTCACCGTCGCTGGTCACCGTCCAGTTCATGCTGTCATCGGTGGCGTCGAAAGGTCCAGTCGAAGGGCCGTTGCTGGTCGCCGTCATGGTGGAAAGTGTAAGGCCCGGCGCGGCCGTCAGGGATGCGCGGCTGTCGAGTCCTGCTTCGAAATCCGCGAAGGTCACCCGATCGGTGCGACCGGTGGAATTGGCAGAATTCACGTTCTGGCTGATGCGGGCGGTGGAACTCATGGCGCTGAACTCGTTGCCAAACTGAGGTGAGTAACCGCCATTTTTACCGATGAGTTTCACGTAAAGCGTGTTGTCCTTCATGAAGCAGGAATCGTTCGCCGAACTGCGGAGAGCGGCCAAGCTCGTCGCACGGGCAAAGGCGGTGGTACTAGAGCCGGAGTAAACGTAGGTCTTCGCCGGCATGTTCGGGAAAACGGCAACTGCGAAATCGTTATTGTTCACGAAGCGGAGACTCGCATCGATGGTATTGGCGATTTGGTGGTATTGAAATGCGTAGTCGATGGTAGAGTTCAGAACCACCGGGTTTTGGCTATACCAACTGTAGGTCTGGACGTCATAGGCGCCGGGGCCATCTGAGCGGATCGCATAGATGGGGGTGGAGCTGTACTGCGCCCATTTATTATCGAGCCGAAACAGCCCGAGGTGATCGCTCGGTCCCCGCCATGCGCCCCATTCTGGGATCAAGGTGGAGCCGGGTTCCACGTTGAAATCTTCGTAAATCCTCGTGGTGCTAGAGTTCGTGATGTCTGGCGTGATTCGCGAGCCAGCCACGCCCGTGAGGCTGCCATCCTTGTCGATCAGCCCGGAACTCCACATGTAGCCGACATAGCTACCGGGCGAGAAATCGACCTTGTTCGCTTGAGGGATCGCCGGGTCAAAGGTGATGGCCTCCGCGAAGTGGACGGTGCTTTTTTGGGCGGCACCGTTTGTTTGGATGGCTTTGTCATTTCCGCCGAATCCCGCGAAGTGGACCCGCACAATGCCGCACGAGCCGTCATAAACGCTGTGTCCGCGGAACTGGGCGACTTTGTTGGGATCCGGCATACTGCAGCCTTGGGCGATTTCTGTGGCGGTCACCGGGTTTCCCACGTTCGCACTTTTTCCGACGATTAAGGAATCATAGAGGATCTGGTTGTAGGCGAAAAAAGTCGCCCGGTTGTTGTCTGCTAGCTGGCATTCGCGCAGCCGAATCGTATCGGCGCGGAACCAGAGCGAGCGATCACGGCACTTGAAACTGGTGAAATTGACGATTTCCGGGACGACGATCGGATTGCTGGAGCTGTTGCTGGTATTGAGTGGATTAGTTTTCGGGCTGTAGTGTCCGTTATTCAATTCGTGGGTGACAGGATCGATGCCACCGTCGATGCCGAAGTTGCTGAAGCTGTTGGAATGACTGCGATTTCCCGAGAAAATCCCCATGGCCGTGCGCCCTGGCTTCATGGCGGGTCCGCTGTAGGAACCGACTGGCGCGGCCATGGCCAGCGTCCAGAATCCCGCGCCATCCGAGCCGGCGGCTGCGTTGTCGATGAAGTTATTCGCAGGATTGGTGATCCAAAAGGTGGCGGGGAGTTTCACCAACTGGAACCCAGCCGTGGAGCCGCCCGCCAGATCGCCAGGGTCTGTGCCATCGAAGACTCGGTCGTGCGGGCGGACTTCCTCGCCATACGCTGGGAGCTTGGTGAGAACCCCGAGATTGTGACGGAACGTATTTCCCGTTTCACTGCCGTCTTCGAGGAAATAGCCGTGGCCGATATGGTCGTAGCCGACGTTATCCTGCACCACGGCGTTGTTGCTGTTATGCACCGTGATGACGCGGTTGAAGGAATGATGAATGGAGCAGCCTTTGATGTATTGGCCGGACACGTCACCGGCGTTGTGCCAATGCCACGGATAGCGCCCGAGCGCGGATTTCTGTCCCATCCGATAGAGTTCCACGCCCTGAATCCACCCCTTGCCCGGCGTCGGGCCACAATCGCATTTCATGGCCATCATGTGACCGCCGAAGCCTGCGTTCTCCGAGACGGCATCGCCTTGGATCTTGATCCGGCGGGATAGCAGCCCGACTTCTGCGCGTTCGTCGAGTGAGAAACTGCGGGTGGCATTGCTGTAATTTTGCAACTGGCCGTAGTGCATCCACTGAAGTCCTTGGGTGAATGAAACGGTCAAACGGTCTGCCGAGACGGCGGTGATTACGCGGGTTTCCGCTTGGTGGGCGTCGAAATCCGTGGAGGCGATGACGATTTCCTCGCCCACCAGCCAATCGACTGGCTCTTTCAACTTGATGGATTTGGCATTTTTTGTGGCGGTGGCATTGAGCTGAGTCCAGTCCACGCGGTCCGGGCCATGGAGATTGAGCGTGCCGCCGTTCATCGAGCCGACGACTTTCGCGCCCATCATCGTGTCGCCTTCCTCCAGCAAGCCCTTGAGGGTGATGGTGAATGCATTTTGAAAACGCGCCGTCTCCGTGCCCACTTCGAAAAGTGCCATCGGTCCGGTGACCACCAGCGAGTCACAGGTCAGCGCCATGTCCACCGGCGCGGCGCGGAGCACGCCCATTACCAGAATCGAGCCGACTTCCGTCGATGTATCCAGATTCACCGTGATTCCGCCGGGGATGATCACATCCTGCTCCGGCCCGGGAAGCGTGCCACCCCAAGTCGCAGGAGATGACCAATTTCCAGAAATGACCGCAGTGCCATCTGAGGGGGCTGTCACTCGCAGCGAGGTGGTTTTGTCGTTAAAAGAGAGGCTCGTCAGGTCCGTAGTGTCGCCGGTGAGAGTCACACTCGCTCCGGTTTGCGAATCCGAATCATACAAGGTCACGCTCCAGCCCGCAGGCACCATCACGGAGGTGGCGGCATTGTTCACCCCGCCTGCTGCCGTCAGGGCACTCAGCGGAAAATTCCCCGTGGAAAAAGAAGCGGACCAGCCAGTGAAGGCGGAATTTTGATAAAGAATCACCTGCCCCTGCACCCGGCAGAAGAGGAATCCAAGAATCACAACCAGTCGGAATGAGAAACGTCGCATGTGGGTTTTTTTGAGGTTTAGCCGAAGCCGTTACCGCAAGTGGGTGCGCTACGTAAGTATGTCCGAGAAACATACAACCGTTTCGGGGATACGAAGCTGAGCGCCAGCCCGTCATTTGCAATCTAATAAAATGACGCGCGTTCTGAGATGTGGATGGCGTAAAAAACGCACGGGCTGGATCACTCCTTGAAGCCTGCTTCGATGAGCCGTGGGATGGAAACGTTCCGCACGTAAGGCACGTCTGGGTGATGTTTGACGTAGTCTTGGTGATAGTCCTCGGCTGGGTAAAATTTCTCAAAAGCAACGATCTGCGTGGCCACTTTTTTCCCCAGCTTCTTGGCTAAGGCCGCCGCTGAAGTCTCAATCTCCTGCTTCTCTTCCGGCGTGCGATAGAACAATGCGGAGCGGTATTGTTTGCCGAAATCGGGTGCGACACCCCGCCCATTCGTGGGGTCGTGGCTGCGCCAGAAGACATCGAGCAGCTTGGCGTAGCTGGTTTTCTCTGGGTCGTAGGTGATTTCCACCGCTTCGCAGTGGCCGGTGGAGCCGCTTCCGACTTGCTCGTAGGTTGGATTCTTTTCTGGGCCGCCGGTGTAGCCAGAGACGACATTTGTCACGCCGGGCACCCGGTCAAAGATGGCTTCCATGCACCAGAAGCAACCCGCTGCGAAGGTGGCCTGCTTCATTTCTGCGGCAGAAAGTAGGCTAGGCGCGCAGAGACTTAGGGTGAGAAATAGGCGGCGGAGTTTCATGGGGTGGTGGTTTTGGGGGTGAATGTTTTTGCGAGTTCTGGGAAGCCTGCTGCGGCCAATTTTTCAGCGGGTATGAATTTAAGCGCGGCAGAATTGATGCAGTAGCGGAGATGGGTAGGGGCCGGGCCGTCGTCGAAGACGTGGCCGAGATGCGTGTCTGCCTTTGCAGAGCGGACTTCCTGACGGTCCATACCGGCGCTGAGGTCTTTTTGGCTCTTCAAGGCGCTTGGCGAAATGGGCTTGGTGAAACTCGGCCAGCCAGTGCCGGAATCAAACTTATCCAGCGAGCTGAAGAGCGGCTCGCCACTGACCACGGAGACGTAGATCCCAGCTTGATGGTTGTTATAGTATTCATTTCGGAACGGGGGCTCTGTGCCACTTTCCTGAGTGACGTGGTACTGGATGGGCGTGAGCTTTTTTTTCAACTCGGCCTTGTCCGGCGCGGTCTCGCCCATGACGTGGGTGCAAGTGAGAAGACTCGCAAGGAGCAGGAAGTGATGGCGGAGCTTGGTTTTCTTCATGGCGGTAAAATTACGTTACGTGTATATGAACTGCACGGCTGACATTTATTTCAACTATTTATGATGGCTGAAGCGGCTGAGAACTTTTTTCCCGGATCTGAAAATTTTGGATGAATATCGTTCCGAATGCCACGTCTGTTGGGGTGTGAAAACGCTATCCTCTCTATTCCTCGCCTCAGCGCTTGCGCTCACAGCTCTCTCCAGTGTGAGCTGCATGACGACTTATGATTCCTACGGGCGCCCCGTGCAGTCGGTCGATCCCGGCTTAGCCATCGCAGGTATCGCCGCCGCAGGGCTGATCGGCTACGCGGCGGGGGATGACGACGATCACTACCACCGCAGGAATAATCACCATTATCACAATAATTACTACGGTGGCTATTCGAGACAGCGTTCTCGCTACCGCTGAATCTCGCCGCTCGCTATCTCTCAAAAGAGTGGCAAGTTGCATCGGGCTCATTCAGTCCAAGCACAAATATATGAAAATCAACCATCTAGCGTTCACCTTATTGCTCCCTCTCGCTGCGGGCTTCGTCTCTTGCAAGGAAAAAGGCCCTGCGGAAAAAGCCGGTGAAAGCTTCGACAAGGCCGTCGAAAACGTCAAAGACGCCGTCGATCCCAAAGGCCCGGTGGAAAAAGCCGGTGAAAAAATCGACAAGGCCCTCAATCAATAAGCCCCGTTGGCCCCGGATCAGCTCACTTCCGAGCTTGATCCGGCATGGCCTCACTGATGAGGGTGCCATTTTCCACCTTCCAGCAGGAAGGGTCGCACTTCTGGTTTTTCAAGGCTCCGTCGAAGTTCGACTCGAAGCCAGCCCCCATTCTCACATCGGGTTCTTCGGCGAGTAGGATTCCTGGAACCAGCTGACTGGCCATCAGCGCGAGCTGGGTTTGCACAGGCGGGTGTCCGTTAGGTTGTGAGAAATCGGAAATTTTCATGGCTCGTCAACTCGCATCCGGCGGCACATGCTCCCTCCACACAAGCCGTCCCGCTAGAAACCACTTCCTCGCAACCCCATTGAAAACATTCAAAGAACTCGGCATCCCCGCTGATCTCATCCAAGGCCTCCAAGGACTCGGCATCTCCATTCCCACGGAAATCCAAGAAAAAGCCATCCCCTTCCTGCTTGAAGACGGCGGCGACCTCATCGCCCAAGCGCAAACCGGCACCGGAAAAACCGCAGCTTTTGGCCTGCCCCTGCTCATGAAGGTGAACCCGAAGTCCCCTGAAATCCAAGGACTGGTCATCGCCCCCACCCGCGAGCTGGCCAAGCAAATCGCCAAGCAACTCTTCCGCTACACCAAGTTTTCCGAGAAAATCTTCGTCGAAGTCCTCAGCGGCGGCGACAACTTCGACCGCCAAGTCGCCGCCCTCCAGCGCCCGACCCACATCGTCGTTGCCACGCCCGGACGCCTGATCGACCTGATCCAAAAAAAGGCCCTCACCCTCATCCATGTGAAGCACCTCGTGCTCGATGAGGCGGATGAAATGCTCAGCATGGGCTTCAAAAAAGAACTCCTCAAAATCTTCGGCCTCACCCGTGCCCGGAAAAGCACCTGGCTCTTCTCCGCCACCATCCCAGACGCCATTCACGGCCTCATCAAGGACTGCATGTCGCCCAAGCCCCATCAGCTCAAAATCGACAAGGCCCACGTCGTCAACCGCGACATTGACCACCAATTCGCCATTTGCAGCCGCGACGAGAAATCCGCCTTCATCGCCACTTTTCTCAAGCGCCAACACGATAACCGCGGTGTCATCTTCTGCCGCACCAAGGCCGGAGCCATCATCCTCGGTAAACAGCTCACCACCCAAGGATTTCCCGTGGATGTCCTCCAGGGCGACCTCACCCAGAAGGAGCGCGACACCGTCATGCGCTCCTTTAAGAAAGAGCGCACCCAGTTCCTCATCGCCACCGACGTCGCCGCTCGGGGCATTGATGTCGAGGGGCTCTCCTTCGTCATCCACCACCAGCTCCCCGAGCAAATGGAATACTACACCCACCGCAGCGGCAGGACCGCGCGCGCAGGGAAAAAGGGGATTTCTGTTGCTCTCATCGAGCCACGCGAACGGCCGAAAATCACCAAGCTGGAAAATGATCTCGGCGTCTCATTTGTTGAGGTGCACTGAAATCGCATACTTGACTTGGAAGAGTCGCCTCTTAGTTTTCCGAGATGAATTCCAAACTCATCCTGTGCCTTCCTGTCGCCCTCCTCTTTTCCTCATGCGCCCAAGACAGCATGAGCGGAGATACCTACTCACGTAACGAAGCCCGCCAAGCTCAGAGCGTCTCCACCGGCCGCATCACCGCGCTCCGTGGTGTGAAAATCGAAGGCGGCAGCCAAGCAGGCACCATCGTTGGTGGTCTCGCCGGCGGCGTCCTCGGCAGCCAGCTCGGCGGCGGCAGAACGGCAAACACCGCCGGAGCTATCGGCGGCGCTCTGCTCGGCAGCGCGATCGGCTCCCACGCCCAACAAGGCGTGGGCTCGCGGAATGGCGTGGAAATTACCGTGCGCCTCGACCAAGGTGGCTCCACCGCCATCGTCCAAGAAGTCAGCAAGAACGAGCAGTTCAACGTGGGTGACCGCGTGCGGATTCTCTCCAGCGGTGGTCGCACCCGCGTCGCTTATTAAGCGCAGATTCCTATCCAAACGAAGCCTCCTACTTCATCGTAGGGGGCTTTTTGTGCTTCATGATGGCCCCCAGATTCGCACGAGTGTGCGAGTCGGCATGCCCTCGCCTTTTTCGGTGGCCATGAGCAGGCGACTGCCGGATTTTTCGAGATCCCAAGCGGCGTCGGTACTGGCGGGCCGCCAACCATCAAGCAGTAAATCATGCAGGACTGACTCGCGGCTGGCCATCATCGCCCACTCAGTCGTGGCGCTAGGGGGCTCGATTTTCGCAGCGCGGCGGGGGAGGCCACCCAAGCTGCGATTTCTCGCCCAGGAGCGGAGTCGCGCTTGCAGAGGAGTGACCCAGCGGAGCGAAAATCTGGCCAGCGGCGTGTCGAACGGAGGCTCCAAGCCACGCAGCGGTAGCATCCGGTTGTGAATCGACTGGTAAGCGGCATCACCCAGCGGGCCGTGATAAATGATCGAGTCCGCCATGACGCGGACGGGGCCACCGCCATAGACGAAGCCCTGCCATTTTGCCCCGCCGTGTTTGGAAAAGCGGGTGGGGTGCTTGGCCAGTAGCAGCCGCTCGGCGTGTCCGTAGCCGAGTTGCTGGCGGAGGTAGGCTCCGAGCGTCGGCCGCCGCGAGTGCCAGACGAAGGCACCCGCCACGAAGCCGAGCCGGAAGCCTGCATCCCGCAGCCGCCAGCAGAAGTCCACATCATCCCCAGCGGTGTGGAACTGCGGGTCAAAGCCACGGACCGCCTCAAACGCCTCGCGGGTGACGGCGAGATTGCAGCCCGGGAGATGCTCGGCCTCCTCGTCGTCCAAGAGAACATGGCTCGGTGCCCCAGGCGCAGCGGCCACCACGGCCGCTTGCCAATTTCGCGGCGGCGGCGGAAGATTCGGCCCACCGACTGCGGCGAAGTCGCCACGGAGGAAGCAGGGGACCAGTCGCGAAATCCACTCGTGGTCCGGCACGCAGTCATCATCCGTGAAGGCGAAAATGGCACCAGAAGCCGCTGCGGCACCGGCATTTCGCGCAGCGCTGAGGCCACTTGGAGCGAGGCGGATCAGGCGCACCCATGGGAAATGCGCCTCCACAAAGTCCGCCGTGCCATCGGTGGAGCCGTCGTCCACGACGAGGGTTTCATAGGTCCTATTGGCCCCATAGGACTTATGAATGGCCTGCAAGCACGCGCCGATTCTCGACCGCCCATTCCGAGTACAAACGATGACGCTAAATGAGTCGATCTTCGGCAGGCTCGGTTGGGCAGTCAGCGCTTGCACCGCTGCAAGCGCAGGCTTCGGCCGGTACTCACGGTCCGTCAGCCCGAAATCCCAGTCCAACACCTCCGCCCCTGCATTCCACCAACGGTCGCTCCAGGCGTAGAGGGTCAGGCCGGCCGTTTCTAAGTCGCGGGCTGCTTGCACCGCCCAGGTGAGGGTAGCCGCCTGCTGTTCTAGGCTATTTCGCCGGGAATCGAGGCCAAACTCAGAGATGACCAGTGGCCGATCCCCGGCGATGTGGTGCAGCCGCTTGAGGTAGCTGCGGAAGGCGGCTTCCTCCTCCAAATAGACGTTTAATGCGGTGAAATCGGCATTTTCTGGTTCCAGATACTCAGTGCTGGGGTAGCTGGCGTAGGCGAACAACAGCTCGGGTGCGAGTTCTTTGCCAAGGCGGATCAGCGCTTCGAGCGCGTGGCGGACCTTCAGCGGACCCATCCATTTTACGAGGTCTGCGGGCACCTCATTCCCGACGTAGATACCCGCCAGCGCCGGGTGGGCGTGGTGCGAGCGCAAGCACTCCGCGAGGGCGACCCGTGCGCTGCTGTAGAGGCTGGGATTTTGGAAAAAATCCGCATTTTGCCCCCAAGCCAGCCCGCCGAAGACCTTGAGTCCTTGCGCGGCAGCGGCATCGAGCAGGTGCTGTCCGGGCAGGCTGTACAGCCGGATCGCGTTGAAGCCAGCGGCAGAGATTTGTGAGAAATCCTTAGAAAAATCCTTCGGCCAGCCACCGGGGAAGGGGCCGTAGGTCACGGCCCGCATCCATACACGCTGTCCACCGGCGCGGAAAAATTTCCCGTCCGTCAGCCACCGTGCTGTGCCCATTTCCTTGCTCACGGGGCGATCCTAGAGTCCGGGATCGGGATTCCCAAACTCAAATTGGTGCACGATTTCACCGATGAACTTGGCACTAGTCAGGCGCGGGCTGCCTCGCTAACTTGCCGGGGTGTTTCAAATCGTCTTTAACGAAATCAGCGCCGCCGAGCTCTCTGCCCTTGGGACTCTCGAACAGTTGGAACTGCTCGAAGAGTTTAAAGTCGGTAAGGAGGATCTCGCGAATTTGAACGGCGAGCGATACGGAAAAATTGATCGCGACGGGCGCGTGCTGTATCGCTTCCGGGCCAAGGACTACCGGTTCTACTTCGAGGTGAAGGAGGGCTCAGTCATCGTCCACCGCGTGCTGCATAAGGGCACGTTTTCAGATTTTAAATTCCGCTCGAAAATGCCACTGGCGGAGGATGAGGCGCTGGCGGGTTCGAAGTCGTTTTGGAAACTCATCGACGAAGGGCGCAACGCCCGGCGACTCTAAATTTATCATATTTCGCTTCCATGGCGGCTTGGCGTCGGAGCATCTTGAGCCATGCTGAAGTGGATTTTATATGGAGTGCTCATCGTGGGTGTGGGCGGTAGTTGGCTGATGTATGCCGGGAAAGGCGCAGAAAGCCGCAAGCAACTTGAGAAAATCACGGCATTGAAGGAGCTGGGTGACGACGATCCAGAAGGACTCTTGCCCGATATGGAGAAAAAACTCCAAGACCTCGAAGGCGATAAGACGGTCAATGGCATCCTCCTCACCTTTCTCACCGCAGGCTTAGTCGGCACGGTTCTCGTGGCCCATGTGATTCCGTTCATGGCAGACCGAGTCACCCAGTCGGTCTATGACAGTGGCGAAGTCGCTGAGAAAGACCCGATGAATGAAGCGCGCTCGCTGGTGGCCCAGGGCGATTACGAAGGGGCGATCGAGGCTTACCGCTTGGCCGCCGCTGCCGATCCGCTGAATCGATTGCCGTGGGTGGAGATTGTGAAGCTCCAGAAAGACAGCTTGGAAGATCCGCACGCTGCCATCGCGACGATCCGACTGGCTCTGGAGAGTCAGGAATGGCAGGTGAACGATGCCGCGTATTTCCTCTTCCGCCTTGCGGAGCTGTATGACGAGGTGCTGGGCGATCGTGAAATGGCCGTCGGCATCATGAACCAAGTCATCACCGACTTCCCACAAACGCGCCATTCGGCGAATGCGACGCACAAGCTGCATGAGTGGAGCACGGGCGTTTCCTCAAGTAAGCCAGTAGTGACCGCGCTCAGCGAAGCGGAGATCCTCGCTGCGGAGGAGGCGGAGTTTCTGGCAAAAATGAATCAGAATCAGCCGGGTTGACTCTTTGCGCCCAGTATCTGCTTTGCCTGAAAAATCAAAGCAATGTGGGCGATTTTACCAAACATCCAGCGCAGGGCGGGAGCCTATGAGCAGAGGCATCCTCTGTTTCTGCTGGCCATGGCGGCTGCGTCTGCCGTGGGCGTGGCGGCGTGGAATGTTCCGTTCGGCTTTGTGTTCGCAGGCTTCTGCGGGCTGCTCGGAGCGGTTCTGAATGGCTGGCGACTGGGCGCGGCCTGGCTGCTGTGCAGTGCCCTAGCCGTGACCGTGTGGCAGTGGCGGACTCAGGTCTGCATGGAGGCGGAGCGAGATTTGTTAATGAGGCCGCCGGGCCTGGTGACTGGAGTGCTCTTGAAAGATGCAAAAGGCCAAGCAAACCGCTGGACCGCCGTCGTGGAAGTCGCCAGTGGCGAGATCGTCCGCTGGCAGGGCAGGGGAGACGAGCTGCCAGTGGCGGGTTCTAGGGTGAGTGCATCCGGCGCTTTTACGCCCTTACCCAAGGCGAGGAATCCCGGTGAATTTGATCCGGCAACCTGGCTGAAAAATCAAGGCATAGCCGCCAACTTCGATGCGAGCTGGGTGCATGGAGACGTGGTGACGAGTCCGCTGGCTAGGCTCGGTGCGGATTTCCGGAGTGGATTCCGCGAGGCGGTGACGGCGGGCCTCGATGAAAATGCAGAAGCCGCAATGGTGATCCGCGCGGTGGTCATCGGCGAGCAGCCCTTCGACGCGGATGCACTCATCACTGCCTTCCGCAGCAGCGGCACCTTGCATGCTTTTTCCGTGAGCGGCCTGCATGTGGCGATGGTTGGCAGCATCGCGTGGCTGGTGCTCCGTAGTCTCGGGGTGCCGCGCCGCTGGGCGGTGGCGATCCTACTGCCGTTCATTTTCGGCTACTCGTGGTTGAGCGGAAATAGCCAGCCCGCCCTGCGCTCCGCGTGGATGGCGGCGGTTTTCCTCGGGGCTTTCGTATTCCGCAGGCGGCCGGATTTGCTCAATGCTCTGGGCGCAGTCCTACTCGTGGCGACGCTGTGGGACGGTCGGCTGCTATTCCAGCCCGGGGTGCAACTTTCTTATGGCGTAGTCGCTGCCATCGCGATCGGCAGCAGCTGGGCGACGCGGACCTTCGCGTGGATGGCCAAGCCCGAACTTTATTTACCGATGACCCAGATGAATCGCCGTCAGCGGGCGTGGCTGTGGCTCCGGAAACATCTGGCGAAGTCACTCGGTGTCTCCCTAGCAGCGGGAATCGGCTCGGCACCGCTGACAGCATTTCACTTCGGCATGATCACGCCGATTTCGGTGATCGCGGGAATTTTCTTGGTGCCTTGGGTGTTCGTGCTGCTGAGCGCGGCGCTCATTTCCGCGGCCTTTTATCCATGGCTGCCGGATGCATCACAGTGGATCAACCGAGGAAATGCCTACGTCGCGAAGGCCTGTGTCCTGACGGCGCAGGGCTTCGCAGCGGTTCCTGGTGGGCATCTTCAACTTCGGCAGCCGAGTCAGCCATTTCTACTGGTTTACGATTTAGAGCATGGAGCGGGAGCGAGTTGTTTCTACGGTGGTAAAACTGGAGCGGTGTTGTTCGATTGTGGTGATGCGTTCCAGTTTAAGGGGCTCATCGTGCCGTCGCTCCGTGACCTCGGGATTTTTCCTGACTCGGTGATCGTGAGTCATCCAGATGGTGACCATCTCGGTGGTGGTGCATCCGTTTGGGAGACCTTCCCGGTCAAGCAAGCGCTGCTGCCCGTCTTGCAATCACGCAGCGCCACCTTTCGCTCATGGGTCAAGGATGCTCCGAAAGCAGGGGTGAAAGTCCGCTTTGTCGAGAATGCCCGCAGCTTGTCGATGCCTGACGGGGCGCGACTAGAAATTCTCCACGTTCCTGAATCGCGAAATCAAGACACCCTCGCCGACGAGCGAGTTGCTATTTACCGGCTGCACTGGCGGGGCTGGAAAATTCTTTTCACCAGTGACGCCGGCATGAAAGCAGAGAGCCTCATGCTCGCATCCGGCCAAGATCTAGCCGCAGACCTTATCATCGCCGGGCGGAATCGGAGTGATTTAAGCCTTAGCGACTTATTCCTCGATGCGGTGCGTCCCCAAGTCATCATCGCCTCGCATTCGGATTTCCCGATTTCGGAAAAACTCAAGCCCGAGAACGTCGCCTACTGGCGCTCGCGTGGCATCCAAGTCATGCATCAAGGCGAGACTGGCGGTGTTTCGGTGTACATCGACGCAGCAGGTGCGCTGCGCCTCGAAGGATTTGTCGATCACTCGCAGATCACCTTGTCGCCCATGGCTCGCTAGGCGGTCTTACGGCACCGCAGACGCCACATCGGCTTGCCTTCGGCCTCCCACTGGACCTGGAAATCGGTCTTTGGATAAAAAAAGGAAGCCTCCTCCCACTCGAGAATCTCAAATTTCCCATGCTCTGCCACTTGAGCCACCGACCAACGGTAATACTCCTCGTGATCCGTCATGAACAGAAATTCACCCCCACAAATGAGGACTTTACGGACCGCTTCCAAGAAATCCACCTGCACCAAACGCCGCCGATGATGCTTCAGCTTCGGCCATGGGTCTGGACAGAGTAAATGCAGCCGCGAGACGCTCTCCGGCGGTAGAAGCCACTCGACGACATACTTACTATCGAGCCGGAGGACCCCTGCATTTTCAAGCCGCCGCCGAGTGATTTTCTTGCACACTTTTCTCACCCGCCCTAGCAAACGCTCCACTCCTAGGAAATCACGTTCTGGATACTGTTGCGCCATTGTCATCAAAAATGAGCCATCACCACAACCCAAGTCCACCTCCAGAGGGCGCGCCCCCTTGCAGATCTCTTCGCGCTCAAGTTTCCGAAAATAATCTCCCGGCACGAATTCCCCAGGCATCCCATCCCGGGGAAGTATGTTAAATGGCTGAGTCGCTATCACGGCGCGATTTAAAATCCTCCGAACCCACTCCGCAACCCTTCATCGATTTCTCACCGCCATTCCGCTTGACGCATTTTACCCCCTACTCCTAGCTAGCCGCATCGGGAATGCGCCAAGGCTGTATTCTCACCCTTTTAACTCCAAACCTTTTAATCACGTGGAACTCCAGGAAATCCGTCGAATCGTCGAACTCATGAATGAGCACGGTCTCACCCACTTCGATCTCACCAAGAAGGACTTCCACCTCAAGCTGAAAAAGGGAGCCGATCTCGATGACCTCCGTGGTCTCCTCTCCGCTTTCCCCAGCGCCCAAACCCCCGCTGCCATTTCCGCTCCGGCGGTCGCTAGTCCCGCCGCCGCTGCCGCCGTCGCCACCCCTGTCGCCGAGGGCGCAGAAATCACCTCACCCATGGTCGGCACCTTCTACGTCAAGCCTGCTCCTGATGCGCCGAATTTCGTCAACGTCGGCTCCTCCGTCTCCGTCGGCCAGACACTCTGCATCATCGAGGCCATGAAAGTCATGAACGAGATCAAAGCCGAACGCTCCGGCACCATCATCGCCTGCGTCGCCGAAGACTGCACCCCCGTCCAATACGGCGACGTCCTCTTCCGCATCAAATAACGGATCTTTCCACTCCTTCAAATGTTCAAGCGTGTCCTAGTCGCCAATCGCGGCGAAATTGCCCTCCGCATCATCCGCGCCTGCCGCGAACTCGGTGTCGAATCCGTCGCCGTTTACTCCGAGGCAGACGTGGACTCCATGCACGTCCAGCTTGCCGACGAATCCGTCTGCATCGGCCCCGCCTCCAGCAAGGAGTCCTACCTGAAAATCGACCGCATCATCGCCGCTGCCGAGATCACCGGTGCCGACGCCATCCACCCCGGCTACGGATTCCTCTCGGAAAATGCCCGCTTTGCCGAGATTTGCGAGTCCTCCGGCATCACCTTCATCGGTCCTTCCCATCAAGTCATTTCCATGATGGGTGACAAGGCCACCGCCCGCGCCACCGCCATCGCCAATGGTGTCCCCATCACCCCCGGCACCGACATCATGCCAGACGCCGAGACCGCCTTGATCGAGGCACGGAGAATCGGCCTTCCCGTCATGATCAAAGCCACTGCCGGCGGCGGTGGTCGCGGTATGCGCCCGTGCTTTAAAGAAGAAGAATTCATCTCCCTCTTCCAAGCCGCCTCCAACGAAGCGATCGCCTGCTTCGGAAATGGTTCCTGTTACCTCGAAAAACTCGTTCTCAACCCCCACCACGTCGAGTTCCAAGTCATCGGCGACTCTCATGGCCATTTCATCCACCTCGGTGAACGCGACTGCTCGATGCAGCGCCGCAACCAGAAAATCATCGAGGAATGCCCATCTCCCCTCCTCACTCCCGAGCTCCGTGCTCGCATGGGCGAGGCCTCCGTGAATCTCATCAAAAACATCGGCTATCAGAACGCCGGAACCATCGAATACCTCGTCGACGAAGCAGCGGAAAATTTCTACTTCATGGAGATGAACACCCGGATCCAGGTCGAGCACCCGGTCACCGAGGAGGTCATGGGCTGTGAACTCATCAAGGAGCAAATCCGCGTCGCCGCCGGCGAATCTCTCTCCCATCACGTTCTCGAAGCCTCCCCGCGCGGCCATTCCATCGAGTGCCGCATCAATGCCGAGGACCCCTTTAACAATTTCACCCCCAGCCCCGGCACCATCGAGCTCTGGTACGCTCCCGGCGGAAAAGGCGTCCGCGTCGATACCCACGTCTATTCTGGCTACACCGTCCCGCCGTATTACGACTCGATGATTGCCAAGCTCATCGTCACCGGTGCCACTCGTGAAATCGCCATCGCCCGCATGAAGCGCGCGCTCGGTGAGTTCATGATCCGCGGCATCAAGACTACCATCCCCTTCCAACAGGAAATCATCGCCCACCCCGACTTCGCCGCCGGCACCTACGACATCGGCTGGGTCGCCAGATACCTAGAAGAGCGAGTGAAGTGAAAAAATAGGTCCTATACGCGGACCTATAAGACCTATGACTTCCGCCCGCCTCTACGCCATCCTAGACCTCGGCTATACCCCCGGGGAAGATGCCGAGAAAGTCACCGCCTCCCTCATCGCCGGTGGCGCAGACATCCTCCAACTCCGTGCCAAGGGGAAAGACCAAGCCGTCATCCAGCGCGTCGCCGAGAAACTCCTCCCTCTCTGCCGCGCAGCAGGCATCCCTTTCATCATCAACGACTTCCCCGTCCTCGCTGCAGCTCTAGATGCCGACGGCGTCCACATCGGCCAGGAAGACGGACCACTTGCCGCCGCCCGCGCGGTCGTGGGAGAGGGCAAGCTTGTCGGACGCTCCACTCACTCCCTCGCCCAAGCCCAAGCTGCCCTTGCAGAAGGCTTCGACTATATCGGCTTCGGTCCCATTTTCCCCACCCCCACCAAGCCCGGTCGCCCCGCCATCGGCCTCCAAGACATCGTCACCATGGAGCAAGAAGTCGGGAAAGCATTACCCGCCTTCTGCATCGGCGGCATCAACCGGGAAACTCTTCCCACTGTCATCGCCGCTGGCGCACGCCGCGTCGTCATCGTCTCCGACCTACTCACCGCCAGCGACGTAAATGCCGCCACCCGCCAGGCGCTAGAATCAATCCCCCCGATTTAAGCGTTTCAAAACTCTTGGTTCAGCAGGACGACTTAAGCGCCGAGCTTGCCCCTTGCCTCGCACCAGTCCGAACGCCTCGCCCGTGGCCGCCGTCCTCAAGATGACGAGGTGGTGGCCAAAATCCCCGGCATGCACGTAGGTCGGCTTTGCGCAGGACTCGATGACTCCCAGTGGAAGCCTGGTTTGCTCCCGTCGAGCAAATGATCCATCACGCGGCGCCCAAGCCCCCCCGTCAGCCGTCACTTGACCCACGTGCTCTCGCCACCCGCAGTTTCCAACTGCGGATTCTAGCGTCATTATGAGGTTTCCACACCGATCGTGGTGGCCAGACCGAGATTGCCGGGGGGATTTCCTAAGGAAGCGTCAGCGTCGCGCGCACCGGAAAGTGATCAGAGGGGTAGGTCGTTCCCTCATGATCGTGGAGAATCTCGGAGTCGACGATGCCGAAGGACTTGGAGGCGTAAATGTAATCGATGTGTCCCTTGTCGGTTTTGCCGCTGAAGCCATGGGCCGTGCCAGACTCTCTAGGCTGCGCATTGGGGTGGAGGACCGCCCAGGTTTCGACGAGGTTGTGCGGCTCACCCTTGATCAGGGCGTGGAGCGGATCCTCAGGCCCGGCATTGAAATCACCGGTCAGGACGAAAGGCCCGCGGGAACCGGTGGCGGCCATGCGTGCGAGGATTAGCTCGGTTCCCTTTTGGCGTGCCAGCGGTGTCTCATGGTCGAGGTGCGTGTTGAAGTAGTGGAAGGATTGCTTGCTCTTGCGGTCGTAAAGTTTCGCCCATGTGCAGATTCTCACCACTCGGTTTCCCCATGAGCTGGAGGCCACGACCTCCGGGGTGTCCGAAAGCCAGAAGGTCCCGGAGTTCTGCACGGTGAAACGATCCGTCTTCACCAGGATCGCGGAGTATTCACCCTTCGCCAATCCATCCTCGCGGCCGCAGCCGATTTCTGCATAGCCCGGTGCGCGTGCCTCCAGATCGTCGAGCATCGGCCGAAAAGCTTCCTGCACCCCAATGATGTCCGGTTGATCCTTCGCCACCATGGCTCCGAGCAGATCCCGCCTCGCAGTCCACGACCGTTCGCCGATATCACCGGGCGTGATGTAGCGTAGGTTGTAGGTGAGGACCCGCAGAGGTACGGACTCGGCGTGCGAGAGGCTGGTGAGGAGGGCAAAAGCCGCGAGGATTTTGGAGATCATGAGTTAATAAGGGTAGTGTCAGGAACGGTCTCATACGCAGGCAATCGTTATTTTCCAACAGGCTCGATTCACATCGCGTCATGATGGAAGACCATGTCTCTCTGTCATCCTGAGAGCGTCGAGCTCGACGGCTAGGAGGAATCACGCTGTTTTCCGACGGGCCGTTGCCCAGCCATGGTTCGTAGGGGCGGCATTCGAAGAAACTAGATGGATCACTTCGAAAGGACAATCGACGTCCGCTGCCCAACTGCACACGATCTCGCTGCCCATGAAAACAAACCCCATGAAATACCTTTCGCGCCTATTTCTCATTTACGCCCTTTTTCATAACGCCGTTTCAGCGGAGGAAGTCAAACTCCCCTCAAAGGATAAGCTCCACCTCTTCCTCCTCGCCGGGCAATCCAACATGGCGGGACGCGGCAAAATCGACGCGACGTCCAAAAAAACGACCCCCAAGGTCATCGCCCTCGACAAGAACGGGGAATGGAAAATTGCCACCGATCCGCTCCACTGGGACAAACCATCCGCCGGCACCGGCATCGGTCGATCCTTTGCTGCCATCATCCGTGAGAAAAAGCCGGGGATCTCCATCGGCCTCATTCCCACGGCCTGCGGAGGATCTCCGATCGCAATCTGGGAACCGGGGAAATACTGGGAACAAACAAAAAACCACCCGTGGGATGACTCCATCGCCGCCGCGAAAAAAGCCATGCGTGACGGCACCCTGAAGGCCATCCTCTGGCATCAGGGAGAAGCGGACTGTAGCCCCGGATTATCCGCTGCCTACGGGAAAAATCTCGAAGATCTCATTCAGCGATTCCGCCGCGAACTCGATGCTCCCGACCTTCCCTTCATCATAGGCCAGCTGGGAAACTTTCCTGGAAAAACCTGGACCGAGGACCAAAAGGCCGTTGACGCGGCACAGCAGGCCGTTGCCAAACGTCTTAAAAACGTCGCATTCGTCCCCATCAGCGAGCCGATTTCCATCGGAGACAATCTCCACTTCGACACACCAACACTGCGCCGCCTCGCCGACGGCTATGCGAAGGCCTATCTCGAAATGACTGACAAAATCCGCTGAGGACCCGCCTAAATTACGGAAGCCCTCACGATTAAAGGCCTGTAACTCTGTCATGGTTAGAGAAGGGCTGGCCACAAATGCTTGTTAGTCGCCCCCCCGTTTACTGAGCCCGCCTTATTTCAAGGTGAAGGCCGAGTAACTCCACGATATCTCAGGACGCACCGCTCACGTCGATCAGGTGCAACTGTCGCCCGTTGCCTCCATGAGGTGAGTCGATGCACACAAGATTGCCGTCGGGACTGGAGCGCGGATGGGTGTCGCACCGCCACTCGCCCACATACTCCTTCGGCGACGGGAAGCGACCCAAGTCAATGCGCCGCTTGCTGGGAACGTGGTACAAATACGGTGTTTGCAGTCGCTCCGGACCCTCCGGATAGGTGTCGCACAGGATCCAGTCCTGGCCGTTTCCCTTCGACAAATAAGTCTGGTGCCCGTTCGCCAACATGCGTCCCTCGCCGATGCGCTCGATCTTCCCGGTCTTGTCCTCCAACACATAAAACCCAAACGGCTGACCGGCGGGCTTCGTGTAGGCCGTGATATGCGTCGGATCGCGCCAGATGAAGTGCGACGTCTCGCCCGACGCATCGATGCAATGCAGGTCCGACCCGTCAGCGTTTGCGGTGAACATGCGCGTCACGAAGCCGCGCGCTGCCATTTCCTGACGGTCCCCGCGAGCCGCCCGCCATCGGTTTAGGAACGTGAAGCGCGTGCCGTCCGTGTTCACCAGGAGATGGTTGAACCAGTGAAAATTATCCAACACCGACTTCCCATCGAGTGGGATTGCCGCGATGTCTGCTAACGAGAACAACTGCGAGGCTTGTCCTGTGGCGAGGTCCACCCGATAGAGTCCGATGTCCTTCGGCACCTTCACATTCTCGTGGGGATCGTCCACACCCGCGTAGCCGTAGCCGGGGCGCAGGTTCTGGATGCGCGAAAACTCGGTGCCGATGGCCCAGGTGCCGTCTGGACTTAACGCATACACGGCCTTGGACAGCGTGCGTTTCTTGCCGGTCTTCACATTCAACACGTGAGAGACGAACTGCCCGTCCTGCCGGTCGTTCCAGATGACCTCCTCCGTCGATCCCGGCACCCACTGGAGCATGCAGCCCTGCTGCCAGCCCCAAGCGCGGCTCGACCCTAGGTCGATCCACTTGTCCCCGTCCTTCAAGTCCACCATGCCGACGCGAATCTCGTCGTCAGCCGTGGGCGGGCGGTGCTCAAACCCGACCTCCATCCCCAGCACATACCGCTGAGTGGGGTCAAACTGCAGTTTGTCATAATACCCAAACCAATGATGCTTGGGACCGCGCGTAATGGTCCGGACCGGAAACATCGCTGGCTCCGCTGCCCGGCTCACCCCCGGCCACAACGCACCGGCCCCGAGGGCACAAAGTTTCACGGCATCCCGGCGGGTCATAGTTCGCGTGTTCATGGGCAGTAAAATAAAAATACGTTAAGGTTTCTTCCGTCCTGCCACTTGAGGACGGGCTTGTCGTTCTCGATATTGATCGGCAGCCAGACATCCGTGGCTACGAAGGCATGGGAGGTGATCTTTCTAGAAATTTGCTTTAGGGGTGAAGTCCGTTGAAAGGACCGAAGGGCGGGGAAAGCGTAGACAAAAGAAGTGACCCGACATAAAATCCGTGGCGAGACTTCCGAATGGCGCACGTCGCTGCTGATTTTGGCAGTCAAATTCATGGATCGCGAGCCTAGTTCTTCGGGCCGCTTTGCCAAGATATCTTTTGGCGGCTATTTTCAGCGGCTGGGCATATTAAAGACCTGTCTCTCAGAAAGACTCTACTTAGGATTCTTGGGCGCGGCGGAGTCGGTGCGGTCGAGTTCAGTTTTTGAAAGGTCTGATTTGGACGAAGGGATTGCCGATCATGAGAATACCGGAAACAATATCGCCGGGGACGTGATCGCCCGAAGAGGCTTGAGACTCTGCTTTTTGTTTGGTGTTGAAGTAGGCTTTTCCAAACCATTCCCTTCCGGACAATCCATCATAGAGAACGTCTTGGTAATCGATCATTCCTGAGCGAACCTGTGCAACAACAACTTGCCCAATATTTCTTCCAAACACGAAACTCATGGCCATGTTCGGGCTGGTCCTCTCGGCTTCGTTGTGCATCCAATTTCCGGTAGAGCAGCCGTGGTTGATCGTGATAAGTGAGCCTGTCTTGAGTTTGATGACTTGTTCTGCGGTTAAATCTCCACCCTCCGTGCTCTGGGCATTCCAGTTCGAGTGAACCTGAATGTAGGTGAGTGTGTAGTTATGTTCTTTGAGTGCTTTCTCAGCGGACTTGAGCGTGCAGGCTTTGTTCTCGAGCACAGTAATCGCTCGCTTGCCAAGGAGCTTGCCTCCGATCTGTTCTTTGAACCAAGTGCCGCCTTCAGGCCAGTCAGAGCCACTCAGCGCGAGGGCTCGTGGTTCCATGGCTTCTTTGGCATGATAGTAAGTGTGAGTCTTGGCGAAAAATAGTTTCAGAGTGGCGATATCGTCGTCATTGGCTTTCACCGAGCTGCGTAGGTTAGCCACCCAGACTTTCAATTGCGGTTTGCCCTGATAGCCGTCCGCGACTCCATCTTTATTTTGATCACTAAACTTGAGATCGAAGTCCTCGTAATAAAGAGGATTGGGATTGGCAAACTCATGCATGTAAAAGCGGTGCATCGGCATGGCTCCGACCAAGATCACACCGGAAATTTTTTGCTTTTCGTGCAAGTCCTTGATGGCCGCTCTCACCTCCTCTGCGGTCTTCCAATTACCTGCGACGATCTGAAGCTTCGCTGGGAAACGCTGCTCCACGTCCGTGATGTAAGTCCGCAAAGGTTCTGCGAGTGCTTTGAGCGTGGCTTCGCGCAGCAGTATCGCGACGCGATCTGGCTCGGCAGCGCTGAGTGGCTCAGCTGCGAGTCCCGTGATCGTGAGCAAACTAGCAAGACAGGCAAAGAGCAGCGTGTGGGCAATGCATTGCTTTTGGGATGAGAGCCCTGGAAAGAACTGACGGCCGGCCCCGATGGCGGGGAAATGGGAGGCGCGGGAGAAAAGGTAAGTCAGGGCAAATCTGAAATGATGAAAGAAAGAATGCTCCGAAGAACACCGGAATCCGGCGGTTGTAGTGAGTTTTATAGCGATATTCATTTGCCGCGAGCTTAGTCCCCCGGTTCGCTTATCCAACATTTTAATCTCTAGGGTCGCATTCCTCTCCGTGGCATAGTAATCACATCGGAATGATGCTTCCTCTGCACCTCTTTATCGGGCTTTGCACGACCCTTCTGATGCTTACACCTCTCGCGTCCGCCCAAAGTAACGATACCTTCGCGACCCCCACCGAACTCACCGGTCTGCCGCTCCCGCTCAACAGTTTCAACGGCAGCACCGCCACCGCCGAACCGAGCGAGCCACCTCACGCCGGCAGCCCGGCAGCGGCCTCGATTTGGTTCCGCTGGACCGCCCCCGCTTCCGGCCTCTATGCGTTCGGAGAATGGCTCCACCCTGGATCTGCCCGCATCGCCATCTACACGGGAGACACTTTGAAAAATCTTGTTCTCGTTGCCCAAGGACTGGATCGTGTCGCCTTCATCGCCGCCAAAGGCGACACCTATCGCATCGCCTTGGATACGCCGGGACCCGATTCTTTTTATCTCCGCACCTACCCTGTCGGAGGGGCCGATGAATTGGCAGATGCCGATGAAATTACGTTCAAAAGCGACCCCGTGGCCATCGCCGGCAACAACGTCCTAGCCACCACCTCATCCCTTGATGGCAATTTTCGCTTGATCTACCCCCCGACCCGAACTGTCTGGTGGAAATGGACCGCCACCTTTTCCGGACCCGTCCGGATAGACAACCGGCGCTGCCAGTTTTACCCCCTCATGGATGTGTTCACCACCGACTCCAGCGGTGTGCTCACCCAAGAGACCGCCGGATTCAAGGCGGTCGCCTGGCTCGCCACCGAAGGCACCACGTATTGCATCCGCCTCGACGATACCGCCGGTCTCGGCGGCGAAATCAACCTCTGGATGGAGCGTTTCCCGGCAGGCGCGCCTCCTAACGACATGATCGCCAAAGCCACCAACCTCGGCTCAGAACCGATCGTTTGCGCCGGTGCATGGCTCTACTTGGCAACCTCCGAAGCTGGCGTGCCCCATGAAAACGTGGGCATGCCCTCCTCCGGGGTTCCCGGTGACTCCACCGTCTGGTGGAAGTGGACCTGCCCCAGCTCAGGGTTCCACCGCGTTTCCACTTATGGCAGTGACGGATATACGCAAGTTTACATCTACACCGGAACGCCCTCGTCTCTCTCTCCGCTCGGCGCCTCGATCGAGCCGAGTGGTGCGCGCTTTTCGGCAAATGCGGGCACGACCTATTGGGTGAAAGTCCTCACCTACTCCAACCGCTGCATCCGTGCGGAAATCAACATCCATCCAGCCACCACCGAATCCACCTACTTTCAAAATCTCGACGAGAAAGCCTTCTTCCGACTGGCCGGTGAACAACGCCTCCCCGATGCAGATCCAGATGGCGACGGCCTCCCCAATCTGGTCGAACTGGCCTGCGGCACCCATCTCGAACGCGCCGACGCCACCAACCCCAACGCCCCCCGCATTGTCTTCTCCTCCGTCGGCCCGAGACTCCGTTGGAGCACTGCCTCCGTTTCCGGCCTCAATATCGAACTCACCGGCCAAGTCGCCACCCACCCCGCCGGTCCGTGGTCCAGTCCTCCGAGTTTTACCGAGTCGACATACGATTACTCCGTCCCGCTTCCCTCCAGTGCCTGCGCCTTCGGCCGCCTCAAAGCCCACGACCCCTCTCTCAGCTCACCCTGATGGCAACTCGGATTGTGCCGATTCATTGGTTAGATGATATCGTGATGTGAAAACTAGATGGTCAATCTCTGGGGTTTCTGCCACTATGCTGCGTCCATTTTCAAAGCACTTCTCGGCGGGCGGTGGTGATTGGAAGTGGCGAAGGGTGAGAGACTCTCACACGTTAGGCTGCCACGCGGCGACGGCAATAGGTCAGCATGCCCAGCCCGCCGCAAGGGATTGGCTCGCAGCATTCAAGGTAAACACATGGTTCACAGCGAGAACGATCAAAAAAGATGGCAACCTCAAGAATCTATCATTGGGGAGGTAGTGCGCCATCCTAGCTTGCATAATTATCGATAAGTGAAAAAACGCAGCCCCTTGGGTTGCGCCGTCATTTATGTTGAAACTCAGTAAGAGGGAGGGAAATAAGGTCCTGGCCTCCATCACTCGTCACCCATTTATCAAAGACGAGGAAACGCTAAAGGCGCAGTGGCCGTGGGCATGTTGAGAATGACGGACATATCCGCGTAGGTGGCTGGCACAACGAACAGGTCGCAGTGCAATTGATGGCCAAGGACGCGCTCGGCGCTCATGCCCGCGACGAATTAGGTATTTCCGACACCTCAAGCGCCCGTCCAGTTCAAGCGGCCATTGCTTCGGCAGCCGCCTTCACGGTCGGGGCCGCTCTACCCTTGTTGCTCGTTTTGGCTGTGCCCACGTCCAAACTCGATTGGGTGGTTTCCGGCAGTTCGCTATTCTTTCTAGCGCTGTTAGGTGCTACGGCTGCCCGCGCGGGTGGAGCGCCCATTTTGAAATCCATCGCCCGAGTGACGTTCTGGGGAGCGTTGGCCATGGCTTTGACGGCGGGTGTCGGCGCGTCGTTTGGGACGAAGCGTTAAACATTTGGTTTACAGCGGCGCTGGGACTTTTTGGTGAAATCTCTCCAACCAAGTAGGGTGATCCGCCAAGTCTCGTCGCCTCGCGCCGCCCCCCCGGAAGTGGTGGGTTCGAACAACCCCAAGACTTTCAGGATGACGCCCACAATGACAACGGCACCGACTTATCTACGATAGAATTCATAGACATCACTCCATCCTCATAGTCCCCCGTTCCGCTGATGCGGGCCTCCCTACTTGGAGACGCGGAGGCGGGCGAAGCAGCGGGAGCTGTCGGGGGGCAGGGCGAGCGTGGCGCGGACGGTTTGGATGCCGTTGAGAGTGGTGATGACGGTTTCAGAAATGCCAGTGCGGTTCCAGATATTGAGATTGGTGGAGCACTCCATGTGCAGTTCGACATCGGTGGCGGCGGTGCTGCGCGGGAATTCCATGATGAGGGTATCTCCGTCGCGGGTGAGAGGCGGCAGGGCGGCTAGGCTGCTGGTGAGGGGCAGGGTGCCCATCGCTTGTTCCAACAGATTGGCGAGGCCATCCTGATCGGGATCGGAGGTTTCGCTGCTGATGATGGGGTCGGCCAGCTGGGCGGGGGTAAAGCAGGCCAGCCGCCAAGTTTCCCACGGTGTCAGGACAGTCTCAATATCGGCGAAGGCGAGTTTGGTGTTCGTGCCGTTGGGGCCGGCGGCGAGGGTGAGGCGGCCGTCGCTGACGTTGATTTCGATTTCTCCTTCGAGGAAAGCGTTGGGCGCATTACCGGACTGTGGGCCTTCCAGCACGGTGGAGCCTTCGGCGGTGAGGTGGTGAATTCCATCGCCAAAGCTGGGGTCCCCGGCGACCGCGTGGATGCGGTAACGGCCAGCGGGTAGGGCGATTTCCCAGAACCAGGGGCCACCGGGTTTTTGGAGGTGGGCGAGGGTATCGTAGCGCTGATCGGCGGAGATGGGGTTGTCGCGGTCCCGCAGGTTGGCCGAGTTATCCAGATTCCAGCCGTAGGAAAGTCCGCCGGAGCGGACGTCGAAGACGAGGCCGTTGTCCACGAGGTAGCCCGTGGGCAGGGTGCCGTTGGCGTTAGCGGGTTGGAAGTTGATATGGGCAGTGATGCTCGTGCCGCCTGTGGTAGTGCCTGCGGTGATGCCGGTGACGCTGGTGCTGTCCGCCGTCGCGTTAGCAATCAGGGTGTTGTTATGCGCTGTGAGGGCGAGACCGATGAACACCTGACTGGCCATGGGGATGGTATCGGTGGCGATGACGCTCCAAGCGGCACCATCGGGTGAGGTGGACGAGGTGAAGAGATTGCCCTCTCGTTTCACGCGCAGCCAGAGCGGGGCCGTGACGTTGGGTCCGGCGGTGTGGAGGCTTTCCGCGCCAGTGCCGGGCCGACGCTGGAAGGCGGCACCCTGGCCTGGAGTGATGTAGGTGCCGGCGTGGGTGGAGTTGGCGCTCAGAGTTTCCCGGATCATCACGCCCATTTTCGCCCACGCGTCAGTGTTGGTCAGGGTGGAAACGCGGGTGGAGATTTCGCCATCTCCTGTCAGGCTGACGTAAACATAGTGGAAGGCATCCTCCGTGCCCCAGATGTCATCGCCGCTGCCGCTGAGATTGAAATTTCCGGAACTGTAAGTGGCATCGCCAGCGAGGGCGGTATTGCCGATGTCTTGGTGCAGCCAGGGTGCGGGTAGAGGCTGCACAAGCGGGGGGGAGATGCTATTGATCCATTCCGTCAGGACGGCGACCGCTTCCGTATCGACCACGCTTTTGGAAAGCGGGGGCATCTGCCATGCTTCGGTGGCGGTGCTGACCCGTTTGTGGAGGACGGATTTGGTGACATCGGAGGGCACGATGATCTTGGCCCCCGTGATGCCGAGGAGGTTTTGCGCGGTGCCATTGATGAGGCCCGCGGCAGCGAGGGAGGTCTCGAACCGTCCGTCCCAAAAAGCATTGACGCCGCCGGGCCGGTGGCAATGCGAGCAGTTGGAATCCAGATAGGATCGGGCGCGGGTTTCGAGGGAGGCGGCGGGGTCGTGCAGGGAAGCCAGTTTGGTCAAGGCGGGGAGACTGGCTTCCTGCAGCGGGGTGGTGAAAAGGCCGAGGTGGTTCCAAGTGCGGAGTTGGTTATCGGTCACGCCGTCAGGATAGGTGAAGTCGCGGTGGCTCTGCTGGGTATTGACGCCAAGCACGCCCGAGGAGGCGGTGGTGTGGCATTGCAGGCAGTCATTCCGCCCCGGAAAATACCAAGACTGCGAGCGGGTGGGCGGCGGGAAATGGAAGGCGGCGGTGGCCAGCACTGGGCTGGCGGCATGGGCAGTGACGGCGGTTCCGAAGAATAGAGTGGTGGGCAGGTCCAGGGTTTTGGTGGCGAAGAGGGTCCACTGGTTTCCATCGGTGCTGGCATAGCTGGTGAAGACCTGGCCGACACGTTTCAAGCGGACCCAGCCGTTGGGAAAAGAAACAGTGGGTTGCGGCTGCGGCGGATAGATCGCGGTGCTGTTACCGTTGGTGGTTTCGCGGGTTTGGAATTCGTAGCCGCCGTTGTTGTTATTTCGTGCGGCATTGGATGGAAAGACGACGGCGAAGACATGGCGGGAACCGGGGGCGATGGACTCCCGCGCCATCAGTCCCGCCTTGGTGTAAAGATCTGTCTGCGTTAGAGAGCTGATGCGGGTGCGCACATCAAAGTCGCCGCTGCGGGCCTCATAGGCGAAGCGGAAGCTGTCGGCATTCCCCCAAATATCGGTGCCCCCGCTGGCCAGTTGCACCCCATCCGCCAGCAAAGCGGTGTTGCCAGGTGCAGGCGAGCCGATGTCTGCACTGGTCAGGGTGCCAGGCAGGTTGTAGCTGGCGGCGATGGTGACGTCGGCTGTGATGCCGGTTTCCACGAGATCAGCGTCCGAGTTGTCCGCCCGCCAACGGTAGGACGCGCCATAAACATAGCCTTCGGTGTTACGGACGAGGAGGCGGGTTTCGAGTCGTTTCAGCACGGCCGGATTGTTATCGTCCACGGGCAGCTCGAAGTGTTTCACCCAGACGGAGCCTTCTGGGAAGGACCACTCGCCGGTCGGGGTGAAGCCGATGGTCCGACCATCCGGGATGCCCATGTAGCGAGTCTTCACGGCACCATCCGACCACAGCGGCGAGTTTGGCAAATAACCGATCAGGCCGGAGCGCGGCGTTAGGTTGGCCAGACTGGAGAAAGTGCCGGTCGCAGAAAGGGTCGCCGGCAGATTGACCGGTGGAGGTCCAGTGCGGGAAAACTTATAGATTTTCCCGCCGAGGCTGGAGAGTTGGCAAATGTAGAGTTCCTGCTGGGCATCTACCCCGAAACTGGAGATGCCCACGTAGTCCGAGCCGGGGTTAGGGCCGGTGCCTCTTGGCACGGTACAGATCGGGCGCTTGGCCGGCGGGGTGGTGCTCTCATCCAGATACCAGACGGTGTTAGTAATGTTATCGGCGAAGATGTATTTGCCGTAAAGATCGCTAGCGAACTCCGTGCCTCGGTAAACATACCCACCGATCACGGCGCGGCCATCGCTCCGCGGGTAGTCGAGGATCGGGCGCTTGTTCACGCCGATGTAAGGCGCGGTCAAATCGCCATTCAGCCCTTCAATGCGGTTCCACTGAAAGTTCAGGCCGAAGGGATCGCCCGGCTCCGCCACACTGATTTCCTCCTTCGTTCCCTCCCCGACGTCGCCGATGAAAATGCGTTTGCTGACAGGATCAATCGTGGCGCGGTGCGGACTGCGCAATCCCAGCGCCCAGAATTCCTCCAGCACCCCGGCCTGGCCGGTAAAAGGGTTATCATTCGGGATAAAATAACCGGCCGTGGTGCTGCCGGCGGGCAAGGGACTGCGCGGCGGGGCATGGCTGATGGCTCCTCCCCGCTGATCCACATCGATGCGTATCATGCTGCTGTGCAGGCTGGTATTGATCCGCTGATCGTTCTGACTGCGGGCGTCATCCCCGATCGTGAGGTGCAGAAATCCGGTATCCGGGTGGAAAAACATCCCGCCGCCCTCGTGCCAAACCGTCTCGCCAATCTGATCAATCAGAACCGTTTCCGACGCCGGATTCAGCACCTGTGACCCGAAATTCCAGGTGAAGCGGCTCAGGCGATTACGGTTGGGTGTGTTGGTATCGGGCCGGGCGGTGGGACTGCCCGCCACGGTGCCGGTGGGCACCCAGTTATAGTAAACGTAAATGTAACCATTGGTGGTAAAGGACGGGTGAAACGCCACCGCCAGTAGCCCGCAGTCATCCCAGCCTTGGCAATTCGGGGACAAATCCAGTACTTTGGTTTTGGTGCTGGTGCCGGCGGCCTTTTCGAACGTGTAAATCCGCCCTTCTCGCTCCCACACCATCATGCGCGTGCTGCCAGGAATTTGGGCGATCCCCATCGGATTCAGAAAAGTCAGATTCTCCCATACCGGCACCGCGGTCCACGTGCCGGAAAACGTCGGGGCGGTCGTTGGCAACGTGCCCAGATACGCCGGAAAGGTAGGGCGGGTCCCCATGCCGTAAGGCGCTTGGGCGAAGACCGTGCCGGTGTAAAGCAGCGCAGCGCAGATCTGTCTAAAATCAAAGGTCCTCATAATCGGCCAGTATCACTTCATATTTGGTGACATCCAGATCGTTGAAAAGCTCATCTTCGCCCTGCATCGTCCGCTTCGTGATTTGGACGGCCTTTTTCAGCATGGTGCGAAAGGTATAACTCCCCACGATTTAATTTCATACAGTTGTCTTTTTCCGAATCGTTTTTAGCGCAACCGGACGCCAACATGCAAATTGAAATAGAATGATTCCTAGGAATTGGCTTTGGGAGTGAAGGTTGCTGGACTAGCGGATGGCCGGACCGGAGAGCGTGGAAAAAGAGGTGCTTGCGCTCAATGACGCACAGTTCGCCCCAGCCGGGATTCGGGAACTGTCCGTGGAGAGAATGGCGTTCGCGCCATGCACTGGATCAAACCCTTTGAAGGCACCGCTGAATAGCCCGAGACCCGCGCAATTCAGCGAGATGGGCCGGAGCCAGTGGCCATGATCACTGACGGAGGAAAAACCGTATCAAAGTGACCGTAGCCTGACTATGCCATGGTCAGTCCAGCGACTTGATCTTCACGTTGCGATACCATACCGGGGCTTGAGCCTTGCCATGCAGGCCTTGGAAGCCGAGTGGGCCTTTGCGTGCGAAGTCCTTCAGCGCCACGGGAAACTTGTTCGGCGTGCCATCGGGGTTCTTCTTCACCTCGGGCCAGTTGTTGAGGTCGGCATGAAGGACTTCTTCGCCATTGAAGATCAAGGACACAAGGCTGTCCTTGCAGGTGATTGTGAAATGGTTCCACTCACCGATGGGCTTCGACATGCTCTTGCTCGGCGGGCAGGCATCATAGATCGCGCCGACCATGCCGTATTTACCGCCGTCTGTGGACTCATGCACTTGGATCTCCAGCGCCGCGAGCACGTTCTTGATGTCCCTAGAGCGCAAGAACACACCGCTGTTGGACTCGGCGGCGACCTTGAATTCTAGGTCCAAGATAAAGTTTCCATACGACTCCTTGGTCCACAGGGTCTCATGATCCTTGGCCACCATCACACCATCCGTAATGGACCAGTGCCCGGCCTCCACACAGTTGGAGAAATCTGGCGCGATCAGGCTCGGCCAGCCCGTAGTGTCGGGATGAACGGCGGCATGAAGTGAGGAGAAGCCGAGCAAGGCGGCGATGATGGTAGTGGCGATGTGTTTGGTCATGGTGAAGAGAGTTTATCACTGAGTTAAGCTTTCTCCAAGACGAAGGAAGCAAAGGCACTTTGCTGCTGCACTGACCGGAGAGCGTGAAAAGCGGAGAGGAAGAAGTGATAAACGCAGTGTAACAGCGGAGCTGCAGTCGCCATTTCTAGTTTTGGTAATGACATTCATCGGCACGCGAGCGTATCTCTCGGGACCGTTTAGCCAAGATTTCTTTCGGCGAAGGGCGGATTGTGAAAACAAGCGGGGTGCCTGCGGCTCTCTCTTGGTCAGTCCCCTAGCGAAATAAGTGTGCCTTGTTTTATGGGAAAATGTGCCACTGCGCAATTTCCTCGCACCACCTTTCCGCTTCGCTGCGAAGTGGTCTCTCGCATTTGCAAACGCCTTGGAATATAAACACCTGATAGACGTTGTGGTAGCGCCTCATCACTCCGTCCGCCCAACGCCCCGTAAGTCACCCTCGGTACGACCGCAGGCGGATTGCAGGCCGTCACCGTCACGATCTTCAAATCCGCCGCCGGTCCCGTCGGTAAACTCTTTGTAAGTTTCAAGGTCACTTAACCCTGATCAGTGAAGACCCTCCGCGTTCAACTTTCAGTCAGCGCACCGGCCAATCCGCAAAGTCTAAGTTCCAAGCGCTTCAGTGGGATTCTCTGGAATCTTCCAGCTTGCGTCGGATGAAGCCGTAGAATCCACTGCTGCGGCGGTGGGTCGATTACGTTGATCACTTTTTGGCGAAAATCTCTAAACCCGGATCGAAACCCTTCCGCCCACATGAACCATCAATTTCAAAAAAGCATCCAACCCCGGGGCTTCGCGCTAATCATCACCTTGTCCCTCATGATTCTGCTCACGGTCATCGCCGTGGGATTGTTGTCACTTTCCAGCATCAGCATCCGTGAATCTTCCCAAACATCCGACCTCGCCATCGCCAGAAGCAATGCTCGTATGGCGATGATGCTGGCCATCGGCGAGTTGCAGGTGCAAGCCGGGCCGGACACCCGGGTCACCGCCCGCGCTGATATTCTCGACGAACAAAACAATACGAAGAATCCGCCCATCCTCGGCGTTTGGAAAAGCTGGGAAGGCACCGATCATGAAATGACGGGAACCTACGCAGGCCGCCCGATTTCTCCGGGAAATTACCAAGCCACCAAGGAAGGCAGGTTTCTTCGCTGGCTCGTTTCAGGAGATCCTGCAACGCTGAAAAACAGTACAAACCCGCCCGGTGCCGCAAAGACCGCGACTTCCGTGGCACTGGTCGGCGAAAATACGGTGGATTCTGCGGATGCGAAGCTTCAGATCCACCTTCCCCGGGTCGCCATCACCGCCAATGGAAGAAACGGCGGATACGCCTGGTGGGTGGGTGGTGAAAATCAAAAAGCGCACCTACCCAAGCCGCCCGTCAATGCCCCGTCAAATGAAGCGCAGTGGGCGTCCACCCTGAAAAGCGACCCGACTCCAGACCCCAAGCCTTTCGACCTTGAAAAAGTCTTAACGGATCCCGCCATTGCCCAAAATGCCATCAATCTCAAACAATCTGATTTGATTAACTCCACCACCACCGCTTCGAAAAGAGCCTCGTTCAAATACTTCCACGATCTCAGTGCCGTCTCGGTGGGCCTGCTCACCAACACCGCCACTGGCGGCTGGCGCAAGGATCTCTCGCTCTTCACGGAAAACTATTCGTCGCTCGCAAGTTCCGGCCTGCCCTTGTTCCGGCTGACGCCTGATTCCGACACCAGTTGCTCGATTCCCAAGGGCGTGAGTTCGAACTACCGTGCCGCGAAATCTATCCTCTATCCATGGAGCGACTATCGCGGCACCACGGGCGACCCACCGATCTATCAGCATGGAGCCGTAGCGAGCTGGGAGAACCTCAAGGACTACGCGCTCCTCTATCAAAACCCGTCGCCATTAAACCTCAGCGCAAGGTCCGTCCGCATTAACTCCCCTGATCGCGGTGCTTTTCTCCACAAGGTAAGGCTTCTCCCGGTGATCGCCCGTGTCCAGTGGATCTTCTCACACTCCGCCGGACCTGCGGCCGCACCACCCGCCGGAAGCCCCCCCAATCCACCAGGCAGCTTGACCCCGCGTCTGCTGGTCACGCCCTTGATCACGCTTTGGAATCCCTACAACGTGAAACTCACCACTACGGCCGGATACAGTTTCAACCTGAGACGGCCTTTGCCATGCGCGCTGAAATACACAGTCAACGGAGTTGCATACACCAAGTTCAGAAGTCTCACCGCCGGAAGTATCAACTACACTTCCAAGCCCCTCTCGGACGCCGCAATATTGAGTTACACCATCAATACGGCCGTGACACTCGATCCGGGACAAACGCGTGTCTATGGCCCGGCCGCCACAGCGGTGGCTGCCGGGAATGCCAGTCTGATCGTCACCCCCGGCTTCCGCAGAACGGGCGGCCATTTTTTCACGGTGTTGGATGACAACGACATGCCGGTCGTGGTAAGCGGCTCTTCCTCCATCAAGGCCGCTGCCAAATTTGACAATATCTACTCGGATGTCGCGAAGGGCGTCGGAATTTATCTGGACATGAATTCCCTCGCCGACAGCAACCAAGCCCACCTAGTCTACCGCATGGTTTACGAACCGTCGGTGGCCACCCAAACCTATCCGGAACTCAGTGACCTCGCGGAAGCGACATCGCTCAACAGCGCGCAGACCACTCCGCAGCCATTCCTTTCAACGATGTTCGGAGCCCGCCTAGCGAGCAACACTCACATCCCTGCGAAGGGATTCCTGCAGACCAGTCCCCTGGTGAACTACACCGCCATGGGTGGCAAGGACCTCGCGGAAAGGACCATCGCCCGTCATTACGGCGGAACCAACCACCCGGTGAACTCGCCGTTCGACTACAGCTTCGTGGCCCACACCGGACTGGATAGTTATTTCCCGAGCTTGTCCGGTGAGAGCGGCTACATCATCAGCGGATTCACCTCAGGAAACGGATTGTCCCGCTGCATCGCGGCGGAAGTTCCCACCCGTCCTCTCGCGTCGCTTGCCGAACTCCAACACTGGGACCTCCGTTATGAAAATCCCATCCCGCCCTATTCCTTCAACATCATTGGAAACAGCGATGCCACACCACTGATTCCCTCCAACGCCGTATTGAATTCAGCGGATTCAGGCATCACTACCAATCTCCAGCATGATGACTCCTATTGCGCGAACCACCTCCTTTTCGATGACTGGTTCTTCTCGTCCATCGCCGCCGGCAATCCCACCGGGTTCGGTATGGCATCATCCACCTCGCTTCAGGAACCCTTCACCGATTTTCTAACCAACACCACCCCGCTGATCAACCGTGCCTACAAACCGCTGCCGCAAGACATGGCGTTCGCCAAGGGCTCCACCACGAATGCGAACAGCCTCTTCAATGAACACGTGAACCATGGCAATGCGTGGAAAAACATCGCGTCACGCTTTGAGGTGGAAGGCATGTTCAATGTGAATTCCACCTCGGTCACGGCCTGGCGGGCGCTGCTGGGCCATGCCCGGAACCACAAAGTCCCCTACACCAATGGCTCCGGCGGAATCGCTCTCGGAGGCGAAGGGGATTATGCCATCAGCCGCTCCACCATCGCCCCCGATTCCAAGGCTGGCTCCCCGGGTAGCTCTGGAAGTTTCTCCGGTGCCACGGAGTGCTCGGGTTACCGGGAACTCGATTCCGGGCTGCTCGATGCCTTCGCCGGGAAAATCGTCGACCAGATCCGTAAACGAGGTCCCTTCCTATCACTCTCGGAGTTTGTCAACCGCCAGCTTGCGAACGGTGACACCGCCTTGGCAGGCACCATCCAAGCCGCTTTAAACGAAATGGCCGCAAGCTCCTCTACCAATTTCTACTCCAGATTGATCGCTGCGCTCGACGCCCCTCCGGCAAAAAAATACGCCACCGGCACCCCGCCTGGAGCCGGAGCTGCCGAATACAAATTTCCTAACGCCGCAGTAGGCATCTGCGTTTACGGCATACCCGGCTGGACCCGCCAAGCGGATGTGCTCCGCCCTCTGGCTCCCATCCTCTCCGCTCGCGACGACACGTTCGTCATCCGCGCTTACGGAGACTCCCGGGATGTCTCAGATAAGATCGTCGCCCGCGCTGTTTGCGAGGTGGTGGTCCGGCGCAGCCGAAATTACTGTGACTCTACCGAGGCACCGGATCTAGCAACCCCATCAGTCCTGCCTATGAACAAGTCCTTCGGCCGTCGTTTCGAAACCGTTTCATTCCGCTGGCTTAATCCGACCGAAATCTGAAATCTCCATCCCATGCGTCTTCCACTTATTGTATTCATTGCCAGCGTTTGCCAATTGGCACCAGCAACTGCCCAAGAGAAGGCGAAGCGGACTTGCAGGATCCTCTTCCTCGCCGCCCCTCCCGACGCGCCGAAAACGCTCTTTCTATCAGATGGTAGCTCCACCCAACAGATCGAACTGCCCAGCATGAACCTTTCAAAGATTTACCCGTTGGCCAACGGCGACATCACCTTGACGATGCTCCCAGCGATGCCTCTACCGCAGGTGCCGCTGCCTGCCGACGCACCGAAAGCCACCGTGGCGGAGGCTATCCGGGATATCTATCTGCTCGTCTCCTCGGATCCCGCCAACAAGACCGCACCGGTTCGTTTCCAAGTCATTAATGCGAATGTCGACGGATTCAGGAATGGACAATTGCTCTGGTTCAATCTCAGCCCCCACCGCATCAGCGGTAAAATCGGCTCCGAGACGCTTGATCTCCCGCCGAACTCCAAAGCCATTCTCAAGACCCCGGCCACCAACATTGGCGATTATAATGTCAAGATCGGCTATGTACCCGCCGGAACCCAACGCACGGAACCGGTTTGTGAAACCATCTGGCTCCATGATCCCAAAATCAAGAATGTCGTTTTCGTGCTGCCCGTGCCAGAAAGCCGGATCCCACGAATCATGGGGTTCCCGGACTACCGTGAATCCCCTGAAAAATCCGGAACAGATTGATTAGACCGATTGCCCATGAGCGTCAATTTAAGGGACGGAATCGATAGCCTTGGTCTTTGAGTGACTTTCGCTTTTGTTCGTAACGTTGGATCTGTATCGGAGCATCCTCAGACGCATAGATAAGCACCCGAAGAGTTTCTCGACGCTTGTTTGGAGTCGTGGCTGCTGCGTCACAATGAGTCCATTGATCCAAATCACTTATTGCTGCCCGCCTTCCTCCATTGGCCTGCACTCTCAGGATCGGTGGATTGAATCCGGTTCGCGAAGGCCACCGCAGCCTCGTTGTAAATACTCGTGCCCCGTTGCGTTCCAAGCCATCTGGCGAGTTTCGTGAAATTCTCTTCAGGACAGGATGCGATAACAGCACTCAGGCAATTTGCGGAGCCACGGGCAACGGCCCAATCGGCTGCTTTGTCCGGTTCTTTTTTAGCCCAGCTTGAAGCAAATCGAGCTTGTCGTGTTTCATCGAAGTAGGGCGCCGCGTTTGCTCCAGCCAGCCACTCTGCGGCATAACCATGGTCTTGAATCATTCTTCCATAAACGGAATCAAACGCCTTCTGGGCTTGGGCCTTCCCGGATGTGACCTCTAGATTCTGTATCCAATTATCTGCGGCAGCCCCTCCCCCGGACTGAACCAGGTGATAGGCGATATAACCCGCTTTGGACAATTGGACTTCCGCAGGCAGGCTGCCTAGAAACTTGGCCGTATCCGCCGGATCCTTGCGGGACAAGCCCGTGACGAGATTCTCAAAGATGCTGTTCTTCCATTTGCCATCCGGCAGGCTGGAGTACCAGGTTTTCGCCGCTTCCGGATCACCGAGAGCCCACCCCTCCACGCAGCTTTTCACGCCCCATGCCGGGGAATCGTCAGGATGTTCAGGCATCCGTTTCGCCAGTTGTCGTGCCCCATCAATCTCCCCGATCCTCTCCCATATCGCCCTCTCCGTAATCCCGAAGTCCTTGCCGGCATCGCGAGCGTTCTTCAACGCCTGAATCGCTCCATCAAGGTTTTCGATGCTCAGGTTTTCAACTGCGGATGCGGTGATTGTGATCCCCGAAGACATGCTACCTGTGCCCACTTGGCCGAGAAGGGTCTCCATCTTGGCCCTCTCCAGAGGCCGCTCTGATTTGAAACGTGCTGACAGCGACTTCGTGTTCGTGCCACTGTCCCGCAAGTGGCCCGAGAAAGTGGGTTTTGAATCCGTTTCGGCTTGATTGGCAAGTTGTCCCAAGTGCCGCGGATGATCGGAAACAGCGGTGATTCTCCCGAAAAAAGCGCCTATCAATCCTCCAGCCAGAAAGACCAAAAATAGCCATTTTGATTGGAACCTCATTTTTGTTTCCGTTCTACGGGAGCTAGGTAACACGATTGCCGGTTGAGGTCACTTAAATAGAAAATCTGACTAGAGAACTGTCCCGCCGTGAGCAAAGTCCTGTAACTCTGTCCTAGTTTCAAAGAATAGAGGACTGGCACCATCCATTGATGGTTAGTCGGGCTGACCCCTTCGAAGTCCGCCCTCCTCACCGCTTCACTTGAAGCTCTTCGCGAAGTCGTCCGTGGCCGCGTGTTTGGGGGTGTGGGGCTTTTTGACGAAGGTGCTGGTGTTGATGCGGTGGTCCAGCTCGGCCTGATATTCGGCGCTGTCCAACGGGAGGTCGATGGTGCAGTTTTTCCAGGTGGAGAGGAGTATGGCATTGGCCAGCTCGATGGAGCGGATACCATCGGCAGCGGGGGCGATGAGCGGGGTGCCGTGGCGGATGGCGTTGGAAAAGTTTTGCAGGACTTCGATGTGGCTCGACGCGCCTTCGGGGACGGGGATTTCGATGGTCCAATTCTCCGGTTTGGAGAAGCCGCCGCCGCAGTCATAGCTGAACAGGGACATGGGCTGGCGGTTCCGCTGGAAGGTCAGGGTGCGGCCATTGACGGAAAGCAGGCCGTTTTCGCCGGTGATCTGCAGCAGGTTTTTGCCGGGAGCCTCGCCGGTACTGGTGATGAAGCTGGCGTGGGTGCCATTGTGATAACGGAAGTAGGCGGTGACGTCATCCTCCACTTCGATGTCGTGATAGCGACCGAACTGGCAGAAGCCGGTGACCTGATCCGGCACGCCGAAGAGCCATTGATAGAGATCGAGATTGTGGGGACACTGATTCAGCAGCACGCCGCCGCCCTCGCCTTTCCAACTGGCCCGCCAACCGCCGCTGGCGTAGTAGGTGTGGGTGCGAAACCAGTCGGTGCAATCCCACAAAATGCGGCGGATCTCGCCGAGTTCGCCTTCCGCGATGATGCTCTTGAGCTGCTTATACAGTGGATCGGTGCGCAGCTGAAACATGGCGCCGAAGACCTGCGATCCGCCCTTGTGCGCGGCGATGAGGCGCTCGCAGTCCGCCTTGGAAACGGAAAGCGGTTTCTCCACCATGACATGCAGCCCGGCTTCCAGCGCAGCGATACCCAAGGTGGTGTGGGAAAAGTGCGGCGTGGCGATCAACACGGCGTCGATCGTGCCGCTGGTGATCATCTCTTGGAAGTCCGTGAACTGGTGCTCGCCCTCCTCCTTGGCCGGCAAGCTGGCGGGCTTACCACAAATCGCGGTGAGTTGCAGGCCCTGCACTTTTCCGGCGCGGAGATTCGCGCGGTGCGCCTTACCCATATTCCCGAGACCGATTAATCCAATTCTGACGTTTTCCATAGTCGAAGTGATGATGAAGGGAGGGGGACCGGTTTGTCAAATCCCCGGATGGATTAATGGGGCGCTTATTTTCCTGACCCCTTCGATAAATCGATGAATGACTCTCCGGCTGTGACCAAAGGATTGGCCCATCTGTGATATGTTGCTCACTGCACTTTACCCCGTTGCGGCAGTGGGGCGGCACCGTCCTGGGTGGTGCTGTAGTATCCTGCCTGAGCTTCGCGCAGGGAAACCGTCTTGTCGCCATTCTTGTCGTAATACTTCACCACATCTGCAGCCTTGTAGGTTACAGCCTTGGAGGTGCCTTGAATGCCTATGATGCCGACGTTGATTTCCTTGCTGCTGAGCTCGCCGTCGCCGTTGTAATCCCAACGGTCGAATTTTTCCATCAGCCCGAGCATTTGCCTCTCGGAGCGTGTTTCCGGGATGGCAGTGCCGGGGCCGGGCGAGCAGGCGGCAAGCGGACACAAGGCGAGGGCGGGGATGAGATGCTGGAGGGTCATGTGGTTGGGAATAAATGGTCTCGGTGGTGGCGGTTTCGATCGAGTTCTATCATGCCCTCGCCCGGTGCGCGGTCAAGGGGTGGATCGTTGGCAGTGAAATGCAGGGAGCAAGCCCGGAAAGTTGATATCAGTCGAAATGGTTGCCCGGCAGAACCCAGTCATGGACCCGCCAACCAAACCTGGCGCAGGCTCGTTCGATCAAATCCACCCAACCGCTGCGGTCCTAGTCGTCCTCAAACACCGTCTTGCCGCCATCACCGCGCGCCATCACGTGGTAAACCGCTCCCGCCGCTTCGTATCGCAAGGGTGATGCCGTTGCATCTTCGTAAAAGGAAGGCTGCTTTATTTGCTCCATCGAGGGATATCCTGCCTCATCTGCGCAGATCTAAACCGTGCAAATGTCCACTCCTTGTTTGAGACTCGCAAGTTTATCGCCGCGTTTTGGAATGAATTCCTGGCCGACGTAGCCCGTGTAGCCGGTCGCCAAGATGGCCCGCATAATGGCTGGATAAAAAAGCTCTTGGGAGTCATCGATTTCATTGCGCCCCGGAACCCCGCCGGTGTGGTAATGGGAGATGAATGAATGGTTTTCACGAATGGTCGCGATCACATCACCCTCCATGATTTGCATATGGTAGATGTCATAGAGCAACTTGAAGTTTTCACTTCCCGTTCGTTTACAAAGCTCCACCCCCCATGCCGTGTGATCACATTGATAGTCTTTGTGGTCCACCTTGCTGTTGAGGAGCTCCATCACGAGGGTAATTCCAAGTTTCTCCGCTAGAGGCAGCAAGCGCTTGAGGCCGATGGCACAATTTTCAAGGCCCTGTTCGTCACTCATCCCATCGCGATTCCCGGAAAAACAAATCACCTGCTTCGCGCCGACCTCGGCGGATGCCTTGAGATGCGCCTCATACACGGCGACCAGCGTATCGTGGTGTTCCAATCGATTGAAAGCCCGCTCAATCCCCCCCAGTTGGACACCCGCAGCGGTGGACGCGGAGGGTGCAGTCACCATCGCGCAGGTGAGTCCATGCTTTTGAAGCGTCGGAAAATCCCTGGGCATCAGGAGTTCGATGGATTTCAGACCCATTTCCTTGCCTGCGATACAGAGATCCTCCAAGGGAATTGTGTCATAGCACCACTTACAAACGGAGTGGTTGATCTTGGCGCCCTGGGCGGCGGAATCAGCAGCTGCCAGACGAGTGGCAAGAGCAGTGGCGGCGGCGGTGACGGCAACGGTTTTTCCGGTATTCATGATAAAGCTTCGGCGATGCATTGGGTGTAGCCACTTTGTTTGAAACACGCTACCTGCAAGATTCAAGCTTGGTAAGGGAGTTTTTTCCGACCACCACCTCAAGCCGGGACTGGACTTCTGGGCGAAACTGTCGAACAGCCCTCATCATTCACAGAATTCCCTTCCGCAGATCCCTCAAGCTCCATAGCGCTCTGCCCGCAGCTGCTCCCTCGCCTCTCAGCCTTCTCGCCCCGTCTTTGCGCTTTGGGCCAAATCGATCCCTCGCACTCGCAAAGGCCTCGTTCACAAAATCTCTGCTACCGATCACCGCACCGTCCGTGAAATAACGAATCCTACAACGCAACATTTTCGCGGTGCCCAGATCTTTTAAAGGCGTTTCGCTGTCCTCGCTTTCCAAGAACTCAGCCGTGTTCTTCGTCGTCTGCCCGAGTCCTTTTGCCTCCTGAGACACATCCGCGCGTCCGGGATTCCGGCCCAGCGCAAGGCCCATCAAACGCCGATACAACCGCGAAACGTCGGCCCATTTGCCAACATCGAAACCGACTCCCTGATCGCAAAAATACGCCCGGACCAAACCCTCGCGCGCCTTCCTACCATTTCCCTTCTTCCCACCGCCCACCGCTTCGCCATAACTGCTCCATCGGTAAGCTGCCGGATCCTGCACCATCCCAGCGCGCACGGGATTCAAGTCGATGTAAGCTGAAATGGTTCGTGCGGCTACGCCATCTTCCACGATCACGCTCTTAAATCGTTCCTCCCATAGCGTCCCCGAACGGGCCTGCACCCGATTGAACCACTGCGTGAAACGTTGCAGCAGCCCCTTCATGAACTCACCCAAATCATGCATCCGATACGTGAACCGCTGGTGAATCGCCGCTAGCGCACCGGCCAAACCGCCCTCATTCTGATAAACCGCCGCCCTGGCATCCGCCAACTCCTTGGCCACAAACGCCACGGCACCCTCATCATAAATCGCCAAAAGCCGACGCAGCAGCTCCTCATCGGACAGCCCACCCTCCGTAACCTGCGGAACCTCCAGCAATAGATGGAAATGATTGTCCATGAGGCAGTAAGACAAAACCCGGCAACCCGTGAAATTCTCCTGCATCCGCATCAGGGTCCGGAATTTCTCCTTTTCCGCAGTCCCCAACACAAAACGGCGATCCACCACCCGAGAAATCACGTGGTACAGCACCGGCTTCCCAGCAGTTCCCCGCCATTCAGCCAACCATCGCGCACGTCTCATGCCCAACGACTACCCAGTCGCTAAAAATTTGCAAGAAAAGATTCTGATAAAGGGCCTGTCCCTTTGTAATGCTTCTAACTGACTGGGACGATGAGCGCTCGGTTAAACGAAGAAGTCGCTATGCGAACTTCAGCGCACTTCGAAAACTTGATTTTCTAGCTCGAATGGCGTACTATTTACAGGTTCAATTTCGTGCATTGACATTCTCCACTTCAACAATTCTTGAATATTATCGTCAATCTTGCACCATATTTGATCTTCCTCTGGACGAAGCATTTCAGGTGACAAAGGAAATCGAGAGCCATACCGGCCTATTCATCCAATCAGGCTACGACACTTTCGAGTTTTCTCACAAATCACTCCAAGAATATCTCACTGCAGAATATCTTGTTCGATTGCCCGTCCCTCCGGACTTTACAGAAGTCCGCGGTATGCCAAATGAAGTCGCGATAGCCACCGGGATAAGTTCCGATCCATATAACTACCTTAGTTTCGTTGTGAGGATCTATGGGCGCGGCAGAGATGTTTCAAGCTTCTTCTTCGCCTATACAACAAGATTCTTGTCGGAAAAGGTGGATTTAAGGCTTGATGAGAATTCGTTTTGGGTTCTGGCAGAACTATACTCAATAATTAATCGGTCACTGACCACCATGGAGCGGGGGCACGTCGAGGTACAGCGAGGCCTGGAGAGAACGATTGTCCAATATGCGAAATCTGTGGTCGATGTGGGATTTCATTTCCGATTCTCTCCAAATGGCGAATTGTTCCAGACCATTCCCAAAGTAAGCGACAGCCCGGACCGCTACCTACCGGATTTTATTACTGTAAGAAGTGATTTTTGGACTGCAATCATAAATTCTACAAGCCATCAAAAGAGGCAAACCAAGCTTTGAAGGATGAATTATCGAAGGGACAGGTAGTTTCACTGATCAGGGTAGCCGACGAGCAGGAAATGTAAATCGGATAGAACTGACGCCAATTTACTTTGCTATCGCGAATGGACGGGGTCAGTCCTCGCATGGTACATCCTCAGGAGTTTCGAGCAGAGCCTTTTGATTTTCGGGTTGTCATTGATCTGTCGGATGAGGTGACTCACCCAGCGCTTGTGGCCCATTTCCAGACGTTGCGAAATCCATTCGTTACGCGTTCCCGTCCAAATCAAGTCGAATGTTACCATGCGAGGACTGACCCCGTTGACTGTAAGATGTCCGGCGCAAAAAAATTTGCAAATGAATAAACTAGCCAGCGTCTCCAATGGAGACGCTGGCTTCGATTTCTACCAAGGAACGTATTTTGTTCCAGGAACCCGGCACGTCTTCAGGCTCTTCACTACTAGTTTTTTCATCGGTTAACCTTTTGTTCTTTAATTGTCGATGGTGTGATCTGACCGACGGCATAACGCTGATGGTCGAATCAAGGATGTCATATGATGCACGTGCATCGAGGGCCCGCTCCCCTCCCTGCGAGCATAGATTGCCACTTCAATGCCCAACATGGGGGGAGATCTGACCCTGCCCGTTCATCCATCCCTATTCAAAATACCGGAAGAATGAGGGAATGCAAGGCTTGAACCTGAAAACGGCGTTTGAAAAAAGCTGTCTGTGGAATGAACGAAAGGTGCGAGTGTGGGAATTTATGGAGCGCGTTAGGGGATTGCAGGCAGTCGGGCGGGGTAAATTCATGGGACGGGCAAGCAAAAGGCACACAATGCTCGGCCCGATGAATTACGTAAGTGGTGGATCGGGAGTTGAATGAAGCGGGGCTGACGGGGAACGGAAGGGAAGTTCTGGCAGAGCCCTGGCCCTTTTTATGTGGGCAAAAACTACGATACCACTCGGTCACCCACTTTGACCATATCCAAAACAGGGTTGGGCAATCCGTAAATTTCGGCATCAATATTCATCTTTTGCTCGATATTTGGCGTGTATCGGAAGTGAGCCAGAGTGTTGCTTGTGTGGAGATGTTTAGCTTTTCCAATCAGCCGCTGTGGTAATTGCTTTTGCCCCGTGCTGGGAAGAAGGATTGGCTCTCCCAATCGCACAACTTTGTAGTCTTGATGTGTGTATATAGAAGTCTTCCCCACATCAAGATAGATGTCGTAGCCGTCAACGTGAAGAACGGTCCATCCGCGTTGATCTTCATATTGACGCCCTCGTTCCAGTTGGATGTAATCCGTTGACTTGCCGACTTCGAGATACTCACCCAACTCATGAAGCGTTGGGCGTCGTGAACGCTGTGAGTGAGTGCAACCACGAAGCAATACATCAAGTCCATCTGCGAGTTCCGCAATTGAATCAGGGATTTCAGGCGGCCCTTGCATTACAATCGATGGCAGTAACACTTTGCGTTCCTCCTGGTGGTAGGGTTGTTTTCCGGTAATGAGCTCAAGAAACGTGCATCCCAATGAATACACATCATCACTAGGATCGAATTCTTCGCCTCGTAGAAACTGCGGGGATGAGTATCGGACGCTCCCGAGAAAATCTTTCACACGGGTATGCATTGTGTGTTCAGTGCCTCGGGCGATTTCAGCAACTCCGACATCCATTATAACAGGCTGATTTCCAGACCTGAGCATGATGTTCTCGGTCTTCAAATCTCGGTGGTGGATCCCTGAGGTGTGCAGATGCTGGACACCTTTCACAATCTGTCGACAGAAGTTACGGACGATATCCCAGCGCCCTGGTCTATCTGATTTCTTACTTGTGGCCCAATGGTGCAATGTAGGGCCGGTCATCCATTCCATGAATAGAACGCACTGACTTGGAGGAACACCATCGCCAACATCTTTTGCATAAATTTTTGCCAAGTAGTCGGATGCCAAAGTAGCACCAATTTCTGCTTCCTGTTCAATTCGCTGCAACTGTCCTGGAGTCGCTAGCATCTCTTGCCGAAATTCTTTCACGGCTACATAACTGCCCTTTTGAGGAAAGCCAGGTACAATGGTATCTACAATGCGGCATTTGTGAACAACTGCCGATCCTCCTTCTCCAACCTTTTCTTGGACCATCTGAAGTCCAAATTTCGCAAGATATTCTGGTGTAATCATAGTCTAGGTCCTGGAAGCGATAGGTGTGTCGCTTCTGCTTATTGGCAGGCCTCGCAGGTGCCGCCGTTGAGCATGGCGTCGATGCTGCAGGCGTTTTTCTCGGCTGCGGTGTATTGCTTGGCTTCGGCGGCGGTGGCGGCGGTTTGGGTGGCCATGACGCCGCGTTGTTCCTTTTTGACGTCGATGGTGGATTTCTCGATGTTGGAGGCTTGGAGGGTGCGGAGGTAGTAGGTGGTCTTGAGGCCTTTGTCCCAGGCGCGGCGATACATGTGGGAGAGGGTCTTCATCTCGGGGGTGGCGAGGAAGAGGTTGACGCTCTGGCTTTGGTCGATCCACTTCTGGCGGCGGGCGGCGGCGTCGATGATGTATTCGTAGTCGATGCCGAAGACGGTCTTGTGCTTGTGCTTGAGGGCTTCCGGGATGTCGTCGATGGCGTCGAGCTCGCCGTCGAAGTACTTGAGCTGGTCGAGCATTTCCTGGTTCCAGAGGTTGGCCTTCTTGAGGTCTTTGACGAGCTCGCTGTTGAGGACGATGAAGTCGCCGGAGAGGTTGGATTTGACGTAGAGGTTCTTGTAGTTGGGCTCGATGCAGGGGGTGGTGCCCATGATGTTCGAGATGGTGGCGGTGGGGGCGATGGCGAGGACGTTGGAGTTGCGCATGCCGTGTTTGGCGATTTTTTCCCGGACGACGGACCAGTCCATTTTCCCGCCGCGCGGGACGTCGATCTTGCGGCCGCGCTCGGTCTCGAGGAGATCGATGGTGTCCTGCGGGAGGAGACCGCGGTCCCATTTGCTGCCTTTGTAACTGCTGTAGGTGCCGACTTCGGAGGCGAGGTCGCTGGAGGCGTTGTAGGCGTAGTAGGCGATGGCTTCCATGAACTCGTCGTTGAACTCGACGGCGGCATCGGAGGCGAAGGCGAGGTTGCGCTTGTAGAGGGCGTTCTGGACGCCCATGACGCCGAGGCCGATGGGGCGGTGGCGGGTGTTGGCGGTGCGGGCGGCTTCGGTGGGGTAGAAGTTGATGTCGATGACGTTGTCGAGGGCGCGGATGGCGACGGTGATGGTTTCCTTGAGCATCTCGTGATCGAGCGCGCCGTCACGGGTGATGTGGGTATCGAGGACGACGGAGCCGAGGTTGCAAACGGCGGTTTCGTCGGCGGAGGTGTTCAGCGTGATCTCGGTGCAGAGGTTGCTGGAGTGGATGACGCCGCAGTGGTCCTGCGGGCTGCGGACGTTGCAGGGGTCCTTGAAGGTGATCCATGGGTGGCCGGTTTCGAAGACCATCTTGAGCATGGATTTCCAGAGCTCGAGGGCGGGCAGGGGGCGGGACCAGATTTTGCCATCGGCGGCCATTTGCTCGTATTCGCAGTAGCGCTGCTCGAAGGCGGAGCCGTAGAGGTCGTGGAGATCGGGGACTTCGTTGGCGCGGAAGAGGGTCCAGGTGCCGCGCTCTTCCATGCGTTTCATGAAGAGGTCGGGAACCCAGTTGGCGGTGTTCATGTCGTGGCAGCGGCGGCGTTCGTCACCGGTGTTTTTCCGGAGGTCGAGGAAGTCTTCGATGTCGTTGTGCCACGTTTCGAGGTAGGCGCAGCCGGAGCCGCGGCGTTTTCCGCCTTGGTTGACGGCGACGAGCTGGTCGTTGTGGAGCTTGAGGAAGGGGATGATGCCTTGGGACTCGCCATTGGTGCCCTGGATGTAGCCGCCGGTGCCGCGGACGGCGGTCCATGAGCCACCGAGGCCGCCGGCCCATTTCGAGAGGAAGGCGTTTTCGGCGATGCCGCGATACATGATGGACTCGATGGAGTCGTCCACCTTGTAGAGGTAGCAGGAGGAGAGCTGGCTGTGGAGGGTGCCGGAGTTGAAGAGGGTGGGCGTGGAGGAGCAGAAGCGGCGGCCTTTGTAGAGGTTGTAAAGGCGGATGACCCAGCCTTCGGCGTCTTTTTCCTCACGCTTGAAGAGGCCCATGGCGACGCGCATCCAGAAGAATTGCGGGGTCTCGATGCGGCGGTGTTTGTCGCCGGTTTTATCGACGATCAAATAACGATCGTAGAGGGTTTGAATGCCGAGGTAGTCGAAGTCGAGGTCGGCGGTGGGGTCGAAGGCGTCGGAGATTTTTTCCAAGTCGTAGAGGTCGAGCAGCTCGGGGGTGAGGCGCTTGATGGCGACGCCGTGCTTGAGGTAGGACTTGAAGGCGGCTTTGTGGGCTTGCTTCAATTTATCAATGCCATCGCGGAGGATCGACCAGTCGAGGACTTCTTCGTAGATGTAGGAAAGGAGGATGCGGGCGGCGAATTTCGCGAAGTCTGCGTCTTTCTCGATGAGGGCCTTGGCGTTGAGGATGACGGTGTTTTTGAGATCCTTGGCGGAAATTTCATTGCCGACGGAGCGGCGGAGTTCGCGCTCGATTTCGGCGTCGTTCAGATTGAGATCGAGGCCGATGGAGGCGTAGGCGATGCGCTTACGGAGATCGGTGCCGTCCCAGAAGGAGGAAATGCCTTCGTCGGAAATGACGGTGACCATCAACTCCTGGTTCGGATCGTCGGCGAGATCTTCTTCCTCCTGGCGGAGGCGAGCGCGTTCGTCGCGGTAGCGGACGTAGTGGGTCGCGGCCTTGAAATGGCCTTGGCGCATGAGTTCTTCTTGGACCATGTCCTGGACGTCCTCGATGTGGACGAAGGAGGAGTCGCCACGGCGGATGCGGTCGGTGACGCCTCTGGCGACTTCGACGGATGGCTCTGGATTTTCCTTGATGGTGAGGAAGGCTTTGCGGACGGCGATTTCGATTTTGGTCTCGGACCAAGGGACGACGTTGCCATTGCGGCGGATGAGGCGGACCGGGAGTGAATTCAAGGTGGTGTGGACATCGACAGTGCCGGTTTTTTCCATGGAACGGCGGAAGGCGAGGGATTTCGCGACGTCGTAGGCCTCGTTTTCGAGCAGGGCTTTCTCGATGAGGAGGTAGAGATCGGCTTCGGAAAGACGGAGGCGACCGCCGGTGTCGAGGGACTTGGTGAGCGAGGAGGCGACGGTGTGGGCGACGTCTGAGACGAACTGGCGATTGACGTCGGAGAAGATGGATTTTGCGTCCTGCTGGCGGGAAATGAGGAGGTCGGCAAGCGAGTCACCGATGGCGTCGGCGACATCTTCGAGGGAAAAATGCGAGTCCGTGGTGCCGCGGGTGATGGTGATGTCGGTGACAGGGGCGCGTTTTTCGGTGGAAAGGACGTCACGCCACGCGAAGCCGCGGTCGGTCAAAGAGAAGCGATCGGTGACGACTTGTTTGAGGGCGAGGTCTTCGTTTAAGTTAAGGGAGCGGTACATGGAATTTTGGGATGAGGTTTTTTGGAAGTGCAGAGTGATCAGTGAGCAGTGATCAGAGAAGAGGATGAGATGAAAGAAGTGCCGAGTGAGCAGTGAGCAGAGAAGAGGTGGAGATAGGACTAGGAAGCGCTGCGGCGTTTGAGGGAGTTGATGAGACCTTGAAGCATTTTTGAGAGTTCTTTGGTTTCGGTGATCATTTCGCGAGAGCCTTCGAGGGTGGATTGGTTGAGTTTTTTGCGAACCCGGTCGGAGATGTAGAGCTGGGTGCGAAGTTCGCCGCAGGAGCCTTTGCTGTAGCGGAGGAACTTAATGAAATCCGGCGTGCTATCGCGTTCGCAGCCCTCCGCGATGTTGGATGGGATGGAGACGGCTGCACGCTGCATCTGATCCTTGAGCCCGAAATCTTTTGACGCGTGATTTGCGACATAAACATCCACCGCGAGCTGGCAGCCGCGCTTCCAGACTTCGAGGTCTTCAAATGTGTTTATGTTATCGGACATGTCCTTACTCTTTTCTGATCACTGCTCACTGATCACTCAGCACTTCTTCACAGCTCATCATCATCCACCGAGGCCAGCGCCGATGCCTTCTGATATTCCGTGACTCTTCCTTCGAAGAAGTTGGTCTCCTTTTTGATGTCCATCATTTCGGCGAGCCAGGGGAAGGGGTTGGAGACGGATTCGTTGAGGGGGGCGAGGCCGCAGCTGGTGAGACGGCGGTCGGCGATGTAGTCGATGTAGGTCTCGAAATCGGCGGAATTGAGGCCGAGGCCGCCGACGGGGAGGCAGTCGCGGATGAAGGATTTTTCGAGGGTGATGCCTTCTTTCATGGTGGCACGGAGGTCCTCGCGGAAATCCTCGGTCCAGATGTCTGGATTTTCGTCGATGAGGTCCATGAGCAGGTTGCGGAAGACTTCGATATGGTTCGACTCGTCGCGCAGGGTGTAGCGGAACATTTGGCCGATGCCGGGGAATTTGTTCTGGCGGTAAAGGCTGAGGATCATGCCGAAAAGGCCATAGAACTGGGTGCCTTCCATGACCTGGCCGAACATGAAGATGTTCTTGGCGAGCGCCTGTTTATTCTCGGTGATGGTGAGGTCGATGTCGCGGCGGAGGGCGCGGCTGTTGGAGGTGACGAAGTGGTTTTTCGCCTGGATGGAGGGGATGTCCTCGAACATCGCCTCGCACTCGTGTGGGTTGATGCCGAGGGAGGAAATCATGTAAACGAGTGAATCTGCATGGATGTTTTCCTCGTGGGCGTGGCGGCCGAGCACGAGTTTCAGCTCGGGGGCGGTGACGACTTCGCGGACGACGTGGAGCACGTTGTCACCGACGATGCCTTCTGCGGCGGAGAAATAGCCGATGCCCATTTTAATGATCCAGCGTTCGACATCGGAGATTTCATTGGAGCGCCACTGCTCGACGTCCTTTTGCATGGTGACGTCCTCTGGTTCCCAGTGGTTGTTCTTCATGGTCTTGTAGAGGTCATATGCCCACTGGTATTTCAGCGGGAGGATGTTGAAGAACATGGTTTCCTTGCCGTTGATCACGCGCTTGCCGGCATAGGCGAGTTCGGCTTTTTCACGGTCGAGGACGAAGGTTTTGTTTCCGAGAGAGACGGTGGTGGTGGCGGGTGAAGCGATGGCGGACATGGGCGTGAATGGTGGAGAATTGGAGCGTCGAGAAACAATCTCAGCGGTTTGCAGAGTGGTAGCAAATGGCGGGCCGGGTCAATCCGATTTTGCTCATGTGGTATCCACAAATTATTCACAATACAAGATGTAGTGCTTATGAGTTAGTGTTTACCATGTAAATCACAAGGAGGATCTAGGACTTATGACGGCGGTGCGGGAAATCGGAAGGGTCATCTAGGGGTATCAATTTTTTTTGCGGAGCGGTGGATTGAGTGGGAGGGATGAAAATTTGAAAAAAATAGTTAATTTTTATGAATCAACGGGGTTTAGGGATGGGTTTTCCGCAGAAGATCTTGGTTTAGAAGTATAAAAGTTTTTGCAGGCTTAGGATCCGGTGGGTTTGAGGTTTATTTGCTGGGGGATTTAACGAAAAAACCGCCAGCCCCGTGGATGGGGTGGCGGTCGAGTGGGGATGGGTAAATGTAGAGAAAATCAGAATTTCCAGTCGTGTTGGTCGAGGTCGCAGACGCAGGCGGTGAGGAGCTGGATGCAGGCGGCGAGGTCTTCCTTATGGCAGGACTCGATGGTTTGGTGGATGTGGCGGGTGGGAATGGAGACGGCACCGGCGATGGATCCGCCGGCGACCATGCGCTGGAGGCTGGCGGTGTCGGTGCCACCTGCGGCGAGGATTTCTGGCTGCCATTTGATTTTATGACGGGTGGCGGCGGCCTTCATGAATTCGATCATGCGGTAATCACAGATGACAGAGGAGTCCATGAGCTTGATGGCCGCGCCTTCACCGAGGCTGGTGCAGCGTTCTTGTGGCGCTGATCCGGGGACGTCGTAGGCGATGGTGGTGTCGAGGCCGAAGCTGAAATCGGGTTGGATTTGGAGGGCGGAGGCCTGGGCGCCACGGAGGCCGACTTCTTCTTGCACGGTGAAGACGGCGTAGAAGTCGTAAGCGGGCTTGCGCTTGGATTTTTTCAACTCGCGGAGGGTCTGGATGAGGACGAAAACGGAGGCGCGGTTATCGAGGGATTTCACGTTGATGCAGTCGCCTAGCTCGATGAGTGGGGAGAAACGGGTGACAAAATCCCCGATGGCAACGAGTTTCTCGACCTCCTTTTTCGGCAGGCCGGTGTCGATGAAATAGTCGGTGATTTTCACGACCTTGTTTTTTTCCTCCGGGGACATGATGTGGACGGGCTTGGAGCCCATGACGCCCATGAGGTCCTTGCGCCCGTGGATGATGACGCGCTGGGAGGTAAGGGTTTTGGGATCGAAGCCGCCGACGGGATTGAAGCGGATGAAGCCCTTGTCGTCGATGTAGGTCACGATGAAGCCGATTTCGTCCATGTGGGCGGCGGCCATGGTTTTGTGGGCCGAGGACTTGCCTTTTTTCAGGGCGATGACGTTGCCCATGTTGTCGGTGCGGACCTCTTCGCAGAGGCCTTTGAGTTCTTCGAGGACGAGCGAGCGGATGACTTTTTCAAATCCAGGAGCGCCGGGGGCTTCGCAAATACGGGCCAGCAAGGGAATATCGATGGGCATGGTGAGAGGAAATTAGCGCGCCACGACCCGCTGACGAGTGAGAAAAAATCCGACTTGGCGGAACGGAGTGGTCAGTTACCGTCTGGCGATGAAAGGACATTTAATGATCGATCTGGCGAGCTTGCCAGATGAAGGGAAACTGTATTCAGGCGAGCTGCCGCAGGAGATCTTCGGGTTGGCGGAGGACGACGCGCAGGCGGTGGGTCCGCTGGTCTATGAAGTGTGGGCGCAACGCTTTGGCTCTGAGTTACTTCTGACGGGATCGCTGAGTGCTGCATTTGAATTCACCTGTGTGAGAACGCTGCATCCGTTCGTGCAAACGATCCGTTTAGAAGACGCCGCAGTATCCATCGAGATTGAGCGCGAGGGCGAAATCGACGCGACGGAAGCGATGCGAGAGGAGGTCTTAATCAATTTCCCGACGGACCCGAAATGCGAGGAAGGGGACGTGCCGCAGAAATGTGAAATCGATTCCCGATATTTATCAGTGGACAAGTCCCCAGAAGATGGGCTACCCACTCCCCCCCGCGCCGAGAGTGATGACCGCTGGTCTGCTCTCGACATTTTTAAGGACCTAAAGGACCAACCCTAACTGAACAACGACCATGGCCGTACCAAAAAGACGCCAATCTAAAAGCCGCCAAAAAATGCGCCGTGGCGCCACCCGCTGGCGTGCACCTATCTTCAAGAGCTGCCCTGAATGCGGTAGCCGAGTCCCTTCGCACATCGCGTGTCCATCCTGTGGATACTATCGCGGTCGCCAAGTGCTCGAAGTCGAAGCTCTCTGAAGCTAAGCTCTCGTGAATTCGTCAAAACTACCGCTTGGGGAAATTCCTCTGGCGGTATTTTTCGTATTCCAGAACCCACTAAAAACTCTTTGAACAAGCCGCATGAAAGTCGCCCTTGACGCCATGGGTGGGGACAGTGCCCCCGCCGTAAACATCGGAGGCGCGATTGATGCGCTGAGGTATTACCCGAAGCTGGAACACCTTTACCTGGTGGGAGTTGAGGAAATTCTTCAAGAAGAGTGCAAGCGCCAAGGGCTGGATTTGAATGACCCACGGGTGAGCATCGTTCACGCGCCGGAAGTCATCGGGATGGCAGAACCGGGTGCAAAAACGGTGCGGCGCAAGAAGCTTTCATCCATCGGCGTCGCCATGGACATGGTGAAAGATCGGCGTGCAGACGCTTTTGTCTCCGCAGGAAATACCGGGGCGGCGGTGGCCGCGGCGACATTGAAACTGCGGACTTTACCCGGTGTGGATCGTGCCGGAATCGCCTCGGCAATCCCGAATGAATATGGCATTTGTCACATCCTCGACGCGGGCGCGAATCCAGAAGCGAAGCCTGAGCACCTAGTTGCCTACGCGGTGATGGGCAGCGCCTTCGCGCGTGGTGTGCTGGGGGTGAAGCAACCGAAAGTCGGGCTGATGTCAAACGGCGAGGAGGATGAAAAAGGCACCACCTTCACCAAAGAGACCTTCAAACTGCTGAAAAAAACGCCTGGTATTCATTTCGTCGGAAATGTCGAGGGGCGGGATTTGTTTGAAACGGAATTAGACATCGTGCTCTGCGACGGATTTGTCGGGAACATCATGCTGAAAACCATTGAGGCCACGGCCAAAGCGGTTTCCAAGTGGCTCAAAACGGAAATTAAAGGCAACCCGTTGCGGATTGCTGGGGCGATGCTCGCTCAAGGGGCATTCAAGGCGCTCAAGGAGAAGAGTAGTTATGAAACCTACGGCGGGAGCCCGCTGCTCGGAGTGAACGGGGTGGTGATCATCGCCCACGGCTCCTCCACGGCTTTGGCCGTGCGGAATGCGATCCGTGTCAGCTTAGAAACGGTGGAAAAAGGCGTGAATCCTCGCATTCAAGAAGCACTGGCCGCGATCGCGGAGCAGGCAGCTGCCGAGGTGGAAGTTGGGTGAGCGTGGGGATAAATTACTTTGACGCGGATTTTTTCGGGCATTGTGCCCCGTTTTCTGCTTAGGTGCAGCGTGCTCAGCCCCATGATTTTCAGCCCCTTATCGTTGCTGCGTGCGGGATCCTGCCTTTCACTCGCGATGGTGCTCGGTGCTTCACAAACGGCACATGCCGAAGTCCAAGTCGGGCAAATCAACGCCGCCATCACACGCGGCACGGATTTTCTACTTTCGCACCAGAACCCCGATGGCTCGTGGGGCAGTGCGCGAAAAACGAAGGATCTTAACATCTACGCGCCACTTCCTGGTGCCCACCAAGCGTTCAAAGCCGGGGCCTCAGAACTCGCGCTGTGTGGCTTGATCGATGCCAAGGATCCACGCCCGATGGCGGATGCCGCAATTTCCAAGGCTGCTATCTGGACGGCCACGGAGCTGCCGAAGCTCAGACGGGCCGATCTCACCACCACCTACAATGTCTGGGGGCACGCCTATGCAATTCGCGCCATGTCACGGCTGTATGTGCGGGAAAATGATCCTACCAAACGGTCGGAATGGGCGCGTCTCGCCCAAGAACAAATCGACCTTGTGGACCGTTACGAAGACATCAACGGCGGCTGGGGCTACCTCGATGTGTTTGACGAAATCGCGACCCAAAAACCCTCCGGCATACCCACCTCATTTACGACGGCCACCGTCTTGCTAGGGATGGACCAAGCTCGCCGGACCATGGGCTCCACGCTCAACGAAAAACTCATCAAGCATGCCATCGCCGGAATCAACTACCAGCGCACTCCGGATTTCTCCTACACCTATTCGTTCGACCACCGGATGCGCCCGCGCCTCGATATCAACCGCCCAGCAGGCTCACTCGCTCGCTCTCAGTCGTGCAACGCCGCCCTGCGAATCTTCGGAGAAAAGGCCATCACCGACGAGGTTCTCACCACTTGGGCGGATCGATTCCTAGCACGCGAGGGCTTCCTGAGCGACGCGAGAAAGCGCCCAGTTCCGCATGAGGGAGCCTTCCGCATCGCCGGGTATTTCTACTACTACGGCATCTATTACTTCACGGAATCCGTAAAACTTCTACCACCCGAGAAGCACGCCTACTACGCCAAGGCGCTTGCCACCATCATACTCGAACATCAAGAAAAAGACGGCTCTTGGTGGGACTACCCCCTCTACGACTACCACCAAGCCTATGGAACAGGCTACGCGATGATGGCACTTGCTTGGTGCCGCGACACTCTCACCACTCCCTAAGCCTCGATCTCATGCTTGCCCTACCTGCCATTTCCTCACCCTCAGCGATTCTTTCTTTCGACTTCGACGGCACGCTCCACCACTCGGGCGACTCCCCGCCAGTGCCGGTTGCGTTTTTCGAGCTGATCCGGAAACTCCGCGCGGAGCGAAATATTGTCTGGGGCATCAACACCGGCCGCTCCATGCCGCTACTCGTCGAGGGCTTTATCGAGAGCGAGTTCCCCTTTTTACCCGACTGGGTGGTCGCCCGGGAACGTGAAATCTATTTCCCAACCCAGCTCGGTGAGTGGCAGCCGCAGGCGGAGTGGAATGAGCAATGTCACCGAGAAATTCACGACCTATTCGCCCAAGCGCGCCCACTTCTACGCCAAATCCGCAAGTTGGTCGAAGAGCGCACCGGCGCCCTCTGGCAAGAAATGGATGGTGAACCCGCAGGCTTCATCACCCAGAACCTTGAGGAAATGGAATGGCTGCTCTCGCAGATTGAGCCGATGGTTCAGGATCAGCCGCATCTCTCATGGCAGCGGAACTCCATCTGGCTGCGCTTCGGCCACCGGGATTATCAAAAAGGCAGCTCCCTGCGCCAAATCGCCACCCACTACCGCCTCACTGCCGCAGAGTGCTTCGCCATCGGCGACGGGCACAACGACCTCGAAATGATCGATCCGGTCTACGCAAAGATGAGCGCCTGCCCGTCCAATTCCGTCGCCGCCATCAAGGAAAAAGTCGCCGCCTCTGGTGGCCTCATCACCCATGCCGCCCATGGCCACGGGTCCGTTGAGGCGCTGTTACATTATTTCCCGAGTCGCCCTCAATAATTTTCAAGACCATGAATTTATTTGTTTACAAAAGTTAACTATAAACCCAGCTTATCTCCAACCCCGCAAGTTTGTGCGGGAAGTAGGGTTCCGGGGGGAAGACCTACTTCACTATAACGCCATTCAGTGCTCGGGGGGGGTATACATAGGGCGCGGATTTCGGAAACGAATCCGCGCCTTCTCTTTTTACCCTTAAAGGAAAAGGCGTCCCACAGATGGCGGCTTGAGACCTGCGGCATCATACAACATCGGCCGTAACGCCTCCAATAAGCGCCGCGCCGCCAAGCTGTCCCGGCACAGCGCGCGGATGACCTGCACGCCACCGGTCAGCGGCCCGTGGCCGAGGTAGGTGTCTTCGGAGTTTAGGGCATCGAGCCGCTCGCTCGGCCACTGCCGGGTCATTTCACCCGCCGCATACACGGATAAATAGTGAGCCGCAGGGAATTTTACCCGCAGCGCCTCCAAGCTGAGGCCCCCGGGGCACAAGTCGTACCGCTCGCGCGCAAGAAGCGTCTCCCCGAGCCTGAGGTCGAGCTCCCACCGGAGCTGTTTGTAGGCGAAGATTTCTCCCATCGCCACCCGTCCAGGAGCGATCCAGTCGAAGAACAAGAGACTGGCAGACGGATGCACCGAAATCGTCGTCTGCTGCACATAGCACGCACCGGCATGGGGGATGAAAGGCTCGGGAATCCATTCAAATGCGGCATTTTCCCCGACGTGGAAGGTCTGCTGATTTCGCGCCGCTTGACCCGAGCGTGTCCGATAGACTCGTGAGGCGGAGGGCGTGCTTAGCACGAGTTTCGCCCCAGCGCCGACCTCCACAAAGGCCTCTAAGCGGTCGCCGTCGAAAAATCCTGCGGTCGGATTGACGATGCTTTGCACCAGATGCCCATGGTCCACGTGGCTTTTACTCAAATGAATCGGCGCCCGGAAGCTCTGCTGAGAGATGAATGGCGTGCCGTCGGCCCGGACCGTGCAGCGCAGCTTGAGATGCCCATTCAGCGAAGATCCTGAAACGGCCCCCGCCGTGGCGCGCTCCACGCTTGGACTAGACGAAGAGGTATTCATGCTTGAGCCAGGCGAGTAGGTCTTCTTTCCCTTTTTCCGATTTCAAATCCGCAAACAAAAACGGCCGAGTGCCGCGCTGGAGCTTCGAGTCCCGCGCCATGACCTCCAAATCCGCTCCCACATAGGGCGCGAGGTCGGTTTTGTTGATGAGCAGTAAATCACTGGTGCGGATGGCCGGGCCACCCTTGCGCGGGATCTTATCCCCTTCCGCCACATCGATCACGTAGATGTAGGCATCCACCAGCTCTGGAGAAAAGGTCGCCGAGAGATTATCGCCACCGCTCTCGATGAGAATCAGCTGCAAGTCCGGGTGGCGATTTTCTAAATCGATCACGGCCGCCATGTTCATGCTCGTGTCATCCCGGATCGCCGTGTGCGGGCAGCCCCCCGTCTCCACCCCGATCACCCGATCAGCCGGCAGCACCCCCTCCCGCAGCATGAATTCCGCATCCTCGCGGGTGTAGATGTCGTTGGTGATGACCGCGAGTGAGAACTCGTCCTTGAGCCATTGGCTCAGCCGCAGCACGCACATCGTTTTCCCCGATCCGACGGGGCCACCGACACCGAGGCGGAACGGACGTTTTTTCAAATCAGGAAATGAAGAGTCTGGCATGGGCGCGGGCATGGCGGAGTGAGGCGATTTCGAGCAGTGGATTGAACCAACCATCCACCGGCTGGTCGAGTGATTCGTCGATCTGACAGCTTAGCGAGGCCAAGGTGCGGCAGAGGATCTGCTGGCAAGTCGTCTGGCCGAGGCGCAGCAGTTTCATGGAAGCGGCAGAAAGTCCGGCGACGGTTTGGAAGGCGAAGGCTCGCGCCGCTTGGGCCACGGGCACGCCCGATAACTCAAGTGCCGTCACCACCAAGTGGTGACTCCTAGGAGCTGCCGCCAAGTGCTCTTGGATCAACGCACTCGGGTGCAATTGAGCCAATAGGCTGAGCCGCTGTGAGCCGATGCGCCGCGACGCATCGCGGAGTTCGGCAGGGATGCGCCAAGCGTCCAGCTCGTAATCCATCGCCAATAGGTCCGCCGCATTTCCTGCCACCGCAGCGGCATGGGCACGGGCGAAAAAGGGTAGCTCAAACGAGAGCAGAGCGGGTAGGATTTGCGCCGTCAGAAAGCGTTCAAGATCGACCGGGTTCTTGACCACCCCAGCCTCCACCAATTCTTCTAGTCCGAAGGAATGTGCATAGGCCCCAGACGGATAAGCACTGTCGTTAGCCTGAAGCAGCCATAGCCATGGGTCGGAAGTCATCGCACGCAGGCAATGCTTAAGATTCGACCACTCAAAAGGAAACCTGAAAACCCCCACGCCACGCGAAAATTTACCTGACCTGAAGGAAATGGCTCTCACCCTGCGTTACCTACCGATGCTGCATCATCTTTTCCCGATTTTCTTGCTCGCCACCGCCGTGCAAGCCGCCCCCGTCTTCATCGGTACGAACACCGGTAAATCCTCTACCAGCAAGGGCATCTACCTCGCGGATTTCAACGCAGAAACGGGCCAACTCAGCGAGCCGACCCTCGCCGCCGAATACCAGAACCCCGGTTTCCTCACCCTCCACCCCACGCAACCCATCCTCTACGCCTGCGGCCAGCCGAATGCTCCATTTCCTGATGGCTCAGCCTCCGTCGCCGGTTTTCGCATCGGCCCGGACCACCAACTCAGCTTCCTCGGTGAAGCCAGCGCTGGCGGAAAGGGCGCGTGCCACCTAACCGTGGACGCCACTGGAAAATGCGTGGCCGTGTCGAACTATGGAGACGGCACCTTGGCGACCGTTTTACTCAATGAAGCCGGGGCACCTGGAGCCATCGCCTCCGCCGTCGCCCACACCGGCTCAGGCCCCATGAAGCCGCGCCAAGATGGTCCGCATGCCCACGGCGTCTACTTCGACGCGGCAAACAAACACCTGCTCGTCCCAGATCTCGGGCTCGACCAAGTCCTCATCTATCCCTTCGACGCCGCCACCTCCAAGCTCGGTAGCCCCCTTCCCTCCATCACCACCGCCCCCGGTGCCGGCCCGCGACACTTGGCCTTCACCCCCGATGGCAAGCAGCTCTACGTGCTTAACGAGTTGTCAAACACTGTGCTCGCAGCCTCCTACGCCGACGGAAAAACCACTTCGCTCGGTAGCGTCCCCACCCTGCCCACCGACTTCACCGGCGTCAGCACCTCGGCAGAAATCACCGTCCACCCGAATGGAAAATTCATCTACAGCAGCAACCGCGGCCACGACTCCCTCACCGTCTATGCTCGCGACGCCCAGACAGGCACCCTCACCATCGTCCAAAACATTCCCTGCGGCGGAAAAACCCCACGCCATTTCACCATCGACCCCAGCGGGAAATGGATCCTCTGCGCCCATCAAAACTCCAACACCATCAGTGTGCTCGCCCTCGACCCCAGCACCGGAAAACTCAGCCCCGCCAGCTGCACCGTCACCAGCCCCAGCCCGATTTGCTTGGTCTTCGCCCGGCAGTGACGGCGGAATTACGCCCGCTCATCTTTCCTTGGCGCAGCTCTAGCTGTATCACCCCACCCACTGCTACCGCCATGCTCACCCGACGCTCCTTCCTCAGCACCACCAGCCTCGCTTTTCTAGGACTCCAGCGCTATGCGAATGCACAGGTGTCGCCGCGACTCATCGCGCCCTTCGGCCCGTTGGTCCCAGATGCGGCCGGCATCATCGATCTGCCGCAGGGCTTCACCTACCGAGTCCTCGCCAAGCGCGGCACCCTCATGGCTGACGGTTTTAAGACCCCAGGCAAACCCGACGGCATGGCCGCATTCGTTGTGGCGCAGGACCAACTTGTGCTCGTCTGCAATCACGAGCTCTCGCAAAAATACTCAGCAGAAGGCCCGTTCCCAGACAACTCCCAGCTCCCGGCAGACTTCGATTTCCAAAAATCCTACAACCCCGGCCTAGGCGGTAAAATGCCCCAGCTCGGCGGCACCACCAACATCGTTTTTGACTCAAAGAACGGGAAAACCCTCTCCCAATTTCTAAGTCTCACTGGAACCGATCGCAACTGTGCCGGCGGCGCGATGCCTTGGGGCTCATGGATCACCTGCGAAGAACCCGAGGAACTCACCAGCGAGCGCGGTAAACAGCACGGCTGGTGCTTCGAAGTCAAAGCCACCAGCAGCCCGGGCATTCAGACACCCGTCCCGCTGAAGGCACTCGGCAGATTCCGCCACGAAGCAGTCGCTCTCGATCCACGCACCGGCTGGCTCTACCTCACAGAAGACCGCACCGACGGCCTACTTTACCGCTTCCTTCCAGAGAAAAAAGGCGACCTCACCCGTGGTAAGTTGCAAGCCCTCACCCTCCGCGGTAAGCCCGCCGCCGATCTGAGGAACTACTCTCCAGAATCCACCTGGCCAGCCCTCGCGGAGAAACTGCATGCCACATGGATCGACCTAGAAGAGATCGAGTCGCCAAACGACGACTTGCGCCACCGCGGTCACGCCGCCGGTGCCGCACGCTTCGCCCGCGGCGAGGGCATCCACTGGGTCGGCGACGCCTTCTTCATCTGCTGCACCGACGGCGGCCCCTCGCACCGCGGCCAAATCTTCAGATTGCAGCCCTCAGGAACTGAAAGTGATGATCAACTGGAACTTTTCCTCCAACCAGAAATCGGCGATCTACTGACCAATGGCGACAACCTCTGCCCCGCACCCTGGGGCGGCATCGTCATTTGTGAAGATCTCATCGACGCGAGTTTCTCACCCGCCGCCCATGTCCGCTGCGTCACCCCCGCCGGAAAAATCATCACCCTCGCGCGGAATCGCTTCGCCGGTGAGTTCGCCGGCGCGTGCTTCTCTCCGGATGGGAAATGGTTCTTCGTCAATCTCATGAACCCTGGACTCACCCTCGCGATCACCGGGCCTTGGGAAAAGGCATGATGTCAGGGATTGGCCAAGCTCCACCTTGCCATGCGCGGTCAATCAAGGTAGCCGTAACCTAACCTCATGAAAAACCCACCCTGCTCCGCTTACACCGAGACACTCGGCCTCGTTTACTTCGCCAGAATGCTGGATAAAATCCGCCTCCATGCCGCTGGCACCTTGCGCGAAGACTTCATCGACAACCTCGGGACCGGCTTCGATGCCCGCTGCCTGAATTTTCTCCGCGTCAGCTATGCCGCACTCCGCACGAGAACCCTACAAGGTGGCTCGGACGAAGAACTACTTCATTGGTGCTACCAAGAAGGGCGCGAACTGAGTCCGGGTGATTGTTTCATCTGGAATGAATTCATGCGGAAAGTCGGCTGGAACGACGGCGTCAGCGAAATCCTCACCCGCCGGAAACTCGAAAGCGGCCTGCAAGACCGACATGAGATTCAGACGATGTTCGAGTATTTTGAATATGACGAAGGCCGAAAAGTTAACTCGCACCCGTGAACGCCAAGCCCCAGCTTGGCGCGAATCTCACCCCCCCCACCACCCCGCATAGGAGATGCGTCGTCACACGGCACATTCTCTGGCGGGTTCATGATCCACCTTGTAGAGCACGGCTAACGCAAGCCCGGAGATCGCCACGCTTTTTTAGCGACTCGCCGGACAAGCATTAAGTCTGGCAAGGTGCCTCGCTGGACCTTCACCCGAAGTTAGATGCTAGATCAATTAGGTGGCGACCTCAAACCCTCAACGAGCTGCGGAAGCCCCGACCGCTATAGTAAGACTGCGCGCCGTTATGGCCAAAAAACACGCGATTGTAACGGCGGTCCCCGTAGAGCGCACCGCCGAGTTCACGCATGGCCGTCGGCGTTTTTACCCAGCTGGATGTCTTCCGATCAAATTCACCGAGATGTTGCAACTCGGCATACTGATCTTCCGTTAGGAGCTCGACGCCCATCGCAGTCGCCATCTCCACAGCACTATCTTTGGGCTTATGTTCTTTGCGGGAAGCCAAGGCTTCACCATCGTAGCAGAGGCTTTGTCGACCTTTGGGACTTTCCGCTGAGCAATCAAAGAAGAGGTATTCGCCGGTCTTTTCATCGAAGCCCACCACGTCGGGTTCACCGCCCGTCTCTTCCATGAGATGAAGAGACAACAACTTCGAAGGGTTCGCTTCGAGTCGTTCCTGCACCTTTGCCCAAACAAGCCCAGGATGACGACTCTCATGGAGTCGGAAGCGGGTGGCTAACAATTTAAACAATTCATCACGCTGCTCCGAGGATAGTGCATGTTTCAAAGCGGGACTTTTCATGGAGTTCTAGGTAAAAACGATGGAATGAGGATTGCTATAGAATTTAGGCGATAGCCCTACCATAGTCACAACTGATGAATTCATGACAGAATAGACAAGAAATTCAAGCAACTTGTTATCATTGATGGCGAATTAATTTGAATCGAAATATGAAGTTAGATAGGCCGCCGCTTACCACACACACCTTCCGAGTCTTTGTTGCCAATCGCTAAGGCACCGGAGCAGCAGTTTTGGGCAACCGGAGCCGCCTCCCCCCGTGCTCTACATTGCCGAAAGTTAGGGTGGGCTGAGCAAGCATAAGCCGCTTATCGATAAAATATGATCCAACTTCGGATTTCGGGTTTCATGATTGACGTAATCACTTTCACTGAATAATGGAGTGAATAGTCCTTATTAGTTTCTAAATCCTATGGAAAATCAACGCATCAAAGTTATTTACGGTCTTTGCCTGTTCAGTGCATTTGCTAACTGTGCCGATGCCGCATAAGTGTTTCCCTCATTCCAAGCTGGGTTGACCAATATCACGGATGGATCCGGCCTTTCACGCACCGGAGTAACTGGAGCCTCATATCTCACCGATAGTTTAATCTCCACCGGAGTTCTCAACGTCGGAAGATCTGGAGGCGCTCTCGCAGGAGATTTCGGAAGAGGCTCTTATTTTAATATGACGGGTGACGATATCGTTATAGTTGGAGTCGGTAATGATACCCAGACGGCTTGGAGTTCATTTACGGTGAGTTTACGGCTTTCCAATGGCTTATACACCCCGGGAATCTCCTTCAGCGATTCCGACCTTCTGGCTACGGGCATCTCGGAGAGCGTGACTTTCGCTCAGGAAAATTACTCGTTTCCGATAGCAGGGGTTGCCCCCGTCAATTACTATAACCTCTCGCTCGAATTCACCGATTTCAACACCGGTGGTCTGGGTGTGACCGGTATAGCACTGACCAATCTGACTGCTGAATTTCCTGATATTACTACATTGGAGTCGTAGGCACCGTCCCAGAACCATCGTCGGTGGCTTTTCTGGGGCTAGCCACACTAGGTGGGCTATTTGGGATGCGCCGCCGCTACTGATGACTCGACTCGTCGGCGCGCGAACCATTTCCGAATCTCCTCCGTCCAAAGCACGCTACTAGCAACCGTGCCTATGAGGAAAAAGTGCGGCAATGAAATGGGTACGGTGTAAAAGAGTTTGTTCATCGGTGCGGTGTAAACGACCGCGAGCTGAAGCAGGTTTGCTAGAACGAGTCCGCCTAGCAGCCACCGGTTTTTCAGCAGGCCGAGACGCAGAGCTGAGTGGGTGGCGCTCTCGCAGTTCAAGACATTGAACCACTGGCACACGGCGAGCAGAGTGAAGGTCTCGGTCTGCACCACCGCAAAGGGTGCACCGGTGGAAAGCCGCCAGATGAAGTAGCCAAGCGTGGCCGCGACGGAGGTGGGCACCATGACCGCCATGCGGCGCACCATCCTCCGGGTGATGAGCGGCTCGCTGGTGCGGATGGGCTTGCGCTGCATCTCATCTCCCTCGGGGCCTTCCATCACAAGATTGAGCGTGAGCGTGCCTTCGGTGACTAGATTGATCCAAAGGATCTGCACGGCAGCCAGCGGTAGCGGATAGCCAAACAACAAGGCTCCCAACAGAATCATGACTTCATCAATCGAGGTGGCGAAAAGGAAGAGCAGCAGCTTTTGAAGGTTTCCATACACGAGCCGCCCTTGCTCCACGGCTTTGACAATGGTGGCGAAGTTGTCATCGGTGATGATGATTTTGGCCGCGCCCTTCGCGACATCGGTTCCGGTGATGCCCATGGCGACCCCGACATCCGCGCGCGCCAGTGCGGGTGCGTCATTCACGCCGTCGCCAGTCATGGCGACCACGTTACCCTGCGATTGCAGCGCTTTTACGATGCGGAGTTTCTGCTTCGGCAGCACTCGGGCGAAAACGGCGATTTCGCCAATCTGCGCGTCGAGCTCCTTTTCGGACATCGCCTCCAACTCACGCCCATCCACTGCACGATCTGCATCCGTCGCCATGCCTAACATGCGGGCGATGGCGAGGCCTGTGGCTTTGTGATCGCCCGTCACCATCATGGGCCGGATGCCAGCCGCCCTACATGCGGCAACGGCGACTTTGGCTTCTTCACGTGGCGGGTCCATCTGGCCGATGAGACCGAGGAAGACGGCACGTCCTTTGAATTGATCAAAGCCTGCGTTTTCATCGATCTCCGCGTCATCGACCATCGCCACGGCAAGCATACGCAGCGCCTGAAACGCCATATTTTCAGCAGCGTGAAGAGCCTGCTGGCGGGCCTCAGTTTCAAGCGGCAGCACCTGATCGCCGTGCCGGACATGACCGCAGAGTGGCAGAAGCATCTCCGGTGCGCCTTTGATGAAAATACGGTTCGACTCGTGCACGTGACCATGCTGCGTGGCCATGAGCTTGGTGGTGGAATCGAAAGGGATCTCAGCACTTCGCGCCCACGCTTGACGCAGCGGCGTCGGCTCAATTCCACCCTTTAAAGCCACGGTGAGCAATGCAGACTCTGTGGGATCGCCCAGCGAGCGCCATCGAGTTTCCTCGGCGTTCGGTGGCACGAGTTGGGAATCATTGCACAATGCGCCGCCTTCGAGGACGAGGCGCAGCGCGGAGTCGTTCAAAGGCGAGAGATCATGCCCATCGCAAGACAGCGTTCCTTCTGGAGAGTATCCGGAGCCAGAGACCTCAACCTTGCGACCGTCGGGCAGCCAAAAGGTGGTGACGGTCATTTCGTTCTTGGTCAAGGTCCCGGTTTTATCCGAGCAAATGACGTTCGTGCAGCCAAGCGTCTCAACCGCCGCGAGTCTGCGCACGATTGCTCCTTTGCCGGCCATGCGCTGCATTCCCACAGCTAAGGCGATCGTCAAGGCCACGGGCAATCCTTCCGGCACCAGCGAGACCATTTGGCTGATAGACACCATTAGAATATCCACGATGGGCATGCCACGCAGCAGCCCAGCGCCGATCACGAGCGCCACCATCACCCCGGATGCCGCCACCAGTTGGCGACCGAACTGATTCATCCGCACTTCGAGAGGTGTCTTCGGCTCCACCGCGCCCGTCGTCATGTCGGAGATCTTGCCGACCTCAGTGGCCAAGCCCGTTGCCACGACCACGGCCTTGGCGCGCCCGGCGGTGATTTGAGTGCCGGAGAAAACCATGTTCACCCGATCTGCAAGCAGGGTGTCATGGGGCAGAGGTTCTAGGTGTTTCTCAACCGGTATGGACTCGCCTGTTAGGGCGGCCTCTGCGGCTTTCAGCGCCGCCACCTCAATCAGCCGCGCGTCACCCACCACGGCATCTCCGGCAACCAGCAGCATGATGTCTCCGGGAACGAGATCGCTCGCAGCTATCATCCGCTCCTTTCCATCGCGCAGCACGCGCACCTGAGTGGAGGAAAGTTTGCGCAGCGACTCCATCGAGCGCTCTGCACGGCCCTCCTGAATGGAACCGATGATCGAATTGACCAGCACGACGATCAGAATGACCAGTGCATCCTCACGCTTGCCCAACACAAACGCTAGGACAGCGGCGGCGAGAAGAATATAGATTAGCGGACTGGCGAACTGACGCAGAAAGAGACGCCACACAGGTTTGTTCGCGTCTGCTGGCAAGGTGTTCTTGCCATGTTGAGCAAGGCGGTCAGAGACCTCGTCCTGAGAAAGTCCGCTCGCGGGATCACTACCCATCTCCTCGCAGGCAGCGGTGGAAGACAAGTGATGCCAAGATGTGATAACTGGAACCAAGCCCATAAACTAAGATAGGTGATTGAAGACAGCAAGTGCTCTGACACGGGTGAATGAAACTCCGACCGCATGGTGAAAAACGAAGTTCCTCACGGCTTCATGGGGCTGGGTGTCTCGACTAACTCAGTCATCGGCAATTGCTCGGGCACGTCGATACGAGCCACACCGATGCGGCTGTCGGCCATGCCATAGTAGATGTCGAAGCGGTCCGGCTGACCGAGATCGTCACGCCGGTCGATGCCGGTGGGGAAGACGACGTTGGGCACGATGCCGTGGCATTCCTCATGCAGCAGCGGCACAAGCACAGGCTCGGCGGAGCGATAGCGGATGAGATGCGGCTGCTCAGTGGCGAGGATCATAACGCCGGCGGAGTAACACAGCGGATGCTTGGGCCCTCCCGGCACATCCACTTCATGCACGCCATGATAAATGATCATCCATCCATGCCGCGTGAGCATCGGTGGTGTGCCGCCGCCGATTTTCAGCATCTCCCACGGATAGGTTGGCGTGGCGAGCCGATGATGCGAATTGAAGAGACCCGGATGCTGCGGATCACAGGTGCCCTGCGGCATTGGGCAATAGGAAATCCAGATGCTTTCATGATCAAGATCGAGGTCCAAGTCATCGGTCCTGCCGACGGTTTCTTCGGGGCGTGTGCCGGGGAAAAGCGGTCGATGCAGGAGAGCCATCTGCATTTTCCCGGCATGATTCGGGATGGCGACGGGAAAGAAACACGCGTCCTTGTTATCAACATGGGCGAAGTCGATGCCGCGGTAAGGCTCGAACTTCACCAGCCCCATGCGCTGCCAGTGAAACAAATCCGCAGACACCGCCACGGCAATTCGTGGGCCAAGCGCGGTACGAGCCGTATAAGTCATCACATAGATCTGGATCGGCTCCATGAAGGTGATGCGTGGGTCCTCGCATCCGCCACCCCCGTGGGGCAGGAGTTCATAGTCAGCCTCAGGCTCCATGGCGACGCCGAGCCGCACGACTCCGGTGGGATCGCCTGCCTCGTTAAAGAGGACACGCGCGATGCCGATGCGTGAATAATTCCCCGGCGCGACAAGCCTTGGAAACAAGTAGAGCTCGCCATCGCGACCACGCACGGCTGCTGGGTTCAGCACACCTTCGGTCTCATGTGGATTCCCGGGTTCGGGTTCCATGATCATTCCCAGACGCTGCGGTTGAAAATCACTCACGGGTTCTTGTTTTGACATCTTGCCTCACGGTCCGTGCTGTTGCTTGATTGTAAGATATTTTTACCTGCCACGTCGCATGATCAAACGAATCACCGCGTGCGGGTAATGGGGTGTTACACCCAGAATGGAGTAGAAAAATTGAATGATGTTAGTGAATATCAAATCTAGGTAGGGTTGCACCCCATGGTAGAATCATGGTTGCCGATGGACCGTGTCCGGCGGTCGATGTTGGTTCAGAAAGACCTCTCGCCACGAGTTTGAAGTAAGCCCCGAAATCATCAATTCAATGAAAACCACAACTGCCAAATCCCCACTCCTCAGTTCAGGCATGGCACTCGCCATAATGATTGCCGTCTGGACTCCAGCTTCTTCATGGTCCGCTGAACCGACGGAAAACAAGATGATGCAGAAATGCGAAGAAATGAAGAAGGAGAAGCGAAAAATGCAGGCGGAGGTGAAGGCGCAGGATGCCGAACTCGCCATTGCCGTAGCCACCATGAACAGTGCGGCTCCAGATAAAAAACTCGATTTAGCGGCAGCACTCGTCACCCGTATGGTCGAGCAAAGCACAGCCCTGCACGCTCAAAAAGCGAAGATGGAAGAGAAGATGATGGAACACATGGAGAAGGGCGAGGGTGCCAGGTCAAAGTGTCCGATGATGAAGGGCGCGGATGAAAAAGCCGAATAATCACCGAAGCGACGTCCCACGATTGAAGTTAGCAGTGTGGGAGGAATTCCTATCAGGTGCCGGAACGAAGTCGACTGAGGTGGAAACTAAGCGCAAGACAACTTACACCTGCGCGATGCACCCGGAAGTGCAGCAGGGTCAACCCGGCCCCTGTCCGAAGTGTGGCATGGCGTTGGAGCCGATGGACGCGGCTGCAGATGGAGATGAGTGCGAAAAGGCAGAGCTCATGGACATGACCCTGCGTTTCTGGATCGGCGCGGCGCTGGCTTTGCCAGTGTTTATTCTTACGATGGCGCACATGATCCCGCCGCTAGGCCGACAGCCGTGGCTGACGGGTGATGCTTCACGTTGGCTTCAATTTGCACTCGCCACGCCGGTGGTCTGTTGGGCGGGCTGGCCGTTTTTCCAATGTGGCTGGCGTTCGATCGTCAGTTGGAATCTCAATATGTTTACCTTGATCGCGATTGGGGTGGGCGCGGCATATGTGTTCAGCGCTGTCGGCATGCTGCTACCTGAGATTTTCCCGCCCACGATGAGCCATGATGGAAAGGTGGCGCTCTATTTTGAGGCGGCTGCGATGGTCACGGTTTTAGTTCTGCTAGGGCAGGTGCTCGAACTCCGCGCCCGCAGCCGGACCAGAAGCGCCATCAAGGCATTGCTCAATCTAGCACCTCCCACCGCCCGACAAGTCGCCGATGGGGGCGATCATGAAGTGCCGCTCGATCAGGTCAAAGTCGGCGACCGGTTGCGCGTCGTGCCCGGCGACAAGGTGCCGGTGGATGGTGAAATCGTCGAAGGTCACTCCAGTGTAGAAGAGTCGATGATCACCGGCGAGCCGCTGCCCGTGGAGAAAGCCGTCGGCGATAAAGTGACCGGCGGCACCGTCAATGGCACGGGTAGTTTGATCATGAAAACCGAACGTGTAGGCCGTGACACACTGCTCGGTCAGATCGTGACGATGGTGGCCCAAGCGCAGCGAAGTCGCGCGCCAATCCAAGGTCTTGCCGACAAGGTCGCGGCCATTTTTGTGCCCTCGGTGTTGGCCATTTCACTGCTCACCTTCGCCGTCTGGATGTGGGTCGGCCCGGAACCCAGACTTGCCCATGCCATCGTCAATGCAGTCGCGGTTCTCATCATCGCCTGCCCTTGTGCGCTCGGCCTAGCCACGCCGATGTCAATCATGGTCGGAGTCGGTCGCGGTGCGCAACTGGGTGTACTCATTAAAAATGCGGAGGCGCTCGAGATTCTATGGCTGGAGCTCAGTGGGAGCAAAGCCTTTGAAAGAGAAATAGGCGTGCTTAGGGTTTTCGTGGGCTACTGCGGGAACACGAAGTCCTCGCAGCCTATCCAACATGTAT
>JAIXQH010000061.1 GCA_027484055.1 Verrucomicrobiaceae bacterium | reverse complement strand
ACCACGTCGGTGGTGCGATCGCCGATGCGGGCCTGTGCCACGGTCACGCCGGACACGAGGGCGGACAGCTGGCGGGCCACTGCCGCCGGATCGAGGCCAAGAAGACGTAGCCTTTCCTGGTCGAAGGCCAGCACAAGGTTGGGCGTGCGGTCGCCCCAGTCCAAGTTGACTCCCCGCGTGTCGGGGTTGGCCCGCATGGCGGCAGCGACCTTGTCGGCCAGGCTGCGCAGCACCAATGGATCAGGCCCCGACACCCGGAAGGCGACCGGATAGGGCACCGGTGGCCCGAACAGCAGGGTCAGCACCCGCACTCGCGCCTCGGGATAGCGGCCATCGGCGACCAGCGCCTCCAGCCGGGCCTTCAGCCGGTCGCGCGCTTTGGCATCGGGCGTCAGGATGATCAGCTTGGCAAAGCTGGGATCCAGAGGCTCTGGGTTCAGCGACAGGAAGAAACGCGGGGCGCCGCCGCCCACATAGGAGTCGACGAAACGGGCCTCCGGCTGGCGGGCAAGGTCATGCTCCAGCCGGGCCACAACCGTGCCGGTCGCCTCGATGCTCGATCCGTGGGGAAGATAGACTTCGGTGATCAGCTCCGGCCGGTCGGACGAGGGGAAGAACTGCTTGGGCACCACAAGTGCCAGCACTGCGCCGGCCAGCGCGAACGCGACCATCACGAGCAACACCACCCGGCCGCGGCGGGAAACGCTGCGGCCGATCCCGTCGCGCAGGCGGCGGTAGCGGGGCGTGGCGTAGATGGCGTCATGGCCGCCAGCCACGGGCGCGATGTCGGGCAGCAGCTTCACGCCCAGATAAGGGGTAAAATAGACGGCGACCACCCAGGAAATCGCCAGCGCAAAGCCTACGATCCAGAAAATGTTGCCGGCATATTCGCCGGCCGTGGAGCGGGCAAAGCCCACCGGCAGGAAACCGATCACCGTGACCAGTGTGCCGGTCAGCATCGGGGCCGCGGTGGCGCCCCAGGCGAAGGTGGCGGCGGCCACCCGGCTGAAGCCTTCCTCCAGCTTCACCACCATCATCTCGATCGCGATGATCGCATCATCGACCAGCAGGCCGAGGCTGAGGATGAGCGCGCCCAGTGTGATGCGGTCGAACTGGCGGTCGGTCATCAGCATGATGACGAACACCGCCGCGAGCGTGAGGGGCACCGACAGCGCCACCACGATCCCCACCCGCCAGCCTAGCGCGAGGAGGCTGACTGCCATCACCACGCACAACGCGACGGCGAACTTCAGCATGAATTCGCCATAGGCCTCGGAGATGTTGGCGGCCTGGTCGGCCACTTCGGTGACGCTGATGCCAAGCGGGAGCCCCCTGCGGATTTCGGCCAGCTTGGCCTTCAGCGCGGCGCCAAGGGCCGTGCCATTGTGATTTTCGCGCATCACCACGCCCAGCATCAGACCGGCCTGCCCGTTGTGCCGGACAAGGTAGCTGGCCGGGTCCTCATAGCCGCGGCGCACCTGGGCAATGTCGCCCACGCGCAGCGTGCGGCCTGCCACCGCGATGGGAGTGGCGCGCACCGCCTCCACGTCATCGAAGGCGCCCGTGACCCTAAGCACGATGGCCCGCGATCCGGTCTGCACCTCGCCCACCGGCTGCAACAGATTCTGGTTGGCCAGCGCCGCCAGCAGAACATCGGGGGCGATGCCAAGCGTTGCCAGCCGGCGCTGGCTGATGTCGACGAATATGCGCTGACGCTGCTCTCCAATCAGGGAGACCTTCTTGACGCCGTCGACATGCTGCAGCTGGCTGCGGATGGTCTCCGCTTCGGCCACCAGCGCGCGGTGCGGCAGGCCTTTGGCTTGCACCGCGATCAGCGAGAAGAACATGTCGGAATATTCGTCGTTGGCCAGCGGACCGATCACGCCGCGCGGCAGGTTGATGGCCTCGTCGCCCAGCTTCTTGCGCGCCTGGTAGAACTGCTCCGGCACCACCGCGGGCGGGGTTGAATCCTTCAAGTTCAAGGTCAGGGTGGTCAGGCCGGGGCGCGTCTGGGCTTCCACCTTGTCGTAATAGCGCAGCTCCTGCAGCCGCTTTTCCAGCCGGTCGGCCACCTGGTCCTGCATCTCGCGGGCAGTGGCACCGGGCCACAGGGCCGTGACCGTCATCGTCTTCACGGTGAAATTCGGGTCTTCCGCCCGACCAAGCTGGAGAAAGGCGAAGAGGCCGGCCGCGATGATGGCGATCATCAGAAACAGGGTGACTGATTGTTCCTTGACCGCGATGGCGGAAAGATTGGGCCCCTTCATGACCGCACCCGCTCGACTTGGCCCAGGCGGACCGGCTGGCCCGCGCGCAGCAAATGGCCGCCAAGGGCGACAATGCGGCTGCCGGCCGGCAAGGCGCTTGCCGGGACCACCGCCGTTTCCTCGGTCAGGCGCAGCAGCCGTACCGGCACGAAACGCACCCGCGCATCCGCGCCGACCTGCCAGACGCCGGGCCCATGGCCAAGGTCCACAATGGCCGCCAGCGGCACGGCCACCGCGCCCATTTGCGTGTCGCGCAGACTGATAGTGATGGTGGTCCCGAGCGGCGGCGGTGTGGCGGTTTCCAGCACATAGCGCGCCTGGAAGGCCCGGGTGAGCGGGTCAGCCGCGCCCGCCACCTCGCGCAGAAGCGCCGGGATCGCCGGCCCGCCGCCATAGGGCTGCGCCATCGCCCGGCGCGGCAGACCGGCCACACGGGTTTCGGGAATCGACACCTGCGCCTCGCGCGCGCCGGCCCGGGCCAGCCGCAGCACCGGCGTGCCGGCTGCCACCACCTGGCCAGGCTCGGCCAGGATGTCGGTGACGATGCCGTCGGCATCAGCCAGCAGAGTGGCATAACGGCCATTGTTGGCGACGCTGGCGGCGCTGGCGCGAACGGCCGCCAGATTGGCGACAGCCGCATCGCGCGCTGCCTTGATGCCATCATAGGCCGATGCCGAAACCGCACCCGTATCGACCAGACCGCGCAGACGGCGCTCATCGGCCACGGTGCGGTCCACATCGGCCTGGGCGGCGCGCACGCGGTCGTGCGCAGCTGCGGTGGCAAGGTCATAATCTTCGGCGGCAAGGCGCATGAGTGGCTGGCCGGCACGGACCGTCTGCCCGGCATTGACCAGCCGCTCGCTGATCTTGCCAGCCACGCGGAAGCCGGGGGCGGATTCGATGCGGGCGCGCACCACGCCAGTGAAGTTGCCGGCGCTGCCGGCGCCGGCCGGCTCTGCAACCGCCACCCTGACGAGGGGCGTCGCGGGCGGCGCGGGTTTGGTCGAGCAGGCAGCCAGCAGTACGAGGGCGCCCGCAGTCACGACAGTGGATTTGCGCATCGTTGTCTCCAATCCCGCAACGGGGATGTCGACTCTGATATACGCTCAATCGCTAATCATGATAAGATGAAAAATATCATCATTAATCACTTTTTATCTTGAGGCCGGACAGTAGCAGGTCGGCCAGCGCAGCGGCGTTGGCCTCAAGGTCCTCGACGCCATTGGCATCGAGGATGATCGGGTGCCACACCGCGATCATGGCATTGACGATGGTGGCCGCTGTCTCGTCGCTGCTGCGGCCGACGCGGAAACGGCCCTGGGCCACGCCATCGGCCAGAACGTGCCGCACGGCGCCATGCAAGGTGCCCATGAAGGCGCGCACGGGCGGCCACTTGCCGCGCGTGGCAGCCAGGCACAGCTCGCTCGCACGGCCGCTGTGCATCAGAAGATCCCGTGTTTTCAATGACACGGCGATGCAAAGCTGGCGAAATGCGGCTTCGGGATCAAGATGGGCGCAGCGCGCTTCCGCCCAGGCCGCATCCTCGATGAGGCGCAGTTGTCTCGCGGCCACCGCTTCATCAATGGCCTGGCGGTTGGAAAAGAAGCGATAAAGATTGGCCGGCGACATGCCCAGTTCGCGCGCCACGTCGCCGATCGTCGTCTTGTCGAAGCCAATGGCGTCATACAGCCGCTCGGCCGCGTCCAGAATCTCGTCCCGGCGATCAATGCTGGGCCGTCCGGCTCGCCGTTTTCCTGAGATTGCGTCCTTGTTTTTCATGAAAAGAAATGTATTTTATCACTGTTCACATGTCAAGGAATCATGCCATGCGCCTGTCATCGGCCGTCACCGCCCTGGCCCTGCTGGCCGCCACGACGGCGGGCGGGCGGCCGGCGCTGCCGGCGCCGCCCGCCCTTCCCGATCAGTATCGCAATGCCCCGGCCGACAGCGGCGCTGTGGATGCCCTGTGGTGGCGGCAATTTGGCGATCCGCAGCTTGACCGGATGGTGGACATCGCCCTTGCCGGCAACCTCGACATCGAGATGGCGGCCGCCCGCCTGGAAACGGCGGCGGCCGCCCTGAAGGCCGCGCGCGGCGCCAAATTGCCATCATTGGCGGTCAGCGGCGCCGGCGGCATCCAGCGCCTGTCGGTGGAGGACCAGCAGGGCAAGCTCACATCGCGCATCCCCGGCTTTGACCGCACGGTGGAGCGGTACGGCCTGACCAGTTCGGCCGGCTGGGAGATCGATCTCTTCGGCGGTCTGTCGGCGGCCAGCCGCGCTGCTCTGGCCCGCCGGCAGGCCGCGCAGGCCGGCGTGGCGGGCGCGCGGCTGACCATCGCAGCCGAAGTCTGCGATGCCTACATAATGGCGCGCGGGCTGCAGGCCCGGCTGGTGTTGGCGCGCGAACGGCTGCGCACGCTTGATACGCTGTCCGGGCTGGTGGGTGCGCGGGCAGCCCATGGCATTGCCGCACCTGTGGAGGCCGACCAAGTCGCTGCCGAGCGTGCGGCGGCCAGCGCGGCGATCCCGGCTCTGGAGGCCGGGCTTGAAGTGCAGTTCAATCGGCTTGACGTGCTGATGGGCCGGGCGCCGGGCAGCGCCGGGCAGGACATGGGTGTCGGCGCTATTCCGGCCGTGCCGATGGTTCCGGCGGCCGACGGTCCTGCAGCCTTGCTGGCCAGCCGCCCTGACATTGTGGCCGCCCAGCGGCAGGTTGCGGCGAGCGATGCCGCGGTCGCCGAAGCGATCGCAGCGCGCTATCCCCGTCTGACCCTGTCAGGTTTTGCCGGCTTCCTGGCCAACGGACTGACCAACCTGCTGACCGCAGGCGCTGTCCAGCTGGGCGCTGAAGCCCAGATCAGCGTGCCGATCTTTGCCGGCGGCCGACTGCGCGCAGAGGAAGCGGCGGCGAAGGCCCGCCTTCGCGAAGCAGTCGCGGCCTATCGCCAGACTGCGCTGCAGGCCGTGGCAGAGGCTGAGGACTCGCTGTCTGCGCTGACCCGGCAGGGCCTTGTCGCCGACCAACTGGCCAATGCTCAAAAGTCCATGCTGGCGGCGCAGGGCCGTACCGACGCGGCCTGGCGGGCCGGCAGCCTCAGCCTTGTGGAGGGGATTGCCGTGCAGCGGCGGCGGCAAGATGTGGAAGAACAGGCAATCATCGCCCGGGCCAACGCGGCCCGCAGCGCGGTGACCGCCTTTCGCGCCTTGGGCGGTGGCTGGCGGGCCGGATGATTATCTCCAATATCGAGATTATAGACGAACATTCGTCGCAGGATGTTGGGCAATGGCTTAAGTCCAGCACTTGAACTGCCGGTTGGCTGCGACTGCCCCCAAGCCCCCCAGCCGCAGCAGACCGGCAGTTCGCCCCCCGTGCAGACCCTCTGCCCACGTGATCTGCCACCAGGCTCGTGCAACGACGCTCTGGAAAAGAATTATTATGTTCCTCCTGAATATATCATGATAACGAATTCATATTATGGATGAAAATGTCGTGATTTTCGGATGATCTATTTATATACGTAAACAATATCAAAATTACGCACAAAAAATCTGAAGAGCGCCCAGAAATTTATCTTTGTATAACGACTCAATGTTAGCTCGACCGAGAAATATTAGCATGGAGTCACACATGAACGTAGCGAATCGCAAAATCATTTTTGTTGCTGTATTCTGTGCGGCGTCAACCAGCGCAATCGCCCAGACCACGTCACTTGGCAGCTATGATCGGCGGATTGAGTGGGTTTGGCAGCCGGTCTCCATCGGTGCGGGCGGGTTCATCCGCGGCATGGTCGTGCATCCGCTGCTGGACGGCACTGTCCGCTATGCCCGGACCGACACCTATGGCGCATATCGCTGGGACAGCACGTCCGCGCGCTGGGTGAACATGATCAATGCCGCCGCTTTCCCCGCGACCATCACCGTGGCAGGCTCGAAGGATCCGTCTGCGCCGTCATCCCTGGTGGCGGCACCACTGGAGGCGGGGGTCGATTCCATCGCGGTGGACCCCCGCAACGCCGCGCGCGTCTATCTGGCGATGACCGTGTCGCCGCCGGCGGACATCACCCGGCTCGATCCGCGCCGCGGCTATGTCTATTACAGCGGCAATGGCGGCCGGACGTTCCGCCAGTCGACCGGACTTGCCCTGCCATCGGAAACCAACCCTGCCTGTCCGGCCTTGGAGTTTGACACGCTCAACACCAAGGGTGAACGGCTGCGCGTTGATCCGGCGAACAGCAGCGTGATCTATCTGGGCAGCAAACTGAACGGCGTGCACGTCAGCGCCAACACGGGTGTCTCGTTCGCGCCGGTGACGGCGCCGGGCGTGCCGGGGGCCTGCCAGTCCGTCGTAAACGTGCTGTTTGATGGCAGCAGCGTGATCACCCGCCGCATCAATGGTCGCAGCCTCACCGTCAGCCGGACCATCTATCTGGTGGTGGATGCCGCCAACGGGCCGGGCGTCTATCGCAGCGTGGATGGCGGGCAGAGCTTCACCAACATCGCTCAAGGCCAGCCCGGCGTGGTGCGCGGCCAGATCGCCGGCAGCGCGCTGGGGCCTGACGGGACCTTCTGGCTGCTGACCAGCACCAACCTGCTGCGCTGGCGGGCCGGGGCGTGGACCGTGCTTGATCCGCCGCACAAGGATGGCTCGGTCGCTGTCGACCCGGCCAATCCCGACCGGGTGTTCGCCATGTCCTTTGACATGAAGATTGCCCGCAGCACCGACGGCGGCCTGAGCTGGACCGATCTTGGCAGTTACGCCAGCATCAAGTCGGTCGATGGCATCGCCTGGATCGATGCCCGCACCGTCCACCCAGGCGCACATGGCGCCTTGCAGTTTGATCCGTCCGTTTCCACGGCCAATGGCGGCGGCCGGCTGTGGCTGCCCCAGGGCAATGACGGCACAATCTATGCCGACCTCAACGACGCGGTGCAGACCGGGCCGACGCAGGGGCTTAACTGGAAGGCGCAATCCAGGGGCATCGAGCAATTGGTCGGACAGAATGTGCTGATCCCGCCGGGCGGCCGCAACGCCGCCGTGCTAACGGCCGAGGACGAGGCGCTCTATTATGTGAGCAACCCGCGCCTGTTCACCGCCCGCCGCTATGACATCGACACTGCGGCCCAGGGCAATAATGACCTGGCCACCAACGGCATGGCCGCCTTCATCCCCGACACGCCGTCGGTCATGGTCACGGTGCCGGCCAATCTGTTTGCCGGCGACTGGCGAGGCGGGCCGTTCCGAAACAATTTCGCCGGCTATTCGGTGAATTATGGCCAGAACTGGCAGCTGTTCCCGTCCATCAGGATCACGTCGGGCGACAACAGTTTTGGCGGCGGCAGCATCACCAACACGCCCGAGCGGCTGGTGGGTGGCATGATCGCGATTTCGGCGCGTGGTTCGGTGCTGCCGGGCCGCGGCCAGGGCGTCTGGACCGGGCGGGACAATATCGTCTGGTTCCCCTTTGGCGCCCAATATGGCTATTTCGGCGCCAACAATGTGCCGCCCCATTATTCGCTGGATGGTGGCAGCAGCTGGCGGGAAAGCGTGGTCCTGGACGAGACGGGCCAGCCGATCGACTTTTCCAGCGGGCCGTTCCAGTTGGTGTTCAACAGCGCGGTCAAGCAATTCTCGGTCACGGCCGATCCGGTGGTGCCGCGCAAATTCTATGCGCTGACGGTCAGCAACTTCATGACCAGCGATGATGGCGGCGCCACCTTCCGCATCCCGCCCGGCACCAAGCAATTCTTCCTCTACCGCGACTTCTTCATCAACGCCAAGCTGGTGGCCGTGCCCGGCCGCTCCGGCGACCTGTGGCTGTGCACCGGCTTTGGTGACCAGAGCACCGGCGGCATGCTGTACCACTCGACCAGCGGCGGCCAGTCGTGGGAGCGGCTCAGCCTTGGCAAGGCCTATGCCGTGGCGGTGGGCAAGCCAGCGGCCGGCGGCGACTATGCGCTCTACATCTATGGCCAGCCTGACAGCGCCAAGCCCTGGGGTGTCTATCGTTCGGATGACAAGGGCATCAGCTGGGCGCTGATTTCGGGCAGCGGGGCCCACGGCTATCCCTTCGGCAGCATGAACGTGCCGGCCGATCTGGCCGCCAGCCAGGATGTGGAAGGGCTACTCTACATCAGCTTCACCGGCATGAGCTACGGCTATGGCTTCATGAAGGCGCTGGGCAATCCCTATCCGGCCCGCTGATCGCAAAAGGGGCCCTGATCAAGACAGCAGCAAGACGGCAGGCAGGACAAGATGGATCCACAAGGCTCGGGACCGCTTATCGCAGCGGCACAATGGATACAGGGCACGCTGTTCGGCACGGTGGCAACCGTGGCGGCCGTGATCGCAGTGGCGGTCGTCGGCCTGCTCATGCTCAGCGGACGGATCAACTGGCGTCATGGCCTGGTGGTCATCATCGGCTGTTTCATCCTGTTCGGGGCGGGCAGCATTGTGGCTGGCATCCAGGCGACCGCCGGCAGCGGGCCGGCCGGATATTGATGGCATGACCAGCCTGGAGCGGGACCGGTTGTTCGTGGCGCTCACCCGGCCGCAAATGTTTGCCGGCGTCACCTACAGCTATTTCGTGATCAACATGATCGTCTCGGCGGAGCTGTTCCTGATCATCCGCTCGATCTGGGCCTTGCTGCCAGCGCTGTTGGTGCACGGCATGGGCATGCTGATCTGCCTGAGGGAGCCGCGCTTTGTCGATCTGTGGCTGGTGCGTCTGCGCCAGTGCCGGCGCCTGCCCAACCATGGCCTGTGGCGATGCAATTCCTATCGCCCCTGAAGCCTTCACCCTTGGCCGGCAGTCCCAAGGCGGCCGCGCGCGAGGTGCCGGCCGGCACGCATCTGCCCTATGCGGCGCAGATCGATGATCACACGTTGCTCACCCGCGATGGGCTGCTGGTGCAGACCATCCGCCTGCGCGGCCTGCTGTTCGAAACGGCCGACACCGACGAGCTCAACTATCGCAAGGCGCTGCGCGATGCCGTGCTGCGCGCCATCGCCTCGCCGCGCATCGCACTCTATCACCATGTGATGCGCCGGAAGGTCGATCTCTCGCTGGAAGCCCGGTTCGGCGACGATTTTTCCCGCGCGCTCGATGCCCGCTGGCGCCAGCGTCTGGCCACCCGCGCGCTTTATGTGAACGAACTGTATCTCACGCTGGTGCGCCGGCCGCTGCCGGGCCGCATCGGCATGGCCGATCGGCTGCGCGGCCCGCTGGCCGGCAGCCCGGTCGGCGGCCAGGCGGCGCGGGCCGAGGACCTGCGCGCGCTCGATGCCACGCGGGAGGCCCTGCTGGCAGCCCTGGCCGATTATGAGGCCCGCACACTCGCCACCTACGATAACGGCGCTGCGCTCTGTTCGGAGCCGCTGGAGTTTCTCTCCGCCCTGTTCAATGGCGAGCTGCGGCCGGTGCAACTGCCGTTCGGTGATCTGGGCCATCACATTCCCTATCGCCGCGTCAGCTTTGGCCACAATGCCATGGAGCTTGCGCCCCATGGCGATGCCAGTCGCCGCCTGTCTGCCATCGTGTCGGTGAAGGATTATCCCGGCGCCACCATGCCCGGCATGTTCGACGAGCTGCTGCGCCTGCCGGTGGAGATGAGCGTCAGCCACAGCTTTGCCTTCGTGGAACGCGGCAAGGCGCTGGCCGACATGAATCTGGCCATCCGCCGCATGCGATCGGCCGAGGACGAGGCGGTGAGCCTGCGCGCGGAACTTGGCCAAGCCAAGGATGATGTGGCCGCCGGCCGCGCCGGTTTTGGCGAGCATCACATGACCATCGCCGTCCACGCCGACAGCCTGGCCGACCTCGACCGTGCCGTGGCGAACGTGGTTGGCGCGCTGGCTGATCTCGGCATTGTCGCCGTGCGGGAAGATGTGGCGCTGGAGCCGGCCTTCTGGGCGCAGTTTCCGGGCAATTTTGGCTATATCGCCCGGCGCGGCCTCGTCTCCACGGCCAATTTCGCAGCGCTTGCCAGCGCCCACAATTTCGCGATGGGCAAGGCCGACGGCAACCATTGGGGCGAAGCGGTCACTCTGATGGAGACGACGGCGGCCGGGCCCTTTTTCTTCAATTTCCACCAGGGCGATCTGGGCAATTTCACCGTGATTGGCCCGTCGGGTTCCGGCAAGACGGTGGTGCTGAACTTCCTCCTTGCCCAGGCGCGCAAGTTTGATCCGCGCATTGTTTTCTTCGATAAGGATCGCGGCGCTGAACTGTTCATCCGCGCCGTCGGTGGCCGCTATGACCGGCTCGACCCGTCGCTGCCCTCCGGTCTCAACCCGCTGCAACTGGATGACTCGCCGGCCAATCGCCAGTTCCTGATCGACTGGGTGGTGCAGCTGGCCGGCGGCGCCAGCACGGAGGAACTGGCCCGTATCAAGCTTGCCATCGATGCCAATTTCGCCCAGCCGCCCGAGCATCGCCGTCTTCGCCATCTAGTGGAACTGTTCCGCGGCGCGGCGCGTCCTACCGCCGATGATCTGTGGGCGCGGCTGCAACCCTGGTGGGGGCCAGGCGAACGCGCCTGGCTGTTCGACAACGCCCGCGACGCCTCCGATCTGGCGGCGCGCACCGTCGGCTTTGACATGACCGCCATATTGGATGACCCGGTGGCGCGCACGCCGGCGATGATGATGCTGTTCCACCGGGTGGAGGAGCGGCTGGACGGCACGCCCGCGATCATTGTCGTCGATGAGGGCTGGAAGGCGCTGGACGATGCAGTGTTCGTGGCCCGCATCAAGGACTGGCAGAAGACCATCCGCAAGCGGGGTGGCATCATCGGCTTTGCGACCCAGAGCGCCCGCGACGCGCTCGATAGCCAGATCTCGCGGTCCATCATCGAGCAGGCGGCGACCCAGATCTTCATGGTCAACCCCAAGGCCGATGCCAGCGATTATTGCAACGGGTTCGGATTGACCGCGCATGAGTTGTCGCTGGTCCGCTCGCTGCCGGACGCGGCGCATTGTTTCCTCGTCAAGCATGGCAGCGAGAGCGTGGTGTGCCGGCTTGATCTTTCGGGCGAGCGCGATCTGCTCACAATCCTGTCGGGCCGGGAACGCACGGTGCGCCTCCTCGACCGGCTGCGCGCCGAGACCGGCGATGCGCCCGAACAATGGCTGCCGCGCCTGCTGAAGGAAGCGTTGTGATCAGCGCTTGCCCCATCCCCGGCACCGGCAGCAATTTCCTGACGGGCACGCTGCTGTTCATCGATTGCGCTACCCAGGAACTGGCGGGTGCCGGCTATCGCGTGCTGTCTGGGCAGGGAGCCAGCGGCGGCATTGTCCTTGGCGTGTTGCTCACCCTGTTCGTGGCCGCGCAGGCGTTGCGGCTGATGGGCGGACAGGTGCCGACCCCGCGCGCGTTTCTGCCGCTAGCGCTCAAGCTGGGCGTGGTGCTCACGCTGGCTGGCAGCTGGAACGCCTATCGGGTGCTTGTGCTGGATGTGGTGCTGCGCGCGCCGGCCGGGATCGTGGCCGAGGTCGCCCGTGGCACCGGCCTGGCCGGCGATGACATGACCGTGCAACTGCAGCAGGTGGACTCGGCCATGCTGGGCCTGGCGCGGGCCGGCAGCGGGCTCGTCATCGTGGATGGGGCGCCGGTGGCGGCGACCGGGCAGTCCGATGTCGCCCGCACGGCCGTGGAGGATGACACGGCGCTGGCGGCGGCGCGCATCGGCTGGCTGGCCGGCGTTATCGGGGCGCTGGGCACGGTGCGGCTGCTCAGCGCCGTGCTGCTGGCGCTGGGGCCGTTGTTTGCCGGCCTGCTGCTGTTCGATGCCACGCGCGGCCTGTTCATGACCTGGGCGCGGCTGCTCGCTGGCTGTCTGGCCGGGCTGGTGGCGGTGATGCTGGTGCTGCAGGTGGAACTGGCCCTGCTGCTGCCGTGGCTAGCCAATGTGCTGGCCCTGCGCCGCGCGCTGCTGCCCACGCCGTCTGCACCAGTGGAGCTGATGGTGCTGGTGGCGGGCTTTTCCCTTATGCTGCTGGCGGCATTGCGGCTGCTGTGGGTGCTGGCACTGGCCCCCGCGATCACGGCCATGCAGGGGTCAGTGGCGAAGTGGGTTGGATCGGGCACGGCGGGTTCATGGCAACCGGCCGTGCAGGAGGACCCGGTCCCCATCATGCCGCCGGCCGGTTGGGCGCGCCCGCTGCCCGGCGGCGTGCCTGCGCAGCCCGCGCCCGCAGCCAACAGCCTGCCATCGCCGCCTGGCCGGGTGCCGCAGCCAACCGCAGCCGACACGGCCCCGCCGGCGCCACTGGGCCTCAGCTATCGGCGCCGCCCGACCTCCCTGTCGGCCAGACGCACGCAAGGACGACAACGGCGATGACGCGTACACCCGACCCGAAGACCGCGGCCTATTACCAGGCGGCGCAAAGCTGGGCGAACAATACGCTCGATGCCGTGCAGGGTTCCCGCCGTACCGCCTGGATCGTAGCGCTGGCCGCCACGCTGGTGGCCGTGGCGGAAGCCTTCACCATCCTCGCCATGATGCCGCTGCGCACAGTGGTCCCCTACACGCTGCTGGTCGATCGCCACACCGGCCATGTCGAGGCTCTGAAGCCGCTCGAACCAGGCCTGCTCGCGCCGGACCGGGCGCTGACCCAAAGCTTCCTGGTACAATATGTGTTGGCCCGCGAAGGCTTTGACCGGGCCACCATCCGACAAGATTATCGCAAGGTGGCACTGTGGTCGGCCGGGCCGGCGCGTGAACGCTATCTGGCCGCCATGGCGCTCTCCAATCCCGACAGCCCGGCCGCCCGGCTGGGGCCACGAACCATGATCGAGGCCGAGGTGCGCTCTGTCACCGGCCTGTCCGACAGGACGGCGCTGGTCCGCTTCGAAACACGGATCCTCGATCGCGACCGGACGACCGCCACGCGCCAATACTGGGTGGCGACCGTGCGCTACCGCTATTCCGACGCGCCGATGGCCATCGAAGACCGCTATATCAACCCGCTGGGTTTCCAGGTGCTGGATTATCGCCGGTCGCCCGAAGCCCTGCCGCAATCGCTGCCCGCGTCCGAGGCCGCTAATGTCCGGCGTTGAGCGGGCGCGGGCGCTGTTGCTGGCTGCCGGATTGTGGCTGGCGGTCCCCGCCACGGCCGGCCCCGATCGGCGCCTTCAGCTCATCCCCTATGATGCCGGGCGCATCTATCCGGTGGAGGTGGCCTCGGGCTATACGCTGATGATCGCCCTGGCCCCGGGAGAACGCATCGAGACGATGGCGGTGGGCGACAACAATGCCTGGCAGATCAACGCCAACAAGCGCGGCGATGCGATTTTCATCAAGCGCAATTTCTTCGGCATCAACAGCAATCTTACAGTGATCACCGATGCCCGCGTCTATGTGTTCGAACTGATGGGCAATATCCCCAATCAGCCGCCACCGCTGATCATCAGCTTTGCCTATCCCCCCACCCGGCTGGACACGGGCGCGGGCCCGGCGATCGACAAAGGTGCCAGCTATCGCCTGGCAGGCGTTGCGGCGCTGCGCCCTGCCATGATCAGCATCGAAGGCAACCGGATCATTCTCGCCTGGCCAGCAGGCGCGGCGCTGCCGGCGGTGTTCCAGATTGCGGACGATGGCAGCGAGACACTGGTCAACGGCCGCTTCGAGGATGATCGCATGATCCTGCAGGGCATCCCCCGGCGCCTTCTGTTCCGCAGCGGTCGGCAGGTCGCCACCGCCACGCTGACCCTGCCGCGGGGGCCCACGCCATGAACGGCGCGCCCGACAGCGAAGCCGACGATGGCCTGCCACTGGTGGGGGCAGACCGGGGCAATGCGCCGCTGTGGCTGGGGTTGGTGGCCATCCTCGCGCTGGCCGGCGGCCTGTTCCTTGCATTGGAGAACCGGCGGCTGCGCGTGGCCCAGCCGACGGTGCGCATCGGTGCAGCCGGTGACGGGCTGGTCGCCCCCTATCGCCCGCCCCCGATTGATCTGCCACCGCCGCCGGCTCCGCCCATGGCCACGGCCCCGCCTCCAGTGATCGCCCTGCCGCCGCCACCGGCACCAACCAGCCCTTCGCCCACAGCATTCTTGCCTGGCCGCCTGCAAGCCATGGCGCCGCCGCCCTCTGCGCCGCCGCCAACGCGCGAGTCCGCCAGCGCCAGCGCCATCGTCTATGATGCGACAGCCGGTGACGCGCCGGTGGCCGGCGCCGCACCGGCCGGCACGGGCACGGCCGCCGTCGGTGCGGCCGGCCGGCCGGCCGGCACGGCCTATGCCAGTCGGGGCCGTGCCAGCCGCCTGGTCACGATGGTGCCGCGCGGCACGTTGATACCGGCGATCCTTGAAACCGCGCTTGATTCCACCCAGCCCGGCCAAGCCCGCGCCCTCATCAGCCAGGATGTCCGCAATCTGGCAGGCGACCGCGTGCTCATCCCGCGCGGCAGCCGGCTGTTTGGCGACTATCGTGCCGACGTCGCGGCCGGGCAGAAGCGGGCCTTCGTGTTGTGGTCGGAACTCGTGCGACCGGACGGGGCGGTTATCGCCATCGACTCCCCGGCCACCGATCCGCTGGGCCGTGCCGGTGTGCGCGGCAAGGTCGACACGCATTTCCCGGCGCGGCTGGGCGGCGCCCTGCTGCAATCGGCCATCGATTTCGGCACGCTGGCCGGCGCCCAGTCGATCAGCCGCAACGGCGTGATCCTGGCCAGCCCGGCCCTACAGAACGGCACATCGCAACTGGTGGGGCCGCTGCCAAAGCCCAGCCTTTCGGTGCGGCAGGGCGCGCTCATCTCCGTGCTGGTGGCGCGCGATCTGGAGTTTGCGCCGGTGGAACCGTCACCATGACACCAGACATTCGTGCCCGCGAAACCGGCGTCTACCTGGCGCACGCGCTGGCGCCGTTCGCCGCTCACCTGCGACGTGACGATGTGACGGATTTGTACGTTAACCGGCCCTGCGAGCTGTGGCTGGAAACGCTGGGCGGGCAGATTGAACGGCATGACCTGCCAGCCGGAGACGATCTGCTCCTGCTGCGGCTTGCCGAACAGGTGGCGGCGCTCACCGCGCAGGGCATCAACGCGCAATATCCAATCCTGTCGGCGGTGCTGCCCGATGGCGCGCGCGTGCAGTTCATCGCGCCGCCGGCCACGCGCGGGCATATGGCGATGGCCATCCGCAAGCATCAGTCGGCCCACCTGCGCCTTGATGATTATGCCTCAATTGGCGCCTTCGACATGGTCGGGATGGCGGCCGACAGCCAGGCACTGCTGACTGAACTGGCCACATTGAAGGCCAAGGATCACCATGTCGCCCTGTTGCGGCTGGCGGTGCGGCACCGCCTCAACATCCTGGTTTCGGGCGGCACCTCGACGGGAAAGACCACGTTTCTGAACGCGCTCATCCAGGAAATTCCCCGTGACGAACGCCTGATCCTGATCGAGGACACGCCGGAACTGGAGATGCGCCATCCGAACGCGGTCGGGCTGGTGGCAGCGCGCAGCCCTCTGGGCGAGGCTGCCGTGACGGCCGAAGACCTGCTGAACGCCGCCCTGCGCATGCGGCCCGACCGCATCATCCTGGGCGAACTGCGCGGGCCGGAGGCGTTCACCTTCCTGCGCGCGGTCAACACCGGCCACCCGGGTTCGATGACCACGATCCATGCCGACAGCCCGGCGCGCGCCATCGAGCAGCTGGCCCTGCTGGTGCTGCAATCAGGCACCAGCCTCGATCGCAGCAGCATCAGCATCTATGTGCGCAGCTCGATCGACGTGTTCGTGCAGCTGGCGCGCCAGGGTGGCCGCCGCCACATTGGTGCGATCGCTCTGCGCGGGGAGGTTTCCGGCTTCACGCCAGACCTGACGGCTTGACCGGGCGCGCTGCGGTCCCGCCTGTCACTGCGGCCGGTTCAGGTCGGCTAGCAGGGCGATCGCCGCTTCGATATCGGCATCGGTTGTACGCCACGAGCAGACACTAAGGCGCGCCGCCGGCTGGCCCTGCCACAGCGTGGTACCGAACCAGATTTGGCCACTGTGCGCGGCTGCCGCTTGAATGAGGGCAATGCGCTCAGGATCATCGGTGGTGATCAGCACTTGGTTGAGCACGACATCATTGAGCACCCGGTAGCCAGCGCCGGAAAGGCCCTCGGCAAGGCGGCGCGCTTGGCGGCAATGCCGGTCCACCAGGGCGGCAACGCCGTCTCGGCCCAGCGATCGCAGCGCCGCCCAGATGGCGACCCCGCGCGCGCGCCGGGAAAACTCCAGTGTTCGGTTTTTCTGTGCTTCCGGTCCGGCGCGCGAGTAGCTGGCATCGCTGTCCATCGCACCGGTCAGTGCTGTCTCGTCCCGACAGATCGCCATGGCGCAGTCATATGGCGTGTTGAGCCATTTGTGCCCATCGACGGTCCAGCTGTCGGCGCCTTCAATCCGGCTGGCCAGATGGCGTGCATGCCGGGATGCGCGTGCCCATAGCCCGAAGGCGCCATCGACATGCACCCAGCTGCCGGCCGCCCGGGCTCGCGGGATGATCTCGTCAAAAGGATCGAACTCACCCGAGTTCACTTCTCCGGCCTGCAAGCACAGGATGGTCCGGTCGTCCAGCATTGGCAGCCGGGCCGGATCGATCCGCCCGCGCGCATCGGTCGGCGCAACGATAAGTTGCCCGGTGCCGAACCCCAGCACGCGCAGTGCCTTGATCATGGTGACATGGGCCTTTTCCGACACGACGGCCCTGATTGCGGGCGCGCCGGACAGGCCGTCCCGGTCAAAATCCCAGCCTTGCCGGGCCAGCAGGGTGCGGCGGGCCGCGGTCAGGCACACCAGGCCGCACGCGCTGGCAGAAGTGCCGAAGCCCACCCCGCTCTGGCGCGGCAAGTCGAGGATATCCAGCAGCCAGCGGGCGGCAACCGTCTCGATGGCAGCGGCGCCAGGCCCACCTGTCTTCGTGCTGGCGCTCTGGTCCCAGGCCAGCACCATCCGCTCGGCCGCTGCCGCCACCGGCAGGCTCGCGCCGACGACAAAGCCGAAATAGCGGGGGCCATTGCCGGCGACGGCAGCCGGTGAGCCCAGATCGTCGAGCAGCGCCAGCGTCTCGGCTTCCGGCCTGCCCCCCACCGGCAGCGCCTCATCAAATCCGGACAGGGCGTCCAGCGCCGCCTGGGCCGGAAACGCGCGCCGGCTGTCGCAGCCGGCCACGAAGTGGCGGGCTCGCGCATCGGCATCGGCAAGCAGATCAAGCTCATTCATGGGTGGTTCCTCGCAATGTCCAAGGCTTGGAGAGCAGCCTGTCCAATCTAGTGCGCGTACGTCTGCTGACCAATTCAAAGGCCAGGCGCCAGTGATCGAACTGGCTCATGTGTTGACAGCATGATACGGAGCCCGATCATGAGATCATCGCGCTCGCTGCCCTCGCTGCCGGCCCTGCGGGCTCTCGTCGCGGTGGCCCGCTTGGGCAGTTTTCGGCGGGCCGGCGAAGAACTTCTCATCACGCAAAGCGCCGTCAGCCACCATATACGGGTGCTGGAAACCGCCTTGGGATTGCGCCTGTTCGACCGCCACCCTCGCAGCATTTCCCTTACGCCGGCCGGTGCGCGTTATGTCGAGCGCGTCGCCGCCGCCTTTGCCATGATCGAGGATGCCACGGCGGAGGTGCTGGCTGGCCACGATCGCCAGCGGCTTGTCTTGAGCCTGCTGCCGTCCTTCGCTGCCACCTGGCTGCTGCCGCGGCTGCAACGGTTCCGGTCAGATCATCCCGCAATCGATCTGGTGCTCGATCCGACCCTGCGGCTGGTTGATCTCGCCGCAGGCGAGGCTGACCTTGCGATCCGTTATGGCGATGGCAATTGGCAGGGCTGCGTGGCAGAACGGCTGATGGATGAACAGCTGGCTCCGGTCGCCAGCCCATCCCTGGCCCAATGCCTCCGCCAGGATCCGGCCGATCTGATCAATCATGTCTGGCTGGAAACCCAAAGCAACAGCGATTGGCGCCTGTGGTCCGAAGCGGCGGGGATGGACGGGGCCCGTGCCCAGCATCTTGCGCTGGCTGATTACAACATCGTGTTGCAGGCGGCGATGGATGGGCAGGGGATTGCCATGGGCCGTCTGCGGCAGATCGCATCCCGGCTGGAAAGCGGCGTGCTGGTGCTGGCGTCGGACCTGGTTGTCACGTCGCCGGCGGTTGGCCATTGGCTGCTGAAGCCGGCCCGCCGCGCACTGTCGCCAGCCGGCGAGCAGCTGGCCGACTGGCTGCGGCAGGAAGCGGCGCGGGAGCTGGCGGCGAGCGCCGGTTGAAGCCCCCGCCGCCAATCACAGCGTCAGCCGCTGCACCTGGGTGCCGATGGCATAGACATGCCGCCGCGGGCCGTCGGCGACGATGCGGAACTTGTTGGCAGCCCTCGCGATGGGCGCAGGGATGAAGCTCTTGCCGCCATCGCGGGTCTCAAACCCGCCTGTCGCGGTGCCCACCCAGCCGCGCTGATCGTCGACAAAGCCGATGCCGAACTGACGGGCCTTGGCGTCTACCATCATGGGCAGCTCGGTCCAGTTCTTGCCACCGTCCACCGTCTTCGCGATCAGCTGCTGGGCGCGGCCCTGGTCATAGCTTTGAACGGTGGCATAGCCGATCTGGCGGTCGACGAACGACGCCTTCCAGATAAGCTCGCCAGGGCGGCCTGACCTGTAGACAACGCTCCAGCCCTTGCCGCCATCGGTGGTGCGCAGGATCAACCCCTCGGTCGTCGTGGGATCGCGGCCGGTTGAGGCGAACAGCAGGCCGGTCTGCTCATCGAGGAACTTCACGTCGAGGATCATGCCGGCCTGTGCCGACAGATCGCTGACCGACCAGCGCTTCCCGCCATCGGTTGAGCGCAACAGGCCGGCGGGCCCACCGACACGGCCGGCAGCATGGACAATCAGCAGCGGCTCCAGCCGGCCCTGATAGATGCGCTGGCTGCGCAGCACATCGATGGCACACACGCCGGCTATCGTCTTGCCGCCCAGATCAACCGGCGCCCATGTCAGCCCGCCATCATCGGTGCGATAGAGCGGGGTCGTGTCGGTGACACCGGGATAATAGTCGGTGCCGATGTTGCCGATGAAGCCGGTGCTGGCATCGACAAAGCCCAGCGCGCGAATGAAGGTGCCCGGCCTGGCAGCCACCTTGGTCCAGCTGGCGCCGCCATCGGTTGTGCGGAACAGATCGCCCTTACCGGTGCCATACCAGCCGTGCCGCGCATCGGCAAAGCTGATGTCGTCGCGCTTGCCCGGGAAGGCTTCTGCTGGAAGCGTCTCCCAACTGGCTTCGGCCGGCCCGGCACCGATCAAGGGTAAGGCGGCGGTGGTGACACCTGCGGCGATTGCTTCACGGCGGGTAACGAGCATGGGTCGAAGCGATCCGTATTATTTGTGTGATACACTTCTTTTGGCGACATCCACCCAGAGCGTCAAGCACGCTGTCGCCCCGCTGCGCAATCACTGTCGCCCGGATTGCATCGCAAGAAGCGGGAGGCGGACAAGCCGGCCCGGCCGCAGATTGATCCCGTCACAGACAGCATGGGCTGCTGTGGATGCAAAGGGGACTCAAAATGCTTCGGACATCGTTTCTGGTAAGCACAATCATCGTGACCTTGCTGTTGTCCGACCGTGCGGATGCACAGGCAAACGCCAATGCCGTGACCGGGGCCAGCGATGCGTTCGGATTTCGGAATGGCGATGAGTCCGTCGGCATTTATGATGAGACTTCAGTGCGCGGCTTCAGCCTCGAAGCCGCCGGGAACTACCGCGTGAACGGGAGCTACTTCGTCAAGAACTCGGGCGTCAGCGCCTTTTTCCTCGAATCAAACACGGTGCAGATTGGGTACAACACGTTTGGCGTCGTCCTGCCGGGTCCGTCGGGCATTGTGAACTACCGGCTGCGCGACCCGGCACGAGGCGAGCCGAGCAGCATTACGGCTGGTTTCGATGTCTTCGGCCAGCCTTATGCGGAGTTGCTGCTGAAACACAGAACGGCTGACAACCGCGCAAGTTTTTCGATCGGCGTGGGCCGGGTGTTCAATGTGCGTGACGTTCAGGGCGGACGCGGAGGCGAATCGCTCCTCGTGGCCGGTACCGGTCGTTTGACGCTCGGTTCCCTGATTGCCCGCGTGTTCGGCGGTGAATATCAATACGAACGGGCTGGTCAGTTTCGGGTTGTGCCAGCAGCAGAGGGACTGCCCCCACAGATCGGGCGCGGGCGCTATCTTGGCCAGGATTGGGCCCGTGAAAAAGGGCAGCGCCGCATTGCCGGCGCACTCTTAGACGCCCAGATAGCCCCTCGCGCCGGTGTGGGTGCTACCTTGATATTTTCCCAGGAAGATCCATCGCGTGGCTTCACGCAGCTCATTCAAAGTCCAGACGCTTCCAGGATTTCCGGCTCATTGATGATCGCCTTACCCCAGCAACGATCGACGGCGTGGTCAGGCGAGTTGCGGGCGCATTGGCAACTGGGGTCGGGCCAATTTGCGCACCGATTTGATTTGACCATCCGCGGACGGGAGCAGCGGGGCCGGATCGGCGGCGCAACGATTGTGCCGTTGGGTGCCAGTGATTTTGGCGAACGGCCCGAGCCGGCGCCGATGCCCATGCTCGACGATGGCGACGCGCGCCTGCGGGATGCGGTCAGCCAATATGGATTTGGCCTCGGTTATCGTGCGTCTTGGCAGGATCGACTGCGTGTGAATCTGGGCCTGCTGCGCACCGATTATACCAAACGCTTTCTCGGCGCCGACGGAACCATGCACGAAAGCGGGGCGCGCCCTTGGCTCTACAATGCCGGCCTGGCATGGGATGTGCAGCGCGCTCTGCAGCTTTATGGAAGCTACAGCCGTGGTCTGGAGGAAGCTGGTGTGGCACCTTCTGTCGCGAGCAACCGAAACGAGGTGCTGAACGCCATTATCGTCACTCAGCGCGAACTGGGCATCCGCTATGCACCGGGTCCATCGATGTCGTTTGTTTTGGCTGGATTCGACACCCGCAAGCCCTATGCCGGCATCGATGGCACGACCGGCGCCTATCGCTTCCTTGGTCAGGTCCGCCATCGGGGTATCGAGGCATCGCTTTCGGCCCGGCCCGTACCCGGATTGTCGATTGTGCTGGGCGGCGTTGTCCTCGATCCACGCTTGATCGCTGCGGACACGGAGGGGCTGGGACGTCGGCCGGTGGGAGTGCCCAGTCTGCGGGCGATTGCCAACATGGATTATGCGCTGCCCGGCGTGCCGGGCCTCAGCCTTGATATCGGCTTCACCCATGTCGGCAATCGGCCGGCCCGGTCGCGGAAAACGGGGCTGGGCGCAGAGCAGCTTATGGTTGATGCGATGACCAGCATCAACCTGGGCCTACGCTATAACTTCAAGATTGCGCGGCAGGGCTTTGTGCTGCGGGCTCAGCTGCTGAATGCGTTCAATCAATACAGTTGGGATATAAATGCGTCAGAGACATTGGCTTACAGCCCACCGCGGCGAGCCCGACTGGTGCTGACAGCCCTGTTCTGATGCGGCGTCAGACGGCCGGCAGCACGCATCATCATTGTGTTAGGTTCAAGACCGGAACATGGCGGTTACGGTTATGCCGCATCATGCCGAGGCATTTCGGAAGCCATTGCTGCCCTTGCCTTTGTCCGCGCTCGATTCATTGGTAGGCGGCAAGGCACGGTCGTCGACGACCACTGGCGGGTCGAGAAGATCACACCAAACACGTGGGCGATCGGGGAGACGGCCGGCGAGCCCAACAATTATGCCTATTTGCTGGTGGGCACGCGCCGCACGGTGCTGATTGTCAGCGGAGCCACGCCTGATCATGATATCCGACGGGCCATTGCCGGGCTCACGAGCGTTTAAGTCACCGCTATCCTAACCCATCTTCATCATGACCACAGCAATGGCCTGCGGTTTCTTTCCGACATCGCGCTGATCGATCGGCCCGACACGCGCCGCCACGCCGCTGGCAATCACATGCGCCTGGGCCGCTATCAATATGGTCGCTGGTCGCCGGTGGAGTTCAATGTGAGTAACTGGATCGCGCCGGGCGAGACTATTGATCTGGGCGGCCGGACGGTGACGATATTGTCGACACCGAGCCACAGCACCAAATCGGTCTCGATGTGGGAGCCGGCAACCAAGCGCCTCAACACAGGCGACTTCCTCGACCCGACGACACTCTATGCCTTCGCTCCGGACGCCAGCCTGTCGACCTATGTCGCGACCATCGACAGGCTGCTGGCTCTGTTGCCGCCCGACACGCGCCTGCACTGTGCCCACTGCTGTTGCAACGATGGCCCGCCAAAAGCGCCATGGCTGTTGACTGGCGACCTCGCGGACGCGCGGGCAGCGATACCGCGCATTCAGGCTGGGCAGGTCGAAGGTCGAAGGTCGTGACTTCATCATCCACCGCTTTCCGGTCCACGGACGCATGACCATGCTGATGCTCTATCCGCTTGCAAATCGATAGCGAGGCCGATGGCCAGGGCGCGACACCGCTGTGGTTCTCTGACCCGTTAAGGAGGCTGATTAGTTGCGCAGTCCTGCGACGAATGGGCCGCCAAAGGGAGAACGTTCAGCGAACGCATTCCGGGACTATTCCGGGACTTTTCCGCAGAATCGGGTCACATCCTGGCCTTCCCTGCCCGCAAGCGCTCCTGTCAGCCTTGCGCTTTTCAAGGGCTTCACCTAGGGCAAAGCCTAAGTCGGGGAGTGGCGCAGTCTGGTAGCGCATCTGCTTTGGGAGCAGAGGGCCGCAGGTTCGAATCCTGTCTCCCCGACCATTATATCGGCTATGTGTAATATGCTGATTTATATGGAAAAAATAGCCATATTTTTGCCTGTGCAGGACTTGTGCAGAAGTTTCTTCGGAATTGCCAGTTTCGGATAGATTGGTTGCCGGATCGGATTTCCATCATTGTGATGGAAGCTGAGCCTCCCGCATTGCTGCGCTGAATCATCCAAGTTTCTAATTCGCTAGGGCGGCACGATCTGCCAGTCGATAATGTGAAGGAGTGGGTTCATGACCCACCTCGCGCTTCACGGGGGCGCTCGGTGATGGCGCGCATGATGATGCGGCCGGTCAGTGGGAGTGCATCATAGCTGATGGAAAAGCCCTTTCCGTCATTGTTTGGCCAGGCGGCACCGATAGGGGTCCAGCTTGCTGTCTTGCCTTCGCCAATCACCCGGTAGATGCGATGGGTCGGTTTGCGGCCTGGGAATTTTGGTTGGTTGGTCATGATGTGCTCCTTCCAAGTGATTCCGCGAGACCATCTCGCGGCGTCATGGGGAGCAAAAGCCACCGGGTAAAAGCGGGCGGTCACACCCCGAGCGAAGCGAGCCTGAAAGGCATGGAGCTGCACAAGCCTGCGGCGCGGAAGCGAATGGGGTTGAATGTCGGCAGCCCTGTGGCAAAACGCTCACCTACGAGATGCCGCTATGCTCACTCGGAGCACGGAAGGTGAACGTAGAGCCGAACCCAATTTCTCCGCAGATTCTGCATGAATTCTGCTGCCGCTGAATAAATGAGGAATTTAGAGCGCGCAGTAGGAAACACACCGTCTGACAAACATACTACTCGAAGAGGCGGTATCTCTGGAAAGAGTTAGATTGAAATAGCGGGCTCCCTTGTCTGTGGGCGCGCTGACTCATAACTATACCGCATTCCAAGTTACCCACCTAATGTATCGCGGATGAGCGCTCGACATTTTTGAATCAAATCAAAGGGAATATCCTTGAATTGAGCGTTGTCAAAATCTATCTCTTCAAAATCCTCTTTTCCTGCTAACTTCACGTCACATATGAATCTTATTAATTCTTCGGTACTTCCTGAATCCAGATAATTGGTATCTAGTATTTCTATTTGTGTTTGCTGATCGATATCTTTGTCGCGTGCACTAGGTGAGAATATTTCTGAATACAATATAAGAAAATGCCCGTCTTGCGAAAACCGAAAGCATTTGTAAATCCGTGATGATTCAATTTTTCCTATCAATTTACCTGCTCGGTCGTAAAATAGAATGTCTCCATTGTCTTCATCCGGGTAATCAGGCGCAGCTTTTACTGCAAACACTTTATCATCTGGTGAGATCGCAACGTTTATACAATTCACGAAGGATAGAATTTGGTCTCCAGATTCGATGTCAAACACGCCCACCCCGTCGACACCATTCCTAGAATACTCTCCTGAACTGTCCCGCCAGTGACAACAAGCAAGCTTTCCCGACAAGGAAATTTCAACATCGACAATTTTATAATCATTAAATACGGATGGATAAATAGTTGGGTGTTTTGCTAACTTAAAAGGAACTACCCCGCGGTCCCGTACCAAAAAGCGAACTTTTTCATTTTCCTGAGAAAACGATCTATTTATTGGCGAAGCACGCTCCACTAAGCCTTTGTCTTCATAAGCACTTATCATGAATGATTCAATGTTACTACCGTCGGCGCGAAATACGAATATGCCGTCTGTTGAAATTTCTTCGTTAAAGAGGTATCGGCGCGTAGTAAAAGAGTAGTCTTTCATAGACACAATATGTCTCGTTGTCTTGAAATAACCTACATGAAGATATTGACCATCCAAGGTAAATCTTACACCAGTTGGACGACTTATTTTTGGTCCAAACGGTTTATTAAGAAGAATATTTAGGTCACAAACCAAATCATTCTGTCCGCTTGTCTCCCATAACGCAATACGACCCCTGTATCGGTCGCTATAAAATATAGATCCATCTGGAGAGAGAGATTCCCATGAACTGGGGTAGTCGTCAGATGTAATTTCGAATACGCACCGGACATCTGGTTCAAAATACCAGATTTGCGCATAGCTTGGATTGCTATACAATAGGACTTTAGCGTCGACCGATATTTCGACAAAGTTATGATAGCTAGAAGTTCTGTGAAATTGAAAGACCCTTGATCCACTGTGATAGGGATACAAATATTCGAGATTTCGAACTCCTAGAATGTCAGATATCGAGTGAAGTGTCGGCCTTCCTTCGTGATAGCATGCAAATACATGATCTCCTGGAAGTACAGCAAACCAGTCATCAAAATCCCCAATCTTGATCCTCTCGCCAGATGGCAGTGGCTGTGCGTACAAAGATGTATCGTCTGATATTATCAGACCGGAACCTGCAAGAGATTGATAGTAGGCATGAAGCACTGAACCCTTGTCAGAGAAAATCCTGCGGATACCGCGAGCTCCTCGATCCAATTGCGCTTTCACCTGATCTAAGCAAGCTTCATTTGACTGCGCAGTAGCCAACCATCCACTTAGTCCGAAACGCATTCCTGCATCATATCGCGAAGCATTGTTTGCCCTTTCTGCTTCGGCTGCAAATAGTAATGCAGTTCGATACGTATTCGCACGCTGTTCGAGCTTCAAACGCTCAGTCTGCTCACGATGCAACTCGAACGCGGACGCGGATATCAACTGAGAATTGGATTGAATCGATTCCGAAACAAATTTACCTTCATCAACTAATTGTGATGCAGTGCGCAGGAGAGTGTTAGCGGGATTGTTTTCAGGATTAGGTGGACTCGGCCCTTTGCGCCGATCTCGCAGTTGAACGCATCGCCGGTACGTCTCTTGAAACTCTCGCACTTCTTTGGCAAAAACATCAGGATCGGGTCCAAAAAGCACTTCGATGATTGCAGATCTATATTGATCAGGGAGCGCATCACCGCGCAACCATTGCCCCACTGCATTTTCGGAAACGTTGCCAATTTCGGCAGCAAACGTCTTCGCTTTCCACGTGAAACCGAGTTTTCTGGGCGGTTTTAGATAGGGGGGATGCTGAAAGCACTTGCGCAGAAGCTCGCCCAATTCAGCTCCATAGCGGAACTTTTCCGATGCCCCCATTTTCCCCGAACGGTTTGTCGTCACGAGTTTGCCCTGTACCAAAAATGCCACGTTCATTGCGATTGTGGGCTCACAACCATTGTATTCGTCACGCCACACAAGCGTCTTCGGGAAAAGTGTGTCGCTCTCTAGGGTATGAGATACAACGTTTATGAATTTGCTCTTATGTCACGGTTCCTCGAGCTGGCAAGCCGTTACGGAGTGGAGCATTGGGAATTGCCCATCGACTATGACACGTCGACCGGCAAAGTCCATCTGGTGGGGACGCCGTCACGCCCTGAAGGCTATCGCGGCTTTTGCGAGATGGTCAAGGCACTTGGCATTGACGACCCTACGACCACGGGCGTCTTCCCGCAGGAAGAAGGGCGAGACATGCTCACTGCGCTCGACGAAGCGATCCGAACAGCCCCCCGGAAGCGGATGCGCTGATCGCGCTTCCACCAACCCTACATACACTTCCGCGCCTGGAGGGCCATCTGCACTGGCGTTCTGGGTGACACATCGGACCATAACGCAGCATGCAGGGACTGCTTTGCGGCCGCGATGGCTGCGGCAACCCCGCGTGCTTCATTCGATGGCAACGAACTATCGAGCGAGGTCGCCTATGAAAGAAACTCCTCGCGCATGCAGCTCTGACGACATCATTCGTGGTCGTCGCTTTTAGCCTGAGTCTGCTTGGCGCGATGGGGACCAATAACGCCTGATTAGCGGCGTCACAACAGCGCAAAAACCAAACCTCGGGGCGTGCGGAACCCTTCTGCGCGAGGGACTTCGTGCGCCCTGTTTCTGGAGCATGACAATGAAAAGTCGATCAAAACAATTGCTCTCTGCGGCCGCCAGTCGCGCCCGCACCCTTGCATCTTGGGTAAAGTCCAAAGCTGCACGGGCGGCTACTGGGTCCAAGCCCAGCCTTCGGACCATTGGCAACACGCCTGCACCCTCATCGTCACTGTTGGCGGAGATCTTGGCAGCACGACCGCTGATTCATGCCGAAATCGACGGCGCGGCTCGTAAGGGTCATGTGCCAGACGGTCTGGTGATCAGCCTTCTGGTCAATCACGACGCGGAGCTGGTCGAGCGCCAGCGGATGCTCATCGAAGAAGAGCATCGCTTGCGCGCCAGCCTGAGTCGTCTCGACGCGATCTGCCCGCCCCCCACGCCGCCGGTCGCGGAACCTCCCAAGCCGCCACGCCGCCGACAATTCCACCGGCTGGACAAGCTGCTCGGCAGTGGCGGCGCTGGGCTGGTCAATTGACCGCAAAACCACGGGGCCAGGCAGCCGCTTGGTCCCACCATCCCCAAAGGAGCTGAATGATGATTAGCAATCTTGTTCGTGATGATGACGCGATCCTGCGTCGCGGCCACGCCGCTGCTGAAGACACGAGGGCCAAACTGGCATCCATGACCATGTCCTACCTGATTGCAGTGGGATGCGGCCTTGGCATTCTTATCGCTGCATGCATGGAAGTCTTCAGCGCAACGGTTGGGTTTAGGGCGGCTTTTCCGACGCTTTCGGACGGCACCAGTCTGGCCGATGCGATCATGCCGATGGCCTACGCGATCGGCTTCTATATGCTGCTGGGCAGCGTTCTGCTCAGCGGGATTATCGCCCGCTTTGGCCGCGGCATCGGCTGGCTGCTGGATGGTTTGGGCCTCATTGCCATCGTGGTGATGTTGCTCGCCATTGGGCTGTTCATGTTCTCCGCCACCTTTCAGACGGTGGGCGACGGCGACGGCCAGGATGTGTTCACGATGCTTGCCGGGTTTTCCGGACCGGCGCTTGGCCTCATGTGCGCTTCGTTGTTCACGGTGTCTTTTCTCGCTGCTCACAAGCTGGCCGCACTCCTGCTGAAGCGGCTGGAAGTCATTACCGGCGGTCGGGCGGAACGTGCGAAACTCGCCGCTCTCGACAAGGCCATCGCTACGGTTGGCGATGACCAACGCCGTGTCGAAAGCGGTCGGCACAGTGTCGCCGAATTGGCCAAGCCCGATGCCCTGCGGTGGAAAGCGGCGTCCGAGGCGGGGCGGATTGTGGGGCCGGTGATCGCTCAAGCCCACGAGCTGTGCGCGTCCCGTAACATGATGGGCGATACCGAACTGGGGCCGGACGATGTCTCGGACATCCCGGAGCTGTCGCCCGCCGCGCTCATCCAGCTCGAAAAGCTCCTCGCCGATCTCAAGCAATACACCACCCAACATTTCTTTAACCTGCTCAAGAAGGAGATTTGATCATGCGCATTTTCACCGAAAGCTGGGCACCCTTGTTGCCCTTTTTCTGCACCCTCGCCGCTTGCTCTGGGTCTTCCCCCACGGAGAATAATCCAGGCTCGATGCATGCTGCGTGGCTTTATGTTCTGGACGATGTGTCCAGCACCTCCGCGGCTCAGGGCGAGGATGTGTTCGGTGCTGCCGTCCGCAACCGGGTGGGTGACGCGGTCGAGAAATTGAAGCTCGGCGATTCCATCGCTGTGTATGAACTCGGCAGCCGTACGGCAGAGCGCTTTGTTGCTCACCCGACGATCACCACCGGCTACAAACTGCATCTGAAGGTGGCTCGTAAACGGGTGGTCCAGCAGATGCAGGACATTGCCACCACTTTCCGCACCAAAGGTGGCGATGGTGGCACCAACCTGCTTTTGACCTTGGAGAACCTGCGCCCCGACTGCGCGTCCGGTCGGTCAACGATCTTGATCGTCTCGGATGGGGTGGAGGAATCAGAAGCCTACTCTGCCAGCAAGCAGCTTGCGACCGGCAAGCCGGTAAATCTGCCATTGCCATCCGGACCAATTCTCCAGGGTTGCCGTGTCGTCTTCCTCGGCTTCGGTGTGTCAGCCGATGCGTCCGGAACTGGACACGTCTTGCCGGACAAGATGCTGAACGCCCTTCGCCTGGGCTGGGAAAAGTACCTCAAGGAAGCCGGAGCCATCGAGGTGACGTTCACCTCGCTGATCTGAGTGCGGTCGATGACCGGGTCCAGCTTCCGCCGGGTCCGGTCAGCCGACCGAAGCAAAAAGCCCGATCAATCAACCTTTGGAGGCGCGCGGGCTTCGCCGCGTGACGGGATGCGCGCCCAAGTTTTTGGAGATACGATCATGGACATGGCCGAACTCCTGCGTGCAGGCCAGCACGATACCCAGACAACCTGCCCCGAATGCGGCAGCTGCACCTTTGACGATAATCGTATCGACGAACGGCTTTACGTCGAAGCGGCGAAGGAAGCGCCGCGTCTGCGATACGAAGGGTGCATCGATGATGCGATTGAGGTGCTCAGCGCGCTCTACAGCATTCGCATCGTCAACTTCATCCGCCCCCGCTGGCGCTGCGAATGCGGGGTAACGTTCGATGACTGACTGGTTCACTGAATCGTTCGGTGTGGCGGTGGACGATATCCGGGCCAAGCTGATCGATGAAGGCTGGTTCGGCCGGCACACCGCCGAGCGTTCGCAGCAGCATGGCCTGGGATGGTCGGTTGACGACCATCCCAGAGAGCCTGGCCCCGCCGCCCACGATGATCCCGGACATGATTTTGATCGATAGGAGGTAATGATGACGACGCGCGCGAGTGACCTCGACACCCGTTTGTTGAAGCTTACGAAAACGGACTATTTCACGTTGCGCGATGCTGTTCAGGGCGTCTGCGTCCTGGGCGGCATCGGCAGCGGCAAATCATCTGGCAGCGGCAAGGCCGTTGCCGGTGCGTATCTGCGTGCTGGTATGGGCGGGCTGGTGCTGTGCGCGAAGCCCGAAGAGGCCGATCTCTGGCGCAGCTACTGCAAGCAGCATGGGCGCACAGCTTCGCTCGTTGAATTCGACGGCACGCGGCAAGGCTTCAACTTCCTTGCCTGGGAAATGGCAAGGCAGGGCGACGGCGGTCTCAACTCCGTGATTGAATGCCTGATGCGCGTTCTCGAAATGGCGCGCGCGGCAAGCCCATCCGCTGGTCGTGCGGGTGACCATTTCTGGGAGGACACGACGCGGCAGGTTTTGCGCAATGCGATTCCGGTCGTGTACGCCGCCACCGGCAACGTAACGATTGATGCCTTGCTTCGGTTTGTACGCAGCGCACCGCGTTCGCCGGATGAGATGAAAGATTCGGCCTGGCAGTCGCAATCCTACTTTTTTGAATGCTTCATTGGGGCGATGCCTCACCTGGACAATGCCAGCGGCGAGAGGATTGCAGCCTACTGGCGCAATGATTTCGCGACGCTTGATCCCAAGACGCGCGGTAATATCGTCATCTCGCTGACGACGGCGCTCGATCGCTTCAACCATGGATGGCTGAAGCGGGCATTCTGCGCCGATACCACTGTGCCGCCGGAATTGACGTTTCACGGGGCGATTATCCTGCTGAACATGCCGGCGCTGACCCGCAACGAAGATGGGATCATCGCCCAGCAGCTCTACAAATACATGTGGCAGCGCGCGGTCCTTGCGCGTAATGCCTTGCCGCCGCTGCAACAGCAGCGGCCGGTGTTTCTCTGGGCTGATGAAGCCCAATATTTCATCAACAGCTACGATGCCGAGTTTCTGTCGACGGCGCGGGGGTCCCGCGCCTGCCCGGTCTTTCTTTCGCAATCGCTGCCGACCTACTACGCCAAGATGTCCGGCGAAAACAGTCGCGACCGGGTCCACCATCTGCTGGGTAACTTCGCCACGCGCATCTGGCACAACAACGCCTGTGCGGAAACGAACGAATGGGCGGCGAAGACCATCGGGCGCTCTCTCCACCAGCGCGGCACCTTCAGCGAGAATGAAGGCAGCAATACCAGCCTTGGCATGAACCGCGGTGAGAACAAGAACAGCGGTAGCCAGAGCAGTTCTGGCGGCAGCTCTGGCTCTGGCGGTCAGGGCGGGAGTTCGTGGAGTTCCGGTACGTCCTCGGGGAGTGGCGACCAATGGGGCGACAATCGCGGGCGCGGCGCCAGTCGTGGCAGCAGTTGGGGTTACTCCGAACAGATGGACCATCTGATTGAGCCGGCAGCGTTCGGCCGGATGCTCAAGACAGGTGGCCCCGACCACCGCAACCGCGTCTCGGCGGTCTGGTATCAGGCCGGCCGGTCATTTCAGTCTTCGGGCGGCAATGCCCTTCTGGCGGAGTTCGCGCAATGAAGCCGCCATCGCTGAAAACCACCCTCCTTGGCCATCCCCTTGTCTGCCTGCCGATCATCGGCATTGGCTGCCTCCTGCTCTACCGCTGGTATCTCGATGCCGCCCTCTGGCCGCTCGGAATCGCCGCACTCGTGGCCATGAATTCCTCCGTGAACGCCAGTGGCGAACGCATGAAATACCTGTCCTGGAAGCAGGCTTGGGACGCGCTCGGCGAGGCGTCCCATTCTGCCCGCTCCACCATTGCGGGCAAGTTCTTCGCGTCCTCGGTGCTGGTTGCCATGATTGTCTATATGGCAAGCCATGCCGAGGTCGCGGCCTATCGGACGGGACTGACGCTGATGGCTGCAACTGCCATCGGCGGTGGCGTTATCCTGCTGACGAAGTCTCTTCGCCAGCGGCAACGCCAGCAGCAATCTGCCGTCCCGGACACTGTGGCCATCTGCATCCATTCGCCGATGATGCCGGTGCCGTCGCTTGCGCAGGCCTTTGCTGCGCTGCCCGATCATTGCCTGAGGCATGGCTGATCCCATGCCGATGGCGGGCTCTCGGCGGTCACTGGTTGGCTCTCGCATCGGCGAAATGGCGAATGGCGGGCGGCGCATGGTAGCGTCGCCCGCCACCGCCACAGCTCTGGATGCAGTGCGCCAAACATGGGCGCCGACCCGCAGAAAAGCCACGTTTTGCAGTGCACTCACGTGGATTTTTTGGTCGAATTCCGCTATACTTTCCGTGACGGAAAGCCTCCGGCAGGGTGCACGTTGCTTGCAACGTATAAGTGCACACTTAGCCCCCTTGGGCGCTGCCAAGGCTTCCTCACGAAAACCAAGCGGAGAGACACGGGGCAACCTGTGAGGTGCTGAATGGCGCTGTTCAGTTGGTCTATGCAAATCATCAAGCGAAGTGCCGGTCGCTCGGTCGTGGCCGCGTCTGCCTATCGCGCGGGCGAGAAGCTGCATGATGATCGCCAGGACATTACGCACGATTACCGCAACCGCACGGGCGTCGAGCACAAGGAAATTCTGCTGCCGGACAATGCGCCGGAATGGTGTCGTGGCATCGATCGGCAGCGCCTGTGGAATGAGGTCGAGGCCGGCGAAAAGCGCCGCGACGCTCAGACGGCGCGCGAACTCAGGATCATGATTCCGCGGGAACTTGATCCCGCGACGCGCATCTCGCTGGTGCGGGATTACCTCAATCGAAGCTTCGTTTCGAAGGGCATGGTGGCGGATGTGTGCTGGCACAATAAGGTCGCCTCTGATGGGCAGGAACAGCCCCATGCCCATGTCTTGCTGACCATGCGTCCGCTCGCGGCGGAAGGGTTCGGCCTGAAGTCCCGGCACGATTGGGTGCCGGACCCGGAAGGCCGGACGCACCCGGACGGTAGGCCGGTGATGGTGGTCAGCAATAACCGGAGCTGGAACAGCCCGGACTATTTCGAGCAATGCCGGGAGGATTGGGAGAACCTTGCCAATACGGCGCTGGAGCGCGCCGGGGTTGAGGATCGCATCGACCGGCGCAGTCTGCTGGCGCGCGGGTTGGCCCGCTTGCCGGAACCGGCGCTGCGCCTCGCCTGGTATCTGAATGACCTCTACGGCGTCATGAAAGAACGGTTCGGTCAGTTTCAGGTCGCCCGGCATTTTCGGTCGGTGGAGCAATCCGCCAAGTCCGCCTTCAACAAAATGGATCAGTCTCCCGCCGGTGCCGACACTGCTGCGGAAACGAGTGAACGGTTTTTTGGCTGGTTCGAGCGGCAAATCGCTCGCCTGGAACCGGCACCACGAGAGACACCCCCCACTATTTCACACGAACTGGAGCGCTGAGTATGACAACACGATGGCAGGATATGTTTGATTCCAACCGACCGGGGGACCGCGCGAGCGGGATGCCTCCGCCGTCGGCGACGCGCGAAGAGCCCCCCGATGACGATGGGCTGAAGCTCGATCTCACGGAATACAAGCCGTGGGTGCTGCAACGTGGCCGCTCGCGGCCGACGATGCTGCTCGACTTGCGGCGGTTCGAGCCGAAGTCGGGCATGTGGATGGGCTGGCAACTCAGCTACCCACATTTGCACGCGGTCGAATACATCGGTGAGCGGATGCTCTCGATGGATTTCGGGACGCGGCAATTCGTAATCGAAGGCAGCGGCCTGGGCGAACTTGTTCGCCACCTCCAACAGGGCAGCGTGCTGACCATCTTGGAGTATTGCGGCCAAGTATGGCCGCAACGTCCTGCGGGTCCGGTCATCACTACCATCACGCGCGTGACCGGGAAGTGACCCGCAAAAAAGTAGCCTTCAGCTTTCGCTGAAGGCGTTGAGAAATTCGGCGGCCTTGTTGGCGGCGCTGGCGGCAGTGAAGATCGCCTTGCGGTCGCCCTTGAGGATACGCAGCCAGTTGTTGATATAGGCTGCATGGTCGGGGCGCGGTTCGGCGGTGATGCCAAGATCGCCGCACAGGAACGCCGCGCCAAGCTCGGCCACAAGTTCCTCCATCGCGTAGGCATCGTCGCCGAAGCGTTCGCCAAACTGGCGATTCAGCCGGTGCTTCGCACCGGACCAATGAGTCAATTCATGCAGCAACGTTGAATACCAGCCCTCGGTTGGGGTGCTCGTCGCGGTGCCAGTGAAACGGATGCGGTCGGGCATCCGCACCTCGTCGGTTGACGGGCGGTAGTAGGCACTTTCGCCTCCGATCTGCACCGTGGCACCCGTTGCCGCGATGAATTGCTCAGTCCGAGCGTCGCGGGCAACCTGATCGATTTCGGGCACAGGTGATTTGGGGATGTAGCCATCGACCTGGGCTAGATTGAAGACATGGGATGCCTTGGCCATGAAGCGCCGTTGCGCAGAGTCAGAGGCATCGTCACCGTCGCTGGCTTCGCCCGGTTCGAACTGCTTGTAAAAGATGATGAGCGAGGATTTCTCGCCCTTGCGGACTTGGGCGCCACGCTCTTGCCATTGGCGGTAGGTGCCCCAGACACCCTGCGCAAAGCCGCAAGCATCGGCGGCTGCCCAGAGTGCGATGGTGTTGATACCCCGATAACCGTTGCCGCTGGCGATGTTGACGGGGCGGGTGATGGATGATCCGTTACGGTGCCAGGGAAGCTGAACCTTGCCTGCGCCAGCTTCGATGGCGGTGGTGATCTGGTTGGTGATGGCCTCGTAAACGTCGAAGCGTGATGTCGATGTGGTCTTCATGTCCGATCTCCTTTCGCTGGTCCCTGAGGACGCGAAGGAAAAAGGCTGGGCGGGATGACGCCCGGTCAGCGACGGTACCGCCGTCGTCGTACCTGCAACACGGGAGCGAAGCGAATGGAGCGGGCAGCGGGTTGACCGGGCGGCACGCCCAGCCAAATTCGCGGCTCAATCTCAGGGTCTAGCGAACTGGAGTTGGATAGCGGCAACGATTAGACCCGCCGAAGCGGGAAAATCCACTCCCAACCGTATTACCGATGATTTTGAAGGTGTCGGCTTCAGGGCTGCTGGATCAACTTATGAATACTGCTTCAGCAGGAACTCAAGCGTCATGTTCTCGGCAATGGCATCATGCGGGATGAGCACATATTGCCAAGGCTTGCCGCCGTAGGTCTTGGCATGGTCAGTTGCCCAGCCACACCATTGAACGGCAACTTCGCGTTTCGCGAGCACAACCGGGTCCTTCATCTCGGAAGCCCTCTTTGGCTCAAGCATCAAGATGCGATCCGCCGTCTCGGCAACGAAGTCGGGCTGATATTCGAGATGGTCGCTCCCGCTGCGGTAAAACATCTGAAACTGGCCTTTGGCAGGGCGCAACCACTTTTGGGACTCGCGCTCTAGGATGACCGCGAGCTTGCGCTCGGGGTCCGATTGAAACTTGGTCACAGTGGACAGGCATTTGGCAAACCCGCCGAATAGGTAGCGGGCCATGTTGCTTTTGTCGGCCGGCGGCACTCGATAATCGAGTGGGGCTTCGCGAAGCGCGGTATAGGCGCTCTCCTTCAACTCAGTGAAGCCCTGTCTAATCTCGTGATGGTATTCGACGGCCTCATCTTTCCAGAAATGATCTTGCATCTGCGCGTGAACGGCGCGCGCGATCTCGCGCTGATGCAGCGAAAGCACTTGCCCTGCATCCTTCTCGGAAAGGTAGGTGAGCAAATGGCGAACGACTTGCCCTCCAAGCTCGTAAAGCATGTCGGCATGTTCATCGTAGGCGATATCGGGAAAGTCGATCAGGCCGCTCACGACATAATCTTCGAGCCGCTTCTCCAGCAAATTGCCCTGCGCCAAGCCGATGATATCGACCTGGTCGGTACGAAGATGCTTCGCCCATAACTCCTCGCTCGGTGCGGGGTAGCGCATACCGGACAGGTCGAGGGTGAACGGCTTGAAGCCCGCCTTCACCTCGCCCTTGGGCATGACGGTGATGCGGGGAATGTCGATGGTTCCCTCGGCCATGAGCTTCGCGGTAGCAGCAATGACCGCCACCATATCGGGCGCAGGCTTCGCGATGCCGCCCAACTCCATTTGGGCGGGCTGGAATCGACTTTGCACTTCGCCGACGATCTGGGCCTGCACCTCGGGGCGGGCCAGGTAGGAAACGCTCGGCACCTTGTCTGGCTCACGGGCCAGCTTACGGAAGGCGTCATAGGCTAGTTGGGCCACACGCATATCGTCCGGGTCGGTGAACGCGGCCTTGGGCGCTGGTCCAGCGGCGGTCGCGCCATCGGTGGCCTGCGGCGATTGCAGCCCCAGGCTGCCAAGGATCGTCGGCGACGATACAACCGTGACGGTTTTGCGTTCAAAATCGGCGGCGTCGAGCACGAGCTGTTTGAGGCGAATGGGCGAATTGGGATTGTTCGCCTCGTCCACGATTTCCTGGAACCTGTCGTGGGCAACGATATTGAGGCGATCTACCGCCGTCACGCCCGTGCGTTTGCCATACGGCAAGCGCAGACCGCGCCCAATGCTTTGCTCGATCAACGTCCGCGCATTGGCGGCACGCAATGGGATGATGGTGTAGAGGTTGGTCACATCCCAACCTTCTTTCAGCATGTTGACGTGAATGACGATCTCAACCGGGTTGTCGTTTTGCTCAACGGTCAGCAGTTTCTCGACCGTCTCCTCTTCCTTCACGCTGGAATCGACCTGAATGACTTTGTCGGCGTAGCGAGCTTCAAAAAACGCCTCAGACTGAATGAGGCTCATCAACTCGGCAGCGTGCGTCGTGTCTCGGGCGATGACCAGCACGAACGGCTTGACGATGCGCACGCCATTTTCGCGCGCATAGGTTTCCAGATCGACCTTCACGCTTTCGTGCAAGCGAACGCCGTCCTCCAGCTTCATGGTCTGGATCGCTTCGGGCGATTTGCCTGCTGGGTTGAAATCCTTGCGGGTGACGACGGCGGGTTCTTTAACGAACCCATCCTCCATCGCACGGGCTAGCGGGTAATCGAGGATGACGTTTCGGAAGGCCACCGGCCCGCGCGGGCTTTCGACGAACGGCGTGGCTGTCAGTTCAAGGCCAAGCACGGGCTTCAATTCGTTGATTGCGCGCATTCCCGCTGTGGCGCGGTAGCGGTGAGATTCATCCATTAACAGCACGAGGTCAGGTAGACCGGCGAGATAGTCGAAATAGCTTTCGCCGATTTCTTCGCGGAAGGAACGAATGCGAGGGCTCTTCCCGCCGCGAACCTCAGATGCGATTTTAGCAATGTTGAAGATGTTGATGGTCGTAGGAAATAGTTGCCCCCCAGAGGCGATCTGCCGTTCGTAGGTTTCGCCTGTCGTCAGGACGGGGGGTGAAATCGCAAACTCGGAAATGCCCTTGAACACATATTTAGGCGTGTTGGCGGTGAAGTCCGCAATCAGCTTGTTGTAGATCGTCAGATTCGGAGCCAGTACGAAGAAATTGTTGATGCCGTGCGCGATTTTCAAATAGGTAATGAACGCGCCCATGAGGCGCGTTTTGCCGACACCCGTCGCCAGTGCGAAGCACAGTGACGGAAATTCTCGCTCAAAATCGGCGACACTGGGGAACTCGCTTTGAATCACCGCCAATGCGGCGGCAAGGTCGGTCGATTTGTTGGGTGTAACAATCTCGGTCACGCGATCGAGAATTTCGAGACTGCGGCGCTGGGGTGGACGAAGGCTCAGGCGGCCCGCAATGGCATTGACCTGGCGAAGATTGCTCATGCGCCCTCTCCATCATCGAACAAGCCTGATTGCCGGGGCTTTGGCGCGGCTTCTGCCTGCGGTAGATTGGCGACATTAAGGCTATAGTCGTCATGGCCCCATTCGCAGCGGCTGCGAATGTGGTTGGGGATTTTGCGCACCGTGAGGTTCGGCCATTGTTCGGGCTTGCCACGGAATGCGGCGCAGAGAATTAACAGCGATCGCCCTTCGCCCACGTCCTCGCTCAAGGCGGCTAGTTCCTCTGGCCCTAGGGTTTGGGTGGTCACATAGATGAAGTCGGCTTCGGATGAATGGCCCTGCTGCCAATAGACGCTATCGCTCGGGTCATAGGTGAAGCCCTCCAGCTTGCAGAGTGCCTGCGCCAGCATTGCCGCGTCATAGTCCTTGCTGATAACTTCGCGGCCCCACTTATCCTTTTCAAGCAAGGATGGCGCGAGTTCGTAGTAGCGGAACCCGCCACCTCCCTTCCAATCCAGGGCCTTGCTGATGCCGCCTTGGTCATTCCCGTCGATCACCTGACGTAGGCGCGGCACAATATGGGTTGTGCAGTGGTCGCCCAATTCGATCATTACCCAGCGCCGTCCCATCTTGTGCGCAACGGCTCCAGTTGTTCCTGAGCCTGCAAACGAGTCGAGAACCAAATCATTTGGTTTAGTTGACAGTTCGAGAATACGCTGAATCAGGCGTTCCGGCTTTGGCGTAGTGAATTGCTCGACATCGCTGAAAAGCGCCTGAATTTCGATTTTCGATGTTCGGTTGCTTCCCACGTCGGCATGAGTCCAAATGGTCTCGGGCGGGCGCCCCGTCGAACTGTCCGCGTAAATGCGGTAGTAGGCGGACCATCCTTGCCGTCCTTTGACCCATTCGATTTTTTCTGCCTCCGCCTCGACCTTTTTGGGTGACCAACGCCAGCGCCCCTCAACTCCATCTGGACGCATTGGGAAGACGTTTGAACCATCCGGTGCGGTTAGGGCGAAATACATCGTGGGACGCGCTTCTCGTGTATCGTCGCCGCTGCCCATCGCCCTAAGGGGCTTGGTGTAATAATATCGGCCCTTTTCATCGGTTCTATTGAAGTGGGATGCCACTTCGTTAGTATTCAATCGTGTAATCTTCGCAGCCTCTATATCTTTGGCATATGTGAGGATGTGGTCATGACGAGACGAGAAGAAACGTGAATCCATTTTTGGGCTATCAGATTTTTCCCAAATCACGTTGGCTATAAAATTCGGACGTCCAAATATTTCGTCACATATCACCTTTAAATAGTGAGCTTCATTGTCGTCGATGGTAATCCAAAGCGTTCCTTCATCAGACAGTAGACGGCGAAGAATTTCTAGACGGTCACGCATTAGCCCTAGCCAAATGCTATGCTCTAGCCCATCATCATAATGCGTGAAGGCGCTTCCGGTGTTATATGGCGGATCGATAAAGACGCACTTTACCTTCCCGGCATAATCCGCCTCAAGCGCTTTGAGCGCCAATAGGTTGTCTCCGTGAATTAGCACATTGTCGAAAATGTCGTTTTCACTCACGCGCGTGGCGGCATGATACGATGTTGCAGTATCCTCAACTAGAATACGCGGCTCCAGCCGTGGCCGATTTTCTTTGCCGACCCAAGTCAGTTCAAGTTTTTGTTTTTTAGTCATTCGCACCTTGCTGATCGGCATCGGTAGGTTGTGCCGCATTCGTAGTTTTCCAGATTTCGGCCTTCAACGCACCAAAAAGGTTCTGGCAATCCCCCTGTGTTTTAAACACGGACTGGAAATCGCGTGCCGCCTGCAACACCTGCACCCCACCTGCCGCCAGTTCGTAACTAGCAAAGCCCCTAGCCACGCAAAGCGCCAGCAGCTTTTCCGCATAGTCGGTTACGGCGGCGGACACCACTGCCTGTTCGTCGGCGCTCAGCGCCAACGCTTCGCCCATTTCTGGTTTCAAGCGGTTAAAAATTGCAGCCAGTACCAACCAGCGGGCGTTGCTGTAGAACGCTTTGCTCGCCCCCGTTACGGCGCGCGCGCTATCGCGCATGATGGGAATCACAATGCGCTGCACCTGCACGGCGCGCCAGACGGTGCGGGCTGACAGGTCGGGCGGAAATACCCGCTCGTGGCGGCTGCGTAGCAAAGCCTCGGGTGGAAACACCATTTCAAGCGAACGCAGCGAATCACGGTTGGCGGCAACACGGGAGATGAAATCGCAATCGTTGGTGTTTTTCAGGCAGGCACAGGCCGTGAGCGCTTCCTCCATATCGAAGTTTGCCTCATCGGAGGGCGGCGTGTCGTCGTCGATCTTGAAGTGATAGCTGATATTGTGGGGAACGAGCGTGCGCGCGATCTGGCCATGCAATTCGTAGGCGGCGGCGAAATCCTTCAATCCCACAAAATTCTGGAAATTTGCCGTGCGGGAAATGCGGTCGGCGAAGGCGCGGTCATCCTCGCATTTTTCAAGCGAGATGATTTTGATGAACGCATGGCCGCTGGGCTTTGCGTCAGGCGGGGCATCCGCAAAGCATTTGGCAATGGAACCCAATGTCTGGGCGCCATTGATAATGGCAAAGCCCTTCGCCGTGATCCGCTTGCGCTCGGCGTTGGCGCGGTCAAGGTTGTTGAGTTCGAGGCGGTCACAATAGGCTGTGAGGCCGTTATTGAGATAAAAGAACACCGCCGCTTCAGTGCTGACGGTGCGCTGGATTTCCTCGTTCACGTCGGTGCGGCCCTTGAAGCCGCGCAAATTGGCCGACACCAAACGCTTGCCGTGGGCACGATGCAGGGCATCCAAACTTTCAAGGGTTATCAGCCCGTAGATGGTCTCATGCGGCCTGGTAATCAGGCCAGGGTGAAGGATTTCGAGCTCGACGGATTCAATGCCAACGGCTTCGTCGCCGCCTGTGACCCAATCATTCAGCGTGGTGAGATTGATGGAATGGAACTGGAAAAAATCGTCTTCGGGTTCCTTAGAAACCTTAGCTTTGAGGGCTTCAAACAGCCGTTTGCGGTCTTCGGAGATGAGCGCAAGGCCAGAATAGCACAGCACGGCGCGCACACGGGTGGCGGCATTTCTGATGTGCGCTTCGATTTGCGGCAATATTTTCACCCAGGCGGGGTTGGCGGCAAAGGCATCAAAGCGGCCCTCCAGCAGATATTCGACGCCCGCTTTGAACTTGGTGACGTCGCCCAGGTCAGGCTCGGTCAATCCGGCATGGATGTATTTGGACTGCACAAGCCACAGCGTGTTGGTAGCGGCGGAGAAATACACACTATCGATGCCGCCATCGCCGCCGCCATCCACAATGGATTTTGCGGCTTCCTCAAGCGTGGCGTCAGCGAGCTTGTGCATCGCATAGGCGGCAAGGGCGCGGCTTAGAAAATCCCGCTCCATGGCTTCGGCTTCACCGTTGGTTCGCTGCGGCACATGACCATCGAACATTTCATGCAGTTTTGGAGGCAATGCCAGGATTTCAATGGGCCGCTCAGGCATTATGCGACACTCCATCGGAGTGTGAACAATGGCAGATCGGTGACGCTCTGCTCAAGCTTGCCCTCAATGGTGGCAATGAGTTCCGACCGGCTTTCGTCGATGCGGTCTTGCGCATCGAACAAGGAACGTCGCTTGGCATTCCGTTCGGTCTCCAGCGCCTTGACGGCTTTCTGGCCCGCCAGTTTTGCTTCAAGCGTTTGTGCTACCGTCGCGGCGCGGCGCGCTTCCTTGATCTGGCGGTCGATTTCTTTGATTTCCCGCTCCAGCCCCACTTTGAGGTCGTCGGCCCAGCCATCCAGCTTTTCGGCTTCCTGTTCAAAAAAGCTGGCATTGCGCTCGGAAATGGCTTCGCGGATACGCGCCTGTTGCACCGCTAGCGAATGTGCGATCTGCGTTGCGAATTCGGCAGGCAAGGAAAGCTGCCTGCCTGCGGTGCCCGCGACGGTCATCAACCGTGAGGTTGCTTCGTCACTGAGCGCCGTGCCGTCGTCGGTAAATCCAGCCAACAAAAGATGATCTTCGCTTTGGCCAAGCGCATCGACCGATAGCATCGACCCCGCCAACCAGCCCGATTTTCCAATCAAGGCCTCAATCTGCGATATGCGCCCTTCATGGTGCGCATAATCAAACACGATTTCGACGGTCGGCAGCTCGCGGGCACGGGCACGTGAAACAATGGCCGCGCCAAGGGGATGATTAACACGAAAGAGATGAGCCTCGCCCGTGCGTCGCGGTAACTCATACAGCCCTGTGGGGATGCCTGCGCTGTCCACCCAAGCGGGCACGGCGTTGAGCCTGAACGATGACGTGTCGATGAAGTCGGCATCGCCGGCAAGCTCATGCGCGGCAAGTTTCATCAACTGCCGCTCAAACTGACTCAGATGAAGATTGGTATCGGCATTGCGGATTTTGAGCTTCTCACGCACCTCGTCATCGAAGTTTTCGAGCAACTTACGGCGGGTGTGGGTCATAGCCTCGTTGATCTCAAGGCTTAGCTCCAGCTGAAGCTGATCGAATGCCGATTTGATTTCGGTGGTTTGACGGCATTGCTGGTAGATTCCCGCGATGCGTTTTTCAAAATCGACGCCTGATTCAATCGCGCCCAGCACTTCGTCGCTTGCGCCAAATACGCCCTCGAACAATTGGAATTTTTCGGACAGCAGCGCATAGACGCGCTGATCCGCCTCGTTCTTCTGATTGAGAAAATTCACCACGACGACATCGTGTTTCTGGCCATAGCGATGGCAGCGCCCGATGCGCTGTTCGATGCGTTGTGGATTCCAAGGCAGGTCGTAGTTCACCACCATTGCGCAGAATTGCAAGTTGATGCCCTCGGCCCCAGCTTCGGTGGCAATCATAATCTTCCCGCGCTCGCGGAAATAATCGACCAGCGCGGAGCGCATATCAGCGGTCTTGGAACCCGTGACACGATCCGATCCCACATGGCGCGCAAGCCATTGCTGATAGATGGCTTTGGATTCAGGGTCGGTGTTGGTGCCGTTGAATAGGACGATATGTTCTGCCCACGGGCTGTCCGCCAGAACGCGCAGCAAATAGGATTGGGTTTTTCTCGACTCGGTGAAGATAATGGCTTTCTCATCCGCGCCAAACTCGCGGGCCTTGGCGAAGCCAACCTCAAGCGCCTTCAGTAAGGCGCGGCCTTTAGCATTCTGGTCAATGGATGTTGCGAGCGATGCGAATTCGCGCAGTTCTGCTATCTCGGTTTCCAAGGCACGCTGATCGGCTTCCGTCAGTGGCTCCGCGTCATCATCGGGCCATTCTTCCGCTGTTTCGTCCAGCGCTTCGTAGTCCTCGTCCAGCTCATCAATCAGCGATACGGGCTGCATGCTATCATCCAGCCGCCTTTGCAGTCGGTTGGAGATAGAGGTTAGCGCGCCTGCAATGGCAAACGTGGACGATGCGAGCAACTTGCGCAGCACTAATGTCATGAGCGAACGCTGGCTTGGTGGAAGTGCCTGCAAGTTATCCCGCTGCAAATAGGCGGTGACGAGATTGTAGAGTCTATCTTCCGCCTCGTCGGGGCTGAACTCCTCCAGTATTGCATGCCGCTTGGTGTAGGGCACATAGGCGGTGACCTGGCGGCGCAATGTGCGATGGCAGATTGGCTTTAACCGCTCACGCAGCACTTCAAAGGTGCGTTCCTGCGATAGGTTGGCAAACTGCTCGCGAAAACTTTTGAGATCGCCGAACGTGTGCTCGTCGATGAAACTCACCAGCCCAAAGAGTTCGAGCAATGAGTTTTGCAGGGGGGTTGCGGTCAGTAAAAGCTTGTGCCGCTCTGCAAGTGCTGCCTTCAAGGTGTTGGCAATCACATTTGACGGCTTGTAGACATTGCGCAGGCGATGGGCTTCGTCGATCACGACTAAATCCCACGGGGTGGCGTGCACGTCTGCTGCTTTATTGCGCGCGAATTGGTATGAGCAAATGATAACACTATCGCTGCTGTCGAAGGGCCGAAAGTTCGCTGCTTTTATGGCGGCATTATAGGATTTTGATTCGAGAATAGTGCAGGGAATGAAGAATTTTTCATTCATTTCCTGATGCCACTGTTTGCGCAGATTTGACGGGGCAATAATCAGAATACGGCGTTTCCCTTCCGCCCAGCGTTGTGAAATCACTAGCCCGGCTTCGATGGTTTTACCCAACCCGACCTCATCGGCCAGAAGTGCGCCCTTTGACAATGGAGACGCAAACGCAAAGAGCGCCGCATCAACCTGATGCGGGTTCATATCCACCTGCGCGCCTGCAACTGCGACGGCTAGCTTTTCGCTACTGTCGGAAGAGCGGCGTCGCGTTAGATCACTAGCGATATATTTCGCATGATAGTCTGTGGTTATGTTGGTCAGAATCGTCCCTTTTCTTATTGCGAACGGCGGAATGCGTTTAGGCCTTTGTTGATTAACTTGTTTTTACCTACGTTTAGCAAGCACTAAACGCGGATAAAGCTCAATATCTTTGAGCTTTCGCAAGGACTTGATGCGCTTTTCGTCCTTCGTGACGGCTGCCGAATCAAGCAAATTGCTCCTTTCATTGGAGATCCACCTACAGCCTGCCCAGTGATGTCTCCTATCTTCGAGAACCTTGGCAGACCGGTCAGACGGGTCAAGGCGATAGTCTTCCGTGGCTAGCCGTGTGCAGCTCTATCCCGCTGGCGCGGCGCATGTTGCGACCTATGATCCATACTCATTCCGGCCTGCCGGTTGCCCTCTCGTTCATCGCACATTCCGTGCGAGGCAGTGGGAGGAAATCATGACAATCACCAATTTCATCTTATTCATCAATGCCTGCGTGCAGCTCGGGCTGACGCTTTCCCGCCTGGCATGCCAGCTCCAAAGCTACCTGGCTTTGCGGCGTTGGCGTCGCCAAATGCTCCGGGCGCGTCGCTATCGAGGGCGCGGCTAATGCCGCGTTACGAAACCGATTTCGAAACATGCACTATGAATGGCGCTTGGGCACCTGGCGGCTGACTGCCTGACGCCCACCACAAAAGCCAAACGATGCAAATAAATCCGAACAGTAACCTCGTCATTTACCTTTTTGGTCGCCAGCGGCGAAGGGAAATGCCAGCGTTGAAGACGCAGGCACCGGGGTGCTTGAGGCTCGGCGCACCTGTTTCCAATGCCCGCTTGGCCGATTGCACGACCGGGTAGCACCAGCGGTGCGTCGTGCAAGTTCGGCGAAAACGCTAACCCCGTAGAGCATCGGCGATGCGGGTTTAGCGTTTTGAACGGGGCGGTTTGATAGCCTGTTTGGCTTTTGCGGCTTGCTTTGCCTTCGCTGTCGCTTCCTCGGCGTCGCCTTCAGCGTTCATATCGGCGTGCATAGCATCCCATCCGCCGATGCCCATTAGAACGCGGTCAGCGTGCTTGATGGTGTTCACATGCCCATAGTGGTTTTCGATCATCTTGACGGACGTGCCCATCTGCTCGGCCAGGATGTAAACGTCGACGCCCTCGCTCAGGCGGAACGTGGCGTAGGTATGGCGGAAGCAATAGGTCGAACGGGGAATGCCGTTCGGCCCCATGCGAAGGCCTGCCTCTTCGAGCAGTGCCTGTACGGTGTCGCTGTATAGATACTTGGCGGGTTTGCCGTTGATGATGGTGAAAACTGAGTCATCCGGCTTGGTCGCTTTGGATAATTCGCGGACGCGGGCAAGGTAGTCTCCCACGCTTTTGGGGGCGACTAGCTTGCGGGATTTGCCCTTGCCCTGAACGAACATGACGATGATTTCGCGTCCGTCGCGATCCTTGGCGGTCATGATGTCTCGCCAGCGGAGATTCTTCGCTTCCGGCGGACGCATGCCCGTGTTGCACATGATGAGCATGAAATTGTAGCACATGGTTCGATACCAGGTGCCCTGTGGGCTGGTGGCCGCGCGTATCCATTTGCGGCCGACGCTGTGCAGCTTGCGATACTCCTCCAGCGTGAATTCATCGCGGCGCATCGTCTTGAGTTTCGGGCGGCCCTCGAACCGATGGCTGGCCGGGACATAGCGCTTGGTGATGGCGAAATTCATCACAGCATTGAGGGCGCCCATTTCAAAAGCGATGGTTGAATCGCTGATATGCTCGCGGAAGCGGCCCTTCCCGTTCTCGCGCCTCCAAGTGGGATACTGCGCCCAGCTGTCCTGGCTGATCAGGTGAATTTGGGTGCTGCCGACATAGTCGTTTAGCGCACGGTTGAAGGCATTTCGGAGATTTTTGACGCGATCGCGTGAAACCTCTCCGGTATCCGCACGGCGCTGCTGTGTTTGCAGATACTCGTCTGCCACCTGCCGGAACGGCCGGTTGAACACTGCAACGTCGTGCTTGAGGCGGAACCGAATGTCCGCGTCCTGCTCGAAGGCGCGGTCGCGGGCGGTCTGTTTGTCAGCGGTCTTCAGAGAGATCGTCTTGTAACGATCCTCTTTGGGGAGCTTGATGCGGCAATAGAAGTTTGAATGCACCACGTCGCCACGGCGGAAGATGATGAGGCCGTTCTTGAGCTCTTCCTTATCGGTGACGAAAGCCATATCCTACACTCCGCTGTGCAGAAACTGTGCAGACTTTCGTCGTAACCCATTGACGTGCCGTGCCTGTGCAGGTCCTGTGTAGGACATTATAGCTTTTATTATGGTTATTTTCCAGTTATTTGTTTGAATCCTGTCATCCCGACCACCGCCGCTCAGCAGCTTGTTTCTTCAGCGCTTGGCCTCGAAGCGCCAGTCCAGGGCCTGGATCTGTGGGGCCTGGGTCGGCGCCAACAGGGTGTGGGCGATCAGCGTGCCGTTCTTGCAATGCCAGAGATATTCGCCCTCCAGCGCACCAAGGGCCCGCACGCCGGGTGGGGCCGGGCAGGGGCCGGATTTGGCGGTGATGGCGGCGATGTCGTCGCGCCGGTGGCCGGCATCGCGGTCCATCAGGAAATTGCCGGCCAGATTGGCGCTGATCCTGCTGACGTCGCCGCTGGTGAACAACAGGTGCATCGGTGCCACCAGCCGGGCGAGCGCGGGCGAGAGCGGGAACACGTCTGCCGGCATCAGTCCGGCCTGCTTGATCGCGGTCAGTGCTGCCCAGGCTGGGGCGGCCGCGCCGGCATAGGTGTGGTTGGTGAAGACAAACACGCCCCAGCCGCGATCGGGCGCGAAGATCATGTGGCTGCCATAACCGGGATAGCCGCCGCCGTGGAACGCCACGCGGCCCAGTTGGCAATCATCGCCGATCCGCAAGCCGCCGCCATAGACCACAGCCACCATGCAGGTGGGCACGCCGGCGTTGCCGGGCCTGTCCATCCGCCGGGGTGAGCCTTCGCCGCGGCCCAAGCTGCGCATGGTGGCGCGGGCCTTGGGTTCGGCCTCCCCAGGTGCGGCGGCGGGCCAGGCGGACAAAAGATGCTCCACCCAGCGAGCATAATCCGGCACGGTGGTGATCACGCCGCCCATCGCACCAAAGGTGCCGGGGCCCATGTCAGGCTCGCGTTTCCAGTCGCCATCCTCGCGCCGCCAGCCGGTGGCGAGCTTGGCTTGCGGCACATCGGCCAGGTTGAATGTGGTGGCGGCCATGCCGAGCGGCTGGAAGCGGCGGCGGGCGATCTCGGCTTCGAACGGCTGGCCTGTCACATTGCGGATCACGCGGCCCAGAATGGCATAGCCAAGATTGCTATATTCGTGGGTGAGGCCGGTCGCGCGGGTGAAGGGCACGCCGGCTTTCAACAGGGCGCTGAACTCGGCTTCGGGCAGCGGGGTCTGCCGGTCTCCCCACGGGTCATCCGTCACGAACCCGGCCATGTGGTGCACCAGATCGGTGATGGTCAGGTGATCGCCCCAGCCGGCCAGTT
>JAIXQH010000018.1 GCA_027484055.1 Verrucomicrobiaceae bacterium | reverse complement strand
GGTAGGACTCCGACTACCGCCACCATGATGCCCATGATGAGGATTATTATTAATTCTGGCATTCCTATTGGTCCCATATTCGTTTGTTTGTTTGGTTTGGTCTAAAATTCTTGCAGAACAGCAGTTTTCGTAGCATCTGGGGACATGATATCCGACATCGTGCCACAGTGCGCAACCTGTCAGTATTCCTTGATTTAGCAAGGTTTTTTCCCGTGTTGCGTGCAGCTATCAGGAGGTTTGGGATGGGGTGGTTTCGGGCGACTCGCTCTAGCGGATATCCGAAAGAGAGACAGTGGGTGCTGCCTTCTGTCCGTTGAAATGCAAAACCCCGGACTAGGACAGTCCGGGGTTTTGGGGAGTCAGGAATTGCTGCGCCGGGATCAGCGGGTTTTCAGATACTCGGCGATGTCGGCGATGGACTGGGCGGTGAGGCCGAGCTGGGCGGGGACATACATGAGGGATTTTTCCAAGGGCTTGAGGCTGGCGACTCGGGACTTGGCGATGGTCTGGGCCTGGCCGCCAAGGGTTTTCATGATGACGGGATCGCCGTCGCTGAGGACCATGCCGGTGATGGTGATGCCATCGGTGGTTTTCAGGATGGAACCTTCGTAGCCGTGGGAGATGTCGGCTGAGGGGTTGAGGATGGAGTTGATGACGACTTCCTTGGGCTGCTGCTTGCCGAAGGTGGTGAGGTCGGGTCCGTATTCCACGCCTAGGTCGCCGACGTGGTGGCACATGTAGCAGGCGGCGATGGCGCCCTTGCCGCGCTCGGCATCGCCCTGGAGTTTCAGGATTTCAGCGAGGGGCGGCAGCTTGGGAGCGGTGGTGGGTTCGGGCGGCATTTCCACGGAGACGAGCTTCACGCTGGCCGGATCCTGGCCCATGGATTTGAGGATGACGTCCACGTTGAAGGCTTTCCAGAGGTTGCCCTTGCGGTTGTTCACCCACCAGGAGGCGAGGTCCTTCTGGGAGAAGTCCTTGGTGTTCGCGAGCTGGATCATGGCGGTGGCGGCGGCGGCGCTGGGGGTGAAGCCTAGGGCGGTGAGGGTCAATTTCACCTGATCGGCGCTGACCTTAGGCGAAAGCGCACGGGCCTTCTGGTCGGCGACGGCCTGCGGCGGGTGGAGCCTCCAAGCGAGCCAAGCGAAGGCATCGGTCCAGGCGTCGGGCGCGGCGGCCATGTCCTTGCGGAGGGCGGTGTAAACAGCGGCTTCCTTGCCGGTGCTACCAAGGCCGAAGGCTTCGAGGTAAGCGCGATCCTTGCCGTCGAACTGCTTGGCGATTTTCACGAGGAAAGGCACGGACTTTTCCGCCGGAACGTCGCGTAGGCTGAGGGCGATCTCGCGGCGGACCATCGGCGAGGCGTCGGAGGCCATTTTCCCGGCGAGCTTGACCGGATCTCCGCCGGCGGAGCGGATGGCGCGGCAGGCGACGAGGCGGGTGCGAGCATCGGAGGCACCGAGCAGCTTGACCACGGCGGCCATGCCGGAGTCTCCCATTTGGGCGAGGAGCCAGACGGCGCGAGCGGCGAGGTAGGGATTCTTATCCTTGAGCAGTTCGGAAACGGCCGGAACCGCCTTGTTACCCTGGGCCTTAAGGCGGGTGAAGCCGCTGTTGCGGACGTTCACCGAGGGGCTCTTCAAGGCGGCGATCTGGCCTGCGGTGGTGGTCAGATCGAACTTCGGCACGACCGATTTGAAGCCCTTCGGCGCGATGCGGTAAATGGTGCCGGAACCGGACTTGTCCATTGTGCCGTGCCCGCCGACGCGTCCGTCGAACCAGTCGGCGACGTAAAGCGCGCCATCCGGACCAACCGTGACGTCGGCGGGACGGAAGAGGTGCTTGAGCTCCTTGCCTGCACCGCCAATGAAGTCGGAGCCTGCGAACTGCTTCTCCTTGTTGGAGGTCATGAAGTCGATGCGTTCCAGCTTAAAGCCCGCGCCATCGGGGACCGGGAGGTAGCCAAAGACGACGTTCTTTCCGGCTTCGCAGGCGAGCAGGAGACCCTGCCACTTGTCACCGAGCGCGCCATTTTCATAGTAGGCGACGCCGGTGGGCGATCCGCCGCCATAAACATCACCGGAAGGCATGGTGCCGGGATCTTCCTGACGCCATTCGGCCGTCGGGGTGTCCTGACCGGGGCGCTTGTCGGCATTCCAAGAACGCTGGCCGTCGGCGGACGAGAAGCCGGCATTTCCGCCTTCCATCACCTCGGCCACGCGGCAGGCTGGCGGGTCATCGTTGTCGCTCTGGAACATGTCGCCGAAGGAGGTCAGCGCTTGTTCGTAGGAGTTGCGGTAGTTGTGGCCGACGATGCGGGCGTTGGTTCCGTCCGGATTCATACGGACGGAAAAGCCACCGACCCAGATGTTGCCATCATCGCTCGGCTGACCGGCGATCGAACGAGTGTCCGAGTACCAGGTGCCACCACCGCTCTGGTAGTAGCTGCTGCCCATGCGAAAGGTTTTTCCAGACTTGTCGGTGAAGATGCCGGCGCAATTGCCGTTGTTGAAGTTCCACTGGCCATCGGGGCCGACGGTGACGCTGTGCAGCGAGTGGTCGTGCTGGCGTGCGTTGAAGCCGGTGAGCAGAACCTCACGTTTGTCGACGGCGGCGTCGAATTTGCGGTCGCCGTTAACGTCAGTGTAAACCAGAAGGTCAGGCGGCTGAGAAACGATGATTTTGTTTTCAAGAACCGCGACACCGAGCGGGGATTCGAGGTTCGGATCCTGGGTGAAGACATCGGACTTGTCTGTGGTGCCGTCGCCATCGCTGTCCTCAAGAATCACGATGCGATCCCCCTCGGGGCGCCTGCTCTTTGCACCGGCGCGGTAGTTCACCCCTTCCGCGACATAGAGGCGGCCTTGGGCATCGAAGTCGATGTTGGTCGGGTTGTAGAGCTGGGGAGTGGTGGCCCAGACGGTGACTTCCAGCTTGTCATCCGAGAGAGTGAATAGGTCCTCGGGAACAAAGGTATCGGTCATGCTGGCGGGATTCTGGGTGAAGACCTGGAATTTAACGTCTGCCGAGGTGGGCTTTTCGTCGCGGAACGCACCACCGTCATCAAGGCCCACCTGCGCGGTGAAGGTTTCAACGTCCGCAGGGAGATCGAAGACAATGATGGACGCGGCGTGGGTGCCGATGCCCTTTTCATAGGTCTTCTTATCAATGGAGAGCGTGCCGCCTTCGATGTTCTTGCCGACCTTAGACTTTCCGTAGCTGGTTTCCTCGGAACGCCACTTCAGCTCGGTGAGCTCGACCACCTTGCCGCCTTTGAGGATGAGCTTGGGATCGATCCAGTTGGCCCAGTCGAAGGCCATTTCGCCGAGGTCGGAGACGACGAGATAGAGCTCCTTGGCTCCGGCGATGGAGGCGTTGATCTCCTGAAGGCGGGTGTTTCCGGGGTTCATTTCCGCGCTTTCGGCGACGGGTTTCACGGTATCGGATTTCGGCTTGGCCGCAGAAACCGCGTTGGCGGGGGGCTTGGCGCTGTTGAATCCGGCCTCGCGCTCGGTCTGGATCGCGGCGGCGGGGATTTTCTTGAATTCACCGGCCTCGACGAGCTTGAGGTTGGCGGGCTTGCCCTTGTCGTCGAGGTTGGCGTTGAGCTCAGCTTCGGTCAGCGGCTTGGAGGGAACTCCCTTCGCGGGGACCTCGAGACCGGCGGTCCAGACGATGGCGTTCAGGACGAGGGTGCGGAAGCCGTCGACCGCCCAGTTCCGGTGGTAGTGGCCACCGGTAAAGCCGACGCCGCGACCGCCGTCGGGCCGCTGAATGCCCCACATCAAGGTCTGCTTCTTGTCGAGGCCTTCCACGCCGTGCTGGTTCCAGAGGTTGATGTACCGCTTCACTCGGCTGCGGTCGGGAGTGGCGGTGACGAGGTCGAGAAGCTGCGAGCGGTCGGCGGGGAAGCGCATGTTGTAATAGAATTCATCGTAGGCCTCGACGAGCGAGTTTACGCCGCGGGAAACCGGGTGGTTCGGGAGCGCCTGGAGATCGGCCACCCAGTGCGGATTCACGGAAAAATCGGTTTCAAAGGCTCCACCGATCCAGGGACGGTAGTATTTCTCACCCTCGGCAGCGGTGGGGTGTACGGCGTAGTGCATGAACATCAGGCCGGTGCCACCCTTGGCGAGCTTGTCGACCTTTTCCCAGCCCTTGCCGACGACGCTGGTGCCGTCGGCGTAGATGATTATCGCCTTGGCATCGTCGAGGACCTTGTCGTCGGCGGGCCAACCGCTGATGACCTCGGCTCTAACGTCCAGTCCGCTCTCGTTGAGGGCCTTGGCAAGGAGCATCGAGCCGGCGCGGAATTCGTGTTCGCCCGGCCCGTGGCTGCGGCCACCGGCGAGGAAGACGATCTTGTCGGCTGCATGGCTCTGCGAACTAAAGATGGCGCAGGCGAAAGCGACGCGTGCGAGACTGGAGAGTGGTTTTCGGATCATCACGGAAGGAACTGAGTTTTCTTGGAGCAAAAGCGTCACCAATACGCGCGACATAAACAACTTCTTAGCACGAATTTGAAACGGCCGGGCATCGATTTTCACTACCATCGAGCTAGGGAAATCATTTGAAACGCCACCGATTAAGGAGATGTAAGGAGACGAGAGATGGTATCAATAAAGGTATTTCTAAAATTGTACTCGCAAATTCCGCCTCTTCATCTGGGTTCCATTCCAGCTCCGTTCATCGGCGTTTTCTTGGATTGTCAGGGTGAAATGGGAGCCCTAAAGTCAGGACATGGATGCAATTACGTTTAAGCCGATTTACATGGAGCGCGTTTGGGGCGGGCGGGAGTTAGAACGAATTTACGGGCGGGACTTGCCGAATGCCACGAGTCCATTTGGCGAGTCTTGGGAAGTGGTGGACCGCCCGGAGGCGCAGTCGATGGTGATCGAAGGACCGCTCGCGGGGTGCTCGCTGCATGAGCTTTGGACGACGCGGCGTGGCGAGATTTTCGGTGAAGAATTTCCTGATTTTCCGCGATTTCCCATCCTCATCAAGGTTTTGGATGCACGGGATGATTTATCGATCCAAGTGCATCCGCCGGCCGATTTAGCCGCCAGCCTAGGGGGTGAGCCGAAGACGGAGATGTGGTACATCGCGGACTGCGATGCTGGGGCCAAGCTTTACGTGGGGCTGAAAAATGGGGTCACGCGTGCCGACTTCGAGGCCGCGATTTCTGCTGGGACGGTGGCGGAGTGTGTGCATGCGATCACACCGCAGACGGGGGATTCCATCTTCATCGCATCCGGGCGGCTGCATGCGATCGGCGCGGGGTTTTTGATCCATGAAATCCAGCAAAACTCGGATACGACTTACCGGGTGTTTGACTGGAATCGCTGCGGACTGGATGGCAAGCCGCGCGAGCTGCATGTGGCCGAGTCGCTGGCGAGCATCGACTTCGACGACTTCGAGCCGACGATGGATGTCGCGGAAGGCGAGTGTCTCGCGAAGTGTGCCTATTTCAAGACGGACCAGAAGGCATTAAAATCCGGGGATTCCATCCAGAATCCAGACGACGGGCAGTTTTCGATCCTCACGGTGGTGAGCGGGAAACTGGCCGATGCGGGCGGACGCTCGTTTGGAAAAGGCGCTTTCGTGATGCTGCCGCGCGGCAGTGCGGGCTTGGTGGCGACGGAGGATTCCGTATTGCTGCAAATCACCTTGCCGCGGTGATTTCCATCATCAAGGCGCTGCATGGCGGGATTGATGGAAGCACGAGATTCCCGTTTTCGGAGAGGATGGAGCGCGGTCCTTCGAGGCGTTCGGAAAATAGCCATGGGTCAGCGGCGGCTCGTTTCATGAAGTTCCAGGCGTCTTGTGGAATGCCGATTTTCACGTCCTCCAAGGTCTGTGAACCGTGAAAGTTCACGGCGATAAGAAACGATTGCCCAGTCGTGGGATCGTGGCGGAGGAAGGCGTAAAGCCAGTGGCCGGAAACGGTTTCATCCCCCACCCGCCCGAAGGCTTCATTTTGTTGGTTCGCGTGATTGAGGCCGTAGAATTCGCCGTGGGTGAAGGCTGGGGCTTGGATCGTGCGCAGCAACTTCCCATACCATGCGCGGAGTGAGGCTTGATCTGGACTGAGTCTGCCGCCGTCGAATTTCCCGCCGTTCACCCATTTGGTGAACTCTGGCATCGACCAATAGTCGAAGATCGTCGTGCGTGCATCATCACCGCCGAAACCTTCTTGGCCAGCGGCGGGTTCTCCGACTTCTTGGCCGTGATAGAGCATCACCGGGCCACGGCCCATCGCAAAAAGCACGGCGGAAACAGGCTTGCCGACCTTCATCCCGAGGCCGCCCCATTCCATAGGACTCGCGAGCCGGACTTCGTCGTGATTTTCTGCGTAGCGGAGAGATTGGTGAAATCGCGGCCCGGTGAAAGTTTGCGAATCCAGGTCATTTGCCCATTTCCCGGAGTCATAGATGCCTTCTAGGACATCGTAGCTCGGGTCATCATAGACCGCGTCGAAGCCTGCCTTGAGCAGTTCATCGAGCACATGGCCATCCGTCAGCTTGGCCGGGTCGTTGTCATAGGCTTCTGCGGAGAAAAACACGCCTGGCTGGCGCTGCCGCGCCCGTTTCACGGCCCAAGCCCAAAACTCAATGGGCACCATGTGGGCCATGTCGGCGCGGAAGCCATTCACGCCCATTTCCTGCCAGTAGGAGAGGATCTCGTCCATCGTGCGCCAGGTCTTCGGCACCTCGGAAGGGGCGGCATCTGGTCCGGGAAGAGCGGTGTGGCGGCCTTGGGTGAAATCGTGGCCGTAGTTCAATTTCACCGTTTCATACCAATCGTTGAGCGAGGGAGCCCAGGTCACCGCGTTGTTGCCGGTGACGCGCCCGATCTGTGATTCCGGCGGGTAAGTGCCCTCACCTACCGGTAACTTCAAGGGTGGGCCGCCTCCAGGATCATCCTTGCGGAGGTAGTAAAAATGATTGTCCCTGTTGAAAAAACACGAGGGGTCATCGCCTTGCCCGAAAGAGGATTCTGGCCGCACATCCGAAGCGTAAGAGCGAGCGACGTGGTTGGGCACGAAGTCAATGATCACCTTCAGCCCGCACTCTGCACAACGGGCTAACAAGGAGCGGAACTCGGTGAGGCGCTGCTCGGGATCGCAGGCGTAGTCGGGGCAGACATCGAAGTAATCCTTGATCGCATAAGGGCTGCCGGCGATTCCTTTTAGCAGCACCGCTGCATCTGCGGGGCGGTTCGGATAGGCGGTGCCGCTGGCTTGTTCGAGCACTCCGGTGAGCCAGAGGTGGGTGAATCCCAGTGCTTGCAATGAGCTGAGCGCCGTCGCGGTGAGGTCCGCGAATTTCCCGCAGCCATTTTCCGCGAGTGTGCCATTCACTTTTCGCGTCTCGTTGGTGTTACCGAAGGTCCGCACCATGAGTTGATAGATGACAGGTCGTACGGCACTCATCGTTTCGGCAGTTTAGCTCGTTCTTCACGAATGACCATCAGCGCATCGTAGATCGCGAAAATCACCACGATCACCGTCGAGGCGGCGCAGCCACCCCACCAAGCGAGGGCGCGCCAAGGGCTTTCCCAAATCCAGTCAGGCACCACCCAGAGCCCGAGGGCCAACATGGCGACGGGGACAAGCATCATCCGGCCAAGCCATTTCCGCCGCTCCAAGCGATCGCGGAGAATCGCCCGCGCTAGGGCGGTGCTGTCCTTCCAAGAGGCGGGCGGGTGATCACTCATCGTTCGCAATTCTACATTCCAGCGAGGCCGAAGGCGCTGAGATACCAGTGCCACAGTTTCCAGCCGCCGAAAAGCCAAGCCAAGGCTCCCATGGCGAGAAATGGCCCGAAAGGGAGCTGTTTACCAAAGCCAATCCGGCCAATCGCGGCGGCGATCAAGGCGAAAATCGACGAGGCAAACAAGGAAAGCACCACTCCGCCCCAGCCGAAAAAGGCACCGATCATCGCCAGTAGATGGGCGTCGCCCATGCCCATCGCCTCGCGCGGAATCACAGCAGAGGTCGCCATGCCGTCGAGTGACTGGATCTCCGCGAGCAAATGCACCGTGCCATCTGGCAGTTCGATTTCCGCTTCCCGCAGCAGCAATGTCCCCTGCCCGATCGCCTGACCACTGACTCGGATGGCAGTCGCCTCGATTCTCAATTGATCGGACTTACGACTGAAGATATCCCACCAAGGAATCGACTCTTCACCGATGAGGAAATGCAGTGGGTCTGTCTCATTTTCCGCCTCTTTCAGTGACCATGGCACGGCTTGCTCGAAGGTGAGTGACTTCTTGCCCAGGGCTTTTTTCCCTAACTCCACGACGACCCATAAGATGCCAAATCCAAGGACCCAGCCGCCGAGACTCTGGACCAAAGCCGCGCCGCGGGTCCCGGTGTAGCCTGCGAGATTCGGCAAGTCTGGCCAGACGGCGCAGGCGAGCAGACCACAAACGGAGCCGCCCCAGGTTAGATTTGTGGGGATAATGAGGTGCTCCGCGTCGATGAAAGTGATGGCCACTAACAAGGCGAGTAAGACCCACAGAAATAGCATCACCGCCACGGCCTGCGGGGCGAAGATCCACCAGGCGGCGGTGAATAAAAGGGCGGTGAGCAGCTCCACGCCGAAGTAGCGGAAGGCGATGGGTGCCGCGCAATCCCGGCAGCGACCGCGCAGCCATAGCCAGCTCACGAGGGGGACATTCAGCCACATGGGGATGGGCTTTTTACACAAGGGGCAAAACGAACGCTTCGGGGAGTTGACCGACAGGCCGAGCGGCAGCCGATAGATGACCACATTTAAAAACGAGCCGATGCACGCGCCGATCCAGAAGGCAGGGATCAGCCAGACCCAATGCTCAAAGGGCGGGTAAGTCAGCGGGAAATTCATCGTTGGGTGAGTAGAACCGGGGCGGCACGGCTCTGCAAAAACAAAAAATCCCTACCACCGTGAGGCAGTAGGGATTTTCTGAAGAAAAACCGCTTATTTCGGCAGCAGATCCTTCACCGCGTCGCGCTCTTCCTTGAGCTCGCCGATGGTGAGGTCGATCTTGCCTTGGCTGAAGGCATCGATCGGGAGGCCTTGCACGACTTCCCATTTGCCATTGGAAACGGTGCGGATCGGCATGGAGGCGATGAGGCCTTTTTCAATGCCGTAAGAGCCGTCCGAGCAGACAGCGACCGAGTGCCAATCGCCCGCAGGAGTGGGGTTGATGAGGCTGACGACAGTGTCGAGAGCCGCATTTGCAGCGGAAGCGGCGGAGGATGCGCCACGGGCTTTGATGATGGCGGCACCGCGTTGTTGCACGGTGCTGATGAAGTCACCCTTGAGCCACTCGACGTGGGAGATGACGTCGGTCACGGGGCGGCCGTTGATTTTCGCGTTGGTGAAATCGGGATACTGAGTGGCGGAGTGGTTACCCCAGATGCAGAGGTTGGTGACCTTGGACTGGTGGACGCTGGCCTTTTTCGCGAGTTGGCTCTTGGCGCGGTTTTCGTCCAAGCGGGTCATGGCGAAGAAGCGATCCTTTGGCACGCCATCCGCGTTGTTCATGGCGATGAGGGCGTTGGTGTTGCAAGGATTACCGACGACGAGCACGCGGATGTCATTGGCGGCGTTGCGTGCGATGGCTTTGCCCTGGCCGGTGAAGATTTTCCCGTTGATTCCGAGGAGGTCGGCGCGTTCCATCCCAGCTTTCCGTGGCACGGAGCCGACGAGAAGCGACCAGTTGGCTCCCTTGAAGCCTTCGTTCAGGTCAGCGGTGCCGACGACTTCGTTGAGAAGTGGGAAGGCGCAGTCGTCGAGTTCCATGATCACACCTTCGAGAGCAGGGAGGCCGGGCTCGATCTCAATGAGGCGGAGGTTCACCGGTTGATCCGGGCCGAAGACGAAGCCTGAGGCGATGCGGAAAAGGAGAGCGTAGCCGATCTGGCCTGCAGCACCCGTGATGGAGACGGTTATTGGTGTTTTCATAGATTGAATGGGAATTCGGGCCGCAGGCTAGAGGTCTCCCAGAACGAGGTCAACCCGCAAGAAGTGTGGATTTTCAAGCCGACGGACGTGGTGAACTATTTAAGGCCGTGGCGACCGAGTAGATTGTAAACGGAGCGCTCGGAAATGCCGAGTTCGCGAGCGGTCTTGGCTTTGTTTTTACCGGTTTGAAGGTAGGTCTGCATGAAGGCGTCTCGCTCGACTTCTTGGAGAGTGAGTCCGCGTGGAGCAGCTGTGGTGGAATCACGCCGCCCTTCTAGCAGCGGGATGAAATCGTTGGCGGAGAGTTTGGCTTGCTCGGCAAAGGCAGTGGCGCGTTCGAGGATATTTTCCAATTGTCGGACATTTCCGGGCCAATCATAGCTGAGGAGGACTTGAGCGGCGTCTTCCGCCAACTCCCATCCTGCGACTTTACGGCGCTGGGCAATCTGGGTGAGAATGTCGTGGGTGAGCGTGGGGATGTCTTCGCGGCGCTCGCGGAGGGCGGGGATGCGGAGTTCGATGATATTGAGGCGGTAGTAGAGATCCTCACGGAAGGCACCGGAATCCACTCGACTTTTGAGATCGACGTTCGTCGCGGCGATGACTCGGGCGTTGGTTTGAAGGATCTTACTGCCACCGACGCGGAAGAATTCACGATCTTGGAGGACGTTGAGGAGCTTCGGCTGGAGTTCTGGGGGTAAATCCCCAATTTCATCGAGGAACAGGGTGCCTTTGGAAGCTTGCTCGAAGCGCCCTGACCGAGCAGAGACGGCCCCGGTGAAGGCACCGCGCTCGTGGCCGAAGAGTTCGGATTCGAGGAGTTCGCGCGGGAGGGCCGGGCAACTGACGGTGATGAATTCCTCGGCGGAGCGTGGGCTGAGGCGGTGGATTTCCCGGGCGAAATGTGTCTTACCGGTGCCGCTTTCTCCGGTGAGGAGAATGGTGCTGTCGAGCCGTGCGGCTTTGGCGACGTTGGTGAGGAGCTGACGGAGGTGGGGATTCTCACTGGTGAGGGCAGCCTTGGGTGGGCGGCTTGATTTCGCGGCGGCGGCGGGCGGTGGGGTGTGCTTCCGGGCTAGGCGAGCGGTGCGGAGTAGATCAAACAGGCGCTTCAACTCGAAGGGTTTGGTGAGGTAATCATCGGCACCCGCACGCAGGGCTTGGACGGCCGTTTCCGCATCATTTAGGCCCGTGAGCATGATGACGGGGAGCGTGGCTGAGTATTCCCGGATGCGCACGAGGGTCTGTAGGCCGTCCATGCCTGGCAGACCATGGTCGAGAATGACGGCTTCGAGGCCGGGGGCGAGTGCCTTTAAGCCTTCGTGGCCTGAGCCTGCGGAGATGGGACGCCAGCCGAGATCTTGTGCTGCGATGACGAGGAGGCGCTGGATGGTTTCGTCATCGTCAATGATGAGGAGATTGGGAGGATTGATAGATGTCGATGACATTTCGGTTACTAAGAAGTGATTCGGAGAGGAAAAATTTGCTATTTAGCGGATTCAGCAGGCTTGAGGAGTGCGTGTTGAAGGCTCACGAGCAATGTTTGAGGGGTGTATGGTTTAGGCAAAAAGTCGAGAATCGTGGCTCCGGCGCGGCCAGCTTGTTCGGCGGGCTCGCGGTTGGCGACGACGCCGCTGGTGGCGATGATTTTCAAATGAGGGTTTAGTTCCGTGAGTTGTTGGATGACACCAATACCATCTAGAACTGGCATCATGATGTCGGTGAAGACAAGGCAAATCTCCTCCCGGTGGGCGATATATTGGGAGATGGCGACCTCACCATTTTCTGCAACAAGGGTGCGGTAGCCGTAAGTTTGGAGAGTTTGAGTGGCCATTTCACGAATCGCGGATTCATCGTCCACCACAAGGATCAGCTCGCCATTTCCGCGGGGAAAGCGGCTGTCTGAAGGATTATGGATGGGAGAAATCGACTCCTCTTGGGCGGGTAGGTAAACGCGGAAGCGAGTACCCTCGCTGGGAGTGCTGGTGGCCTCGATGAAGCCGCCGTGGCTTTTGACGATGGTGAGGGAGGTGGAGAGGCCGAGTCCTGTGCCTTTATTGCCCGTTTTTGTGGTGAAGAATGGGTCGAAGATTTTCTCGATGATGTGGGCTGGGATGCCGATACCAGTGTCGGCGACTTCCAAGCAAACGTATGGCCCAACGTGCGCGTGGAGATTTAAGGCGGCGAAGGCAGCGTCGATGTAGCAATTTTCCGCGCTGATGGAGATTTCTCCGCCGTCTTGAATGGCGTCGTGGGCGTTGACGCAGAGATTGAGGAGGATTTGTTGAAGTTGGGTGGGGTCGCCTTGGAGGGTCCAGAGATCGCGCCTGGCGCGGACCTTGAAGTAGCCTTTTTTGAGGAAGGTATCGCGGGCGATGATCTCGATTTCGTTGATGAGTTGCCGCGGGTGGATTTGGATTTTACCCGCTTCTTGGCCGCGCGCGAAGGATAGCACTTGCCCGACCATCTCAGCACCTCGTCTGGCGCTATTCTCGATGGTCGCTAGCAGCTCTGAAGATCTGGCGTCTTGGTCGCGCATTTTCAGCAATTCCGCCGCCATGAAGATGGGCGATAGGATGTTGTTCAGATCATGGGCGATGCCACCTGCGAGGGTGCCGATGCTTTCCAAGCGCTGGGCGCGAAGGAACTGGTTTTCGAGCTTACGATACTCGGAAATATCGGTATCGATGGCGAGGATGCTCACAGGCACTCCTTGTGAGTTGCGGACGAGGCTCCAGCGCACTTTGATGATGAGTCGGCGGCCATACTTGTCCTTTTGATTGATTTCGCCTACCCACTCGCCATTGAGCAGAGTTTGTTGGTGCGCGAGATGATAGGCATCTGGGTTATGGAAAAGGATTTCGTCAGCGCGGCGTCCGACGGCCTCCTCTGAAGTCCAGCCGAAGAGCCGTTCGGCGCTTTTATTCCAAAACGTGATCTTATGGTCGAGATCCCTAACGGAGATGGCGTCTTGAGCCATGTCGAGAAGAGATGCTTGTTCGCGAATGCGGGCATCTGCTTGCTGGCGCGCAAGCTCTGCGGCTGCACGGACGGCGAAGATCTGGAGGGTGGACTGGACGAACTGGGCTTCTTCCAGCGGTTTGGAGAAAAAGACGGTCATGAGTCCGACCACTTTATTTCTTTGGTCTAGCAGCGGAAGACCGATGTAGGACTCCATCCCAAGGTCGGCGACGAGTTCGCTCTTGGGAAATTTCTCGCGGAGGGATTCTGGAAAGACGCAAGTCAATCCGCTCACCACAGCCTCGCAGGGAGTGCCAGCGATGGGATAGGTGACAGGTTTTGCCAATTGCCCGCCCAAGACGAGGGAAATGGTCTCAATGTTTTGACCCAGCGGATCGTATCGACCGATCAAGCCACCGAGCGCACCACAAGCCTCAACCATGTTTGAGGTGAGCATGTCGAAAAAGGATGAATCGATGCCGGTAGATACCGCTTGAGCGACCTTGATCACCACATCATGCATGCGGAGGGCCATCTTCCGAGTGCGGATGTTTTTGATTCCGAAGGCAAGATCCCCTGCCATGTCGAGCAGGAGCTGAATCTCTTCTGTCCCAGTCTGGCAAGCTTGGTCGCTGTAAAGGCAGAGCACGCCGAAGACGGATTGCTCATCTCGAAATGGGAGACAAATCACGCTGCGGTATCCCCTTTTCAAGGCTGGCTCCAAGTTTTCCAAGGTGTTGAATTGCCCGGTAATATCCTCTAGGTAGATCGCCCGCCCTTCGCGGATGCAGCAGCCGACTGGCCCCATGCCACCGGGACTCTCAGGGTCCCAACTGATGATGGTTTCCGAAAGGTAGCCATGTTCTTCCCCAGCTTGTGCCATCGGCTTCACTCGCTTGGCACTATCATTCATGGCATAGCCGACCCAGGCCATCCGGTATCCACCGACCTCCACGGCCAAGCGGCAGGTTTCAGCGAGGAGTTCATTTTCATCCACCGCACGGATCAGCATCTCTCCACAGGAGGTAAGCATCTGTAAGGCTCGGTGGGTGCGGGTCAGTTCTAACTCCGCGAGTTTGCGCGCGGTGAGATCCATCATCCCGCCGACCATGCGGATGCCTTTCCCTGAGGTATCCCGAATGACGGTACCACGCCCGAGGATGTGCGTGATTTTCCCGGATGGATGAAGAGAACGATACTCTGCGCTCCAGCGGTGCCCGGTGCCCCGAATGACCGCATAAATCCCATCGACGAGCGAGGCGCGGTCTTCTGGATGAATGAGTTCAATCCAGCCCTTGATGCTCAAATGGTGTGGATCTGCGGGGATTCCGAATAGGTCGCTAAATCCCGCCCCCCACCACACGGCATCGCTGTCCAAGTCCCAATCCCAGATGGTGTCACTTGTCGCGTTGGCTACGGATTGGAATCGCTGGAGGCTCTCGATGAGCTGTGTTTGAACTCGCGAGCGCTCAGCACTCTGAATCACGAGAGACACTAAATTGGCGATGGCGATGGCGAATGTTTTTTCCGGAGCCGTCCAACTACGCGCTGGCCCGATGTGCTCGTTGCACATGAAGTATTCGATGCCGTCACTGCCGTGAACGGGCACGTCTAACATGGAAGTAATCCCTAACGGAGTGAGGTAGTTTTCCGAAAACTCTGAGGTGTATGGCGAGGAATGAGCGTCGTCTGCAGAGATGATTCCTGCTTCGGTAAGGCCGTGGAAATAGGCAGGGTAGTCCTTGGCGATTAGGATCATTCCCTCACTGTGTTCTCCTGTCTGCGCTTGAAATAAATCGAGGCATTTGAGGGCGCTACGGTCATCCATGTATTTCCAAATGCTCACCCGTGCAACGCCCAGAGTGGCTGCGGCACGCTCGGTGATGCGGTGAAATGAGGAAATCGCATCGTGACTGTCCAGTGGGATGCACTGAGTCAGCTCGATCAATGCAGACCGTTGCTTTTGATAAATCTGTTCCGTCTCACGCCGCAATTCGTCTGCGTTGAACTGCACGCTTTTAATCTCGGTAATGTCTTGAATCGCACCTTGCAATCGAAGGGTTTCACCATTGTTTCCTTTGATCGCTTCACCGACGATTCTCAACCAGATCCGGTCTTGTTGTTTCGTGATGATTTGGATCTCCTCGTCAAAGCGCGAACCTTCGTTGATGCATTTTTCAAAAACCTCCACCACGGTGGCTCGCCACTCCTCCGCGACGAACTGAAGAGCCTCCTCTAGCAAGGGCGACGTCCCAGGCGAGACTCCGTAAATCTCACATACTTGGTCGGACCAAGTGACTTTTTTATTGGGTAGCTCTAACATCCACCCGCCCATTTGCGCTGCATCGCTGGCGATTTGAAGCAAGCTTTCACGAGTCACGACGGGTCCGTGATTCGCAGTTTCAGGTCGCAGCCGCCTCACCTGGGTAGCCTCAGCAAACTTCAGCTGTCGTGCACGAATGACCTGCGCCTCTCGCTCCACCCATGCGGCAAATCGGTCACGTTCACGGTCCTGTAAAACCTCAACAGCTCCGCGCCTAAGTGCCTCTATCGCATATGAATCGTCCCAAGTCTCGGCTAGCACCATGAGGGGTAGTCCACGGCATTTGTCATTCAACATGTCGAGCACCTCGCTCGCCGTGAAATCAGCCGTCCGCGAAGGGCATAGGACCAAATCGAAAACTTCCTCCGACACCAAGCGTGCCGCTTCTTCCAAACCACTCACCGCGTGCACGCTTACTTCACACCCTCGGTCAACAGCCACGGCCCATAAAAATGGCTCGCTCTGCTTGCCAAGATCGAACCTTAGGACTTTCAAGAAACTTACATTCATGGAGTTACATCTGGAGTCTATCCAGTCATCACACTTCTACACCCCGCCAGGTCAGCAAGGTGAGAATTTCACTTAAATCGTCATTCATGGAGTTTCCCCGAGGGTTTTAAACTCCTAGCGAGTGGTTTTCCCGAACTCCACCCAATTCTTCAGAAAATCCGTGATAGCGACGATGCTGCATCGATTGAAATAGAAGAGCCAACCTACTGAGGGACTTATCCTTAGGAAAAGTAACACTCTCAGCAAGCTGGCTCATTTTATCGAACGATGTCCGATAGTCGTTAACTCCCCCCGGAGAACAAATGCATTCGTGCATGAGGCATGCCAATCCTCAATGACAAGCACAACTGACGGATTAGGAGCGACTTCCGTATTTCATCACCTTACCCACCAACGATCAACCTTACAAAAACCTGCAGATTCTGCGGAATACGGAACCGCAAAAAGTGCATCTTTCCAGATTGGGAGCCGGGCCCTGAACTAACCCATGACCCGCCCGTATTAAAACAAAAAACCAGTTTACCGACGGACCGCGCTTATAGCGAAGTGACACACTCGGTAAACTGGCTTGTTTAGGACCGAAGTCCTAATGCACTCCCCCCGGAGAACAGTGGGTATACCGCTAGCAACGTGCCAACCCTCAAAGACAATCGTAACCAGCTTATTATGAATGATTTAATAAAATTCTCCCTATTCCACCTACGATCGATCTGACAAAAACCTGCAGATTCTGCGGAATACGGACCTGCAAAAAATGCATGCTTCCGTGTTGGGAGCTGGGCCATGAACCGAACCCAAGATCCACCTGCATTTAAACAAAAAACCAGTTTACCGGCGGACCGCGCTTAAAGCGAAGTGACACACTCGGTAAACTGGCTTGTTAAGGACCGAAGTCCTAATGCACTCCCCCCGGAGAACAGTAAATACATTGCTAGCGACGTGCCAATTTTAAAAAGTTTTGCTAACTAACTTAAAAACAATGACTTGCAAATATTAGAAATTAGCTGAAATCATGAAACCTGGATCAAAATCCTGCAAAATTTGCAAAAAACCTGTAATCTTCAGCAAACTTTGCAGCCATTCCCAGACGCTTTTCGCCGTCATTGGCGACGCTCTGTCCATTTTTCCAGCGAATATCGTGCCATCATGCGCTGAATCACGTCAGACTCCGCGAGAACCCTAGAAAATTTCTCGATTTCCCCCGCCGCCAGCCGGTCAGCAAAGGCCTGTGCACGGTTTTTTGATTGTTGAAAGGACAAGCAACATAGCGCCACAGACCCCTGATGCAGCAGCCCGGCACGCGACCGCCGTTGTCCCGCACCGGCGAGTTTTTCTCCCATTGCACCGACCAAATCATAATCCACCGGATTCGCGAAACAGGCAGCTTGCCCAGTTTTCTCCAGTCCGTCGCACAGGCGTAGCTCCCGGCCTTCCTCCCGCAGCGTCTCCGCTAAAGCCGTGTGAATTTGCCGATAGCTCTCCGCCCCCCGCTGACTTGCGAGTGCTTCGCCCGCCGGGATCACCAAGGTGTAAGTCCAGTCCGCGCGGTGATCCACCACTCCGCCACCCGTCCAGCGGCGGACCCAGTCTAGATCTGGAAACGCCGCTTTTGCTTCAGAGAGTTTTCCAAAGTAGCCAAGACTCCCCCACTCACCTTGCCAACGATAGACCCGCAGCACTGGCACTTGGGTCGTTTCCAGCAGCCACTCGTCGACCGCCATCGCTTCCGGGCCTGACCTCCGTATGGGGTCCATCCAGAGTTGCAGGCGTTCGAGTCGGGAAATCACTCACCCAGCATGCGAGCCGTGCGGAAAAGTAAAACCTGAAAACGTCCACGCCTTGCATTCTTGATATCCCTCGCCACCTTCGGCGCATGTCCATCGCGCCTAAGCCGCACTGCGCCCTCCTCATCGTCGGTCATGGTTCCACTGAGAATCCAGACTCGTCCACACCCTACTTCGAACATGCTGAAGAAATCCGCAGCCGTGGGCTTTTTTCGGAGGTGCATTGCTGCTTTTGGAAAGAAGAGCCGTCCATGCGTGAGGCGCTCTACCTCATCGACTCCGCCGAAGTTTATGTCGTGCCTGACTTCATCAGCGAAGGCTATTTCACCCAAGACGTCATTCCACGCGAGCTCCAGCTCACAGGCCCCACCACCGAAGTCCGCGGCAAAACCTTTCACTACTGCCTGCCCGTCGGCGTCCACCGCTCGATGACCGATCTCATCCTCAAGCGCGCCAAGGAAGTGGCACCTGGGATCTCACCGGCGGAGACCACTCTCATCATCACCGGTCACGGCACTGGCCTCAATCAGAACTCCACCAAGGCCATCCGCGATCAAGCCGAGCTCATCGCTCAATCCGGCGCAGGCTACGCCGCTGTGCTCGACGCCTACATGGAAGAGCAGCCGTTCATCGCCGAATGGGCGGAAATGGCCAGCACCCCCAACGTCGTCGTCGTGCCCTTTTTCATCTCAGACGGACTCCATTCCTACCAAGACATCCCCGTCCTACTTGGGATCGAGGCCGAGGTGGGGGCCGCACTCAGCCAAACCGCCGTCTTCCGTCAAAATCCTCATCATCTCCGCGGGAAGACCCTCTTTTACAGTTCCGCCATCGGCACCGAGCGCCTGCTCGCCGACGTCATACTCGACCAAATTGCCGACTTCGACAGCCTCCACCTCGCCCACCCACTCCCAGCATGACCACCGCTCAGAAACTCCAGCAACTGCTCAAATCCGGCTACCACCGCATCGGTGAAATCGAGCTGCAAACCGACCTCTACGGCTACCCCTACGCCCTTTGCCACCAGGCGGACGTTGAGCTTTCCACCGAGCCAGCCTTCGGCGGCTTAGAGATTCACCACGGCCCAGCCGCCGCCCGCGACCTCTCGACCTACGCCGAAGATGGCACTTACCGCTTCACCAAGGGGCAGGTCAATCTCAAGCGCGGCTGGGTGATGGTCCTCGAAAGTGTGCAGGACCTCCGCCTTGCGCTCGACCAATTTTACCCTGCCTGCCTCGGGCTTTTTCTAGCCCAGCAAGACGGCAGCCTAGAAATCGAAACCCTCCGCGAAAAACTCAACCGCCAGACCGGCATGTATCGCTTCGCCCGCTCCATCAGCGACGCCGGCGCCCAACAGCTCGTGCAAACCGTCTGCGGCCCGGCCCACCAATGCGCCAAGAAAATCCTCTGGAAAATCGACGCCGACACCCCACTCGACGATAGCGAAGCGAGCCGTTTCAACGGCATCCCCAACGATCTCCCAGCCACCCAAGCCATCCCCCTGCTCTGCCGGGAAGCTTGTAACCACTTCGTCGCCGAGTGCAGAAAAGCCGCCAAAGCCGAGTTCGAGGCCAAGGCGGCAAGCGGCGCTTGAGCTAGAAATCGTGGCGACGGATTTCATCCGCCATGCCGCAATTTGTGATGATGGGCTTGGTGGATGGAAACCACCGCCACGGGGCGGACGCGCCGCTACAAGAGAATACCACAGCCGGTAGCCACTCCCCACTCCGGCCACCGCCATGCCCACCTCTGCCATGACTCCAGCGCACCGACAAAGCGTAATCACGCGCTCGACTCCGCGCTTTGCCTGCTGACGGGGGCGTGATAGAGGAATGGCCATGTCTAAAAAGCGTTTCCGCATCGCCTTCTCCTTTGCCGGGGAAAAACGGGACTTCGTGAAAGAAACCGCTGACATCCTGGCAAAACGTTTCGGCGAGGCGTCGATTCTTTATGACAAATTTTACGAAGCTCGCTTCGCCCGTTCAGATTTGGGTATCTATCTGCCCGATCTCTACCACAAGGAAACCGAACTGATCGTCTTAGTGATCTGCAAAGACTATGAAACCAAGGAATGGTGCGGCTTGGAGTGGACAGCGATTCATGCGTTGATCAAAGAGCGCAACGTCGAGGACGTGATGCTCTGCCGTTTTGATCACGCGCTCGTCAAAGGTCTTTATTCCACCGCCGGGTTTGTTGAACTGGATCAAAAAACTTCCGAGGAAGTCGCAGACCTGATCCTAGAACGTCTCGCAGATAACGAAGGCAAGCCCAAGGACCACTACACCAAGCCCGTCGTGCCTCCTACGCTCACTCTCCGCACCTCCATTCCCCACAATCTCCCCACCCTCCAGCCCTTCTTCGGGCGTGAGGACGAGTTGAGGAAAATCGCGGATGCCCTGGATCCCGACTCGCGCACTTGGGGCGCGCTCATTGATGGGCCGGGCGGCATGGGCAAGACCTCGCTTGCCGTCCGCGCGGCTTACGATGCCTCACCAGAAGTCTTTAAGAAAATCATCTTCATCTCGCTCAAGACCCGCGAGCTGGACGACGACGGCCTGCGCGACCTCAGCGGCTTCATCCTCTCCGGCCTTGTCGAGCTCCTCAACGAACTCGCCCGCGAACTCGGCTGCGACGACATCGCCAAGGCCCCCGAAGACCAGCGCCCGCGCCTGCTGCTCGATGCCCTGCGCAGCACACAGACCCTCCTCGTCCTCGACAACCTCGAAAGCCTCATCAAATCCGAGCGCGACACCCTCTTCACTTTCGTCAAAAAACTCCCCACCGGCTGCAAGGCCATCCTCACCAGCCGCGGGCGCATCGGCTCAGGCGCGGAGGAGCTCATCTTGGAAGCACTCAGCCAGGAGGCCGCGCTCGAAACCCTCGCCGAGCTTGCCACTCACAATCCGCTCCTCGCGCAGACCAGCGAGGCCGAGCGCCTCGTCCTCTACCGCGAGACCGGCGGCAAGCCGCTCCTCCTCCGCTGGACCGCCGGCCAGCTCGGGCGCGGCCACTGCCTCACCTTCACCGATGCGCTGCACTTCATCCGCTCCTGCCCGCCGGGAAATGACCCGCTGGAATTCATCTTCGGCGACCTCGTGGAGGACTTCGACGACCACGAAACCCAAGCCCTCTGTGCCCTCACCTACTTCACCCTCCCGACGGAGGTGAAACACGTCGCCGCCATCGCGGGACTACCAATGCCGGACACCAACCGGGCGCTCCGCAGTTTAGCCAACCGCTCGCTCGCTGTGCCTAGCATAGACCTAACAACCTTTACCCTGGTGCCTATGGTTGCCGAGTTCCTTCTTAAAAAGCAAAGCGGAAATATCCGCCAGATTGGGAATAGGCTCGCTGTAAAAGCAAGCGAGCTAGTTAAGGCAAATGGCTCCCATAAGCACCACTTATTCCATGTGCTTGAAGCCGCTTGGCCGATGATTGCCGCGGCATTTCCCGTGCTCCTAGCAGGAGCAAATAGCGACCTTCAGATGTTTTGCAGACGCATCGCTCATTTTCTTGAATTTAAAGGACTTTGGGATATCAGACTTTTTTTGTTCCAAAAGGCCGAAGCGAAAGCAGCATATGAATCTGATTTTTTCAGTGCAGGAATGCGTTCCTACCAACAAGCAACAATCTATTATTTGCGTCACCAAGCGGATAAAGTTGAGGGTTGTTTGGAGCTTGTTGAAGATTACTGGACCTATACTCGTAGCGACGGCATTAGCAGAGCGAAGGTAGCTCTACTCAGAGGATACGCCTTCGAACTTCGTGGCAAGCTGCCCGAGGCGGCAGTTGCTTTCCAAAAGTCACTAGATGAGCTTCGAAGTTTAGGGGACGATGATGGCATGGCGAAAGCATTGAAGGCGCATGCATCCATCGAGTTACAATTAGGCAACTTGAAGGGAGCAGAAAATGGCTACCGACGGGCATTGGAAATTGCTCGGAAGATAGCGAATGACGAACTCATCGCGGCCAGCGTTCGAGGTTTGGCTGACGTTTCTATCCAACTACAAGATTGGCCTAGGGTAGTAACTTTGGCGCAAGAGGCGCTGGTTTTTTCCGAGAAGTTACTGGCAGCCGACAAAATAGCAGGAAATCTCCACCGCCTCGCCCACGCTCTCGCGCAGCAAGGCAAGACCGCTGAAGCCCTGCCCCACGCCCGGCGCGCGGTGGAAATCTACACCCGCCTCGGCTTGCCCAACCTCGCTGAAGCACAGGCCACCCTCGCCGAGTGCGAGGGGTGAATTCAAGGAGCGTGGGCGGCCCGCACCATCCTGCCAGTTTAAGACTCGTGAGGGTTTTTTAACCGCAGAGAACTCAAAGAGCGCAAAGAAGGTAGGTGCGAGAGACTGCCACTCTTCATTCTTTGCGATCTTTGTGTTCTTTGTGGTTATACTACCAGGATTGGGCGTCCCGCCCACCCCCACTTTCCCAAGCACCCCAGCCCCAAAACTCTCTCTCGCGATCAGGCTGGTTTCTTCTCCTCGCCCGCCTTTTTATCCGGGCGGACGATGTGGGCGGCCGTTTCCCACTCCGCGAGGATACCGGGCTGGCCGCGGAATTTGTTCCGCACGATGGGCAGAAGCTGCTTGCGGACCTTGATGCCCACCAGCGCCGCTGCGGAGAGTTCCGCCGTGCCGGCCACCTGCTCGGACAGGCCCGCGTCCTTGTCGTCCTTGGCTTTTTCCAGAAGGGCGATGTCCGCCACCAGATCCTCCAGGAAATCCTCTGGCATCTCGAACTCGATGAACAGCGCCTCGTGCGGCGTGGCGTCCTTTAGGAATGCCTTCGCCTTCGCCAGCAGCAGCGTGGCGGAGCCCGAGCGCGGCAGGCGGAATTGCTCCTCGAATTCTGGAAGATCATCCGCCTCCGAGATGGCCTCCGCCGTGTCCCGAATGGCCCGCAGATCCTCGCGCACCAGCTCCCTCGCCAGGCCCCGGGCATCCGTGCCACCGTGGTAGGCCGCTGAGCCGGAGAGTTTTTTCACCCCGTTCTCTTCCAGTGTTGCCACCACCGTGGAGATGTCGGCGAAGAGCCGCGCCCCCCGCGAGCCTGCGGTGAAGAGGCCGCCATGCTTTCCCCCGAAGGCCTTCATGCGATCGAATGCCTCGTAATGATTGCGAATAACTTGGTTGTTCATGATGTTTTGTTGATTTAAAGCCGCTGGGAGCTAGCAGATTCAGCGCCAGATTCAATTCGGCTAAATCAAAAAATTCATAACCCTCCCCGGGACACGGCTATCAAGCTACGGAGAAACCACGGGGATTCCATGTGAGTTAAAAAATCCCTCGCTTGATCGCCCTGATCCACAGAATCCCCCTACTCACTCGGAAAAAACCCGCACCCGCCACCCATCACCGCGCACCCGCCAGGGAAAAGCCCCCACTCACCCGCGAAAACCGCGCACCATCCGGAAAAACCCCGCACTCGCCAAGAAAAAGCCCTCACCATCCGGAAAAACCCCGCAATCAACGGGAAAAACCCCGCACTCACTTGGAAAAAGCCCCACCCGCCCGCAAAAAGCCCCCACCCGCCCAAACAAGCATCCCTGCGGGTAAAGCACACTCACTGCCACCCCTCGCCCGGCCCCAGCTGAAAATTCCCCATCTCCCGCCGCTATTCCCTCGCCGCCCCTCCCCCGCCTTTGTGTAGAGTCCCGAGTAGGGTTCCCACTGCCGGGAGCCACTACCCTCACCAGCCACCGCCATGCCCACTCCCGCCATGACTCCTGAGCAACGGAAAGTTTATGAAATAGCCTTGAAAAAAATCGGGGCCTGCCGCCGGGCGAAGCGCACGGTTCTAGATCTCAGCCGCCTTGGCCGCCACTCCAACCAACTCACCAGCCTCCCGCCGGAAATCGGCCAGCTCTCCGCGCTGACGGAACTTCGCCTCCACTCCAACAAACTCTCCAGCCTCCCGCCGGAAATCGGTCAGCTCTCCGCGCTGAAATTCCTTTACCTCGGCTCCAATCACCTCACCAGCCTCCCGCCGGAAATCGGCCAGCTCTCCGAGCTGACGCAACTTCACCTCTCCTCCAACCAACTGATCAGCCTTCCTCCAGAAATCGGCCAGCTTTCCGCGCTGACGAAACTTTTCCTCTCCTCCAACCAACTCAGCTGTCTCCCGCCAGAGATCGGTCAGCTCTCCGCTCTGACGATGCTTTCTCTCAGCTTCAACCAACTCAGTAACCTCCCGCCGGAGATACGTCAACTCACCGCGCTGACGGAACTTGACCTTCAATCCAATCGACTCAGCAGCCTCCCGTCAGAAATCGGCCAACTCTCCGCGCTGAATTTCCTTTTCATCCACAATAACCAGCTCAGTAGCCTTCCATCGGAAATCAGCCAGCTCTCGGTATTGACGATACTTTCCCTCGCGTCCAATAAATTCAGTAGTCTCCCGCACGAGGTATGCCAGCTCTCCGCTCTGAGGATACTTTCCCTAGGCTCCAACCAACTCACTAGCCTCCCACCGGAAATCCGTCAACTTACCGCGCTGACGGACCTCCGCTCTTACTCCAACCAACTCAGAAACTTACCAGCGGAAATCGGCCAGCTGTCAGCGTTGAAAAGACTAAACCTCTCCTCCAATCAAATCAGCAGCCTCCCGCCGGAAATCGGCCAGCTCTCTGCGCTAATGGAACTTTTTCTCCATCACAACCCAATGCTAGCACTACCGCCGAGCGTCTTGGGACCCGAGTGGCGCGATTGCAATGGTTACGAAGGCAAACTCGAGCCCGCACTACCCGCAGAGATTCTGGATTATTACTTCAGCATCGTGGGTGGGGAAGGCAGAGCGCTGCGGGAGGTTAAGGTCATCTTCGTAGGGCGTGGGGAAGTCGGGAAGAGCAGCATGGTGGATGCCTTGCTGGGAAAGAAATTCGCGAAGGGTCGCCATCGCACTGACGGCATCGCTATCACACCGTGGGCGGTAAAACTACCGGATGGTAAGGCGGAGCTCACGTTGTGGGACTTCGGCGGGCAGGAGATCATGCACGGTACCCACCAGTTTTTCATGACCCACCGCAGCCTCTACGTGGTGATGGTGGATGGCCGCCATGACCGGGGGAAACAAGATGCGGAGTATTGGCTAAAGCTGGCTCGGGCCTTCGGCGGAGACTCGCCCATGCTAGTGGTGATGAACCGGCAGAAGGCCCACCCCTTCGATATGGACCGAGAGGCCGTAGCGAAGAAACATGGCGTAGAGCTGGAGCATTTCTTTCGTACGGATTGTGAGACGCCCGCCACCATCAAGCCCTTGCGGGAAGCCATCCTCGCAGAAGCAGCACGCATGCTGGCAGCGGAAGAGCGTTTCCCCAACAGTTGCTGGGAGGTGAAGGCCCGGTTGGCGGCGATGAAGGAGAATGGCGAGGACTACTTTTCCGATGATTGCTACGAGGGCATTTGCGAGGAAAACGGCCTGCCAGATACCCAGGCCCAGGAGAAACTCCTCCGGCGGCTGGCAGACCTTGGCACCATCGTGAGCTTCCCTGGGGATCTGAAAATGTCCGCCCTCTCCGTACTGAACCCAGAGTGGGCCACCGATAGCATCTACCGAGTGGTGACGGATGAGACTCTGCGCGAGGTGAAGCACGGCCTGCTCACCCGCAAGAAACTGCGGGAGATCCTGCCCAAGGACCGCTGGCCCAAGCCACTGCACGTGAACTACGTGATGGATCTGATGGAGAAGTTCGATCTCTGCTTCCCGGTCGATGGCAAGCCAGACCAGATGCTGGTGCCGGAGCTACTACCCGACAAGACGCCGCCGCAAGGAGACTGGCAGCCTGAGAAGTGCGTGGTCTTCCAATACAAGTACCCCATCCTGCCGCATGGGATTCTCCCGCGCTTCATCACCCGCACCCACAGCCTGAGTGATCGCCAAGACCGCTGGCGCACCGGCGTGGTCCTAGCGGACGACGGCGCCCAAGCCCGCCTGCAAGCGGACTATGACAATAACACTCTGACCATCTGGGTGCGTGGCCCCCACGCCGATGCCCGGCGTGCCTTACTGAAGGTAATCCGCTCGAATTTCGATTCCATCCACGCCCGCATCGAGGGGCTATCCCCAGAAGAAATGGTGGCGGTGCCGGGTCACCCGGAAGTGCTGGTGAGGTACGAGGATGCTGTCTTGGACGAGCGGGATAAGAAAACATCCTTCACCGTAACGATCGACAAGAACCGGGTGGACTTCCCCATCGGTGATATACTCAACGGCGTCGAATCCAAGACGCAGCGGGTAGAACGAGAACATTTGAGGTTATTGGGCAAATACGGACTAATCCAAGCCGAAAGGGATTTTATTATTAACACTACTATGAATTACGACCACAGCATCAACATGCGAGACAACTTTGGCCAAGTCAGCCAGACGATGGAGAACTGCACGAATACCATCCACCAGCAGCTACCCGGAGAGCGCAAGGACCTGCTGGAAGAACTCACGCGACAAGTGCAGGAGCTCATCGCCGCGCTGCCAGAGGATAAGAAAGAAACTGTTCCGGAGATCGAAGAGAACTTGGAAATGTTCATCAAGCAGGCCACCAGCGAGAAACCGAACCGGAGATGGTATGAGGTTTCCGCAGAGGGCCTGATGGATGCCTCGAAGTATGTGAAGGACTTCAGCGGGAACATCGCCGGAACGATCAAAAGTCTCGGAATGTTGGGGCTGGGCGGCGGAAACTGAAACGACAGGAGCGAGGCGGGACGCCTCCGCAACGGTCTGGCGCGAGACGCGCCAGCCACCTTCTCGCATGAACCCGAACTCCGAAGTTGCAGGGATGATTCGTTGGATTTTGACCACGAATTAAACGGATTTTACGGATTTCAGAATGCAACAAACAGGTTTTTGAATCATTTTCACAACCTCTTCATCATCCGTGTAATCTGTGTAATCCGTGGTTAAATTTTGGTTTTCGGGATGAACCTTTCCACAATTCTTCATGCTTGGCTGGGTAAGCCAGTCGCGACGGTGGTATGCAAAAAAAGCGGCGGCCTCCGTGAAGGAGGTCGCCGCTTTGAGGGTGCCTGATTGGCGCTTTAGTGAAGCACTTTGAGCTTCTTGATGCCGTAGATGGCATCGTCGCCGAGCTCTTCCTCGATGCGGAGGAGCTGGTTGTATTTGGCAATACGGTCGGAGCGGCTCATGGAGCCGGTTTTGATCTGGCCACAGTTGGTCGCGACGGCAAGGTCGGCGATGGTGCTGTCTTCGGTCTCGCCGGAGCGGTGGCTGAGGACGGCAGTGTAACTGTTTTCCTTGGCGAGTTCCACGGCGTCGAGCGTTTCGGTGAGGGAACCGATTTGGTTGACCTTGACGAGGATTGAGTTCGCCACACCGAGCTTGATGCCCTTGCTGAGGAAATCGACGTTGGTGACGAAGAGGTCATCGCCCACGAGCTGGGTGGTTTTTCCGAGCTTATCGGTGATGATTTTCCAGCCGTCCCAATCGTTTTCGGCGCAGCCGTCTTCGATGGAAATGATCGGGTAGTTCGCCTTGAGGCTGGCGTAGTAGGCGACGAGTTCCTCTGCGGATTTCACGGAGCCGTCGGATTTCTTGAAGACATACGCGTTTTGCTTGGCGTCGAAAAACTCGGAAGCTGCGACGTCGAGGGCGATGGAGATGTCCTCACCGAGTTTGTAGCCGGCGAGTTCGATGGCTTGGGCGATGACACCGAGGGCATCTTCGGCACCGCCGAGCTTGGGGGCGAAGCCGCCTTCGTCACCGACGGCGGTGGAGAGACCACGGTCGTGGAGCACTTTCTTGAGCGCGTGGAAAACTTCGGCACCGTAGCGGATCGACTCGCGGAAGGTCGGTGCGCCGATGGGCACGATCATGAACTCCTGGAAATCAATCGGAGCGTCCGAGTGGGCACCGCCGTTGATGATGTTCATCATCGGGACCGGGAGCACCTTGGCATTTGGGCCGCCGAGGTATTTATAAAGCGGCAGGCCGAGTTGGGCGGCGGCAGCTTTCGCGACGGCGAGTGAAACGCCGAGGATGGCATTGGCACCGAGGACTTTTTTGGTCGAGCTGCCGTCGAGGGCGATCATGGCCGCGTCGATGGAGGCTTGCTCGGTGGCGCAGTAGCCGAGGAGAGCGGGAGTGATGACGGCGTTGACATTTTCAACGGCCTTCAAGACGCCTTTTCCGAGGTAGCGGGACTTATCACCGTCGCGGAGTTCGACGGCTTCATGTTCGCCGGTAGAGGCACCGGATGGTACGGAGGCGCGGCCAATGGCACCGCCTTCGAGGTAAACGTCAACTTCGACGGTAGGATTGCCGCGTGAGTCGATGACTTCGCGGCCGCGGATTTCAACAATGGTGGTGGAGTCCATAATGCGTGCTTTTTTGGTTTAGGTAGCGGGTTTTTGATATTTACGGGTTGAAGGGGCGGATCGAACGAATCGTCAGGGTGGTCATGACTTCCGTGAGTTCGTCGCGGACTTGGACCGTGTCACCAGGTTCGCGGCCGACGAGGGCTTTTCCGACTTCGGAGAGGTAGGAGACAGTTTTCGTTTCCGGGATCGAGTCCCAGGCACCGAGAACTGTCATGTCAGTGAGTTTCCCTTCGGCGTCGGCGAGGGTGACGATAGTGCCGATGTTGACCTTGGAGGCGTCCGAGCCTTTGAAATCCGTGCCGCGGGCGTTGTTGATTTCCTTGTCCAAGGCGTTGCGGCGGTGGGCGAGGTATTTTTCGAGGTCTTTGGCGGACTTGTATTCGAAGTTCTCGCGGAGGTCGCCATAGGAGCGGGCGATTTTGACGTCGTTGAGGTTCTGCGGGATTTTGTTGCGGATGAGGTCGTCGAGCTCGGCCTTTTTCTTCTCTAGGCTTTCCCAAGAAACGAGCAGGACTTCTTCTGGTCGCTTCGCGTTGATGCCGTTGACGAGTTCCACAGTCTCAGGACGGGCCTTGATGATGCGGGCCATGAGGGACTTTTTCTCAAGATCGCCGAAGACCGGGCAGTCGAGCAGACGGCGGCCGAAGTTGCGGGTCTCGTTGATGTCCATGATGGCGACGAGATCGGTGAGTAGAGTCTTGTCGTCTCCGAGCAGGCTCTGGAGGCGCGAGGTCTTGCGGGGACCATCGGAAAGGTGGTCGTTTTCGAGCAGGTTGAGCACGGAGGCACCGACGTCGGCGCTGAAAATTTCCTGAGCCGGTCCTTTTCGCTCGCGGCAGACCCAGATGAGGGCGTCCGGGCCAAGCGCACGGCGGGCGATGGCGGAGCGCAGGTGAGTGACGAGGGCGGGCATGGCGCTCCGCTCCAAGAGGATACGGGCGATTTCCGTGACCCCACGGGCTCCGACGCAGTCGAAGACTTGGACGATTTTACTGACCCATTCTTCGCCAAAGGCATCAGGGAAGGCTTCGTAAACGGCGCGTTGGCGGCCAGAAGGTAGGGTGCCAGCTTCTTCGGCGAGGCGCACAGGCTCGGCAGAAAGCAGGAGATCTGAGAGCCGGACGGCGTGGTCGTCTAGGGTGAGAGCCTTGGATGAGCTGATGACTTCATCCCGCGCGGCGACGAGCTGGAGGGCTTGGCCGAGCTGGACGCGAGCAGCCTTTTTCGCTCCTTCATCGATGTCGCTGAGCAGGCGCTTGAGGGCGTCTGCATCATTTTCAAAGGCACCGATGTCGGCAGCGATGGCCTCGAGCGCGCGGATCATGCCCTTGATGTCACGAGCGGCTTCAAAGTCGGCGACGAGAGCTTCGGCAGGACTACGATCCCCGACGCGGAGGACGATGGGCTCGGTGCGTTTTTGCGGAACGGCAGCAAGGCGGCTCTCGCGGAGGGATTTTTTCGTCGTGTCCCACCATTTTTTGAAATTGGCTTCTGGGATAACGGCACCGGAGAGTTCTTTTTCAAGGGCGTCACCGGTCATGCTGCCGCCGTGGCTTTCTAATAGGTGGACGATGAGCGCGAGCGGGTCGCTTTTAACGAGAGCGCGGAGCTCTTCGATTTGTTCGATCTTCTTGGCGCGGAAGTCGTCGGCAGGGATCCATTCGGTCTTTTGGAAGGCGAAGGTGAGTTCCATCGTTTGGCCGGTGGATTTCTCGAAGTCGATGGTGACTTTTTTGTTCGGAAGATCCCAGTCGATGACCTTACCGGCCCCGAAAGATTTGTGAATACAGAAGTTTCCGGGAGCCAATTGAGAAAGGCGCTCGCCGACAGGTTTGGGAATGCGACCGGCCTCGACCAGTTTCGCCACATCAGGATGCATGGGCGGGAAGATGGGAAGCCGACAAAAAAAACGCAAGGTATTCCCAGAAGAAATGTCAAAGTCCCCGCTCAAGGACGAGGGACGGCGCGTGGCTGAGGCTCGCGGGAAGGAATCGTGCTCGAAACGTGAGTCCCGTCCAGGGTGCGACGCAAGTGATCGACCCGATCACGCCAAGCGGCGGGCACAGAATCCGACGAGTCCGTAGCCGGCAGTTTCTGATCGAAAAGCGCCTCACCGGTGGCAGAGAGCACCAGAATGGAAATCTCCTCACCGACGCTGCGGACTTGCACACGCCCATCTGCGCCCGAGTAGGTCGCTAAATTCTCTTGCTGCTGGTAAGTGCCAGAGAGCGGGAGGCTGGATTCACGGACGAGGGAGGATGCTGACGGTGCCGTGGCCAACAGCTGGGGCTCAGATTTGGATCCGAAAAGCGGCCATAATGAAATCAGCGCGCCGATGCTCGCAGCGATGCCTGCGCCGAGGAACCAACGCTGTGGTGAAACATGGCTGCCGGGCCGGGCCTGACTGTTAGCGAGCTGCTCCAGCATGGACTCGATGTCTTCTTGAGCACGCGGGCTGAGTGCGGGCGGCATGAGCCGTGCGAGGGCGCTTTCGAGTTCTGTGGCGTTAGGTTCAGGCGGTTTCATGGCGGTCCTGTTTGATACGGCGGAGTTCGTGGGCGAGCTGTTCGAGGGCGTAGCGATAGCGCGAGGCCGCCGTATTTGGCGAAATGGCGAGCGTTTCAGAAATTTGGAGGAAGGTCAGCCCACCCCAGAACTTCAACATAACCACCTCGCGGAGTTTTTCGCTGAGATGCTGCACGGCATCGCGCAGAATGAGCGCGTCTTCATCATCCTCGAGCACGGGGTCGAGCCAGACGTCTTGGAAATCATTGAGGTAAATGACGGATTCCTCACGCTTGCGGCGACGCGATTCGCTCCGGTGATGATTGAGACCACAGAAGCGAATGGTCGAAAAGACGAGCGGCAGGTCCGGCGGGGTGTAGCCCTTATCCGCTTGGTGGTGCCACATCCGGAGAATGGCATCCTGTACGAGATCTTCGGCGTCTTGGCGGGAATTGCTCCACCCGCGAGCGAAAAGAAGCAAGCGGGGACCGTTTTCGGCCAACCACTGCTTCCAAGCGTTTGCGGGAGAAGTCATCATTCAAAGAGGATAATGCCGGACTCACCGGAAATTGTCTGCTCGTTGCAAATCAATCGAGAAAGCGGATTTTCCCAGGCACCGGCATGCGTCCGAGCGCCATCTCAGCGTGCTGCTCGTCGGTGCAGGCGGAATTGATCGGGGCGTCCGGCGCGGCGTCGTTTTCTTGGAGGTAGCCATTCGCCAGCATCCATTTCTCAACTTCCTCGCCACTGATGTCAGGGAGCATGTGCCCGTCAATTTCAACACACGGTGAGAGCGATTGTCCGCTGCGTTGTTCCATTTCCCAACGGAATGCTGGGTTTTTAATGATGTCTTTCTCTTCGTAGGGAAGTTCGTATTTCCGCATGATGGCGCGGACGCCTTCGCTCCAGCCACAGAAGGTTTTAACGTAGGCGGTGATTTTTGGTGAGGTGGTCGTGGACATATGAATGAGTGTTCAGCTCAAATTACGACCATCGAGAGAAATCGCAAGCTTTGTGAAAAGCGGCCTATTCATTTGGCTGCCTCGCGCGCGATAAACTCCGCCTCCTCTTCTTGCGAATGGATTTGCAGCGAGACCTGCACCCCTTCACGATCGGCCGCCGCTTTTAATACACTGCGAATCGCCGATGCCGTGAAGCCGTTGCGTCCGATCAACATCGCCACGTCGGCTTGCGCGAGGATGAGCTTAAAGCGCAGGCGCTTGGGACCTAGCTCGGTGACCTTCAGCTGCGCCTGCGTGGGTTCGTCGATCAAGTTGACGGCAACGTATTGGAGGAAATTCTTCAAACGATCAGTCACTGCCTGCATAATAGAAAGAACCTGCAACGAACTCCCCTGCCGCGCAAGCCATGGTTCATCGGTCAGAGAAAATCCCCGGCACTCCATTTTGCACACTTGCCACAGGCTGGAGCGCCCGCCATTTTCCCGCGCATGTCACGCAGCCACCGCATCACGATCCTCGCCGGAGACGGCATCGGCCCAGAAGTCATGGTCCAGTCCCTCCGCCTTCTCGACGCTGTCGAGGCCAAGTTCGGCTTCACGGTTTCCCGCAGTGAGCACCTCGTCGGCGGTGCTGCCATCGATGCCACCGGCCATCCGCTGCCCCCGGAAACGGTAGCTGCTAGTGAGGCGGCAGACGCCATCCTCTTCGGCTCCGTGGGCGGACCGAAATGGGAAAATCTCCCACCCGACATCCAGCCCGAGCGCGGCGCACTGCTCCCACTGCGGAAGCACTTCGGCCTCTTCGCCAACCTCCGCCCCGGTGTCTGCCTGCCCGCCCTCACCCACGCCTCGCCAGTCAAACAAGAACTCATCGCCGACGGCTTCGACGTGCTATGCGTCCGCGAGCTCACCGGCGGGATCTATTTCGGTACGCCTAAAGGCCGCGAAGAGCGCAATGGCGAGCCCGTCGCCTTCGACACCATGGTTTACTTGAAGAGCGAGATTCAACGCATCGCCCGAGTCGCTTTCACCGCTGCCATGGGCCGTAAAAAACAACTGCTCTCCGTGGACAAGGCCAACGTGCTCGCCTCCTCCGTGCTGTGGCGTGAGACGGTTATCGAGATTTCCAAGGAATTCCCAGAAGTCCAGCTCTCCCACATGTATGTGGACAATGCCGCCATGCAGCTCATCAAGCGCCCCGGCTCCTTCGACGTGCTCGTCACCGAAAACCTCTTCGGCGACATCCTCTCGGATGAAATGGCCATGATTTCCGGCTCGCTCGGCATGTTGCCCTCCGCCTCTCTCGGAAAACAACGTGAAGACGGTCTCTACTTCGGCCTATACGAACCCTCCGGTGGCTCCGCACCCGACATCGCCGGCCAGGGAATCGCCAACCCCATTGCCCAGATCCTCTCGCTCGCCATGCTACTGCGTTTCTCACTCGGAGAAATCGAAGCTGCAGAGGCCATCGAAGCCGCCGTCGCCAAAACCATCGCCGATGGATTCCGCACCGGTGACATCGCCACCAGCCAGCCCGGCGAGACGAAAGTCGGCACCGCTGGCATGGGCGACGCCGTGCTGGCACGACTTTGATGCCCCCTGCAAAATGGCGAAAATTTGGAGGAATTTATCCCCTTCCCGAATCGGCCCAGTTCATGCTCTCTTCCTGCACGCATGACCGACTCGACTGTTAACCCTATTCGCAAGCAGCTACGGCTGGAAGGATTTGATCTCATCGACGAGCGCTTGCAGTATTTACTGCGTTGCCTTGAAGAAGCACTGATCAGCACCGGAGAGACTGAGCTGCTGCCCTACCTACCTTGGTCTGGGCGCGAGCCAGCCATCGGCGCGGCACCTGAAGGTCTGCCCCAGCTTTACTCGATCGGCTTCCAACTGCTGAACATGGTGGAAGAACGCGTGGCGGCAGAAATCCGGCGGGAGCGGGAAAAAGCGCTGGGCGCAGAATCGATCCGTGGCTTATGGCCACAAGCGTTGCGCGATCTGCTAGCCATCGGTCTGACGCCGGAGCAGATATTAGAGGTGCTGCGTGATGTGCAAGTGGAGCCAGTGCTAACCGCTCACCCCACCGAAGCCAAGCGCTCCAGCATCCGCGAGCGCCACCGGGCCTTGTATGGGGAAATGGTGAAAAACGAGTTTCCTAAATACACCGACCGCGAGCGCAGGCACATCCGTGAGCGGATCATCACCACCCTAGAGACCCTCTGGCGCACTGCGGAAATCCACCTCGTCCGCCCCGATATCACCAGCGAGCTGCGGAATGCGACTCACTACTTGCGAGACCTTTTCCCCTCGGCGATCAATCGTCTGGATCTTCATTTCACCGAAGCATGGCGCGACGCCGGTCTGCCGCTGGACCTACTCCGCTCTGCAGGAAATGTCCCCAAGCTGATCTTCGGCACCTGGATCGGCGGCGACCGCGACGGCCACCCGCTTGTCACGCCGGCTGTGACCGAGAAAACCTTGGAAACGCTTCGGAACTCAGCGTTCAAGCTGCTCCAACGCGAGCTATTGGAGCTGGGAAAACAACTCACTCTCTCCCGCTACCTCACCCCGGTGCCCGCCGAATTACAGGCGAGAATCGACCAACTTCAGGACATGCTCAAAGGCAGCAATGGCCTAGCCGATATTCTCGACCGCTACGAAGAAGAGCCTTGGCGGCAAATGGCCGCCTTGATGGCGCTCCGTTTGCAGGAGCAAATCAACGGGCAGCCCGGTTACCAAAATACCGCCTGCCTGGCCGATGATTTAAACCTCCTCTCCCGCACCCTTGCCCAAGCCGGCTGCCACCTCTTGGAAGAGGATGTGATCCGCCCCCTGCGCCATAAATTGGAAATGTTTGGCTTTCATTTGGCCACCCTAGACATCCGCCAAAATTCGGAGTTCCACGACAAGGCGATCTCCCAATTGTTGTTCGAGTCTGGGGTGCCTGATGGCGAAAATTATGGCTCTTGGCCGGAAGAGCAGCGGTTGGCGTTTCTCAATGAAGAGTTAAAATCGACGCGGCCCTTTCTCCATGATGATCTCCGCGTAGGGATCGAGGCGGATAATGTGCTCGATTGCTACCGCGTCCTCGTTCGCCACCACCGGGCCTGGGGATGTGCTGGCTTAGGTGCTCTCATTGTATCGATGACCCGCCAGCTTTCCGACTTGCTCGGCGTCTATCTGCTAGCCCGCGAGGCTGGGCTCATGGAGTTCAGCCCAGAAGGTCTCGTCTGCCCACTACCCGTCGTGCCCTTGTTCGAAACCATGGACGATTTGGACCGCTCGCCAGGCATTCTCAGGGATTTCCTGCAGCATCCCCTAACCCTCCGCTCTCAGAAAGCCCGCGTGATCCAAGGCGCGACCCCCAGCCAACAAGTCATGCTCGGCTACTCGGACTCGAACAAGGACTGCGGCATCCTCGCCGCCCAATTCGCCCTTCAACGCGCACAGACCGCACTCACCCGGGTGGGTCAAGAAAACCATGTGCGACTCTGCTTTTTCCACGGTCGTGGCGGGACAATTTCACGTGGCGCTGGTCCGACGCACTGGTTCATGGCAGCCTTGCCAAATGGTGCCATGAGCGGCGGCTTCCGCATGACCGAGCAAGGCGAAACAATCGCCCAAAAATACGCCAATGTCGCCAACGCCACCTACAACCTCGAACTCCTCGTCGCCGGTGCCGCCGTCACCACCGCGAATCACCGCCACCTGCCTCATCGTGAAGACCCCTGCGAGGCATTCCTCGAGCGTCTCGGCGCGACGAGCCAAGCGGCCTATCAAAGCCTCTTAAAGGCTGACGGCTTCATCGAGTTCTACCGCCAAGCCACCCCCATCGACGCCTTGGAAAACTCGCGCATCGGCTCGCGTCCAGCTCGACGGACAGGAAAAAAGGGATTCCTCATCAGTGACTTGCGCGCCATTCCTTGGGTCTTCTCATGGACTCAAGCACGGTTCTACCTGCCGGGTTGGTTCGGCGTAGGCTCGGCTCTGGAAACTCTCAAAAATGAAGACCCCGCAGGCTTCGCGGAATTCAAGACCGCCCTACCTCAATCCACATTCCTGAGCTACGTCTTGACGAACGTGGAGACAAACCTCGCCTCCGCGAACATGGAGCTGATGAATGACTACGCGGGCCTCGTCGAGAATGAGGATCTCCGCCAGCGCTTCATCGGCCTGATCAACCAGGAATTCATCCGCACCCGCGACTTACTTGCCGAGCTTTTCGACGGAGAAATGCGCGCCCGCCGCCCGCGCATGGCGAAAACGCTCGATATCCGGGAAGCTCCACTCCGCGTGCTCCATCAGCAACAAATCGCCCTGCTCCGCGAGTGGCGCGCGCATGTCTCCCACGAGCGCAACACCGAGGCCGACGCCCTCTTGCCGAAGCTGCTGCTCTCGATCAACGCGATTGCCTCCGGTTTACGCACGACTGGCTGACCATCCCGGCGAGGGGTGATGAAGGTAACGAGATGTAAACCAATGCGCGTTTGCATTCTCGTTGCATTCACGACATGTCTATTCACGCATCAGATGCGTCGGCGTAGAATTGGACTTCTACCCGACTCATTTGCAAAAAAATCCACGTTTCATGAGTCCTCGCCACCCCATTTTCCTCGCCTCATTGCTCGGCCCAAGCCTGCAAGCCCACGGCCAAGTCCCTGCTCAGAACTACGACACGAGTTATCAACTCTACCAAGAAGACGACGATCGGATCAGCATCGAGTCCTACTACATCCGTGGTTCTGTCGAGTTGAGCGAAGCCACCGCCTTGCGAGTGCAATGGCTCAGCGACGCCATTAGCGGATCCTCCCCCACCGGCGCACTACCCGGAGCCGCCGGTGGTGGAAATAGCTATTACACCAATCTCGAAGACCTCCGCATCGGGATACTCGGTGCGCTTTCCCACCAGTTCGGAGACCACCGCGTGGAGTTAGAAGTCTCCCACAGCAAGGAGTCGGATTACCTTTCCAGAGGCTTTGCCCTCAGCGACACCCTTGAGCTCAACCAGAAAAACACCACCGTGTCTTATGGGATCAACTACCTAGACGACATCGTCACCGTTCCCATCCTCGGAAACCGCACCAAACGCGCCTACGACCTCTTCACTGGAGCGAGCCAACTCCTCGACAAAAACACCGTTGTCAGCGTCAATTTCACACTTGGCTACGGTGAAGGCTATTTAAACGATCAATACAAAGCCATCCAGCGCACCGAGACCCTCGACGACGGAGACCCCTTCACCGTGGACCCCCAATTCGTCCTGCTTTACCCAGAAAACCGACCCTACCAACGCAATCGGCAAGTCTTACAACTCGAAGCCAAGCGCTACATGACCCCCGCTAACGGCGCGCTGGATACCGTGCTTCGACTTTCAAATGACGACTACGGCGTTTTTTCACAAACCCTCCAAGTCGAGTGGCGGCAGGAAATTGGCGAGAACATCCAAGTCATCCCCTTTTTCCGCTACTACCGCCAAAACGCGGCGGACTTCTTTGTCAACAGCCTCGACGGTGTCGTGCCAACCAGCGTGACCCCACAGAGTAATCCCAATGGAAGCGGCACCAACTACTCCGCGGACTATCGGCTCTCATCCTTCGACGCAGTCAGCGCTGGCCTCCGGCTTCGCTACAAGATCGGCCCGGTCGTCACGGCCAGCGCCGCCTACGAACGCTACGTCATGAACGGGAATGGCAGCTCCTCTGATCGTGCCCCAGGGCAAGCTTACGTCAGTGCAGACATCTGGACCTTTGGCCTTGGAGCCTCATTTTAAACTTCTTCATTCCGATGACCCTCACGCCCCAGCCTACGACACTTACAGCGAATGCCCACGGCATCCGCCACATGGAGTTCCGTGCGCTCGGCACCCATTGTTCGATCAAATTCCGCCAGCACGACGATCAAAAAGCACTCACCTTCGCCGCCGCCGCGCTCGGCTGGTTAGGTCGCTTCGAGGCGAAATTTTCCCGTTACCAAGCACAGTCATTGCTCTCGAAAATCAACGCCGCCGCTGGCCATGACTGGATCTCCGTGGATGAGGAAATGGATCACTTACTGACCCTCGCAGACGACCTCTACCGCCGCACCGAGGGAATTCTCGACCCCACGATGCTGCCACTCTTGCAGGTCTGGGACTGGAAAAAAGCTCACCAACAACTGCCCAAGACCTCAGAAATCCAAGCCGCCCTAGGCCTCACCGGCTGGGAAAAAGTGGAACGCCGCCCCGGTGCAGTCCGCCTCCCGCAAGCGGGCATGGGCCTCGACTTCGGCGGCTTCGGCAAAGAATACGCCGTGGACTACATCGCCAGAATGGCCCGTCAGAGCGGCATCAGCGACGCCCTCATCGACTTAGGCCGGGACATTTACGCACTCGGTGGAAATGGGAATCATCCATTCTGGCACGTCGGTATCGAAGACGGGCAGCAACCAGGTCACTGCTGGGGTGGGCTCGCCGTGACCGACCATGCCGTTTCCGCTTCCGGCGACTATGCCCGCCATTTTTCCCATAACGGCATCCGCTACGGCCACATCCTCGACCCCCGCACCGGTTGGCCCGTCGCCAATGGGATGCGCGCCGTCACTGTCATCGCCCCGTCATGCCTCGAAGCAGGTGCCTATAGCACAGCCGTCTTCGTGCTCGGCGCACAGCCCGGACTCCACCTCGCCACACTCGCCCGCTCCGTCGAGGTCTGCGTCCAGAGTGATTCCGGCATCGACGGCACCCGCGGTTTCGGAAAATTTCTCGTGAAAGCTGCCTAATTTTTATCCCACTGAATCCATCATGAAATCCATCCTACTCGCCCTCGCTGCTACGATCCTCACGCTCCAGGCCCAAGAACCAGCCAAAGTCGGCCAACCCGTGCCCAAACTCGCCGAACTGCTCCCTGGCGCCACCCTCCCCAGCACGTCGGGTAAAGTGGTGCTCGTGGACTTCTGGGCCTCATGGTGCGGTCCGTGCAAAGAGTCCTTCCCCGCCCTCAACCGTCTCCATGAGAAGTATGCTACAAAGGGACTCGTCATCATCGGCATCGGCGTGGATGAGGAAGCCGCGAAATACAAAGCCTTCTCAGGAAAAATGGGCGCCAAGTTCCCGCTCGCCCACGATTCCGCCCACCAAGTGGCCAACTTTTTCAATCCACCCTCCATGCCCACCAGCTACCTCGTGGACCGAAAGGGCATCATCCGTCACATTCACCAAGGCTTTCACCAAGGGAAAACCGAGGCCGAATACGTGAAAGAGATCGAAGCACTCATCACTGCGAAGTAACTTATCCTCATGAAACTCTTCATCCTCCTACTTCCCATCCTTAGCGCCTGCTCGCCGACACTCGCCCGGGTCAAACCTTACGAGCGCGGCACCTTGGCGAAGCCCGTCATGGCAGAATCGCTCGATCCCTTGCAAAAAGCCATGACCGAGCACGCCTATTTCTCCCGCGAAGCCAGCTTCGGCGGCGGTGGAGTCGGCGGCGGCGGTTGCGGCTGCAATTGATATCACCCTTTAAATCCCAAATCGCCATGCTCACCAAGCTCCGTCCCTCTGCGAAAAGCCGGGTCCTCACCTCGCGCTTGAGCTCGCTCATCCTCCTGTTCCAGCGCTCACCGCTGGTCCAGATGCTATTCCCAGAAGCCCGCATCATCGGCGCTGCAGGACTTGGTGAAATCACCAAATGGTCCGTCGCGACCGTCGCTGGTCTGGGAGCCTTCGACACCGTTGCAGGAGCCACTTCCGTCGGACAGGTGACGCCAACCCTTAGCTCACTGAATGTCACGACCGCGCTCGATTCGGACCTCAACTTCAATTTCCAAATTCTTGGTGGCGGTGGACACACACCCGCAAGTTGGACCGTTGGCACGGTAATACCCGGCACCCTTATCAATAATGTAGCAGGCAAGACCTCCAAAATCACCGGCAGACCCACGCAAGCCGGCACCTTCTCCAACGTCGTGATCCGTGGTTGGGAAAACTCAAATGCCACCGGGCGTTTTGCCCAAGGCACTTTTACCATCACCGTTGGCCCTGCCATCATCACCACCCATCCGATTTCCACGAGCATCTCTACCGGTACTACCACCACTCTAAGCGTCGTCGGCTCTGGCTCACCGCTAACGTATCAATGGTTTCAGGGAAGCTCCATCAACACCGCAACCCTGATTTCAGGAGCGACCTCGGCCAGTTTCACCACGCCCTCACTGACCACTGCCACCAGCTACTTCGTGCGGGTCACCCGCGGCACCAACACCACAACCACCAACACGGTCACCTCCAATTCGAACATCGCCACCGTTAGCATTCTAACCGCCACACCGGCTTCGATCACGACCGGCCCTAGCCCCGTCACCATCGACAGCGGAGCGAACACCACCCTCACCGTCACCGCTGCTGGTACCGCACCACTCACCTATCAATGGTATCAAGGCTTGAGCGGTGTCACCACCACACCGGTCGGCTCGAATCAAGCGACCTTCACTCCCAATCCGGCCCTAAATGCGACCACCAATTTCTGGGTGAAAGTCACGAACGCGGCCAACATCAGCGGGGCGAACTCCGCCACCGCCACCGTCACTGTGCGCGACTTATTCCTGACTTGGCAAAACTCCGTTTTCACCGCCCCACAACTTCAGAATCCGCTGATTTCCGGCCCTCTCGCCGATCCAGATAGCGACGGCATCACCAATCAGAACGAATACATCCTCGGACTTTCACCTCTCCTCAGCAATCCATCGATCTCTCCCAGGGCTAGCATCAATGCCGGTCAACTGGCCCTCAGCTTCACCGCGAACGCCGCAAGTGGCAGTGGCTACTTCGGAAAAACCCGCCACTACACACTCCAGTCGAATACCTCACTCACTTCCACAAGTTGGGCAGATGTCGCTGGATTCAGCAACATCCTAGGAGCCAACCAACTCGTGAATTTCACCTCCCCCGTCACTTCGGGAAGTCCGTTCTACCGCGTGAAAGTCGAGCTGAAGCCCTAAACTCACGCCTCTGCAAATCGCGCAGAAACAGCACTCCAGTTCACAATGTTCCAAAACGCTGTGACGTAGTCAGGGCGGCGGTTCTGATAGTTCAAATAGTAAGCATGTTCCCAAACATCCAAGCCGAGTAGCACCGTCCCCAGATCGGAATCAGGGACGACTCCTTTCATCATTGGGTTATCTTGGTTGGCCGTGCTGGTGATTTTGAGCTTACCCTCGTGCACAATGAGCCATGCCCAGCCGGAGCCGAAACGCTTCGCAGCGGCCTCGCCGAACGATTTTTTAAAGCCATCCATGGACCCGAACGAAGTGTCGATGGCCGCCGCAAGCGCAGCAGACGGCTTACCCGACTGAGAGGCAGGAGCCAGAGTCTTCCAGAAAAAATCATGGTTCCAATGGCCACCACCATTGTTGCGCAGAGTGGTCCTGAGAGCCTCATCTGACACACTCGGAAGCGTGGCCAAGAGCTCATCCAACCCGACTTTTGGCGCAGCAGCATTCAAATTCTTAAGGTAGGCCGCATGATGCTTGTCATGATGAATTTCCATGGTCTTCGCATCGATAAACGGTTCCAGAGCGGCGAATCCATAAGGCAGGCTTGGCAGTTCAATGGGGTAAAGCGTCTCAGCACAAACCGGGCTTGGCAACAACGCGGCGGTGGCAGCTAAGGTGCCAAGTTTCACAAATTGACGACGGTCGAGGGGCAATGGTAGTTTCATAGTTTCAGATCAGTAAGCGAAATCGCTAAGAACGCAACTCAGTGAGCGATGATTGAAGCATTAAAGAAAACATCAACAAGTTTCCTTTCCTGAACCGTGTAGTCTCATCTCGACGGATTTTCACATGGCTCGTTGCCCTTGATCTAAACCATTTACCAAAGGTCTAAACACCTTTCTGCAAGTCTCTCATACTCCACAAGGTTCCCTTCACGCTTGCGCTGCCATTCATCTTTCGCGCTCCGTCTTTGCGCTTGGGTCCGAAGCGTACCCGCGCTGCGGTGAAGGCTTCATTGACGAAGTCCCGACTCCCGATCACGGCCCCATCGGTGAAGTATCTCACTCGGTAATGCAGCATTTTCGCAACCTTGAGGTCTGGGAGAACCGTTTCGTTGTCACCGCTTTCGCCGGCCAGTAGTTCGGCGCTGTTCTTCGTGATGGGCCGGCGGGTGGGCGATCTTCCTGACTTTGCCTCCTCGGCTCGTCCCGGTTTCCGCCCGAGTGCCATGCCCATGATCCGCCGATACAGGCGCGATACTTCCGGCCATTTTTCCACCTCAAATCCCACTCCCTGATCGGCGAAGTAGGCGCGGACCAGGCCCTGCCGAGCCGTTTTTCCGTTTCCTTTCGCCCCGCCGCCCACTGCCTCGCCATAGCTGCTCCAGCGGTAGTCCGCGGGGTCTGCGACCATCCCGGCTCGCACGGGATTGAGGCCGATGTAGGCCGCGATGGTCCGCGCGGCGGTGCCACTTTCTACGATCACGCTCTTGAAGCGATCCTCCCACAGCCGCCCGACCCGGGATTGCGTGGAGTTGAACCATTGGGTGAAGCGTTGCAGCAGCCCTTTCATGAATTCGCCCAAATCGTGCATTCGGTAGGTGAATCGCTGGTGGATCGCTGCGAGGGCGTGCTCCAAGCCATGTTCTGTCG
>JAIXQH010000043.1 GCA_027484055.1 Verrucomicrobiaceae bacterium | reverse complement strand
ATCAACTGGGAGGAAGGTGGGGACGACGTCAGGTCAGTATGGCCCTTACGCCTTGGGCTGCACACGTACTACAATGCCCAGCACAATGAGAACCGAGACCGCGAGGTGGAGGAAATCTGCAAAACTGGGCCCAGTTCGGATTGGAGGCTGCAACTCGCCTCCATGAAGCCGGAATCGCTAGTAATGCTGCATCAGCTACGGCAGCGTGAATACGTTCCCGGGTCTTGTACACACCGCCCGTCACATCATGGAAGCCGGTAGCACCCGAAGTATCGCACGATCCTAAGGTGAAGCTGGTAACTGGGATGAAGTCGTAACAAGGTAGCCGTAGGGGAACCTGCGGCTGGATCACCTCCTTTCTATGGAGAAGTTCCAAGTTCTCACGAACCGCTGGAACAGGTCGAAGCCCGACAGCAGGCCAGCGATGGTCTGGAAGGGCTCATGCAAACGGGTGGAAGCCCCTTGCAACCAAAAATTATAAAAGCGCGCGTTTTGAAAGCCCGCAGCACACGATTTAGCTTTCGTCCTCTTCTTCTTTAGTCCTCCTCGTGAGGGGGTTTAGCTCAGTTGGTAGAGCGTCTGCTTTGCAAGCAGAATGTCAACGGTTCGAATCCGTTAACCTCCACCAGCTTCAATCGGGCGCGGCTCCTGGAAACAAGGGCCTGTAGCTCAGTTGGTTAGAGCACCGCCTTGATAAGGCGGGGGTCATAGGTTCGAGTCCTATCAGGCCCACCATTCCCGCGGCAAGGTGAAGAACATGGAAACATTTGTGAAGGGCTGTCCGCTCTTTGACATCCACATGGAGAAGAAGTTTTTATAAGACTGCAAAAAATCAATTGTTCACATGAGCCATTATTTGCGCGGTCCTTGGATATACGATTTGCCGGGTGTTGACTCGCCCGGCCGCGATGCAAACCACGGCCACTTTACGGCTGGTCGAAGGTGTGTCGCATGAACAGCTGATTTCGAACTATGGAATCAAGCTTTAAAGGGCACAGAGTGGATGCCTTGGTGCTAACAGGCGATGAAGGACGTGATAAGCTGCGATAAGCTTCGGGGAGCGGCAAACACGCTTTGATCCGGAGATTTCCGAATGGGGTAACCTGGTGGTGTTAATATGCCATCGTTCTTTCCTGAATCAAATAGGGAAAGACACGCGATACCCGGTGAAGTGAAACATCTCAGTAACCGGAGGAAAAGAAAGAGAATCGATTCCGTAAGTAGTGGCGAGCGAAAGCGGATCAGCCCAAACCGGGAGCTTGCTCCCGGGGTTGTAGGACCCCGACGTGGGACCGTTGACGATAGGTGAAGGACCTGGAAAGTTCCGACAGAGAGGGTGAAATCCCCGTAACCGAAATCCGACGCGGCCCTAGGGTGTTCCTGAGTAGCACAGCACACGTGGAACGTTGTGTGAATCTGCGCCGACCACGGCGTAAGGCTAAATACTAGTTAGCGACCGATAGTGAACCAGTACCGTGAGGGAAAGGTGAAAAGAACCGCTGCGAGCGGAGTGAAATAGAACCTGAAACCCTGTGCCTACAAGGTGTAAGAGCCCCTTCGGGGGTGATTGCGTGCCTTTTGCTTAATGAGTCTGCGAGTCAGTATGTGTGGCGAGCCTAAGATCTTCCGGATCGGAGGCGCAGCGAAAGCGAGTCCGAACAGGGCGGCCATAGTTGCACGTGCTGGACCCGAAGCGGAGGTGATCTACCCTTGAGCAGGTTGAAGCGCAGGTAATACTGCGTGAAGGACCGAACCGGTGAATGTTGAAAAATTCTCGGATGACTTGAGGGTAGGAGTGAAAGGCTATTCAAACCCCGTGATAGCTGGTTCTCCTCGAAATGCATTGAGGTGCAGCGTCGCGTGCTGATTACCGGGGGTAGAGCACTGAAAGGGCTAGGGGGCATACCCGTCTACCAAACCCTATCAAACTCCGAATACCGGTGAGTGGAGCGCGGCAGTGAGACGGTGGGGGATAAGCTTCATCGTCAAAAGGGAAACAACCCTGATCAGCAGCTAAGGTGCCTAAACCATGCTAAGTGGAAAGGATGTGGGATTTCACAGACAGTGAGGATGTTGGCTTAGAAGCAGCCACCATTTAAAAAGTGCGTAATAGCTTACTCATCGAGAGATCCTGCGCCGAAAATGATTGGCGATAAGCATGGTACCGAAGCTCTGGGTGTCTACTGTATCAGTAGGCGCGGTAGAGGAGCATTCCCAACACGCTGAAGGTGGATGGCGACTGAAACTGGAGAGTTGGGAAGAGAGGATGCAGACATGAGTAACGATAAGACCGGTGAAATCCCGGTCCGCCGTAAACCCCAGGTTTCCCGGGCTACGTTTTTCGTCCCGGGGTTAGTCGGGACCTAAGCCGAGGCGGATACGCGTAGGCGATGGACAGCAGTTTAATATTACTGCACTTGCGAAACTTAAGCAGGGAGGACGCATCAATGAAGGCCACCAGGTGATTGAATTCCGAGGTGAGGCTACGGCCGATCCGTATGGCTGGAGTTGGTGCCGAGAAAAGCCCCTGTGCATGCTAAGCAACCCGTACCGTAAACCGACACAGGTGGGTGGGTAGAGTATACCAAGGCGCAAGAGTGAACCCTAGTTAAGGAACTCGGCAAATTAGCCCCGTAACTTCGGAAGAAGGGGTGCCTGGCTTCGGCCAGGCCGCAGTGAAATGGCCCAACCGACTGTTTAGCAAAAACACAGCACTCTGCCAAGACGCAAGTCCAAGTATAGGGTGTGACACGTGACCAATGCGGAAAGATTAAGGTAAGAGGTTAGCTGCAAGGCGAAGCTTTGAGCCCAAGTCCCCGTGAATGTCGGCCGTAACTATAACGGTCCTAAGGTAGCGAAATTCCTTGTCGGGTAAGTTCCGACCTGCACGAATCGTGTAACGAGTTGGGCACTGTCTCAACTAGGTGCTCAGTGAAATTGTAATGGCGGTGAAGATGCCGCCTACCCGCAGAAGGACGGAAAGACCCTATAGACCTTAACTGTAAGCTGTCATTGGTTTTTCGATTCTCATGCTCAGCATAAGTGGGAGACGTTGATACGGCCCTTTAGGGGGTCGTGGAGTCATCAGTGAGATACCACCCTTGGGTGTTGGAAGATCTAACCCCGACCCGTGAAACCGGGCGGGAAACAGTGTCAGCCGGTCAGTTTTACTGGGGCGGTATCCTCCCAAAGAGTAACGGAGGAGCGCGAAGGTGGGCTCAGCACGGTCTGCAACCGTGTGTCGAGTGCATAGGCATAAGCCCGCCTAACTGTGAGACCTACAAGTCGAGCAGATACGAAAGTAGGCCTAAGTGATCCGGCGGTAGAATGTGGAATTGCCGTCGCTCAACGGATAAAAGGTACCTTAGGGATAACAGGCTGATTTCGCCCAAGAGTTCATATCGACGGCGAAGTTTGGCACCTCGATGTCGGCTCGTCGCATCCTGGGGCTGGAGAAGGTCCCAAGGGTCCGGCTGTTCGCCGGTTAAAGCGGCACGCGAGCTGGGTTCAGAACGTCGCGAGACAGTT
>JAIXQH010000015.1 GCA_027484055.1 Verrucomicrobiaceae bacterium | reverse complement strand
CCTACTATAACACTCAACGGAAACACTCTGCGCTCGCCTACCAAACCCCGGCCCAATTTGAGGCCAAAATCCACTCTCTTAAATAAACAAAAAACGGTCCAGAAATCGGTTGCATCTCAGATGCGGTGACGGCAACATCGAACTCCACCATGTAAAGCGGCTTGCCGTATGGGCCGATGACGCCCGTCTGCTTGTCAACGTTGAGGCGTGTGCCTTCCGGCGCAATCAAACTAGACCCGCGCTGTGCCGACTGAACGGCTCCGCTGATCTGCGTCAAACTCTCTGTGATAAACTCGTATAATTCCATGAAGATTGATGAATATGTTAAATTAGTGGTGGAGGCAATCGCTCAAGGTTGCAGTGCCGCCAAGTGCCCCGTGCCATTGGAGTGCGGCTTCGAACTGCGGACAGATGGGGATGGAAACGTCTCTGGTGCTGGCGGGTTGTTGTTAAAGTTCAAAGTGTGGACTGCGGAAATTTCTTTGGAGAACGTCAAAGAGCACGCAACCCTATCAGCAAGGGAGCGCTTCGATCACGGGGTTGAGGTTGAATGTAGAAACGGGCATGTAAACAGGGCGGCTGATAGGGGTTGCTGTGTCTCGACTTGTTCGCTTTGTCTTCATCGCGTGTCGTGTGTGGCCTTATATGTAAGTGAATCCCAGTCTGGACAAGCTCTGTAAAAGATCGTCGGAAACTCCCATCTTGCTGCGTCTTCGTAGGCGCTGTAAATAGAACCATACTCGCCATCCCCATAGGCATATACCTTCGAGAGTGCAATCCATCCATCTCGACTCTCGGGGTATCGTGACACAATCGAAAACATCTCGGGTGCCACGCGGGACATACAAAAAAACTCCATGTCGTATGGCGTTCCTTTGACCTTACGTGGCAGATCGCCCTCAAGGTCAGCAGACTCGATAATCGCTCGAACGAATTGCTTATGCTCACGCGATCCGACCGCTTGGGAAACGACTGCATCTCGGGATACTCTTGCAGTCGATTTGCTAGTCGCAGTCTCTGGCGCATCTTGGAAGGTCGGTTGAGTCGAGCAACCGATCACACCTAGTAAAAGCAAAGGTAGTGGTCTCATTTCTTAGCGAACGATGAGCGCGGGCACCACTACCAGCGTGGGCGCGCGTCGATCACGGGGTTGAGGTTGTAGTCAGATGAAATCATCGAAACTGAACGGCTGGTAGTGGTTGTCACGACGCGGCTTGTTGTGCTTCTTGTTTAAGGGAAATAGTGTCCGTCCGGCGGATAGCTGACCTTGAAGCCCTCGTTGCGCACGAGGTGCCAGTGACTAGGCCCATCAGAATCCGGCAAATACTCGTATTCGGTGAGTCGGCCCGATCCCCGAACGCGGATATCACGGTGGCCATCTGAATTCAGGTCGGGGAATGAAACCCGCAATGGATAGCCACCCACCCAAGGACCTTCGACGGTCTTGCCTCCCTCGATACTGCGAAACTGAACCTCATGCCATGATCCCGACTGGCCATAGCTGAACGCATAAGACATCCGCTTCGGGTGGAGAAACGACCATCGCACAGCCGCAACCGACAAGGAGAGAAGCATAACAACACCGAGGAATACCCCGACTCTCTTGATGGATGTCCGCCCTCGTCTTACTGCCGATGCCGTGGCGAAGGACGACCAAAAGCACAGGGCAATGAAGGCCGGGAAACCGATGAAGATCACCACGAAATAGGTCGCCGTACCATCGGAATCCGTGGAAGCGGAGACCAGCGCGTGGGCTACGTAGAAAATGAGCGCCGCAAGTATGACGAGTGGAAACGGCATCTGATTATTTGGCACAACGTAAAAGCGCGTGCACCCCTACCAGCGAGAGCGCACGTCGATCACGGGGTGAGGTTGAACTACGAGGAGACATCGGAACAGGGCGACTGGTAGGGGTTGTCACGGCGCGGCTTGTTCGGCTTGTTCTTCATTGTAGCCGGTCCTTGCGTTCACCTTGATGAACTGCCGACTCGACTCACAAAAGTGGACGATCTTCTCAATAGTGATTATCTCCGAGTCTGAGAGCTTCCTTCCAATACCGAGAGGCCTTCCGATTACCACTTCATACCGCCCTTCCTTCCTCAGTAGACCGACACCTATCTTGCCTGATTTCTGGCGTGCACCGAAGACCAAATCATTATTGTTCACGATACGCCCTTCAAATCCTAGTCTGGCGGTATAATCCGCAAGCTTTCGTGCGAACGTACCATCATCCGCATGCACGGCCACGTAGGCACCGTAAAACGGTTGCGAGCATGATGCAATCAGAGCAAGTGCAGAGATTGCTATTAGATTTCGTATCGTCTTCATTTCTGCCGAACGATGAGCGCATGAACCACTACCAGCGGCGGCGCACGTCGATCAAGGGGTTTGAGTTGTAATTACGAGAAATCATCGAAACAGAGCGGCTGGTAGTGGTTGCATGACGTGGCTTGTTAGCTGTCATTTTTTGTTCCTGGATGCTCGATACCGTCCTTGAACAGATCATGACCATAACCGGAAAGCCACTGGAGGCGTCTACCGGCGACCTTAAAGCGCACGAACTCTGCATCAACAATCAATTCTCCATCTGTTCCCACGCTGACAAATGCGCCCGTAAAAGTGACGGTCCGATTGCGGATTACGTCACGCATCCTGCCATCTGCAAGCCAATCGACGATGCGGTATGGATCATTGTTCTTGTGGAATTGCACATCGACCGTGGCATCCTCGTCAGTATCGGAGAAGTTAAACGTGTAGGTTCCAGAGTATGACGCGAGGTCCAACGTCGGCCTCGGTGTTGTTGTGTCCTTCACACTCGCGCAGCCCAAGAGCGATGCGAATACGCAAATAATGGAGAACATTCGTGTGTGCATCTTCAGCTAACGTTTGATGTGCGCCCACCGGCGCGGTTGAGAGGTTGAAGAAGTGAAATTGAAAAGCTTATGACCGGTTGGTGCGCCACGATTTGTTCGCCGTTGGTATTTCGTTGTGAGGCTGCATGATCTAGAGGTGGCTGAAGAATCGAGTCTGCCAATCACTACAAAAATCGGGGCTGTGGTAAGGTCTATCCAGAATGCCGTCTGGCACGAACACGAAGCCTCGAGGATGTAGGTGGTCAATAATCTGCTCACGGCAGGCCGCTGTGATTGGAGATAGATCAGAACAACCCCAAATCGAATACATCCTGCCAAAGCTCGAAAACCGGATGGAGATAAAAGTGTGAATGGCACCGGACGGGGCCGCTATCGAAGATCGTGGAGCATCTTCATAAGCGACCCACTCCGCGAAAAATGAAGCGTCCTGTACCTGGTCGTCGAGCGTCAGGGTGTGCCCACAGATGCGTGACAGCTCAGTTCCAAGACCGCGGACTTCCTCCAACGCATTACGATAGTCGAAGTCCGCTGGCATCTCCCAGTCTGTCTGACTGTCGTGAGCTTCAAGGTAGGCTTTATCTGCCACTCGGATCAATTGCAGAGGATGCATCGGTTTCTGGCGAACGTCTAGCGCATGCACCCCTACCAGCGAGGGCGAGCGTTGAACGCGGAGTGGAGGTTGGAGCAACGGGGGATCATCGAAACAGGGCGGCTGGTAGGGGTTGTCATGTCGCGGCTTGTTCGACTTCTTTTGTTTTGTCGAGTGAGCCAGAGAAGAGAATGCGAAGCGACCTAAGATTTGCATCAGGATCGCCATTGTGAACAGCGAAGTGGCAGTTCGAACAAATACACATCAATTCGCCAATGGTCGTCTTGTGATCGGGCTCCATTTGAGCAATGGGGATCAAGTGGTGAACCTCGATAAGGCCCTTCCCAATCTGTCCGTAGGTCTCCTCGAAATCAAAACTGCAAATCTCGCAGAAGAGCTTCCCGTGCTCCTTCAAAAATGCCTTCAGCTTGAGCAACCGTATCGCAGGGTCTCGTTCTGCAGCGCGATGTAGAACGAACTTCTCGGCGCCTTCAAAAGCAAATGGATCGTCAACGATATTGGCCTTGTTGAATCTGTTACCCGTTCTGTAGTTCCAATACCGTGCGTAGTATTGCTCCTCAAGCAGAGGCTCGACCTCTGCTCTTGCCTTGATGGCCAATTGCATAGCGCCTTCCTCTCCATACTTGTTGACGCTAAAAGTGCGAATCTTGTTCTTCCCATTCAGAAACCAGCGGGCTGTCCACACATCATAAAAATGCCCTTTGGTCTCTTGCGTCATCCGCCGAACTCCGTGAATGCCACTCACGGGCTTATTGAGCGCAAGGAACTCCTGGTATGTTGGGGGTGGAAATACAGTCCGAAGCTCATCGTAATATTCCTGCGCCGCCTGCCGAGACTTCTCCGCAGATCCATACACACCGTCTGAGAATAGCTTGTTGAACGTGGCCCCTTCGCGAGTATAGCGGACCAACCAGCCATCTGTGGACGTCTCGTAATCCATTCTTGAGATTCCACGTGTGCTTTCTAACTCCATATTTTAGTCGAACGGTGATGTGGTGGCACCGGCGAGATCAAGCGCCGATTTCAAGAAGGACGTTCCCGCCGGTTGCCACTCACGCCTTGATCGTGAAAGGGAATCCCGGATGCGGCTGGAACCGGAGACTCTGCGAAGACTCGGCGGAACCCAAGCACACAAGCTGAGCCATAGACTCTGCGGAGACTCGGCAGAACCCAAGCACACAACCGAGCCGGAGACTCAGCGGAGAATCTAACTCTGCAACAGTCTGTGCCATGGTCTTCTTCCACGATCGTTTGATGTGGAGGCACCGGCGGGGCAAGCTCCGAATTCAACTAGGAACGTTGTCGCCGGTTGCCTCGCATGACTTGTTCTGCCTCTTGGATTTAGTTGCATGGCTGCGAACCCGCAGAGAACAGAAGGCATGAATCACTATCCCGAATAATGCCAGCAGAATAGAGATGAAGACGCCCAGATACAGTCGAATAAAAATCTCTTCGAATAACGGACGTAGTTCGTAGACGTTGCTGTGCCTAAAGCCGAGGGTTTTGCCGAGGTCATGAAAATCGAATGCGAAGCCAATTGTCGCGACGACAGAAGGTAATGAATAGGTAGCCATAGCAAATCGGCTCAAAGGGGCACCACGCACCCAGATCACAACTGCCGCGACAAATGCACATAATGCGACAAATATGAACATCAGCGGAAACGGGTCACCCTCACGAAGGATCTGCCATAGTTGAGAAACGCTCATTGTGCGGATGCGATCCACGACGAAGTCAGGAGGCTGAGGCGCTGGAAGTGCTATATTCATCGTTAACGTGGAGCCGCTCAGTTTCTTGCAGAACGTCAAAGAGCACGCAACCCTATCAGCGGGGGCGCGCGTCGATCACGGGGTTGATGTTGAAGTTCCGAAAAATCATGTAAATAGGGCGGCTGATAGGGGTTGCGTGTCTCGACTTGT
>JAIXQH010000068.1 GCA_027484055.1 Verrucomicrobiaceae bacterium | reverse complement strand
CGTCGCTATGTGTGGGGTGATGGCGCGGATGAACTGATCACCTGGTATGAAGGCAGCGGCACGTCCGATCGCCGATGGGCGGTGCGTGATGAGCGGGGATCAGTGGTGGCCTATGCCGACGGCGGCAATGCGGCCATCGCGATCAATCGCTATGATGAATATGGCATCCCGCAGAGCGGCAATATCGGCCGGTTCCAGTATACCGGCCAGGCCTGGCTGGCCGAGATCGGGATGTATTATTACAAGGCGCGCATCTACTCGCCGACGCTGGGCCGGTTCCTGCAGACGGATCCCATTGGCTATGGCGATGGGATGAATATGTATGCCTATGTCGGCGGTGACCCAGTCAATAAGTCTGACCCCACGGGCAATTGCGAAGCAACAACGGAAGGACAGTTTGGCATAGAAGTTCGAGAAGACGACTGCCAATTTGAAGGCCGCGGGTGGAGTCTGGTTGGTCCTCGCAGTTATTCGACTGCATTTGCGTTTATGGCGAATACCGGAACCAATGCTATTGCCCTTCAAAGAGAGTCTGACAGGTAGGAGAAAATAAGAAAAGCTGAATATGACGCAGCAGTTGCGTATTTGGAAGGTAGGCCAACCGACAGTCTATTGCTCAGCCTTGCTGCTACGTTTGTTCCGGGTGGCAATGTAATAGTTCCAAGATCATTCGATCCACTAGACCCGAAACGGCTTAACAGTGGAATGACTCCGTTGGAATTGAGTTACGTGGTTAGCACATTAAATATTTTGACAACAGGAACCCCAGCGCAAGTTAGCAGGTTGAACCCTCATGTCTATGATAATAAACCCCACCCAACCACAGGCGCAATTCTACCTGCAAGTTCCTTTGTTTACGTTACGTTTGATGCTCTAGTATCAAAACCGAGATCTGCACATAGGATAATAATTGAGAATCAGATCCACAGAGTGTACTATACGAACAATCATTATAAATCATTCTATCAGATCGTAAATTCCTCAGGTATTATACCATGACTAAAATACAAGAAATAGTAATTGACGGTATGGGCTGGACGTCAATTGTCGAATTCTCTAGTGCATTAAAATTGTTTTTGAGATCTCCATCGTGGCACGGAGACAGTATTGATGCATTTATTGATTCCATTGTGTACGGATCAATGAATGAGATAGAGGCTCCGTTCAGGATAAGATTGATCAATGCTCAAGGCTGGCCTGAGGAGTTAAGGCGGCACGTTCGTGAATATATTGACTGTATTGCCGTTGCTGCGGCACGGGAAGGCAGGCTTTCCGAAATCCTTTTTGAAGTGATCAACTAACATAACGGGTAGATGATCAGCATGTATTGAACGGCATATTTCTGGAGATGCTATACTAAATTGACGCTGCTTCCTTTCTGCGCTTCAAGTTGTACCGTCTAAAGCCACGATAGCCTGTCGCGTCTGCGGCGCAAACCCGGCATCCATTGGACTTTGAACCAAAGCTGAGCATTGCTGTTGAGGCGTTGGCGGCCGTGTCGCAGCAGCAGCCCTGACCAGTTGGATCAGCAGGGCTTTGGGTGGTGGGGGCAGCATGATGCGACTCCTAACCGGAGACCACCTAATGACCGCAAAACTAAAGCGCAGCCCAGTTGCTGGACTGCAAACCGAGCCAACCAGCACAATCGATACGCAACCGGCCCAGCTGGACAACGCTTCAGCCTTCGTTCCAAGCAAGCCCCCCAAGAAGTCGGCCCAGGTTATTGCGCTGCTCGAAGCTGAGGACGGCGCCACCCTCGTCGATCTGTGTGCGGCGACCGGCTGGCAGGCGCACACCTGTCGGGCATTTCTGACCGGCCTACGCAAGAAGGGCCGGGTGCTGGAACGCAGCCATCGGGTCGATGGCGCCTCCGTCTACAAGCTGGTAGATATGGAGGTAGCCGCCCAATGACTCGCCGGTCTTATCTCACCCTAGCTAAGATTGCCGAGATGGAGCCGGCTGGCTTGGCTGAAGAGTGGGCGCGCCGCTACGGCGCGCCCGCACCCAGCATCTCGCCCGACCTTGTGCGGCTGGGGCTGGCCTACCGGTTCCAGGAGCAGCGCCACGGCGGCGTGAGCCGCGCGTCCAAGACCGTGATGAAGCGCACTGCCGCTGCCGCTGACCAGCCAGCCAAGCCGGCAACCATCATTCGCAAACTTACCCCTGGCACGCGGCTGGTTCGCGATTGGCACGGAGTCGGTCACACCGTGACCGTGTTGGAAGATGGGTTCGCCTACGATGGCAAGCATTGGCCCTCGCTAAGCGCCATCGCAAAGGCCATCACCGGCGCCCACTGGAACGGCCCGCGGTTCTTTGGCCTGACGGAGCGGCGCAAGTGATGACCAAACGCTGTGCCGTTTACACCCGCAAGTCCACTGAGGATGGGCTGGAGCAGGAGTTCAACAGCCTGGATGCCCAGCGCGAGGCCTGTGAGGCATATATAATGAGCCAGAAGCACGAAGGCTGGTCCCTGGTTCCGAACCGCTACGACGACGGCGGGTTCTCAGGCGGCAGTATGGAGCGGCCCGGCCTGAAGGCACTACTGGCCGATGTCGATGCCGGGCTGGTCGATGTCATCGTGGTCTATAAGGTCGATCGCCTGACCCGCAGCCTCGCAGACTTCGCCAAGATCGTTGAACGGCTGGATGCCAAGGGCGCCAGCTTCGTGTCGGTGACTCAGGCGTTCAACACCACAACCAGCATGGGCCGGCTCACGCTAAACGTCCTGCTATCGTTTGCTCAGTTCGAGCGCGAGGTCACTGGCGAACGCATCCGGGACAAGATCGCTGCCTCCAAGCGTAAAGGGCTTTGGATGGGCGGCCCAGTGCCACTGGGCTACGAGGTCGTCGAGCGCAAGCTGGTGCCGGTGCCTGCAGAGGCCGAGCGGGTCAGGACCATCATGCGGCGCTATGTTGAGATTGGATCGGTGCCGGTGCTGCTGGAGCAACTGAAGGCCGAAGGCATCCTCACCAAGGTCCAAGTTCTCACCAGCACCGGGCACCGCGGCGGGATTCCTTTTGCGCGGGGCAGCTTGTTCCACCTGCTGAAGAACCCGATCTATCGCGGCAAGATCGTGCATAAGGGTCAGGTCTTTGACGGCGAACATGAGGCCATCGTCGACCAGAACCTGTGGGACCAGGTTCAGATGCACCTCCAAGAGCGTGCTCCGGCCAGGAAGCGCCCTTCCAATGAACAGCAGCGTGCACTGCTACAGGGGCTGATGTTCGATCCGGAAGGGCGACCCATGGTGCCGACCTATGGCTCGAATGGCACCAGGCGCTACACCTACTATGTCTCGCGCAAGGACCTGGCCCGCAATGGCGATCCCAGGCCAACACGGTTCCGGCGGGGTGAGATTGAGAACCACATCACGAGCCAACTGATTGTGCTGCTGAAAGACGACCATGCCCTGCGTCGCATGTCGGGAGCCAACGAGGCGGAAGCTTTGCAGGCGCTGTTCGATCGTGGACTGTGGCTCGCCCAAGACTTGGCCCGGCCGGGGCGCACGGAAGATGCACTGCGCGGACTCGTGAACGCCATCCACGTCACCAAGGACGCGATCCACATCGAGTTGAACCCCGACGCGCTCGGCATCGGCGACACCGGCAGATGGTCATGCACCATCCCGCGCCCATTGGGTGGACGGCCGTTCCGCGAGGCCAAGCTCAGGATGGATGCCAAGGCACAGAACGACCGATACGACGCTGACCTGGTCTCGCTGCTTGCCGACGCGATGGAAGTGCAGCGTCTGGTGCTCCAGTCGCCTGAACTCAGCCTCAACCAGCTTGGCAAGCGGGAAGGGCGGTGCCGCACCCACCTCGCCCGGCTGCTGCGCATCTCGTGGCTGAGTCCCCGAATCGTTGAAGCGTTCACTGATGGCACCCAGCCCAAGACAGTCACGCGAAAGGCGCTGCTGTCGGCTGACATTCCGCTGGCTTGGGACGAGCAGGAGCGGATGCTCGGTCTCGCGGCTTAGCCGACGCAAACCCGCAAAACTTAGGTGAAGCCGGGATCTTTCAAGGAGAGATTCCGGCTATTTTGTTGCCCATGTGTGGGGCTGAGAACCTGGTCTCTGACCACAGGGTAGACACGGCCTCGCCGCAAACCCACGGAGAATGGGCAGATTCTGGAGAGAGCGCAGCCCGGGCCCCGACAAACGGCTAACCCTGAAACTGCGTGGTGCGCCCAGCAGGACTCGAACCTGCGACCCCGAGCTTAGAAGGCACGTGCTCTATCCGGCTGAGCTATGGGCGCGTTGCGTGTGCAATGCCTGCTGGCATCGCGGAAATCCAGCCCTATGCGTCGTCCAGATCCTGGTAGGGGATCACGTCATTGTCGGTGGCGATCCACAGATTGGCCTGGACGGCCTCGCTTTGGGCCGCGGCAACGGCGAGGGCTTCGGCCAGCGGGCCGTAAAACAGCGTTTCGGCCACCGGATCGCCAGCATCAAGATGATAAAGCCTCACCGTCGCGCTGGCGAAGGTGGATCGCATCAGCGGAAATTGTCGGAATAAGCCTGCAGCTTGAGCACGCGCGGGCCGAGCGGCACGATGTCCACCACCAAGCCGTTGCGCTCGGCATAGGCCAGCGCGGACTGCTGATCGGGGAAACGCAGCTGGATCTGGCCGGCGGTGAAGCCCGAACCGGCCCAGCCGGTGAGCGGATCGGCGCGCAACCGATCATCCCGTTCGAATTCCAGCAGCCAATCGCCGGTGCGGGCGTGGCCCGATTGCAGGGCGTGCTTGGGGCGCTGATAAAGCCGGGCGTGCATGTTTCCTCATTGCCGCGACAGGCCGCCGCAGGCAAGGGGTTTGCGCGAAGCAAGGCAAGGGAAAGGCCATATGATCCTGATCACCGGCACCATTAGGCTGCCCGCCACCCGCGTGGCCGACGCGCTGCCGGCGATGCGGGCGATGATGGCAGCCAGCCGGGCGGAACCGGGGTGCATCTTCTATGCCTATGCCCAGGATCTTGACGATCAGGGCCTGATCCATGTGACCGAGCGCTGGACGGACCGTGCCGTGCTGGCGGCGCATTTCGCGTCAGCCCATCTGGCGGATTGGCGGGCGCAATTTGCGGCCCTTGGCATCCATGATCGCAATCTGATGCTGATCGAAGGCGACGCGGAGCCGACCTGAGGCCTGGCTCAATAGGCGCGGTGAATCGCGAATTCGACCGTTTCGGTGAGCGCGTCGCGCGCCGGGCTCTTGGCAAAGCTGCCCAGCACATCGATGGCGCGCTGGCCATAATGGCGCGCACGCGCCATCGTATCGGCCACGGCATTGGTGCTGCGCAGCAGTTCGCCAGCGCGCACCAGTTCGGCCTCCCCATTGGCGCGGCCGGTCATGGCGCGGCGCCAGAATTCGCGATCATCCTCGTTGCCGCGGGCATAGGCGAGGATCACCGGCAGGGTGATCTTGCCGTCGCGGAAATCATCGCCGGCATTCTTGCCCATGGTCTCGGCATCGGACACATAATCGATGGCATCATCAACCAGCTGGAAGGCAATGCCGAGATAGCGGCCATAGCTGGCGAGCGCGGCTTCGGCCTGATCATCACGTTCGGCCACCACAGCGGAAATCTGGCAGGCGGCGGCGAAGAGCGCGGCCGTCTTGGCGCTGATGATGTCGAGATACCGGTCTTCGGTGGTGGAAACATCGCGCTGCGCCGTCAGCTGCGCCACTTCGCCTTCCGCAATCACCGCCGAGGCGCGCGACAGGATCTTCAGCACCCGCAGGCTGCCATCTTCGACCATGAGTTCAAAGGCGCGGCTGAACAGGAAATCCCCCACCAGCACACTGGCCGGGTTGCCATAGAGCGCATTGGCCGTGGCCTTGCCGCGCCGCAGGCCCGATGCATCCACCACATCATCATGCAGCAGAGTGGCGGTGTGGATGAACTCCACCGCCGCTGCCAGCTTGTGATGGCGGGAGCCTTCATAGCCCAGCAGGCTGGCGCACCCCAGCGTGAGCATCGGCCGCAGCCGCTTGCCACCGCCGGCAATCAGATGCCCGGCCAATTCGGGAATCAGCGCGACCGGCGATTGCATGCGATCCAGAATCACATGGTTCACCGCGTTCAGGCTGATCGCCGTGAGATTCATCAGCGCGATGATCGACGGTTCGCGCCCGGGGCGCAGGGGATGCACGGTTGCAGTCACGAGGCTTCCATTACCGCAAGTGCCGGCCGGTGCAAGCATGGCCTTGCCCGCCGCGCGACTGTGCCGCAAAGCTGCGGCTGCAAACGTGCCAAACCAGGGGCAGCAAACATGACCGATGCCAGACTGAAAGCCTATCGCGAGAGCATCGACAATATCGATGCGGCCCTGGTGTTCATGCTGGCGGAACGCTTCAAGATCACCCAGGCGGTGGGGCAATACAAGGCGGAAACCGGCCTGCCACCCGCCGATCCGGGCCGCGAAGGCGAACAGATTGCCCGGCTGCGCGCGCTGGCGGCCAGCGCCAATCTTGATCCGGAATTCTCCGAGAAGTTTCTGCGCTTCATCATCGATGAAGTGATCCGCCACCATCAGGCGGCGCGCGGCTGACCCGCCTCAATCGGCGCGCGGCAGGCTGAGCGTCACCAGCAGGCCGCCCAGATCCTCCGATTCGGCCAGTGTGACATTGCCGCCATGAAGTTCCGCCACTTCGCGCGTGATGGCGAGACCCAGGCCGGTGCCGGGCTTGTCGGTGTCCAGCCGCTCACCGCGCTGGAACAGGCGGGTGCGTTCGGCCTCCGGTATTCCCTGCCCGTCATCTTCCACCAAGATCCGCACCAACGCGTCGGCCGCTTCGATGGTGACAAAGCCGCGCCCACCACCGTGGATGGCGGCATTTTCGATCAGATTGCCCAGCATCTCTTCCAGATCCTGGCGCTCGCCGCGAAAGGCAATGCTGCGGTCGCCGGCCAGATCGATGACCACCCGGCCCTGATGGATGCGCTCCACGGTGCGCACGATGGCTTCCACCACTGGCCACACCGGGGTGCGCGCCGTGCTGGCGGCCCGCCGACCGGCGGCGCGGGCGCGGGCCAGCTGGTGATCGACATGGCGGCGCATCACCTGCACCTGGGCTTCGATGGCCCGCGCCAGCGGATCGTCCCGGCCTTGCGCTTCGCCGACCAGCACGCTCATTGGGGTTTTGAGCGCGTGGGCCAGATTGCCGGCATGGCGGCGCGCGGCTTCGGCCTGGGCCTCGCCATGGGCCAGCAGCTCGTTGATTTCGATCACCAGCGGCGCCACCTCCACTGGAAAGCGCGCCTGCACCCGCTGCGCCCGGCCCGAACGGATCGCGGCAATCGCATCGGAAACCCGGCGCAACGGCGCCAGGCCATAGGTGGATTGCAGCGCCGCCATGCCGATCAGGCCCAAGCCCAGCACGGTGAGGGACCAGAACAGGATGGACCGTGTGCGCGCCAGCTGGCGTTCCAGATCCAGGCTGGATTG
>JAIXQH010000029.1 GCA_027484055.1 Verrucomicrobiaceae bacterium | reverse complement strand
CACTCCCAGCACTCCCAGCACTCCCAGCACTCCCAGCACTCCCAGCACTCCCAGCACTCCCAGCACTCCCAGCACTCCCAGCACTCCCAGCACCGGAGCGAGGAATAAGAATCAGTCCCGGGTCGGCAAGGCGGGCGAGATCCCCGGGTGATTCCAGATCGAAGTGATGAACCAGGGTATCCGGTAAGGCTGCCGCAAACAAACAAGCCAAAGTGGTTTTTCCGGCTTTACCAAGGCCGAGCAAGGCAACCAACGGATAGTCCCGCAGCCTCGAATGGATCTTGCTCAAATAAGCCTAACGATCAGTCAGCATTTCCTTAAACAGCCAATGTCTACCTTTATGTTTTCGATGAAAAAATATTCTCAGTCGTCTCAAAGTGATTGAGCTAGGGAGTCTCCCAGCTAAGAAAAAGAATCCAACCGCTTAACGATTCGCGTCCATTGATCCACGGTTATTGTATCCCTAGCTTGATCGCGGTAACTCAGCGCGATCACGAAAAACCTTGCTATTTTTTTATCATCCCCTACAGCCTCCCGCAGACACCATTTTCGGTGACTAAGGAGTCGCAATGATTGGCTCCACCCTTTTCCGGTCTTCATCGATGAGAGATTGTTTGAGGTTACTCCAACCGCTCATCGACACCGCTTGCCGCCCATCTGGGATGAGGCAGGCACCCTATAAACATGACCCCGACTCCATTCGAGGCGTTGCCACTGGCTGCGCCCATCCTCCGTGTTCTACGCGAGCTGAACTATGACACGCCATCTCCTGTCCAAGCACAGGCAATCCCCCTGCTGCTAGCTGGCCGCGACCTTTTGGGCTGTGCTCAGACTGGCACCGGAAAAACGGCCAGTTTCGCCCTGCCGATCCTGCACGCCATCCACGAGCGGCCCAAGCAAATCAAACCACGCGGCTGCCGCACCCTCGTCCTCACTCCCACCCGCGAGCTCGCCGGACAAGTCGGGAAAAGTTTCAGCACCTACGGCGCCCACATTCGTTTCAAGCAGACACTCATCTATGGCGGCGTCGGCCAGAATCCCCAAGTCTCCGCGATGCGTGGTGGCGTGGATGTGCTAGTGGCCACTCCCGGCCGCTTGCTCGACCTCATCGATCAACGCGCCGTGGATCTCTCCGGTGTCGAGTTTTTCGTGCTGGATGAGGTTGACCGGATGCTCGACATGGGTTTCGCCCGCGACGTGAAACGCATCGTTTCGCTGCTGCCAGCCACTCGCCAATCGCTGTTTTTCTCGGCCACTCTCGCACCGAGCATCGTCGAGCTCGCGCAGACGATTCTCAAAAACCCCGCCCGCGTCACCATCGACCCCGGCACCACCACGGCTGAGCGCATCGAGCATCAAGTCTGTTTCCTTGATCGGGAAAACAAGCGCCACTTGCTGGAGCAACTCCTCCGTGGCCAAGCCGCTGCCACCTCCGGCAAGCTCACCATCGTCTTCAGCCGCACCAAGCATGGCGCGAACAAGCTGGCGAAAAGCCTCTGCGAAGCGGGCTTCCCTGCCGAGGCCATCCACGGCAACAAATCCCAAGCCCAACGGGAAAAAGCCCTCGAAAAATTCAAAAAAGGACTCACCCCTGTCCTCGTCGCCACCGACGTCGCCGCTCGCGGTGTGGACGTGAAAGACGTGGGCCTGGTCGTGAATTTCGACCTCCCGAACGAACCGGAAGCCTACGTCCACCGCATCGGTCGCACCGGTCGCGCCGGGGCAGAAGGCCGCGCCGTCTCGTTCTGCGCGGAAGATGAACGCGAGTTCCTCCGCGAAATCGAAAAAGTCATCAAAATGCCCGTCCCCCGCTGGGATGACCACGCCTGGCATGACGAAGGCCTCGCCGATCGCCACCTGCGCCTCAGAAGCGGCGGCGGCATGATCCAAGGCGGCGGCAACCGTGGCGGTCGCCAAGGCGGCGGCTCGCGTCAGGGTGGTGGAAGTCGTCAAGGTGGCGGCGGAAATCGTGGCGGCGGTGAGCGTGATTACAGCAACGCTTCCGGTCGCAACAACCGTCGCGGACCGGCGTCGCGCTAAGCGCAACCCCTTGTATTTCCAAGGCAGGAAATGGAAAAGTTCGTCTCGTAGGATTCGGACTTGCCTGTCTGAGGGTGCCTCTATTGACTCCGCCATGGCGGAGATTTCCCTCGGACTTTCATTTGATGACGTGCTTCTTATACCGGCCCTGAGCACGGTTTTACCCGGAGAAGCGGACCTTTCCACGCAGGTGACTGCGGGGATTCCTTTATTCCTGCCCGTGATTTCTGCGGCCATGGACACCGTATCGGAGCACGATTTAGCCATCGCCCTCGCTCGCGAAGGTGGCATGGGCGTGATTCACCGCGCCTGCCCCATCGACGAACAAGCGGCCATGGTTTCCCGGGTGAAACGCTCGGAAAATGCCATCATCCAGAAGCCCTTCACCGTCACCAAGGACCTCAGCGTCGAGCGCGTCCGCGAGATCATGGCGAAAAATGGCTTCTCCGGATTTCCCGTTGTGGATGCCGCTGGCCGCCTCGAAGGCATGGTCACCGGCCGGGACGTGCGCTACTTGGATCGCATCGACGCCATCGTGGCCGATGTCATGACGCCGCGTGACAAATTGATCACCGCACCAGGCAACACAAGCCTCGAAGAAGCGCGGCGGATTCTTTACCAAAACCGCATCGAAAAACTTCCCCTCGTGGACAGCGACGGCCGCCTCATAGGCCTCATCACCGGTTCCGACATCGAAAAGCGCATCCGTTTCACCAACGCCGCCAAGGACAGCAACGGCCAACTCCGCTGCGGCGCTGCCGTGGGCGTGGGGCCAGATTGCATCGACCGCGGGCGCGTGCTCATCGACGCCGGGGCAGATGCCCTTTTCATCGACGCCGCCACCGGACACACGCGCCACGTGATGGAAGTCATCAGCCAGCTTCGTTCGCTTTCCGATGTCCCGGTCGTCGCAGGAAATGTCGTCACCGAGCAAGGTGCACGCGATCTCGTCGCCGCCGGTGCGAGTGCTGTGAAAGTCGGAGTCGGCCCCGGATCGATTTGCACCACCCGCGTCATTTCCGGCGTGGGAATGCCGCAGTTCACCGCGATTCAAAACGTGGCAGGCATTTGCCGTGAGGCGGGCGTCAAAGTCATCGCCGACGGTGGCATCCGCTACTCCGGTGACATCGTCAAGGCACTCGCCGCCGGTGCTGATCTGGTGATGCTCGGCTCCCTGCTCGCCGGAACCCGCGAAAGTCCCGGTCAAACCGTGCAGTCGCAAGGCCGCCGTTTCAAAACTTACCGCGGCATGGGCTCCATCGGCGCGATGCAAAAAGGCGCAGGCGACCGCTACGGCCAAAACAGCTCCGGGAAACTCGTGGCCGAAGGCGTCGAAGGCCGCGTCCCCTACAAAGGTCCACTCTCCGATGTCATTTTTCAACTCATGGGCGGCCTCAAATCCGGCATGGGCTACGTCGGTGCTTCCAACCTCAGCGAACTCCGCGAGCGCGCCAACTTCGTCCGCGTCACCGCCGGTGGACTTCGTGAAAGCCATGTTCACGACATCGTGATGACTGAAGAACCCACGAACTATCAGCCGCTTAGTTAAGTTATAAATCCTAAGCACGAAATCCTAAACGAAGAGTTAGAGTTTCCGGTGCATCAGGCTCTCTTCGTTTCAAATTTAGAATATAAAATTTAGAATTTTCTTACCAATGCACGATTCCCACCACGTCGCCGTTCTCGATTTCGGCTCGCAATACACCCAACTCATCGTCCGCCGCGTGCGAGAGCTCGGCTATTTTGCCAAGCTTTACGCGATTGAAGATTTTCCGAACATCGGGAAACCCGGTGCCATCATTCTTTCCGGAGGACCGAGTAGCACCAGCGATGAAAATGCCCCGGACCTCGACTTCGAGGCGTTGAAATCCTTCGGCGTGCCCGTGCTCGGTGTTTGCTACGGCATGCAGTTGCTCAACATCAAATTCGGCGGCAGTGTCGAGGCCAGCGACCGTCGCGAGTATGGCCCCGCCAGCCTGTTCCCCACTGAGCTCAGCGGACTTTACGAAAACATTTCCGCCTCCTCACAAGTCTGGATGAGCCACTCGGACACGGTAAAAAACTTACCCGCTGGTGCGAAAGTCATCGCCAGCAATCAGCACGGCACCCCCGTTTCACTGCAATGGAATGAGTGCTTCTTCGGCATCCAGTTCCACCCTGAAGTCACCCACAGCCATGAGGGAAATCAGATCCTTAAAAATTTCCTCGATCACGCGAATGACCTGCTCCCCTTCGTCATCGACGACTTCAAGCGCGAGATGATCGAGTCCATTCGCGCGACCGTCGGCACCAAGCAAGTCGTCTGCGGAGTCTCCGGCGGCGTCGATAGTACGGTGCTCGCCGTACTTCTCAAAGAAGCTGGGGTTAAAGTCCGCGCCATCTTCGTCGATAACGGACTCCTCCGTAAAGATGAAGCCGCCGTGGTCCAAGCGAACTTCAAGCGCATCGGCGTGGAAATCGAAACCGTGGATGCCTCCGAGAAATTTCTCACCGCACTTGCAGGCGAGGGTGACCCAGAGAAAAAGCGCAAAATCATCGGCAACATGTTCATCGAAGTCTTCTGGGACGCCGTCGGCGATGCCGAGATGCTCGCACAAGGCACGCTTTACCCAGACGTCATCGAAAGCGCTTCTAACGCAAAATCCAAAGCCTCCGTCATCAAGACTCACCACAACCGAGTTCCCAAAATCCTTGAACTCCAAGCCCAAGGAAAAGTCTTAGAACCTCTCGCAGAACTTTTCAAAGATGAAGTCCGCGCACTCGGTACCGCGCTCGGCATCCCTGAAGACATTCTCCAGCGCCACCCATTTCCCGGTCCCGGTCTCTCTGTCCGCTGCCCCGGCATCGTCGACCGAGAACGCCTCCACATCATCCGCGAGTGCGATGCCATCTTCATCGGCAAGCTCAAAGAACACGGTTGGTATGACCGCGTCTGGCAGGCTTATGCCGGTCTGATCCCGGTGAAAACCGTGGGCGTCAAGGGCGACGAGCGCAGCTACGAATGGGCCACCAACCTCCGAGCTGTCGTTTCGGAAGACGCTATGACTGCCGACTGGGTCGAACTCCCAGCTATCATCCTGCGCGAGACCAGCCACAAAATTCTCAACGAAGTGAAAGGCATCAACCGGGTGCTCTACGACATTTCCACCAAGCCACCCGCCAGCATCGAGTGGGAGTGATGTGATTGTTAAAAGTTATGGGTTAGAAGTTATACGTGAAGAAATCGCTACTAATCGATAACTTCTAACTTTTCACCACATGAAATACCTCATCGCGCCGGATAAATTTAAGGGTTCACTCACGGCATTAGAGGCTGCCGAGGCTATCGCTGCTGGGGTCTGGCGGCGGCACCCGGGTGCGGAGTGTGAGCTGTGCCCTATTGCTGATGGTGGGGAAGGCTTCATGGAGACTCTGATCGGCAGCTTGGGTGGGGAATGGATTACTTGCCCGGCGGTCGATGCACTGGGGCGGGCGATTTCTAGCCGCTACGTGCTCGCGCAGACGCCGCAAGGCCCAACGGCGATTCTGGAAATGGCGGAGACGGCAGGACTCTGGCGGCTTAGCGCGAATGAGCGAAATCCTCTCATCACGAGCAGCGCTGGCACGGGCTTGCAAATCGCCCACGCCATCGCGGAGCATCAAGTGGCGCGGATCATCCTCGGTCTCGGCGGCAGCGCCACGAACGACGGCGGCAGTGGCATGGCCCACGCGCTGGGTGTCCGTTTTCTCAGCGCAGATGGTGAAGAAATCGAACCCACACCCAGCACCCTCGGCGCGTTGCGGCGGGTCGATCTCAGCACCCGAATTTCCCTTCCGGAAATCATTGCCGCCTGTGATGTGGAAAATCCTCTGCTCGGCCCGCGTGGCGCGACGGCGATTTTCTCGGCGCAAAAAGGAGCCAGCCCTGCCGATCAAATTGCGTTGGAAGCAGCGCTCGCTCACCTCGTGAAAGTGAGTGGCGCAGAGGCCGCCGCAGCGATCCCCGGTGCAGGTGCAGCGGGTGGGCTGGGCATGGGACTGCTGCACTTCGCCGGGGCGCGGCTGGTCTCGGGCTTTGATTTGCTGGCGGATTTGCTCGATTTGGAGTCACGAATCGCCGCAGCGGATCACGTCATCACCGGGGAAGGATCTCTCGATCACCAGAGTCTCGCCGGCAAAGGCCCCGTCGCCCTCGCCCGCCTTGCGACCCGCCACGGTAAGCCAGTGACGGGATTCTGCGGTCAGGCAGATGCGGCGGCTCGGGGATCTGACATTTTCACCCAGCTCCACGCCCTCGCCGATACGGGCTTGCCGCTTGAGACTCTCATCGCCGAGGCTGGCCCGCGACTTACCGAACTCGTTGCTCACTCGACTTTATGAAAAAATCCGCATTCGTCACCGAGGCCGAGGCCATGAAGGAAGATTTCAAAGGCCGCACCAACTACTGGATGGTCCGCCCGGAAATCACCCATGCCAAGGATTTGCAAGTCTGCCGCGCCGTGCTGCCCGCTGGTGAGGGCCATGATTTTCACCATCACCCCGAGCTGGAAGAAGTTATCTACGTGCTCGAAGGCGAGATCGAGCAATGGGTGGGCGAGGAATCCCAGATTCTCAAAGTCGGCGAGGCGGCACACATGCTGCCCGGCGTGGTGCATGCGACTTTCAACGTGAGTGGGCAGGATGCGGTCATCTTGGCCATCCTGTCACCCGGCTCGCAAACCGGCCCTTTCATGGTCGATGTGAGCCAAGAACCGCCCTGGGTGAGTTTGCGGAAATGAAGCGAGAATCGAATTGTGAACATTTCACCCTTTCCGCAACCGAGATTCGCTGAATACTGAGGCCAGATGGGTGGTGAGATTCAACAGGTTAAGTGCGCGGCAATCCTCGTCGCAGCGGGATCGAGTCGGCGCATGGGTTTCGATAAATTGGCGGCGGACCTCGCGGGGCAGCCGGTGCTGCGCCGGACCTTGGAGGCATTTTTAGCGGCTGAGTCGGTGGTGGAAATCATCCTCGTCGGGCCAGAGGAGCGGGAGAAATTGCTGGGAGAGCAAACTTTTCAAAAACCACTGCGGCACGTGGCGGGAGGTGCCGAGCGGCAAGACTCGGTGGCAGCAGGCTTAGCGGCGATTTCCGAAGGGATCGAGTGGGTCGCCATCCACGATGGCGCACGGCCATTGATCAGCCCGGCAGACATCGACCGCTGCGTGGCAGAGGCGTCGCTAGCAGGCGCAGCGGCCATGGCGAGACGAGTGACGGAGACCCTAAAACGAGCGGACGACGAGGACTACAGCATGGCGAGCGTGGCGCGGGAAGGCTTGTGGTTCATGGAGACGCCGCAGGTGTTCCGGGTGGGCTTGATCCGTGAGGCCTACGCTGCAGTGCGGGCGCGATGTCTTGTCGTGACCGATGAGGTCTCTGCGGTGGAGACGCTCGGAAAACGGGTGAAGCTGGTGGAATCCCGGCTGCCAAATTTAAAAATCACCACCCCGGCCGATCTGGCATTGGCGGAAGCACTTTTATCATGAGCAAGGCACATTACGAATGGCGACAAGTCCCGAACGGCCCCCGACTGGCGGTCGCCACGGTGGCAGATAGCGAATGTGCTGCGCTGTCGATTTACATCCCTGCGGGCAGTCGCGACGAGACGGATTTCCCGGCAGGCTTGGCGCATTTTGTCGAGCACATGGTCTTCAAGGGGACAGCGAGGCGCACGGCGCGCGAGCTGAGCTTCGAAATCGAAAATGGCGGTGGCCAGTTGAACGCGTGCACTTCGGAAGATCAGACGGTCTATGAGGGCCGCGGCGAGGCGGATTTACTGCCAGCGCTGGTGGATGTGCTCAGCGACATGGTGTGGCATGCGACATTTCCTGAGGCCGAAATCGGTTTGGAGCGAGAGGTCATCGGTGAAGAAATCACGATGTATCGCGAATCGCCGGCGGATCACATCGGGGATTTGATTTCCGAGGCGCTCTGGGGTAAGCATCCGCTGGGAAATGCGATTTCGGGTTCGCTGGAATCCATCGCCCAGATCGACCGCGCGACCTTGGTGGCGTTTCGGGATCGGCATCATTTCAGGAATGACGTGGTGATCGCCGTAGCGGGTCCGTATTCGCTGGATGAGGTGTTGGCGCTGATTTCTCCACACCTACCAGCGCAGTTTCATCCAGGAGAAAAGGCTCTGGCATTCCAGCGCTCGCCAGGGCCCGCCAAAGTCGTGACCGATCTGCGTGAGACGGATCAACTGCAACTAGCACTCGCCTGGCACACCCCGGGGAAGAACTCCGAGCAACGCCACGCCCTGCGCCTACTGAGCACGATGCTTGGCGAGACGGCCAGTTCACGGCTGTTCATGGAGCTGCGTGAAGAACGCGGGCTGTGCTACCAAATCAGCACCGACGTGACATTTTTTGAGGAAACGGGTGCCTTCGAGATCAGTGCCGGACTCGACCCCGAATCCCGCGAAGAGGCGCTGAAATGCATGTTCCGCGAGATTGAGGATTTAATGGATCATGGCCCCCAACCCGGCGAACTCGACAGGGCGAAACGCCTCACCATCGCACAGAGCAAGCTGGCCTTCGAGTCCACCGGCTCGCATGCCGCGTGGGCAGGCGAAGGGGTGCTAGATTTCGGTCACATTCCCTCCCCCGCCGAGTGGCGTGAAAAAATCATGGCCGTCAGCGACGCACAGGTGCAGGCGGCGGCGATTGAGGTATTTAAAAATCAAGATCCGGCGATGGCGGAGATTGGTGAAGGATAACGAGCACGCCCCATGTCACAGCCCTATCTTTCACTCGAAGCCGAGCTTCACGATGCCTTCTGGGAAGCCGAGGACGACGGCTCGGAGGTGCGCTTGATGGCAGATTTTCTGAGTCACTTCCCCGGCACCGCCTTGGAAATCGGCGCGGGTTCGGGGCGGCTCATGCTCCCACTCGTCGAGCAAGGCTTCGCCGTCGAGGGGCTGGAACTTTCTCTCGACATGCTTGAGCTAGGTCGGCTGCGCGCCAAGAAACTCAAGATTCCCGTGATATTTCACCGAGGCGATATGAGCAATTGGCAGGGCGGAATGACTTATGCGGCGCTATTAGCACCGGCTTTTACCTTTCAGTTGGCGAGCGATCCCAGCCGCACCCTCCAGCACTGGTGGACCTTGCTACGGCCCGGCGGCGGCCTCTATTTGACGGTCTTCATGCCCTATGCAGAGTTGCTGGGAGATCTTCCAGAAAATCACTGGTATGAAGACCACAAAGTCACCCTTCCCGACGGGCGGCTCGGCTTGCTGGAGACTCGGCACCAGCTTGATATGGAGAACCAACTCGTTAAGCGCCAACATCACTACTCGATTTCAGGGGACTCGCCACTCCACCATGAATCGGAGCAAACGATTCGCTGGTTCGAGCATGCTCAGCTCGTCGATTTACTGGAAAAATCAGGATTCCGAGTGGATCGGTTTTTCTTGGATTTCGATCCCGCCTTCACGGCGAAAAATCCAGATCGTGAGAGTTTTGATGGCATCCTCACCTACCATGCCACCCGGTTGTGAGGAGTTTTTTAAAAAATGCTGAAAGATTTGCAAATCGCCATTCTTGACGGATGACCAGCAACCAACCTATGACCGCTCTTGTGCCACGGAATTTTATCTCGCTTGCAGTCTTAGGGACTTTGACCACCTCCGCTCTGTGTCAGACTTGGGAGCGCGAAGATGTCGGCTTCGAAAGCATCCAGAGCCGCGCGCGCGACCTGTCCAACAAGCCCTACGTCGCTTCAAATCCGAGTAACTTCCCAGCCTGGATTGCCCAGCTGAGCTATGATCAAAACCGCGACATCCGCTTCAATCCCAGCCAAGCGCTCTGGGCTGCGGATAAATTGCCCTTCCGGGCGATGTTTTTCCACCCCACCTCCCAGTATCGGGAGCCAGTCACGCTCAACGAGTTCACTAGCACTCATCAGCAACAAATCCGCATTGCCGAAGCGTTTTTCAACTACGGCCCGCTCATTAAGAAACATGGCGATCTCCCATCTTCCGGCGGCTTCGCTGGATTTCGCCTCCACGCCCCGCTGAACAAACCGGACTACTACGACGAACTCGTCTCCTTCCTCGGTGCGAGCTACTGGCGTGCCCTTGGGAAAAATCAGCGGTATGGCATTTCCGCACGCGGCATCGCCATCGATACCGGGATTGAAAATACCGCCGAAGAATTTCCAAACTTCCGTGAATTCTGGCTCCGCAAACCCGCAGAAGGCGACGCCGAGGCCGTGGTTTATGCCTTGCTCGACGGTCCCTCCTACTCAGGAGCTTATCAATTTAAAATCACTCCGGGTAACATCACCATCATGGACGTCCGCGCCGTCCTCTTCGCCCGCAAAGCCGTCCAGCGCCTCGGCATCGCTCCCATGTCCAGCATGTTCTGGTTCGGGGAAAATTCCCGCCGCCGCTTCGATGACTTCCGCCCAGAAGTCCACGACTCCGACGGACTCGCCATCCGCATGGGCACTGGCGAACGCCTCTGGCGGCCGATTTCCAACGACTCCGGGAAACTCGAATTCAGCTTCTTCGACATGGAAAAATGCGTAGGCTTCGGCCTGCTTCAGCGCGACCGCCGCTTCTCCGCCTACGAAGATGATGAAGCCGCCTATCACCTCCGTCCCTCACTCTGGATCGAACCCACCTCCGACTGGGGACCAGGCCGCGTCATGCTGATGGAAATCCCCGCCACCAATGAGATCAACGACAACACCGTCGCCCTCTGGGAACCCGCCCGCAGCCCACAACCCGGCGACCGCGTCGAGTTCTCCTACCGCCAACACTGGACCATGAACGAGGACCCCTCTGCAGCAGATGGCCACGTCGTCGCGACCCGCACCGGCGTCCACGATTGGCAAGCCGAGCAGCGCACCATCGTCATCGAATTCGTCGGAAACGCGCTCAATCAACAGTCAGAAATCCCCATCACCCCGCTCATCCAAGCCGTAGGCCCGAACGCGGAAAAACTGAAAATCCAAGGCATCAGCGTGCAGCCTTTGCCGGAAGCTAGGTGGCGCATCGCCTTTCAAGTCGCACCCGCCACACCTGACCTGAAGCTCGCAGACATCGGCCCGGTGGAGCTGCGTTGCTGCCTCAAACGGGGCGAAAATTTCCTCACTGAAACATGGGTCCAACGCATCACTCCTTAGGCACCCTGAGCCCGCTCACGGAAAGCGAGCTGAACGAGTGGGAGGAGGCCTACGCCGCAGTCGAAGCCTACCTCCAAGCACTGCGCCTGAGAAACCGCCTCCTCGTCGCCGAGCTGGTTCGCGGCATCCTCTGGCGTGCTTCAGCCCGGCGTGAAAAGGAACCGGATAAGCCCGCCCGCTACCTCGCCATGGAAGAGGCCCTCACCGAAGTGGCAGACTGGACCCAAGACGTGCTCGGCGTGCCCTTAGAAAACCGTCGCCTCGCCGCTCGCGGACGGCTTGCCCTCCTCTTGGCCGGGATGCCTGGCCAGTGGCAAGGGATTTTCCTCACCCCAGCCCCTTGGCCACCGGAATTCGTCGCTGCCATGACGAAATCCTACCTTGCCGCCGGCCCACAATTTGCCGAACTTACGATGATTCCTAAGCCGCTCGAACTCAACGCCATCGGCAGCGGTGCCGCCCAGTGGTGGGAAACCATGGACCGCCGCCCCATCATGCGGTTCATGGTCGTTGGCACCCTCATCAGCCTGATCGCCTTCGGCCTGTGGTTCTTCCTCCTCGACTAATGGAACCCACCACTCTGCCCTCTCGCGACTCCGTTCGGCCCTTTTTCAGCCGCTTCCGCACCGTGCTGCGGCGGACATTTTTTTTCGGCAGCGTCGTCCTCCTCAACATCGCCGCCATCCTCTGGCTGACCGATCTGTTTTGGCGCATGGGCTTTCAAAAAGCGCACTACCCCCTGCTCTTCATCTTCGCCATCCTAAATGGCCTACTCGTGCTCGGCTCATCCCACGCCATCTTCGGCGCCTTCGATATGATCCTCGGTCGCAAGCGCTCGGTGCGGATTAGTAAACTCGCCGAAGGGAAAACCGAGCCTCTACTCACCCGCCACGCCGTGGTCATCCCGATCTACAACGAGGACAGCGTGCGTGTCTGCACCCGCATCGAGGCGATTTACGGCTCCATCGAAGCCACCGGCCACATCGAGTCCTTTGATTTTTTCATGCTCAGCGACACCCGGGATCTCGACCTCTGGGTCATGGAGGAAACCGCTTGGACCAATCTCTGCCGCCGCCTCGATGGCTTCGGCCGCATCTACTACCGCCGCCGTAAGACCAACGAAAACCGCAAGGCAGGTAACATCGGCGACTTCGTCCGCACTTGGGGTGGCCGCTATGAAGCGATGCTTGTGCTCGACGCAGACAGCCTCATGGATGGCGCAGACATTGTGAAAATGGCTCGCGTCATGGAGGCCTACCCCAAGCTAGGCATCCTCCAAACCGCTCCTAAACTCATCCGCGGTGTCTCCGTTTTCACCCGCCTTCAGCAATTCGCCATGCGCCTCTACGGGCCGCTCTTCATTCGCGGCCTCAATTTTTGGCAACTCAGCGGTGGCAGTTACTGGGGGCATAATGCGCTGATCCGCGTGCAGCCCTTTTCCGAATTCTGCGAGCTTCCCGCCCTCCCTGGGCGCGAGCCTTTCGGCGGCCGCATCCTCAGTCACGACTTCGTCGAGGCCGCACTCATGGTCAGCCAAGGCTGGGAAGTCTGGCTCGCTTGGGATATTGAAGGCACCTACGAAGAAGCCCCGCCGACCCTCGTGGACCACCTCATCCGCGACCGCCGCTGGTGCCAGGGAAATTTACAACACCTCTGGCTCATCTTTGCCCGCAAGCTCCCCTTCTCCGTGCGGATGCACCTCTTCATGGGCATCATGGCCTACCTCGGCAGCCCACTCTGGTTCCTCTTCCTCGTGCTCGGAACCTGGGTCGCATGGGATCGATTCTCCAGCGAACTCAGCCAACTCCCCTTCGACGGCTACGCCGCCCGCTGGTTCCACATCGACGGAGTCCAACAAAGCCTCATCCTCACGCTCGCCATCTTCGCCCTGCTCTTCCTGCCGAAAATCCTCGCCGTGCTCGGAGCCATCGTCACCCCCAGCATTCGGCGCTCCTTCGGTGGTTTTTTACCCATCGTCATCGGAGCCTTTTTTGAAACACTCGTCTCCATGCTGCTAGCCCCCTGCATCATGGCCGCGCACACCATGATGGTCCTCAGCATCATCTCCGGGCGCGCTGTGGGTTGGGGAAATCAGAATCGCGAAACCGACGGCACCTCTTGGGGCGACGCCATCCGCTTTCACGCCGTTCAGACCGTGCTCGGCCTTGTCTGGACCATCGTCGCCCTAAAAATCAGCCTTACCTTCTTCGCTTGGATGATTCCCATCCTCGCCGGACTCATATTCTCCGCTCCCGTCTCCGTCTGGACCAGCCGCTCCCGCTACGGCCTCGCCCTCGCCAAGCGAAAAATCCTCTCTACCCCCGAGGAACTTAAGCCTCCCAGCGTCATGCTGCTCGCGGACAACGCCACCGCCGCAGTCGATCCTGCGCTTGACGCTTCTCTCAGTTCACGCCGTGGCCTCGTCGCCGCCGTGGTCGATCCCTACGTCAACGGCGTCCACGTCTCACTTTTAGAACACACCGAGATCACCCCGGCGGACGAACTACTCGCCGAACGCTGCCTCAGTGAAGGCCCCACCGGACTTACGAAAAGTGAGCTTTCCGAGCTGCTTTACCTCGCCCCAGCCATGCTGCTCATGCACCGCGCCGTCTGGCTACGCCCCACCGAAGGCATGCACAGCATTTGGACTCAAGCCGTAGAAAGCTACCGCCGCCGTCTCGACCAATCGCCTACTCCGGACGCCGGCTGAAGCGTCGCCGAGCCTGTAGTTAGTCCATCAGAGATCGCCGAGCGTGTGACAGACGCACGGTTTCCCTAACTTCCAACTCCGTGGGTTCATTGCAGTAGGGACAACGGAACTGGTTCTTAAACAAAACCGCCAGCGCGACCCTGAGCCGGTGGCTTCCAAGAAAGGTTCTTGCTCGCCGATGCTTTATGCAGGATCTCGGTGCCAAAACCGGAGTCCGACACAAAGGACAACCAGTGCGTGATGCCACAATCCATTGGGCTCCCAGCATAACGATGAATGGAATCAAAAGTGCCGACCCTAGTATTGTGAAATCGAAGTCGTAAGTGAGGATCGAGTGCCCAAGCAGACCGGCAATCAGTAAGGCGAGCAGATAGTTGCCAAACAACATGAGAGAAGCGAACCGGAAACGTAGGACCTCAGAGGCGGAACGAGGATGATGCATAGGCCCCCAAATTACTCAAGTCACTGAACCACTGCCATGGGGTGTATCCCTATGCCGTTAGAGTAATTCGCTTCGCCAAGTCTTCTGCCGAATAGGTCCAATCTCGGCTAGGGTGAAATGATAGTGGAAAGGGTTATACAAAGCATACCGGTCCTAGATTTTTTTGAATACTGATTTTGCATCTGCTATATCGGCGACGCTGTCGCTCAAGCCCAGACAGCCGAGATTCCTAGATTCTGTAACATTTCATGGCTCGCAGGGATGGCGGTAAGTAAATCTTCAGTGGGAAAGAAGATGGTGAGTCATTCCTCCATTAGCTGGAGGGTGGCGCTGAGCAGGGCCATGCGAAACCCTTTATGCCGCTTTCAGACGGTAGGTTGACGAAGTCTGTGAGACCAAATGTTCCGCTTTATCTCACAGTTTCCGGAGTCGTCGCCGCCGGGCCGGGGCCGGTCATGACGCCGTCGGCAGCGATGGCATCAGGGGAAGGCTTGAACTTGGGGTCGGTGGTGAGGATGAAGCGATCGATCATCGCGCCGTCTTCGGCCATCCAGAAGCTGAGCAGGTAGTCGCCGGGGGATTTCACCGGAAAATCCGGCAGGCGGGTCCATGCGTAGCGGCCAAAGCCGGTGCGTGCTTTTGTCCCCCATTCAGCGGGTTTCAGGCCCAGTCCGGCGTGGATGAATTGGCCACCATCGTTGTTGCCGTTGGCGCGCACCCAGAGCGAGTAGGTGCCGGTTTTCATGAATCGCAGCGCATAATCGAGGCGGGCCGCGGTGATGCCGGGGGTTTCGTTTCGCCGGCCATGGTCGGGCACCTGCATGGTTCCACGCCCGGTGAATCCGGGGACCCTCGTTTCCAAAAGCCAACTGGACGCCTTGTCCGCCGAAGGCACGTTGCGCAGGAAATCCTCTGCCTCAACGACGGCGGGCTTGCCGGGTCCGACCGGATGGACCTGCGTCCCGCTGCGGTGACCGAATGATCGCACGACCTCGGACCAGCGGCCGATATTGCCGTTTCTGTCACGCATGCGAAAGCGATAGAACAGGGGCTTGCGCGCATCCCGGCCATCGAGATGGAAGCTGCGCTCGGTCGTCCAGCCGCTGTTCCATTTCCCGCCTTCCTCTTCAAACCAGTACTCCACGCCGCCGAGCGGATCCTCGCCAGCGGTGGCGGTGAGGAACACATCCTCGGGAGAAACAAACGTGGGCGGCATCTCGAAGGTGGCGGGATCCGGCGCGGGCGGCTGCTTGTCGATGAGCGAGATGGAATGCACGGTGAATCGGCCGATAGCTCCTCCTAGAAAATCTCCACCCGCGCCGCGACCCAGGTAGCCGACGGTGGCGTGGATGTCTTCTGGTCGCAGCGGAAAGGTCGATGACTCCGACACGGTCCGACCGTTCACCTGCATCACGGCGGATGGCCCGTCCAGCACGATGCGCACCTGCATCCACTGGTTAGGAACCGGCGGCGGGCAAGTGAGCGAACCAGATGCCGCGCCACGGCGAATGAGGAAAACCATTTTCCCGCGCACCGATGGAGTGAGGGAAAGTAGAGCACCGTCCGCACCAACGAATTCGAAAACCCGCGCACCCTCAGATTTTCCATCCCAGCGGAAATCCACCGTGTAGGTCGCCTGCCGCAGGTCGGATAGATCGCGCTGGAGTTCCACGAAGCGCGATTTCCCATCCAGCTCGATTGCCAAGTCATCTGGCCGGGAAGCGGGGACGAAACGCGGTTGATTTACCAGATATCCCCACGTCGCGCCCTGATCGTCGCGGGCCATCCAGCCGTGGGGCTTATCAAACGTGAAATCCGCGAGCAAACCACAAAGGTCCTCATCCACTTCGCCCGGGTTCTTGCCCTGGCCCCAGCTCCAGGTGAACCACTTGCCTTTATCGATCTCGTTCCCTTTTGCATACCAGCCATCGAGGATCGTGGTGCCGCGTTGGTTACCGCCATACACCGAGGCCACGCCCTTTACCAAAGTCTGACCGCCGCAGGTTTTTCTAGTGGCCACCACCGCCTGTTCCAGCACGCGGGTGTCTCCGGTGACCGTGGAGGCGTCCTTGATGACCGCGAAGTCCCTCACTCTGGCCCGTCCGGAAACAGTGGAGCCGCCCATCACCAGAGCATGACCGGAAACGACCGCGTCATCGCTCACCACCGAGTCCCGGACCACCGCATGATCCTCGATGCGGGCATTTCCCGAAACCTTCGATCCGCCTAACACCCGCGCGTCCGGACCGACCCACGCGGTTGCATCCACCTTAGCACTGGCCTCTACCAGACCTCCACCGTTCGAGTGGGCGCGGGCGTTCACTTCGCCACGAGTGGCGGTCAGCACGTCCAGCGGCTGGCAGTTTTCGAGTTTCACCTTCCACGGAAACGGCTCCTGTTCGAAGGACCGGAAATCACCGGTCATCGGGATGTCCAGAATGTTCGAGGGAGTGGCGCAGACGACCAGATAGAGTTCCTTGAAATCGGCGTTCGTCACGAAGCGGCTGCTGGTGCCACCACGGAAAATTTCCCCGTAAACCGGAGCTCCATCATTTTTCACACCGACAAATCCTGCGCTCCACGCACCGCCGCGAGCGGGATCCACGTATCCAGCGAGATCCGCCGCCACCGTATCACCAGGCCGGAATGCGAGTGGACAAACATTGTAGCCGAACTGTTGCGGAGCCTGGGACTTCGGGACCCGCCACCACTCAGGGTCGTACGGGATTTTTTCGAGCAGTGCTCGCCCGCGCAATAGTGCCTGCTGCGGCCCGGCGGCCTGCTCGGCGGCGGTCTTTTGATAGACATTCGTTTCCGTAGGCTCTCCGTCACGGAATCCCACCCCCGGTTTGAACTCCTTGAAAATCTGATAGTCCCAAGTGATGTTGCGCATCGCCATGCGGGTGAATTCCCCTCCCACGTCGCGGTCCGGATAGGGATTCATTTTTTCAAAGGTGATCCACGGATATGGATCCTTTTTCTCCGGCGTCGGTCCGTCATACCAGAGTTTCGAGATGAACATCGGTCCGTATTCCGGAGTCTGGGCAAGATGCTCGAACAATCCACGGTCGTGATAGTAGGTGCGCCCGCTGGACGGGAAGGCAGGAGTCTCCATCGCGATCACCGGCACCGTCTGATAGATACCAAGATACGTCTGCGGAAAATTCGCATGCGTTTCCCAGAAATTTCCCGCCATCCCGCCGGTCATCCCTTGGAAGCCGTGCACCAGCTCGTGAGGATTGATGAATCCAGCTCCTTGGCACGACCACCCGAAGTGTCCGTCGAAGCCCATGTAATTGCCGGGCGCGGGCTGGATCGGGATGCGATAGCGGATGCCATCGCCGCGCTCTTCCGGTTTCACGCTCACCACGGAAGTCCTCATGGCGAGGCGCTCCGAATAGACGCGATAGCTCAATTCTGCGAGTTCGAACATTTCCGGGACCCGTTTGTCGAAGGCTGCACGCTCGTCCGGAGTCCATTCCTTCATCTCCTTCGGATCCACCGCATGGCGGAAGTGCGCCGAATTCTCTGCCCACCAAGCGTCCTTTTCCGTGCGCCACCAATCGTGGAACTCTGTTCCCAGCATGACGCCGCCGTGGAAATTGTTCAGCACCTCCTCATCCGTTAGCGCGTGGTCGTGCAGCCGCACCGCTGCCAGAGCCCCCTTGAATGACGGCGACTTCGACGACGCTCCGCCCAGCACCATGACGTGGCCCGCCTTCGGAGAAAGAGTGCGAGCGAGGGGCCGACTTGCCTTGCCGTCAAGCCACCATGTTTCGTGATCACCCGAGACATTGATCACCAGATGCCTCCACCCGGGCCCCGGCTGGAGGGAGGCTGGCAGTGTGACCGATCCCGAGGTCTCGCTTCCATCGAGCGACTGCCAACCAAGCACGGTCGTTTGTGTGGCCTCCGCTTGCAGCCAGACTTCCAGCGCCATGTTTCCGGAGGCGATGATGGACGGCTCTATCGGAAAATTCCCTTTTAGGAAATCATCGCCATCGAAGCGCACGGCCGGGATTCCGTTTTCGCTAACGGCGAGCGGGTAGCGGAGTTCTCGCTCCGCGAAGGGCACCTGGAATCCGAAAAACCCGAAACTCCCGCCGACCGTTGTGCCGCCCGCCCCGCCGCCCGAGTATCCACAGTTATACCAATTCAGCGCCCGCTCCGTACCATAACTGCGGGAGAGCATGAACTCCGCGTGAAGATCAATCGACAAACGCCCCGCCACCGCCAACTGGCCAAGCGGCTGGCCGTTCACCAGCGATTTCTCCAACTCCAGCCCGGACACCGCGTCCGCGGCAACCAACGACCCTAGAAGCAGAACAAATCGAAGCGGTATTGAATGCATCATACGTTGACCATCAATCACGAAGGCCCAGCCCGGCGCAAATATATTCTCGCGGGGAATGCGGGCATTGCCTAAAGGCGCGCCTAGGCACTGATGCGTAACTATTTCCGTCTCTTGCTTAAACTCCCGAAGCGAACCGGATGGTCTGCGAAGTATTTTCGCCGTCTGGCATGGTCACATAGCGTAACGAGCTGGCGCGGCTGAAAAAAGGAAGCTGCTTAAGGTGATTTGCGCCACTATTGTCAAAGCAAGGACTGCGATGAGCAACGACTGGCTGGCCGAGCGATGGGCGCATTCAGCATTACCATCGGCTGCGAGTGTCACTCAAGGCGTTAGCGTTGATATTCCGAAAAGCCAACTCAACAGAACGGCTACTAATGGTTCGATGACGCGGCTTGGTGCTCGCTTAGTTTGATGGAATTATGATAGGCATGACATACCCTTGAGGGGTGTTCTGATAAGGAACTTCAACTATTTGAGATGCCACTTTACCTGTCTGAGAGTCCTCAATCCACATACTAAGTTTTGACCCCTTTCGTATGCCATTAGCGACATATGAACGACCTCCTATAAAATTCATGTCTACATCGCACCTAGCCTCATATGGCCCACCAGTGCCCATAGCCTGATTGAAGCTGCCTTCTAAAACAATGTTGTGTGATCCCTCTTTAACTACTATCTCTTTGACTCTGGTTGCTAATGCTGTTGCATAGTTAACTGGGAGATCGTCTATAGACATGACTGTATAATTTGACCAGTCAAATATGCCTTTTCTATTTGAGCTGCTTTTAATGACGGCGGTTCTTCCAGGAACTTTTTCTAGGTTCTTGTAGTATGTCCCGCACGAAATCACAGAAAACGAGGTGAGTAGTATAAATATTCTTTTCATGATCATTATAAAGCGAACGATGAGTGGTGGCACCGGCGAGAACAAGCTCCGATTCAACTAGAGACGTTATCGCCGGTTGCCACTCACGGCTTGTTATCCGTTTATTTTCAGTATTTCGTCGAATGGTAAGGCGCTTGTCACTTCAGCTCCAGATCTGACGATCTGAATTAGAGCATTGGCATCCTTGATCGCATCAATTACTTTCCTCACAACGCCCTTCTTCTTCTCATCGGTGGTCACACCTCTAGGATCAAGCATGATCTCGCCAATAACGCGAGCCATCGACGCCTTAATTCCCACACCCCCGAAAAATCGATAATTCTGCACCGAAGTCCTTATCATGAAAAGGTGAGACACCAAAAAATGAATAAACTCGGGACTCACGCCTGACTTTCTCACCTGATCAATCAAACGATCGAGCTGCTTCTCAAGTTTCTTTAGCTCTTCTTCAGCAATTGGCTCTTCACGTTCGATCTTGTCGAACTGATCGCTAATGAACTCCAGCCCGTACAAATCCTCGTTCTTCAATCCCTGTTTAAACGAGTTGAGATCTGCGTCGATGTTGGAGACAGAAATGTGCTTCGTGATGCTGTCGATTGCACGCTGATAGAGCCCAACATTTAGATCTGGAATTGCTTGTAGTCTCTCTTCAACTTCGAGAGCCAGATTAATCACACTAACGTAAGCCTTGAATACCTCTGGAGACCTATGATCGTTGATCGCAAAAATCAGCGAGATGGCTTGGCGAAGGGGAAGGTTCTTGGGAATTCCTCGGAACTCGTCGAGCAATTTGTGTAGTCTTGAGGCTGGATTCATTTTCTGGATAACGTTTGATGTGCGCCCACCGGCGCGGTTGAAGAGATGTTGGATGAATTTGAAAAGCTTATGCCGGTTGGTGCGTCACGGCTTGTTCTGCTCGTCTGATTTTTTTAGTTTGAGGGTCGGGTGTGCTCACTTTGGGGTCGAGACTATACCACTCAAAACCTGCTGGCGGGCGCACGGGATCCCTAGATAGCCTAGGCGGCTCATCTGGCCGACCAGGAAAATTGTATGAAATGTAAAAGTGGGGAATGATCGGCGTCACCTTGCCCATCGAATTATCGAATCCATACCAGATCAGATACTTACCAACACGTGCTTTGATATTGTTCTCGTCATTATTCGCATCTACGAGCCCACTCGGATCAATCAGACGGGGCATGGTGATCTCTTGAATAATGTGTCCATCAAAGACCTTTCGAAAAGCGTCGGCTCGACGCTTGCCCTCCTCAAGGGTGATCGGATCAGCACCTTGATGCCAAATCATCCGAATGAATTCGTCATCCTTAACTACGAACTGAAGCCTCCCTCTCTCTATCCTGAACAGTGGTTCCCGATCCTTAAATTGGAGAAGAAAGCTCTGATTGTGGCTGACACACTTTGTGTCTTCCAATCCATCTAGATGCTTCGGCCTGAATCCTGCCTCAAAGACTTGTCTCCACGTAATGCCACCCTCGTCGAAGAGAAGAGAAGGAACTTCGGGATCGCTTGTCGCTTTGGGCGGAGCGGCTGCAGTAGCTCTCCGATCACATCCAGTGAGCAGGATCAGCCAAAAGGTTCCGATCAATAAAGAGCGCATATCATTTCTTGCAGAACGTAAAAGCGCGTGCACCCCTACCAGCGGGGGCGGGCGTCGATCGCGGGGTTGAGGTTGAAATTAGGGTGAGGCATCGAAACTGAACGGCTGGTAGGGGTTGTAACGGCGCGGCTTGTTCTGCTCTTCTATTGGTTGTCACCCAGACGTCTGGTCTCCTCCAGGAAGTCTCTCATGAAAGCGGCCTGCTCCTCAAGAATCTCCACTGGTCCGGCTGACAGCTTCGCAACAGGCTTGAACTTGTGGCCCGTCTGAATCTCAAGAGTATTCACGACCGAGTTCATGCCGAGATACCAGTAGGAAATGCAAATATCACGCTGAATAGGGTCCGTCATGTCCATCTGTTTGGTCGGGTAATCTGAGGCGTCCTCGGCTGTCGCGGACACCACACTCGTCTCAAATGGATCTGTCGAGATTGCTTCATCTGCCCTGCCTGCTGATCTAGGTGAATCTCCCACAGCTACAGCAGCGGGAGAGACTGTGTTCGCGTCACGCATCACCAAGAATGTTGAGAGCACCCCAGCGCCTGCGCCAACCGCGAATGCTAGAAGGAAATGGGATCTCATTGTTTTGCAGAACGATTGAGCGCTCTCACGGGCGCGGCTGAGGTGTGGTTGAAATGCGATTGAAGAGGTTATGGCCCGTTGAGAGGCGCGGCTTGTTCGCTAAATTGCTTTGTTGCGCGCGTCAGGACAATCATGCTGGCGATAGCAGTTGCAAGGGAAGCAACTCCCACTCCAACGGCAGCTTCCCCGAATGAATGCATTGTTGAAGACTGCGCTTCAAGGACTCTATTGTTCGCTGCTATCGACTTGGAAACGGCGGCTAGCGCCTTCAGTGACTGATCGGTTTCATTGTGTGAGATAAGAGTATTGATGGCTTCGGATGCACGCGAGTCTGTCTTCGCCTCGGGCAAGCTCAGTGCTGCCATTCCAGCCGCGAGGACACCAAGCGCCCAGAAAATGCTCAGGAACATTAGGGCTTTCAATGAGCGCAGAGATTCCAGTTTCATTCTTTATCTTTTATTCTAGCGAACGTCTAGGCCATCCACGGCGGAGAGGGAAGCCCGAATTCAAATTGAGACGTTACCCGCCGTTGGATGAGCCGGCTTGTTGTGCCTCTTCATTTGTTGGGATATACCGCTATCGGTCTGGCATTCCAGAAGGAGTGACGCTTATCACATCTCGAACGACTGCATGGTCTCCGGATATCAATCCACGCTTACTGCTGAATCGTGGATTGTAGTTCTCGTCGATTGTGTTTCGGTCGATTGGTTGGTCTCCGGGGTGTTTGGCGGTACACGAGACGACTGCAACGGAGGTAATGGAAAGCAGGATAAGTTGCAGAAGTTGCGGGTGCATAGTCTTCAATATTTGCACAACGTAAAGCGCGTGCACCCCTACCAGCGGCGGCGCACATCGATCACGAGGTTGAGGTTGTAGTTACGGAAAATCATCTAAACAGAACGGCTGGCAGGGGTTGTCACGGCGCGGCTTGTTAGCCTTCTTCTTTGATTAGGGCCTTCATCAAAGGAGTGTGAATGTCTTCGCTCGAAAACTCTAGTGGAAGCTTCACCTTCGGAGTTCGGGATATCAGCTCTTGTGTCTCTGCATACGATCCGAGGCAGCCCCCTCCAATAACGCGGACTGAATGGATTACTTCGGGGCGCTCTAGGCCCAATGCTTCTGCGAATCTCTTGTCGCCGATTGATTGGACTACCTCACCGAGATTGAAACACATGATCTCTAGGTCCTCCCCGCCGAGATAAGGATCGCTCGCCCGTGTGTAAGTCGCGATGAAAAGATCGTGCAGTGCTCTCGCACTTCCTTTCGCGGCGTATGGTGTGATCCGGCTAGATGTCCGCCAAGCGTCGAACGCAACATATCCAGATGATCTCGCATTGGATGCTACATGGCCTGCACAGGAGCAAAGTGCTAAAGCCAAGGTCATTATCGAGAAGGTGGGATGAAGTCTGAATTTCATAGGCTAACGTCAAAGAGCACGCAACCCTATCAGCGGGGGCGCGCGTCGATCACGGGGTTGATGTTGAAGTTCCGAAAAATCATGTAAATAGGGCGGCTGATAGGGGTTGCGTGTCTCGACTTGT
>JAIXQH010000012.1 GCA_027484055.1 Verrucomicrobiaceae bacterium | reverse complement strand
CTTGTATGTTCTCCCCGCCTTCCGTTTTCAGCAACCCGCCGCCCGTGTCTTCCGAGAATGGGTCCTTTAACTCGTCGGAGGAAGACACGGGCGGCGGGTTGCGTTCTGGCACTCACATTGTCAGGATGCACTCCCGATCCGGGAGGTTCACGGGGCTGCAACCCCGTGAACCACGGAGCCGAACAGACCGATTTGCGCCCTGGGTTTTCAAGCCCGTCGCCAAGCATTGGGTCGTCGGTTCCGTTTCCGGATTTAATCTCGAACCACTGATAGAATCATGAATTCGCATTACAAGATTGAGAAAATCCAGACCGAAATCAACCACGTCGGTATCGACGTGTCAAAGCAACACCTCGACGTTTCCATCGCCGGAAGCAAAAACCAACGCCTCGCCAACACCCCGACAGGTCTCGGCAAGCTCCATCAGAAAATCGCCCGGCTCGCCCATCCCCGAGTCACCTGCGAAGCCACCGGTGGTTACGAAAAATACCTCGTTACCTCCATGCTCGATGCCGGAATCGAAGTTTGCGTCGCCGCTCCAGGGCGGGTCCGCTACCTCGCCCACGCCGAAGGACTGCTTGCCAAAACAGACTCCATCGACGCTGAACTCATCCGCCGCTTCGCGGAAAAAATCCCGCTGCCGCTCCAGATCAAGCCAGATCCAGATGCGCTCAAGCTCCGCCAGATGAGCGATTTCCGCCGCATGCTCAGCGACGACATCGTCAAGACCGGCAACCGTCTCGAACTCGCCGAAGGCTACCTCCGCGAGCAGCTCCAAAACCAGCTCACTCAGCTTGAAATCCTTAAGAAAAACGTCGAAGACGACATCGCAGCGCACATCCGTAACACCGCAGTGCTGGCGCAAAAGGCTACCCGCCTCCAAGAACTCAAAGGAGTAGGCCCCGTCCTAGCCACCACTCTCCTCGCCCACGTCCCCGAGCTGGGAAACGTCAGCGACAAAACTCTAGCCTGCCTGATTGGTGTCGCCCCCCACCCCAAACAAAGCGGTAACTTTAAAGGCAAAGCCTCAATTCGAGGCGGACGCGCCAATGTCCGCCGCGTCCTCTACATGGCCGCCGTCACCGCAGCACGAAGCAATCCCATCCTGTCAGCCTTCTACAAACGACTGCGCACCAAATCTGGTAAAACAGCAAAAGTCGCTCTGGTCGCGGTGATGAGAAAAATGCTCGGCGTTCTCAACAAACTTATCGCTCAACCAAACTTTTCACTTGCCAACTAACACCACTGCTTGGCGGTGAAAACCCTCTTCACTGCGGTAACTGCGCGGTTGAATCTATGCGGTTGCGGGCGGGGCAGAAAGAATTTTGAACCGCCAAGGAAGGGAAGGGGATTTTTTATTTCTAAAAACTTGGCGCTCTTGGCGTCTTGGCGGTGAAAATCATTTCTATTCCCGATCTCTAATCGCCCCCGAATTCATCAACGCCAAGGCAAGCACGGTGCATCCTTGAAAAGCAAAACCCGTGTTAGCAGGAAGCACCTGCTAACACGGGTTTCACCTTTGTGCCTGATTTACCCGAGGAAATTCTTAGGCTTATGCCGAACGTCGGCGGCGGAGGAGACCGGCACCGAGCAGGAGTCCAGCGAGGGCACTGCTGGGTTCTGGAACGGCGGTCCAAGTGAGGTTAGTGCCATTAATCGTGAATCCGCCTAGGGCGGCCAACTCCGGGGTCGCATTGGTTACAGTGACTGATGAGAAGGTTGAAGTCAGAGCTTGGCCGAAGATGGTCGCGAGTGACCAGATTTTCTTGCTACCAGGAACGGTCCAGAAAGCGGCATTTTGAGTTACACCCGTTCCTAGCACGACGTTGAATACCGCGCTGGTTGCATTTGCACCAATCGTCCCGGTGGCCGTGACCTTGTCAAAGCCGGTTGTTATTGAGTTCTCATTGAGATCCCAATTGAAGATCGAGTTTGCACCGTAGCTGAGACTTCCAGTGACCGCCTGCGTGCCGACACCACCTGATGTTCCAGCATTACCAGGAGAATGTTGCCCGCTAATAGTCAGAGTATTAGATCCCCCCACATTGACTGTTCCAATGCCGCTGAGGGTTTGGGTGCTGGACACTGTGAACCCCGTTTTGGCAGTTGTGTCGAGAATCGCTCCTGATGAACCTGCATTTCCTACGACGATTGATGTGCTGTTTGCGATGGTTCCATTGAGGCCCAGTGCGACCGTACCTGCTTGAATGGTAGTTGCTCCTGAGTAAGTATTTGCACCTGACAAGAATGTAATTCCTGATCCTGAACCATTGAAGGTTAAGCCTGCGCCGCTGGCACCAGAAATGACATTACTGTAAATCCTGTTTCCACTGGATTCATTCGTGATAGTGCGAGTCGAGGCTCCAAGCGCGACTGAGCCACTGAAGGTGGCGTTACCTGTGCCAGAGTTCGTGAAATTTCCTCCAATGGTGATGGCATTAGCAAATGTGCGTGTTCCACTGGACTGTATTGTGCCACCGTTGATAGTCAGTGCACTTGATGATCCACCAAACGAGTTGTTGCCACTCACGATAACGGTCCCTGCATTCAAGGTGAATCCGCCGTTTGTAGCATTTAACGAGTTGCTTTGAGCGCCGATATTCCAAGTTCCAGCCCCGTTTTTAATAAAACCCACTCCGGCTACCGTACTCCAGCTTTGCCCAGTCCAAGTAAGCGTTGAGCCTGTTCCAACATCAAAAGTACGAACCGCACCATTGGTGCTAAGTGTCCCAGCTTGCGAGATGGTGACCGTTTTTCCGTCGGCAACTGTGATGTTGCCAATCGAGGATGAGGCAAAAGTAACAGTAGAGTCTGCTGTGAATTGAACAGCACTGTTGGAGCTGTATGAAGTAGTAAAGGGACCGGCAGCGGAAGTACCCCAATTGGCACCAGTCCAAGTTCCAGTAGTGCCGTTGGTTTTCCAGAATTGCTGCGCATAGGCACTACTTAGCATGGTGGCAGATAAGGCGAGGATGGTAAATTTAAGTTTCATAATAGATTTCGTGATGGGTGTCGGGGAGCTTAAATAAGAAATCAAAGAATAGTTTCTTATTGTTTAGTGTAATGTGTGCTGAATTAGAGGTTGAGGGGTTAAGTAATTCGAACGGCAGGAAAATGGATCAATTTCAGGGGCCATGGAGGACAATTTATGAAACAGTTTCGTTGCAGAGTTTCAAGATTGTGTCGAACTGGAGAAGTTCAGTTTGAATTAGCAGACGACGGGCCAACGCGGGTTGATCCGTGATTAATTTGTGAAATTTACGATCAATTTTCGGCGCGGACCTTGGATGAGGCGGCTTGCATCAATCTTGCTCATGGATTACCTGGTTCGACATGCATGGAGCTATTGCGTCGGTCAGGAGGCGGAGTATGAGCGCAAAATGGATGGCAAAGGGTGAAATGGCCGGGGAGGGGGCGTTGGGTTCGTTTCGACCGGTCCTTGGCATTGTTGTGAGCTCTTATGCAAGTAGAAGAATTTTGAACCGCCAAGCCGCCAAGAGCGCCAAGTTTTAAGAGCTGGGGTTCTGCATTTGAGTTGAAGCGATAGGAGTGTCGCTTCTCCTTAGCTTTGCTCTGATCCGCGTTCATCCGCGTGCATCGGTGGTTCTCTTCTTCTTCCTCTTGCTGGATGCTTGGCGCCCCCCTCCGTGCTGCTCTTTGCGAGCTCCCCGCCTCTGCGTCTCGATTCAAGCCTCAATTCTGCTTTGCGTCCTTTTGCTGCCTCTGCGACTTTGCGGTGAACTCTTCGCTGAAGCAAAGCCTCCGGCGGAAGATGGTGAAGTCCGACGGTCATAGACGCGAAGCTACACTCGTGGCGGCTTGCGACTCTGCGTTTCGCTTCATCCAAAACCCTAGATTTGCGGCTTGTTTCTCCATGGCATTGAGCTAACGTCTCATCATGACCTTCACGCTTCCCCATCTCATGCGCGATTCAGTGGGGATGCTTTGGATCGACGATACAGGGTATCGGGTTCTCGACCTCGCCGCCGAGCACTTGGCTCATGGGTGGAACGCTGACATCCTGCAGGAGAATCATCCCGATTTGAGCCTTGCGCAGATCCATGCCGCGTTGGCATGGTTTTACGACCATCAGGAGGAAACGCGCCGCCTATTGCTCCAGCGGGAGGCAAGTGCCGCCACACTTCTCTCACAGATCCCTGAGAGCCCCCTTCAATCCCGGCTTCGTGAAGTCAAGGCCGCACGGTGCTGATGCCTGCTGCACTCTACATGGACGTCCACGTCCCAATGTCCATCACCCGTGCCTTGAGGCGCAAGGGCTTCGACATCCTGACCGCCCAGCAAGACGGCACAACTCGCCTGCCCGATCCCGCATTGCTTGATCGGGCCTCAGCGCTTGGCCGGATGCTTTTCAGCCAAGATGAGGATTTTTTGGCGGAAGTCGTCCACCGGCAGCGGGCCGGCCAGCAGCACGCAACCGTCATCTACGCACACCAGTTCCAACCCATCGGAAGGTGTGTTTTCGACTAGGAAATCATTCTGGAAGCTGCGACTCGTGAAGACACCAGCAACCACCTCCTCCGCCTACCCCTGTAACAGGCTGCCGCGATCAATTCTCTGGATTTGTCCGATTCACGGTTGCCTCATATCTTGGCGATTCATGCACAAAGCGGACATAGGCCGCTTTTCCGTATTTGCTTACCAACGCATCAGAGTTCTGGACCGCCGCCAAGAGCGCCAAGTTTTAAGAGCGGGAAGAAGCGAGATGTTTTGTGCTCTGTGTCGACAATCGCTTTGAGGCTAAATGAGATGCAACCGATTTCTGGACCGTTTTTTGTTTATTTAAGAGAGTGGATTTTGGCCTCAAATTGGGCCGGGGTTTGGTAGGCGAGCGCAGAGTGTTTCCGTTGAGTGTTATAGTAGG
>JAIXQH010000014.1 GCA_027484055.1 Verrucomicrobiaceae bacterium | reverse complement strand
CCTGTCTCTCGGTCGCCCTCCGTCGTGGCGACGGGCGGAACCTATTCTTGTCCGTAGACGCGGGTCAATCGATTTCGTGCGGTTTTTTGAAAAAAAGATTCAGAATCCCTGCGGGCCTTTTATTTTTAGTGGCTTATGATTTCAAGTTGGGGCGATTTACTCAAAGTTGGAAGCCCACAGTTCACCCAATCCGAGTCAATCCACTGGGATGAGATGAAAAGGCGTTGATTGCACTTGGAAAGGCAGGATGGAGCGGAGAGGCTCGTTCAGATGCCTGCATTGACCCGAGTTGAATTGATTGCGTTACTCCCCACGACGGCTGGGTGCGCGGTTTTTTTGGGAGATGGAGAAAAATCGATCGTCTTTTATATCGATCCAAGTGTCGGTCAGTCGATCAATGCGGTGATGATCGGGCAGCCACCAGCCCGTCCAATGACCCATGATTTGCTGATGCTGACATTACAAGCGTTTGGCGCTATAGTGTCACGGGCGGTGATTGTGCGCATGGAAAATGAAGTCTATTACGCTCGTCTGATTTGCGAGGCCGCAAATGAGATCATGGAGCGAAAAATTGTAGAGCTGGATGCAAGGCCATCCGATTGTTTGGCCTTGGTTGTCCGCACAGGAGCGCCACTGTACGTTTTAACCGAGCTTTGGGAGCAACTGGACGACATGTCGGATGTTTTAAAGGAGATGCGCAAACCCGGGTTTGAGGGCGATGACCGAGCACCCGATTTGGGAATCTTGTAATTTTCCAAATCCAACCCTTGCGGGAAGACCCACCAGATTTACGATTCGACCATATGATCACATTAGAGACTCCTTGCGTGCCTGACTACTTGAGAGAAGAAATCATGCTGCATCCAGAAAACCGACAATTTCCATCATTCGATCTGGTTAGACTGTTGGGAACGGTTTTTGAGCCCACACAAGATTGCAGAGTTTGTATTCTCATTGATTTCGACGCCCCCGAAGCCTTGATCAAGGATTTTGCCTTTTTAAATGAGCCTGGATTTGCGGTGCAGAAAAACGCCTACCAACACTTTTACTTAGGCTTGAGAAATGGGGCCTTAGACGACTTGGGAATGACGGGCGGTGAGATGTTCGCTTACCGCTGCACCCGCGGTTCCAATCTCGATTTAGAAGACGAGGTGTGGGACACCGAAGGCAATTTGCTGTCTCTGGATCAACATATTTATTCGAACTACGATCTGGTCCTTTGTATTTCGACCTTCTCCGCAACGGCGCCGCTCACCGCAAAATGTAAACAGTTTGGATTTAGAGGAGCTACATTGCACGGACTGAATGATGTTATTCTGAACTCTGGTCTTGCCGTGGATTACCATGAAGTCTCCGCAGATGCAGAGCGCTTGCGTATGGCGCTTGATCAGGCGGACTCCATCGAAATTGATTTCAGACTCGAAGACGGGAGAGTGCTGACGGCATGGCTAGGACTTGGTGGACAAAAGGCGCAAAAGTCACATGGACTCTGCCTTGGTAGAACGCCAGACATCGCCAATCTTCCCGCAGGTGAAGTTTATTTCGTGCCGACAGATGCACACGGTCAGTTTCCGATGAAGTATGAAGATGGAACGCTTGGTGTCCTACACGTTGAGAATCGTTGTATTTTAAAATCGACGCTCATCCAAGGCAACCAAGCAACGATCGACCACCACAACGCACGTCTCAAAGATGATCCGATGACAGGGACTCTTGGAGAGCTCGGATTCGGAACTCAGGTTCTCCCAGTTTCTTACGCTGACATTCAGGATGAAAAAGTGCTCGGGACCTGCCATTTGGCAACCGGACGCGATGACCACCTTGGTGGAGACATTCTGCCCAGTATGTTCAAGAAGCACGAGAATTCCACCCACGATGACATCCTGTTTGCCCCACACAAAACGCCGAACTTCAACATTAGCCAAGTCCGTATGAAACGCGGAAATCAAGAAGAAGTCCTCATTGAGAACTTCCGTCCTTCGCGATACTTGATGGATGCACTCACCGCAAACCGATAGCATTTACAGCCATCGCCTAAATTAGGAAGGGTCACTGCTAGCGGCAGATGGCCCTTTTTTATGGGCATCCAGCCATCCACGAACGCTGAGAAAACGACGCAGCAGTCCGTATTTAGGTGCGAAAATTAGGGATAGGATAAACCAGAGCGATTGCACCAAGACGATGCAGGCGCCTGTCGAAGCGTCTAGGTGATAGCTGATCAAAATACCGCTCACCGTTGCGCTTACCGCGGCCGAGACCGCGATGAGGAGCATCCGGTCAAAGCGATCCGTCCAAAGATGCGCGATGCTGCCAGGGGTGATTAACATGGCAACGACGAGAATAATTCCCACCGCTTGAAGGGCTACAACGATGGCGGTGGCTAGCAACGTGAGAAGCAGATAATTGAGAAAGCGCTCCGAAAGCGCCAGCACACGAGCTTGGCCGGGGTCGAAACAAATCAAAAAAAGATCCCTCCGTAGGGCGAGAGTGACACCGATGACGACCACTCCGATTCCCAGTGTCTGCCAGACTTGGCGCGTCGTAATCCCGAGGATATTTCCCACTAGAATATGGTCCAAATGCATGTCTGATGTCGTGCGACTGAACAGCACTAAACCAAAAGCAAACATGCCGGTGAAAACCACTCCCATGACGGTATCTTCCTTGATGCGGCTATTTTGCTGAATGAATCCGGTACTCACCGCACATGCTAGACCAGAGAGGAAAGCTCCAATCGCGAGTGGGAGACCGAGTAGAAACGCGATCACGATCCCGGGCAGGACCGCATGGGAAATCGCATCCCCCATGAGTGACCACCCTTTTAAAATCAGGAAACAAGAGAGGACTGCACACATCGTAGCGACCATCGCGCCGACGTAGAGTGCGTCTCGCATGAAGGCATAGTTGAATGGATCTAAAAATGTGTTCACTAGCTGGATTGACTCAGTTTCACTCGGCGTTTGGCTGCTAATATTCCGTGTTTTGGTGCGAAAATGAAGGCCGCGAGAAAGAGGAGTGTCTGAAGTGTGACGATGCAGCCACCAGTGGCTCCATTGAAAAAATAGCTCGCATACGCCCCGACTAACGAAGTGGCAACCCCCATCCCAGACGACAATCCGAGCATTTTTCCAAATCGATCTGTGACTAAGTAGGCGGTGGCACCGGGCGTGACTAACATCGCCACCACCAGACAGGCTCCGACGGCTTGTAAGGCCGCTACAGCCGTCGCTGCGAGCAAGGCCAGCAAGGTGACATGCAGTGCGGCAGCAGGCAACCCGAGGGTGCGGGCTTGGTTTGGATCAAAGCAAAAGAGCATCAGGTCCTTCCATTTCAAGCCCAGAATCAGCAGCGTGATGCCACTGATCGCGACGACCTGCCAGATATCAGGATCCGAGATGCCGAGGATATTTCCTAGGATGATGGTCTTGAGATCCACCCGCGAGGGAAACAACGAAATCAGCAATAGTCCAAAGGCAAAGTAGGTGGTAAACACGATGCCGATGGTCGCATCTTCACGGATGCGGCTTTTCGCTTTGATAAAAGCCATGGTCGCCGCAGCGAGCAAGCCAGCGACGAAGGCGCCTAACGCAAACGGCATTCCTAGTATGTATGCGATCGCCACACCTGGCACCACGGCATGGGAGAGTGCGTCCCCCATCAACGACCAGCCCTTTAGCGTTACGAACGAGGATAGAAAGCCACACACTCCGCCGATCAAGGCACTCACCCAGATGGCCCGCACCATGTAGTCGTAGTGAAATGGCGTGAGTAGGGATTGGAGAATGTCACTCATGCTCTTCTGAACGTTGCTTGAGCAGTTCTTCGCGCCCGCCCCGGTTCTTGTATTCCAAGTGCCCATCCTTGCCGAAAATGAGCGGGCGTTCGTCGTCGGTTAGGATGCGGACTTCGCGGCCGTCGTGGTCTTGGATGGTCGAGTGCTCGAATTGGAATTGGCGTAAGACTCCACCGAAGGTCGCCGCGAGATTCTGCTCGGTGAAAACTTCTGAGGTCGGTCCATAGGCCAGCACGGTGCGATTGATCAGCACGACTTGATCGCAAAACTCAGGCACACTTCCTAGATTATGGGTGGATACCAGAATGATGCAGCCCGCAGCACGCAGCTCGTGTAGAAGGGTGATGATGGCCTCCTCCGTTTTCACATCCACTCCAGTGAAGGGCTCATCTAGCAGGATAATTTTCCCGCCTTGAGCCAAGGCCCGAGCGAGGAAAACCCGCTTTTTTTGCCCGCCGCTCAACTCGCCGATCTGACGGTCCCGGAACTCCCACATCGAGACGCGACGCAGGCTTTCCTCGACGATGCGCTTATCTGCCGCGCGTGGGATGCGGAGAAAATTCATTGCCCCGTAGCGCCCCATCATGGCGACATCCCAGACGCTAACGGGAAACTGCCAATCCACCTCTTCTGCCTGTGGCACGTAGGCGACGAGGTGCTGCTTAAGCACTTCACGCACGGGAAGTTGATTGATGCGGACGGTGCCGGTCTTGGGCTTGACGAAGCCCATGATGCTTTTGAAGAGGGTTGATTTCCCACTACCGTTGACCCCGACGAGCGCGCAGATGGTGCCGCTATCTAAGTGGAATGTGGCATTCTGAAGCGCTAAGAGGCCATTCGAGTAGGCAACGGATACGCCTTCGACCGCAAGTGAGGGTGAGTCGGTCATGGTGTGGTTAGAAAACCTTTTACGATGGTGTTCGCATTCGCCTCTAGCAATTTCAGATAGGTCGGAGCGGGACCACTGGCGTCCGTGAGCGAGTCCACATATAGCGCCCCGCCGTAGCGAGCGCCGGTTTCTTTGGCGACTTGCCGCGCTGGCTTGTCGCTTACCGTGCTTTCAGAAAAAATAACGGGCACCTGGTGGGCGCGAACCCCGTCGATGACGTGCTGCACTTGTTGCGGAGTGCCTTGCGCGTCTGCATTGATCGGCCAGAGGTAGAGCTGCTTAAATCCGTAGTTTGCACAGAGGTAGGAGAAGGCCCCCTCACTGGTGACGAGCCAGCGTTGCTGCTCAGGAATGGATGCGAGTTGTTCTCGGATCGGTTCGTCGAGGGCTTTAATTTTCACGATGTATGATGCGGCGTTGGCGGTGTAGGTCGCTTCGTTGGCAGGATCGATTTTTACCAATGCTTTACGAATATTTTCCACATAGATCACCGCATTCGCCGGAGACATCCAGGCGTGGGGATTTGGCTTCCCGGTGTAGGGACCTTCACTGATTCCGACGGGGGTGACGCCTTCCGTCAAGATGGCGTAGGGCACGTCTTTGAGGTTGGCGAAAAATTTCTCGAACCATAGCTCCAGATTCATCCCGTTCCACAGTACAAGGTCCGCTTTCTGGGCCTTCACGATATCCTTGGGAGTGGGGTCGTAGCCGTGGATCTCAGCACCGGGCTTGGTGATGGATTCCACGATCGCCGCATCCCCTGCGACCTCGCGAGCCATGTCCGCGATGATGGTGAAACTGGTAACGACGTGCTTTTTTCCCGACCGGGCAGAAGGTTTCGAATCGCTGCAACCCACGGCGAGTAGCACCGCGAACCCACTTGCGAGGAGGCTGAAACTCCGACAACGGGTCGTGGTGGGCTTGGTGGGGACTGACTTCATGGTGCTACTTTCAAGATTACCCATGTTTGGTTCAATGTATATTTTTAGTTGAGGCTAAATCTAAGGTTTAAAACTTCGTGCTGATCCCTGTGAAAGGCATGAAATCGGTAGCCGCGCGGTTCAGGCCCACGCGGATTCCAGCGTCAAGTTGGGTGTGGAGCGCAATGGACCAGGTGGCTCCGCTATTGAAGTAGCATTCGAAATCTGCTGCGGATTCAGAGCTTTGAGTGCCCACGCACTCAAAGAAAACGGCGCTCGTTTCTGTCAGCGCATGACTTATCGTGGCGGAAATGAGGCCCACGAGCTCAGTCCCCTCCCCGTCTCCGGCAGACGCCAAATCCAGCTGGCCCATCGCGCCGCAAGACCAGCCTGCGGGTCCGTCGAAGGCGATTGGCAATATGACTCCTCCTTCAAAATCACCATTTCCTAGGTCGCCATTCGCCGTGGGTAGCTTGATGAATGGCATGATCGCGAGGGCGGTGCTGCCTTCATCATTTCCCCAAAGATTGCGTTTGAGTCGTATTTCCACATCCCCGAAGCCTTCTGCGCCGTCTTGGATGCGGGTGTAAAATGGAAGAACCACTTGCAAGTCGGTGGCAGCGTCTAGTCCGATCTTGGCATTGAGTTCAGCGAGTGAGAATTCGCGCAAACCACGATCCCGCGTCGCATTGGCGATTTCCATTTCAAACTGAAAATGCCCTGCATCCACCGTGTAGGGGCTCTCTGTGGTATCGGGGCGATCGGTGCTGAGCGGGCGAAGGTCACTCGCTAAACCCAGCACAGGAAAGGCGAGTAGGATGCATGTCGAAACCGTGCGGAAGAGTCGTGATTGACAGAACATGTCTAATTATTAGCCATGGCTAATAATTAATGTCTAGGATAATTTCAAATCGATGATTCAAGGGCATTATTGAGAACATTCCGACGGGAAATGATTAGGGATGCTCGATCAGCAAGCGCTTGGGGCGTGGCAGACGGATCGGCTCTTCGATGTCACCGAGGTCGAGACTGTCGAGCACGTTGGTGCTTTTACGGACCAAGCCGGTTTCACTGGAAGTCGAGGTGAAGCTAGCGACCTCGGTGTGGTAGGGATCATCGCCAAGGATCGCCGGCTCCTTCGGTCGCACCGGGACTGCGTCGAGAGCTGAGGCATTTAGCCCCACCGCGTCGGGAGGGGTGTTATCGGCAAAACTCCCGGAATGGGTGGTGCAAAATGCTAAATTCTCGGTCCCCCTGCGGAAAAACTCGACCGCTTCAGTCGATTTCAGGCGCACCTGATTCAGCTGCGGGTCCTCGATGTATTCTTGGCAGAACTGGGTCGCACGCTGGCCTGATGTTTTACAGACTTGGAGGCTGACGATGTCGCCTGGGGGAGTGAGCGCATCTCTGCCGAAGGAGGGTGCCGCCGCATTCATCGCAGCTTGCCAGACCGGCATGGCCAAGTCTCGGCTGAAGGCTCCTGGGTAGATCGCCTCACCATTTCCTTGTAAAAATCCAGTCCACACGCCGCAGGTGATTCGCTTGTTGTAGCCGATGAACCATGCATCCGTGAAACTCGGGGTCGAGCCTCCTTTGGCGGCTCCGTAGAAGGGTTTTTCGGTCAAGCCCAGCAGCGCACCCTTGGCGCTGCCGTGATCCAGAGACCCAGCCATCATGCTATGCACCTGCCATGCCGTGGCCGCATTGATGACCTCCTGCGGCGTAAACGGCTGTCGTTGGCGGCGGTAAACCACGCGCCCCTGCGAGTTTTCCACGCGATCTAGGTAGATGAAATTTTCCGGTGCGGTCATGCCCGCGCGGGGGAAGACGGCCATCGCCCTCACCGCCTGTTTCATCGACACCTCTTCAAATCCAACGGCGAGACGTGGTAGCAATTCGGCATTTTTCAGCGGCAGACCGAAGGCGACACTGGTGTCCACCACACGTTGTAAGCCAGTGACTCCGGCAAATCGGACGGTGGCGGCGATTTTCGATTCTTCCAAGGCCGTGCGAGCCGTGATTTTTCCAGCGTAGGTCGGAGAGGAAACTTCCATGCCCCATTCTCCGAGAATCCCCTCTTGCCCGCCCACCATGACCGCGCGGTTGTCCATCGGCTCATCTTCGACGATGCTGGTGGGCATCTGATTGGCGCTTAATCCAGCGGCATAGATGTAGGGGAAAAAGGCCGTGCCAAGTGGACGCTTGCCGGACTCGATGAAGTCGAAGGGCACCTGAGCGTAGTCGCGGCCCCCGAGATGGGCGAGGACTTCACCGGTGTTATGATCGATCATAAGGACGGCGCCCTGAAGGTATTCTGCCGGTTTGGCGTTATTTTTCCGGTAGTCTTGGTATTTTGGATGTTGGTAGCCCGGTCGTGATTCTGCGCGGGCGAGACTCTCCTGTAAGGCCTTTTGAGCGGCATTCTGCGCTTCCGCAAGAATCGTGGTGTGTATTTTAAAATTCCCGGAAGCGAGTGCATCTTCGCCGAGTGCTTTGCCCACCGCTTCCGCCACTCGTTCATACAGATGGGAAGTGCCACGGCGCAGAGGCTTGGGACTGAGGCTGAGAGGCAGTGCCTTAAGCGTCTCAAGGTCGGAGGAAGAAATCATGCCCTCCTCGTGCATTCTTCCCAATACGTAGTTGCGACCGTTTCGGTTCACTTCTGGGTTATTTAAGGGCGAACGACCATTGGGATTTTTAATCAAAGTCACCAGAGACGCGCATTCATCCACCGTGAGTTGCAGCGGCTCTTTACCAAAATAACCCAATGATGCTGAACGAATCCCATAGAAGCCACTGCCGAAATAAATGCGATTGAGGTAGAAATCGAGGATGTTTCGCTTGGTGTAACGCTTCTCGATTCGCCAAGCGAGGAAGGCCTCTACCAGCTTTCGCTGGATCGTCGTTTCCTTTCTCATGACGGCTTCTTCCTTGAGGTTATAGGCATTTCTTGCGAGCTGCTGGGTAATGGTGCTCGCGCCTTGATTTCCGCCTTTTGCGTTAAGAATCATCGCCCGGATCACGCCGATGTAATCCACCCCATCATGCGTGAGAAATCGCGAATCCTCACCTGCTCGTAAGGCTTGGATGAAGATTTCCGGCACTTGATCGATGGGGAGCACACTGCGGTTCTGCACGAAGATCCGGCCGATTTCTTTGCTATTTCGGTCGAGGATGATGCTCGGTTCTTCGAGATCATTGATGCGGGCCATGTCATAGGTTTCCGCTCGTTTGCGGTATTCTGCCGTGTAGTTGGTGACAAAAATCCAGCCCGCCACTGCGGCGACCGTCGCGAGGAGGAAAAGGCTGAGCCAAAAGCCCGTGCGCATGAAAAACCAGCGGCTCTTGCGTTTTCTCGAATTTACTCTCTGATTCTTTGCCATGCTTGATCTGGATACCACATCGCCTCTACCAGCCGACGCGCCCGTGGGACGCTATCCGATCGGCGCGCCGCCCGCAACTCCTTCGTTATCCGCTCTTCTCGCAGCGCGGATCAGCCAGCAAGGCTCGCTGCGCTTCAGCGATTTCATGGCCACCGCGCTCTATGAGCCGACTCTCGGCTACTACGCTCGCGGCACTCGCCAGGTAGGCCGTGGCGGTGATTTTTTTACCAGCGTCAGCGTGGGCCCCTTGTTTGGAGAGCTCTTGGCCAGGCGATTTTTGGCGGAGTGGGAAAACTTGGGTTCCCCGGCTGCTTGGAGAATCATCGAATGTGGAGCCCATGACGGCACCCTCGCCGCAGACGTGCTCCGTGCGCTGCAGAGACTCGCTCCGGTGGCCTTCGCCGCGCTCGAATACTGCATTCCCGAGCCACTTCCTCTGCTCCAAGCCTCACAACGCCAGACACTTGCCGATTTCTCTGCATCGCTACGCTTCGTCGGCGACTGCAGCGAACTGAGTGCAGAAGCACTTCCTGGGATCGCCTTCGGCAATGAGTTGCTCGACGCGCTGCCCTTTCACGTCGTGGAGTGGCGGGACCATGCTTGGTGGGAATGCCGCGTCAGCATTTCGCCCAGCGGCGGATTTATTTGGGAAAATTATCCCGTCAGCGACGTGCTGTTGAAGCAAGCCCTCAGCCAGCTCGGTGACGATTTCCCTGATGGCTACCGCACCGAAATCCGCACGAATTACCAAGATTTCTTCGCTCCGCTTACCCGCTGCCTGAGCTCGGGACTGCTGCTCTGGCTGGACTACGGATTTGCCCGCCCGGAATACTACCACCCAGCCCGAAGCTCTGGCACAATTCGCACGTTTTCAGCCCATCGTGCGGGTGAAGACCCATTCGATCGCCCCGGAGAAATTGACATCACCGCCCATGTCGATTTCACCGCTGTCGCGGAAATGGCGATCCTGCTAGGCGGCCAACCGCGTCATTTCAGCTCCCAAGGAAGCTGGCTCACTGGCCAAGCCCGCGAGTGGCTCCTCGCCCAAGAAGGCCGTCCAGACTTGGCCGGACTGCGCCAATTTCAGACACTCACCCACCCCGCCCACCTTGGCGGGAGCTTCCATGTCCTTGAAATTGCGTGGAATCGCCCGGAAATCCAATTAAGCGCGGATGATTTGCATCGACTTGCATTGAGGGCTTGCCCCGCGTCCGAGTCTCACTAGAGTCGCCCCCGCAAGCCGGGATGGCGGAATTGGTAGACGCGCTAGATTTAGGTTCTAGTATCAAAAGGTGTGCAGGTTCGAGTCCTGTTCCCGGCACTTTTTAACCCCACAAGATCATGACTGAACTTAAAGCAAAGCTCATGGCTCTAGGCCTCAGCGAAGAAATGACCGAACAGGCCATCGCCACCGTTGCAGAGTTCGTGAAATCCAAAGTCCCAGAGTCCTACCACGGCATGCTCGACGACGTGCTAGCAGGAAACACCCCAGATCTGGGTGGCATCCTCGGAAATCTCGGTGGACTCAGCGGCCTTGGTGGCCTGTTTGGCAAAAAGTAAGCCGCTTTTCCGGCTACACAGAGCAGCTCCAAGCTGCATCATGAAATGCCCCAGACGACCTTGCATCGGATTTCCCGCCCCACTGCGGAACCGTCAGCAAGGTTGATTCATTTTCACCACTCCACTCCTTTTACCTGATTCCCTCGATGTCTCCCGAACAACAACTCGCCCAGCTCACCGCCGGAACTGCCAAGGTCCTTTCCGAAAAGGAATTGCTCGAAAAACTCCGCCTCGGCCGCCCGCTCCGCATCAAGCTCGGCGTCGATCCCACCGCGCCGGACATCCACTTCGGCCACACCGTCGCTCTCGAAAAACTCCGCCAATTTCAGCTCCTCGGCCACCAAGCCGTCCTTCTCATCGGCGACTTCACCGCCACCGTCGGCGATCCCACGGGCCGCTCCTCCACCCGCCCTCCCCTCACCCGCGAGGAAGTCCTCGTCAACGCCGAGACCTACACCGAACAAGCCTTCAAAATCCTCGACCGCGAAAAAACCGAGATCGTTTACAACGGCGACTGGTTTCGGAAAATGACCTACGACGAGATCCTCAAGCTCAACGCCCGCGTCACGCTCCAACAAATGCTCCAGCGCGAGGACTTCCGCACCCGCCTTGATGCCGGTCAGGAAATCCGCCTCCACGAGCTGCAATACCCCATCATGCAAGGCTGGGACTCCGTCGAAATCCGCGCCGACGTCGAACTCGGCGGCACCGACCAGCTCTTCAACATCCTCGTCGGCCGGGATCTCCAGAAAGAAGAAGGCCAGCCCCAGCAAGTCGTCATGGTCATGCCCCTGCTCGAAGGGCTCGATGGCGTGCGGAAAATGTCAAAATCCTACGGCAACTACATCGGCGTCAGCGATGCACCGCAGGAAATGTTCGGCAAGCTCATGAGCGTCTCCGACGAACTGATGGACCGCTACTACCTCCTCCTGTTAGGCGAAGCCCGCGATCCTAACGGCCACCCGATGGATGCCAAGAAGTCCCTCGCCGAGAAACTCACCAGCCGCTACCACGGCCCCCAAGCCGGTCCCGCCGCCCGCGCCGATTGGGACACGCGTTTCTCCAAAAAAGACCTCGCCGCAGCCGAATTGCCGGAGATTTCCATCAGCGATCTTCCCGCCGATCTCACCGTTCTTTCACTCACCGCCCACGCCTTCCAAGCCGCCTACGGTTTGGAAAAATCCAACGGTGAGCTGAAAAAACAGTTCATCACCACCGGCTCCGTCCAGCTCAACGGTGAAAAGTTAACGGATCCCAATGTAGCCATTACGCCGAACGTTGGCGACGTGCTGAAGCTCTCGAAGAAGCACGCAGTGAGGGTTGTTTGAGGTAAACAAACCTCAATTCCGTAGTGTAAGCGTCTAAATTCCGGCTCTTGCCAATCCAACCTCAGTTGCTATCTTCTCAGCGATGAGCGCTCAAACTGCCTTTCAGCGTGGAGTCGGTCCGCTGCTTGAACTTCTCCTTCCCGGCAGGGAGGACGCGGTCCTGTCCGCTCAGACAGATCAGTCGCTCCAAACGCGTATTGAGGAACTTGCCTCGAAGAATACCGAAGACACACTCACACCGGAGGAACGTGACGAATATGCCGGATACGTCCGGGCGAACAAATTCGTCGCCGTCCTCCGCCGCGAGGCTAAAAAGTTCAAATCCGGCAGCGCTGCATGACCGCCGCCACGCGAGCCCTCGTTCGGCAGCGTGCGGCTGAGCGATGTGAGTATTGCCACACCCATCAAGAGGACTCGCCTCTAGCAGCCCTCCACATCGAGCACATCCGTCCGCTCAAACACGGCGGCAGCGACGACGAATCCAATCTCTGTCTCGCTTGCATCGACTGTAACCTTCACAAAGGTCCCAATCTCACCGGAATCGATCCTGAAACCGATGCACTAACCCCACTCTTCCACCCGCGCCAACAACGATGGGACGATCATTTCCGCTGGGAAGGAATCCATCTCATCGGTCAAACGGCTATCGGACGCACCACCATCCGCGTGCTTTGCATGAACAACGACGAACAGTTGGAACTGCGCATGGCGGGCGAGTGACTGGAGACAGTTTCCGGTTCGAGTCAATCAATCACAGACGCAAATGCTTGTTAGTCAGGACTGACACTTTAAAAGCGAATATCTAGAGAAGGCTTCGTTCAGTCTGGTTGGTTCTATGGTTTAGTTTGTTCTTAGCGGAATTGCAGGAGGCGGCAGTCGTCGATGATTGTTATTTTGAAAGATTTCTTCCCTGGATGAACAAGAGAATCAGGCTCACAAAGAGGGAACACATCGACACAAAGGAACCCACAATCAGCGGAGCCAAAACTTCGGCAGGCCTAAAAATGACGTCACAGGCAATAGCTGAAGGTCTGTAATCCAATATTTGATACGTTCCAAGTGACGAGCCGAACAACCCTATCACTACCGGGAGAAACGCGCAGGGCAGAAGCAGCTGGAAATGAAACGACGATTGTTTTCTTAAAACCTTAAAGACGCAGACGTAAACGAGCCAGATAAACAACATTGCGGATAGTCCAAGATACGGACCAACAGCTGCACATTCCATATATTGGTCAATCCATGTCTTCTTTGAAATAGGACGAGCGATGGCCATCAACATGGAGCTTATGAATTCCGGCACTTGCATTCACAAAATCTAGGATCAGATGGAATAGCGTCGAGCTTTTTGCTACTGAAAGTTGGAGTTGTGGGACGAGCAATCAGTATCTCGGCGTTGAGTGACTGCCACCTTCTCAGACCGCTTCAAGCGCCACCCTCGCGATGAACCCGGAGCGCGATTCACCGTTTTTTCCAGCTGCGGCATCGATGCGGCGGAGGACGCGCTCGGGGAGAGAGATGTTCAGACGCTTGGATTTCCCTGAGAGAGCGGCGAGATCCACGGAAGTGATAGCCCAGATCATGCCGGAGTAATCGGGATTGGTGGAGTGGGTTTCGAGGGCTTGGGGCGACGGAATTCTTTCCCCTGCGTCGAGCAGGCCTTCGATGTGAAAAGCAAGTGCTTCCGCAGCGTTGGCAATGGCCTCGTCCAAGGTGTCTCCCGCGCTGAAACAGCCGGGGAGGTCTGGAACTTGGACGCCATAGGCTTGTCCAGGTGCGTGTTCAATGGCGATAGGGTAGTTCATGACGGGTTGATTCCGGCTGATTTGAGGATGGCACGGGCCGTCCCGAGCGGCAGGTCTTTTTTCGGGTGCGGCACGGTGACGACGCCGGATTTCATCGGGTGCTTGAATTGGTGGTGGCTTCCCTTCGTGCGGGTCTCTTCCCATCCGTCGTCCTTCAAGAGCCTAATGATTTCGCGGCTGCTCATCGTGTGTAACGATACACAACTTTAAAACCAAGCAAATCCCAAATTTCATTCTAGTAAGTAGATTTCTCAAACCACCCTCCCCACGGCCAGACCAACTGCATCCATCCGGCGGCGTAATGAACCTACCAAGTATTGAATCACTTCCCCTCCATTTCACGACGTCGCATCGGCATCCTGTCAATGCGGTCAAACAGGGCGGTCACAGTGAATTCACCAGCGCTCCAACGCAGGACGGTGCGACCATCCTTGCCCAGCAGAATGACTTCGGCCAAGTCCCGCTTCACCCGCAGACGCTCACGGAGTTCTTCGGCCAATTTCGGAGCGGGCGATTTCCCAAGTCCCACGGGGCCGCTGAGGATGAAGACCTCAAGATCGCGCTCCGAGAGTTCCGACCGGGCAGCTTCCAACTTCGCGGCGAGATCGTTGTTGCTCTGGGTGACCACCAGCAAGCGCCGCTTCCATTGATACTCTGACAGAGTTTCCGCGCTGGCAGGTGGGATGAGGCAGATCAGGAGGAAAAAACACAGTTTCATTCCGTCAAAGAACCACCGATCCATTTGAAATCCACTTCTCAATTCCCTCACTTGAGCTTCCGGAACTCGATATCCTTGATGCGGGTTAGGCCTTTCGGAAATTGGCGACTGCCGAAGCCGAGGAGGTGGTTTTCCTTTCCGGGATCTTGGCTGGGATTTCGCCGATCAAACAGGTCGTCGAGCGGGCGGGTGAAAATTTCCACATCGTCCACCCAGAGCGTGACATTTCCCTGGTGAGAGCGCAGCCGGAATGAGGAGTCGCGTTTCAAATCGAGGGGAACAGGTGGGTTGGCGTTGGAGGTGGCCCTAAAAAATGAAACGAGGCCCGCGCCTTTTTTAAGGGGTTGCGCCTGAGTGATGCCACAAACGGCGGTGGCGTAACCCTCGTAGCCGGGGCGGTAACCAATAATGCAGCCAAACTGGGTACCGGGTAGATCGGCCGGGTTGTCGAGGCGGGCTTTCACTTCGAAATCGAGGCCGACGCGGGCGTCGAGGCTGACACGTGAGGTGAGCCAGCTTTTTTCATTCAAGACGCTCAGGACACCCGCCTTCGAGGTGTCCCATGCGGTGCCCGAACTGGTCCGCCAAAGGATTTTTTGCTCGTCCTCACTGAGTTTGACCCAATTGCCGGTGGAGAAGCGCTGTTCGACGGCGATGGCGGCGAGGCGCTGCTTAACGAGCGCGGTTGCAGCGTCTTTCGAGGTGACAAGGGGGAGTTTTGAGAGTTGTTGATAGATCGGGAGAGCTGAGGCGAGTTCGCCTTTCTGATAGGCGCTTTCCGCGCGTTGGAGTTGACCGAAGGGCGTGGGATGAGGTTGTAGATCGAGCCAACCTTTCCACTCGTGAGGCAGTATTCCATAGAGAGAGAATGTGTTTGCCGCACCGGAGCGGATCGGCTCCTTGAGTGCTTGATCATAAGAAGCCGCACCTGCGTAGTCACGGGCGAGGAAGGCACGGACGAGGGCGAAGGAAAGTGCGTAATGTTTTTCCGGCTCTGTTTTCGCCCGAGCAACCATGGCTTTACCGTAGTCGATGACCCTGCGGCAGGTTTCTGGATCTTCGTAGAGCACCGTCCGGCATGGCAATTCCGAACCGATCCTGTAAATGGCATGATTAAGGACACCAGGAACCTGCGTGTCATAGCGGCGGGTATCCGCGCAGGCCTTGCCAAAGGCGAGCATCAATTCATGACTGCCGCACCAGCGCGGCTTGTAGGCATGGAGCATGGCGTAATAGGATTCCATGTGGTCAAAGCAGGCCTCAGTGGCACGGTCGAACCAATCACGCAAAGTTAAACCATCCACTCCAGCATCGGCCATGGTTACGGTGATCATTTTGCTGGCGGCAAAAGGAACCTGGGGATTTGCTTTCCATGAGTTATTGAAATACGTCTTGGCCTTATTGAGATTTAAAAAGAATCCCTGCCAACCTTCTTCCGTGACCGTGTTGGCAAAGCCGCTTCCCCGAAGTTTCCAAGCGAGATCAAGCGCTTTTTCCCCTTTATAAAAGTCCTTCAGCCAAGAGGCCATTTTCGATTTTTCGATCATGGCGTCGGTTTCCGCCTCCTTCCACTTCATGTAGAAAAGGACATAACTTTGATTGTATTGAATGAACTTATAGAAACCGAGGCTGTCCTCGGGTGATGCCGAAGCATCGAGCGCTTCCTTGAAATAGCGGGGAATCATTTTCGCCATGGCGTCGCGTTTCGCTAGATCCTTGGTCGCCGGATGATCATAGCGCCCGCCCCAGACCCAGCAGCAGGCAAACAACTTGAGATGTGGCGAATCATTGCCCTTCAAGAGATCGGGTAGCCTCTTCTCTGCGAGGGCCATCTGCTCGGGCGTGCGCCTAGACTGCGAGCTTTCGAGAAAGGCAACGATGAGATTGAAAAGAGGATCGTCACAGCCTGTGGCATGAAGCGCCTTACCCCGCGCGATGAGTTCGGGAGGCGGGAGAATACTCTTGTCGCTGATGGGATCTGTAAAGAGTTCACCGCTGAGATAGGGAGCCGCCTCCTGCAAGATCGCAACGGCCTCCTTGAGCCAAGGTGCATCGGCATTGCGACGCGGGAAATCGGCAAGCAGGAGCGCCTTGACCCACTGAGTTTGGCGGGTTTGAAAACTCTTCTCCAAGCGTGAATCATCTTTGGGCAAGGCGATGGGAACCACCTTGTTTTCGCGGGGGGCGAGCAGCTTGCGAACCATCGGCAGGATCACTCCTTCCTCATCCTCCGGCGCGTCGGGGACCTCGGCGAAGACGAGCGCTGGGGCGAGCACCAGAACACAGGAGAAGAAACACAATTTCTTGAGGGGGAACAAATCAAGCATGGCGGAAACGGAGTGAATGATGAGAGGGATGGAGTCTATTAAGTAGTCAACAATCAGAAGGAAGACCCGCTTCGCTTCAATCTGTTTGAGGTGCAGATAGGCGACGACGTCACCATACCCTTGTGATTTGATACGCGTCGATGATTTCCGTCCCACGCCCCGCAGCGCAAGTTTCTTGCACCTTGGTTCCGGCGGGGGCAGGTTGCCCGCGTGCGCGGTTCTCCACTTGTTCGATTCATCCTTCTGGCCCTTTGCCTTATGGCAACGGGCTTTGGCTTGATGCGGGTCACAGCAGCGCGGGGGAAAATGACTCTTCGGCCCGCTTTGAAGGCGCTACCATCCTTGGAAGTGGCGGTTCCGTATCAGCTACGCCTATCAGCTCCGGCGCAGACCGTCGAGATCGATACGGGCAAGGATTATCAAGCCGCGGCCCTGCACGGCAGCTTGGTGCTGGACGCCAAAAATCCCAGCGTCGCGCTGCGGGTGCGCTGGGTCCAGCCGCCGATTGCGGGCGAGAGTCGGTTTGCGAAATTGACTGTAGAAGCCCCGGGCCTTGCCACTTTTACCCACGTATTCGATGCCAGTGGCGACATCGACGACTACGTGGAACTCCCAATTTCTGAAGCCAAATGACGGAAGCCCACCACGATTGCTGCGCCCACCATGGGCAACACCACGAGCTGGTGATCGAGAATCTATCCGTTAGCTACCGCCGGGTCTTGGCCTTGGAAAATCTTTCGCTGGCGACGTCTTGTGGCAACCGGGTGGCACTCATCGGCCCGAATGGTGCGGGGAAAAGCACCCTGCTCAAGGCCATCGCCGGGCTGGTGCCACGGGATAGCGGCTCGATCCTTTGGCGGGGCACGGCTGTGAAAAAATGGTCGCGCGAATTCGCCTACCTCCCCCAGCGCGAGGAGGTGGACTGGTCATTTCCCATCACCGTGCGCGGCTTGGTCGAGATGGGACGCTACCCGCAAACCGGCTGGTGGCGGAAATTTTCACCCGAGGACACTGCCGCCGTGGACCGGGCGTTGGAGGCGCTGGCACTGCTCGATTTACAAAACCGCCAAATCCGCGAGCTCTCCGGGGGGCAGCAGCAGCGCGCCTTCCTCGCCCGTGCTCTGGCGCAGGAGGCGCATGTGCTTTTGCTCGATGAGCCCTTCACCGGACTCGACCGAAATGCCGCGCAGTTGCTGGGGGATCTGTTGGCAAAATTGGCGAGCGAGGGGCGCTTGGTCATCGCCTCGCATCACGATCTCGACTCGGTGCCGAGATTATTTGATGAGGCGCTTGTCCTTGCCACGCGAGCCGTCGCCTTCGGTCCGGTGGCGGAAGTGCTGACGCCTGAGCGGATCGCGCACACGTTTTTCGAGCCAGCCATCCGCGCTTAGACCATGATTTCCGAACTCCTCAGCAATCCCTTTTACCAACGCGCCTTGGCCACGGCGGGCTTCATCGGCTTTGCCAACGGCTTCTTCAGCGGCTTCGTGGTGCTGCGGCGGAATGCGCTCTCGGTGTCCGCGCTTTCGCACACCATGCTGCCAGGCATCGCGCTGGGGATTTTCCTGACCGGTGCGCTGAGCCAGTGGAATGCCTTCCTCGGGGCGATGTTTGCCGCACTGCTCGTCGGCCTCGGCTCGGTGGCGGTGGCCCGGGGAAATCGGGTGGAGCAAGGGACCGCGCTGGCGGTGCTTTACACGGCGGCGTTTGCTGCGGGGATCGCGCTGTTGCCGAAATTGGACACGCGTCAGGAGTTGGAGCACTGGCTGTTTGGCGACATCATCGCCGTAGGAAATGCGGACATCTGGATCGCCTTCGGCATCGGGGCATTCACCCTCCTCATCACCAATCTGCTGATGCGGCCGATTTTACTCACCCTGTTTGAGTCGAATGTCGCCGCAGCGCAGGGCGTGCCGGTGCGCTTCATCCAGTATCTCATCTTCGCCCTGCTGGTGCTGGCGCTGGTCTCTTCGCTACAAGCCGTGGGCTGCGTGCTCTCGGTTGGGCTGCTGGTGACGCCTGCGGCGACGGTCTCCCTGCTGACCGACCGGACCTCCGCGCTGTTTTGGGGCGGCGGCCTGATCGGTGGGGTCGGCTCGGTGGCCGCGGTGTTGCTGTCCGGGATCTTCGGGATCGCCCCGGGGCCAGCCATCGTGATCGTGCTCGGCCTGCTGTTTATCGCCGCGTATTTATTCAGTCCCAAGTATGGCCTACTGGCCCCACGGCGGCGCTGAGGCTCAGCCTTGGACGATGCTGACGGCCTCCCCGTCTGCGAATTTCGTGCGCATGACCGCGCCTGGCTTGAGAGTTTTTGCGGATTTCACCAAGGCTCCATGCTCATCTAGGGTGATGGAAAACCCACGCTGGAAGGCCGATTCTGGGCCGAGTGCGCGGAGTAACGCACGCAGCCGTCCCAGTCGCTCAACGCGTTGGGCGAGCAACTCTTCTTGCGCCCGTGTGAATCGCTGGCGCAGCACGGCGACCGCATCCATGCGCCGCTCGACGACGCGCAGTGGGTGATTGGACTGGTGTCGCGCCGTGGCCTCGCGCAGCCGCTGCGTCCGCTCGGCCAGCGCCGCACGGCTGGCCTGGGTGAACTGAGAGCGAGCGGAATCCAGCTGGAGCACCGACTCGCGCAGGAGTTTCTCCCCGTCGCGTTTCATCACTCCGCGCTGTAGGGCGTCGAGCATCCACTGGGATTTGAGCAGCTTTTCTTGAGTCAGCCGCACGAGCTGCCGCCGTAGCTGAGCCACGCGGACGAGCAAGTCTGCCGCACTGGCGACGGCGAGCTCGGCGGCGGCACTGGGCGTGGGGGCGCGGAGGTCAGCGACGAAGTCAGCGATGGTGAAATCGATTTCATGGCCCACGGCAGAGATGAGCGGCACCGGACAGGCCGCGATGGCGCGGGCGACGACTTCTTCGTTAAAGTTCCATAAATCTTCGATCGAGCCGCCACCCCGGCCGATGATGATCACATCGCAAACCGGGTCGCCATAAGCGGCGGCGTTCCCCACCCTGCGGATGGCGCGGGCGATTTCCAGCTCCGCGCCCCTGCCCTGCACGCGCACCGGGAAAAGCACCGGCTGGACCCACGGCGCACGACGTCCCAATACATTGAGCATGTCTTGCAGTGCCGCACCGGTGGCGGAAGTGATGAGGCCGATGGTCTGCGGAAAAGCGGGGATCTGCTGCTTGCGGTCTGCGTCGAAAAGCCCTTCCGCGTGAAGTTTCCGCTTCAGCGCCTCGAACTTCGCCTGCAAGTCACCCTGCCCGGCGCGTTCCACTTTTTGGACGATGATCTGGAGCTGGCCACGCGCTTCATAGACGCTTGTTTCCGCGAAGACTCGCACCTGCGCGCCGTCTTCGAGAGCCTCGGCACCTTCCCGCTTTCTCGCCCCAAACATGGCGCAGGAAATCTGGGCTCCCGCGTCCTTGAGCGAGAAATACCAATGCCCACTGCCCTGCTTTCTCAGATTGGAAACCTCCCCTTCCACCCACACCTCGCCGATCTGAACTTCCAGCAAGTTCTTCATCCGCCGCAGCAGTTGCGTCACCGAGAGGGCCTTGTCGGCAGCGCTTTTTGGCTTTGAAAATAAATCCACGCCGGACTGTGGCAAGCAGCGGGGGAGAATTCGAGCGGGAAAATCAGCGCAGGCCCGGCTTCAGCCCGAGCAGGGCAAACTCCTTGTGGGGTTCACTTTGCGGAGCGACGATCTTGGAGGGATTTGTTAGCGCGGGCCAGAGGGGGGGCGGATTTCGCGCATCAAGTCGGTCTGTTGCTTAACTGTTTCGAGATTGCATGAACTTATCGAGTTCAGATAGAATCTCACCGCTTTGAAAGGTCCAAAAAACGAGCGTTTTAGGCGTGTCTCTATTTGAGTGATTTAACACAATGCCTTTATAAAATATAGCATTTTGAATCCGCCGATGACATCATCTAGTAATTGCATCTTTAAAATGAGCAGCAGCTTAATTATCTGAGTCAAAGATCGTGCAATGGCGTGTCGTCTGGATCATTCAATAGAACCGTGTTCTCCTTTTTTATGTACCGAAGCTCCAAAACTCCACGATCCTCTGGATTTTCGATTACACGGGCTCCATCCAACACGCAAAAAAAACCAAAAACGGCTTGGTTGCTTGCCATTGCTACAGCTTGTCTTACTTTATTTTGGTCGTCTATTGCTAGGCTTTTGAACCAATTTGAAAGATCGACAAGCGCAGCCTCTGGGCGTCGGCCCGGAGGTTGCTCCAAGAGTTCCATCACGCCATCTGTGGCAGCATTAGCTACCTCTTTGTGGATTGCTTTTACAAATTTTTTTGAATTCATTTTAGTTACTAAGGTTTTGTGAAGGCAGAAGGAAACATCTTCTTGTTAAGATCTATCAAAGATTGCAGCGAACTATTCGGCGAGTTTGTATAATTCCTTAGATTGATTATATCTTGAGCGAGCAACTGACGAGCTGTACCTCCATAATCACCACGTAATGTAGGTATGGCCATATGTTCTGCTCGAGGCAGAGCAATGGCCGGTGCCGAGTTCCGGTTATATCCCGAAACAATCTGCTGCAGAGGGTGTGACTGCGCTACATGATGAATATCCAAGCCATCGAAAGCAGTCGAGGCCCCTTTTAAGCCGCCGAAGCTACCGACGTCATATGCCCTGACTGCTGGGGTGAAGTTATCGACTATTCGTGCACTACCAAAAATAGCCGTGGCAGCATAGGTTCCTCCCGCTGCGATTTTAGCCCCCCCCACAAAATCTCCCAAGCCCGGCAGCGCGCTCGCAAAGTTGATCGACGCATCGACGTAGTTGCCGCGACCAATGCTGATGGCGGTATTGACGATATCGAACAGAGCGCCGTACACTGGCACCATTCCTAGAAAGCTGAGGGTGTTCTGCACCGCATTGAGAACGCCATCAATACCAAGGCCCATTGGATCGACGAAACTTGTTGGGTTTCCTGCTGCATAGCCGTACCAGTTCATTCCTTCCTGCGCTGGGTCAGCGTTCAAGAAACGGCCTAGGCGTGGGTGGTAGTAGCGGGCACGCATGTGCAGCAGGCCGTTGGCATCCGTTTGATTCCCGAAAAATCCGGTGAATAGAAACGGCGTGTCGTAGGGCATGCCAGTGATGTTGACCCGGTGGTTGATCTGGCCCCATGGTGTGTAGCCGATGCGCTCGATGCATCTTGCGGAGTCATCCGTGAGGGCGAGCGTGCTACCCGTGGCATCATGGTGATAGCTAACGGTCTTGGCACTTGTTCCGCTACCTGTCACTTCGTAAAGCAGTCCAAGCCCCCAGACGTATCGCGTTGGGACACCGTTCTTAGTCCGCACGAGAACCTTGGAAAGGCCAGAACTAAGGTCCACGACGTAGCTGCTAGTGACTCCAGCCGCGAGTTGGCCGATGCGTTGGCCATCCGCATCGTATGTGTAGTTAGCTCCTAGCGCATTGATGAGACGGTTTCTCGAATCATACGTGTAATTGACCCGTGAGTTTCCGGTAGGCGCGGGACCGTAGGTCATATTTCCATCAGCATCATGCGTGATGGGTTGTCCATCCCAAGTGTCGAGTTGGTTGTCGGCGTTATACTTCATCGCCAACATAGCGGGCGGGTCGTTGCCGCTGGTTCGCTTGCTGGGAAGCTGATAGCGCCATGCTACTTCATCGCTCGGATAGTAACCTTGTTTGGTAACGAAAATGAGCTTCATGCCCGGTCCGTATTCTTCGATCACATCGGGGCGGCCAGCGCCATCGTATTTAATCAGTCGCACGGTCTGGTTCGGACGGGTGACTTTTTTCAAGCGGCCGTCAGCATTCCATTCGTAAGTGGTGGTGCGGGCGGTTAGCGAGTCGAGCCGATCCAAGACATTTTTGAGCTGACCGCTTTTCCACCAAGTGTATTCGACATGGCCAATGCCGAACTCGCTGCCGCCGGGATAAATGATCTTCCACAGCTTGCCGCTGGCATAATATCGGTATCCAATCGTCTGGCCGTTTTCGTCGGTGCGGGAAAGCAGCCTGTTCTGGCGGTCGTAGGTGCGGCCTGTGGTTTTGGTACCGCTGACGCCGGTACGAGTCTCGGAAGTATTGAGTGAGTTCCCGTTATCGTCGTATAGCGTTTGGCTGATCGTTCCGGTAGGATCAGTCACCATGGCAAGCCGGCCAGTGACCGGGGTGTAGCTGAAATCTGTAACTTGGCCGGATGGTTCGGTGACCTTTTTCACCGCCCCGCGATGCAGATACTCTGTCGTGAATGATCGGCCAGCGGCGGCATCCAATGGAGTAATAATTTTCGTCTTTCGTCCAAGCCCGTCGTAACAGAATTCCCATACGTTGGATTTGCGGTTGGTGTAATATCGAGTTCGCCCGGCACGGCTCTGCTTTTCGTAAATAGCAAGATTGTCCGACGAGGTGACCTTCATCTGGGGAAATCCATCAGTAGCAGTTTCATAAACGATGGAGCTGGTTCGGTTGCTGGTGCTACCCGGAAAGGTCGTGGAGAGGGGCCTTCCGTCACCATCGTAGAGCTTTGAGGAGGTGCGGGCGAGCGGCTGGGTTGTCTCGAACAGGTTACCGTTCGGGTGAGGTGTGAGGGAAGTCAGCCGTCGAAGAGGATCATAAATTTCCTTCTGCCAATCGCGATTGTCATAGACCACTTCCGTGTAGGGATCGTTCGCGCCTTCACCATCTTCATCGCTCGTGCGGGTGAAAAGAACCTTGTTGGTCGGCGAATATTCCTGACGGGTTTTGAACCGCTGGCTGTTGTTGTCGGCAGGAACGGTGGTGCTTTCTGGATTGCCTTGATCGTCGTAGGCGAAATCACTAGTCGCCTCGGTGGAGCCGCCTTGATCGACGATGGTTTTGGTCACCTGCCTACGCTTGTTGTAGGTGTGAACCGTTTTGACCAAGTTTGGGTCGGTGATATCGAGCAAGTCGCCCCGGCTGGAGTAGGTGTAGTCGGTTTTAAAACCACCGGGGGCTTTCACCCAATCGGGATGTCCGTTGGCGTTCGCGGCATTCTCGTAAGCAAATTCGGTAACTAGGTTGTCCTGATCGGTGCTTTTCCAGATCCGACCGATGGCGGGTCCGTTGGTGATATACTGGTAGGTCGTCGTTCCCGCCGGATCAATGACTTGGTCGGGTCGATCCTTAGTGTTGCCAGGATTATAAATATAATCTGTCTGATTAGAGTCCGGGTCGGTGATAAGATCAAGCCGACCGAGTGAATCATAAACCATGTGGGTCGAACCGCCTCCGCGCGGGTGATCGATTTGGGTGACGTTCTGCTTCCCGTCGTAATGATAGATCGTGGTTTCTCCCGAGCCGGTGGTTTTTTCGACGATGTGATCCTGGCCGTCATAAATCCACTTTTGTTCATGGCCGTCGGGATCGCGGCTGCCGGTGGCCCGCCCGCGATCGTCATAAAAATAGGTGGTGATTCCGCCTGCGGGATTTTCTTCCGTATTGGCGAAACCAGTGTAGCGCAGTTTATAGGTTTTTGCCGTCTTGCCATGCAAGTATTGTTCACTGACCCTGCCCAACGAATCATAGACGTTTTGGGTAATGACCCCCTGGCCCGTCGTGACATTGCTGTCGTGGGTGCGCTGCCGGACGATCCGATGGTCCGCTGCGACCGTGCCGGAGGGATCGGGGGGAGTTTGGCCGGCCGGAATGGCGTAGTCATAATAGGAGTTCTTTCCTTCCGCGTCAGTGTAGGTAACAAGGTTCCCGCTGGTATCATAAGCAAAGCCGATGAAACGCGCGTCCGAGGAATCTGTTACTCGGTCAATCCTGTGATTGGCATCATAACGGAACGTATAGCGACGTGCGGCCGCATCTTGGACGTAGTTTAGCTTATTGGCCGGAGTGCCGCCTAGATATTCAAAGGTCATCGTCCTTCCGTCCTGATCGATGATTTGCTTGATCCGTTGCTCGCTGCCATCGGTGACTCCGGCCGCTTTCTCGAAGACGAAGGTGTTGCTATTGCGCTGGGTCAGGCGGTAGGTGTGGTTCGGTGACGTTCCTACCTTCTGGAGGGTCATCGTCGAACCAGCGGGCGGTTCGAAAGAGCCGTCCGGCTTCTGGATGAATTGGATTTGTTGGTGACCGATCTCAATGGTTACGGCATTGTTGGTGAGTTCATCGAGATACCAGCCAACGGTCAATGCGGCCGTAGCCCATTCCTTTGCCGTTCCATCCCTGCGGTAAAGATCACTCGCAATGGTCATCGCCGTTAGGAATGCTGCGGCTTGCCGAGGGCTGCTCAAACCCAGAGCTTCTTCCGAAGCGGTGCGTTCCACCGCCCGAATGTTGAGGGAGTGAGTCCAGCCGTAACCGATCCGCTGTTTGTCCTGATCGCGCGAATTGCTGGTGTAATAGCGGGAGAAAGCCAGGCAGCGCGGAGCCCCTTCGACACCAGAAGCCATGTCGTCGTTGCCAATGGTGAACGCTCCGGTGGCCATGTCCACCGGATCGCTGCCGAAGAAGGAAGGAGAAGAATAGCTGGGAGGCGTGAAGTAAGACCCCGAATAACTTGGCGGGCTGGAACTGTAGCTCGGATTGTAGCTGCCGAAATTGGTGACAGGCGCGGGTGTCACATTTCCGTAATTGGTATTATAGCCACCGCTGTAGCCACCGCTAATAACCATTCCTGCAGAGGTAGCTGTGCGGATGATCCAACCGCTACCGCTCCACTGCCAGCCAGTTTTCGTGACGGTCCTATCCTTAGGAAGCATCACCGAACCTCCGTTGAGAGCCATGAATTCAAATTGTCCCAGATCGGTGGAATCGATGTAAGATTCGCCAGGATCCCATTTTCCATTGGTGGGAGGTGCATCGGTGTAAGGCTCCATGTCCTGATCATACCTACCATTCTTGGTATTGACGTTATTGTAGGCGGCGAGAGCCGTTTTCACCGTAGTCCAGGCTGAACCGGATGTGACAAGAGCCTGGTTGATCAAATAAACCCGTTTGTCACCGACCTGGTTGGCATGGCGGATGACATTGACGGTTGAAATCGCTGAGTTTCCCGGCTGCAACTGTTCGATGATGCCGTGTTCCATGGCACTCGAGAACAGGGAACCAAGGTGGAAGACATTGTCAGAGCGATCATCATAAATTCCATCTCTGGGTAGGTCGGCGGAAAATTGCAGCCCTACGTCCACATAAAAGCCCTCCTCCTGCGCCATCCTGCCGAAACGATGAGTGGCAAGGTGGGAAATACCGTTCTGGGCGGCAAGTAGCTTATTGGCCAATTCGGTCTGATACATCCAAGTAAGACCCATGATGTTTAGCAGCTCGGATCGGGCCTCGCGCCCTGTGCCAGCGGAGTCGGTCAGGAGGTGCTTGTCTAATTCCTCGTATCTTTTCTGAACCAGCCTTCCCGATGCGTTGAAAGCATAAATCAGCGCGTAAACGTACTGGTTGTTTTTCTTGTAGGTCTTGGTTTCAAACTTGCTCCCCACCCCAGGATGGGTCACCGTCATGCTAAAAGAATAGGTTGCGGCTGTGACCGTGGTGAACGCGACCTTCTGGTCATCGAGCCATAGTTGGACTTCGTTCCCCGAGGCGGCAAGCGCAACCTTGCGGCCTTTGAGATCCGCCGTTGGCATGGGGTAATTCAAACCCCCAGTGTTGAAATTGATCGTTGATTTATAACCAGCAGGAATGGCGGCGATGCTCGACCATGTGCTAAGCCCGCCGTAGCCGCTAGTCGCAACGTTAGGCAGCGGAAAGGCCTGCGTCAGATTGGTGATGTTTTCCTTGATGATTCTGCGGCCTCTGACGATTTCATCCACGGTCGCACCGGGATTCAGTGCGATGAGGTTGGCGAGAAGATTGCCAGTCCGCGCACTGAGGAAACTAGCGATGTTGGCATTGTTCAAACCAGCAACATAACCGCTGCCGGTGGTTCCACCGGCTGTCGTAAGCAATGCAGCACGGTCCTGGCTCGTGAGCTGATAACCGGCGTAAGACTTGAGGTTGATCCCCGTGATCGTTTCATAGCGCTTGAACGAGGGATCTAGCTGATAGGTCGCTCCCTGATAGGTCAATTTGAGCCAGAATCGAGTGAGTCCAATAGAAGTATAATCCAACCAAGGAGCGACAAACGCGGTGTTGCGGCTTTTACAGAATCGCACGGCGTGCTGGAGCCGCTTTGCTTCCACGTCGGTAACGGGATATGGATTGGCACCCCCGAAAACCTGAGCGAAGGTTTGTCCCGGATAGGGATCTTCCGCAAGACCGATCCAATCGCTCAGATTCTTGCCATCATTTCCTACAATAGGTGCCTCACGTACCTGTAGGCAGAATTCGTATTCGGTGTGACCGGCCGCCTTTAATAATTCGGCGAGCAGCGAACAGGTATCCAGATCGTTGCCGCTTCCTTCCAGCAAGGTCAGCTCGGGTCCCTTGCGCAGGCCGTAATAGTGATCGTAATCGATCGTGTTGCGGACATGGTTGAAAATCCTCACCGGATCGTTACCCAATGCCGCCGCAAGCTGGGTGATTTCTTCGGTAATCGCCGTAGGCACGGATCTCAAACTCATCCCTGCTGGAGCTGGATTATCCGGCGGTGCGGTGGGCGCTGGATTGTTTTCGCCAATCACCGGATAGACTTGGAATGGCTGTCCCTCGCCAGAGGTTACGTTCTCCCACAATGGGTGAAATTGCTCCGGCTCTTGAGCCAAGGCGGGCAATGAGGCAGCGACGCCAAGTGCCACAATTAAGGACGGTCGAAGGAATTGGGAAAGCATCGTGTTTATCAGTTGGCGGATTCAAGGTTGCCCTCGATGTCGAAAGCATAGGAGTCATCATCGGCATCGGTCAGCCGACCCATGGCATCGTATTGGTAGTCCGTACGCTTCGCGGTTTCGGCGGATTGATCAGCCGTCGGGTCTGCACCGGCCTGCGCCTCAATCAAATCGGGAATCCCATCGCCGTCCGAGTCGCTTGTTGCATTCATCGTCGTCAGGTTTTGATACCAATGTGTCTCGATAGCATCCGAAATCCCATCGCCATCTGTATCCACAAACGGCTCAGCCACAAATGGGTCATGTCCTATCATAATCTCCGCGAGATTACCAATCTGATCCGAGTCGAAATCCTCGATTTCCGGCTCAATCGTGGGCATGTCCGTCGATTTCAAACGGAAAAAAAACTTAGGTGCATGATTGGTATCGAAACCGATACTTTTGATCCCATCGGCGAATTCAATCACAGGAGCATACACCCAAGAGGTAAGATTCACGCTGCCTAGCGAGAAATACGTACATTGTGAAACACCCTGCCAATCGGCATTCCACGTATCGCTCGCTCCTGCGGTTAGCGAAACCTGTGGTTGTAGCGGTGGGTCCGCCAGAGAGTCACCCGCTAGAACTAGTACCAATAAAGTCGTTCGATAATTGAATTGGGCGATCATGGATTCGGAGTCGTAGTAGGTTTATCTCGTTTCCAAAACTGAATCGTCACGTCCTCCGGTTTCGGTGGGTTTGCCAACAAATAAGCTCTGCGTTCCGCCTGTGCCTTCATTCTCGCCTGATAGGCTGCTTCCATGCGCGGGCCTTCATTTCGGTAGAGATCGTGCATTCCTTGTAGCAAATTCATCGCTTCTGGATCGCTGGCATTACCCTCCACCACCACGAAGGCAGGTCCAGCGACTGCCAAGTCCGGTAAATTCGGCGGCGTGGGAGCTTTATCGATTTGTCCTGCCTTCACTAGACGCTTCACCCGCGCGGGTCCGGGCATGTCGCTGATGCCCATCATCAAGTCATACGTCTGCATGACTCCTTCACGCCCTTTGATTTCAAATCGGCTGAAGCCGGATAAGTGATTGAAATCCAAATTTGACCAAGCGGTGATGACATGTGATGGCTCCCCATTCGGATGGCAGCTGATCAATGTCCGCTTGTGCTCGTAAACTGATGCGGATACAAAAGCGATTTTTGTGAGTCGGTATTTTGCGCGGTACTCAGCCAGCCGAGCCATTACGGCCGGATCAGTAACCGGCATCGCGGGCAAGGGTGGCGCAGGATCCACCAAACCCGGATCTGCCACAAGCTGCACCGTCACCTGGATTTTCCCCTTGATTGGTGGCAGTCCCGCCATTTCCGGTGCCTCTTCCACCTGCATTTGACGGGTGACGGTATTTTTCACCTTAAACACCAACGGCTCAGGACGCGGCGCAGGTGCGTTCGGCTTGCCATTTGAAATCTCACCGGGGATGCGGGTGATTGGCTCGGCTGAGGCAGACCACTGAGTAAAAAACGGGGAAATAATCAGTGTCAAAAGTAAGCTACGTTGCGAATTACTCATACTAAGTGGTGGTTAACGTGTCATCTGAGGTTTGGCCGAGCATCTCAAGGTTGTGAAGGCTTCTTTCAAAGAGAATCCAATCCAGACAATTCAAATGCAAGCGAAATAGTAGGCTAGCGTACCACCACGCATTTGAAGAATTTATTATTTTCATCCCTTACAAGATGCTTGAAGGGAATGCGCGTAATATTATCGGACCACAAATACGGCAGCTTCGTGTAAAATTGCGACTTACTCAGGATGATTTAGCGGCTCGTTGTTTCATTCTTGGTTTTGAAATCGGACGATCAACTGTTTCACACATAGAAACCGGATTGAGAGGTGTTTCCGATCTTGAAATGGTTATTTTAGCCAATGCTCTCCGAGTTGATATTTCAAAGTTGGTTCCACACGAACTCCCCAAGTGGAAAAGGGATTCAAGACCACCCACGGCTGTTTGATGACAAAACAACAAAAAGTTTTGTAACTTTTGGATTTCTCTTATTTTATGGATGGCTGTTTCTAGTTCCTATTTCATCTTTATAAAAATACCCGCACGGTGACTACCGTGCGGGTATTTTTTAGATCATGAGTTGTTTTATAACCGCTTAGCCGCCGATTGTGACGCTTGCTTCGGCACTCCAGAGGCCGGTTTGGCTGTCGTTTACGTGGTAGATGGCACGGTATTTCCAACGGGTGAGTGCGGTGGGGTGGGCGGCGTTGTCGGTGTAGTTCGGGGTGGTGTCGAAGGCGAGGATAACCCAGCCTTTCCCGTCGCCGCGATCCACTTGAAGTTCGCACATGTCGAGGAATTTGGCATTTCCCTCCCAGCTCCAGCCGATGTCCACCCGGCCGCCATTCACGGTGGCGGTGAGGACTGGCTGGACGGTGGCGAGGTCAGGCGTGGATTCAGAGGTGCCGAGAATGCCAAGATCGGACCCGATGGTGTCGATGTAGCCACCGGAATTCTTGATGGTGGCGACGAGGGTGAAAATGCGGTCCAGCGCGCCGGTCTTCACGGGGACGACTCCGGCGGGCAGGGCAGGTGGCGTGAAAACGGGCAGGACACAGAGAGTTGAGCCATCGCCCGTCATGGCTTCTGTGGCGGCCTTGGTGCAAGAAAGCGACCACGGACGGGCGGTGGCCAGCCATGTTCCGATGACATAGATGAGAAAGCGGGCATCCGCGATGCCAGCACTGACTTGTGCCGGACTCAGGCTGAGGGTGGCTTGGTAGGGAGTTAGCTTGTTGTGGAAGTTTTCGAGCCAGACGAGTTGATCGGCTGTGCGACTTGGGTAGTAGGCTTGGCGTTTCATGATAGTTTCCTTGCTGTGTATGGGGTTATGCCGGGTTAAAAAGCATCCGACTTATCGACTACACGGTGAGATGGGCGCGGTGGATTGCTAGAAATGGTGACAAATTTGCCAGAATTGAATGCCGAGGAGTCGCATGGGGAAATTCTCCTACGCCATGGGATGCATTTTTCGTCACATGGGGAAATTCTTGCACCGCATGGGGATCACATTCTGTGACGCGGGATTTCCCCCCCGAGACGCGAGATTACCCATCCGGGGCATGGGATTGTGCACGCACTGCATGGGGACGCTGGTGGGAGTCATGGGATTTCCCCATTTCCTATGGGGAAGCCATCCCATGGGACGCGAGATGAATCCCTTGAGCTGCGGGATCGTCCCCGTGAGGAAGCAGCGAAATCCCATGAGGCTGTGGCAAGCAGCGGTGAGAATTCGAGCGGGAAAATCAGCGCAGGCCCGCATGCGGATCAAGCGAGAGAAGAAGCAACCACAGATGAACAGGATTTACGCAGATAGGGATAGGAAGAGATCCAAATTCAAAACCGGATTTCTTGCCGACAAGCCACATCCGCAGAGCAGGTCGCATCCTCTTCATCTGCGTCCATCCTGTTAATCTGTGGTTAGAAATTCTTCTAAGTCAGACAGGCCCTTAGTCTTTCCCTCTGGGCTTCAGGCCGAGCAGCGCGAACTCCTTATGATGCACGCTGAGCTGCTGAAGGCGCACGGTATGAAAACCCATTTCTGAAAGTGCAGCGAGCCACTGGGATTTTTCCGAGACTTGGAGTAAATCCGTGAGCTTCAGGGTGATGAGCACGCCACGGATGCTGGGGGCCATTTTACAAAAGCGGCTGCACTCCTTCAGCACCACTTCTGGGGACTGGTTCATGTCAGACATGAACCAAGTCACGCCAGTGCCGAGGTCGCGCTTACTCGTCAGGGCGGCGGGCTTGCGACTGTGGAAAAACCAAGGCTGGCCCGGCTTGCCATCTTCGCGCTCAGCGATGGCCGAATCCATCACCACCGCCGCCATCTTCGCGGGATCCACGCCGATGACCGGCACGCCCCGGTCGAGCAAAGCGAGCACCACCCCACCCGGCGCGCATCCCAGCTCGACCACACAGTCGTGCGGGGTGAACTTGAGATCGAAAAATCGCCGCGCTTCCTCCAACTTGAGCCAGGCCCGCGAGGGCGAATGCGGCGGCATTTCCGTGCCCGAATCACCTGCGGGATCGGGACTCAGAAATGGCGCATGCCGGTGCAGCCCGGCCCAGAATTCGGTGGGACTTAACTCGACGACGGTGCCGATGACTTGGCCCAGCGCAGGCCGCGCAGATGGGTCTGCCTGAGGCAAACCGACCATTTTCCGCTCATGAAAGCGTGCGAAATGGATCGGCAGCCCTGGCCCGATGAGCGCCACCGCCTGCTCGCGAGTGGCAGCCTTTCCCAGTGACAGGCAGAGGCGGCGTGCGCAGGCAAGTGGTTGATCCAGAGAGGACAGTGAAAATTTCCCGTCTGTCTTAAATGTCACAAAGCCACGCCGCTGGTAGCTGAGCCGCCAATCAAGCCATTGATGGTCGATTTCTAACTTCAGGGCCTTCTCCGAGCCGGGGTTGGTCAGGGCGAAAACAAACTCAGTATCAAGGAGTGGCGTCATTCAATTCGGTGTAGCAGCGTCGGCGGAGCATAATGGGCGGGCAGGCTACGAGACGAGGCATTTCTGAGCGGTAGGTTTTCTTGCACGCTCGGTAACTTTTTTGAGGTTGACCGGTGCACAGCATCGCTATTGGACGCAGGAGCATTTCGGCACGTCCGATGCTTTCCCCTTTTCCCCACATGAAAATTCTCATCCTTTCTAGGAATCCCAAGCTTTACAGCACGAACGCGCTCGTCAACGCCGCCGCCGCGCGCGGGCATGAGGTGCGAGTGGTGGACTACCTCCGCTGCTACATGAACATCACCTCGCGCAAGCCGAAGATCTTCGTCGACGGGGAGGAGCTGCTGGCAGATGCCGTCATCCCCCGCATCGCCGCGCGCCATACGTTCTATGGAAATGCGGTGGTCCGGCAGTTTGAAATGATGAACGTCTTCACGCTGAACGACTCCGTGGCCATCGCCCGGTCGCGGGATAAGCTGCGCTCGCTACAAATCCTCGCCAAGCGCGGCATCGGCCTGCCGGTGACCGGCTTCGCCCACCACACCGATGCCACCGGTGAGCTGATCAAAATGTGCGGCGGTGCGCCACTCGTCATCAAGCTGCTGGAAGGCACACAGGGCGTAGGTGTGGTGCTGGCAGAGACGGCGAATGCGGCGGAATCCGTCATTGAGGCGTTCAAGGGACTCAATGCGAACATCCTCGTCCAAGAATTCATCAAAGAAGCCGCTGGTGCCGACATCCGCTGCATCGTGGTGGGTGGAAAAGTCGTGGCGGCCATGAAACGCCAAGGCGCGCCCGGCGAATTCCGCTCGAATTTACACCGCGGCGGATCTTCGGAAAAAGTGAAAATTTCCGCAGAAGAGCGCGCCGTGGCGATCGGTGCGGCCAAGGCGATGGGCCTGAACGTAGCGGGTGTGGATTTACTCCGCTCCAATCACGGCGCGGTGGTGATGGAAGTGAATTCCTCACCGGGCCTCGAAGGCATCGAGCAATCGTCCAAAAAGGACGTAGCGGGTATGATCATTGAGTTTATCGAGCGGACGGCGGTCAAGCCGTCGAAATCGACGGATAAGTGAGCTGAGCGCTTAGACCTTCGATTTCAAGCGCCCGAGCACTTCTTCGTAAGCTTCCATCACCCCACCGAGGTCGCGGCGGAAGCGGTCTTTATCCATCTTTTCCCCGGTTTTCAAATCCCAGAGACGGCAACCGTCTGGGCTGATTTCGTCGGCTAAGACGATGACCGACGGATCGGAAACGAGGCGGCCGAACTCGAGTTTGAAATCCACGAGTTTCAGGCCGCACTTGGCGAAGAAGTCGATGAGGATGGCATTCACTTGGAGCGCCGCTTTCCGCAAGTGGGCGAGGTCTGCCGGGGTGGCGAGACCCATTTCACGGATGTAGTCGTCATTGATGAGTGGGTCGCCGAGTTCGTCGCTTTTGTAGGAGAACTCAATGATGGGTTGGGAAAATGCCAACCCTTCTTCCACGCCGGTGCGCTTGCAATAGCTGCCTGCGGAGAAATTCCGGACGATGACTTCGACCATGAGGATGGTGACCTTCTTCACCTCGACGTTCGTCTCGTCGATCTGGCGGATGAAATGCGTGGGGATGCCTGCTGTTTCGAGAAAGCCGTAAATGAGGGTGCTGATCTCGTTATTCAGGCGACCCTTGCTCTCGAAACTCGCCTTTTTCTCACCATTGAAGGCGGTGGCGTCATTTTTAAATTCCATGCGCAGGGTGTCTGGATTCTCAGTGGCCCAGAGGCGCTTGGCTTTTCCTTCGTAAAGCGGTGTCATCCGTAAGAGGTAAAACCCCCAGTTCCTCACGGTCAAGAGTGCGGAGTGCTCAGACTGAAATGAGTGTCATTTCCCATCATTTTCTGGCAGCAGGAAATTCGCGGCTTGATTTCTGATGCTCGGTCCTCAGTATCCGTAATTGTATGCCAGAGCAGATTTCTAAGGATAGACGGGCCCGCGCCCTTCCCACCACTCGGCGCTTCAACATCGCCGTTTTCTGCTCGATCATTCATTACTTCGCACTCGTCTCGACCGTGACGGCTCTGGTCATCCTGCTGGCTAGACCGAATGAACTGGGCCTCATGTTCACACTCGGTGGCTTGGGACTCAGCATCTTCACCTGGGTGGTCGCCTACCTTCAGCGGAAGTCCGCTTACTGCCCGCTTTGCAAGGGCACTCCATTGTTGAATTCGGGAGCTCACCCCCATTTATCAGCCAAGCGGCTATTCCCTTTGAATCACGGCGTCACGGCAGTGCTTTCGATCATTACCACCCAGAAATTCCGCTGCATGTACTGCGGCGCGGATTTCGATTTGTTGAAAATCCCGCATCACCCAGGCCGCTGACGGGTGAGAGGGCTGGTGGGCTTAGAGTCTGAGCCGGGCATGGCGCTCTGCCATGGTCCATGCGACTTCCGGCACCAGTCGATGCCAGTCTTGCGCGTCTGTCGTTTTTAAAATCATCCGGCAGAGATCCCGGCCGGTGAAGGATAGCAAGGGATCATCCTCACAGGGGATGGCTTGGATCCGCCCTGTCGCGAGGAAATGCCGCAGCAAGTGAACGCTGTCTTCTGGGGCGTTGAAGTTTTCCGCCGTGACGAACTCTCCGCTCTTGCGGTTTTTCCATGGGAACACATGCAGCGTGACGCCACTCTTGAACAAACGACCGAACGATTCCAGCAAGCCACCCGCTAAATTTTCCGACCACTTCGGCTTAAACAATTCATTCAGCAAGCCGATACTGAGTATGATACCGACCGGTTTGCTTGTGTAGCGATGCAGGAATGCGGCGATGCGGTGGAACTCAGCACAACGAGAAAGCAGCACCGTTTTCCCGAGGGATTGCAGGGCATCTGCGCGGTCCAAGAAATCGACAGGGTCCGCCGTGCGATCGCGCAGGAGATTGTCCACGGAAATTTCACATAGCTCGATGGCGGAGATCCGATCTTCCTCGCTCAGGGACTTCACAAATCCTGGGCGCGCTTGCTCCAGCATCTTGAGGTGGACATTCATCACCGGATCGAAGCTCCCCCGAAGCAACAAGACCGGGTGCCGATAGAGCGCCTCTGCCGGCTGCACCACCTCACCGCTTGGTAGAAACATCGTCGCCTCCGTCAGGCCGCTTTCCACCAATTGGAGTGCACACAGGCGGTTGTCGAAAAAGCTGTAGCCGTGACCGGAAAATTTCAATAAATCCACCTCCACTCGCCCCAGCACCAAGTTGTCGAGCAGTGACTCCACGAATTTTTTCAAATGCCCACGGTGGCGGTAGGCGGCATGGATCAAGTTCACGCCGATGGTGCCCAGCGCTTCCATCTGATCGATCGCCCGCACGTCCAGCAGTCTCACATGCAGGATGATGTCGGACGGTGGGTCACCGGGTTTCATCTGGAATCTCACCCCGAGCCAACCGTGACACTCGCCATGATCCTTCCAGCCGCGGGCGCGCACGGTGTTACAAAACGAGAAAAACGTCGTCTCGCCCCCCCGCTTCGGGCCGAGACGTTCGAGTAAAATCTCATACTCATGGTGCAGCATCGCCTGGAGCCTGGCCGCCGATACGTAGCGCTCCGCGCGGCCATAAATGGCGTCGCTCATCGTCATATCATACGCGGAAATGGTCTTGGCCACCAAACCTGCCGCACCGGTGGCGCGGAAGAAGTAGTTCGCCGTCTCCTGCCCTGCGCCGATCTCGGCGAAGGTGCCGTAAACTGAAGGATCGATGTTCAGCTCGAAGGCTTTTTCTAAGGTCGTCGCGATCATGGCTTACTTTTCCACCCAGCCATCTGCGACGACTTGGACGATTTCCACCTGGTCCCGCGAGTCGGAGTCGGTCGGGAATTTCAGGGCGAGAATCATGGATGACATTTTCGTGTCTTGGTCTAGGTGAAGCGACCGCGCTAGGTCGCTGCCCTTTTCCACGTAGCCATAAATCGTGTGCGTGCCGTCTGGCGAGTCTAGCCGGTAGGACTGCCATTTCAAATCGTCGGCGAAGGCGAAATTGTAATATTCTGTCGGATAAACGTTCACCCGGAAGCGGCTCGCTTGGACCGGCTTGGTCTCGCGGAACTTCTCCCATGACAACTCTGACCAACCGACCCAGCTCTCCCAGTCGATTTTAAATCCAGCACCCGTAGCGACGAAGGCCATCGTCTTTTCGTTTTGATCGCGAGTCCGCACGCCGGCCGACACCATTCCTTCGAGCATCGCCAGTCCGCCATGGGTGTTAAATTCACTCATCCCCAGCGCTGGGATCACCCCGCTTGGGTAGTAGGCCCGCATCCGTGCGGCGACGGTCTCGGGATTTCGAATGAGTGGCAGGCATTGATCCACCGTGGTTGCCGTGAGAAATTTTTCTGCAAGTGGCGTAAGCTCAGCGATTAATGAAAGATCACCACGCTCTTCAAGCGTCGTCGCTGGCAGTGCGACTGGCACGCTCGGTGGTAAGCTCGGCGGAAGGGCCACCGGAGTTTTACCCGCGAGAAACACCTGCGCCCCGACCCCAAACAAGCCGAGCACGAGCAACGCTCCCCCCGCGAGCAACCATGGCGACGTCCGCTCTGACACGGCTTTGGTCTGCGACATCGCCTCCAATTCCTCGTCGGAATACTGCTCTTCCTCCACCGTCCGCAGCGGCGCCATCAAGGGCGGTGTGACGTCTGCGGCAGATGGAATTTTCAACATTCGTCGGCAACTCGGGCAGACGATGCCCCGGCCGTCATGATCACTCGGCACCCGAAAAATAAACCGACAATCCGGGCAAACGTAACCGCACCACCGGCGAGTGATTTCCATCATTTCAGACACGTCGCGAACTTGCCCCGTCACCGCCCCTTCCTGCAAGCTTTGCTCTGTGAAAAATCATCAGCGGTGACGGCCTAGGACTCTGGCAGTTTGAGTTGAGCCACCTTGCGAAAAAAGTCATCGAGATCACCGCCGCAGTCAGAGAGGAGTTTTTGGAAAATGGGCATCTTCTCCGCATAGAGTTTCAGGGAAATGAGGTGGCCATTGTTGAGATCTTCACGCAGCCAGCCCTCCAGCCCGTGCCCACCCCAGCGGCGGCGCAGCTCGCGGAAGTCATCCCGCAGCTTGGCGAGCAGGCGTTTTTTTTCTTCCCGTTTGGACGTTTCAGAGGTGGTAGACGCGTAAACCGCCTCCAACGCCGCGCGGGTGCGATCGATTTCTTGGTAAAACTGCCTTCGGCGGATGAGGCGTTGCTCGTAGTTTTTTAAATCCGCCAGCCGTCCTTGGTGCCGCAGCCAGCGCTTCACGCCCTCTTCCGCGACGGTGTTGGCGAGGGATTCGTTGAACACGGTATCACCACGGCGGAAGACTTTCCGGTGAGTGAGCTCGTGGAATAGGGTCTCCGCCAGATCCACGTCGGGGTAGTGGATGAAGGTGTTGAGAACCGGATCGTGAAACCAGCCAAGCGTGGAGTAGGCGTCCACTCCGCCGATGAAGACGTCGTAGCCCTGAGATTTCAACTCTGCGGCGAAGGCCTTGGTGTCCTGCTCATGGAAGTAGCCCCGGTAATCCATTTCCCCGATGGCTGGGTAATGCCAAGTCTTCGCCGTGAGCGAAAATTCCGGCGCGGCATAGAGCACCCAGACAACGTGTGGGCGACCGAGATCTGCGTAGGTGCCGTAACTCTGATCTCCCGGCAGGGACAAGTGGTCACTGGCAAATTGACGAAGCCCCTGCACCGCTCGGAGCTGCTGCTGCAGGCTCGGCGTGGTGGTGGAATCCGCAAGCAACTTAGAAATCGGGCGACTTTTCTGAAAAATCTCCATTTGTCCCGACACCGCCTGCCCATAGAACCGCAGCGTCTGGCACGAACTGAGGACGGAAATGGCCGCCACTAAAATGAGTCGAAGTCGAAGCATGGTCTGTGAGTGAGAGTAGGGTAAAATGCGCGGCATGGGTGACTTTATTTACTCTTTCCTCAGCACCGGGGTCACCGTTAAGCTGGCCGGACATGAGTGAAATCGTCATTTTATTTTCAGGACAGGGCGCCCAGAAAGTGGGCATGGGTCAAGACTGGGTCGAGCACTCCGCGACCGCTCGCAGCATGGCTGTCGCCGCAGATAAGGCTCTCGGCTTCTCGCTCTCCGACATCATGTTCGAAGGACCGGAAGAGGAATTGACCAAGACTTCGAACTGCCAACCCGCCCTCTACCTCCATGGGCTGATGGGACTCGCCCTGCTCCGTGAGCGCTTGCCGAATCTGGTCCCAGTCGCCGCTGCTGGGCTTTCGCTCGGGGAATTCACCGCTCATGCCGCCGCCGGAAGTTTTTCATTTGAAGACGGCCTGCGCCTCGTCGCTAGGCGCGGTGCCTTCATGGAAGCGGCCTGCCTCGCGACCGAAGGTGCCATGGCAGCACTCATCGGCGGAGAGGAGGCCCAAGTCCGGGCGCTCGCCGCAGCAGCAGACGTGGATGTGGCGAACTTAAATGCCCCCGGCCAAATCGTGCTTTCCGGCACCGTCGCAGGGATCGACTCAGCGATCGCCCAAGCCAAGGACTTCGGCATTCGGCGCGCGATTAAACTCAACGTCGCCGGTGCTTACCACTCGCGGCTGATGCAGAGCGCCCAAGATCAATTGGCGCTGGAGCTGGCGGGCGTTTCGATTTCCGCGCCTACGATGCCGGTCATTTGCAATTTCGGGGCCTGCTCGGTTTCCGACCCCGCAGAGATCCGCCAGATGCTCGAAAAGCAAGTCACCGGGTCGGTCCGCTGGACGGAATCGATCCAAACCTTGATCGCCATGGGCCACCGGAACTTCATCGAACTCGGGCCCGGCAAGGTGATCGCGGGCCTCGTCGGCAAGATCGACAAGGAGGTAAACGTCCATTCGATCGAGGATCTCGCCTCGCTCGAAGCCGCCGTCGAAGCGCTTTCCTAACCGTGAAATCACGGCTGAGAAAAAAATCAGGAAACGTCAAAAAAGAGATTGCGGAGTCCGGGGGAGCTAAATAGCTTCCCGCACCCGAACGGGACATGGAGCGGTAGCTCAGTTGGTTAGAGCGCCAGCCTGTCACGTTGGAGGTCGCGGGTTCGAGTCCCGTCCGCTCCGCCATTCCTGTTTCGGTAAATTAGCCCCGCCTGCATAAGGCGGGGTTTTTTGTGCCGCCGGAGGCAGGCTTGACCCCACCGAAATGCACGGCACCTTGGAGCTCACTTATGCGAGACATCACCCACCCTGCCGAACGCCTCGTCAAAGCCATGGCGAGAATTTATCAATACCGGATGACCACCACTTCCGGTGGAAATTTATCCATCCGCGATACCGATGGCTCGATCTGGATCACCCCAGCCCGCGTGGATAAGGGAAATCTCCGCGTGGAAGACATCGTCCGCGTCCTGCCGGACGGCAGCACCGAGGGACGGCACCGGCCTTCCTCCGAGTTTCCTTTTCACCAGAAAATTTACCAAGCGCGTCCGGAATTAGGAGCCATCGTCCATGCCCATCCGGTCGCTTTAGTCGCCTTCAGCATTTGTGGACAAGCGCCAGACACGCAGCTTTTCACCAAGGCGCACAGCGTCTGCGGCGATGTCGGGTTCGCCCCGTATGCGCTCCCAGGCAGCAATTTGCTTGGCGAACGCATCGCCACGGTCTTCGCTGCGGGTCACGATTGTGTGATGCTGGAAAATCACGGGGTCGTCGTGGCTGGTCTCGATTTCCCGGATGCCTTTCGTCGCTTTGAAACGCTGGAATTCGTGGCGAAAACGGTGATTAAAGCCCGTGCGCTCGGTCCCGTGCGCTACCTTAGCACCGAGCAACTTGCCAATAGTGAAATGCCCACGCCCGAGCTGGAGGAGTTCGATCCCGGCCCGGCGAGCAGTCACGAGCGTGCCCTCCGCCGCGAGTTGTGCGAGTTCATCCGCCGAGGCTATCACCAGCGCCTACTCACCAGCAATGCGGGGAGTTTCTCCGTCCGGGTGGATGACGACTCTTTCCTTATCAGCACCAGCCTAGTGGACCGCGCGACGATTTCCCCGGATGAACTCGCGCTCATCCAGCACGGGAAACGCGCACGCGGCACTCGTCCCAGCCGCGCCTGCCTACTCCATCGCTTGATTTACCAACGCCACCCGGAGATCCACGCCATCGTCAACGCAACCCCGGTCAACGCCACGGCCTTTTCGGCCTCCGCCGCGCGGCTCGACACTCGCACGATCCCGGAAAGCTACATTTTCCTGCGCGACGTCGCCGTGCTGCCCTTTGAATGGGTCTATGAAGCCCCGGAGAAAATCGCCGATGCCATGACGCCGGAATTCCCCATCGCCCTCATCGAGAACGACTGCGCGCTGGTGCTCGGAACCACCATCCTCGACGCGTTCGACCGCCTCGAAGTGCTAGAATCCACCGCCGAGGCCGTCATTCTCGCCAGCTCCATCGGCGAGGTCCAGCCGATGGGGGAAGAGGTCATCGAGGAACTCATCAGCGCGTTTTTAAAATAGCACGCTTCGTCTTTCCAAGCGCCGCAAGACCAGTGCATGCTTCTGCATGGCTACCCTGCTGCGCATTCTTCGCCACACGTTTCGCTTCCCGTTACAGAGTGGGCTTTCGTTGCTGATGGCGATCCTATGCACCACGCTAGTGCTGGTGCTGCCGGGGATCACGATGCAGTTCATCGACGTCATCATCGCGAAAAAGCGGCCTGACCTCATCATTCCCACCGCCGCCATCGGCATTGGCGCGATCCTTGCGCGGCAGGCGCTTTTCACCCTCCGCACCTATTTTAACAACGCGCTCGAACTCAAGCTCACCCACCTGATCCGCGTCGAGCTCTACGACAAACTCCAGCGCCTCCCGGTCAATTGGTTCGACGCGAACTCCTCCGGTGAAATCATGTCCCGCGTCGCCAACGACGTGCCCACCACCAACCGCGTCATCATCGAGGGTGTGGACCAGGCCATTGCGGCGATTCTCCAGTTCCTCATCGTCGTCGCTTACATGTTCTATTTCTCGTGGCAGCTCACGCTCGTCACCTTGATTCCCCTGCCCTTCATCGCCCTCATCACCACTTGGTGGAGTCGCCGCTCAGAGCCGCTGTGGCGTGCATCTTCGGAAGCCAGCTCGGCGCTCAATGCCATCCTCCACGACAACCTCGCCGGCATCCGCCAAATCAAAGCTTACACCGTCGAGCCCCAAGCCCTCGAAACCTTCGACCAAGCCTCGCGCAAGGTCGGGGAAAAGCACATGACCGTCATGCGCGGCCAGTCACTCGTCTGGCCGAGCGTCTCGTTCATCGCCGAGTCTGGCATCATTCTCATGGTCGCCTTCGGCTCGTGGTTGGTGCTACAAGGCAGGCTCGAACCCGGCGTGGTGCTCTCGTTTCTGGTCGCTTGGGGTTTCCTGTTCGATCCCATTTCCCGCATCAACACCCTCGCCCAGACTTTCACCACCGGCATCGTCTCGGCCCAGCGGATTTTTAAAATCACCGACACACCCGACGAGTGCAACCTCACTGAAGGACTCCGCCCCACCGAGCTGCGTGGGCATGTGCAGTTTGAAAATGTCTCCTTCTCCTACGCTAACCAATCCCCCACCATCAACGGCCTCACCATCGAGGCCCTACCCGGCCAGACCATTGCCCTCGTCGGCGCGACCGGTGCTGGGAAATCCACGGTGCTGAATTTACTCACCCGTTTTTACGAACCCACCGCCGGCCGCATCTTGCTCGATGGCATCCCGCTTGCCTCGGTGTCCAAGGAATGGCTGCGCGACCAGCTCGGTTACGTCAGTCAGGAAAGTTTTCTCTTCAACTCCTCGCTCCGGGAAAATCTGCTGCTCGCCAAGCACGACGCCACCGATGCCGAACTCTGGGCCGCCCTCGAAGCCGCCAACGCCGCCGACTTCGTCCGCGCCAGTCCTGCAGGCCTCGGCACCGTCGCCGGTGAACGCGGCAGCCGCTTCTCCGGTGGGGAAAAACAACGCCTCTCCATCGCCCGTGCCTTGTTAAAAAATCCGCTGCTGCTGCTGCTCGATGAAGCCACCTCCGCACTTGATAATTCGACCGAGCGCCTTGTCCAAGGGGCCTTGGAAAATCTTCGTTCAGACCGCACCTGTTTTGTCATTGCCCACCGTCTTTCCACCGTCCAGAAGGCAGACCGCATTTGCGTGCTTCACCACGGCAAGCTCTTAGAACAAGGCACTCACGAAGAGCTTATTTCGCAAGACGGTGCTTACGCCCGTCTATGTCACGCGACTTTTTCAAACGATTCTCGACCTTCCGATTAATTTCCTTTATCGCTCTATCAATCCTCCCCGCCACCCTCTTCATCCTCATGGAAACACTCCTCAAACTTCCCAGCGACGCCACCCCGTCGACCATCTCAGAAGTCCTCGCCTCACTCCGTAAAGAGCACTTCGAGCCCCGCCATGAGGCAAAAGCTTGGGGCGACTGGATCTACCTGCAAAGCTACACCACGGTCATCAGCATCGAGAGCAACAACGGCCTCAGCACCAGCGCCACCATCGAGCATGGTGAAAGTGAAGAAGAAGGAGAGCCCACCACCTCCATCTACCGCGCCTTCGCCCGCCTCGGCTGGCACGGCGTGGACGACGACGGAGAATTCCAACTTTCTTAACGTGGCCTGTAGCGCGCGGTCTGCGACCGTCGCTAACTGAAAAAGGTTGCAGGACATAAGTTCATCCACCCTAGATGCGAAAGCTACACTAGCGATCATCTTTCTTGAGGATGGATCTTTCTTTAAGGCATCTCTCCATCCGGCATCCCTTTTCAATCAGCGACGGTCGCAGACCGACGCTACAGGGGACTTGCGGCGGTCACGGGCGGACGCTAGAAGGTGTGGCATGCATCGGCTGACTCGTTTGGAATCGCTCTATACGAGGCACCGGTGTATTTCATCACGACGTGCACGGATAGGCGGCGTCGGCTCCTGGATAACGAGGGGGCGCATGAGGCGTTTCGGGATTTCTGCGAGCGAGCACGGGAGAGAGGGGCGCTGGTGGGGAGATATGTGCTGATGCCGGATCATCTGCATCTCTTCGTCTGCATCCCGCCGGGCGAGATGGGGCTTTCCGCATGGATGAAGTCGCTGAAGAACAGCCTCTCGAAGCATTGGCGCGGCGGTGGAATCGAGGCCCCGCATTGGCAGAAGGGATTTTTCGATCACCTGATCCGCAACAACGAGTCTCATCAGGAGAAGTGGAAGTATGTGCGAGAGAATCCGGTGAGAGCGGGCTTGGTGGAGCGGGCGGAGGATTGGCCATACGCAGGCCAGATTCTGGAGGACGCGGGCTTCTAATCGCCTGTAGCGTCGGTCTGCGACCGTCGCTAACTGAAAAAGGTAGCAGGACATACGCTCATCCACCCACGATGCGAAGACAGCGTCAGCGATCATCTTCCTTGAGGATGGATCTTTCTTTAGGGCAACCCCCATCCGGCATCCCTTTTCAATCAGCGACGGTCGCAGACCGACGCTACAGAGTGCCCCATGAAAATTGAGGCTGGTGGATTTGAACTGAGTCGTTCAGCCTCCAAGCCATACCCATTATGAGTTCGTCATCACCGCTTCCTGAATTGCCAGCCATCGGATTTCTAGCCGATGTAGAGTCGTCACACCGTGCGTTTCTCGCGTCTTACGGCCGCTTCGTCCGCCCGGTGACGGGTGAGTTGCTGATTGAAGAGGGAAAACCTCAAAACTCGATTTATCTCATTCTCTCAGGCATGCTTCACGTGGTGACTTCTGCCACGGAACGGCCAATCTTAGTCGCGCAGTTGGGTGCGGGAGATTCATTAGGAGAAATCAATATCTTCGATCCCGCCACCGCCAGTGCGACGGTTATCGCTCGCAGTGAGTGCTTGATTTGGTGCCTCAGTTCTGAGGAGTTAGACTCTTTTTACGAGGCCGATCCCGTAGCAGGGCTGGCTTTTACCAAGGGACTTCTGAAGATTTCCTGCAAACGAATCCGCGGCCTCATCACGAAGCTGGCAGAGGGCCAAGAAGTCGCTGCGATCCATAGTTTTTGGAAAACCAATGGATGATCCCACGGTGCTCGATCAGGTGCCGGGGAGCTGGCTTTTACCAAGCTCGTTGGTGATGATGATCTCGCACTGGTCGATCTGAAGCTGCCGGCGGCCGCGGGCTTCTTCGGCGAGTTGTTCGAGGGTGTCGATGTCGTAGAGATAGACCTCTTCGATTTCGCCGACGGCGGGGTCGATGTCGCGGGGGACGGCGATGTCGATGAAGAAAAGCGGGCGGTATTTCCGCGCGCGGCGGGCTTTTTCGACATCGGCGCGGTGGACGATGGCGTGAGGGGCACCGGTGGAGGAGATGACGACATCGACGCGTTCGAGCACGCGCTGCCAGTCGTCGAAGCGGACGGCGCTGCCGCCCATTTCGGTAGCGAGTTCTTGGGCGCGGTCGAAGGAGCGGTTGGCGACGAAGATGGATTTCGCACCCCGGGAGACGAGGCTTTGGGCGGTGATACGGCTCATTTCTCCGGCGCCGAGGATCATGACCTCGCTGTTCTTGAGGTGGCCGAAGATTTTTTCCGCGAGGTCCACGGCGACGTTACCGACGGAGGTGGAGCCTTCTTGGATGGAGGTCTCGGTGCGGACTTTTTTCCCGATGCTGAAGGCGCGTTGGAAGGCTTTGTTCAGGACGGTGCGAGTGGCACCGGCTTGGTGGGCGGTGGCGTAGGCTTGCTTGACTTGGCCGAAGATCTCGGTCTCGCCGAGCATCATCGAGTCGAGGCCAGAGACGACACGGCAGAGGTGGCGGGCGGCTTCGAGTTTTTCCTTGCGGTAAAAATGGGCAGCGACGCTGGAGTCGAGTTGGATTTTCTCCGCGAGGCGGGCTTCGATGCGGGTGAAGGCGTCACGGGCATTTTCTGCGACGAGATAGAACTCGGTGCGGTTGCAGGTGGAGATGACGAGGGCTTCCGTGGCATCTGCGAGGGTGATGAGGTCGGTGCAGGCTTCGCCAAGCTTGGTCGCGCCCACAGCGAAGCGCTCTCGCACTTCCACGGGGGCGGTGCGGTGGTTGAGACCCAGGCAGAGGAGTTCCATCAGACGAAAGCGAAGACCGCGAGAGACGTGACGAATAAGATCACGGCGGCGAGTGAAAGCCGCCGTCCGGTGAGACCGCGGACTTGCTTGATAAGGAGTAAAACAAGGTAGCTCGCCCAGATGGCGAGAGCGGCGGTGAGGTGTGCCCATGCGGAGGCGGTGTGAGGCATGAGGAATCCAGCGGCGACGCCAATGGTGAGCAGGGCGCTACCGAGCCAAAGCAAACGGACGAGGGAAATGAGCAATTCCCGGACCGGTGGGAGGTTGCGAAAGAGGCCACTTTTCAGATGGTGTTCTTTCAGTTGGCGGTCGAGCACAAGGAACATGACTCCGGCGACGGCGGCGAGGGCGAGGGCTCCGTAGGCGAGCACGGACATGGCGGAATGGGTCTCATGCCAAGGATTGCCATTGGCGACTTGCTGGGGCGCGCGGGTCATGACGCCGGGAAGGAGTGCCAGTGCCTGGAAAATCACGACGAGGGGTGCCGTGAAGACGCCGAGGAGTGATATCCGGTAGGCCGGGCCGATGATGAGGTAGAATAGGGTGAGCGACCAGGCGAGAAAGGACAGGATTTCCCCAGTGTCGATGAGCGGGCAAGCGCCCCGCATTTGGCCGCGGACCCAAAGGTAGCCGAGTTGGCAGAGGAAGGCCGCAGCGATCCAAACCACCGTCCAGTGGCTGCGCCTGCCACGGTGCACGGAAATCATCCCAAGCACCCCACCCACGGCAGCGAGTAGGGTGGAGACGAGAAGATACCAGCGGTCCATGCCTATGAATGGTCTTGCGGTGCGACACGCGCAAGCATCAAGCGTGAGGTGATGACTCAGGCCGTGGCATGCACCGGTTTCCAAGCGGCATTTTCCTGCGAGGAGGCGACGGCGGCTTCGATGAAGGCCATGCCTTCGACTCCGTCGGCCACGGTTGGGAAATCGTAGCCCTCGGCACGCGGGTAGCTGCCGGCGAGGTGGTCCGAAATGGCCTCTGCGGCGGCGAGATAGACGTTGGCAAAGGCCTCGATGAAGGCTTCCGGGTGACCGAAGGGAAGGCGGGTGTATTTCGCCGCTTCTGGGCCGTTGTAGCTATTTCCACGGCGCCAGATTTGGCGGGGAGCGTCGGCGAACTTGACGACGAGTTCGTTGGGATGCTCTTGGTACCACTCGATGGAGGCTTCGGTGCCGTAGATGCGGATGTTGAGGTTATTTTCCTCCCCGGCCGAGATTTGTGAGGCGTAGAGAACGCCGCGAGCGCCGCCTTGGTAACGGACGAGCATACTGCCGTCGTCGTCGAGCTGGCCTTGGGGCAAGAAGGTATTGAGGTCAGCGGCGATGGACTCCAACTCGAGGCCGGTGATGTAGCGGGCGAGATTTTCTGCGTGGGTGCCGATGTCGCCAATGCAGCAAGAAACGCCCGAGACGGAGGGATTGGAACGCCAGTTGGAAATGGCACCTTCTGCTTGGTTTTTCATGCCTGCGAGGGCGTAGCCTTGGGGATACTCGGCGACGATTTTGAGGATACGCCCGAGCTTGCCGGCCTTCACCATGGCGCGAGCTTCCTTGACCATGGGGTAGCCGGTGTAGTTGTGCGTGAGGGCGAAAACGAGGCCGGAGCGCTCGACGATTTTCTGCAATTCCTTGCCCTCGGCCAGCGAGAAGCTGAGGGGTTTCTCACAAATCACGTGGATGCCCGCTTCAAGAAATGCCTTGGCGACTGGGAAGTGGAGATCATTCCGGGTGACAATGGAGACAAAATCGATGCACTCGCCGGGAGGCAAGGCAGCTTCCGTCTGGGCCATCTCGGCGTAGGAGGAATAGACTCGGGCAGGATCGAGGAAGAGATCCTCCCCGGAGAGTTTCGATTTCTCAGGGTCTGAGGAGAAACAGCCGGCGACGAGTTCAATTTTCCCGTCGAGGTTTGCGGCCATGCGGTGGACCGCGCCGATGAAGGCACCGCGGCCACCGCCGACCATGCCCATGCGTAGTTTACGATTCATGTGGGTAAAAGTGGGGATTGGGAGTTGGGATTTTGTGAGGATTATTTGCCCTGCCACTCGCCGAAGTTGCGGAACTTGGCATAGCGCTGGTCGAGCAGTTGCTGGGTGCTGAGGGCGGAGAGTTCGTCCAGGTGTGAGAGGATTTTCTCACGGAAAGAGTCGGCCGTGGCTTGGTGGTCGTGGTGGGCTCCGCCGGTGGGCTCGGGGATAACGTCGTCGATGAGGCGGAGCTCCATGAGGTCTGGCGCGACGAGCTTCATGGCTTCTGCAGCCTCTGGGGCGTGCTTGCGGTGTTTCCAGAGGATGGCGGCGCAGCCCTCGGGACTGATGACGGAGTAGTAAGCATTTTCCATCATGATGACGCGGTCTGCGACGCCGATGCCGAGGGCGCCACCGGAGCCGCCTTCACCGAGCACGACTGCGATGACAGGGACCTTGAGCAGCATCATTTCCCGGAGGTTGAAGGCGATGGCCTCGGCGATGTTGCGCTCCTCCGCGCCGATGCCGGGGAAGGCTCCGGGGGTGTCGATCATGGTGATGACCGGAAGGCCGAATTTCTCCGCGATTTTCATGAGCCGCAGTGCCTTGCGGTAGCCCTCGGGGTGGGCGCTGCCGAAGTTCCGCTTGAGATTTTCTTTGGTATCCCGGCCTTTTTGATGGCCGATGACGACCACCCTGCGGCCGCCGATGCGGGCGAAGCCACCGGGCATGGATGCGTCATCACCGATGTGGCGGTCGCCGTGGAGTTCGGAAAAATCCGTGAAGGCGAGTGAGACATAGTCGAGCATGAACGGGCGGTTCGTGTGGCGGGCGATTTGGACGCGCTGCCATGGACTCAGGTCACGGTAAATGGCAGCGCGGGTCTCGGCGAGTTTCAGCTCCATGCTGGTGATTTCCGCAGACAGATCGCAGTTCTGGGAACTGGACTTGCTGCGGAGTTTTTCGAGTTCGCGTTCAAGGTCGGCGGCGGGTTTTTCGAATTCGAGAAGCTGCATGGTGAAGAGATGCGAAGATCAGGATTCGAGGGGGAAGATGCAAGTCCAGAGATGGGCTTCGTCACCAGTGCAGGGTCGCACTGAAAATGCCGTTGAGGCCCGGCTCATTTTGACCCGAGCCGTGGTTCCGGTAATCTTGATCTGCGAGATTTTCCACGGCGCAGATTAAATCGAGATTGGCACTGACTTTCCACCCGGCGCGGATCGAGGTGATGATGTAGCTGGGGGTGCCATTGGTGGGAATGCGTTGGTTGTCAGCGAGTTGATCAGCAGCGGAGATGCGATCTTCGGTGGCGGCGGCGAGTACGCGTGTTTCTGCCCAGAATTTCTGGGAGGAATCATCCCAGCGAAGTGCGACGGAGCCGGAAAGTGGGAGATTCTTGGTATTAGGACGGTAGCTTTCCGATCCACCGATGACGTCGGGTGACTTGGTGCGGGCGTCTTGCCAGGCGGCGAAACCCGAGAGGGTCCACTGCGGCATGATTTTCCACGCTCCCTCGACTTCGACGCCGTAGACGTAGCCGTTTGCCGCATTGTTCGCAATCGCGGCGGCATTTGGGGCACTGGAGATGGGGGTGGCTACGATCTGGTCATCAACGGCGGTGTAAAACGTGGCGAAATTGAGCGAGGTGGTCTCGGTGTGGTGACGGGTGCCGATTTCATAGGTCAGGAAGCGCTCAGGATCGAGGTTGATATTTCCCAAGGCGGGTTGGCCGGACTTGGAGGTGAGATTTCCGCTGAGGTCATCTAGATTCGGGGCGCGAAAGGCCTGGGAGAGACCGCCGTAGAGGCTCCATTGGGAGTCGAGCGAGTAGATCCCGCGAAGAGAACCGACAGTGGAGTCCCAATCGCGGGATTCATCACTCCCGCCAGCAAATCTCCCAAGATTGGCGTGGGCGAGGGTGTAGCGTGCTCCGCCGGTAATTTCCAAACGCTCAATGGGCTTCCAGACGTATTGCGAGAAGCCGCCGATGAGATCATAGGTGGAATCGTCTGCGATGGGTAAGCTTTCTTGGTAACTGGTTCCCGCTAGGTTGTTTCTGGAGCCAGTGGAGTCGACCGCATCGTGGTAGTAATCGAACCCATAGACTAAAGCGCCAGGGCCGATGTTCGACTCCAAGGTCAGATCAAAGCCGGTAGTCTCGGTCGAAATATTCATGCGCCGGATCGGCCGGCTGCCCGCTGCGGGATCTGGGAGGCGATTTTGAAATTCTGAGTCGTCTGAGGTTTGATAGGAAATTGCCGTGCTCCAACGGTTGATGAACGCATCCGCCTCAGGCTGGGTTCCGCTGTAGCGAAGGTAAGTCATCGAGCGTTCTTGGTCGTAGAGGTCCGAGGTCCATTTCCCGGGGGCAGCGACATGGTTGCCGCTGACCCAGCCGGGATTGTCTAGCGTGCGATGCCAGCGGGAGATCTCGTCTTGATTCACGGAGTAATGGGCCAAGGTGAGCGTGGAATCCGGAGTGAGCGCCCAGTCCATACGGATGTCGCCTGTTTGCTCGGGGTACCCGGTGTTTTTCATCCGCCCGACTGATGAATCTTCGATGTCGCCGAACTCCTTTGCCGCCAAGCCCAGCATGATCCCGAACTTCCCACCGACACCCGTCTCCAGCTCCAAACGACCGAGTTGACTCCCCTCCCCATTCGTCCGGTATTCTCCGAACAAGGATCCGCCAACGTAGGCTTGATCTGCGGCTTCAGCACGGAAACGGGAGGACTTGGTAAAGGTGGTGAGCGTCCCCCCTACCGCATCCGAGCCATAGAGCACGGAGCCCTGGCTTTTCACGAGTTCGATGTGGTCGATGGCGAGAGGATCTACCGTGTTCCAATACTGGACAGGGCCGCTGCGGAAGGTTGAGTTATTGACCCTGACACCATCGACAAGCAGTAGATTCTGACGCCCGGTGAAGCCACGAATGTAAGGAGAGCCATGGCCATTTGCGGTTTTTTGAACCAGGACACCGGGCACATATTGCAGCGCGTCTGGCAGGGTCCGGCGGGTGTTGTTTTTCAGGAAATCCGCATCGAGGAAATTCACGGTGTAGGGTGTCTTACTTCCGGGTTGCTCGTAGCGCCCGGCCGTGACGTAGAGGGGATCTAAGAAGGTCTGCGCAGAAGCGGACGCGACGAATGCAAAGGAAATAAGGCAAGGTGAAATCGTCATAGAGGAAGAAAGAACGGCCCAGTCCGTGATTCTTTAGAAGAATTTTTTGGTGCTGCGGGGCAGAACTGGTGTTCGAGTTTTTCCGACTCCCGCTTTAAGAACTTTTTCTCTCAAATGCCACCTACAGCGGCCATCTGAAAATCATGGCGGAGAGGGTGGGATTTGAACCCACGGTAGCTGTTACACTACGTCTGATTTCGAATCAGGTGCCATAGACCACTCGACCACCTCTCCAGATGGAGGCGGAAACGTGAGGGGGGGCTCAGAGTTTGTAAAGCTCCCAATTCGACTAGTCGGGAAAAACAATGGCCCGGTGGCCGTCGATGATCGTCCGGTCGTGCACATGGTAACGGATGCCTTTGGCGAGGGCGATTCGCTCGCAGTGCCTGCCCAAGCGGACCAAGTCACTTGGGGTGTGAAAATGATGCACGCGATCCACTTCTTGCTCGATGATGGGGCCGGCATCGAGGTCTGCCGTGACATAGTGACTGGTCGCGCCTATCAATTTCACGCCGCGTTCATACGCTTGGGTGTAAGGATTTGCGCCGATAAAGGCGGGGAGGAAACTGTGATGAATGTTGATAATTTGACCCGAATATGCCGCACAAAAATCTTCGGGGAGGATTTGCATAAATCTAGCAAGCACAACGAGTTCCACATCTTGTTCCGCCAGTAATTCTTGGATTTTCACAAACCCTGCCTGGCGCTGTGCACCATCCATTTCGATCCAATGAAAAGGGATACCTGCTTGTTCGGCGATGCTCCGGCAGTCGTCTCTGTTTCCGATGATCGAGGTGATTTCGATGGGGAGCTCATCGAGCTTGGATCTCCAGAGAATTTCCTGAAGACAGTGATCCGTCTTGGTCACGAGGACTGCCGTTTTCATGAGGTAAGGCAGACGCCTGAAGTGCCAGACCGCCTGAAGCGAGCGGCCTAAGCTCCCGAAACCGTCCATAAAATCTTGGACGTCGATCGTTAATTCCGTCGTTTCGATTTCCAGTCTCGCGAAAAACTTGCCGCCTAATTTGTCAGAGAATTGGGCGAACTCGACGAGGTTCCCATGATGCATCGCCACGTAGTTCGCAACCTTTGCCACGATGCCGGGCTGGTCGTGACACGTGAGTTTTAGGATTAAACTAGGAAGAACCACGTGCTTGGCTTAAATTGACCGCAATGCTGCGTCAACCTTCTGTCCCGCTTACTTGGGCCGCTGTGGGAAGGTAATCTCCGCGTTTTGAGGAGGTGCGACTTCCTCGACTGCAGGAGGAGTTACCTTGAATGCGGCGGGGGCGATTATTTTGAGCAAAATCAGCGAAAAGACGATGGTCGCGATCACGCCCAAGAGTCCCGCGAGCCACCAGCGGCCTGTGTTCTCAGGTTGCAACTCACGTGCCCGCGAAAGCTTCAATGGAGCGACTTTGTCTGCTTCAACGGGTCTTGCGACCATTGCGGTTGGTCCTGCAATTGGCTTCGGGACTCGTTCAACGGCGGCGACCGGGAAATCCCACCCTGCGAAGTCCAGCTCCTCGGCGGATAGCACCATGTCACTTGGCTTCGCCATGGAACGGCGACCCATCGGCTTGGACACCATCGCATTCACCACCGCTTCATCGACAAAACTGTCCTGCTCCATCATCACGGAATGGGTATTTCCTTCTGACCGAACAAATGGCAATTGGCTAACTTGGAGCGGGCTAACTTTGAGTGGTTGCATGGGAATAAGATGTAAAGTGATGAATGAACTCTAATTATTTTGAAAGTCATGTAAGGTCAATAATTAAGTTTTATTGACTATCAATTTATCTACACTCTAGCGTCGGCCACTCGGGTTGGTGGATTCTTGAGGTTGCAATCCCCAACAATCAGATGAAAGATCGTAGCAACACTATGCCCGCACCGAGTTCCGACGACGCACTTCTCTCGATTCGCTGCCCAGCTTGTGGTCAACGCTTCAAAGTGGATGACGACTTCAGGGAGCGCACCGTCGAGTGCGGGACCTGTGAGCATCGTTTCCGAATTGGTGACGATGTGATCATGGAAAGTCGTAAGTTTTACCCTGGAGAGCGTAACAGCCAGTCCCTTCACCGTTTCAATCGAGTACCGCTCTCGGGTGCGGGCACAGGCATCGGGGTTCAACCCATGCGGTATGCAGACGTGCCGCCGCCCTCAGCCTTCGAGCCGACTGGCCCGCTGCGGACTCTGGCGGGTGGGATTGGGGTGCTCGGCATGGTATTCATCGCCCTCCTGATGATGTTTAGCACGAATCCAGGGGATCTTCTCGACGGCATGGTCACGGCAAACCGAGTGATCATCGTTAGCTTTGCAGGCTTCATGGGGACGATTTTACTGATATACGCGAATCCCAAGGCGAGAATGAAGGCCGTCTGGGTGGGTCTATTGATGAGTGCTTGCCTCATTTCACTGCCCTTTATTTTCAATCAAGGCTCCGAGAGAAAAGACAGCAACGAAACCTTTGCCGCCACCGTGCCCATCGGCATCGCCGAAGAGGTGAATCATGATTCGGAAGCCACGATTCTTCGGAAGCGCATCGGCACCAAGCCGCTTGAGGATGAAATTGCACAGCTCGCGAAAAAAGGGAGTGATAAATACGCCTATGGCCTCTGGTTAAAAAACACGACCAGCAGTCAGCGTTATTTAATCAAAGACTACCTCTTGCGGGTGACGGGTGCCGATGGAGCCTCACACTACTATCCGCGTGACAACAACGAGTTCCTCTTCGTCATGACTGGTCTCTCCATCCCCATCGCCCAACTGACGGAGATCCTACTTGTGTTAGGCGATGTCAATGCATCCTACGGAGAAATCGACATCATCGAAGTGAACGTTAACACGACAATTTTTGAATCGGGATCCATCGAGAAGCTAACCAAGAAAACCGACCCAGCCTTCTACGAATTGAACAAGCGTGAGCTGGAAAGCATCGAGCTCGAACGTGTCAAACGCGCCGTCCAACGACTGGCCGACGCTGAGCCAAAAATCTACCGCGCCGACATCACCCGCAAGCTCATCTCGCTGCTTAAAGAAGAAGGGATCGACTTCAAAGGAGACATCTGTAGCGCCTTGGGCGTCTGGGCTGAAAAACCAGGTCCAGCCAGTCAAGCCGCGCTGGAACTTGCCAATAGGCTCCTTGAAAAAGAGTTGCCCGTAGAGCGCGAAATCATCGTCCTCATCGTCAAAGAAAAAAACCTCGGAGTCATCCCGACACTGAGTCGGCTCTGGAATCAAAACCCGCTGCCATGGGAGTCGCTCTACGGGGATCTTGGATCCGCCATCGAGCCAAATTTACTGGAAGGCTTTAAGGCGACACTGGGCACCTTCAGAAGTTCTTCGATCCGCTTGCTGGGCAGAGTCGGAACTGCAGCGAGTTTGCCCGTTTTGTCCTCCGAGCTGGCAAAATCAGACCGGGAGCAAACCATCCTGATCAACCAAGCTCAAAAAGCCATCACCGAGCGGCTTGGAAAATAGAGTTTAGCCCCTACTCTGATGGGGTTGGCTCTTCCAAGAGCGTCGGATTTTCACGAAGCTGGCGTTCCCAGATGAAGCGCCGGAATAGCACTTTCACCGCCGCCGTCAGAGGCACGGCCAGAAGCGCACCGACAAACCCGCCGAGCACGAGCGACCAAAACAGCATCGAGAAAATCACGGTTAGAGGGTGCAAACCCACCGAGTCGCCAACGATTTTAGGAGCCGTGACCAGTGAGTTAATTTGCTGAACGACGATGAAGATCGCCACGACGCATCCTACGTAGGTCCATGGCGACATGCCGAAATCAGGGATCTGTGCATGGAGGTAAGCGATGATGCAGGCTGGGATGAGACATAGGATATTTCCAATGTAGGGAATCACCCCGAGGATCGCCATGAAGACTCCGATGAGCAGGCCATAAGGCAGGCCGAAAATGGTGAGCGCTAGGCCGACTAAAATCCCGTCAATCACCGCCACCAGCACTTGGCCTCTGAAGAACGAGACCAAGTAGCCATTGATTTCCACCAAGGTCTCGACCAAGGAAGTCTTAAATCGAGAAGCTTTCAGCGGCACATAGTCATGCCAATGCTTGGTGATAGAGGCTGATTCCTTGAGGAAAAAAAACAAATAAACAGGTACCATGATCATACCGAGTAACAGCCCGAAAAATCCTAGCACTTTACTCGATCCAGCCGTAAGCCATGAGCGCCCGGTGTTGAAAATCACGTCCAAATTTTCCATCAGCATCCGCCCTACCCGACTCTTGGAATAGCTATCGAGCGGCTTTGGCGAGTCGGATTCCGCAGTGCTGGGGCGGGCGGCTCCTGCATCATCCACTTCCGTGAGTAGCCAGCCGATGGGGTCGCCTTGGTGATTGAGCCTGAGTGCATGCAGTGATCTGGCCAGCGCCGGGGCGAGACGCTCAGCAGGATCTTGGGCCGCCTCCGTGCCTGCGACCTGCTCGGTAGCGGGCTTAGGACTGAACAGGCCGCGAATGGCGGTCTGGCTGCGCTGAACCCCCGGTAAAACGGCGGCTACCAGCAGAACCACGGCCACTAGAATCAGGAAAAAGATCGTGATCACCGCCCACAAGCGACTCATTCCACGCGCTTCAAAAAGGCGGACGACCGGATCAAAAACGTAAGCGACGATCCCCGCGACGATTAGCGGGATGAGGACGGGTTGTAAAAATCCGAAGACTTGTCCCAGCAGCCAGATCAGGCCCACAACGAGTGCTCCAAGGATCAGCATGGCGACGCCTGTCGCTGCATTCCAGAGAGTTCTTTGTTGGAAAGGTGTGGGATGGCGCATCGCTTAAAAAGCAACAAGCCCACGAGTCCTGGGACTCGTGGGCCGTTTCGTGAGTTAGACCGTTGCTTCGCTCAGATCCTGTTCCGGCTCCGGTCGCGTGGATTGAAAGTCCAGTTCTTCAGTGTCTGGCTTTTTGACCACGTTCACGGTGTCCCCTGCTTTCACGTCGCCACGGAGTAGCGACTCGGCGAGTGGATCTTCCAAGAACTGCTCCACGGCGCGGCGCATCGGGCGGGCACCGTAGGCTGGATCGAAGCCCTTCACGGCGAGCAGGTCTCTCGCCTCGTCGGTGAGGGTGAGGTGGATGAACTTGTCCTTGAGGCGCTTGACGAGCTTGGAGACTTCGAGATCGACGATTTGATTGAGGTCTGCCTTTTCGAGCATGTGGAAGACCACCAGGCTGTCGAGACGGTTGAGGAACTCCGGCTTGAAGTAGCGTTTCGACTCCTCGACGATTTTTTCCTTCATCCCGGAATGGTCCGCATCATCCGCCGTCATCGCCCCGAAGCCGAGCGTCGTCTGGCGCTTGATGGTGGAGGCTCCGACGTTGGAGGTCATGATGATGATCGTGTTTCTGAAGTCGATTTTACGACCGAGTGAATCCGTAACGGTGCCTTCTTCGAGGATTTGAAGCAGCAGATTCATCACATCTGGATGCGCTTTTTCCACTTCGTCGAAGAGCACGACGGAGTAGGGTCGGCGGCGGACGGCTTCGGAAAGCTGCCCCCCTTCTTCATAGCCGACGTAGCCTGGAGGCGAACCGATCAGGCGGCTGGCGGTAAATTTCTCCATGTATTCTGACATGTCGATCTGAATGAGCGAATCCGGATCACCGAACATGAACTCCGCCAAGTTCCGCGCGAGGTAGGTTTTTCCAACGCCCGTGGGGCCGAGGAAAAGGAATGAACCAATCGGGCGGCGCGGGTCTTTCAAGTCGGCGCGTGAGCGGCGAAGTGCTTTGGAAATGGCGATGACAGCCTCGTCCTGACCGATCACGCGCCCCTTGAGTTCTTCTTCCATTTTCAAGAGCTTCTCGGTTTCCTTCTCTTCCATGCGGCGGAGTGGCACTCCGGTCCATTTGGAAACGACGGCCATGATATCGTCGTCGGTGACGCTGACGATGGTCTCCTCCGAGGAGGCGCGCCAGTTTTTCAAAGTCTCGTCGAGCGTGCGCTTGGCGTGCTTTTCGTCATCGCGCAGGGAGGCGGCTTTTTCAAAATTCTGCTCGGCGATGGCGGCCACCTTGTCACGGTTGATCTGAGTGATGCCAGCTTCCAGCTCCTTGATGGAGGGCGGGCGGGTCATGGTGCCGATGCGGGCGCGGGCACCCGCTTCGTCGAGCACGTCGATGGCCTTATCCGGTAAGAAACGGGCTGTGAGGTAGCGGGAGGTGAGCTTCACGGCGGCTTCGATCGCCTCTGGGGTGAACTTGGCTTTGTGATGGGTCTCGTATTTCTCCTGAAGACCTTGGAGGATCTTGATGGCATCGTCCACGGATGGCTCGTCCACTTTCACCTGTTGGAAACGGCGCTCGAGGGCGGAGTCCTTTTCGATGTACTTGCGGTATTCGTTAAGGGTGGTGGCCCCCACGCATTGCAGCTCGGCGCGGCTGAGAGCGGGCTTGATGATGTTCGAGGCATCCATCGCTCCTTCCGCAGAGCCTGCGCCGACGATGGTGTGAAGCTCGTCGATGAAAAGGATGACGTTTTTCACTTTCCGAATCTCGTCCATGACCGCCTTGATGCGTTCTTCAAACTGGCCGCGGTACTTCGTGCCAGCGACCATGAGGGCGAGGTCGAGGGTGATGACTTTCTTGTCCCGGAGGATTTCTGGGACATTTCCGGTGGCAATTTCTTGGGCAAGCCCTTCGACGATTGCGGTCTTGCCGACGCCGGCTTCACCGATGAGGACCGGGTTATTCTTGGTGCGGCGGCAGAGGATCTGGATGACGCGCTCAATCTCGCTTTCACGGCCGATGACGGGGTCTAGACCACCATCGCGAGCGACCTTGGTGAGATCGCGACCGAAGGCTTTGAGGGCCGGAGTTTTGACTTTGCCTTCACTTTCCGCAGCGGAAGATTGCGCTTGTGGCTCGTCTTGCACGTCGGCGTCGTCTTCCTCTTCGTCATCGTCGTCGTCATCATCGTCGTCCTGATTATCGGGCGAGAAGTTTGGGTCGATTTCGGCGAGGATTTCGTTCCGAGTGCGTTGGATGTCCACGTCGAGGCGCTTGAGGACACGGGCGGCGACCCCTTCTCCCTCGCGGAGGAGGCCGAGTAGGAGGTGCTCGGTGCCGACGTAGGAGTGATTGAGCGCCTTGGCCTCTTTATTGGCGAGGGCGAGGACTTTTTTGACGCGTGGGGTGTAGGGGATGTTACCTGCCGATTTCTGAGGTGGGCCGGAGCCGACTTCTTTTTCGACTTCCATGCGGACGGCTTCGAGTTCGAGGCCCATGCGTTCGAGGACGTTGACGGCGACGCCTTGGCCTAACTTGATGAGGCCGAGGAGAAGGTGTTCGGTTCCGACGTAGGAGTGATTGAATCGATCTGCTTCTTTACGAGCGAGAGCGAGGACTTGTTGAGCACGTGGGGTGAAGTTGTTCATGCGTCGCTGAGGTTAGAAGGGTCTGGGGTGATGGTTTCGTGTTTTGCTAAAACACGATTATCCGGGGATTCGAGAGAAAGCAAACGGGAGCGCACGATTTCTGCACGAATCGAGTCGCGCTCTTCTGCGGTGAGCTTGCGGGAAGAGTGCATCTGGAGGTGTGCGGGCTGAATGTCCATCAAGAGCGTGTCGCAAAGCATGACGGTTTCCGGGGAGAAAAACCCGAGCGTGCCACCGAGGCGGAGCAGCGAGAGGTGATTGAGCGCCTCTTTGGAATCGATGATGTGGGCGTGGCGCAGCGTTCCGTAGGCGCGGCCGATTTTATCGGCGACCATTTCTGGATCGTCTTCGAGGAGTTTTTCACGGGCATTTTGCTCGTGGTTAGACACCTGGGAGATGACGCGTTCGAGGCGGCGGATGATGGTTTCCTCGCTTTCACCGAGGGTAGATTGGTTGGAAATCTGGTAGAGGTTCCCGAGAGATTCGGTTCCTTCCCCGTAGAGTCCACGGACCGCGAGGCCGATTTTATTGACCGCTTGGAGGACTTGGCCGATTTGGTCGCTGAGGACGAGGCCGGGTAAATGGAGCATGGCGGAGGCGCGCAGGCCGGTGCCGAGGTTGGTGGGGCAGGTCGTGAGGTAGCCGAGTGTGGGATCGAAGGCAAATTCGAGCGAACTTTCGAGCTCGGTATCAAGCTCGGACAGGGCATTGTAAGCAGCCGTCAATTGGAGGCCGGGGCGGATGGCCTGCATCCGAAGGTGATCTTCCTCGTTGAGCATGAGGCTGAAGCTCTGACGACGCTCGATGACTGCGGCTGAGCCATCGCCACGGGCGGCGTGCTCACGGGAAATGAGGTGCCGCTCGACGAGGACCTGTTTTTGAACGGAGGTTAAATCCCCGAGTTCATGCGAGAAGGCGCCCTTCATGGGAGCGAGCGCCTCCACGGCCGGGCGCATGAGATCGAGCGCGGCGGCGCGTTGGTCGCGTTTTGCCCAACCGGGAAATGGGTGGCTGCGGAGGTTCCGTGCGAGACGGATGCGCGAGGTGAGAACCGCGCCGTGCTCTCCTTGGCCGCCGGTCATCCAGTCGGCTGGGTGCTTAATGAGAGTGGAGAAGCGCATCATGGGGATTTAAATTTTCAACTCGTCGAGGTTACGGATTTCGTCGCGGATGCCGGCAGCTTCTTCGTAGCTCTCGGAAATAATTGCTTGGTCGAGACGCGAGCGGAGCTCCTCGATGCGTTGGGCGCGAAATTGCTGCGCCATGAGGCCTTCCGGTACTTTCCCGATATGGGTGGTGCCTTTGTGCATGCCTCTGACCATTTGCGAGACTTCCTCGGCGAAGGTCGCGTAGCAATCGCTGCAGCCGAAGCGGCGCACGCGTTTCAAGTCGTCTAGGGTGAAGTCACAAGTCACACATTTCCTTCCGTTTCCAGGCTTGGCTGGAGACTTGCCAGCAGCTGCCGTGCCCGGTCCGCCGGGAAGTCCACCGAGCAAGAGGTCTGCAAGGGAAAAGCCGGTGGGATCGGTGACTCCGCGCTCCTTTGCACACGAGTCGCAAAGGCAGACCTTTTTCATCTGTCCCTCAACGAGTTGAGTCAGGAAGACGGTGGCTTTTTTTTCGCAGAAATCACATTTCATGGCAGTCTTTAGCAGGCAAACGGTGTGCCAGTGTTCATGGCAAGTTCGTGAAACGCTTCGAGGAACCGGGCAGTCAGTGGTCCGGGCTTGCCTGTGCCGATGACTCTGCGGTCGAGCGCCACTACGGGGATCACTTCTGCTGCGGTGCCCGTGAGGAAACACTCGTCTGCGGTGTAGATGTCGTAGCGGGTCAGGGAGCATTCCTTGAACGGGACTCCAAGTTTTTCCGCGAGTTCGACGATGACTGCGCGGGTGATGCCGTCGAGTGCGCCGTCACTGATGAGTGGGGTGAGAAGCACGCCTTTTTTGATGAGGAAAAGATTATCCCCAGTGCATTCCGCGACGTAGCCTTGTTCGTTAAGCATGACGGCTTCGAGGGCATTCGCTTGGATCGCCTCCACCTTGGCCATGATGTTATTCAAGTAATTCAGGGATTTCACCTGAGGCATGAGGGCGGCAGGAGCCGGGCGGCGGGTGGCGCAGGTGATGATGGCGAGGCCGTTTTTGTAGGTCTCGTCTGGGTAGAGCTTGATGGTCGAGGCGATGATGAACATCGACGGGACCGGGCATAAGTAAGGATTGAGGCCGAGTTCACCAGCTCCACGGGTGATGACGAGGCGGATGTAGCCATCAGTCAGGCCATTTGCAGCGACGGTTTCGCAGGTGTATTTACAAATTTCCTCATGAGTCCAGGGAAGATTCAGGAGGATCGCCTTCGCCGAATCGAGCAAACGGTCGATGTGCTCCTCCAAGCGAAAAATACGCCCATTGTAGAAACGAATTCCTTCAAAAACACCGTCTCCGTAGAGAAGTCCGTGGTCAAAGACCGACACCTTCGCTTCAGATTCGTCCACCAATTTACCGTCTAGCCAGATTTTCATGTGAGATTCTTCCCAGAGGGTAAGTGGCAGAGCGACTCTGGCAAGCGGGAGATGAAAGATTATCAAATCCCGGCCTCTGACGCCCATTTTCCGAAAGGAAGCACCGCCAGACAGGAGTTGAAATAGCGTGTTTCTGACGACACTTCCGCGCCGACCCAAGGAGGTAAATCAGGACAAATGGAGTCATCCTCAAGCTCAACCTCGGCGATGATCAGGCCTGCGTTCTCGCCATGAAATTCATCCACCTCCCAAATGTGCCCAGCGTGGGGAATGCGATAGCGTGTCTTGTCGATCACCGAGGGCAAGCAGAGGCCCAGCAAATCCTGCGCCTCTTGAAATGGGATGGCGTATTCAAATTCCGCACGCCGGATGCCTTCGGAGCGACCCTTGATCGTCAGAAACCCAGCATCGCCCGCCAGCCGGATTCGCACCGTGCGCCCGGGGTCTTGTGAGAGATACCCCTGTGCGATTCTCACGCCTTGTGCCCCCTCACGCCACTGCTCGCCTACCACAAGAAACTTTCTTTCGATTTCGACAGGCATCGGACTAAGGCTCGGCCCTCCCATCCGTGAGCGCAGACCAATCGGGTGCGCCGTGGTCGAGCCGTTGCATTTCGCTTGCATAGACAGCGTCTTCGTTTTTGGGATCCAACTCTGCTGCCAATGGCACAAAATACCGGGCCAAGCGTTTATTTTCATCACTCGTGGTCCCCTCAAGCAACTGCCCGCGCGTGAGCAATAATCTGGCAAAAACCTTCGGCTCGTAGAGGCAGTCGCTCACCGTCGGAAGCAAGCCCTTAGAGAGTTGGAAATTGACGATGACCGCCCGCTTGTTCCGCGGCGATAGCTGCAAGGCGAGTCCAAGCATGCGTCTCGCGCTCTCGATGGAAATGACGGAGGCCTTGGCTTGCGCAATGGAGTTGGAGGATAAAATTGCCAGATTGGTGGCATACTCGTCGCGCTCCGTATCAAGCAGGCCCAGCTCGGGGGAGAACAAATTCTTCGCCGCTTTCGGTGGCTCCCATGCGAACGCTTTTCCCCCTTCATCCGCTACGAGAGCGGAATTCAAAACCATCCACACACCCGCGACTTGCCAGCTACGCCTCATCGGGGCTAAGGATGGGAATCCTCTGATCCTTGGCAAGTGACAATTCCCTATCCCGTGCATCTAAAGTCCCAGCTCCGCAAATTCATGCGGCAGTCGGCAGCACCACGGGATTCCGCCCCGGTCTGCGCCGCGTTGGATGAGTGGCTGCACGCCCACCCCAGCTTGCGCACCATCGCCACGTATTCAGCGCTTCCTGATGAGGTCGATCTTCGCGCAAGCCTGCTGCGCCACCCTCACATCCGCTGGGCATTTCCCAGGGTCTGCGGGGATGAACTCCAATTCCATGGCGGGGAGCACCTCAGTGCTGGAAGTTTTGGGATTCTGGAACCCAGCGCGGATAGCCCTGTGATCCCCACCTCAGAAATCGACGCCTTCCTCTGCCCCGGACTCGCCTTTTCCCCGGATGGCAGTCGCCTCGGTCGCGGGCGTGGCTTTTACGACCGACTGCTCGCCAAAATCCGCCCAGACGCCTTGAAAATCGGCATCTGCTTCCCCGAGCAACGAGTCGCAGACACCTTTCCCGAGCCGCACGACATTCCCATGGACTACGTGATTTCCTAGATCGCCCACCCCCGCGTGCGAATTCGCCTTGCGGGAGAGGTCCCTCAGCGGCGAGCATCGCCGCGTGACTCCTGAACTTGAAACTCTCTTTTCGTTCCTGCGATTTCCCAGTATTTCGACAGACTCCGCGAACACGGGCGACGTCCGCGCTTGCGCCGAATGGTTGATTTCCAAGCTAGCTGGCATGGGCCTCGCCACTCAGCTCCACGAAACCGCGCGCCACCCAGTCGTCATTGCCAGGAATCAACACCACGCCGGACGCCGCACCGTTTTAATCTACGGCCACTACGACGTGCAGCCGGTCGATCCGCTGGCCCTATGGTCGAGCAAGCCCTTCGAGCCTGAACTCCGCGACGGCAAAATCTGGGCACGCGGCGCGACCGATAACAAAGGCCAAATGATGGCACACGTGCTCGGTGTGGAAAAAACGCTCCGCGAAAACCATGAGCTTCCCGTCAATTTAATCTTCCTCTTCGAAGGGGAAGAGGAAATCGGCAGCCCGAATCTCGCCCCCTTCCTCGCCCGTCATTTGGCCGAACTCAAGTGCGACGTCATCGCCATCTCGGACACCGGCATGGTCGCTCCCGGCGTGCCCACTCTCGGCTACGGCCTGCGCGGCATCGCCTGCTGTGAAGCGACCCTCCGTGGGCCGAAAGGCGATCTCCACTCCGGCCTCTTCGGCGGTGCCGTGGCCAATCCAGCGGCAGGCATCGCCCGCCTCGTCAGCAGCCTCCACAGCCCGGACGGACGGGTCAATATCGAGGGCTTCTACGACTCCGTCCGCCCGCTCGAAGCCTGGGAACGCGAAATGTGGGCGAAAGTCCCCGGCGTGAGCGATTCAGATTTCCTCCGCATCACCGGCTCACCCGGTCTTTTCGGCGAAGCTGGCTACACCTCCGCCGAGCGCACCTGGGCACGCCCCACCGCTGAGGTCAACGGCATCGGCGGCGGCTACCAAGGCGAGGGCTCCAAGACCGTGCTCCCCGCAGAAGCCTTCGTGAAACTCTCCTTCCGCCTCGTCCCAGACCAAAGCCCCGCCGAGCTCATGACGCTGGTGAAAAGTCACCTCGAACGCCACTGCCCACCCGGCCTAGAAATCGACGTGGAAATCGGTCACGACGGGAAACCCTACGTCACCGACCCCCACTCCAAGTTCGGCCTCGCCGCGCAAGCCGCACTCCGCAGCTCCTTCCGCGCCGAGCCAGTGCTCATCCGAGAGGGCGGCAGCATTCCGATCGTCCAGACCTTCCGCGACGTGCTCGGGGTGGACACCTTGCTGCTCGGCCTAGCCCTCACAGATGCCCAAATCCACGCGCCCAATGAGAATTTCCCAATCGCCAACTTCGAAGCAGGCATCCGCCTCAACCAAGCCCTCCTCCTCGAACTGGCCAAATAAGCCCCCCTGCCCTCTTTTCTGCCTTTCCCATGTCTGATCCCACCTCTCCCAAGTCCGACTTCATCCGCGAAATCATCGCCACGGACCTCGCCGCTGGCAAACACGCCACCCCCATCACCCGCTTTCCGCCCGAGCCAAATGGCTACCTCCATCTCGGCCACGCCAAGTCGATCTGCTTGAACTTCGGCATCGCCCAAGAGCACTCCACGCTCCACGCCAAGTGCCACCTCCGCTTCGACGACACCAACCCGGAAAAAGAGGAACTCGAATACGTCGAGAGCATCAAAACCGACGTGAAATGGCTCGGCTTCGACTGGGGCTCCGACCTCTACTTCGCCAGCGACTACTTCCAGTTTTTCTACGACTGCGCCGTCCACCTCATCCAGTCCGGCAAGGCCTACATCGACGACCAGACCGCCGAGGAAATGCGGGCGAACCGGGGAAATCTCACCACTCCCGGCACCCCATCCCCCTGTCGTGAGCGCCCCATCGCCGAGAATCTCGCCCTTTTCGCCAGCATGAAAGCCGGGATTTTCAAAGAAGGAGAATGCGTGCTCCGGGCGAAAATCGACCTCGCCTCCTCCAACATGAACCTGCGTGACCCCGTCATCTACCGGATCATGCACGCCCACCACCACAACACCGGGAACGCTTGGTGCATCTACCCGCTCTACGACTTCGCCCACCCGCTGGAAGATGCCCTAGAGCACATCACCCACTCACTCTGCACCCTGGAGTTTGAAAATCACCGCCCACTTTACGACTGGTTCATCGAGAACTGCCCCGTGCCCTCACAGCCCCGGCAGATCGAGTTCGCCCGGCTGAGCCTCACCTACACCATCATGAGTAAGCGCAAGCTGCTCGAACTCGTGCAAGGCGGCCACGTCAGCGGCTGGGACGACCCCCGCCTCCCCACCCTCTCCGGCATCCGCCGCCGTGGCTACCCGCCGGAAGCCGTCGTGCATTTCTGCAAACGCATCGGCATCACCAAGTTCAGCGGCACCACCGACGTCGCCTTGCTGGAGTTTGACGTCCGCGATTTCCTCAACCACTCCGCTCCACGCCGCATGGCCGTGCTCGACCCCGTCAAAGTCGTCTTAGACAACTGGTCCGCCGAGCCGCTCGCCCACGTTGAAGTCCCCAATCACCCGCAGCAGCCGGAAATGGGCATTCGTGAGGTGCCGATTTCCTCAGAAATCTGGATCGAGCGTGAGGACTTCATGGAAGTTCCCGAGAAAAAATTCTACCGCCTCGGCCCGGATCGCCATGTCCGGCTCAAGGGCGGTCACATCATCCGCTGCACCGGATATGAGAAAAATGCCGCCGGCCTCATCACCCTCATCCGTGCCGAAATCCTCCCCGGCACTGTCGGCGCAGACTCACCCGAAGGCGTCGAATGCCGCGCCGCCATCCATTGGGTCGATGCCGCCACCGGCTCAGACGCCGAGGTCCGCATCTACGACCGCCTCTTCCGCGTCGAAGACCCAGACGCCGCCGAAGGTGGCTTCCTCCAAGTCCTCAACCCAGATTCACTCAAGACCCTCACCGCGAAAATCGAGCCAGCCCTCCGCAATGCCGCCGCCGGGTTTTCCTGCCAGTTCGACCGCATCGGCTACTTCATCGCCGACGCCCTCGACCACCAACCCGGCTTGACTCCTGTCTACAACCGCACCGTCGCCCTCAAAGATTCTTGGGGAAAAAAAGGCGGGCGCTGAAGCCCAACGAGGAGAAGGGGATCTCATCCATCCCCCTAGCGGAGAATCAGGGACGCGCTTTGCCAGAACCAAGGGATGCAATCCCCATGTCCTTATTTGAATCTCACTAGAGGCGGCGAGCGGTCTCCCCCGGGGAAGAACCGAGCTTCATGAGGCTGGTGGTGACTTGGCCGTGACCGGGGGCCTCAGATGCCGATTCTGACTCCGCTGCGTGAGAAATTCCAAATTGGCCCGTCGGTGGCAAACGGTGGCGCTTCATCTTGCGATTTCACTTCCGGTGTCATCCCGTCGAGCTGGAAAAGGGGCAGCAGCGGGGAGCCGTTTTCGAGTTTTGGATAACGCTCGCCGACTTCTTCGATCAGCAGGGCCGAGGAGAAATAGCCGCCTGGGATCTCGGCGATGAGGATCTCAATCGGGTAGCTGGCACCCGCTTTCACCTCGAAGGTGGGGCCGATGGCGAGTCCGCCCAGTGCCCCGTTATAGCTCGGGGTCTTCTCATATTTATAGGTCTCGAAAGGGAAGCCCATGGGTGTATTTTTCCGAACCGCTTTCTCTAAATCCGAGCCTTTGAGCCCACCAGCCGCGCCGCGGGGATGGCCCATGATGCCGGCCACGGTGTAGCCGAAATCGAAGACTGGGCGGTTGTCGAAGCGAACGACGAGCACATCATCCCCCGCACCGACGAAGCGAAATTTCCCCGACTTCGGCGCTTGCACCGCCCCGCGATAAACGATCACCCAGCGCTTTGGCTCGACTTCATTTTGGCACTCAAACGCCGCAGGGGCGATGTCGGCCCTCATGGTCGGGATCAAGAATTTCGTTTGGTAAAGCGTGCGTGAGGCTTGGTAGTATTTTTTGAGATCTTGTTCTCTGAGACCCTTTTTGACGATTTCATGGATCTCCTCACGCACCTGCGTGTCGGTCAGATTGGTGGGCTTGCGGTCTCGCGTTTGCTTGAGGTCGTAGAAGGTGCCGACAAGCGCATTTTTGTTCATTTGCAGCATGCCGAATGGGTTTTTTGTTCCCGTTCCTGTGCCCATGCCGGGAAATAATCCATTCCCGATGCCTGAGCCGATCGATGAACCTTTCCCGCCGCCACTGCCGCTGCCGCCCAGCCCGCCCGCTAGGGAAGAGCTGCTCAGTCCACCCACGGAGGCCATCACACTGAGTTCTTCAGGCTCGGGCAGCACGATTTTACCGAAGGCCCCGTTGGCCGCGACTCGGGCGAGATTCGGGCGGCTGATTTGCGCCTGTCTCACCTTCTGCTGGACTTGCTGGCTGGTCGGGCCACCACCTCCCGAGTTCTGCGTGAAATCGATGTCTTTTTCAGGTTTGTGAGGAATCACTTGCAGCACCCAGAAGACGGCTAGCACCAGCAGGGCGAGGTGGATCAAAATAGAAATGGCGAGTGATTCGCCGCCGATCCATTGCCAGATCGGGCGACGTGTGACGAGCGGAGACGTAGTAATGTCCTGAGTTTCTGAATTCATAGGTTAATGGGTTAACTAAACCATCCTACAAAAAGACCCCATTGTCCCATCATTTCTTAGGGTGTGATGAAAAAACTTTCAAAGGGACTTTGCAACCGCATCAAGCCCGCCTATGCCGACGCATGGATTTCACCCTTCACCCCCGTCTCGCCGCTGGAACCTTCGAGCTCGGGCACTTGGGGATTTGCCGCGTATTGTTGAAAAACCAGAGCCTGTTTCCTTGGGTTCTACTCGTCCCAGAGGTCGAGGAGGTGGAAGATCTTCACGAGCTTGCACTAGCCGATTACCAAGCTGTCATGAGTGCCATTCGGGAAGTCAGCCTCTTCGTCGCCGACTATTTCAAACCGGAAAAACTCAACGTCGCCAGCATCGGCAATCAAGTCCGGCAGATGCATGTCCACATCGTCGGGCGCTCAACGGCTGACCCAGCATGGCCCGGCACCGCTTGGGCCTTCGACGGGAAAGCCTCCTACAGCGCCGAACAAGTCGAAGAAATCCGCAGCGCCGCAAGTGCGGCACTGAACTTAGAGTGAAGTGGCTCCGATCATCACCTCACGGCCAAATGGCTTGGAGCTTGCCATTGCGCCGCTGTGAGCGTTGTCCGCGTTCGAGGATTTCTTGCTCCTCATCGTAAATCGCCCGGAAATGCCGTGGCGTGGAGTCTTTCCGATACTTGCACCAGACCAGCCACTGCCCACCCGTTTCTGTCACCGAAAAGACATCCGCTCCTGCGCTTTCCATGGCATTCGCCATGACTTGCGCTTCTCGCGGACTGCTGCAGATGGCGTGGGTGATTTTCCGGGCATTCAGTTGATACGTCTTCGCCGGCGCTGACGCACTGGCAAGCGGTGGCTCATCGATCAATGTGACGCTAGGAGCATTGGAATGGCGCTGGGCAGACATAAGGTAGACACCCTGAGCAAGCCGACCCCATGGTGAAAACTCGCGGATTGTCACAGAAACGTCACCTAAAAGCAGCGAGAAAATCCTCCGCTGCCGCGCGGTGCGCCTCCTGCTTCTCCGGCGCTTGTTTCTCCCAGCTCCGGGCCATCATCGAGAGCCGTGGATTCTTCAGGAAAAATGGCGTGTAATCGCCGATGAAACTCCAAAACAAGCCGTCCCAAACCGCACACCACGGGCCCTTCGGCTCATCTGACATTTTCAACACATAGTTTGACCCCGAAAAATAGGGCTTCGTCGTGAACGTCCCACCATCCGCAAATTGTGACATTCCATAGACATTCGGAACCATCACCCAGTCATAGGAATCAATGAATAACTCCATGAACCAACGGTAAACGTCATCCGGCTTGATGCGGCAGAGCAGCATGAAATTTCCTAGCAGCATCAAGCGCTCGATGTGATGGCAATAGCCATCGTCCAAAAGTTGCCGAATCACCCGGTCGATCGGTGGGATTCCCGTGCTGGCATCATAGAACGCTTGAGGCAGCGGTCGCTCAAATTGCCAGAAATTCCCCCTCCGGATTTCACTGCCACGGTGGCGGTAGAGCCCATGCATGAACTCACGCCAGCCGATGACTTGGCGGATGAAGCCTTCCAAGGAATTCATCGGAATCTCCGAGCCAGCCGCTTTGGCCAAGATCCGTTCGATGACGTCTTGCGGATCTAGCAGGCCGATGTTCAGCATCGGGGTGATCGCCGCATGATAGATCGTCACATACTCAGCAGAAATCGCGTCCTCATACAGTCCGAAAAGGGCGAGTCGTTGGTCGATGAATACCTCCAACCAGCGCTCCGCCTCCAGCCGAGTGACTGGCCAGCGAAAGGATTCCAAGCGCCCAAGGTGACCTGGGAACTTAGCCCTGACGTAGCTGGCGGCCTCTTGAGTGTAAGCGCCAGCCCGAGTGCGCGGCTCGGCGGGTGGAACGTGGGCTTTGGGCAATTTCGCGCGATTTTCTGCATCGAATGACCACTTGCCACCGATGGGTTTCCCCCCGTCTTCCACTAAAATCTGCATCCGCTTGCGCTGATTCTCATAGAACTTCGCCATGAACGGCTTTTTCTTCGTCGCGAGATGAGCCTCTAGAAATTCCGGTGGACTGAGAAAATTCGGCGATTGACTGACTACCACCTCCAGCGATTTCGCAGCGGCAAAGCGCCGGATACGTCTCAGCAAGATGGTATCCGCCGGGTCCGCCAAGTGCAGGGACTTCACCGAGCTGGGGAGATGACGCGCCAGTAATTCCGCGCTATCCACCGTCGCACCCACCACTGCCTCCACCAGATGGACTCGGTGTCCAGCAGCGACCAATTCCTCCGCATACGCTCTCATCGACGCGCGGTGGAGCATGAGCTTTTGACCATGCATCACCGTTGGCCAGTGCGGGTCATTGCCAAAAAACAGCGGATCCTCCACCAGCCAAATGTCCCGCCCCAGCTTCACCGCCGGGTGACTCTTGAACAACTGGTGCGGGTAAATCAGCGTGGCCTCGGTCATGCAGAAATATCGGGTTTCGCATGCGCCAAGCGCGCCAATGGCAGCACTCGGAAATAGGTATCCAGCGCCGTGGAGGCCAAACAATCCAAACCGACCAAGTCGATGCCGCCATGCTCTAGCAAGGCTTGCTCGGCGACTTGCACCATCACCACCCGCCCCACGATGAGCCGCGTCCCGTTCGATGGGATCGGGATAATTTCCTCCAATTTCATCCCGATTCTAAATCGAGACTCCGCCACAAAAGGTGCCGTAAAATCCGCTTCGTAGTGCTCCGTCAAGCCCGTCGCCACGAACTCGGAAACCTCACGCGGGTAGCGCGCCGAGCACTGGTGCGCGGCGGCTAGAATCTCTGAATGGAGGTGGTTGATCGTCCATTCGCCCGTCTCCACCAGATTGGATAAAGTGTGCCGATCCACCGAATCCGGGCGGCTCACCATCCCTAGCAGGGCCGGCACCGAGCCAAGGTGGATGATGCTAGAAAATGGCGCGAGATTCGACCGCCCAGCACGGTCTTTGGTGCCGATCAGCGCGATCGGCTTCACCCCCGGCAGCGAGGTGGCCAGCTGCACGCGGGATAATTTTTCCATGCCGTCTAGGTCGGCGGTCGTGAAGGTCTGCATTGGAAAATCTTCAAATTAGAAGGTCCGCACCGAAGACAAGCCACCGTCCGGGTGGAGAATCTGACCGGTAAAAAACTTGCCCGCTGGCGAAAGTAAAAAGACCGCAAGCTGGGCGATGTCCGCCGGGTCACCCACTTGCTGGAGCGGGTGGCGCTTGGCAGATGCCTCTCGTTTCGCGTCTGAATTCAGAAGATTATTTGCCAGCGGCGTATCCGTCAGCGAGGGGGCGATCGCATTCACCCGGATCTTTGGCGCAAGCTCCGCCGCCAGCGAGCGGGTCAAGCCCTCCACCGCACCCTTCGCCGCAGCGATCGACGCATGGAAAGCCAGTCCCTGCGCCACAGCGACGGTCGAAAACAGCACCACCGACGCGGCAGGCGCGGCTTTCAGTGCTGGCAGCGCCGCTTGGAGCGCCGCCACGGCACCGAGGCAGTTAATCTGGTAGTCCTGAAGGAAATCCTCGCGGCTGAGGCGTGCAAACGGCTTGAGGGAGATGCTACCCGGGAAATAAATCAAGCCATCCAGCACCGGCGGCAACACCAACGGAGTCGGATTCAACGCATCAAACGGCTGCACCGAGATCCCGAGTTCTTCAAGCGGCCCAGCACTTCTAGCCGCCGCTAGCACCGTGTAGCCCTGAGCCAATAACAACCGCGCCGTGGCGAGACCTATTCCTGAATTCCCGCCGATGAGTAATACCGTTCCTGACATGCCCGACAGTCAGGCACGATGCACCGTGGTCAAGGGATGAAGTGAATCCCCCCTCTCCCTCTAAGTAGCTTCAGCTCATCGCCAAAAAAAGGACGATATCGACTACTGCGCATGACAATTGGTGAAAAATGCCACCATAGTCTTTCACGGGAACTGATGATTCTTGAACTGACCAGCCCCGTGCCAGCAGGCTGGCTACGGAAAGCGGCAGCCGGCTGCACGCAGTCCATGGCGAGAATAGATCGCTTTAGCACATGGGCATCTCAAACAATCTCGACGAATCCTCTTTTCCCCTTCATGAAAGGCAGAGGTCATGACTCGGATCGGTGAAAGCAACCCATGATCCTGATCTAGCCAAATACCCCACCCTCAACACGATGGACATCACCCTACATCACCTCATCTATTTCGCGATCAGCTTATTGGTGACCTACTTCGTGTGGCGCTACTACCGTGATAGGACATTTTTACCTGGCGAAAAGTATTCGACCTTTAACCCGAGATTTTGGCGGCTGCAGATTGACGCCTGCATACTAGCACCGGTTGGATTGGCCGTTGCGCTTCTATTAACTCTCCAGCTCCCTCCAAGCATCCGTGGCGGGCTGGCTTATCCAGAGGATCTAGCACTACTCTTTTATACCGTCATCCTGTTCCTCAAATACGGACAGACTTATGGCATGAAGGTTTGCAAGCTGAAGGTGGTGGACTTCCGCACCGAGGGACCTATCTCGTTTCGTCAGGCGTGCTTGCGTCAGGGGATACCAATCGGCATCGGCATCGCCTGCTTGGTTTACGCGGGCGACAGCGCTGCTGCGTTTGAATCTGGGATATTTGATAACCGTTGGTTAATCGCTATGATCCCAGCACTCTGGGGTTTCGCGGATTTGATCACCCTTCTTTCCAGCCGGAAAAATCGTGCGCTGCACGACCTTATCGCAGGCACGGTCGTGGTGCGAACCCATCTGGTTTCGACACCCACACAACATCCCAACTTCGGAGACAGGACCTTGGTTGACTGCGATCCATCCGCCGTCCGACCGCTGCACCCGCCTCACAGTGCCAAGTCATAACTCCGGCCACCGACGCCTTCGTACCAGCGGAGGTAGGCGAGGTTCACCATGGAGTAGCCGCCTGCGGTTGGGTAGTTTCCGGTGAAATACCAGTCGCCGCATTCGCCTTTGATGGAGGCGTGGAGGTTGTCGATGGTTTGGAAAATCACTTGCACCTCGCCGTCCCACTCGATGCCTTCTGGGTAAACCATGCGGCTGATTTCCTCGGAGATTTCCTCGTGGGTGAAGGGCGCATAAACGGCTTGCACGCGGTTGCGGCGTTGCTCGCTGGGAAGCTGAAGCTCGGCGAGGCAGTCGTCGTAAATCCGGTCGAGCAGAGTCTGGCGACCCGCACGACGGTGCAGGGCGATGGCGGCTTGGAAGGCGATGAATTTCCCGAGTTCTGACATGTCGATGCCGTAGCAATCGGGATAGCGGATCTGCGGCGCAGTCGAGCAGACGACGATCTTGGACGGCTTGGTGCGGGCGAGGATTTTTAGAATCGACTGCTTCAAGGTGGTGCCACGGACGATGGAGTCATCCAGCGCGACGAGCATGTCCCCGGGGCGGACGATGCCGTAGGTGATGTCGTAAACATGGGAGACCATCTCGTTACGGCCTTTTTCCTGAGAAATGAAGGTCCGCATTTTGATGTCCTTGTGGGCGACTTTTTCACCACGCGGCCAGTTGCGGAGGATCAAGTCGTCCAGCAGTTCTGGGGTGAGGGTGCCGTCGCTGGAGGCTTCTAAAATGGACGAGCGGACTTCTTGGCGGCGATAGAGGCGGAGGCCATCCATGAGGCCGTAGTAGGCGGTCTCGGCGGTGTTCGGGATGAAGGAGAAAATGGTTTTTTCAAACGCGCCTTGGATGGAATCGACAACCTGAGCGACGAGTGCCGCCCCCATGGCTTTCCGCTCGCGGTAGATTTGTGGGTCATTGCCACGGGAGAAATAGATTTTCTCAAACGAGCACGGGGTGTAGCGGCGCGGCGGGGTGAAGGCGGAGTCAGACATGGTGCCGTCTGACTTGATGGTGATCATGGAGCCGGGATCGACGGCTTTGACCTCGCTGGCATCGGCCTCGAACACGGTCATCAAAGGCACCCGCTCGGAGGCGAAGGCGATGACCTCATCAGTGACGAGCATGTGGCAGGGGCGGATGCCGTGGGGGTCCCGCATGACGAACATGTCACCGTTGCCGATGGCTCCGCAAATCGCGTAGCCACCATCCCAGGCGGCGGCGGATTCGGCGACGAGTCGCGGCACGTCGAGTGCGGCGGAGATCCGGCCCGGCATCTCGGCGCCGGGCACGCCGCTATCGCGGAGGTGGCGGTAGAGGTCGGTGTGGGCCTCGTCCAGATGGTAGCCGATTTCCTCAAGCACCGTCTGGGTGTCTGTGCCGAAAACGGGGTGTTGGCCGCGATTGATGAGCACCTCGTTGAGCTCGGCGGCGTTGGTCATGTTGAAATTTCCCATCACCATGAGCGTGCGGGTGGGCCAATTGCTGCGGCGGAGGTAGGGGTGGCAGCAGCCAGCGTCGAAGTCACCTGATGTGCCGTAGCGGAGGTGGCCGATGAGGATTTCCCCGCCGAAATCGAAGTTGGTCTTCACGCTGTCCGGGTCCTTATGGTTCATCAGGCCCTTGCGCGACATTTTGTAGAAGTCCTTGATTTCCTTGCGGAAAATCTCGGTCAGCGCGTCTTTCTCGATGCCACGCCGCCGGTGGACGTAGGATTGGCCGATGGGCATGTCGATTTTCACGCAGCCGATGCCGGTGCCGTCTTGGCCGCGGTTCCGCTGCTTTTCCATGAGGAGAAACAGCTTGTTGAGACCCCACAGGCAGGTGCCGTAGCGGTCGTAGTAATAGGCCAGCGGTTTGCGGAGTCGCACGGCGGCGATCCCGCATTCATGGGTGAGGAAGTCGCTCATGCTTTAGGGGATTGTAAGCTCACTCGCCTGTAACGCAAACGCGCACGCCTTCTTCAGGGACCATTCGTCCGAGGACCGTTCCGCCGGCCCCCGCTTGCACGGCGGCGGCGACATCAGCCTCGGCGACGATTGCCACCCAGCCGATGCCCATGTTGAACGTGTGAAAGCGATCTTCGGCATCGACGTGCGAGAGGAGTTTCTCGATGCCCGGCAGCTCCCAGCGCGGGATTTCTAAATCCGCACCCATGCCACGGAACAGGCGTTCCAGATTTTCAGGAAGGCCGCCACCGGTGATGTGGGACATGGCCTTGGGCTTGATGCCGGCCTTTTTCAAATCGCGGGTGACGTCGTGGTAAAGTCGGGTCGGCTTGAGCCAAGCGCCGAGTTCCTCTGGGGTGACTTCACCGGGAAATTCTTGCAGCACGCGGCGGACGAGCGACCAGCCGTTCGCATGGATGCTGTCGGAGGCGTAGCCGATCAAGACATCGCCCACGGCCACGGTCGTCGGGTCGATGAGGTCTGGCTTCTCGGCACAGCCGATGCAGAAACCGGAAAGCTCGATGATCCCGACCGGGACGATGCCTGGCATTTCCGCCGTTTCACCGCCCGCGAGGATGCAGTCGCACGCTTCCAAATAGTCCGCCATGCCGGAAATGAGCCGGGTGATTTTCTCCTCATCGAGCGCGGCGATGCCGATGTAGTCGAGGAAAAGCAAAGGATCGCCACCGGTGGTGAGGATGTCGTTCACGCTCATGGCCACGAGGTCTTTGCCAGCGGTTTCGAGCAAATCGTGTTCGAGCAGGAGTTCCAATTTCGTGCCCACGCCATCGCAGCCAGTCATCATGACGGGCTGCTTGTAAGAGCTGAGGTCGTAGCAGGCGGCAAAAAGCCCGAAGGCTCCTAGGAGCTTACGTGTTTGCTGAGTTCTGCGCACATGCGTGCCGATGTCGCCCACGAGTGCGGCCGCTTTTCGCGTGTCCACTCCTGCTTGTTGGTAAGTTAACTTGCCCTCCATATTCGGTTGCGGGGGTTCTACCAGCCCCCCCCCTGCCGTCACGAAGAAAACGCCGAATTCTTGGAATCCTCTTTCCGTCCAAGGTGGAATCAACGGTAAACCAAGCTCCAAGCAGCTTCGGCGGCTTTCATTTTAAAAAACCTTATTTTACAAAATTCAATCCGCACCGCATCTTCCATGTCGATGTCACTCCGCCTGACCCTGATTGGGATTTTCTGCTTTCCCCTGTCCAGCCAAGCAGCTCCCGCGTGGCAGGCAGAAGTGAGCCCGCCACAGCCCGGCAACTTCGCGGCACTGCCACCGACCGTGCTGAATCTCCAAGTCAGTTGGCAAGGGATGCTCAGCGCGGGAAAGGTGCAGATCGAGTTCGCCCCACCCGCCGCCAAGAAGCCAGGTGCCTACGTGGTCCGCGCAAACTCATCGAGCACGGGTCCAGCGGCACTGCTCTTTCCCTACACCAGTCGTTTTTGGTCGGAAATGAATCCCCTTACCCTCCGCCCCATTTACTTCCAGGGCATCGAAACCGATCAGAAAGAAACCGTCACCACCACGGTCCGCCACCTTCCCACGCAAGTTCTGAGCGAAGAGCTCGCCAAAAATGCCAAGACCGGGAAAAGCAAACTCACCGAGCGCAGCTTCGCCTTCACACCAGTCTTCGACATCTTCTCGGCCATGCTTTACATCCGCAGCCAAAAGCTGGAGCTAGGAGATCACTTCACCCTCGTCATTCACCCCTTTGACACCCCTTACCTCCTGCGCGTCAAAGTCTTAGCACGCGAGCGCCACCAAGACCGCAACGCCATCCGCCTGAAAATCGGCATGCAGAAAATCGACCGTAAAACCCTCGAACTCCTGCCCTACAAAAAGCTCAAAAATGACGCCACTCTCTGGCTCAGCGACGACGCTTCACGCCTCCCAATTGAGCTACGCGCCGCCGCCTTCATCGGCGACGTCCGCGCCACCTTGATCCCCTGACCTCCTCCACCCATGATCCCCCGCACCCTGCTCCTGCTCGCCAGCCTTTTCCTACCTGTCGCTGCTTTCGAGCTACCGGCCGATTCCACCCAGTGCCTCGTCGGCATCGCAGACACTTGGGACAGCTCTACGGCGACCCTCTGCCTCTATCAGAAATCCTCAGGCAAATGGCAGGCCGCTGGGCCATCATGGCAAGCCCGTCTCGGGAAAAACGGACTGATCTGGGGCAAGGGCCTCCATCCACAACCCACGAAGTCCGGCACCAAGCGAGAAGGCGACAATCGCTCGCCCGCCGGCGTCTTTGCCATCGGCGGAGCTTGGGGGGCTGCTGCAAAAATCCAGAAATCCCCCAGCTTAGCCTACCGTCAAGTCACCTCCCGCGACCTCTGGGTGGAAGACCCGACCTCTCCCAGTTACAACAAACACATCATCCTCGACCACGAGCCGACCACGGCATGGGAGAAAAAGCAGCAAATGAAGCAGAACGACCCCGTCCACGCGCTCAAGCTCTTCATCGCCCACAATCCACCGCCCGCTGCCACTCCCGGTGCAGGCTCCGCCATTTTTTTCCACATCTGGCGGAATGACGGTGCCAAAGCCACCGCGGGCTGCACCACCATGGACGTGAAAAAGCTCCAGTCCTTGATCGCCAAAATCGACCCCGCCCGCCGCCCTCTCTACGTCCTCCTGCCACGGGCCGACTACGAAAAACTCCGCAGTGCTTGGAAGCTCCCTTAAGCGACCGAGCCTGAAGTGTGTATCGCTCCGTCTTTGATGATCAACGTGCGATCCCCCACTTTCGCCAAGCTCTGATCATGAGTCACCACCACCAGCGTCACCCCCTGCTCCGTTGCCAGATCCAGTAGGATCGACATCACTTCCGCACTGTTATTCGAGTCCAGATTCCCGGTCGGCTCATCGGCAAAGAGCACTTTTGGCGAATTCACAATCGCCCTCGCGATCGCCACCCGCTGCTGCTCCCCTCCAGAAAGCTCTGCTGGCAAATGATCGGTGCGGTCTGCCAGGCCCACCCGCTTCAAGGCCTCCAGCGCGAGCGCATTGCTATTTTTCCCGGCAATCGCCCCTGGGACAGCCACATTCTCCAAGGCCGTCAGCTCTGGGAGAAGATGGTAATTTTGAAAAATGTAGCCGATCCGTTGATTCCTGAACTGCGCTTGGTCCCGCCGTCCGAGGCGGTAAAGATCCGTGCCATCGATCCGCACACTGCCCTTCTCCGGTGGCTCAAGGCCCGCCAGCGTGTAGAGCAGCGTCGTCTTCCCAGCCCCGCTCGGCCCGCACAGAAAGACCCGCTCGCCGCGGTGGATTTGTAGGTCGATCCCGTGCAGCACCTCGATCGACTTCCGGCCAATCCGGTAGCTCCGGTGCAGATCGCTCGTTTCAATCATCAAGTCGCTCATTTCCCAAAGCCTGAGTCATCCCGCCACGCCGGGCAAGCACTCGCTCGGCATTCCGGGCCGTCCCTACCCATTTGTGCTTAGCACCACTTTGACCCGGCCAAAGCGGCGCAGCGCCCCGGCCCCGAGCGTGTCCTCCACTACGACTCTCTCCCATAACGAGTCGATCGGGCTCACGGTCTCGCTCGTCGCTGCAGCCCAGTCGCCCGGCCCATTCATACTGGTGGCAAACTCCACTTGATAGGTAATTCCCGTCGCACCCACGCGGCGGATATACTCGACCCTGAGGCGTGCCGAAGCCCCCGTTCCGGTCTGACTGATGCTCGGCAGGCCGGAGAGCCCGGTGCCAGCAAGAAGAACTCGATCTTCACCCACCACGGAGACGGTAGGGTCCAAGTTGAAGGCGTATTTAAGCATATTGGAAATCCCATCCAGGCTTGGATTTGCCGCCGCCACCTCGTCCGGAGCTTCCAGCGCATAATCGAAGGCCCATCGATCATAGGTTCCCTCCGTGGGTGCCAATAACGTGAGTGAAGGAATGCCAGGAACGATTGAAGTCGTAATCCCGTTATTTCCGCTGAGATCCGTGGTTGTGAAGGTGGAATTCTGAACGCCCGGCGCGGAATCTGTCCGTAGAATTTTCACCGTCGCCCCATAAACCCCATCCGCACTCGTGCCACTGATCCGTGGGAGCAGAAACTGCACGGCGGAATCCAATGAAAAATTCACTTCATCCGTGCCACTCACGGTATCTTTCACTCTTACGGAAACGGCCACTTCCACTTCTCCATTCGAGCCGAAAGTCGCGGGGTTCGGCGTCAGGCTCACCTCACTGACTTGCGGGGGCAGGTCGTCAGGCCCGAGGCTGTTGGTCAGCGTGACGAATGCATTCGTCATCACTTGCAAGCGCCCGTAGAACTTGTCCGATAGAAGACTATTCTCCGGCTGAATCCCGAATTGGCGAAGTTGTCCGATGCTGTCTGACACCACCAGCGTCAAGTCGATGCGACTCAAGGAGGTGAACCTGGGGATCGTGATGGCCCCGGTCCAAGTTCCGTTTAAAACCGTGCCTGCGGTGAGTGCCAGATCCAAGACATCAGACCCCAAGATACCTGCAGGGTCGTTCAAGCCTAGGGTTACGGCATCCACGCCTTGAGCATCGGTGACGACCGCTCTGAAGGTGAGGACCGCGTCTCCGGTGCCCAAGTCGGTGCTTGTGGGAGTCACGCTGAAACTGGTCAAGGCGGGTGCGGCATCGGCCGTGCCGGAGTTGGTTACCGTCAGAGAATCTGGCCCCGTCGGGATATCCATATAAGAGGTCCAGGTTCCAATCGGACTCAGTGCCGTGATCAGCCCGGTCTGAGCGACCACCATCACCACTCCCGAGTCATTCGCCAGTTCGATGACCAAAGGATAGGCGCCTGGAGCAGCGCCCTTGGGAATCGTCAGATTAGCGGTGAACGTCCCATTTCCCGGAGTGCCCGAAGTTTGCACCAGATCCGCCGTTTCAGCGAAGCCCGCGACACCACCGTTCGGATGGAGAAGCTGGACCGAACTGATAAAACCATCAGCCGCGCCTTCGAGATTCAGGGTCACCGTCACCGGTTGATCGGCGCTGGTCACATTGACCGAGGTGCTGCTCAAGCCGACAGCCGTCAACTGCGGCAGCCCAGGGTCGACATCGAGACTGACAGAAATCGTGAAATCTCCGCCGTAGCCTCCTTCCGCTCCTGCCTGAAAATAAACGGTTTCGCCATTGCTGGCTTTAAATACCGAGTTGGCCACGGTGGAGTCGGAAGACTTTTTTAATTTTAAGTTGGCCAAGCTCGTTCCTGACCACACGGAAATGCCGGGGGGCAAGATGTCAGACTCCGCAGAAACCGCGTACCATCCCGCTGCGGGAGCCGTCCATTTGAACCAAACGGTCGCATTCGTGCCCATTGGCGATTTTTCACCAGCCTCAATGCTTGCCTTAAAGGTCGACCCCGCCGTCGTCCCATCTATCACAGAACCGAGATTAGTGGCACTGGCGAATGCATTATTTCCCGGGGCAGCACCTGCCGGAGCCGCTGCCACGGTGAGGGTGAACGCTCCTGGAGCGCTGAAACTATCGTCATTAAAAACACGGATGTAATACGTCGTGGAGCTTGTTGAAGAAATCAGCACCTCACCATCCGTATCGAGCCGAGCGACTCGCGTGAGATTTTGCAATGTGGTCCCTGTAAATAGATCCGCCTGCGGGTAGGAATTGGCCACGGTCGATGAGATTGTGAAGCTGCGGGTGCTATTCGCAGCGCCCGTGAAGCGATACCAAACCGACCGAGTTAGATTCGTCTCGATACTTTCGCCACTCTCCAAAGTCGCAGCTTCCGTCGAGCCATTTACAGACCTCGGCAAGGGAGTTGAAATAACGACTGCGGAGGCAAACGCGTCATTGGCCGGAGCCGTAGGCGCTGCTGTCCCCGCGTCAAGGACCAGTCTCCAAGGGAAAGTGGCTGCGCTTGCCCCGGTATCGACACACACTTGAATGTAGTAAGTTTGCGCTAGTGAGTAAGCGAAGCGTTGGACCGGGGAGTTTTCCGAGCCACGAGCAAGCGGCGTCAACGCACTCATGGAAGCGCCCCGGTAAACCACCATTTCAAAGCCACTGCCGTTGACCGTCGCCGTCGCATCCTCTTCCCAGGTGAACGTAGGCACCGCGAAGCCCGTGCCCGCCGCAGCGGGAGTCCACTTGAACCAGAGCGAACCGTTTTGCGCTCGACTGTCCAAAATAGGTTCATTGGCCTCGTAAGTCGCCCCAAGCGCATCGCCCGTCAGGGGACTCGCCAGGCCAGAAGCAAGCACGCTGGCAGCGGAAAATGCATCATTGCTAGGTGGAGCGGCCATCGCGGACGAGGCCAGCACGCTCATGAGACCCACCGTCTGGAAAATGCCAAGCCATGGATTCCGCGGAGAAATTTCTGACGACCGCCGAGGCTTGGCCAGTGTCGAAGCAACAGGTGAGATACTCATGGATGCGAGTCTAGCGGCCCCGAGCATTCTGCCAAGGTTGTTTAAAGCCTTGATACAAGCGACTACACCGACGACTAAGCTGGAGTATCGCGCACTGCTGACCCGGCCAAACATGCCGACGGCGAGTTGCTATCTCGACACCGCCTTCGGTCGTTCGCCCAAGGTCCTTGCGTATTGGATCGTGGCTGGAGATTCGAGCCCAAACTATCCACTCGCTCGCCATTACTAGAGCCCTAGCGTCGCGAGGCATGAGGGAAAGACCCCATGGCTTCGATGGACTTCGCACTCTATCGTCAGTTCAGTTGATCGACGGACGACCGCCTTCAACACCCCACGACTCGATTACGAACCATCATGAAACTCCACCTATTCACACTACTTCTTCTCGCCTTGGGCATTTCCAGCCTCTCCTCGTGTCTCCCCCTCGCCGCCGGTGCAGCCGTCGGCTACGTCGCCCATGACGAAGGGTACCGCGTCCGGAATCCCATCAAAAAAACCGGGAACTAGAGGCCCAAGACCCCACCACCGGGTTGGAGAATCGCTGAATAGGCGCATCCAAGATCGGCGCTGCCGAGAAAATGCGTAGACACTCTCCGCAACGCAGGTGTCGCGGTGACTAGTGAAGTCTTCGGGGAACGCGGCGGGGGAAACGGCAGCGCACCCGGCTCCAGCCCCAGCCGTAGAGGTGTGTCTACGACCGTCGCACCTCCCCCTTCTCCCGCCGGAGGCTACGAGCCGTCCAGAAAGATGAAGAGAACCACCGATGCACGCAGATGAACGCGGATTAGAGTCAAGATAAGGAGAAGCGACACTCCTGTCGCTTCATGAGATGATGCATGAACCACAAAGAACACGAAGAGCACGAAGGATCAAAATTCACTTCTCCCTCTCTGCGTTCTCTGCGACATCTGCGGTTAAAAAAATCTCCTCTTCCATTCAAAAATTCTCGGCAATTCATCCCGGCGCAGCCGAAGGCGACGACAGGAAGCGCAGCGGCGACGGCTCCTCACTCCCCCCTCTTCGCGCCCGCTCTCCAGTCTTGCGTCTTTCTTTGCGGGAATCCCGCAACGCCTTCTGGATGGAAAAGATCCATGGCAACCCGCAACGCGATCTCCGCAACGAAAACTCGCTCCTCGACCTCTACTGGCGTCTCCCTGCTCTCGTCGGTTCAGACTCTGGATAAATCACACTTCCCACTCGCTTCAATAATCGTCCCGTCGGGTAACACTTCAACCGCGACGACATATTCTTCCACCGTGATCGCATCCTCAAAATCACGCTCTCCATCGAGAAACTCTTGCAGCCGTGTCATCATAAAATCGGCAATCTCTCGCTGCGCTTCCAGTTCTGTTTGGAAAACGCAAATCCGTCCTTCGGCATGGTCGGGATCATCCGGTAAGATTTCAGTCACAGACGGAACCGCTCCCTGACAAAGAGTATCGATGAAAATGCAGTAACCATGCCGGTTCATGGCTGCACCTCCATCTGGCTTCGGATGTTTTTGATGATCTCCTTGTAACGTGCCGCGATCTCCTCCGCCTCTTCCTCGTCGCTGTGCTCCTCAATGACAAAAAACTCGCCCTCCGGCATCTCCTCCGTCCGCAGGTACTCGGCATTGCGTCTCCATGATTCCGCGCGGCACTCCAATCCATCCAGAAGCTGCCCCCAATCATGTTCGTCCAGCTCGATTCGGTAGCGTTTTACCATAACTGGTAAAAATACCTGGCCAGGTTCCTCACGCAAGACAAGCGGGATTTTCGCCATTTTCCTATTTCAGTTACTAAACGTTTGACTCCGTTCCCCTCCGTCCAAGCGGTCTGGCTGCGCAAATGATGAATGTTCGCTGGCGCTCACTCGGCTTTCAGCATTTACTCTCCCATGGCTGCCGGAAAACGCTGGACTAGAGATCAACTTCTCATCGTTCTCAATCTCTATCATAAGATCCCGTTTGGTAAGATCAGCTCACGCCAACCCGTGATCATTGAACTTGCCAATCGCATGGGCCGCACACCGTCGAGCGTCTCTATGAAATTGGGCAATCTTGCCTCCTTCGATCCCGTTCTACAATTTCGCGGAATCGTCGGCCTGCCGGGTGCCAGCAACCTCGACCGTGAAGTCTGGGACGAGTTCCACCAAAACCCAGTCGAACTCGTCCCGCTCAGCCAAGAACGCTTCGATGCTCTATTCGTGGAAGCGGATTCCGAGACCACCGAAGTCATCCCCGGCACCGGCATCCGCAAAATCGCCCGACCTCCAACCGGTGAAACTGAGACGATTCGCCTCACAAAACAGCGCCGGGGTCAGGACTACTTCCGGAACATCGTTCTCAACAATTACGACAACCGCTGCGCCATTACCGGCCTTCCGATTCGGGAACTCCTCATCGCCTCTCACATTCTCCCATGGCGCGATCATGAAACGGAACGCCTCAATGTCAGCAATGGAATCTGTCTGAATCGCCTCCATGACGCAGCGTTCGACCAGCACCTCATCGGCTTCGACGACGATCTGTGTCTCGTCTTGTCGAAGAAGTTGAAAACCACCCTGCCCCGCGAGGCGGTGGTCCATCATTTTGAACGCTATGAAGGACAGTCGCTAATTTTGCCAGAGGACGGCACTCATCCAGAAATGTCATTCCTAAGCGCACACAGGAAATTGTTGATCTGTTAATACGATGGGTTGGTGAAAGTATGTCTGGCGGACGTTTTGCCCCAGAGAGGCAAGAAGGGAGTCATGTTTCGGCATGACTCAAAGTCCATGCTGAAATCGCCGCGAGGTCTATGGAGAATGAGTCAAGAAGTGGTCAAAATCACACCCAGCGCACGTCACGCAATCAGTTGTTCACACCGCCACTTCAACCCATCCGCATCGGGGTGGAAAGCTTCATCCTGCGGGAGCAGCAATACTTGGCCAGATAGGGCAGCGAGCTCTTTCTCTCCCGTGGACCGTCGGGGATCGAGGATCTTGGAAACGTGCCAGTGGTGATCCGGGCATGGAGCAATCAAATTGCGGTCCATCGCCCAGTGATGGTTTTTGCAAAGCGCGAGGCCGTTGGTGGGATGATCGTTCTGACTGACCGAAAACGGGATGAGATGGGCGGCGTCAATGAAGGAGACGTCGTTTCCGGCAGGAAGCTTGATACGAAGGCCACAGGCGGCGCATTGGTGGTCGTAGATTTCCACGATCTTGAGGCGAAATGCAGGAGAACGGCCGTATTCCAGAGGCTCTTCCGCTACGCGGGATCGTAGATCGGGGATGGTGGACGGTGGGATGGAAGAGAGAAGATTAGGGAAATACCGGGAGATCAGGGCCTCGCGCATGAGCTGGCGGTTGGCAGAGAGGGCGACGAGGTATTGGAAACCATCGGTGAAGCGGGCGAAGACTTGGCCGAAATCGCGAGCCAGCGGTGGTGCATCGACCGGGCGGGACTTGCCGTTTTGTTCCTTCCATGCCTGCCAGAAACCCTCGGATTGCAAGAAGTGGAAAGGATTGTCCGGCGTATTTTTATCGTCGTGTTTCCTGACGAGATTGAAGCGGCTTGTGAAGCGGTCGCGGAGTTCTTGGCACCACGGAATGCGCTCGGGAGTGGCCAGCCCCTCGTCGATGAGATCGAAGGTGGCGAGCAGCAGCAAGGGCTTGTGCGGCCGCTCGTGCCGCTCCCCACTCACGCCGATGATGCCGACATTGAGGTCGTAGAGGCGTTCGATGGCGGCAGCGTGGAGCACAGGGATTAGACAAGCGGAAAGACTGGGAGAGCGAAAGCCGGATCTTCCGGGGTTGCTGCGGAATCTTTCCGGCATCAATCTTCCGATCAACGATCGACTTTCCACCTTCCTCAGAGCCTCCGGCGGGTGAGGGTGGCTTGCGACGGTCACAGACGCGACGCTACAGGGGGAAAACACCAACCGCGAATGATTAGAAGCAAAACCGAAGGTCTGATCCAATGGTCTCGATACCGATGCATCGGGCACGGCCATCAAGCTAAGGAAATCATTGATATCAACCACCGATCAACGCGACGCTTATGACCGCCACCGGTCGAATGAAGTTTATTCGGATTCGAGGATGATGTTGCCGTAGAGCGTCGCATCTCCCGTCCGAATCAATCCGATGGCGTGGGGTACGCGCTTTTTGAAATCCACATGAGCCTCGCGGGTCAACGGGATCTGGCCGAAGGATTTTTCGAAACGCGCGACGGTCTCCGCGTTGTTCACCGCGGTGAATTCCTCGGCCTGCCAGATCCGCCCGATTTTGAAGACCGGAGTCAGTAGGTCCAGCACGTCGAGCACGCTGGGAATTCCACGCGTGAGCGAGATATCCACCGTTTCAATTTCGGGCCAGTAGGGAAACGCCCAGTCTGCAATGACCAGCGTGTTTGTGTGCCGGATCCGGGCGATAAGTTCGAGCACGTGCGGGTTGAGGATTCCTGTTTGTAGCATGGTTTGGAGTTGGTTTGGAAATTCTTGGTTATCTTCCGGTTCTGGATGATTTCGTCAATCTACCATCAGGTCGGCCATTGCAGGTGCATGGACTGCCGGAAGCGCGAAGGCGGAACGTGGTGGACGGATTTGAAAACTCGGGAGAAGTGGAAGGCATCCTTGAAACCCAGCTCAGCCGCCACCGATTTCACCGAGGCCCCGCCTTCCAGCAGGATGCGGGAGGCATACTCCATCCGCAGGCGGGTTAGAGACTGGTACGGACTTTCGTCGTGAAAGCGGGCGAACAGCCGGCAAAGGTATGGAGCATCGGCATCGCAGGCCTTGGCGATGGCATCCAATGTGGTGTGGGTGAGGAAATTCCGCTCGATGAACTCCCTTACACGGGAATACGTCCTGTAAGCCGGGGTGTCGGTACTGACGAGTTCGGCGGCGTCATCCCTGCACATCAGCAGCAGTTGGCGGGTGATGGTGGCACAAAGCGGGCCCGCCAGCTTGGACTTCCGGATTCCACGGTCGATCAAGGTGTCAAATGCCCGCCGGATCGGCTCGGCCTTGGCGCAGCGTGAGATATAGCCGGGCCGCAGGTCGAAATGCTCCAAAAACTCCGGAACTTCGGTCCCGGTAAATCCCACGAAGTATTTGCCGAGTGGACTATCGGGAGACGTTTCAATCGTATGGGGAAGCAGCGGCCCATAAACGAAGAAGCTCCCGGGCACCAACTCCACATCCGCCTCTCCCATCCGGAGGCGACCGGCACCACGACAGACGAATTCGAGCGCATACCAAGGAAATTCGCGCCTGTCGATTCGGTAATCCGCAGAGCAGCGTTCGAACCCGCCAAACACGACCGCGAAATTCTCGTCTTCACCCGGGTCGAGGAAAAACAACCGCGAAGACTCGACCTCGTGCGACACAAATGAAGTCGCTGTCTGGACGTTTTCCATGGCGGTGATTCAGGCCCACTGACGAATCTGCTTCAAGACAATAATCGTCATTTCATCATAGAATCTTCATGCACTCCGATAGCGGAATGGCCGCGTGTGCCGGAGATCCCCCGATTTCCTATGTAGCTGAACTTTCAAGCTGACAAATCGGCGTATGCTGCCATACCTCGACTCAATTGAGTCACCTAAATCCATTCTTATGAAACCAACCACGTATCCAAAAATCGGCATTCGCCCCGCCATCGACGGGCGCCTCGGCGGCGTCCGCGAGTCTCTCGAAGAGCGCACCATGCAACAGGCCCGAGCCGTCGCGGCGTTGATCGCGGAGGAGCTGCGCTATCCGGACGGGACAGCCGTCGAGTGCGTCATCGCCGACACCTGCATCGGCGGCGTGAGAGAAGCCGCCGATTGTGCGGACAAATTCAAGGCTTCCAACGTGGGTGTCTCACTGACCGTCACCCCCTGCTGGTGCTACGGCTCAGAGACGATGGACATGGACCCGCACCTGCCCAAGGCGGTCTGGGGCTTCAACGGGACCGAGCGGCCCGGTGCCGTTTACCTCGCCGCTGTGCTGGCGGGCCACACGCAAAAGGGCCTACCAGCCTTCGGGATTTACGGAAAGGACGTGCAGTCCGCCAGTGACACCGAGATCCCCGCCGATGTTCGCGGCAAGTTACTTTCCTTCGTCCGGTGTGGGCTCGCCGTCGCCCTGATGCGCGGCAAGAGCTACCTCTCGATGGGCGGGACTTCGATGGGCATCGCCGGATCGGTAGTTGATTCAAAAATGTGGGAAAAATGGCTGGGAATGCGCGTGGAGGCCATCGACATGACCGAACTCGCCGGTCGCATGGCGAAGGGCCAGTATGACCCCGACGAATACCAAAGAGCCCTCGCCTGGGTGAAGAAAAACTGCCCGGAAGGAAAGGACTACAACTCCCCCGCCACCACCCGCTCGCGTGAGCAAATCGACAAGGAATGGGAAGACAGCGTGAAGATGGCACTCATCGCCCGCGACCTCATGACCGGTAATCCGAAGCTCAAGGAAATGGGACTCGGCGAGCAGGCACACGGACACAACGCCCTCGTTTCCGGCTTCCAGGGCCAGCGCCAGTGGACCGACCATTTCCCGAACGGGGATTTCCTCGAAGCCATCCTCAATTCCTCCTTCGACTGGAACGGCAAGCGCGCTCCCTACATCGTCGCCACGGAAAACGACGCGCTCAACGGTGCCAGCATGCTCTTCGGCTACCTGCTCACCAATACCGCCCAGATCTTCGCCGACCTCCGCACCTACTGGAGCACCGATGCGATCAAGACGGCCAGCGGCAAATCCTTCAGCCATCCGCTCGTGGGCGACGGCATCCTCCACCTGATCAATTCCGGACCCGCCGCCCTCGACGGCACCGGTGAGCAAACGGATGCCACCGGCAAGCCGACGATGAAACCCTTCTGGGAAATCACAGACGCGGAAGTGGAAAAATGTCTCAAGGCCACCACCTGGCATCCCTCCATCACCGAATATTTCCCCGGTGGCGGCCTCAGCACTCGCTTCCGCACCCGCGGCGGCATGCCGGCCACAATGATTCGCCTGAACCTGGTGGACGGACTCGGCCCGGCGCTTCAAGTCGCGGAAGGCTACACGGTGGACCTGCCGGAAGACGTGCACGACGCGCTCGACCAACGCACCAACCCCACCTGGCCGACCACCTGGTTCGCACCGATCCTCACCGGCAAGGGAGCCTTCGTCAGCGCCTATGAAGTCATGAACCACTGGGGCGCCAACCACTGCGTGATGACCTGCGGCCACGTAGGCCACCTCTATCTGACACTGGCCTCCATGCTGCGCATCCCGGTTTACATGCACAACATTGCCGAGGAACGGGTCTTCCGTCCGAGCGCCTGGACCGCATTCGGTACAGCGGATCTGGAGGGCGCCGACTTCCGCGCTTGCGCGAACTACGGGCCACTTTACGGCAAAGCATGATCCATCAAGTCGCGGGAGATGTCAGGTCACGGCCTGACATCTTCCGCGAGCGACCGAATACCTGAAATCCACCACCAAAATCCATGAGCAAACCCGGCATCTTCACATCTCCCGACGGTAAAAGCTACTTCGTCACCTTCGCACTCGTCAGCTCGCTGTTCCTTCTTTGGGGGTTCTGCAACGGCATGATCGATGTGATGGACAAGCATTTCCAACAGGAGCTCCACCTCACGCTCGCCCAATCCGCTTGGGTGCAGTTCGCCCATTACCTCGGTTATTTCCTGATGGCGATGCCCGCCGGATGGCTCGCCAGCAAGCTTGGCTACAAGGGCGGCATCATCGCCGGACTGCTAATGGTCGCGGTCGGCGGCTTCTGGTTCATCCCGGCCACGAAGATCGCCACCTTCCCCGCATTCCTGCTCGGCGTTTGCGTGATCGCATCCGGCCTCACCTTTTTGGAAACCGTCGCCAACCCGTATTCGACGGTTCTCGGCCCGAAACAATACGCCGCCACGCGCATCAACCTGGCCCAGTCCTGCAACGGAATCGGCTGGATCTTCGGCCCAATCGCCGGAGCGTCGTTTTTCTACGGCAAGGACGCGAGTGGCCAGAGCACCGGTTCCGAGACCTTGTGGATTCCATACGCCGCCATCGGTGGCTTCGTGCTGGTTCTCGCGGTGGTCTTTTCATTCTGCAAGCTGCCGGACATCAAGTCGGACGATGAGTTCCACCTTGACGATCCTGACGGCGCGCCATCGCCGAACCCGATCGAGTCCAACAGGCACGCCGCAGCTCTGGATGCCGCCGCATTGTCGGTCGCCAGCGCGAACCGCGGCACCGCGCTCACGTTTTTATGGCTGAACGTGGTGGTGTTGTCCTTGGCTGTCGGCATGATCATTTCCGCCTTCGTGGCGATTCCGTCGGTTTCCGCTGCGGTCGGGATGAGTGAAAACCAAGCACTTTGGTCCGCCTCCGGCGTTTTGCTGGTCATTGGCACCATCGTCTTTTTTAAGAAGAACCACAAGATCACCCATCACAGCATCTGGAGTCATCCGCACTTTTCGGGTGCCACGCTCACCCAGTTTTTCTACGTCGCCGCGCAATGCGGAGTCTTCGCCTACTTCATCAACTACATGACCTCCCAGATTCCCGCCGTGCCGGACGCCTGGAAAGCCGGCTCGTTTGGCAGCTGGTTTGAAATCCACAAAAACGGAGTTCTCGGCCTGAGCGACAAGGGCGCTTCCACGCTCGCTTCGGTCGGCTTCATTTTCTTTCTCGCCGGCCGCTTCATCGGTGCCGGGCTGTTGAAAAAATATCCGGCTCACAAGGTTCTAGGTACCTTCGCCATCCTCGCCGCCGCGTGCAGCCTAACCGTTCTGCTCAAGCTGGGCTGGGCCTCGGCGGTCGCGTTGTTCCTGAGTTACTTTTTCATGTCCATCATGTTCCCGACGATCTTCTCGCTCGGGATCCATGGTCTGGGCAGCCGCGCGAAAAAGGCATCGTCATTCATCGTCATGGCCATCATGGGTGGCGCAATCATGCCGAAGTTGATGGGCCACATCGCCGACCAGGACGGCATGTCCGCCGGTTTCATCGTCCCACTTGTCTGCTTCATCTGGGTCGCCGGATACGGACTTTTCTGGAGCAAGCTGAGTGGCTCGGAAGGCGTGCTCGGCGTGGACACCACCAAAGGGCATTGATCCTTACCCGGGATTACCCAGCCTAGAAATCCGAAGGGCCATGAAAATTGCGCCGTCTGCGCGGCCCCCCGGTCGTGGCGGACGGCAGAACCTTGGCAGCTACCGTCCAGTTGACCAGATCACAGGAGCGCGTTCATTCTGAATGCTGTTTCTGGCGGACAGGATGTCGGTCGGAGACAGTCGATAGAAGATCGACGCTTCTTGGAGCTTCGCATTTCGGCAATGATTTTTAGTGAACGGTCTACATCATCGCGAACCCGCAGCGAATGATGTCGGGAATCTCCAACCCTGTAAGGAATGAAGAGCACAATTTCGTCTGGTAGAATGCAACCGGATGTCAGCTGACTCCAAAAACCAAACTGGGTGTCATTGCCTGTCCAGAATATCGTAGCCAAGACCTCCACTGGGAACCACCGATGCTCCCGATTGTGTGGGTTTCGCCGTATTGGGAAGCACTTTACGGTATTCATCCGTGTGCAGACCGATGCGGTCGACCGGGATCGCTTCGAAGCCCGGCAGATCCTTTAGTAACTTCGCATCCGGAGTCAGCCGGAAATCCAGCGAGGCGGCGTCCTTGAATCCGGGATGTTCCTGATAGGCGATGTTCTTACCCGTGGAGAAATCCTCCGTGGCCACGATTTTCCCGTTCTTGATATCGCTCCATTTGAACGGCGTCTTACAATCCACGGCCACGTTGTTTTCGATCTTCCCTTGGTGCGGCAGCAGGCTGACGAACTCATAGCCGAATTTGCAATCCACCGCGATGTTTCCAACACAATCGAAAGGCTGCGACTTGCCGTCCTTGGGCATGTCACCCTGTTTGAAAAGATAGCCGGTGCCACGCGTCCCGGTGCTGCCGAGCGCGACGATGTTCCCGATGACCTTCATGTCTGGATGATCGTGATCGAAGTAGATGCCGTCGCCCAACGGTGAACTGTGGATGAAATTGTGCCGGTAGGTGAGATTGCCGAAATTGCGTTTCCCGTAGTCATAGGAATAGAATCCGCCCATATCGTTAGAGACGAGACAGAAGCGGTAAACCTCGTTGTATTCGAATACGCTGTCCATGCTGCCGCAGAGCACGCCGACGTGAGGCGTGTCGTGGATCACGTTGTTGGCCACATACATGCCAACCGCCGGATGGTGCCCTCCCCCACCGCCGCCGGTGAAGCCGCAGTTGATGCCGGCTGCATAGACCGGCTCAATCTGGCCGAAGTGGTGGATGTAGTTGTTGACCGCCTGGTGCCCGGCCGGGATGCGCGGCCGCGCGGCTTCGTCACCACCGCCGAGCCAGATGCCGCCAGCACCTAAGTGATGCAGGTCGTTGCTTTGCGCGGTGTGGTTTTTCCCACCGTCGAGAACGATCGCGTAGTGGTTCACGTTTCTCACGGTGCAACCTGCGATCATATTCCCTTCCCCTTCGTTGACCCTGATGCCGTCGCCGAAATTGAATTCGACGGTAAGATCACGCAAGGTGATGTGGGAAGCGCCATTGACGCTGACGACAGGAGCCTCCCGGTCCGCTAGGATGATCTGGGATGAATCGAGTGCTGCGGGTGGATAGAAATAGATCATCTGGTCCTTGAAATCGAGACACCACTCGCCGGGCTGGTCGACTTCCTCCAGCAGGTTGATGATTTGATAGGCCTCGCGGCCGTTGCCCTTCGGCCGGTTGTATTTATTGCCAATGCCGTTCGTGATCGGCTTGGCGAAGGTGGCGGTGTGGGCGGAGTCATCGATGTCGAGAACGCGCAGGGCGGAGTTTTCCCAGGCCACGCGCCAATATCCACGGAACCAGACACCGCGGTCGAGTTGCTTTTTCCATAGCGCGTGTTTGTCATGGAACTCCTCGCGGTATTCGAAGATACCACCGGGCGAGCCGGGAGGGACTTTCTGGAAGGTCGCAGGATCGTTCCAACCTTCTCCCTGCGGTCCGCCCGCAGTGTGAATGACGGATTTGAAGGTCATCCAGCCGTCGTTGGGAAACCGGGAAAGCGTCATGCGCTCGCCGTTGCAGAACAGATCGACGATACCGCCAGCATCGGTGAAGATATCTGGATAGGGTTTCGAGTGCGTGACTCCATGGGCCTTCAGATCGAGACTGAGGACTTTGCCTTGGGCGGGCCCGGCAATGCGGGCAAGAGAGGCAGCGTCGGTGACGGGCTTGAACGAGGAGGCAGTGAGTTGCTTTCCACCTAGCAGTCGAGGAGACTGGCCCTCGATCGCCCGATAGACGATGGGATATTGCGCGGTGCCCGAGTCCTCCTTGCCGAGTTCGAAGGGCTTTTCGAAATGATAGTCACCCCCGGCGAGCCAGACGGTCACCGGTTGTTCGGTCGCTGTGCGGGCGGAGGATTTCGCTCGGTCCAAGGTGGCGAATGGATGGGACTTCGAGCCATCCGCCGAATCATCACCGGAAGGTGAGACATAGAGGTGCGTGCCTTTCTGGCCTTTCTGGCAATTGGATAGCAGGACTCCAAAGGCGAAGATCGCAGAGGCTCGGAGCAGATTGTTATAGAAAGTTTTCATCGGAATCAATCGCGGAATCAAGCCGCAGGATAGGTCAATTGAACTTGAGGGCGATGCGACACGTCAGGGGCAATTTTGCGGCAATCAAGGGTTGTTTTGCAGCATCCGGCGCTTCATGGGCGGATCAATCTGACCCTAACGAAACGCCTGCCGCCAACACCTGCGGGCAGAGTGGAACGAACGCTTTCCCAAGTGGTCGAGAGCGACACCGGAGGATCGGTGAGGACGTTCGCAGCCGACCAGTCACTGGCGTGGCTGTCCGACCACACGACCTGATAGCTGGCCTCGCCGGGTGCGACCTTGCGGCGGGTGTAGGTGAAGTCGATTATTCCGCCGTTGAGGCTGAAGGTGGGGTTGAAAACATCCGGCAGTTTCGGGTCGAGCAGCAATGCCCATTCGAGTAGGTTGTTTCTACCATCTTGGTCGGAATCGGCATCGGGTCCGACGATTTGGGGATCGCTGGTTCCGGGCCAGACGAGTTTTTGCCAATCGGTGAAAACACCGGGATCTAGCGTCGGCGTGGGACCGGATAGGATTGTGCCGTTGTTGACGAGGCCGGGCGGCAGGGTGCCGGACCAGCCGCGGATGTCGAGTAGGCCGTTGTTCGTGAAGCTGCCACCCACCGCAAGCTGGGCGGCCCCGGTGACGAGCAGGGTGCCGCCGTTGGTGATGTTTCCGGTGACCGCAAGGGAGCCGAGATTCTCAAACCTTGCGCCGGATCCGATGGTGAGGGTGCTGGTGTTGCCGACGCTACCGGTGAGCGTTAGAACGCCGCCGGTGACGCTGGTGGGGCCGGTGTAGGAACTGGCACCGGATAGAACCTGGGTGGTGGCTCCGGTTTTGGTAAGGCCGGTTTTCAAATTCGGATTGGCGGTGGGAAACCGGGAGAGGTCGGTATCGACGATGCTGCCGGAAAAATCGGAGCTGCTGGTTTTGATGCCGCCGTCGATGGTGAGAACGTCGGTACGCGCGGCGGTGCCGCTGGTGTTATTGAGCACGGTGCCGCCGCCAGCCAGCGAGAAGACCGAGTGGCCGCGGCCGGAGCCGCCGTCGGATAGAGAGAGAAGTCCGCCCGCTTCGAGGGTGACGGCGGGGCGCATGGCCGCAGCCGAGCCGAAGGGTGTGCTGGAGAAGGAGGGAGAAATATAAACCCGGGGGCCAACTACCAGACCCGAGTTTTCGGTGAAGCGGTTGCTGTTTCCAAAGGTGGCGACGACGAAATCAGCGGCACCAACCGAAGCGGCGGCGGCGAGTCTCAAGGTTCCGTTAGTGAAGGTGTTCGTCGCAATTCCTCCGGTGACCGGGATGAAGCGGATCGAATTATTCCCCCCGGAGACCACAACGTTAGACGCGGTGACGGGACGGGCCAGACTGAGCGTCTGGATTCCCCCGCCGAGATCGAACGCACCGCTGGTATCGACGCGGGCGGAGGCGGTGGACCAGATAAAATTCCCGAGAATAGTGACGCTAGGATTGTAGAAAAACCGGTTTCCAGCGACGAGCGTGCCGCCTTGGATCGTCAGCGGGCCAGTGCCGAACGGACTGCTGGTTAGGACACCGCCTGTCGCGGCGAAGGCTGCTGCTGCGGAGTAATCAAGGATCGCGCCGCTACCGAGGGTGAGTCCGCCGCTGAAGGTGTTAGCGGCGGTGAGCGAGACACCACGGCCAGCGGATGCGGAAATTGCCAGTGCTCCGGCTCCCGAGATCACGCCGCTGGCGGAAATCTGGGTGGAACCTGCTAAGCCGGAGCTGCCGGTGGTCCATGTCTGGGCAGCGTCGAGCCGGACAGGCGCGGAAAGAACGAGCGTGCGGATGGACGTGGCGGTATCGATTCCGGCGCTACCGAGAGCCATCAGCCCCGTGGTGTTAGGACTGATGGTGACATTGCCGCCGGGATCGGCGATGATGATACCAGCGAGGTTTTTACCTTTTCCGACGTTAGTCGTATTGGCTGCGGCGACGGTGGAGTTCCAAGTGGCGATGCTTCCGTCTATCAGCGGACTGGTTGTCCAACTGGAGGATTGGTCGAGTGGATCGATGTTGTTCGCCTTGATGATCGGGATGCTTTGTTCAAGGACGATGTGGGCCTTCGGTAGGATCGTTAGAACCTGTCCGCCGCTTAGATATACCGAGACCAGCGGACCGCTGGGATCCGGCAGCCAGTCCGGCCGGTGGCGCGCGCCGCTCCGGTGGATGCGGACGGGACCGCTCCACCCAAGGGCGGGCGTGTAGTTCGCAGCTACGGTGCCAGGGTTGTAAACGACGCGGTATTTCCTACCGGTTTCGGGGTTCGCAACGTCCAGTCCGATCAAGCCACCGGCTTCGGCGACCTCGGTGACGGCGACTTCCCCGGTAGTGGATGCAGGCCGGATCTCGGCGATGAATTTCCGGAGGGTTCCGGCAGTGTGGGCAACGGGCGTGATATTGGAAGCACCGTCGACCATGTCGCGAAGGGTGATTTCCGTGAAGGGAGCGCTCGGGTTGCGGAAGGCATAGACTTCCGGCGTCACGGCGGCGTAGTTGTGCGAGTGAAGTTTGACTCGCAGGTCGCCATAACTCCAGGAGTCGGTTCCGGTGGAGGCGAGCGTCTTGGGCGTGCTGAACGAGGTGCCGCCGAAGCCGAGACGGATAACGCCCTGGACTTCAAAGGCCGTTAGGTCGGCATTGGGCGCGATGTCCATCAGGCCGATGATGCGGTCTGGCAGATTGAGCCAAACTTGGCGGCCGGTCCAATCGTAGGTCGTCCCCTTCACCGAACTGGCATCTTGGTGCAATCCGTAAGAAGCCCCAATCGCGCTGAAATCACGGCTCACGGTGGAGTCGCCGGTGAGACCGGAGGTGATCCATGCGTGCCCGGCTTCGTTGAGTGTGCCATCACCACTCCGCGCCGGGGCGGCGGTCACCCGAAGGCGTGGATAGATCCCCATCAGCGAGGCATTGACGCGGAAATCCGGATCGGGATCGGCCACCTGCGCACCGATGAGCGTGGTGTGTCCGGACTCGGAAAAGTTGATATTGCGAAGCGTGGCGGAGTAATTCCAGCGGCCATACCAAGCGCGCGGTCCCTGGGTGTTTCGATCAAAAACGGTGTAGTCCGGGCGGCTGAGGGGAGAAGTGCCGGATTGATACCACGCGAGATCGACGCGGGCGCGACCATACCAATTCGTCAGGGTGGCGGCACCGGCGATCCATGCGTCCAGTTCGGCACGGACGTAGGGGTTGTTTCCGGCAACGGTTTCACCGCCGGAGAAGCTGCTGCGGATATCGTTCCATGCGTGCTTCCAGGCCGGGGCAGTCCACCAGTCGCCGATGCGACCGTTGATCGCGCCATACCATTGCATTTTCTGGAGAATCAAGCCGGCGTTAGCGTTGCCGGTGGTCTCAAAGTAGCGTGAGACGTATTCGGAAACAGTGGCCTGATAGTTGACGGTTTCATTCTGGGTGCCTATGTAACCGACCGCGCCGTCCTCGAACATGCGATTCATGGTTAGAACGGAGTCGATGAAATACTGCGCCTTGGCGAGAAGCTCGGGACGCGCGGTCCAGGTGCCGAAGTTGAAAAGCTCGCAAGCGATGGCGACGTCGGTGTTCACCCATGAGGCGACGCGATTCTGGTAGGCAGCCCATAGGTTTTGGGCGGCCATTTTCATCGCGTTGTCCCACTCGGCGGCGGAGTTGGTGGGGACGAGCCCCGGATAGAGGCCGGGGAACTCGCGGAAGACGCTGGAGGCGGGAGCGATGGCGAAGTCGTCGTAAATGCTGGCAAGCTGGCCTGCGGGAATCAGGGGTCCGTGGACATTGATCGCATCCAGATAGGCATAACTGCGGCGAAGCAGGCGGCGCAGGACTTCATCGTTGTTTTTCAGCGGACTATCTGGATGGGCGAAGGCCCAGAATAACGCGTCCATCTGCTGGCCAGTGGTGCGGGCCAGGCTGAAATCCTCCAGCACATTTGCCTGCGGAGTGTTTTTTTCCCATGCGGGATCGGTGGTTGCGAGAAACAGGTTGACGCCGTCGGTGACGCGCTTGAGATAGGGATTGGTGGCGGTGGTGGTTTGAAGCAGCGGGCGGAGGACTCGCATGTTAGGAAGCCCGCTGATCTGGGCGGCCATCGTGGCTGCGGAGACGGGCAGTTTTTCATCCGCATCGTCCATCAGCAAGCCAGCGTGGATAAAGTCGCTGATGTTGATGGAGGCCTGGGCGCGTTCGATGGCGACGTCGAGCACGGCGCGCTTGATGCGATCGTCCGCCGTAGTGGAAGGAAGCGCCGCCACCGCTGTACGCAGCGAGGCGATGCGGGCGAGGACGGTGGAGGCGGAGGCATCATTGAAGAGTTGGATTTCCCACATCGAGACGCTTTTTCCGGAGAGCGAGGTCTGCGAGGTGAGGCGAAAATAGCGGGCGGTGCGGGGCTGGAAATAGAGGTTGGTGCTCTGGAGCTGCGTATTGACGTCGGAGCCGATACCACTGCGAAAATCAGGGGCGACCGACGTCCAAGTAGAATTGTTAGCAGAGCTTTCGAGGCGGTAGGTCCGCCCGTGTTGATAGGCAATCAGGTTGAGGCGATTGACCGTTTGGGTGGAACCGAGATCCAATGTAATCGAAGATTTCGTGCTGCTGTTGTCCGCATTGGCCGACCAGCGGGTGGTAAAAAGATTGTCGGTGGCATTCGTGGCCGGGAACCCCGAAGCGGCACTGCTGGAGGTGGTGCTGGCGACCGTGTAAGCATCGTTAGGGCTGCGGATGACGAGCGTCGGCCGGGAGCTAAGGTTGGTGTTCTCGCTGGAGGCAAAGAAGCTGGGAAGTCCGCCGTTAGGAGTCTGGCGGAAGATGACGAGAGAGATGTGGGTGTTCGCGTTCGCGGCGATGAAGTCGCGCAGAGCTGTGCCGGTGAACTCGACATCGGTAACGCCGGATACCGCGGCGGGCGTGAAGGTCCCGAGGGAAGTGAGGCCTGTGGGGTTGAGGCTGCCGGCCAGGGTGGTGCTGGCATTGGTGGCGTTCGAAAAATTCAGTAACGATTCATCCAAGGCCTCGTTCGGGTGGCCGTCGGGTAGGCCGAATACCTCGAAGGTGAAGGGCGTGGTGCCATCGCCGGGATAGTTGGTGAAGGAGAGCAGCAAGCTCGCGCTATCGACCGCAGCGAGCGATCCGCCGACAGCGAAGCGGAGGTAGCCGATGCGGTCGCTGCCGCCCGAGAAGTCGGCGCCGTCGCGCTTGACGAGGAAGGTGGTGCCAGCGCCGTAATCCGTGGTGCTGCCTCGCTGGATGTAGGTGTCATGGACGGCGGTGATGGCCGTCTGCCCGATGCCACCGGCATGCGAGAGGCATGGCATTGAGAGGGCAAGCCTGAGCGCAGCCGCCGTGATGAAGCGAAGGGCGGAGCGGGCGGCTGTTGGACTGGATTTCATGAAGGGATACGCACTTTTGAACCACGATGAACGCCGACTGAAAATCCAACCGGCGCTGGCGGCAACGACCAAACAACAACGCCGCTGTCGAAGGTCTGCTAGGCTGGCACCGGATGATCGCCTCCACTTCCAGATGTTCGTCTCGTCCGGATGGGCCGAGCAATTGGCTTCGCCTCGGTCACCCTGCAGGCGCTCCACGTGACCATCGAGAAACAGATAGAGCGCAGTCTTGCCTGCGCGGCCTCACACTACTACTTACAGATTGAAAGTCTACGCCATCACCCGTTTCCCAAAGGGGCAATATTGCGTCACCGCGGTAGTATTTCACGTCGGCGAAAAAGTAGCAAAGGATGAAAGACAGTGCGCCAGGGCCCGAAGAGCGGCTGTCATTTGTCATTGGATTGAGCAGAAACTCTGCACGTCGGCCAAAAAAGCAGGGAGTCGCCGACCCTCCAGTCAGCGACTCCCCTATCAAGTCCGGAGAAAACCCATTAACTCCGGAAAATCATTCAAGCGTCGCGGCGGCGGCGCATCAGGCCGGCGGCGATCAGCAGACCGGCGAGTGCACTGGTGGGCTCGGGGACAGCGGTCCAAGTGAGGGTGGACGTACCGTTGAAGGTGAAATGGCGACCAGGGTTGCCAATCACCGTGCCGTCCGCGTTCACGTTCGTGCCACTGAAGGTGGTGAAAATGGAGGCGAGGTTAGTCGGTGTGCCTGCGCCTGAGAAGATGTCCGTCCATGTCTTGTCAGTATTCCAGAAGGCGTCGGTGAAGTCGTTGCCACCAAGCACGATCTTAAAGATCGCACCGGTTCCCGTGACAGCGCCGCCGGCAACCACCTTGTCGTAGGTCCCGGTTGATGCATCCGAAACCGCACCCGGATCGGAGGTGGAGGCAGCTTGAAGCGACCACTCAAAGATTGAACCAGTGCCATAGTCCAAAGTACTGCTGAGTGACTGGGTGCCGACCCCGTTGCTCACGCCGGCGACACCAGGCGAGTGGGTTCCCACCACGCCGGAACCCGCTGCGGCGATGGTTGTAGCACCACCAATCGTGCCGCTACCTGCAAGAGTCGGAGTACCGGAGCTGCCGTTTCCACCTACGCTGACCGCACCGGTCGCACCGCTGTGATCACCGTTGATTGCGAGCGTTCCGCCGCTGATTGTAGTCGTGCCTGAGTAGATGTTAGTGCCGGATAAGATCTGGGTGGATGCGCCCGTTTTGTTAACTGACAAGGTTCCTGTGCCGGGACCGTTACCGATCACTCCGGAGAATGTCGTAGAGCCGGAGGTGCCAACGATATTCAGCGTATTGACGCTGGCGTTTGACGAAACCATGCTGTTGTAGATCGAACCTGAGCCAGCAAGCGATTTGACGGTCTTGCTGCTTCCCAAGAGATTCAGAATACCTGCGCTATTGATGGTGACGTTAGGGGAAGTTGCGGCGTTGGTGCCCAATGCAGAACTGCCGTTGGCCCCGAGAATCACATTGTTCCCAATCACTAGGTCGGCGTTGGTGAAATTGGTCGACCGAATAAAGTGCATCCCGTAGTTGGTGCCGGAGAAGGTACTGGTCTGGAGATCGAGCGTGCCGTTTTGGATGGTCGTCGCGCCCCCCGTAGCGACGGTTGTCGCCACTTCCCATCCCCACTGGCCGGTGTTTTCCAACGCCAGGGTATTGCCCCCGGTGACGGACTTGCTCACACCGTTTACATTGATAGTGGTCACACCCGTGCGACCGCTATCGCCCAGCTCCAAAATGTTGTAACTAACTTGCAGACGATTGGAACTAACGAGGTTCAACGTGCTGCCAGCGCCCCCAAGAGTGATCGTGGGAACGAACCAAGCAGCTCCGAATGAGTTGTTTAAGCTAGTGCCGCTTGCAAAGCCAACGTTGCCAGTGCCGGTAGCCGATCCCGTGATAGTGGTACCGGTATTGGTCGCGGTCCCCCCGACGTTCAGTGTACCATTGTTAACGGTTGTGCCGCCGGAATAGGTGTTTACACCCAGCAGACTCAAAGCGCCGCTGCCACTTTTTGTTATTCCAAAGCCGGAGCCGGATACAATCCCGCCGAGGGTCAATGTAGTCGCGGCTGTCGCTCCGTTTGTGACGTTGAAGGTTGGACTTCCGGTGAGCGTGGTGGCCCCAACGATTACTCCGCCTGTGCCGCTGGTAACTGCTGCGGTGGAAGTGCTCGATAGGGTCTGGCTGCCGATGGATAAGGCGCCAAATGTGTAGTTAACGCCTGCTCCATTAGAGCTACGGTCAGCGTTTAGGGACGAGTTGGAGGAAACGGTGATCGGGTTCGCGGTGAAGACGGTGCTGGAAGCGAGACGTCCATTCAGTGCACCACCGTTGAGGGTGATGGTTGAAGCGGGTGTGGCACCGAGGGCGGCGGCCGAGCCGATTTGAGTGGTGCCTCCATTGAAGGACCAGTTGCCGACGTAGTCACTGGCGTTGCCTAGAACCACGGTGCCGGGGCCGGAGACCGTGATGGTGTCGTCGGAACCGTTGCCGCCTGTGATGTCGTTCGAGCCGTTACCAACGGTGAAGACGTCACTCGCACCGACCGTCGAGAGCGTCACGCTATTGGCCGCGACTGCGTTGGAAACTGTGATTTTGCCGTTACTTGCATTGGTGCCGTTCGAACGCACCGTTCCGCCATTGTTCAAGCTGATCGGTTGATCCAACGTAATGCCTCCATTGAGCTCCAATACACCGCCATTGATCGTAGTGACGGCTGTTGTTCCTGTTGCCAGAGCACTGGCATTTTGGATTCTGAGCACACCGCCATCAATCTGAGTGGTGGCATTCACGGTGCTGCGGTTGGTGGTGGCAGCAGCGGAGAGAGTCAACGTTCCCGCGCCGACTTTGATCAGATTATTGGTGGACGCCGTGGCCGCAATACCGCCGCTGAGAGTGATGTTACCGCTGCCGCCGATGCTGGTGCCGGTACTGAAGGTGGTCAGACCGCTCAAGCTTGCCGCCGTGCCGCTACTATTGATGAGAGCGCCGCCGCTGCTGATGCCCGTGCCGTTGATCGCCAGCGCTTCCGCGCCGACTGTCTGGCCATTGAGATCGAGCACCGCGCCGGACGTGACTGTGGTGCCAGCAGCTGTGGTGCCGAGTGCCGTAGCGTTGCCGAGCATCAAGGTGCCTGCCGCGATGGAGGTCGCACCGCTGTAATCATTCGCGGTGCCAAGGGCAACAGTGCCGCCTGCTCCTTGCACTGTCACGGTGGACGAGCCTGAAATCTTGCCGGAACCCGTAACCGTATAGGTGCCTGAGGTATTCGAGAATAGAACGGAACTAGGAGTTACCGTGGAATTTAGATTTACGGTGTTATTGGCGATTCCCGACTGGTCGAAGGTCACGTAATCCGCGTTGGCACTGGAGAACGAGCTCGCGACTCCGTCCCTGTCCCAGTTTGCGGTGCTGTCGTCCCAGCCATTGGGCAGGCTTGCACTTCCTGTCCAGACTAGGTTGGAACCGGCTGTGTAGCCAGTGAGAGTCGAGGTGGCACCCCGAGTAAATATCATGCTGCCGCCGGTCAGGAGGTTTACGCGGTTGTTGTTGGGATTTACGTTGGTGAAAGTGCCTGAATTGCTCGTCGCTCCAGTGATGATGTTAAAGGTTCCGGACGGTGAGTAGCTATTGATCGCCGACACGTTAAGCTTACCACCCAAGGTAAGTGCTCCCGTCATTGCAATGGTATCATAGAAGGCCGCGCCGCTTTGGAAGGCAGTGGCGATCGTGTTACTGCCGAGATCGATGGCCAGTGTGCCACTTGCACCCTGCGTGTAAGCGCCAGTGACGGTGGTCCTGCCGCCGGTGCCGATATCGCCAGGGGCAAAGGTGCCGGCCGTGTTGTTCAAGGTGGAACTCGCGATGCCGCCTCCACCGGCCGCTGCCCAAGTCGCGCTGGTCGTGGTGACGGTTCCCGCCGTAAGCTGACCACCCGTCCAATTAAAAGTATTAACCTGACCCGTGCCAGCAAAGGCCGAGATTGCTCCAGCCACTACCAATTTGCCACCTGAGAGATTGACCGTGTTGGAAACTGAAGAAGCCGTATTACTTGCCGTGCCGACCTGCAAAGATTGTGCGGTGGTGGAATTTCCTATTGTCATGGTGCCGGAGCTGACATTGAGGATATTGGCATAGTTGGTAGCAGCTGTGCCCGATGCACCGAGGGAGACAGAGCCGCCCGTCTGGGTCAGAGTGCCGCCAGCCACGTTGACGGTGTTGGTTCCCAGAAAGGTATTAACGAGGTTCGTGTTACCAATATAGAGGATGCCATTGTTCGATAGCGTTCCACCATTTACCGTCACGGTGTTAAACGTGGTTGTTGCATTCTGCAAAGTGGTGTTGTTTACAGAAAAGTTTCCCGCCATCGTGACCGAGCCGCCAGAGTTCACCGTAAGCGAGTTGGTGGTTTGCGCCGTGGTTTGACCGGTCAATTGCGAGGTAGCAAAACCCAACACAGAGGCTGCCGTTGTGGTCAGCGTGCCGCTGTTGCCCACCGTAAACTGAAGTCCGTTGATCCCTGTGGAAATCGGAACCGTGTTATATCCTCCGGACTCATTGAAGCCTCCGGTGATATTCAACGTTCCAGCAGACGCGCCACCAATGTTCCAAGTGCCGTGCATGAAGGTACCACCGTTAGACGCAGCAAGCCCCGTCCATGTGGAAGCTGCTACCGGAGCAAGATTGAAGATGGAACCTCCGAGAATGTTGGTGGTTCCAGTGGCGATCTTCGTCGAATTATTCTGTCCCACTTGCCCCACATTCCAAGTGCCGCCCGTGAAGCTCATCGTGAAGGGCCATGCGCTGTTTGGATTGGTAATAGCACCCTGGGCATAACTGTAGAGAGAGACCGTGCCAGTTGTATTCAGAGAACCGATCGCGCCGTTGCCAACAGACAACCAAGCGAAGGACGAGCCATTGGCAAAATTGAGCGTATTACCGGAGGCATTGGTATTATTGTAATGAATGGCCCCCGTGCCCCCACTACCTGCACTGCCTGTGCCGGTGCTGGTGAGGGTTCCCAGTGTCACCGCCGTGGAACCTGCGATGGTCAACTGGCCGTCATTCCTGATCGTGCCACCACTGCTCGTGCTGCTGCCGCCGTTCAAGATCGCGTTGCCGGAAATGACGGAGTTTGCTTGCACTACGATCGGTGCCGGCACCGTAGAGCTGTTGATCGTCAGATTACCACTGATGGTGCCGCTGTTGACCAGATTGTTTGAGTTAGTTGCGGCAGACGAAGAAGGAGCCACCGTGACATTGCCACCGACGACGCCACCCGAATTGATTGTCAGAGCGCCCGTTGTCGTGCTGTTTACTGCTACGGCTGAGCTGGAGGAAAGGCTCCCCGTGCCGCCGACAGTCAGCCTGCCGGCCGAGATGGTGGTTGGGCCGGAGTAGGTGTTCGCGCCGTTTAGCGTGGTGATTGCACTCGTGTTGGAGCTGTTGACCGTCAGTGCTGTGATACCACCTGCAAGACCGTCGCCGATGATGCTGCTAAACGTGATGCCACCTGCTGCGCTTGACCCCGCCGTGATCGTTTGCGTGCCGCTGGAGGCTGCACCGGTGACGTTGCCGCCAATGGTGAGCAATCCGGTGCTGGTATTGCTGAAGTTGAACGCAGTCCGGGACGCGTTCAGGATAAGCGGGGTATTGAGGTTACTCGCGGCGGAGGAAGAGGCAAAGACGCCCGACTGGGTGCCGGTGCCACCGATGGTCAGAGAGGTGCCACCTGAGAGCGTCGTGACGACATTGGCACCGAAGTTAATGCTGCTAGTAGACTGCGTCCCGGACATGGTGATGGTTCCGGTCGTGCCACCGTTGACAAACAAATCATCGGCTGAGGTCGGGGAGGCAATAAAGGTGCCAGAAGCGGCGCCGGTGATGTCCGTATTCCAGAAAGTGTTGATTCCGTTCCACGCGCCAGTGATAGAGGTGAAGCCGTCTGCGTTGTTGGTGTCCCAATAATAACTGGCCGCGAAAGCGGAAGGCGCGGAGACCGCCAAGAGAGACACGGCGGCCAGCAGGGTGGAGAAGGCCTTGTAATGGGTGCACGAATACTTGGCGGCGATGCCTCCAGCGTGAAGAAACGGATTTTTGCGAGCTTTCATAGTGCGATGCGGTGGGATTTATTGGGATTTATTGGGAGTGCAGACGAATGATCCTCGGGTAGGAATATGCTCTCATCTTGCAGGAGTTTCCCTGTGACAGAAGGGGTGATAATGCGGCGTTGGCGTGCGATTTTGCGTCGCGAGTCGGGAGGTCAGCGCAAAGAGAAGCAGCCCACTGGGGCGGCGCGGCGACCGTCCCCCATCGGCTTTATCAACCGGGAGGATCATGCATTTATTAGAAAAAACTTAAGGAATAAGCACCAATTTCCACGGAGTGACCGGCAGGCCATCGGCGGTGTAAAGGGACAGCGCGCAGAATTGTCGCCAGGCATAACGCACCACCTTCGGTGCACCCGCCGAGGGGGGAACAGCGACCTCTAACGTGCGGCCATCCGCGCCTAATTTACCGGTGACTGCCTGCCAAGTGCCTGTGCCGGTTTCGACTTCCAAAGTGGGCATCGCGGGATCGCGGATTTCCAATGCGGAACGCAATTCATCAAACGTGATGGTGAGGATACCGGCCACAAACTTGGCTTTCACCGCGCAAGGACTTTGCACGGTGCCGACCTCTTGCCCGTAAACCCGAGCCAAGGCGAGGCGCGCGTAACGTTCTCCGATCGGCTGCTTTTGAGTCGGGTGCACTTGACCGAGTTCCCCGTAATCCAGCGTCACGACCCAACCCGCGTGGGGCGTGGTCGTGGCCACGACGCGCTGCGCCTCGCGGAACGTGGCCCAGCCTTCGATCTCTGGCTGCTTGCTGTTGGATGAAGCAATCTGGGCGATGAAAAACGGCCAGTCAGGGCGCGCCCAATCCTTACGCCATTCCGCGATCAATTGCGGGAGCAAGGCGGCATATTCAGCAGGCTTGTCTGAATTGTTCTCGCCCTGATACCAGAGCACCCCGCGGGCGGTGTAGGGAATGATCTCGCGCAGCATGGAATCACGAAGTCCGGTCGGCCTCCGCTTATATCGGTAGCCATAGGGTTCCTGCGGTTGCGGCCCCAGTTCCGCCTCTGGCGTGCCCGCTTTTTTGCGTTCATCCCAAGCCTTCTGCGCCGTTTGAAATTCTTTCACCGCCGCTTCGTAGGCCTCCGCCGTGGGGAAGCTCGCCATTTTTTGATCATGCGTATCAAGGGTGGCTTTCAGTCCGGCATGCGTGATGGCCTCGCGGCTCATCCAGGACTCAATGGGCACCCCACCGAAACTGCAATTCACGATGCCGACCGGCACTCCGAGTTTTTGGTGAAGTTGGGCCGCGAAATAATAGGCCACGGCGCTGAAGAACGGAGCCGAGGCCTTGTCAAAACGCTTCCAGCCAAAAGCCGGAAAAGGATCGCCCGCATAGGGACGGAGCGGAATCTTGAGTTGGCGCACACCTGGCTCATCTGCCGTCGCCAGCACGGTATCGGTATGCGGTGAACATTGGTTCAAGCGATACTCCATGTTCGACTGTCCCCCGCCAATCCAGACCTCGCCGACCGCGACATCGGTCAGCGTGATTTCTTGGTCTCCGCGCAAAACTAAGGGCGCACCGGGGTTCGCCGGCATCGCGGCCAACTCTAACCGCCAACGTCCTTCCTTCACCGTAGTGGAAACACTCTGCCCGAGAAACTCGACCGTGAGCTTTTCCCCTTCCCGGCCTTTTCCCCACAACGTTACGGGCATTTCGCGCTGCAAGACCGCGCCGGAAGTGAACACGGGCGCGAATTCGGCAGCTGATCCCGTTAGAATCCCAATGGCGAATATGAAATTTAGGAAGAAAGTTTTGATCATAAAGTTAAGGATTTGGAGATGTGGGTGGCATTTCAGTCATGATGATCACATCAGCCTTCCGTGATTCCGGGTTGGTGCGCAAATCGAGCAACTTGCCGTTTTCCACCCGGCCTTCGACGATGGTGTTGAGTGGGGCATGCAATTTGAAGACCGCATTCCATTCCCGGGGCCAGGCTGGTAGGAGCCGGATTTTCCTCCCTTCCGCCTGAAGCAACATGCATTGCAAGGCGAGTTCACCATTTCCGCCATTGTCCTGATCGGGTGCGTAGTCGTGCCCCTTTTCCCAAAACGCCGGAAAGCGCAGACGCGGATCGCGGTTGGTTAGATTCTTGATGACATCCCGTTTCGCCTCGGTGGCCAAACCCAGATAAGCGGCCCAGACCGGGTCTTGGTGCCAGCACTTCGTGCGCTTGATGCTGCGTTCCGCAAAGGTATCAAGAGCGAGTTGCAAGTCGGGTTTGCCCACGCCGTAAAGGCGGAAGGGATAAATCGCATACAGTTCAGGCACCTCGGTATTTTTAGCCGGGGCCGTTTGTCCCCCTTCGTAGGGGAGGATGACGCGCTTACCGTTTTTTTGACCAATGGGCAGAGGCGGCAATTGTGACAGTAAACGTTGCCACTGTTGATTGGTCTTGGGCTCTAGCAGTGCATCCGGCAAGGCCAGTAGACGAGGCAGGAGAAAATGGAAGGCCGCGAGATCAGGTGCGGGATTGCGCACTTTCCAGAACATCTCAATCGAGTTCACTGGCTCAAGCAGGAGTTTGCCATCGGGGCTGCGGGGGAAATGTTGATCGTAAAAAGTGAGGCCTGCCGTCATGACCGGCAACAGCGTCTCTTTCGCAAAGCTCGCATCTCCGGTGTAGTCGTAGTAATCGAGCATCATCGCGCCGAGTTCAATGATCGGCAGATAGTAGTGATCGGTGTAGCTTCCCTTTGCCTCGGGCAAGATTTTTCTCAGATCGCCCCAGAAGGGTGCGGTCTCACGGAAGTGGGCGCCTTCGTGGCCGTAAAATTCCCGGACGCGGGCACTATTGAGCGGCAACATTTCGCGATACATTTTGAAGAGCGGCTGCATCAAATCGAAGTCCCCGGCAGCGAGGCGGGGCCAATACATCGGGCGGGTGTTTTGAAACCAATATTGCCCGCCCCAATCGCGCTCATCCGCGTTCATCGGGGCGGGGATGTCTACCGTGGAACCCTTTTCGCGCTTGGTCTTGCCGGGATGATCCGTGGTGAAGATGGAGCCGTTAAATTTAATCGGATAGGCCCCGCGCCCAGCACACGCTGTGATGTAACGTTGTAGCACATAGCCCTGCGTGACGCGGCTTGCCTCGGCGTCACCGCTGAGGAAAATATAACTTCGTCCCCAGAACTCGCTCCACCACTGTTGATGCGCCAGACGCGCTTGCTTGAGATCGACGAGGGCGAGACGCGCGGCTTGAGCCGAGAGCTTGGCTTGCCACTCAGGCACAGTCTCTGTCACGGTGGTTAAGGGATAAATCTCGACTCGCGTAGTGGTCTGCGGTGTCGGCGAGCGCAAGGTATTCCCCTCCCCTCGCACCAGCCCTGCACCCTGTATGGTAGTTCCAAAAGTGCGATGGGCCAATTCGGGGTTCGTCGGTTTTTCAGAGTTGCGATGATACCACGTAAGTCGATCTTTCTCGTTCGGTAACACCACATCAGCGGTCACTTTATCTTTGGCCTCAGTGCGCCACGGGTCGAGGGTGACGGTTAGAGTCGTGGGTTGCGTCGCGATCATTTCCGCGCGCACGACCGGGGCGTTGGCATCGACCCACAGGCGCAGCGTGGTGCCGCCACCCGTGATGAGAATTTCGCTGTCGCGTAGCCGGAGCGTTTGCGTGAATCCCTTCTCGGCAGTGAAAGGATTGGGCTGAAGCGAAAGGCGGATGCGGCCAAGTTTCACGAGTTGCGAATTCTGCGCCTCGCTCCACGCATCGGTTTTGCTGAGGTAAAACAACACATCGCCGTTGGCCTCCGTCCAGACATTAAGGCCGATGTCGCCGTTGCCGGTGGGCATGGAGTCTTGCGAGTCCTTTGCAAAATCCGTCCACGAAACGTTGTAATCGCTCACCGCAGGCCCGTCTGGCTTTGCAGTGAGGTCGAGCGGAACTAGCAGCAAAGCAAGTCCGAATGAGAGTATGAGGCGAGGGTTCATCGGGAGAATTATTTAGTCCAGTTGTCCGTGCGGAAGGGAGATGCAGGGAGGCCGGCTTGGTTGAACAAGTTGACCTCGGGCACGTTTGCCCAGCCATAGCGCACAGCTTCTGGCGCTGGGATCTCCGGAGCGGAGACCACGATCTGATCGGCTTCAATTTTCGCCTGAGCCGGAACAAATTTTTGATCGCTACCGGCGATGGTGAACCCCTTAAGCTCTCCGTCCCTGGCAACGAGTCCGCCGCCCAAATGAGTAAAACGGAGCACAGCCCGGTTCCCTTTTATCGTTACCGACTCATAAACGGGTCCGGAGTAAACGATGTTTTCTCCATAAACCAAAGCCCGTGCGGCCAAGGCCAAGCGTTGCCCGACAGGCTCTTTCCGAGTCGGGTGAATGTCTTCGGCATCGCCCACATCCGCTGTCACCACCATCGCGGTGTTCGGCGTTTTTTTCCACGTGAGTAATTGCGCCTCACGAATCTCTGGGTTCTGACCTTTGAACGGAGCGATTTGCACGAAGAAAAACGGAAACTCCCCCTGCTGCCATTGTTGACGCCAATCCGCAATCAAGAGTGGAAAAAGCGTTTGATACTGGAGCGCACGGCTGGCGTTAGATTCCCCTTGATACCAAATGACGCCACGCATCGCGACCGGGAGCAACGGTGAAATCATGCCGTTAAAAAGCACCGAGGGGCGATTCTGGCCCGTAGAGGGATCGCGCGGTGGGCCGGGTTTTCTGGGCTCCGGTTTGCCCGCCGCCTTGGCCTCCGCCACGGCCTTTTCCCAAGTGGCGAGCAGCAGCGGCTCTTCCGCTTTATACTTTTCCAGCATGGCCGGATACTCTGCGACCGCTTTTGTTTGCGCTTTGGAGACCTCGGGCAAGGAAGTCTGTAATGCTTCTGTCCGCGTCCATGCCTCCGCTGGCGTTCCGCCCCAAGAGGCATGGATTAGACCAATCGGGATTTTTAATTTCTGGTGCAGATCTCGGCCGAAGTAATAACCAACGGCAGTAAAATTTGGAACAGTCGCGGGTGAACAAACCTCCCACGCTCCTTTGGTTTCAAGCTGGGGGGTATCGGCGAATTTACGATCGACGGCAAAGTGGCGAATGTGGGGATAGTTGGCCGAGGCGGCTTCCTGTTCCCAGTTGACCAGTGGTTGCTGACCGCTGCGCAAACCAAGCTGACGTTCCATATTCGATTGACCACTACAAATCCAGACGTCGCCGACGAGCACATCCGTAAATTTGAAATTTGAAATTTCAGATTTGAAATTGAGTTCATGTGGCTCGCTGCTGGCGGGCATTGGATCAAGCGTGACACGCCATTGCCCCTGCGCATCGGCCTCCGTGGTTTTGACCTGGCCAGCGAAACTTACGGTGATTTTTTCTGCGGCATCGGCAGTGCCCCAAATGGGAACCGGCTTGTCACGTTGCAGCACAAGATGATCCGCGAACAGAGCGTTAGGCTTGATCTCGGCGTGGAGCGTTAGACTCTGGACAAGCAGCCAGAGGAGCAGGAGGTGTCTTTTGTGCTTCATTTGTAAAGGAGGAGTTAGGAAGTTCATTGTTATTTAGATTCTGCAGGGGTAGAATTGATTTTCGTAAAACCAAGGAGCCCGATTTTTCTATCAGGCCGCGACTGGAGCATGACGGTCAAGCTGCGCTTTTGATCGGACCGAGAGAGAGAGACAAGGTGAGGGTTTCAGGTGTATGGTTCTTGTTTAATGTGTTCATGGTCGAGCGGCGGGCGTATGGACGGGAGGTTCGGTCCAAGTTTGTTGCGTTTTCAGCTCTCCCCCGCGTTTAACGCCGAATGGATTGGTGACACCGGAAGTGTTAGGAACTGCTTTCATGACGGGCGAAACTGAGCGACCGACTGGGCAAAGCACGACGCTCTCACCCTTGCGCAGATCGACCCGGTATTCGCCGGGGCCTAGCACGGTGATCTCAGGGGTGCGAGCGGCATGCGCCTCCAGCGGCCCTCTCCAATCGGGCACTTTCAGCACGCACGGTTCTCCGGCTTCGCTGGTGATTGCGACCCACGCGGTGACAACTTTTTCGCGGACGGCGCTCACAAGAAATCCATCCATCGCGCGCAGATCGCGGAAACTCGCCTCGGCCCACGCGGAAGGCACGGCAGGGAAGACGCGGATTTTGCCGCCCCAGCTTTGGAGAAGGAGATCCATGGTCGCGGATGCCGCGCTGAGCGGCGTCTCAATCACAGGATTTTTCCCGCCGCTCTCCACATACATCGTGTTTGGCAGGACCTTTCCGCCGCCGCGTGCGTTGTTGCAAAAATCGTTCAGCATCCCCAGTGCCTCATCGCCCATGCCGAGCGACGCGTAAATGGAAGCACCGCCGGTGAACGAATAGCCGGCCAAGGCTTTGCCATCTTGAATGCCGTGCCAATGGCGGGCGGAGCGAATGAGGAGCTCGCGCTGGACGACATCGTCCGGATCCATTTGGTAGAGCGGGTAGAGGGGTAGCAGGTGTGAGAAGTGGCGGTGGGATTCGTCCACCGCCTGGTCGCTGCCGATCATCAGGCCGTTGGCGTCGACCGGATACTCCACGAGTTCCGATTGCACCCTCCGCCACTCCCCCGCTTTGGGACTCGCGGGCTGGCCCGAGCGCGCGTCGGCTTCGATCAAGGCCGTGAGTAACCAGCGGAACAGCGCGAGATTGTAGGTTGTGTTATTGAACGTCGCGAAGCCGTGGTATTCGGGCGAGCCGAGCCCGGGCAGTTCGAGGCGCCCCTCGGCATTTTTAACGAGCTTGGCGGCATAGGCGTCCACGACCCGGCGGGCTTTGGGCGTCCACTTTTCCTGCACGCCGCGCCAGTCACCGGCGAAACGCAGTTGCCACCAATAGTTGTGCAGCGCCCACGCGAAGTCACCGATGACTTTGCCGTTCAGCGCGCTCTCAAATGTGGTGTCAAATTGTGTGTCCACGAGGTCGAGGTAGTTGCGCCCGATGGCGAGGCGGTTACCCGCGTAAACCGGCCAATAGGTGAGTTGGATGTTGAGATTCCACCACACGCCGGGCCATTGGCTGACGCGGAACCATGGGCCAAAGAGATCGATGGCCGGAGCATCTTCTCGCCAGGCGGCGGCGAGTTTATACATCTGAATCCAATAAAAGGCCTCAACGCGCGAGTCAGGCACGGTCAGGAAAGCTGCCGGGTAAAACGCGTGCCACCACGCGCGGTGTCCGGCGAGCAAGGCCTCGGTCTTGACAAGAGCGGCAGCGCGCACATCGGCGACCGCGCGCGGAGCCGAAAGACCTCCGGCGGGCACTTCGTTGGAAGTGCTGATGATGAGGCGCGAGGTGCTAGGGTCGGCGGTGATCTCCTCCATCCACGCAGTCGCGTAATCGCCGCCAGCGAGGAGCGGTTGGACGCAAACGGTCACGCCCTCGATGGCTTCCAGCCGTGGCGGTGGATTGGATTGATAATTTTGCTGCGCGGCCTGCTCGGGCTTCACCTGGGCGCGAGGCGAATCGGCGTTGCCTGGCAAAAACTCCCACCGCCAAGGCTGGGCAACGCCGGCAGCGTTTTTCTCGGTCGAGGTGATTTCAACGACATGAACCATCTGGTTGCGCACGGTGACGAGGCGCAGTCGGAGTTCGCCGAGGTCGGTTTTGATGAGGCCAGTGATTTCCGCATTCCACAAATCCTGTCGCAGCGTGCCGTCGAGGATCTTGCCGGCAGGACGCAACGCCATATGCCCCACATCGAGGCGGGGGAAATCGAACATCACTCCCGCACCCGGCGCGCCCATTGAAGTTTTACGATCCGGCGCCTTGCGGTGGTCGGTGACGTCGGCGCGGCCAAGATGAAAATCGAGGCGGTTGTCGGCGAGCGAGGCGTAAAGCATCACACCGAGCTGGCCATTGCCGACGAACGCCCCTTCGTTCCACTGACGCGGAAGCTGTTCCCACACGAGGTCTTGGCGGGAGAGAAAAGCAGGCCAGTCCACCTCGTCGCGGAAAGGCGAAACCGCCGCGCGCAAGTTGGCAGCGATGCAGAGTATGCAAACGAATAGAACAGTGCTTGGCTTCATGTGCGTGAGGAAAGGATTTCAGCGCCATCGCGCAGGACGCTGACGCGGGTGGCGGCGGCACAGTCGCTAGCAGAGAAGACGAGCGTGTCATTCTGGCCGGTTTTGCTTTGCTCGAGGCGACGCTTCAGCATTGGGATGTCGCCTTGGCCGAAAAGGATGCGCGGATGAACTCCGGGCGCAGGGACGGCCTGGCACAGGGCCTCCGGGTCGACGATGGAGGACGGCGTGTCGGCGCAGCATAACGGAGTCATTGGCGAATACGCAGCGATTAAGAGCATTCGAAACAAGAGGTTACTGGGTGTCAGGATAGTCTTCATAGGCTCATGGGTTGGTCACCCGGAGGCGAAGAAACCGGCGGGGATTAGCGGGCTCGGGGTCGGCCACCATGACTTGTTGACCGACGATTCCGGGGTTGGTGGCGATGACAGGCCACGGCGAGGGAGTGGCGAGGTCGGAGGTAGCCTCGACGTAGTAAGTCACATCAGAACGACCTCGGAGGAAGGTGATCTGTAATCTCAAATTTGAGATTTGAGATTCCAGATTCGGGCGCGATGCAGCCGAAGTCGGCGTCGTGCCGAGGGCGTATTCCATGAGGTTGGCAACTCCGTCGAAATCAAAGTCGGCGGTATCAGCAGCGTTTCCGGTTGAAAAGAGCGTTCCGAAAGCCGTTTGACGCCAGAGTTCAAGGTCGCTTGCAAGGACTAGGTCCACGTCGCCGCCGGAGCCAACGGCGTAGTCGAGATACCAAGTGCGGCCGGAGGCGGTGAAAGGTGAGAGGTTGGCGCGGCCAGCGAAGAAGCCGGATACGGGGGCGGCGGAGTTGCCCTGATTGCGCAGGATGCGGAAGCGGGTGCCGGCGGGAAGAGCGGGCGCGGCGACGATGTCCAAGGTGCCGCCGAGAGTGGCGGTGGAGTTTGCTCCGGCGAGGGTGAGCTGGTCGTAGGCGGTGGCGGAGTCGAGCCGCACGCGCCAAGTCGCGCCGACGGGCAACGTGAGGTTGCCGGCGATCGTGCCTGCGGGCACGATGGTGGCACCGGAAGCGACGGTGATCGAGGTGGTGGCGGTGGCGGCGGGGGCGAGAACGAAAGTGCCGGAGGAGACGGAGACAGGGCCGGTGAAGGTGTTGGTGCCGGCGAGGGTGAGGGTGCCGTTGCCGGTTTTGGCGAGGCCGGAGGTGCTGTTGATGGAGGCGACGTTGGCGAGGGTGCCAGAGAGGAAGTTGAGGGTGGTGAGGGCGGAGGGGCCGGTGCCGCCGAGGGCGTTGCCGCCGAGGTCGAGCGTGCCGCCGTCGAGGGTGAGGGTGGCGGTCTTGGAGCCGGGGCCGCCGGAGGAACCGGAGCGAAGGGGAGCGGTGAGGGTGAGGGTGCCGCCGGTGACGTTGAGGATGGCGAGGGATTGCCGGGTGCCGCTGGTGGGGGCGGTGAGGGTGAAGATGTCGCCGAGGGTGATGTCGGCGCTGGTGATGGAGCCGCCGCCGATGGTGAGGGTGGCCTGGGTGGCGGCGCCGGCGGTGGTGACGGTGGAGCGGTTTTCGGCGACGACGATGCCGCCGCGGAAGATGGCGATGTCGGCCAGGGTGGAGTTGGCCGAGCCGATGTTCATGGAGCCGACGTGGGTTTTTTGCGCGGCGGCGGGGGCTTGAGAGAGGACGACGGGTTGGAGGACATCGAGGGTGCCACGATCCCAGCGGAAGGTGTCGGCGGTGACCTGGGCGGGGCTGCTGCTGGCGTTGCGGCGGCCGACGACGAGGGTGTTGAGGAGGAGGTCGGCGGAGCGGCCGGAGACGTCAAAAGTGGTGGTGAGAAGGCGGCCGGTGGTGGAACTGTTGTCGTTGAGCTGGAGGTTGGCGCGGTTGACTCCATCGGCGTCGCGGAGGCGGAGGGTGGCGTTGGGGGTGCCGGGGGGGAAGGTGACGGAGCCGTCGGAGCGGTTGCTGACGCCGGGGCGCTGGCCGACGTAGAGGTTGTCGATGTTGAAAATGTTGTCGCTGGAGCCGAGGACGAGGGAGTGGGTGCCGCCGGTGTTGGCGTCGCCGACGTAGAAGTTGGCGGCGGTGAGGGTGGAGTCGGGCGCGAGGCGAAGAGTGTCGCTGGTGACGGACAGATTGACGCCGAGGAAGATGTTGCCGGCGGGGCCGGTATCGATGACTAGGGAGGAGAGGCCGGAGAAATCGGCGGTGACGATGCCGCCCTTGTTGCCGCCGGCGACGATGAAGCTGCCGGCGAGATTGCTGAACGAGGCGGAGCCGCCGCCGGTGAAGGCGATGGACGTGACGGTGCTCGCGGTGATGTTGGCGGTGTTGGCGTTGAGGCCGAGGATGACGGGGCCGGTGACGGAGAGGGTCTTGCCGGCGGCGATGTCGAGGGTGTTGGCGCCGAGGTTCTGGACGGCGAGGGAGGTAAGGTCGGCGTCAGCGGTGAGTTGTAAGGTGGAACTGGATACGGTGGCGGCGACGGAGCCAAAGGTGAGGCGGGAGAGGCCGGGGGTGGCGCCGTTGAAGCGGGTGGTGCCGCCGTCGAGGGCGAGGGCGCCGCTCCAGTCGCTGTCGCCTGTGACGGTGAGGGTTCCGTTGCCGGTTTTGGTGATGTTGCCGGAGCCGCCGAGGCCCTGGCCGAGAAGGACGGGCTGGACGGCGGCGAGGGTGACGGGGAGGTTGTTGATGCGGACGGGGGCCTGGATGGAGAGAGTGGAGTTGCCGTTGGGGACGCCGTTGCTGAGCGGAGTGGGGCCGGCGAGGACGAGGATGCCGCCGTTGAGGGTGGTGGCGGTGCCGTTGGCGGATTGGGTGAGGGCGGTGACGGCGACGGGGCCGGCGAGGGTGATGGTGTTGGTGACGCCGTTTTGGAAGACGGCGGAGTCGAAATGCCAGAACGAGGTGCGGGTGCCGGTGCCGTCGGCGGCGGGATTCCAGTTGGCGGAGGCGAGGACATCCCAAGTGCCGGAGCCGCCCTGGAGACCGGTGGTGGCGGAGGTGTCCCAGTATTTGGTGGACGGGACGTTCACGGAGGAGCGGACGAGGATGCTGCCGTCGACGGGCAGGCCGGAAGTGTCCCAGGAGAGGCCGGGGTCGAGCGCGGGGAGGTTGAGGGTGGCGAAGGCACCGCTGTAGGAGGTCGCGCCGATGAGCACGAAGCGGTCGCCGGTGACGAGGCCCGGGCCGGTGTTGGTGACGGTGAGAGTGCCGCCGTAGTTGACGGTGGTGAGGCCGGTGACGGAAGAGCAGGCGGCGGGGGACGAACGGTGGATGGAGACGGTGGTGGAGCTGGTTGAGGCGAGGGTGAGGGAGTCTTGAAGGGTGAGCGTGCCCGCGCCGAGGAGGCCGGGGGCGAGAGTGCCGCTGATGTTGACGGGGCAATTCACCAAGCCGGTGCCGGTGAGAGTGGCGCCGGAGGCGATGCTGAGGCTTGAGAGGGAGGCGGTGGATTCGCCGGTGCCCGGGGCGAGGCCCAGGACGGCGTTGGCGTCGAGGCGCAGCGTGCCGGCGGTGACGAGGGTGGGGCCGGTCCAGGAGTTGGACGAGGCGGCGAGGACGAGGAGACCGGAGCCGGATTTGGTGAGGGCGGTCTCGGGGTCGGACTCGGAGATGTTGCCGTTGAGGGTGAGGGTGCGGCCGGTGTTGACAGTCCAGGTTTGGGTGTCGGCGAGGATGAGCGGCGCGTTGACGGTTAGATTTTGTGTGGAAGTGGAGAGTTCGAAGCCGCCCGCGCCGAGGTTAAGCGGGCCGGTGCCGGCGTTGAGGTTGACGGCCTGGGAGGGGCTGGTGAGGCGGAGCTGGGCGACGGACAGACCGGAGCCGACGGAGACGGTGGCGTTGGCGTAGGTGCCGTTCCAGAGGGCGGTGTCGGACGCGGTCGGGACGGTGGCGGTGGACCAACTGGAGCCGAGGTCGAGGGCGGTGGTGTTGTTGGCCTTGGTGGCGGTGCCGGGGAAAGGAGTGGCGAAGGCTACGGCGGAAGGCGCGGATTCGCCGGAGCCGTTGAGGGCGGTGACGGTGTAGTAATATGTGACGCCGGTAGTGAGGGCGGTGTCGGTGTAGGCGGGGGAAACGGGCGAGGCGACCAGCACGAAGGGGCCGGAGTCGGCGAGGGCGCGTCGAATGCGATAGCCCGTTGCGCCGGAGACGGGGCTCCACGTCAGGGCGGTGGTGGTGAAGCCGGGGGTGACGGCTAGCGAGGTCGGCGAGGCGGGAGGCGGGCCGGAGATGACGGTGGAGGTGCGACCAAAACTGTCGGTGCCGGAAAGGCGGTAGTAGTATTGGGTGCCGGGAACGATGGTGGAGTCGGTGAACTGCGTGGCGGCGAGGCCGGTGGCGAGGCGAGTGAAGGGACCGCCGGCGGAGAGGGCGCGGTCGAGATCGTAGCTGAGGGCCATGGAGCCGGACCAATCGAGGAGGTTGGAGCTGACGCCCGGGGTGACGAAAGGCGTGACGACGACAGGGAGGAAGGCGGAGAGCGTGACGGTGTTGCCCAACTGACTGACGAGGAAGCTGCCCTGGCCGTCGGCGACGAGGAGGCGGGAGCCGAAGGGGACGTTGGCGAAGGCTCCGGTGAGAGTTCCGGTGGAGGTGAGGACGGTAACGGTGGTGGTGTTGGCGGGGAGGTAGGCGTTGGTCAGGGCAACGGAAAGATTGCCGCCGAGGGTGGTGGTGCCGGAGACGGTGACGTTGTCGAACTGGCTGGCAGTGCCCTGGAACGTGGTGGCGGTGGAGTTGCCGCCGAGGTCGAGGGAGAGAGTGGCGTTGGCACCGAGGATGTAACTTCCGGTGATAGCGGTGCGGCCGGGGGTGCCGAGGTCGCCGGGGGCGAGGGTGCCGCCGGTCTGGTTGAGGGTGCCGTTGGAGGAGAGTTCGGAGAAGCGGAGGTTGGTGGCGTTCAGCGTGCCGGAGACTAGATTGCCGCCGGTGAAGGCGAAGATTTGTTTCGCGCCGGATTGCGCGCCGCTGATCGTGCCGGGGACGACGAGTTTGCCGCCGGAGAAAGTGAAGGTGGAGGTGCCATTGCCTCCGGAGTCGGCGCCGATTTGAAGATTTGTAGTGGCGGAAAGGATACCACCGCTCAAGGTGTAGGAAGGGCTCTTTAATAGAGTGGTGTCGGTGCCGCCGAGGTTGAAGCCGGCCACCGAAACGGTGCCGCCGGACTGGGTGGCGATGACGGTTTGAGCGCCGGCCTGGGTGGGGCTGCCGCTGCCGCCGACTCGGAAGCCGAATTGGGAACTGGCGGTGAGGTTGGCCGAGCCGCCGGTGACGGTGAAAGTCTGGTTGGCGGTGGCGAGTTGGAAACGATCGGCGGCGGTGGAGGTGAAGGAGCCGCCCTCGATGCGGAAGTTGAAGGCGCCGCCGTTGGTGGAGAAGTTAACCGTGCCGTTTTTGACCGTGAGATTCATGCCGCCCACGCTGCCGCCGAAGCCGAGGGTGGAGGTGGGCGCGCCGTCCACGACGAAAGTGGCGCCGGAAACGCCGGTGAGGGTGGTGAAAACGTTGGTGGAGCCGGGCGGCAGGTTGGTGGAGTTGAGAGTGAAGACGGCGCTGGCGTTGTTGACCTGGAGAGTGCCGGCGGTGGCGGTGAGAGCGCCCCCGAGGGGGGAGTGGGCGTCGGTGCGGTTCGAGCGCAGCGTGCCGCCGCCGAGGACGAAGGGGCCGGCGACCGAGCCGCTGGTGGTGCCGGCGGTCGCGCCGAGGTGGAGGGTGCCAGCGGTGAGCGTGGTGGGACCGATGTAGGTGTTGTTGGTGGAGAGGACGCTGGAGCCGGCGCCGGAGAAAGTGAGGCCGAAGGCGGAGCCGCCGTCGGAGACGACGCTGTTGAGGTTGAGCACGCGGCTGGTGGCGACGGTCCAAGTCTGGGAGGCGCTGAGAATGACCGGAGCGTTGACGGTGAGGCTCTGGGTGGAGACGGAGAGGTCGAGGCCGCCGCCGCCGAGGGTGAGCGGACCGGTGCCGGTGTTGAGAGTGATGGCGGTCGAAGGGGAGAGAAGCTGGAGGCGACCGACGGAGAGACCGGCGCCGACGCCGACGGTCCCGCTGGTGTAGGTGCCGTTCCATGACGCGGTGTCGTAGAGGCCGGGCACGATGCCGCCGGTCCAGCTGCCGGGGAGGTCGAGCGCGGTGGTGTTATTCAGTTTTTGGATACCGCTCGGATTGAGGGGAGTGAGGGCGACGGCGGAGGAGGTCGCGGTGCCGGCGGGATTGGTGACGACCACGTCGTAGGAGCCGGCGTCCGCGGTCTGCACGGACGGGATGGTGTAGGTGCTGGCGGTGGCGCCTGAGATAGGGGTGCCGCCCTTGCGCCACTGGTAGGTAGCGGATAGGCCGCTGGCTGCGGTCGTGAAGGTGGCGGACGCGCCGAGGGTGACGACCTGCGGCTGCGGTTGCTGGGTGATCTGCGGGGGGACGATGACGGTGAGAACGGCGGCGTTGGATGTCGCGGTTCCGGCGATGTTGGTGACGACCACGTCGTAGGAGGCGGCGTCGTTGGCTTGGGGCGAGGGAAGGGTGTAGGTGGTGGCAGTGGCGCCCGGGATGGGGGCGGTCGCCTTGCGCCATTGGTAGGTGTTGCCGATGCCGGTGGAGGTGACGGTGAAGGACGTCGCGGTGCCCTGGTTGACGGTCTGGGAGAGCGGGTGCTGGGTGATTTGCGGAGGAAGGACGACGGTCAGGGTGGCGGAGGCGGAAGTGGCGGTGCCCTGGGAATTGGTGACGACGACGTCGTAGGAGCCGGCGTCGGTCGTGGAGGTGGCAGGCAAAGTGAAGCTGGCGGAGGTGGCGCCGGAGATAGGAGAGGTGTCCTTGCGCCATTGATACGCGAGGGCGCCGCCGGTGGCGGCGACGTTGAAGGTGGCGGGAGCGCCTTGGGCGACGTTGATGGAGGCAGGCGGCTGGGTGATCTGGGGCGGCACGATAACGGTCAAAGTGACCGTCGCCGAGGTGGTGATGCCGGTCTGGTCGGTGACGACGACGTCGTAGGAGGCGGTGTCCGAGCCCTGGGTGGAGGCGATGGCGAAAGTGGCGGAGGTGGCGCCTGGGATGGGGGCGCCGTTTTTGCGCCATTGGAAAGTGCTGGCGATACCGGTGGCGACGACGGAGAAGGCGGCCGGGGCGCCCTGGTTGACGGTGAGCGAAGCGGGTTGCTGGGTGATCTGCGGCGGCACGCCGAAGAGGGCGAGGCGGGAGCCGAAATACTCGGGGTCGGCCACGACGGCCTTGGCAGTGTAGAGCCCGGTGGCGGTGGGGAACGAGAGGGAGCCGTCGTAGGTGATGACCGGGGTGATCGCGGGCTGGGTGGAGGTGGCGGTGACGGGGGAGGCGGCGGTGGGCGCGGCGGTATTGTTGAGAGTGACGGTGACGGCGGTGGCGTTGGTGATGAGGAGACGGCCGGTGGCGGAGGCCGAGTAGACGGGGTCGTCGAGCGTGGCGACGATGTCGTAGAAGCCCGGGGCGGTGGGCAGGGTGGTGGAGCCGTTGTAGGTGATGGTGACCGGTGAAGTGAGGCCCTCGATGGAAAGAACGCCGCGGACGGGCACGGGAACGTCGGTGGCGGTGTAGGCGACGCCGGTGAAATCGGAAGTGTAGCCCTTACGAACGATCAGCGGGGCGAGCAGGCGGGAGGCGGGGACCATGGGCACTGGGGAAGCGCCGAGGCCGCGGACATCGATGGTGACGGTGCGGTTGGTGTCGGCCTCGACGGACATGCCGAGCGGAACCTTGGCGGTGCCGGCGGGGCGGACGGTGAGTATCATGGCCCTGGTCGTAGTGCCGTCTATATTACGGGCGGTGAGGGTGAGGTTGTAATTCGTGTCCGCGGCGACCGATGGCAGGGTGCCGGAGATCAGGCCGGTGGTGGCGTTGATGGTGACGCCGGAGGGAAGGCCGGTGGCGGTGTAGTTGGGGCTGCGGGTGTAGGGGATGAGGTTGGATACGGGAACCTGGTAGGACCAGGCCGTGCCGGAAGAGGCGAAGAGCTGGGCGGGAGTGCGGAAGGCGGGGAGGTAGTTGACGCGGGTGGCGGGATTGGCGGCGTAGCGGTGGGGGTTGCCGGCGGCGGCGAGGCGGGTGTTGAGCTGGTTCTCGTAAAGGGAGCGGACGGACATGCGGGTGCCGTTGGACCATTGTTCGGCCTTGCCGAGGAAAGGGGCGGTGTAGGCGTAGGCGCCGCCGGAGACGGAGTTGATCCACGTGGCGGGCCCGCCGCTCGCGGTGGTGGTGCCGAGGGACCAGTTCGGCGAGAGCGGCATGTTCTCAAAGGTGATGCTGTTGAGGATGCAGTTCCAAGCGACGCAGGAGGCGGAGGGGCGCTCCAATTTCACCTGGAGCTTGTTGTCGGTGATGTTGTCCCAGAGACCGCCGTTGTTCCAATCGAGGTGGGCTCCGGACTCGTTGTAGCTGCCGATGGCGGTGCTGTCGACGAACACGATGGGGCCGGGGACGGCGGGCCAGCTGGAGACGAAGGCGTGGCGGCCGTAGCGGGAGATGGAATTGGAGACGAGGCCCAGTTCGCCGGAGAGAAGGAAGCTGTAGCGGCGGGCACCGATCAGGCGGGAGACGCCGTCGAGGTATTGGCTGCGGTTGACGGTGATCTTGCGCGTGCTGGTGCCGACGGAGGCGATGGAATAGGTGAAAAAGCGGGCGGTGCAGTTGTGCATGAAGCCGTCCTCGACGTTGTTGAAGACGACGGCGTTGGCGGCGTGGGTTTCGTCGCTGTCGCTCGCGTAGGCGCTCTCGAAGTAGCAGTTGGAGATACCGACGTTGGTTATGTTGCCAAAGGCGGTGACGGGGACGACGTAGCCGCGGCCGTAGGCGGGGTCGAGGGGCGTGGTGATGGGCGCGTCGAGGGTGATGGAGTTCGGTGTGACGGCGGTGACGATGCGCGAGGAAGTGATGGCAGGATCGGCGTCGGCGTTGGCGTCTGTTTTGTAGAGGCTGGCCTTTTGCCAGGCGACGGAACCGGGCCAGCGGACCTGGACGCGCTGGTTGACGGTGAAAGGATGGCCGTTGACGGGGATGACGTTGACTCCGGACGGCACGTAGACCGCGTCCACGAGGGAGCGGGCGGTGGAGTTGGCGGTGTTGGAGCCGCCGCTGAAAGTGAAGAGCGGGGCGCGGGGGAGAGTGGCGCCGTTGGTGTTTTCGTTGATGGTGCCGAGGGCGTAGAGGCGAGTGCCGGTGAGCGGGTGATCGCCCTCGCCGCGGATGACGACGCCGGAGGCGCGGACGTAGAGCCGGTTGATGGAATGGATGTCCCAGCGACCGGCCTTGAGCAGGAGGGCGCCGCGAAAGCCGTTCACGAGCGGCTTGGCGGAGATGAAGTCGATGGCGGCCTGGATGCGGTCGGTCTGGTCGCCGGGCTGGGGGGAGAGGGTGACGAGGACGGGGACCGCGTAGCCGCCGGGTTCGCCGGGGAGGGGGGAGTTGCCGTAGTTGTAGCCGACGGTGGAGAAATCGGGGATGCGGTCGCCCTTGGGCGTGGGGTTATAGGTGATAGACTGGTCCGGATTGATGGTGACCGGGACGGGGAATTGCGGCGTGGAGGCGACCAACCGCAAAGTTGATAGGGCGGGGAAAACGCAGAGGAACGTTAGGAGGAATTTCATCGAGAAAAGCCAACGGGAAGAATCAAAAGGAGGGAGACTGTAAAGGGGGCGGGTCATGGGCTGGTGACGCGGAGGCGCAGGAATCTGCGAGGCGGGTTGGCAGTGGAGACATTGACCGTGTCGATGACGGTTACGGTCTGGCCGACGCTGCCGGGGTTGGTGGCGAGCGTGGTCCACGAATCCGGTGACAGGCCGGAGGAGACCTCGACGATGTAGGTCACATCCGGGCGGGCTCGGAGGAAGGTGAGTTGTAATCTCTGATTTAAAATTACCGCTATCGTAGCGGGGGCCGAGGCGGTATTGGTGGGCGTGGTGCCGAGGGCATATTCCGTGAGGTTGGCCACGCCGTCGAAATCGAAGTCAGCAGTGTCGGCGGCGGTGCCGGTGTTGAGGTCGGTGCCGAACGCCGCAAGCCGCCAAGCATCCAGCGGGGTGTGAAAGGTCACGTTGTCAAAAATGACTGACGCTGTCTGACCACCCGTGCGCGGGGCAACGGCGAGACCTGCAGTTAGATCCGGGCCGGACATGGAGATGGTGGTGGCGGCTCCTTGTTGAGTCCATAGGATGCCATCGTGGGAATAAAAGCCGGTAAAAGTATTGCCGCTGCGGACCAAGCGGACCCACTCAGGGATTCCGCGACCCGAGGTGGTGGAACTGGCAACATTTCCGTTAGTGGCAGATTTTGTCTGGAAGAAAGCGGATCCACTGGCGCTCATGTAAGTGATGGCGTTCTTGGCGCCGGTGGTGTTGCTCTCGCGGACCATGATGCCTGCCTTGGCTCCGCTGTCGCTGGCGTTGAGACTCCAAACGCGGGCGGTGAAAACGCCGTCGCCGGTCCAGGCTCGGGAGGCGTAGGTAAATCCCTCGCTGGTGCCGCTCCAGATGTCGCCGTTGGTGCCGCCACCGCTGGTGCCGCCGGTGCCGGAGATGATCAATACGCGGTTAGCGACGTCGTGTTGGGCGGAGCCCGGAACAAGCGGCGGAACACCGACGTTTCGCACGCTCCACGGCGCGGCGGGCGCGGGCGGCGTGGGGTAAGGCAGAACGGTGACAGTGAAGGTGGCGCGAGTGTAATTGAGGCTGGAATCGGTGGCGGTGGCGGTGACGATGCGCGTGGTGCCCGGCGTGAAAGCAGAACCGCTGGGCGGAGTGAAAACCACAGGTACGGAGCCCTCGATATCGTCGCTGGCGGTGGCGGCGTAGGTGACGGTCGGCTGCGGGTGCGCGGGGGCGATGGTGAAATTGGCCGGGACGTTGGCCAAGACCGGCGGGGTAACGTCGATGGAACCGGTGGCAACGGTGCGCGACCAAGTCGAGAAGTCGAGGGTCTCGCGGCGATCAGCGGAACGCAAAATCAGAGTGTTGGAACCAGCAGGCTGATAGATCCAGGGATTCTCGATGCGCGGGAAGAGGGCATACTCGACCGGCGCGCCATTGACGGTGACGGGATAGGTGGAGGCGTCCTGGGTTTTGGTCAAGCGGAGACGGTCGCCGCGGCGGGTGGTGTAAACGGCGGTGGTGGGAGCGTCAGAGGGGCGGAAAGGTTTTGGGATGGCAAGGATGGCGGTGCGGAAAGCGGCGAGCTTGTCGGCGGGCGTGGTACCGGGAAAATCGGCGGGGCGGGCAGTCTCGATCGCGACTGCGAAACGAAGATTGGCGGTGAGCGGAGTGGTGAAAGTAGCGGGCGGGCGAGTGGTGGCAGTATCGCCATCAATGAGAAACTCGGAGTCGCCGGCGCGGACTGTGCCGGAGGGGTAAGTGATGCCGACGGCGGGATTCCAACCAAAGGGTAGCTCGGAGCGGATGGCAATGAGCACGCTGCCGTAGTGGAGAAAAATCTGGCCGGTGGCGGCGGCATCGTTGACCACGGCGCGGTAGCCGCCGGGCACGTAGCCCATGCCGTAGGGCGTGGGTGTGGGGGTGATGGTGAGGTCGGCAGGGGGAGCGATGTCGAAGCTATAGAGCAAGGCGTCGCGGGCGATGGTTTCGTTGAACTGGCGCGACTCCTTGCCGTGGGTGTTGGAAACATTGATCGAGGAAGGATCGTCGTGAATGGGCTTGGCGACCCAGAGGTGGCTGTAGCGGGAGCGGGAGCGGTCTGAGTCGGTCCAGACGACGCCGTTGGCGTAAACTTGTCCGCTATTCGGACCGACCGGGCCGTCGGCGAAAAGGGCGTAGTCTCTCTCGACGTAGGACTGGAGGAAATTTCCGCCGCTGCGGCTGCGCGAGAAAAAGGGCGTGTCGCGGTCGGAAGCGGCGAGTTCGAGCAAGGGCGAGACGGAAGGGTTCATGACGGCTGTCATCAGAGCGGATTCGCTGTCGAGGGCGGGCAATTCACCGCCGAAGTGATACCAGAACATCCCCATCGAAGCGCCGCTAGAGGGATGTTGTTCCAACATGTCGGGGTAGCTGCGCGAAGTGGGCATGGCGAGATGGCCGCGCAGCCAGTAACCGGCATTTTGGGCTAGACCGGCCTCGTAGGCGATGGCGGCGCGTTGCCGCACGACAGGGTCCTGAGCGAGCTGACCAAGGCTCAGGATGGGCAGGAGATTTTTCCAAAAATAGGGGCGCGAGGCGATCTCGCCGAAACCGGAGGAGACAACGGTATCGAGGTGGCTGAGGAGGGTGGAGCGGGCGTCGGGATCGGCGGGGCGCCAGTCGTTAGTGACGGGGACGCCATTGCCGTCCACCGCCGCATCAAAGGCGGCCTCACCATAAAGCTGGCCGCCGAGAAAGCGGGTGACCCAGGACAAGGTCTTCAAGTTAGAGGTCGTGGTGTCCTTGTATTGGTTGAAGGTGAGGATGACTTCGCGGATGTTGGCGTGGGTTTCGGCGTCGAGAAATTGGCCGTAGCGGATAGCGAGATCTATGGCGGGCCAGATATAGAAAAGATCGACTTGCACCGCGCCACTACGATGGTTGGAAAGCAGGCTGCGGGAGCGGCTGAGCGCGTAGCTGCGGCCTGCTTCGATATCACCGCGTGCGAAAAATCCACCGGCAGCCGTGAAACCGTCGACTCCCCCCGGATCGTCAGCAACGCGGGTGAGCAACCACTCGCGGCGCTGGGCCTGGGTGGAGACCGCAGGTAAAGCGATGACACGCACGACACCGTGGGTCGCCAAGGTGGAGCGGTCCCATTGAAGATCGCCGTAGAGGTAAGGCAGCTGGACCGCCGAAAAACTGCCACTCAAAGAGCCGGCGGTGAAGAGGGTGAACGTGTCACCAGCGGCGAGCGCCTGGCCGGAAATCGTTATGGCCAGAGTGCCGCCTAAGGTGAGCGTGCCTCCAACGACGAGTCGATCGGAGGATGCCACGCCGCTGGCTTTCTGGATGCGCAGGCGGGTCGTTGAGCTGGACTGCAGTGTGGAATTTCCCTGCACGGTGAGTGCGGCCACAACCGCGATACCGGTAGACGGTGCTAGCGTGCCTGCGACTATTAGCCCGCCGCCGAGCGACCCGGAGCCGGCAAGGGTGGCACCACTTGCGACCGTGACCCATCCGGTGTTAGTCGCGGAATTTCCGTTGATCCGCAACACGCCGCTAGAAATCTCAAGCGCTGCATTGCCGCCGAGCGCACCGGATAATGTGAGTTCGCTCGCCGTGACCAAGCTCGAAGCCGAGGACACGGTGAGGGGGCCGGCGAGCGAGGCAACAGGCGCGGAAGTGTTGGCCAAGATACCACCCGCAAGCACGACGGGCTCAGCGCCCACGGCAAGCCCCGCCAGGTCGAGCGTCGCGCCGGAGGAAATCGTAGTTGCGCCAACTGCGGTGCCAAGCGCGGAGACATGGCCGAGTGTCAGAGTGCCGGAAGAAACCGTGGCGGGGCCGGTGAAGGCTGAGTTGTTACCTGCAACGGTCGCACTCCCCCCGGAGACGACCAGCGCACCGGAGCCGGACACCGTATTTCCGAAGGTGAGAGACGTGGGAGGAGCAAGTGCCAGCGTCGCGGTGTTAGTGAAGGGGCCGGTGCCGAGTGCACCGGTAGCGCGGAGTTCGAGGGTGCCGCCGATCAGCGAGGTGCCGCCCGTGAAGGTGTGCGAGCCGGTTAGAATGAGCTTGCCGGTGCCGGATTTGGACAGTGCTGTGGGTCCAGCAATTCTGCCTTCGCCGGTCAACGTATAGTCGGTGTTAGACGAGACAGTCACGGAACCCGGCACAAGGGTCCCTGTGAGGTTGACCGTCGGGTTGGCAGATCCAGTTTGGTCGAAGGTCAGTGTGTCGGAGGTCGTAAAGACGACGGGCATGCTGTTAGTGCGCCAAGTGCTAGAAGTCGCGTTGTCCCAGAAATTTTCCGAACCATCGCCCATCCAAGTTAACGCGCGGCTGGAATAGGGATTGGTCGCAACAACCAGAGAAAGCTCAGTGGCCCCACCGTTGAGTTCAAGCGAGGCGACCTGCGTCGGGGAAACGAAGCCGACTACGGAAAGCCCGGAGGGCGATGTCGTTAGGGTGCCGCCGGTGGTGCGGATGAGCGGATACGTGCCATTGACGAGGGCGGCGGGCGCACGCACTGCGGTGCCCGAGGTGATCGTCATAGCACCCGTGACGGTGAGCGGTGTGCCCGGAGTAAGATCAAGAACGGAGCCTGCCTGCGTGGTAATGGATCCAGTGACATTTCCGACGCCGGAAAGCGTTTGGCTGGAGACGAGCGCGAAGCCCGGGACTGCGGAGACATCGAAGGTGGAATTGGCGGAGACATCGAAACGGGCAACGGAAGAAACAGACGAGCCGGTGGCAAGGGTCAGGGTGCCGGACTGGATTGCTACCGTGCCTGCGAACCAGTGGCTGCCGGAGAGCGTGAGGCGTCCCCCACCCTGCTTTACGAAACGGCCCGCAGTGCCGCCGGAAAGCGGTGTGGACCATGTTTGGGAAGCGGCGTTGACCACCTCGACGGTGGCATTCACGGCAAGTGACCCGCCGACAGTCGCCAACACGCCGGAGGTTTCGGAGAAACGCAGGCTTCCAACGGATACGGTGGTCGGTCCGGTGAAGGGATTTGGGGCAGCCAGAATAGCTACGCCCGCGCCGTCTTTGGTGAGGGACGCCACGGCGGAAATGGGCTTGGAAACGGTGATCGTCCCCGAGCCTCCGAGGGCCAGCGGAAAAGCGCCGGTCACCGAATTTCCAGCGGCGGGGTTCAGGGTAAGGGAAGCACCGGGGTCGGCGTGGATGCGGGTCGCGGAACCCAAGGTAAGCAGGCCATTCCAGGAGTTGCTGCCGGAAACGCTGCGGAGTGCGCCAGCAGAGATGTAGCCTGAGCCATTGAGTGTGAGGCCGCGAGTTGGAGCGATGTTGTTGGCCAGCGAGAGGGTGCCGCCGGAGTTGACGACCGAAGCGCCGTCGGCGACGGACGCGCTGTTCTGGATCCTGTATTCGCCATTATGGATGGTGAGCGTGCCACCGGAGCCGCCGGAGTTGACGCCTTGGAAGATCACTCGCCCCGGTCCGGTTTTGGTGAGGAGTGCTTTGCGACTGCCGCTACTGGTCCCGGCAATCGTAATCGTCGTGTCGGCGGCAGTGTCAAAGGTAACCCCGTTGTTATAGAAATCTGGCGAGTTTTGAATGGTAAGGCTGGTGCCGGCGAGCGTGCGCAGGACCGAGCCATTGTTGAAAATGCGAGTGAGGCTCTGGAGGGTGACGTTTCCCTCTTGGACGACGACGCTGCCAGTCTCACTGGTCGCGCCAGTGACGGTGAAGCTGCCCTCGCCATCCACGCCGGCGGAGAAGTAGGACGTGTTACGCGTCGGAAGTGTGCCGGTGGCGGCGGTGCCGTCCGTGGCGGTGGACCAGAAGGCACCGGACCAAGCGTAGGAGCCTCCGCTAGCGACACCGCTGCCGGGGGACGCGCCATTCACATCGAAGTAGAAATCAGCACCTTGGGCAGACAGCATAACTGCCTGCATGATGAGAGACGTGCGTAAAATGGTGCCCATCACAAGAGGTTTGGGCTTCTGCCTTTCGGATTTTTTCATGATTGGCCGTTTGGTAAAATCGGATTGATCGGGAAATTTTCCCTGCTGTGGCTGGCACACGACTCCCCCACCCCGGTGCCCAAGATTGAACGCCTGCCTTCCATTCATTAGCTGATGGATTCACGCGACCCCATGGTTCGCTAAGGGAGAGAGAACCGGTTGTTTCAAGAGCGAAGACAAGGGCCGCCGATTCTCCACTCGGCGCCCCCTGTTTTTCCTTCCGGAGAAAACCCGTTACCTCCGGAAATTCTAATCAATCTGTAGCGGTGCCTTACGGTGTCTGGGTCGAGACGAGACGACCGAAGATCTTGGTCGCAGGACCGGCGGTGACGGTGACTGTGACTTCGATCACATCGTTGCCTGGAGCGGAGACATTCGTGATAGTACTCTCGGCGATGGTGGCAGTAGTGCCGCCGATGCTCACGCCGCTGGCGGCCCAGTTCACCAGATCGGGGGACCACTGATAGGTCTTCGCCACGTCGGAGGCGATGGTGTTACTCTGGCTGTGCCGGAATTTGACCGAGCTGCCGGTGGTGGAGATCTGGGTGAGCCCTTCGCTGAAAACCGACGGACTGGAGCCGAGGATGTTTTCGACTCCATTGTCGAGTCCGTCGTTGTCCGGATCGGCATCGAAGGAAGGATCGCTCACACCGAAGGTTCCGATCCATGCGGCAAAGTCATTTGCTGTGTTAGACTGATAGTCGCTGAGCGTCACCGAAGTGCCCGTGTTGCTCACTAGGAAAGTTCCTTCGCCGCCCTGGGTGGTGATACGGGCACCGAAGGCCACATTGGAAAACGCCCCGCTCACTACCAGTGTGGAGGGAGCAGCGCGAATGATCGTGAAGGAATCGGAGCTCGCCGGAGTGAATCCTTGGAGCGAGACTTGGAGATTGCCGTTGAGCGAAAGATTCGCGGTGGAGGCACCGTTCAACAGCAGGTTGTCATAGGAGTTTACCAGATTCTGAAAGCCTCCGGTCTGGTTGGTGCCGCCGATGTCGATGGCGAGGGTGCCCCCGGCCTGCTGGGTGTAGTCGCCAGTGATGGTGGTGCGGCCCGCAGTGCCGACATCTCCCGGAGCGAGAACACCACCACTGTTGACTAGGCCCGTGGTCGTGATGCCACCGCTGGCAGGATTGGTGAAATTGACGCCCGGGGTGATTTGCAAGGACGCGAGTCGGCCGCCGGTCCAGTTGAAGGTCTTGATCTGCCCTGTGCCTGCTGCCGCAAAAATCCCTGATGTGCCGCCGACGAGCAGTTTGCCGCCATTCAGGTTAACCGTATTGGTTTCAGCGGTCGCCGCCGTCGCGTTTCCAACAGAAAGCAGGCCGCCCGTAAACGAAGCGGTCCCCCCGTTGCCGATAGTCAGGAAATTGTTCTGGCTTGAACCCGTCGGGCCGCTGCCAAGCGTTAGAGAACCCGTCGCGGAAAGGGTGCTTCCGGAACCTCCGCCACTGTTGTTGACCGTCAGCTGCAAAGCCGAAGCGGCGGCGTTGGTTCCGTTGGCTTGCAGGATGCTGCCAGTGAAAGCCATGGTGCCGTTGATGATGTTCCAGGTGCCGTGCTCGTGGCCGCTGGTCGCGATGTTGAGAGCCGAGCCATTGGTAACCTTGAAGATCCCGATCGAGGTGGCTCCGGTGTTATTTTGGCCGATCCTGCCAATATTGAAGATGCCGCCGTTGAAGGTCACATCAGCCGCTCCGGTGACCGTGTTGTTATATCCAAACCATTGGAAGGACGTTGTGCCACCGCCCGCGACTTGCAGGACCGAGGTGGCGGTGCCTGTCGAGTTGGTATTGCGGAAATAGGAGAATGCGCTGCCTGCGGCGAGGGTGAGCGTCTTGGTGTCGGTGTTCGCATCGTTGAATCCGCCCAAGCCGCCGGAACCACTGATGGTGCCGAACGACGTGATCGGAGCCGCGCCGGAAAACGTCAACTGGCCGTTGTTGGTGATGCTGCCCGTGGTGGAACCCGCATTCAGTTGAGCGTGCCCGGTGTTGACGATAGGGGTGGCGTTTGCATTCGGACTAGCTGGACCTGTGCCAGCGCTGGTGGTAAGCGCGCCGACGATGGTGCCGCTGTTGATGACGTTGGCGGTGGTCTGCGCGGTGGATATCTGGGAGGTAACGCTGCCGTTGACAGTGCCTCCGGAGTTTACATTCAGGGTGCCGCCGGTCACTGCCGTAACCGCAGAAGACGCGTGGGTGCTGCCACCAGTGCCGATAGCAAGGGTGCCTTGGTTGACGGTCGTAGGACCGGTGTAAAGGTTCGCTGCTGCGAGGACAAGTGAGCCACTCCCACCACCCGCTTTAGTGAGTCCACCGCCACCGGTAACGTCGACCGGTGTGTTGATGGTAAGTGAACCGCTGCTGGTGACATAAATCACCCCCTCGTTGTTCCCCAGACTGAGGCTGGAGAAACCGCTGCCTATCGAGGCGGTGTTGCTGTTAATGAGTCCCACTGCGCCGCTGGCGATGCTGAGAGTTCCGCTGCCGCCGAGCGCACTGGCGGTGCTGAAGAGCAGCGAGTTCAAGCTGGGGCTGGCTGCCGTGATCGTACCATTGAAGGCCCTCACGTTTTCGCCGGTTGCCACATAACCTGCAGCAAGAGTCGCGTATTCACCCGTAGCCAGCGGTCGCAAGCCGCCGGTGGTATCGTAGGTCACGAAGTTGATTCCTCCTGAGGTGGCACTGGAGTCACCGATAAGCCACGGCACAATTTTCACGTTGTCGGCGGTGCCCGGCGAGGTACCGTTGGCAGTGGTGGTGCCGACTAAATTCAGCCCGGAAATATCCGATAGAGTGAGCAGCGTCGCATTCGTCGCCGCCTGACCGAGACTGGTGCCGCGGACAAGACCGGTTCCCAGGTTGGTGCGCGTGATACTGGCCGCCGACAGTGTGTGGAGCAGGCCTAGCGCCGTTCCGGAAATCGAAATGGACGAAGCACCAGAGCCAATTGTGAGGGCACCGACCGTTTCGGAGGTATTCGCACTCGCGTTGCCCACGAGGCTCAAGGCACCGCCCGTCGAAAGTGAAAGAGGTGCCGCATCACTGACGCGATTCACGATGCCCGCTGTATTGTCCAGCGTGAGCGTGGCGGTAAGCCCGAAACCTCCGAGGGTGATTGCAGAAGAAGCATTGATGTTCGCCGTGGCACCCACAACACTGGCTGTGCCCGCGATGACATTGGTGGTTCCGGTATAGGTGTTGGCTCCGTTGAGATTGAGTGTTCCTATTCCCGCTTTGGTGAATCCCGCTCCGCTCACCACGCCGGCCAGAGTGATGGGATTGGTGGACAATGAGGACGTTATCGTGCCAGCGGCACTGAGAACAACATCGGGATTGATGATGAACGGCTGATTGCCGATGCTATCGATTCTGCCGGAAGTGATCGTAATCTGGGTGCCTGCTCCCGAATTGATGGTGGTGGCGGTGGCAGTCGTGGTTTGAGTGATGGAATTCGCGGTGAGGTTGGCATCGAGGGTGACCGTGTTAACTCCTGCTGTCTGGAAAAACGCGTCATCGCCGTTGACGAAGGCAACAGTGGCGGCGGTGCCTGCTGTCGCCGCGTTCCAGTTCGTAGCGGATAGATCCCATGAACCGGTACCTGAGCCGAGACCGGAAGTCGTGCTGTTAAGGTCCCAGTATCTGATGGCTGCCTGAGTGACGCCTGATGACAGGGCAATGACAATGATGACCGGAGTCGCCTTGATCAGTGCGGTCCGCGTGAATGAAAAGAATCGTGGTTTCATGGGTTTTTCTGGCTTGGTGTTTGGTGGAAAAGCGATTGAATGAACCTTCCCGAATGTAAAAATTGACTCAATGGCAAGCGACCGGGACTCAACAGGGGTGATTTTGCGTCGTGGGCGGATGATTTTACGTCAATTTTCGGAAGGGCCATGGTCCCGAACTCCCGTGATCAAGGCAAGCGATCACTGCGTTCCCGGTCCGTAGGTCTGCACCGCGAAGACCCGGGCAATCTCATCCGCAGAAAGTGCACGGCGGCAGATCACGAGCTCATCAAGGACCCCGGCGAATCCGGGAGCCAGTGTGGTGTTTTTCGATACACTAAACGCCGCGGACGCATCACCCGTGGCCACTTGCCTGCCGCCCAGATAGAGCCGCATGGTCTTGCCATCATAGGTCCAGACGACATGCTGCCACTCGTCGAACGTCGCCGGTGATTTACACCAGCGATGCCGCGAATCGGCATCCACCCTGAGTGTTTGGTTTTCAATTCCCAAACTGATGCCGCGATTACCGTTGTTGTTGAAAAAATAGCCGCCTTTCCGCTCCGCATCCTTGGCCCAGAACGCGATGGTGAAGCCTTCGGATGCGAACCCGCTCAAATCGACATGAAGAGGAACCCCCTCCTTGGCACCGGTGAATTGCAGCGCCTTGCCGACCCTTCCGGGGACGAGCCTGCCCCCGACACAATCCATCGTGGCAGTTAGACTTCCAATAGATGACGTTTTCGAATCCAGCAAATCTTCAAAATTCCAATGCGCCACAAGACCTTCGAGAGACCTTGGACTGAAACCCGCCAGTTCGTTTTTCACCCATGCCTTCGTATCGGCGATCTCCTTGGCCCGCTTGTCGGCGAGCACGTCCGCCAATGGAGTGATCGGCTTGTCTACATGGATGACTTCTGTTGCAGGAGCCGTTCCGGTTTTTCGATTGATCACCACGTCGGTTTTGCCGGAATGAGCCGTAGAAAAAACAACGGTGTCCGTGGCATCGCCGGAACTAACAATGGCGGTGGAGCTTGTCTTATCCCAAGCGATCCGGGGCACGGGTCCGCCCTGCCGGTAAGGTGCGAGGATGAACTTGAAATCCGGAGCCACGGACTCTGCGGAAATCACCAAACGCCGGATGCGCCCGTATTTTACGGCATCCGCACCGTTGGGCAGCTCGACGATCACAGGCTCGCTAACGGAATGGCCGGGATCGGTGGAGCGGTTGAGCAATTTTACCAGCAGCATCGGCTGGCCAGGCGGAATCAGGCTCCCGGAGTCGATGGCGGATGGCAACGGTTGCTTGGGGTGCTCCAATCTCAGATCGGGGTCTGATCCGGTTAGAATGACATCGAGCGAGCCGTCAGCATGCTTTTCGACACTTGCGATGCGGATGTCGTATTCCAGCGCGAGCGTCCAATCGTAACGATGGCTTGAATCGTCCACGCGGATATCGTCGATGACAACCGCATAGGGGAACGAGCCTCGGACAAGCCCGGCCGTACGGAATGCCTTTTGAATCGGATTCAGCGGACGGCGCACGTAGGGCGAAAGCGCCCCCTTCGGCAGGATCCAGTGGGCGTAGCGGAACTGCGGCCAGTCGAGATAGGCGTGCCGCAGTTTCTTGTAAGCGAAATCATTCACACTGTGGAGAACGGGTTCCCATCCGGGCGGCACAGCCACCTTGCCCGCATCGACGTCCGAGACCATGAAATATCCGCCGCCCTTCTCAAGCCGCTTCCAATCCCAGTCCCACGAATACTTCGCATCCCCCACCATGAACGATGCCGAGTCCGTCCTTTGGAAATCAACGCAGCGACCGGGCACGATTTCGTTCTGACTTTTTCCATCGATGCAAACCACGCTGTTCTCCATCGTCCGGAAAGACGCATATCCGTTAGGCGACCAGACCCTCCCCGCACCGGCGAGCATGATCGCGTTGCGATCCGCGAAGGAATGACCACCGTTCGCCTGCCTTGTGTGCATGTTGAGCATCATGGCGTCCTGATCCCAGGAACTTCGCGTCATCATCAACGCCCGCTCTCCGCAGAAAAAGGTGTTTCCCAAATCTAACTTCGCCGGGTCGTCATTCGCCGGATCGAAATCCGTGGCGAATATGGCGAAGAAAAGCAGGGCATTGAAGTAGCCGTCCGGGCGGTCCGGGACATTCTCATAACCTTCGCCCACCGCTTTTCGATAGATCCAGTCGATCGCCTTATCCTGCGGAAACATGAACTTCAGCCCGATCATGTCGGACGGCGCGGCACCTGCGCTCAGCGCGCGGCTGCCACCTAGCAGATCATACTTATGGAAGCCGGAAAGCATCGGATTCACACTGTGCGGCAGGAAATTTCTGGCATACGTCTGAAGGTAGGGATGGCCCGCGAGGTTCTGGAATCCGTACCGGGACTGGCGGGAGGCGAACGCGATGATGCCATCCATGCCAAGCTGATTCTTCGCCTCGCCCTCGAAGGTGGCTCCGGATTCGAACCATCCGTAGGTGAGCAGGTTCCTCCAGCCGCGATACATGCCACGCACTTTCAGGTCGTTGAATCCCGGCTCGTCCTCAATGGCCAATACCTGGAAGAGCCAGTAGGAAAATGTCGCCCAGTTGCTGCGCGAGGACTCCGCCGTATTAAAGGTGCCGTAGTTGTCGTGCGACCACGTGGTGGCGGCAAGCTCGTCGTGAATGAGTCGGCGTTGTTCAGCGGTCAACTGCCCATACAGGAAATCATAAGCAAACGCGAGTTGGAATCCTCCAACCGGTTGGGCTGGCGTCTTCCCCTGCTGTTTCGGATCCACCGCCCGTTTCGCCTGGCTGATCCTCATCATCGTGACCACGGCGTTGGCAGCCGTCCTAGCTCCGGCGGAGTCCTCGTCGATCAGGCAGCGGAAAGACTCCAGCGCCATCGTGTTCCAGTAGAATTCCGGAAAATCTTTGGCACTTCCATCAGCCAGTCCCTGATAGATCGAAGCCGCCGCCAAATTTCTGTTATAAGGAGCCTTGCCGCTCTCGCGAGGGATTCCCAACCTGAAAAGCGGCACCCGCCCGTGAAGGCCGCCGAAGCCCCCGTTCCATCGGTACGGCTTCGCGTATTCCTGGGTATCGTCATAACGGCCCTTCATCATCTCCGTCCAACTGAGGATGTTCTTCCATGCCTCCTGCCCGCACCGGGTTTCGCGCACACGCTTTCTCACATCCGCCAGATCATCCGGCCCGAAGAAGATCCGCGGATGAACCCCGGGTGCGGGAACCTGGCGGAGTTTCCTGACGCCCGAGGAGTCGAACGTCACCGCCCGCGATCCAAAATCCTCATACGGTGCTTCCCCCCAGCGCAGGATCGCGGGCTTGCCCGTCTCGTCCTTGTGATTCGCATAAGAATCACACGGCTTGTCTGAAAAGGGCGACTTCGATGGATCGGACGCGGCTTGCAGGTTGATGATCGTGACCGTGAAGAGAAAGGCGAGAAGCGGCGACTGGTGGGTTTTCATGGATTGATTGGTCTAACTCCTAGATTACGAATTCAGCGACACAATCCTATGGGGCGATCTTGCGTCGTAGGCAGGTTATTTTGCGTCGCCGTTTCGGCAGATCCCATCCCGGTTGGAAGCTGCGGGAAATTTCGCGATCACCAAGACGAGCGGCTTAGCGATCCGCGGCGTCGGTGCGGAACGGTGCCGCTGCGAGACCCTCGCGGTTGTAGAGATTGACATGCGGCGAAGCGGCCCAACCGTAACGCGCGGCCACGGGCGAGGACACCGCCGGACTGGAGATGACAACCGAGTCGCCCTCGATGCGGGCCTCTGCCTCAACCCATTTTTGATCCGCCCCGGCAATGTAAAAACCTAGCAACTTGTCCACCGGCAAAGGCTGGACGCCGGCAGGACGCCAAGGAGCCGAACCCACAACGAGTCCCCCGCCGATGCCGGTGAGGCGGACGCGGACCGTGCCGCCAACGATGCTGTGATCGCGGTAAAGCGGGCCACTTCCGACGACCTTCTCGCCGTAAACTTTTTCCCGGGCGACGAGGGCGAGACGGTGGCCGGTGTGGACCTTGTTGTCGGGGTGGACGTTGTCGGGGTCGCCGATTTCGAGGGTCACGGCCATGCCGGTGGCTGGCAGGCTAAGCGCGCTGGCCTGGGCTTCGCGCAGCCAAGGGATGGTGTTGGACTGAGCAGCGACGGGGACGGTGTCCTTGCCATTGGAGGGGAGTTGCACGTAGAGGAAGGGCAGGTCGCCCTGACCCCAAGCGGCGCGCCAGCCCTTGATGAGGGCGGGGAACAAGTCGCGGTAATCGAGACCGCGCGAGGCGTCGGCCTCGCCCTGATACCAGAGCACGCCGCGCAGGCCATAGGGCACGAGCGGAGCGATCATAGCGTTGTACGAAATGGACGGGGTGGACGGCCGCTTTGAGGCGGACGGCATGGCGATGGGATCTGGCTGGACGGGCTCAGGACGGGCGTCGGCGGGGGCGGGTTTACCGGCGGCCTTGGCGGCCTTGATAACCGGCTGCACGTTGGTCTCCCAGTCCTTCATGTCGGCGTAGTAGGCGGTCATAAGCTCGGGCTTATCCTTGACGGAGAGGTGTTGGGCGAAAGCCGTTTCCCACTCGGCGAGCGTCTTGGCCAGCACGGGTCCGGAGCCCGAGCGAAGGCTTTCCACGCTCATCCACGTTTTGATCGGCGTGCCGCCCCAGGCGTCGTTGAAGACGGCGACGGGGACGTTCTGGGTGCGGCGGATTTCCTTGGCGAAAAAGTAGGCGACGGCGGAGAAGTTTTTGGCGGCTTCAGGAGTGGAGAGTTCCCATTTACCCTTGAGGTCGGACTGGGGCTCGGCGGCGACGGACTTGGTGACCTTGAAAAAGCGGATGAGCGGGTCGGTGGCTTCGGGCAAAGCTTGGGCGGCGGAGCCGGAGCTCATGGGCGAGTCCATGTTGGACTGGCCGGATGCGAGCCAGACATCGCCGACGAGGACATCGTTGACGGTGACGGTGCTTGAACCGCGCACGGTGAGGATCTGCGGGGTGGCCGAAGCGGGGAGCGGGGTGAGTTTGATTAGCCAGCGTCCGGAAGCGTCTGCGGTGGTGGTGGCGGATTGGCCGGCGAAGGTGACGGCGACTTTTTCACCGGGGGCGGCGTTACCCCAGACGGGCGCAGGGAGGTCGCGCTGCAGGACCATGTGGTCAGAGAAAAAGGCGGGAAGTTTCACGTCGGCGCGGGCGGTTGCCGTGAACGGAGAATCAGTTGCAAATAACGCAGAGAACGCAAAGAGGAGGCGGAGGTGGATGTTGGTATTCATGGAGGTAGAGACGAAGTGGAGAGTAGATATGAGAGTGGCGGATTGATTCTGGGGACGTTCAGCACAGGCAGGAATGCCTCTGTCACCTCAGGGATTAGGTGCCGAAGTTGACGTTTTGGTCGGGTTGGGAGGCGGAAGGCGGAAGGCACGGCCGTTGGCGTCCTGGATCGCGAGCGGGGGAAATGCGGTGTAATCGACAGGTGTGCCGTCCACGCGGCATTCGTTGGCGTAGGCGGCAGCGGGGGGCTTCCAAGTGAGATCGAGCTGGCGGCCGGAGAGGTTGGTGAACTGTAAACGCAGCGGGGTGGCGGAGAGGTCGGTGGTGAAACGGGTGCGGGTGGAGAGGGCGGCAGCGAAGGCGGCGAGCTCGGCCTCGGGCGTGGCCGCGGCGAAGGCGACGACGGGGGACGTTTCGAGGATCCAGCCGCCCCGGGCGGCGTCGGACGCGGTCGCGTAGCGGTCGAGGCCTTCGCGGGTATCGGGTTTGAGCCAGGTGGACCGGGTAAGGGAGCGGTAGGCGAAGAGCACGGACCCGCCGTGGGCGCAGACCCAGCCGTCGTGCTCGAGGCGGGTGATGATGGCGCCGCGTGTGGTGAAAGGGACGACGAGGCGTTGGAAGCCATAGTCGGCCGGGACATCGTAGAGGCCGAGCAAGGTGCCCTGGTGCTGGAGGGTCTGGCTGTAAGGATTTTCCCCATACGCATAGGCGTTGGCGATTTTCTCGTTCGGACGGCGGCGATTTTCTTGGAAGACAATGAAGGTGCTAGCGGGTTTGGGGGAGACCCAGCGGAGGGTGGCGTTGCGGGTTTCCTTGTAGAGGTAGTTGTCGGCACCGGAGCCGTCGGTGCGCTGGCTGGCGAGGCCGTAGCCGGAGGTGATCCAAGCCTGTTTACGCACGAAAAACTTGCGGGAAGGAATGATAATCGAGGCGCGGACGGAGCGCGACACGGGGAGGGCGGCTTGCCAGGTGCGGAGCGGGGCAAGGGTGTCGCGCCACGGGCTTGGGTAGGCGAGCCAGAAGCCCTGGGTGACGCGCTCGACGGCGGCGGCGCGGTCGCCGCCGAAGAGCATAAATGCCATAGCGGTGGTGGCGCCTGGGGAGTCGGGCGAAACTTGTTGCGAGCCCCAGTATTTGGCGCGGCCGGCAGAAGTGACGGCGTAACCGCGATGCCAGTGGGCGGCAGTCTGGACGAGCATGGACTCGAGGGCGCGGCGGGCGGCGGCACGGAGGACGGGCTCGTCGGCGAAATCGACGAGCAGGCGTAGGGCCATGAAATCGGTGCCGTAATAGAGCGGAGCGTCGTATTCGGTAGCACCCTGGCGGACGAGGGAGTCGAGGGTTTTGAGAAGGCGGGTGGAGCAGAGCGAGCGGATGCGGGCAGCGTCATTGCCGACTGCGTCGCGGAGATCAGGCCAGACACCGGCGGCGATCCAGCCGGCACCGTCGCGCATCAGCTCGTAGTTGAGGGAGACGCCGATGGGTTTGGTGAAATCCCAGCGGGCGGCGTAGGCGCGGAATTTTGCGCGAAGCGGAGTGGGCCAACGGTCGCCGCCGACGCGCTCGGCGTGGACGATGGCGTGGAGATTGAACGGATCGAGCTTCGCAGCGAGGGCGGATTCGAGCATGTGGTCGGCGGCAGCGAGGGTGGCGGCGGACTCGACGCCAGCGAGGAGGCGGGCGGCATAGAGCGGCATGGCCTCCTTCGGGAAATCGGCGTCGCGGACCGGGGCGGTGGCGTAACGGGCGACGAAGTCGGTGGACGCAACGATGGCGGCAGAGCCAACCGGAATGGCCGCAAAAAGCGCAAAAAAGACAGGCCGAAGTGGGGTCACGGGGCGGTGAGCTTGATAGTTTGCTGGACGATCTCCGCCATTTTGATTTTGGGCTCGGTGGCGCGACCCCATTGCCAAGCGGCGACAGTGATGGTCACGGGGAGGCGTGTGCGCGGCGGGACAGGCGTGAGGACGAGTTGATTATCGCGGATGATGGCAGGGCCGGCGACTACGAAGAACAACACTGGCAGGCCTGAGTCGGCAGTAGCGACGAGGGGCACGGGGGCGGCACCGACGCGCAGATCGGAAAGTTGGGCGAAGGTGATTTTCTGGGGCTTGCCGTCCTTGTTGCGCAGGGCGCCGCGCAGGTCGATGCCGGCGGGTTGGATGGAACCGCGGATGGCAGAGTTGCCGGGGTGGCGGAGGCCGAGGTAGGTCGCGCCGCCGCCGAGCCAGACGCGATCGAGTGCGATGCGGAAACGGTCACCACCGAGCGGCTCGATGGGGCCACAGAGCCACTCGGGCACGGGAGCGCCGGGTGCTTGGGCGAGTTTCTCGCCGGCGCTGAGGAAGCCCTCGGGGATGGTGTCGGCGAGGGTGCCGCGCACGGTGAAGGTCAGGCCGTCGGGTTCGAAGGCGAGGGCTTTGAGATTAACGATGCCGTTGAAATCGTGGGGGAGGACCTTACCAGCGGCGTCGAGGTAAACGGGTAGCTGGGTGTCGGCTTGCCAGTTGATAGCAGCGAAAGTCTGGGCCTCGGCGGCAGAGACGCGGTCGAAGAACCACGGGAGGGCGGACGGCGCGGTGGCGGGAGCGGGGGCGACGGGTTTTGCCTCGCGTTCGGGGGCGGCGAGATCGGCGACAAAGCCGGAGGAGATTTTTACGGGATTGAGTGCGGGGGAGCCGTCGGCGGAGAGGCGAGCCTTGGTAGCGGAGTCGATGTAGTGCGCGAGATAGGACGTGAGACGCTCGGAGCAGTCGAAGTGGCCGCTGTGACCGTCGAGCACGTAGCTGAGTGGCCAGTCGGGGGTTTTCTTACGCTGGTCGAGGATGCCGGCGTAGGACTTGGCGACGTCGTTCCACTTCGTCCGGATGTCGGTCTTATCCTGCGACCATTCCTGCGCCGTACCATAGACCACTAGGGCCGGAACTTCCCGGTTGTGCGGTGGAAGGTGATTGTTCTTGATCCAGATACCGGCGATGCAACGGCCAGGCATTGCTTCCACCAAGGCATCCACCATGAGCAGATGGCCGGACTCGCCCATCGGCAGCCACGGAGCAGTCGCGACCTCCTCGTAGCCGGAGGTCTTTGCAAGACCGTCTAGCAACTGCTGTAAAAATGCCACGCTGGTCTTATATTCCTCCGCCATCTTCTTCTGTCCGGGCTGCTGCCTTGCGAAGTTCATGAACGTCGGTGTGCACCACACGATGCCAAGATCGTTTGCCGCGCAGACCTCACGGATGGCAGGATGACCGACGAGTCCATGCTCGGGAACGTTCGCGCAGAGAATGAGCAGGCCACGGACACGCACGCACTTTTCTGGAATCCACAGGTAGGCGGTGGCGTCATTCTTCGAGCCATCGCTCCACGCGGTGCAACTTCCTTTCAGCATGAATTGAAAGACCTGGTTGACCGGCGAGGAGACGGCTGTACATGGGATGTTTGCACGATCTTTCGGCAGCCAGGCAGGAGGTTCGGAAACAGTTAGTTGAGGTGAGCCCTCGAGCCACCCGAGAGATCCGAGAAAACGATCGGCCGCACGAATCGCCTCGACCACGACCGCCTCAGGCGATTTGTAAGCTGCGACAACAAACGCATGTCCGATGCCCTCATACAGCACCAGATCGCAACGGTTCCCAACAGATCCCGAGGCTGCGGCGAAACGCTCGGCCTGGCTGGCGGGAACCACGGTGTCCGCGCGACCATGGAGGACGATCGCGGGCGGCTGTCCAGGCGCGACGTGGAACAAGGGTGAGAGCGATCGCGCCAATTCCAAGTCGGCGGGACCGGTAGGCCGTGGTGAACTTTTGTCAGCGAGAGACCGCCCTCCGACTGCATAACGGATCCAATCGCCCTCGGTCATGTCGATGATCGGATTGTATAAAATCATCGCGTTGGCCCGTCCGGAAACCGAGAGATCATCGCCCGCATTGTCAAAACCCGACAAAGTTCCGAGAGAGGCTGCTAGATGACCTCCGGCAGAGTCTCCTGCTACGGCGATGCGATCCGGATCGAGTCCCAGATCCGAGGCATGGGTGCGCAGATACCGCAGGGCGGAGCGACAGTCTGCGAGACAATCTCCGACAGTGACACCCCCTGGGCGGGCGAGTCGATAGTTGATGTTGAAAGCGACCATTCCCCGACTGGCGAAATAGGCCGCGTGGGGTGCAGTGCCGTCTGTTGTGCCGCCGACCCATGCTCCTCCGTGAATCCAAACGATGGCAGGCCGCTTATCGCCAAGCGACGCCGCGCCGGGCCGGAAAACCTGGAGTTTCAGCTCTTCATCGCCTATCCGTTTGTAGACCAGCGTCTCCGGTTCCGGCAGTGCGGAGGCCATGAAAGTGGCGAGAGGCCTCCCATCCGCGAAAGTCGCAAAGAAGACCGACAAAATCAGGACGAAGGCGATGTGCGAAATAGATTTCATGGTAGCGGTTTGCCATTGACATCAATGAGGTCTCCCAGAACCAGAATCTGGCCGACGGAGAAGGTGTTGTTTTTATATTTCTCGGGGTGGTCGCGGAAGTCCTGATCGGTCTTCTTCACTGCCAGCATCTTCTCCTTGTCCGGCACCTCGTCGAGAAGGGTCCAGGTGACCGTGTGATCTCCCGCCGTCACGGCTGGCAGCGGGGATCCCACATAGACCCAGGCGTTGGCATAGACGGTGAAGAGCGTTTGTTTCACAGGCGGCTTGCCATCCATCGTGATGCTCACGATGCCAGAGTCCGGACCTTCCATGCCCTTGATACCGATGTGTGTGCCGCGAAATCTCACAGTAACGGACGAGCCCGGAGTAGCGGTGCGGAAAAGGTGGGGAAACCACGAGTAGAAGCGCTTTCCAAAGCGACGGCAGCCAGGTCCGTCGGCGGCGGTCAACTTCTCCCAGGTGCCGGTGAAAGTGGCATGGTCCTCGGCGGCGATGGTCTTGGCTTTCTCCCAAGGAATGACACAGAGCGCGGCGGGCATCGAATGGGAAACCGCTTTGGTGTTAGATCTGAGTTTTTCCAATCCACGGATCGCGGCAGCGCCGTTGAGCGCGTGCCCGGTTTCGGAGGGATGCGTGCCGTCGTTGGAGAAAATGATCCGGCCTTGCGCGTCCTTGTCGCCGGGGCTTTTCGGTGCGGTGAAGACGAGCTTATCCTCTTTTGCCAGCTGGGAGGCTTCCACGCCCATGTGGATCGTGGGGATGCTGTAGTGTTCGGCGATGCCCTCATGGAGCGATACCGACGCACTAAATTTTCCCTGATTGAGCAGATCGACACCGGAGGAATGAAGCGTGTAGGCGAGGCAGATGTCAGTGTCCGGATTGCTCCGGCGCAGCTTGCGAATGATACCTTCGAGCGCTCCCGCGACTTCGGTAGGACGATCCCTAACATCAGCTACATCATTGAGGGAGAATTCGATGAAAACGGCATCCGGCTTCGGCGCGATCAGATCGTAGTCCGCGCGGAACACACCCACGAGCGAACCGGAGCCGCCGAGGCTGGCATTGAGTTCCGTGATCTTCGCCGCGGGATATTGTTTCCCGAACCATTCCAGCGTCACAGAGCGCCAGCCGGGACCGGCGGTGATGCTGCCGCCGTAGTAGGCAATGGTGACTGGCTCACCCTTTTCCAATTTGGCGAAAAGGTTGGGCATGCCGGCGCGAGGCGTGAATTCAGCCGCCGGTCGCAGCTCGATCTTCGAGCTCTTTTCCGCCTCGGCGTTGATCCGAGCGTAGTCGTTTTCAATGCCGAGGCGGTCGGTGCTCGGCTGTTGGGCGTGAAGCACGCAGGCCAGCGAAATGAGGGTAAAAACCGAGTAAGATTTCATATGGGTTGATAGATGATACTCTAATCGATGAGTGGATTTCCGTCGCGACTGGCACTCAATCGGGTGCGTTGATCCTTGCCGATGGCGAAGCGTAAGGTGTAGCTGGAGACGGTAGCGCTGCCCGTTGCTTCATCATATTTCACGGTCGGCAGCGGATCACCCGCGCGCAGGGGCAGCAGCAAGATGCGGAAGTTGACCGATGCAGCGCGGCGGTTCACGAGCAGCCGGTCGTGATAGAGCGGCTTGCCTTTGCGGTCCGGCGGACCGGGCGCGGTTTCCACTTGAATAAGCGGACGGCCGGGCTCGCCGCTTTGTTCCATGCCGAGAGCGGTTACCAACAGCAGCGGCTCGCCGCGCAAGGGTGTGAGCGCCGCTTTGACTTCGTTGGATTCCAGATTCGGATCGCCCTCGCGCCAGGTTAGCGCGAGCTGATTGGACGCAAGGCCCGCGACATCAGCCTTCCATACGCCACCGTTGAGCATGGCGGCCCACTGATAGAGGTGCGGCGAATCGTCCTTTTTCAAATCATCGATCACGATGCCATACGGATTCGCACCTCGGATGAGCGCGGTGCTGCGGAAGACATGTTGCATCGGATTGAAGGGAGCACGGCTAGTGGGGATGTAGTTCGAGGAGTTGTAATTCGCCCACCACGGACGCAGTTTGTAGCGCGAGGTGCCGGCCCAGATGCGGAGGTTCTCCACAGAAGGTTCGAGCTCCCAGCCCATGGATTTTAGCTCGTCCGACCAAACCTGCGGCGGCTGAGTGTTCCAACGCCACGAGTAGGCGTAGGTCAGGTCCGCGCTGGCGATCGATGCATTTTTACCGAGGGTCGCGCCCAGATAAGTGGCGGCACCGTTGTAGCCTAACGGACCTCCGGGAATCGGAGTCGGTTCGGATTCGCCGTCCACCTGCACGAGGTTGAAATACTTTCCATCGTATGCCTGATGGAAGGGCGACTGCGTGAACCAATCTACGCCAAGTGCGGAAAAATGGAACATGCCCGCATCCGCGTGGTGATGACCCGCGCCGAGATAATGGTTTGGCCTAACATAGAGGTGCATCCAAGCCGCCTCGGGCGTGCGGTCGCTGTAGGCGGAAAAAGCGCCCTGCTCTGGAGCGTTGAAATCCAGCGGCAACTTGAGTTCGGCGCGGGTCGTTTCCTGAACGTCCGCGTCATAGAGAACATTGCGGGTCATGCCGGGATAGGTAAGGCCGGGAAGGCGCAGGCGTTGGAGGGTTGGCACCAGTTTCCGGTAATTCTCTGAAGGAAACTTTTCGGACGGCAACAGGAGATTCCGATCATTCGGATCGGCGCCGGGCTCATGGATGATGGTGGTCAGCCAGTAATCGGCCAGCGGGCTTTTCGGATAGAATGCCTTCAGTTCCGCGGCAAGGTAGCGCGAGAGTTTCTGGCGACTGTAGGGGCTGTATTGGGTGCCGCTGTTGACCATCACGCGGCCGGTCGGCGAGCTCATTTGGATCGAACCTTCCAGAAGTTTACGCCAGTGCGGGTGGCCGAACAAATTCTCCCCGCGCCGCGCCATGATGACCATGGAAAGCAATTGAAACTGAAGCGCGGCTGGGTTTTTTCCAGTGCTTTCGAAAATCACACCGGAGTCACCAATCCCCCAATCACAGAAGGCCCGCGCGCTTTCCGCCCCGGATGCGAAGGCCTCCGCATCGAAGCCCGGCAGCCCCTCAATGGCAGCCACGGCGATGAAATGTGTCAGATCCCAGCTCATCCAGTTCACGTCTCGAAATCTAACGGGACCATCCTGCCCATGAGAGCGTCGTCCGTATGTCGCCTTGGCGATCACGCGGCGCATGAGATCTTTCTCTTCAGGGTTCATCCACTTGCCCGCCAGATCCAGCGATAGCCCGAGGTTCATGTGAGCCACTAGGCCGTGGATGTTTCGCCAATGCGTGCGGGCACCCATCGCATTGAGTTCCACCAACGTGCCATCCGGTTTGAGCAGTGAGGAGCCGAATTCCGAATCGCTGATCTTGAGCCATTCGTCGATCATCGGCTCGCGGAGTTTGTAATAATTGGCCACCGCTGCGGCGACCTGACGGCCGTGCTCGGTGTCGTTTGCAAGCAGGCAGTAGAGCGCCATCGAGGTGAGGCATTCAGGGACGTAAGCGATGTGTGAATTGAAAATCCCCTGCTTCTGCCCCTTAAACTGCTGGGCCGTATTGAAAGTGGTAATCTGCTCCGGCCGCACGTCGTCCGGCCATTCCAATCCGGCGAGATCGCCGGTCGCGAGTTTATGAAAGACCTGACCATCACTCGTTACGGGATCCCAAAAACTCTTTTTAAACAAATGCTCCATCTCGATGAGCGAAATCCGCCCTACCGTGGTGGACTTCACTCTCGCGGCGAGCATCGGCACGTCCTCATCGGTAAACAGCAATCGTGGATAGACCCCGGGAACAGGAAGCTTCGATCCTAACAACCTATGATCAAAACCACCTAGATCGTAATTTTTTTCCGGCACGGACGGCCACTCGGTTTCCGGGCCGTTCAGGATGGCCAGTTGCTCCGGTGTGACCTTGACGTGGTCCGTCCACTTGCCCTGGCGGGTTAGATTCGGGATGGACCTTGTCGCGATGTCCGGATCAGCGAATTTCTCCGGCGTGTCGAAGAGCGTGATGACCGAATCCAGAAGCGATTCCTCGCTTGGAGCAAAGGAGATTCCGCTGTCTCCCAGATAGATCAAGCCACGGGGATGCCGGGTGATTTTCAGACCTTTGTTAGCCGCCACATCTTCCAGCGCAAGATAGATCGCGCCGCGCACCTCCAGCTTACGAACATTTGCGCCGGACGTGAATGGCGGCGAACCATCCTGCTTCCCTAACAATTCTCCGGGCGCATAAACCCAGCGGTCGGCGATGGCGGCAAGATCCCGCGGCACTGGTCCGGGCTTGATTTCCTTCACGCCTACGAGCGCTGCAAACGGACCCGGCACATACACTACACCATCCTTCAGGACCGCTTCGGCATGCAGCAGATCCTTGTCATCCAGCCGGACCCTGTAGCCGCGAACGTATCCATAGCGGCTGCCGGGAAAAACGGCGATCCCTCCCCGGATTTTGTCCAACGCAGCGGCATCTGCGGATCTGGTATAGGGAAGGCCAAGATCTTGTGACGGAGGCGGCAGTGGCTGCGTTTGGGAAAACGCGTCGAACTGCAGCGCGAAGTAGAAGATCGAGACGACCGGGAGCGTGGCGAGGTGGTTGCGGTTGAAAATCATGGGCGAAATATCTTACGCGAGCGTGTTTGAAGATTTCATCACAACGAGGGGGGCGAATTTGCGGCAGTGGCGGGTGATTTTACGTCGGGGTCGGACCTCAATCACTCGGCCTTCGCCCCCTGAACGGAAAGCACGATTTCCCCGGTCAAAAGAAACTGTGTCGATCTTGCCATAGCCGGTGATCAATTCACGGAGTTGAGTCTGATTGTGTTTCATAAGGCTAAGAAAGACGCAGCTTCGGGCCCTCCCCAGCGGCCTTCCGGGATGCGGGCGAGGATCGATTCGTTGCGTTTTTCGTCCTCGCAGATCGGTCGGGTGTTTTCGGTGGCGATGCAGCCGGCGGCCACGGCATTCACATTGATGCGTTCCTTGGCCCGCTCGCAAGCGAACGCTTTGGTGACGACGACGTTTTTGTTTTCGAATCGATTTATGATCGTGGGATATGGTGGTATTGAGATGGGGAATGTGCATTTATTGACTGCTGCGGATGACAAACGTACTCAGTGATAGATTTCGCAGTCATCCATGCTAAGCGTCGGATACTTATCAAACGCCATGGGTTCGCCGTAGATTATGCAGACACGGCGGTAGGTTTTTTGAGGACGGTTGTCACTTGATCGGCGGATCCGCCGTTAGATCGGGTTCGCAGTGCGCGCGGGAAATGAGCAAGTTCATGCGCCGCCGAGTGGTTGATAGTCGAAGTAATCAAAGTCCGCCCAAGCCGAGCGATCGGACAAATCCTGGCAGCAGATGCCCCAGAAGGTGCCGGTGAAATTGCTGTGCGGAGAAACCCAATCGCCTAGCATCGTGGCGTCGAAGATGTGCTCTACCTCATTCCATACCACGCCGTCGGTGGACCACGAGAATCGCAATTCGGCGTCGTTGTTTTCCATCCGCAGGAACAGTTTCTCCGCGGAGGCGATAGGAAGTTCGACGGCATGGACGTAGCTGGCCTTGGAGTTCTCAAACGAGATCACGCCAAGTTTCACCCTCCCCTCGCCTGCCGAAGTGACATGGAAGTAGTGATAATGGAAGCGATCGTAATAGGCGATGAGCCCGGCGGCCTGCTTGAAGTTCCAGGGCTGGAATGACACGCAGGTTTCGGCACTCGCTTGAAAGTGTTGCAAGCGCCTGGCAAGGAGGCTCTGGTCGAATGTCGAAGCAAGCGAATCGCGGCCTCTCAAACTCACCCAGCCCTTGCGGCAGTTGAGGGAAAACCACGACTCATCCGGCGGCTCGCGCAAGGTTTGGAAATGGTGGTTCAGTGATGGTCCGTCGAAGTCATCGCGCAGAACATCCGGAGGCCACGGATGTATTGTTAGTTCGCAGTCTACGGTTTCTCGCGGCGAGTTGTCGCCGTGGGCGAGGCGCGGCCAGCCGTCCGCATCCCAGCGGATTTTTTGAAGCCCTGTCTCGCGACCAAGGGGAACCGATTTGTTCGTTTCTCTCTCCATCACCGGAAGACCCGGACGTTGCAACGGGCGCTGGCATAGATGCACGGTGAACCACTCGCCGTCCGGGGTCTCCACGAAACAACCATGCCCGGAGGACTTGAGGGCGAGATGATCCTTTTGAAACGAAGTCAGAAACGGGTTATCGGGATGGATTTCGTAAGGTCCTTGCAAATCGCGGCTGCGGCAGACACTCACGGCGTGGCGCATGGAAGTGCCACCCTCGGCGGTGATCAGGTAATACCATCCGTCCTTCTTCAGGATGTGCGGGCCCTCGGTGATGCCGATGGCGCTGCCCTCCCAGATTTTCGACGGTTTGCCGACCCATTCGTTTTTCAGCACATCGAACTCACGCAGCCAGATCCCATCGAAGCGCGTCGTGGTCAGCGCTTCACCCATTTGCATCTGGACGACGTATTTCCTCCCATCGTCATCATGGAAAAGGCTGGGGTCGAAACCGCTGGCATTCAGGAACACAGGTTCGCTCCAAGGCCCTTCGATCCGATCCGCAGTGACCATATAGTTCGGGGTGTCCATGACGATGCCCGCCATGTGGTGATGGACGTTCGTATAAAGCAGCCAGAATTTCCCATCTGCATAAGTGAGGCACGGCGCCCAAATACCGCCGGAGTTCTGGCAGCCGCGCATGTCGAGTTGCGAGACGCGGTCGAGAGCGCGGCTCAACAGACGCCAGTTCGCCAGATCCCGCGAATGATGAATCTGCACGCCCGGAAACCACTCGAATGTCGAGGTGGCGATGTAGAAATCATCACCCACGCGGCAGATCGACGGGTCTGGATTGAAACCGGTAAGGATGGGATTACGGATCATCATGGGTCGCTGAAATGCGGATAAGATTCCGGCATGGCCGAACTTGTATCTGACATATAGACCATCTGATTTCCAATTGCTGGCAACGGATATCTTGCGTCACAGGCGGGTCGTTTTGCGTCGTCAGTTGGAATTCAGAACATCGTGAAAGCCTCGTAGCATCGACTTGAAACCCTGATCATTTTCCTCCCCCCCATGACGCAAAACACCCCCTTCCAAGTGATTGCGTTGTAACTACGATAACTCTAAAAAAGGGAGTCTTTCCAAACTGCAAACCCTACGAAAATCATGCGAGACCATTACCCATCTCCAGGCAACCTTCGAATATCACAGAAACAGACCAGGCCCTCTGCACCTGGTTTCGCACTGGTCGTCACCCTTTCCCTGATGATTCTTCTCACGGTGATAGCCGTGGGTCTACTAACGCTTTCGAGTATTTCCCTCCGGAATTCCAGCCAAGAGAATACCATAGCCACGGCCCGCGCCAACGCCCGCATGGCCATGATGATCGCGCTCGGCGAACTGCAAAAGGAAGCCGGTCCGGACCAGCGAATCACCGCCCGGGCGGAAATCCTCGATTCCAAGCCCGACACACCCGTCGTCGATGATGTGAAGCAGATGCATTGGACCGGCGTCTGGAAAACCGGCGACAAACCAGCCGAGGCGCAGCGAACCGCGAGTATTGGTTCCAACCGGGCGCAAACCGCTAGGTGGCTCGTATCGAATCCTCAGCCGGGCAGCCAGATTCCGCTCGATCCCACCGGATATACGGCCACATCCAACGGCAATAGCGCGGATGGCGTGGTCATCGCGAAAGGTCTGGGTGCCGATCAGGCAAATGTGACGGTGCCACTGGTCGAGGTCTCCAGCGCCACCTCTGCAAGGCCCGGCAGTCGTTACGCCTACTGGATTTCCGATGAGGGATTGAAAGCGAAAGCCGATCTTGTGGATGCCACGTTTTCCAGCGGTCTTGCGGCCATCGATCAACTCCATCACATGGCTCCCCATGCCAACGCGATGCACAAGGTGCTGCCAATGGCGACCACGGGTGAGGATTTCCGCACGACCAGTGTGCAAAACATGGCGAAACTCATTACCAACGACACCGTTAAGCTGCTGCCTGCCGTTTCGATGAATACGCCGATTTCCCGTTATTCGCCCGATTTCACGGTGAACAGCAAAGGGGTGATCGCCGACGTACGGCACGGTGGCTTGAAGAAAGATCTAACTGCAGCATTCGAGAATCCTACGGCCTTCAAGAGCCTTCTTAACAATCATGGCAACGGCGCGGGCATGCTTTACCGCTATTCCAACAACAGCGCCGACGCTGATTCTACGGTTCCGTCCGGAGCACAACCGGTCAACTCGGGAATCACCGATGGCCTTCCATGGCATTCGCTTTTTTTCCACTACAACACCTACAAAGGCCAGATGACCTCGCCGGTATCGCCCAGCGGCAGGCCCTCCACCGCACCGGTGAGTTCGGGAAATCCGACGGCGCTGCCCAACGTCCTTTCTCCACGCTATTATGGCGTGAAACTGTCAGACTTCAGCACCAAGCAGGCCGGCATCGCACCGCTACCGATCGCATTCCGCGTCGATGTCGCCATCTCAAGCTACAACGCCGGTAACGCAACCGCCCCGGCTTGGAGGCTCAGACTTCATTACTACCCTCAACTCGTCCTATACAATCCCTACTCCGTCAGGATCAGCGCTAGCGACTATCAGTTCCAGAGAAACTTTGGGGCCTTCGCAACTGCCGGAACCTACAACGCCTCTTCGCCCACTGTGACCTGCATCAAGGTCAACGCCAGTTCAGCGTCCGGCACCATCACGGTTCCCTTCACACTCATCAACCAAGCAGACAATGGACGGCTGATCCTCAAAACAAAAATCAACGACTGCGCTACTCTCGATCCCGGCGAAACGCGTGTTTTCGCGCTCGATGCGGATGTGCTGAAAAGTGACCCGAAAGCTGCGATCAACTTCAGCGATTTGGTTTCAAACCCCGGCATGTCAGCCGACTACTCACAATACTGCGACCTACCCGCCACTGCCGATCCCACCACCGGCAAGAGTTCGGGAACGCCGTTTTCCACCACTGATCCAAACGCCGAGATCAGCATCCAGCTCAGTGCGCCCTCGCTGAGATGCCAGGCGGTGGACACTTTCTGCAACCCTACTAACTACAAATGGCCTGACAACGACGGGTCAGTCCGCACTCAGGCCGGCGGCAACTATCAACAGCAGGCAGCGCCGGGGAGCTGGCAGAAACTCTCCATCAGCCAGATGAATAGCCAGCCTCGCAGGATCATCGGCTTCTACATCCGCCAGAAAGGCCTGAAGCCGTCCGCATCCACATTCACTTATTCCAACGCCGCCAACCAGGTCCCAGTCTTTCATGGCAACTTTAGCCAGTTCACCCCGCTGGAGGATTCTGCCTCGTATCCATGGAAGGAAGTTTATCTCAGCCCTTTCGGCGGAATCTATACGAACGGCCAGACGGACCTGCAGATCATCCAACCGGCTAGCAACCCGAGTGTCTGGGAAACCTCATTCGGTGAAGGCAGCGCAGGCACTGGAATCCCAGGAAACCGTTACATCCTGCGCGACGTGCCGCGCCAGCCGTTGGTTTCCCTCGGGCAATTCATGCACATGCCGGCGCTGAATTTCCTAACCATCGGAAACTTCGGCTATCTGGGAATGGGTTCGATGTTCGTCGGTGGCTCGATCCCTTCGCCAGTCATCCCTCTGAGCAACAACGCGCTGACCTCGGCCACCATCACCGGCAGCAGCACCAGCGACGCTCTTTTCCTCGATGATTCGTTTCTCGCCAACCAGGCCTTGTTTGATCGCTTCTTCCTTTCCACCGTTCCCCCCGCCGCTTCATCTCCGGGCACCACATGGCCCGATTATTGGAATGATTTCAATGCCGCCAACTCAGGCAGCGAAATGACCGATTTCGATCAACCGCTGCTCAACGGCCGTATCAAGCCACACTCCCCTGCCGGCAGGCTCCTCCGCATGGATGACCTCCGTTCCGTGGAAAAGGCCGCAGCCAATCTAATCCTCGACGGTGCCTTCAACGTGAACTCAACCTCCGTCGGAGCATGGAAAGCACTGCTAGGAAGCCTGTCCGGCAACAAGCTGCGCCTCTTCAACGCCACTTCTGGCAGGGCGACCACGCTCGATCTTGGCATCGGACCTAACAAGAACCCGATCCCACGTTTTTGGTCGGCTTCCGCCAACTGCAAGCCCAACTCCGCGTGGGACGGATTGCGCGTGCTCAGTGACGCTGAACTGGATGAACTAGCGGCACGAATCGTCGAGCAGGTCAAACTGCGCGGACCGTTTCTCAGCATGGCAGATTTTCTGAATCGCCGTCTCGGCGCGGACAGCCCCCTCACCCGTGCGGGAGCGCTCCAAGCGGCAATCGACAACACCTCGCCGGATATCAACGCCACCGCTAAGGCAGCCGGGGTACCCACCAACGTCACCGGAGTCACCCCCCCCGCCATCATTCCCGGAAACCTGAAGGACGCGAAGGGAAACATGCTCAACACCGCCGTCGGCATGCCGGGATATCTCATGCAGCAGGATCTCGTGCAGGCGTTCTCCCCTGCCATGACCGTACGCTCTGACACTTTCATCATCAGGGCCACCGGACAAGCTCTCGACGCCACCGGCAAGGTCGTCGCAGAGGCATTCGCCGAGGCGGTGGTCCAACGCATGCCTGAATTTCTCGACGGCAGCACCGATGCTGCCGAATCTCCCCTAGCCGACCTGAAGTCTGATAGAAACAAGACTTTTGGCCGTCGTTTCGAAATCACCTCCTTCCGCTGGCTTTCACCCAATGAGATCTGACATCAAAAACCTCTGCGGCATCATTGCCCTGTTCCTTTCCATCATACCTCTAACGGCTCAGGAATCCGAGCCGGGCCACAAGGGCATGTTCCGCACGCTTGGCTGCCGTGTGACAGTGGAGCAATTGTTCTACGCCGCAGTCCCGGAGGACGGGGCGACCCGACAGGACTCCAGTAAAGAAGGAAGCGTGGGCATCTTCGACAGCAGCCGCTCCAATTACTACAACCGCCCCGGTCCGGGCAAAGTGGTGTTCTACCGCAAGACCGTCTCCCCCGATGGCAAACCCATCCGCAAGATCGTGGCGGAAGCGGACTTGTCCAAAGGCGGCAATCTCCCTCTCATCCTCTTTCTGCCCCATCCGGATCGCCCGGAAATCCTCATGCCTCTGGTGCTACCAGACGATCCGCAATCGTTTCCCGACACCACCTGCCGGTTCATCAATCTCACTCCCGCCAGCCTCGCCGCCACTCTAGGAAAATCCGCAGCCACCATCGCCCCAGCAGGCGTGGAGCTTTTCAAAACCGGCATCGGCGAGAAAGCGGAAACGCGCTTCGCCACGATATCTCTTGAAAATGCCCGACGCCTCTACTCCAACAACTGGGTCATCCGCCCCGGACAGCGGACCATGGTGATTATCTATCCGGTGAATGGCACGACCGAAGTTCACCGCATCACTGACACCTCGAACCTTTAGACGCCCAAGCGGAACGGTCGGACAAATCTTGGCAGCAGATACTCCAGAAATCACCGGTGAAATTGCTGTGGGGACGTACCCAATTGCCGAACAGGATACTATCGAGCTGCGTCTTGGTCAACGTCTCACCCAACTGCATGATTGAGACACGGCGCCCAGACACCGCCCGAGTCCTGGCAGCCACACATGTCGACTTGTGAGACGCGATCGAGAGCGATCCCTAACAAATGCCAGTTTACCAGATCCCGCGAATGATGGATCTGCACGCCCGTAAACCACTCGTGGTGTCGAGGTGGCGATGTAGAAATCATCATCGACTCAGCAGATAGATGGGTTGGGATTGAAACCGGTTAAAACGGGGTTGTGAATCATGACACTCAAGTCCCGAAGTTTTTCTCATCTTCCTTTTGAAACATCGGATTGTTCTTCGGACGCTTGGTCACATCCGCAGCGGGCAGTTCGCGCCGATACTCGTCCTTGATGAGACCGATCTTCTCGAACGGGATCGGCTTGAATCCGGGAATCTTCTTGAAGACCTCCGAGTCCAATTTCAGCGCGAGATTGCCGTTGGCAACATCGATGAATCCGGGATCCGCGGCGGTGACAAGGTTGTTCCCCTCCTCGAAAATCACGGGATTCGCCTTGGTTTCTTTTTTTACCTTCAGCACGAACGGATCGCCCGTCTGAATCACCACGAGGTTTCCGGTGAAACGGGTGCGTAGAGGTAGTTCGGGATGGCTCTCTAGCAGATTCACCATCTCGGGAAACCGATTTGACCAAGGTGCGCGCGTGGGTTCGATTTCCTTCACCGGGTTGATCAGCTTTGGATTTGTCGCATACCCGCGAGAAATGCCACGATCGTCGATCCCGAAGACCGGCCCTTCGGATTTCACGAAAATGTTATTCGTCGTCGTGTGATCGGAGCCGGACGCGATCCAGACGCCGGTGCGTGGTCCGGCGAAGATGTTGCCGTAGATGACACTGCCGGACGCGCCGTCGTCGGGATTCACTCCGCCCACGGTGTCATGGATGTAGTTGTGACGGATGACCACGCCGCGGATTGTCCAGTCGAGCCATGAGTAAAACGCGCCGACATCCGCCGAGGCGAAACCGCAGCGATAGATTTCATTCAGTTCGAACAGATTGTCCTGACCGGAAACGAGCACGGCATCCCTAGGTGCGTCGTGGATCAGGTTATTGGCGACGCGGACACCCACCGCGACCTTGTGGTTCACCGCATTCGGAGCGCCACCGAATCCGACATCCACCGCAGCGGAATACATTGCTTTCAATTTCCCGTAGTGGTGCAGGTGATTGTTGAGCACGAAATTTCCAGAAGGTGTTAGCTTTTTATGATCGCCACCGGAGATCCGGATGCAGCCGGCTCCGAGATCGTGCATGTCGCAGCTTTGCACACCACTGCGGTAGCCATCGAGTATCACGCCGTTCTTGGCGAGACTGCGGAAGCTACAGCCTGCGATGAGATTGGACTCTGCCTTTTCCATCACGATGCCATCGCCCATGGAGCATTCGAACGTGAGACCGACGAATTTCAGATGCGCCGCGCCGTTGAGCCAGACCATCGGTTTTTCCAGCTGCGAGACGCTAAGTTCGCCCGCTCCATCTGGCGGCCACAGATAGAGAGTCCGTGTGGCGAAGTCGATGGCCCACTCACCCGGCTTGTCGATTTCTTCGGGTAGGTTGAGCGCGCACCACTTCTCTTTGCCATCGCCCGCTGGACGGGTGTATTTGTTGCCGATACCTAGGCTGACGCCCTTTGCAAAGGTGATCTGACGGGCGGTGGTGTCAATCTTCGCCACCTTGATCGCCGGTTCCTCCCAGCCGACGCGCCACTGGCCTTTGAGCCAGACGTTGGGATTGCTCACCCAGCGTGCCGGTCGGTCGTCGCGGTATTCAAAGGTGCCAGGAATCTTGGTATCGCCATTGACGATGACGGTTTTCATCGTCGTCCAGCCTTCGTTAGGCCAGCGCGAGATCGGTAGGCGCTTGCCACTCCAGAACAACTCGAAGAGTCCACCGTGATCGTCGAATTTTTCAGGATACGGACCTGCGTGGACCAGCCCGAGTTTTTCGATGGATGCACAGAGCACCTTGTCGCGGGCGGCGGGGTCGAGCCGCTTACGCATTGCCTCGTCGGAGACGGAAGCCAGCTCGGAGGCTTGTAAAACACGCCCACCGAGAAGCACGACGTTCTGATTGCCCGATGATTGATAGATCACCGGAGCCTTGGAGGTGCCTGAATCCGCAGCAGTGAATTCGAGAGAATCCCGCAGCACGTATTTTCCGCCGAGGATCTCGACGCGCACGCCGCCGTCAGGCAAGCCTCCGGCGGATTTGATCGTGCGGATCTCATCGCGCGCCCGGGTGATCGTGGCGAACGCACCGGTGTCACTGCGGCCGTCACGCGAGTCATTGCCGGTTGGCGATACAAACAGGCTCGTGCCCGGGCTACCGGCGGATGCGAGACCGGAGAGGATGAGGCTAGCTGTGAGAAGCAAGAATGGGCTAGTATAGATTTTCATAGGGATAATTGGATGCGGAGGCGCAGGAAGCGCCATTGGTTGGATGTGGAAACGGTGATGTGCGCGATCTGCCCGACCGTGCCGGGGTTGGTTTGGAGAGTCTGCCAGCTTTTAAGGTCGGGCGATCCTTCGACAATGTATGAGACGTCCGCCCGCGCTCTGAAGAAGGAGAAGTCGAGCGAAGCTCCATTGACTGACAGGACCGGACGAGGGGCTTCCGCAGCCAAGGCCGGACTGCTGCCCAGCGCGAACTCGATCAAGTTGGCGAGTCCATCAAAATCATAGTCAGCGTCATCAGCGGATGTTCCGGTGTTAGCTGTGCTGCCGAAATAAAGCAGCCGCCAGCTGTCCAAAACCGAAGGAACATTGACGGTGAGCAAGGCATAGCCGGAAACACCGCCGGTGCCGACGGCGGAAATCCGATAGTCATAAGAGTTTCCCGCGACCACGGCGGTATCGGTGTATGCCGTGGAGCCTGCCGCGAGCGAACCAGTGACCAGTGTCCACTGTTCGAGACCCGCCGGGCTGCGCTCGATACGGTAGGCGGTTTCATTGTTCGCATTGTCGGACCAGGCGAGATTCGTCTGTGGACTCGCCGGAAAGGTGACGCTTGCCAACGTCGGGGATGCAGGTGGTGCTACGTTGCGCGCGGCGAAGGCAATGGCGGACCAGATGCCGTTAGAGCCATCGCTGCCAATCGCGGCGATGCGGTAGTAGTAGGCAATGTTGAGTGGAACGGTGTCGCTGTGGGTCGCGGCGGTGTTGGCAAGTGAGACCAGCGGAGTGAAGGGGCCATCGGGCGAGGAGGAGCGCTCGATGGCATAACTCATCGCACCGTGGATGCGTGTCCAGGAAAGTGTCCGCGTGGTGTTGGCAAGAGCGGTGACCACCAGCGGTGGCGCGGCTTGCGGGCCGGTGGAACCGACGACGCGGAGTTCATCAATCAGCGCATTTCCCACGGGGTGACCCGCAATGATGGCGGAGTTCGTTAGGGCGAGCCGCCAATTCCCAGCGGGCAGCGCGCTGACCAGTGCGGTTTCGACATCGCTCCACATCCCTTGAAGGACGATTGGCAGGTGTTCGGCGTATGGAGTGGAACTGTCATTGAAAAGAGAAACAACTCCGGGGTAGGTGGTAACAAAATTGTTCGCAGGACGATTGAAGGTGAGTTGAAAGCCCGTAGAACTCAGAACAAGGCGGACATCCTCGCCACGGAAGGACTTACTACGCCCGGCGTAGTCCGGCGCGGCGGTGTCACCCCAGAAGGTCTTGTCAGTCGCAGCGAGACTCATCGGATGAGTGGCTGCGTGCTCCCAAGTGGCGAGAGTTTTACGAACTCCGGTGGCGGACACGATTTCCGCGCGGTACGGCTGCCCGTAGCACCAGAAGAGATGAAAACCCGGCTGGTCGGCGGGCGAACCTGCGAACGATTCAGGAACGATGTGGAGACCAATCCTCTGGTTCTGCCCGGCAGTGATTGCGTTCTCCGACCGCAGGCGGGCATCGAGCAGAATACCATCACTGTTTTTCCATCTGAAGACGTCGTTTGACATCGCTGCGGAACTCTCCCCGGTGAGCTTGAGCACACCGTGAGTTGCGGAGTTATAGGTGTAAGTGGTTTCACTGACACTTCCCGAAAGAACCATGAATCCCGTGCCTGCGACGATTTTACCGGACTGGGTATTGGCAGCGATTTTTGAATTCTCAAAGCGGTCCCAGATCACATCGGTGAGGGGATGATACATCATGTTGAGCGCATCCGTGAAACTTGGGCCGACCTCGTCGGAATGACCGCCACTGCGAATGACAATGCGTCCAGTATTGCCATGGTTTAGGTGGCCATAGCGATAAACCGCCATTTGCTCGGCTCGCCGGAAGTCGCCATACTGGGTCATGAGTGCGCTGCGGAAGAACGGCGGCAACACAACGGAAGGATCAGCGGCATTTACTGACATATACTCGTAGTCGGCATCAGCATTGGTCGCATTCGTGCCAGCGCATTCCCAGTTCGGAATGATCGCAGGTAGGCTGGAGCCTACTCGACCGATAAATCCCCGGAAGAAATCGCTGCGGAGATAGGTAAGGTCGTTCATCGTGCGCGATCCGCCAGATAGTCCGGAGCCATAGATGCGAGCGGAGTCGATGGATGGATAAAGTTCTCTCATGCGGAACGCACCCATGATCGCAACACCGCGACGGAGGTTGACAGACTGGGGATTGCCGATGCCGTTGCCGCCGATCCAGATGACATCCCGGGCGTCCAACGCGGCGGCATAAGAGGCAGGGAACGAATGGACATCGCTGGCATCGATATAGGTGACGAGTCCATACTTTTTCGAAGGGTTGCTTTCGTCATAGCCGGAAGGCAGGCGGACGATATAGCTGCGGGTGGCAAGGTCGCCATTGTTATAGCTGATGTCCGAGGTGGCAATTGAGGTGTTGAAACTACCAATCGTCTGGATTTGACCAAGCACTTTGCTGGCAGCCACGCCGGGCGTGAGACCGAGAGGGTCGGCGGCATCTACGAAACACCCTAACAATGGGGTAACGATGACAAGATGCTTAATGAATCGTGATATGACCTTCACGGAGTGGAAATTTTGAGACGAAGGAATCGGCGGGGCTTCGGAATCACAGGAGCGATCGCGTCACTGACGGTCACCGACCCCACCGTATTGGCGGCACCGGTGGATATCCAGATGGTGCTCCATGGCGTCGTGAGATCATCCGTCGCTTCGACCCCGTAGATCAACGACGGATCGGCAATGCGGTCGAAGGTGATTTCAAGATGCTCTTCAGGATCGGGCTCGGTGAGAACGAGATCGGTCGTGATGGATGGAACTGATGTGGCGGAGGTGGGTGTGGACGCTAGGGCGTATTCGAGGAGGTTGTTGTAGCCGTCAAAATCAGGGTCTGCGGTGTTGGCGGCGCTGCCTGTGTTTGCAGTGCTGCCAAAGTTCGTCTGTCGCCAGACCTGTTGTGGTGTTAGGAAGCTGATGTTATCAAAGACTGCCGTGGCGCTGCTGTTACCAGTGCGGGGTGCGACAGCAAATCCGACTGTAAGATCCGAGCCACCAAGAAGGTTGATGCGGGAGGTGCCAAGCATGGTCCAAGTGTTACCATTTTCCGAATGATAGCACGTGAAGCGATCGCCTTCGCGAACAAGACGAATCCACTCGGGTATGCCACGACCAGTGGAGGAGGAGCTGAAAAAATTTACATTGCTCGTGCCGCCGCTGGTGGTGGTTTTGTGCTGCGCCCATGCATCGCCTTTGCGGAGCATATAGCTGGCACTGTAGCGGGAACCGGTGTTGGTGGTTTCGCGAAATACGATACCCGCCTTGGCGGAGGAATCGGTGGAGGTAAACGAGGCAAGGCGCGCGGTGAAGATCCCGTCGCCTGACCATGACAGAGAAACATAGGTGAAGGAATCGTTGTTTCCCGTCCACAAGTCGCCAGTGGCTCCACCGGACGTGCTGCCGCCTGTGCCGATGATTTGGAATGAATTCGTGGCCGGACTGGTGACACTGCCGCCGGGCACTCCGGCGAAGGGCTGAATCTGCTGGATGCTCCAAGGTACGGCCAGCACGGGCGCGGTGACAGTGATGGTGAAAGTAGCGGTGCTTGGGTTTCCCACAGCATCGCTGGCGGTGACAGTCACAAGAGTGGTGCCGATTGGAAACAAGGCGCCGGAAGCTGGATTTGCGGTGGCGACAGCATTTCCCGAGACGGCATCTACGGCGCTGACCTCGAAGGTGACATTCGCTCCAGACAGCGTGGACCCCTCTACGGTTAGATTGCCTGGTGTGGTGATGACCGGACCCGTTGTATCAGGCGACAAATCCGGACCGTAGAGTTTTAGTTCGGCGAGTTGAAGGGAATCGGGAGCACCGGAGTTTGCAGTGATTTCCAAGCGGTGGAATCGGAAAGCGGTGTTATTGATGAAACCAAAATCCAAGGTCTGTCCGCGATTGGAAAACGTTTGGTTGGTGCGGCTGTCGAGCAGCACCCAGGTGATGCCGTCATAGGAACCCGACAACTGCCAATCGCGCGGATCGCGGGCGGGTGAGTCGGCGGAACTGACAAGAGAGTAGCCCGTAAGCCGAAATGCAGCGCCTCCAGCAAACTGATAGGTCAGCGAACCGGTCGGATTCCCACTCGTAGTCTGCCATGAGGTGGCAAGGTTGTTGTCAAAGGCAAGCGTGGGCGAGGTTGCGGACGCACTGGCGGTTACACTGCCGCCGCCGGGCGCGAGGCTGAGTGGCAGGGTAGTAGTGGAATTCGATTGCTCGGCCCAATGGCTGCCTGCAGCGTTCTCAGCCTGGAATCGGAAATAATAACGGGTGACCGGTGCGAGATTGGTTGGCGTGTGAATGACCTGCCCAGAACGCCGCTGACCGATTATCGCGACGTTTTGCCACGCGCCCGCGTCGGTGCCACCGTCGGTGGTGCCCCAGTAAACGCGGACGGTGGCATTGGCGTCGAATTGCGGATAGGCTAGCGAGCTGGTGAAAGTGGCGGTGTTGGACCCTACGGCGGTGACCGTGCCGGTAACGATGAAAGGTTTCCAGATGCGTGCATCGGTGCGGTTTTCATCATCGTACAGCCCGGACATTTCAAGCGGTATTGGAACAAAGCCGGGCATGTCAGTGTAGGCCTTAGCATCAGGACGGAGGCGGAGATCATCGTTGGCAAAGTCGATGAATCCGGGATCAATACTATAGCTTAGATTCGGTCCGGACTGGAGGGTGGCGGCGTTGGAGGTGGCGGTTGAGTTAGTGTTAGTCGTTGTATTGGTGGTGACGCGGGTCCAGAGGAAGTCTGAAGCGAGCTTTCGATAGGAAAGGTTGTTCTGGATTGTACCGCCAGTAGCGCTGTGGAACGCATAGTTTGAGCGGCTGTTGACGGCGATGTTATTGAAGACCCGCAATGACATCGGCAGCCCGGGCACCGCTCCGCCGACGGCCGTGTTGGTATTGGTCCAGATGCCGTAGCCCCGCGACGAAGTGGAGGGAGTTTTCAGGTTGATGGTGTTTCCATAAATCGGCGTCCGGACGTGATCGAAATCATTGTAGATTCCCTCTCCCTGCGGACTGGCGTAGAGGTGATTGTAACGAATAACGGTGCCGGAATCGATATTCGGTCCGAAACGATAGATGCCGCCGAGGTCGTTTGAGACGCGGGTGAAATCAGAAAGTTCGTTGTATTCGATGGTGTTCTGATAGCCGTTCCAGAGGATCCCGGCGTGGGGCGAGGTCTTGATGTCATTGTGGGCGACGCGGATTCCGACGCCCGGATGGCTGCCGCCGATGGGGCCGCCGTATCCGAGATGGACAGCCGCCTGATAGACCCGGACAACCTCACCGAAGCTGCGGAATTTGTTGTTCACCGCGAAATGATCGGCGGCGACGATGGCCGGGCTGTTGGCACCACCGCGCAGCATGACACCACCCGAAGCCATTTTTTCGAAGCTCGAGGAAACGACGCCGTGGCCAGTGCCACCGTTGATGTCGATGGCGAAATTTCCGGACTGCGAGAAGTCGCAGTCGAGCACGAGGTTGCGGGCACCATTGAGGATCTGGAGATTGAGGCCGAGATGGCGGCGGAAATTCAAACCCTGGAGGCGGACATCGCTGGCGTCGCTGAGCTGGATGAGTGGCGTGCCGACATCAGAAAGCTCGATCTCACCGTCGGCGGGGGCACCAGCGCGGTCCATCAGGAAATAGAGGCGCTGGCGGCTGAAATCAATACACCACTCGCCGGGCTGGTCGATTTCCTCAAGAAGGTTGATCACCCACCACGGTTCCTTCTTCGAACCGAGCGGACGGTTGTATTTGTCGCCGATCCCGTTCGAGACAAGCGCGTTGTTAGGATTTGATGCGGTGACAAGACCGATGGCCTTTTTGCCGGGGTCGATGACACCGACGCGGGCGGCATTGAGTTGCCATGGCACGCGCCAGTAGCCCATGACCCAGAGGCCGCCGGAGTTCAAGGCGGTTTGCCAGCGATCAATGCGAGTGGCATCGGCATCGTCATAGTGGAACGCTCCACCGACGGCAGTGGTGCCGCCGCCGCTCAGAGTGTAGGTGCCCGCGCCATTGAGATAGCCGGTGCCATCCACGGCGGCACCGGTGGCGACGCCGTTCATTTCAAGCCGCGGGGTGAGGGTGTCGTCGGCGGGGTTGTGGTTCGGATAGCGGGAGATGAGACGGCGCTCGCCCTGATAGAAAAGTTCGAGCATGCCGCTGTTCAGCGAAGAGCGCTGGGCGTTGAAGATGATCCACTCGTTGAAAACGGATGGAAAGGTGGCGGCGCGGGCGTTACCGGAGACACTGGCCTCCCAGATGCGAGTGACATCAACACCGGGAGCGACACGGGCGTACTGGCTGGCGGCGAGTGGCGAAAACTGGGCGGATGTTAGAACCCGCGTGCTGGTGAGAAACGGCATTTCACCCGGATAGGCGGCATAAACAACTGGCGCGGTCGCGGTGCCGGAGTCCTGGGCCGCCAAGGCAAACGTCGTGGTGCGGCGATGCACGCCGCCGCGAAGGAAAACAGTGACGCCGCCCGCGCGTTGGCCGGAATTCAGAAGGCGGATGGTGTCGCGTGCCTTCTCTAACGTGGCGAACGGCGCACCGATGGAACCGGCGGCAGAATCAGATCCGCTGGGAGAGACATAGTACGAAAGCGCGCTGGCCACAGCGGGAATGCGAACGCGCACGGCCCATTGGCGGGTGGTGGTGGAGTTGTCGGCGTAGGTTTCCACGACACGCAGCCAATGGGTGCCGACAGCCTTGCGCGTGGCCGTGTAAATGAATGTCGGCGAGGTGCCGACAGGATCACCATCAAGGATCCAGCTCTGGCTGGTGGCGATTGGGGAGGCGATGAAAGGTTCGCTGGCGCCGGCGTCGATCAGGATGCTGCCGGCCGTGGGTGGGGTCTTGACGATTACATTGAAGGAACGGGTGGCACTGCCCACGGAATTGATGGCGGTGACCTGATAGGTGGCCGAATCGTCGGAATCGACATTGAGTAAGGTGAGAGCACTGGAGGTCGCACCGGAAATGATCACGTTGTTTTTCCGCCATTCGTAAGTGACGGGAACAAGGCTGTTGGTGGTCACTGCTAGAACGAGTGCATCGCCGATGACCAGGCTGGACGGGGCGGTGGAGTCGGTGATGACTGGAGCGGTGACAGGCAGGTATTGGCCGAGCGTGACGGAGTTTCCAACCTTCGAAACCACATAGCTGGAATGTCCGTCCACGCTAGCGACACGACTGCCGAACTGGACATTGGTGAACGAACCGGTGAGCGGACCGGTGCTCGTGAGGATCGTGAAGGTGTCCTGTGCCACCGGGGTGTAGCCGGACAGGATTTGGACGGATAGATCCCCGGCGAGTTCGGTGCTTCCAGAAACCTCGAGCAGATCGTGTTGACCGTTTTGAAATCCGGTGGCCGGAGTGAGTCCTCCGAGGTCGATGGCGAGAGTGCCCGTGCTGACCTGATAGTTTCCGGTGATGGTGGTTTTTCCCGCCGTGCCAGAGCCGCCAGGGGCAAGTGTGCCGCCGCGATTGACGAAGGTGCCGATGGAAACCGAGTCGGCCACGGGATTCGCAGGGTCCGAAGACGAGCCTAGCAGAGTCGCGTTGATCGCCACGGTGGCGAGGGTGCCACCGAGGAAGTTGAAATTTTTGATGTTGCCGGTGCCGGGCGAGATCACGGCTCCGGGTGGAACTGCTGCACTTCCGTTGGTCCCGGGACTGGCTTGGGCCGCACCCTGGATCGTGCCGCCACTGAGGAAGGTGCCACCTTCGAGGGTGTATGCCGCAGCGGAATTGGAGATGGCGGTGAAAGTGAGTGTCGTCCCGCTACCACCGCTGTTCAGTCCCCCGTGGCCGATGGTTAGGGAGGTTGTGGCTCCGCCATTGGTACCGCCACCGACGGCGATGCCGTTGCGAACGATACCGCCCGTCTGGCGGACGCGGGCACTGATGACAGGGCCGATGACGTTGCCGGAGTTTGCCTGGGCGAGATCGACGGTGCCGCCGCTGACGTTGAGAACGGAGGTGCTGCCGATGTTGAAATTTCCGAGACCGAAGCGGCCGCCGTTTGATAGATTGCTTCCGGTATTGGTGAAATTCAGCGAGCCGCCCTCGACGTTGATGGTGCCGCCGCCGAGATAGCGGCCGCCGGAGAAGCTAAGGGTCCCGGCGGTGATGTGAAGCATTCCGTTAAAAGCGTCGGCAGGGCTGTTTCTCCCGATGTCGCCGAGATTCCAAGTCCCGGAGTTCACTCGCAGCGAACCACCGGAAACCAGAGAGAGCGCGGGGCCCGTGGTGTTGCGGATCTCGTTGACGCTGGAGGTGGCGGTCGCGCCGGACTCGCCGAGGACGAGGTTGCCGCCGTTGACGATTTTCAGGAGGTTCGAACCGGAGCCCGCCGGTCCGGTTAGAGAGATGGATTTACCCGCAGCCGGATTCCACACAACGGTGCCGTTGTTCGTAAGGTTGCCGATGGAAAGGACAAAGCCGCCGGTCTGGGCGAGCGCTCCGGTGAAACGAAGGATGCCGCCATTTCCGGCTTGCCACGTCTGCGCAGCCCCAGGAGTGAGATCGGCTCCGATTTCATTGACTCCGGATGTCTGGCCAGCGGTAGAGATGCCGCCCGCGCCGAGCGCGAGGACGTGAGGGCCGCCGAAATTCCAGCCACCCGAAGGTGTGGTGAAGCGGAGGCCATTGAGAGCACGGCTGCTAGTGAGAAGTGGCGCATTGGCGGTGAGGCTCGGACCGAAGAAGGCAAGGTCATCGGTGAGGGTGTTGGCTGGAAGGTCGCTCCAGTTCGCCGGGTTTTCGAAATCCGCGCCAGCCGCACCGATCCACGTGCGATCCGCCGCATGGAGCGGCTGGAGGGCGATGAGCAGAAAAACAAAGGTGGATTTCATGGAGCGATGACTACGGAGCGCAAGAAACGAATCGACGAACCGGAGTGTGTGGATTTTTAGTTATCAGCGGAAAATCAGCCTACCTTGATGACGGCGGGAAGGTTCTTCCTTGCAGAACTACCAATTCATCAAACTACGGGGAAAAATTCCCATAAGGGGCGATAATACGGCATCGGCGTGCCATTTTGCGTCGCTCCCCGCCGCCTCGATTTAGCGTGAATTCTCGACCTGCCACGCAGCCGGAGTCATGCCCACAGCGCTGACGAAAACCTGATTGAGACGTCGGCGATCAGCCAAACCACATTGCTGGGCGATCGTCTGAAGACTGATGCCAGCATCGTTCATCAGCAGTTCCTTAGCGCGGCGCACCCGGCGCTCGGATAGATATTCATGCATCGTCACCCCCATGACCTGACGAAACCTCCGCTCCAAGGTCACTCTTGAAACCTGCACCCGCCCGCTGACATCGGCCACATTAATCGGCTCGAACCCATGGGCGCGGATAAACTCCACGGCACGCGCCACCTCGCCATCTTCGATGGCCATAGTGGCCGTGGAGGCCCGCTCGACGACGCCTAGCGGTGGCACATTGATCATGGTATCCCGCGACTGCTTGTCCGACATGAGGACATCAAGGCAGCCCACGGCAAGGCGCGCCTGCAATTCCTGATCCTCCTGCACCGCGCTGAGAGGCACCCGGCACAACGGCAGCACCTCGCTGTGACAGCCGGTCGTGATCATGACCAAGTCGCGCGGCACTTCAAAGCCCGCCTCCCTGCATAGCTCCATCAGTGCCGGAGCGTCCCAGTCATCCATCAGGACCAGCGCGGCCGGTCGTTGCAGGGTCTGTAACCATTCGATGAATCGCCGTTTCTCCGCAGGAGCAAGTGGTTGGATCGTATACGGCATCGTCGTATTAAGCTGGAATGTCTTTAGAGTAGCTCCATGCTTTTCGATAGCTTTTACAACTGCGTTGTAACGCTGCTGGATGAACCACCCCCCGGAGACCAACACACAACCGAAACGGCGGAAGCCTTTCTCCAAAAGATGCTCAGCAGCCATCCGGCCGACCGCATCGTAGTCGTGGCGCACTGTGGGCACTCCCGGCCTTTCCAGCCACGAGGAAACATTTACGAGAGGAAACTCGACCTTTTTCGCCTCGCGAAGCATCGCCGTGTTCATGATGCGCACAATGGCACCGTCACAATCAAGCGTGCGGAGGAATTTGAACGCATCCACCGAAGCCTCTGCGCTGAGAACGAACCTCCAGTCACCGCCCTCCTCCGCACGCCGAGCGATGGCTGCGTTGCAGAGGTTGTTGACCGATTGCAGAACGGGCAGTCCTATCAGGGCAATTCGTTTTTTTTTCGACGTCACGGGCTGGGCTCGAAGTGGATGAAACACATGAAGACACCAGCAATCAATTCAATTCACTAGGAATTCATGCGGTCGCCGGCATCAGGCGGTTGGCAGGATTGCCCCGGCGGATGTCCGAAACCGTTTCTGCCGCGAGGAGTCGTTCCATCTCGATTCCAGCGAACAGAACCGCAAACAGACCGTGGGTGTCGTTGTCGTAAAACGGGCGGTTGATATAATAGTTCACATCCTCGGTGCACATCGTCCCCATACAGATCCCATGGACCGTGCCATCCGGATCGACCTGAGCCTCCAGCCCTTCCCATCCCTTGATCACCGCAGGGCGGAACACGGCGTCATCCAACCAGCCGCGCATCACACCACGCGCCATGGCCATGACAAAGATGGCGGAACCCGAGACTTCCAGCGCCGAATCCGGAACATCGAGCACATTTGGCCAAAGTCCGCTTTCGCTCTGGAACCGCAGCAAGGACGCGCAGTGTCTTTGGAAATGGGCAAGGATCATCGGGCGATTCTGATGAGATAGCGGCAGGTGGGCTAGCACTTCACTCATCGCCCAGCTAGCCCAACCGTTACAGCGCGACCAATGCGGCAACTTCGCCGAATTTCCGAAATAGCGGGCATGCATATAAAGTTCTGCCTCCTCATCCCACACCTGTGAATTGAATTCCAAAACCTGCTGGGCCGCGTCATCCATGAATGCCACGCCATCCTCCGCGCCATCGCAGTAGAGCGATGCATGAACGAGGAAAGGAATGCCCATGAACATGTCATCCACCCAAGTCGTAAATTTGAACGGTGTGGTACGGGTGAAAATCCCATGACCTGGGAGACGAACCTGCTCCTCACGGGCATACTGAATCTTGCGCTCCACCCAGAGAAAATACCTTTCCCTGCCCGGAAAATCGCTTTCGATTCGAAGTCGATTGATGAACGGAAGCGAGGGTGCCAACGTGAAATCCAAAAGTGGCGTGTCGATGATGAAATGGTTCGCCGAATCCACCGCATTCAATTCCTTCACCTGGTGTTCCACGAACGGAATGCCATCCAGATGGAAGTCGCAGAAACGCGACGCATAGTCGGCATACATGGAGTCACCGGATAACTCCGAGAGTTCCTGCATCGCCCAAGCCACGCCACCATTGTGATAATTCCAACTATAATTCGTACCCCAAGGTAGCGGGTCGATCATCCCGCCAAGCACCTCGACTTTCGGGATGGTCCAGGTCACCGCGCCGTTGATTCCCTGATACATCCTGCCAAACACAAACTCGCGCTCAGGCGCATGAACCGTCTCCAAACCGCGGCGAGCATTTCCATCTATTGGATTCGGAAAGGACCCTATCACCAGCCAGTTGGAAAGCCCGGCCACCTTCCGGTCGATATTCGCCACGCCGCACAAACCGATCTCGACCTGTGCGGAAGTATCCTCTAGGACCGCACCATTCGTAGCGGGAGGCTGCATGTAGAACACCCATTCCTTGCCACGCGTTTCGGATTTCACAAGCAGCGAGTTCGCTCCGGGGCGCAGTGCCAGTTTGACTTCATGGGACATGCCGATACTCCGCTCATCGAAACGCAGTTGGATGTCGCGGTCACCCGATTGATCGTAAACCACCTCGCCATTCAGCCAGATCTTACAACCGTCGTTGTGCTCGACGCCCAGTGTTAGAACCATCTCCTCGGGCGAATTCAAATTCGTCCAAGCATAGGCCACCGCAGGCCGACCGAGGCAAAAAGTCCTTCCGAAATCCACACAATGCATGCGATCCAAGGAATGCACCACTGGCTTGACCTCTAGGCGATATTCGAACGGCGTATCACGGATGAGTTTGTCTCCGATACTCCTGACGGTTTCGAGAGGGCTTTTCATGAAATGGGCGAGAGCATTTGGTTTGAGATGAATTGTCCGCACGCGGCGATTTGTTCTGGACCGGTTTCCTCGAGCAAGAGCGAGATCCCCGGCTTGTGGCTTGCGAGCCAAGAGAGAAGAAGTCCGTAGTCCAACATTCCTGTTCCAGCAGGGCATGTGACCAGTTTTCCATTGGCGATGCGGAAATCCTTTGCATGCACCACGGCGATGCGCCCGCCGAACAGATCGAATGACCGCCGCATGATCTCCCGCTGTTCCAAGCAGTTCGCCACGGAGAGAAGATTGACCGGATCGAAAACCACCTGCAAGTGGGGCGATGGGATAGCGTCCAGCAGACGGCGCATCCTTTCGGGAGTTGATAGAACATGAGACGTCACCGCCTCGATACCGACCACCACGCCGCAGCGTTCCGCCTCCACCACCAGTTCGTCCATGCTGCCGAGAAGCTCCTGATAGGCTGATTCCCCAGCATTGTCCGGATGGGGCGATTGATCGGCATTCCGTGACCCGCTTTCCAAAGCCACGATATTGCAGCCGAACTCGCGGGCATGGTGCAAATGCTCCTTGAAGAGACCCAGCGACGTTTTGCGGACCGCCGCATCGGGATGGATCGGATTGATGTAACAACCCATCACCTCGATCCGCACGCCATGCCGCGCGAATGCGGCGCTGATCTCCGCCGCCATTCCGGCATTGATCACACCGGGTTGCAAATCCACCCCCTTGATGGCCTTACCCAGTGCCAGCTGAACGCACTCAAGACCTTCCGCGTCAACCCTGTGCGCGAGTTCGTCCGCAGAAAAACAGCCCATGTCATGAGCCCGGATTCCGAGACGGAACGGAGTGGATGTGCGTTTAGTGATCAATCAGGTGTGCCCATGATTGTCACTGCAACCGGATTCGGGGAGGGGCTTTGTTGCGTCAGAGGGGGGTGCTTTTGCGTCGCTTCCCCCGGGTGCCGAACCTAATGGCAATCAGTTCTCAGAAATCACCGTGCGACCCGCATCATTTCTCGTGAATGACAGTGTTCGCTTTTCCCCGCCTGCTTCGATGCTCAACTCGGAACGCAGATCATTCCAAGTGGTGACGGGAAGCGGCTCTCCATGCCGGTGAGGGAAGAGTAAAATCTTGAAATCCGGCGACACCGAACGGCTCGCCAGCACCAAACGCTTGTCCAATCCGAAGGTTCTCGAACCGCTTAACGCACCTTCCGTCGCCTCAGGCACCAGCGTGTCTTTGCGCTCGAATGTCTCAAGACGGCTTGAGGGGCGGGAAGTGTAAAGATGCGGGTCTGCTGGGTTTCCGAGTTGAAGCATTCGGACCAAAAGCTGCCGTTCGCCCTTGGCTGGCTTGGGCTCGCCATCGGCATTCTTCGCCACAGTAGCATCTCCAAGAATGATGTCGTTACCGGACATCGATATCATCTCGGTATTCATGCCGGTCTGCATCAGCCATTCGTAAAGCCGCTCCTTGTCATCCTTCTGAATGTCATCGACGACGAGCAACCACGGATGTTCGCCCCGTTGGAAAACCACACTTCGGAACGCACGTCGAACTGGATTGTGCGGTAGCCGCACCGGCCATGAATCCTCGTCCCACAGCCGCGGGTCGGTTTTCCCGAAACCCTTCCAAAATGCCTCAACCGCCGGACGACTGTCGCGCTCGATGGAAACGCCCGCATATTCCTTCTGAAATTGTGCCGCCTCGGCGGCATAGCTTGCCCATCTCGGATACTTGAATCGAATGAAGTCCTGCTTCTCAACTTTGATCTGTTTGGGCCACCACCAGTTGTAAGCTTCCTTGGCATCCGCACTGGCAAAAACCAGATCCCCTTTTTCCTCATGGCTCAACCACTCGCCGGGACCTGGCCAATAACCCTGGCCGAGCCCGTCGATCAGAACGTTGTTATGATGCCGGGTTTCCACCGAGCGGAAATTATCCTTTGCCCACGCCCGACCATCGGCGAAGAGCGTGAAGTTTCCACGATCCGCATGCTCGTGGCTGGCTCCTACCGAATCGATTCTACACTCGAACTGCACCGTCGCCGCATCCTTGTCCCAGCCACTGCGCGCGTTGAGTGAACCGCGGACGGCATCAACCATGACTGTCGGCAGGCCGAGCTTCGCGCCATCCGCATAGTCCACCGGTTTCCCGGCCCCATCCTTCATGAAGTCATCCGCCCACAACATCGGCTCGATGATGTGGAAATTTCCCGCAAACGGGCTGAACCTATCAGGCACCGGAAGATGCTTGGTGGCCGCGTCAGTTCTCACATCGAGCGCATTCGCTGCCAACGGTGTGCCTTCCGACTTGAGTGAAAAACATTGCCACAGAAAATCCGCCTTCGGATCCTGTGGGAAAAAGTAACGCCACATCGCGAGCGTCCAAATCGTCGGCGGACCATCGCCACCGTCGCCGTGGCTGGTGAAACGGTCCATACTCGGCTCCATCGACTGCAGATACCAATCCAACATCGCCCGGTGATGGCTGTGCGTGAGCAGATTGTCCCCACGCCGGGTGGCCGCCACGAAAAAGGGATTCGCCCAAACCAATCCGAACTGCGTGTAGCCAACCGCCTCGGTCGATTGACCCGTCGGCGAAATCGCGTAGGTCAGATAGTCCCGTGCAATTTCCGCTCCCAATTTGTAAACGCGTGGATCATATCCCTCCTCGCCTTCGATCGCGAGTGCCAGCAAAGGCTGCTGGAGTCCGACGACGATCCAGTTCCAGTTCCTAAAATGATGGGGCAGCCTCGCGCCCAACCAAAGGCGGCCTTTGGTAGCCGTTGAAATGACACCACGAACCGTGGTGCGCTGGGTATCGGTCATGAAATTGTGGCCGAAGTCATAGGCATAGCCTAACAAATGGCCGCCCACTCCCTCGCGCATCCCCTGCCCCCCGCCACCAACACCCGTCACGGGACCAGAAGTCTTTGCGCGCCAGACATCGTCGTTCATCGATTCGGATAGAACCGACTCCAGATTCGGACGGATCAATGCCGCATAGGTTGCGATGGCGGTGGCCACCTTCCGCCCCTTCACCTCGTCCTCGGAAATCATCGCGTCGAAAGCCTCCATCACGATGGCATAAATCCACGGCTGATAGTGTCCGATCCCTCCCGGAAATCCCTTGTTCTCGCTCACAAGAGCAAGAACCCCCGCCTCATCCCCAGAAGACAGCTTCTCATACAATTGACTGCTCCATTGCTTCGGATCACGGAGCGCACCGTCAGTCCGCTTGCGAAGTGTGGCATACAAGGCACGGCCCGTTTCGGTTTCTTTCAGACGACGCCGCAAATCCGGCAGATCCTCCGGGCTGAGCAGAATGCGAGGATGGACGCCCGGCGCTGGCACCTTCGACACGCGCTCCATGGCAAAGCCAGTCACATCATAGGTTACCTGCAATTTAGGAGACGCGGGAAACGGATAGCTCCCGTTCAGAATCTCCTCTGCGGAGAGTTCGCCAGGCAGCATGCGCGGAACGGAATCCGCCTTTGCAGACATCGAACACGCCGCATAGGTGAGAAAAAGGACGAGATGATGATGTTTCATGGTTAATTCGGAAGTTTGTAACGCGCCACGGAATCATCCAAGCCTCTTGTGGACGGCATGCCGGGGAGACTGAAATATTCCCCACGATACAAGCTCGGGCACTGCGGAAAAGAGGAAAGATTCCGGTAGTCCACCCATGCCTCGTCATAGCAGCGGATTGCCTCCGCCAGAGCGGCGGGATCATCACTGCGGAAACCCTCGATCAAGACCCGCCACCCGTGATGGACGATGCGGAACAAGCGGAGACCATAGGAAGAGGAAACCCGGACATATTCTCCTTCTTCACCGGGAGACCAATGGATCGCGTTGGCCATTTCCACGATCTTTTCCCAGATCCTGACCGCTTCGGCCTTCTCCGCGAGTGTGTCGTCCAGCCGTCCATGGCGTGCCAGCGTCTCCAACACCATGACGAGTTGCTCGCTTCCGCCGAGACGGTCATCACGCATCCAGCAGGCCGTTGGCAAAACCGACTCGTCCAGCAGACTGTCGAACGCCTCACAATGCCGGCCCTTCAAAACGCCGCGCGCGGAAAGCAGGCACAGCTCGCGGAAACGATCGATATCATCACCCTCCAGTCCGAGTCTTTCCGTGGCATACTCGCGGAAAACCTCCACTTCGCCACGTGAAGGATCTCCCATAAACCTTGCTAGAACAAAGGAGTTGAGATCCGGCCACAGTTCGTTGGTGATGTAGGGACCATACCAACCGCCACCCCGCGACCAGGAATAGACACCGAGAATTTTTGGGTTACCAACAAGGTCTCGCAGTCCGACTTTCACCCGGTTCTCCTCGAAACCGTTGATGATGCCATCCATCACATAATTCGGATACGCCCCTTTGCCCTCATACTCACGCTGGCACTGGACCTCAATGATCTGCGGATGATTTCCCCGAGTCAGGCATTCGTTGACCTTCACATGCCGCCAGAAATCCAACGCCGTGTGCTTGATGGAAAATGCCAGTTTCGGATGCGGTTCGATTTTGTCAGTGACTTCGAGATAATGATCGAGTCGAGCGTGAAGCTTATCCGGAAAGATATCCCAAGTGCGAAAGAATACCTGTTTGCCCTGCTTGACGCAAAGCTCTTCCCGCAGAAATCCGAGAAGACTCACATAGGCCTCGACCTGCGCCGACGTCCAACGCACATCCGTAGGTTCGTGGCCCGCCAGCGTTTCCTCGTAGAGATACTCGGGTGTCCATGATGGGCCGGTGCGCGGGATGGGCCCGTTACCCGAATGAAACGGCGTGTCCATCAGATAGGTTTCACCCACACGAATGATGTAGCCATCCACTTCCGGGAACCGTGCGCAAAGCTCATCAAACAACACGCGGTGCAGTTCCAGTGTTTTTGGGCGATCCAACAGAATCCTCCCGCTCACAGGACCGCAAATATCGTCTCTGAAATGGTCGACCAAGCGCTTCGGTAACACGAAAAGATCGATGTGGTAAAACACCTTCAACCCGGCGGCTTTGGCCGCTGCGATCTCACGTTCGATTCCGGGAGTGAACCCGTCCAGCCACGCTCGCTCCGGCGAACCTACCGGGAAACAATCCACCCCGGACGCTGCATAGGTGGCGATGCAATTGATGTGCTTGAACACCTGCCCGTTGAAGCCGTAGTCGGCCAGATGCGACGGATTCAGAAACGCGCTTTCAAACGGCGGCTCACCTGGATTGTGGTGAACCATGTCGAGGATGTAGGTCATGGATGTTTCTCGATGGATTCGTGATTATTTTGCTTTCGACTTGCGGTCGAATTCGAAGACCCGCCGGGCAGTCGCCTCCAGTTCCGGAATCCGTGTAATTTGCGCCCAGCAAGCGATTGAGACGGCGGTGGTGCGGTAATCGAGCCGCTTGGGTTTGCCATCGCGGGAAGGCTCGCCGGAAGCTCCAGTTCTTGTATTGCCGGTGCCGTCGATATCGCCGTCCGGCTTGATCCTCCCTAGCAGCCAAGCATAACCCTTCTCCAAGGTCGGAATCAACTCCGCCCGCATCGCATCATCGGCAATGATCTGGTAGTAGCGGCAGGCATAGACGAGACCAAGCGCTTGATAGGAGGTGTCGGGGCCGCTCCTCTCCGGATTCACTCCGTCGGGTTGCTGAAGCGCGATTCCATTGCGGATCAGCCACACTCCTTTTTCAATCAACGGCTTGTCCTGAAAGATCAATCCAACGCCACCGATCGCAGCCGCATCCAGGAAGCGGCGGTGCGCATACCGGCGTTCGCCGAAGATCCTCGGATAGTTGTTGTCGTCGGGCCAGTTCAGGGCATCGATATCGGGTCGGATCATCCAACGTGCGGAGGTCAGCAATTTGGGTTTGAAATTTTCAAGAGTACCGGCGAACTCCGCGCGCCAGGGTGAGGCTTCAAGCATCAGGATGACATGCACCACCGCTTCGACGAAAAAGGAAGCGCTGTGGTAACAATCGGGATGTTTGAACTCGCCGTCGGGCTCCATTCGTGAGAAGCCCCAATCGAGAATCTTCAGTCCCCAGCGGACCTTATCCTTGTCGCCGGAGGCCAAACCAGCGGCCACCCAATCCCTTCCCACTTTTTGATACTCGATGAACCATGGCTGGGACGGATCCTCCTCCCACTTCAGATTCATCCCAGACGCACCGGACAAGCTCCGCCAATCTGCGGGTGCTTTTTGTCGGTCTGGATGTGCGTTCTCCGCCATGATTCGACTGGTTTCCAAAGCGAGATTCCCAGCCGTCCCCAGGACTCCGAAGGCGGGGCTTTCGGCGGGGGAAAGGCCTGAGCTCAACATCAATCCAACGAAGCTCATTAAGTTCAACATCATCATTTTTTTCATGCGGCAATATTCAGTCGTTGGATTTGAGGAAAGTGATGGTTTTTGCCTCGCCGGATATCATTTCGAGAATGGCACACTCGTAGAGATAGTTTTCTGGAAGCGGCTTCTTCGCATCATGGCCACTTTCACTGAATATCCTCACGGCGGCAGGCAGTGCGGTAGGGTTCGTGAGTCGCACTTTCATTTCAATCGGGCCATCCTCAAGAACGTCCGCGGTGATGTGGTCGAATGCGATCACCAGTGACAAATCGGGCCGCACATACAGTCCGGGGATTTCGATCGTGGTGAGCATGAGCGAGGTTTCCGCCCATGTCGTCATGCCTAGCGTTTCACCAATCCGTTCCACACCTTCCCAATCGGTCATGTTCACCCGTTCGCACATGTGCCCGGGCTGTGCATCGCCTAACGGTTTGAGCGGATGCGGCAGATACTGCGGCATGCCGTGGGCGATGTCCCAGAGCAAATCGAGATAGAAGCGATCCCCGGTCGCGCGAAAAAGTTTCAGCAGGCCCAATCCAGATAGTGTGCAAAGCCCGGGTGCGGAATGTTTGTTCTGGGTATTCGCATAAACCGAGCCCGTCGTATGAATGCCGGCTTTTCCGAACATTGAATCCGGCGGAAACTTGAAATCATACGAGACCACCCAGGTCGAGAACTGGCGTGCCGTCTCCCCCGCCCTCTCCAGCCATTTGACTTCGTGGGTCGCGTCATAAAGCGACACATAAGATTCGATTAAAGCCGACCACGATTCCGAATCCGGATTCTGCAAGGCGTCACCGGGACCACCGCAACTCAGACCTTTGCGCGTGTATTCCTGATAAAAATGCTCAGCCGACTGCTCCGCCAATTCAAGATAGCCAGCATCACAAAAATAATCCGCCGCGAGCACCAGCGCTGCCGGGGCAATGGCCGCGCTGGTCGATCCACCGACCCGGATCTCACCGGTCAGTGAATCGACAAACTGGCCGAACTGCGAGTGGTTCCCCCAAAGCCGGACAAAAGAATCACAGACGCCGCGAGTGCCATCCCTCCATGGACGTTTCACCTCGATGCCGGATTTTTCCATCAACATGAACTGTTTAATGATGAAATACACCGCATCCGCGCTCTTGCGGATCAGATGCCAGTATCCGGTGTGTGGCTTGCGGATGTCTCCGCCAAACCATTCGGTGCCCTTGGCTCCGCTGTCCCAGAAGAATCCGGACGGACTGATGCCGTTAGGAAACAACCAGTCAAAATTCCTGATCACATTGGCGCGAGTGCGTTCATCTCCCGCGAACAAAAGCGGATAGGTGCTGATCATTCCTCCGGTCCAGCCGATCTGCCAATCCTGCAAAAAATTCTGGCGTAAGCCTACGGAATAGTAACCGTGCTCCGGGACGAAGTTCTCACGATTGAACTTCTCTTCCTGAAGGGCAAAACAGGCGGCAAACGGAAGCACGTCGACCCGCGGAGTGGCTTTGGGTTTCCGGATTTCCGCATACTTGTCGAACAAGGATTGTACGTTTGGCGCCGCAAACGCGAAAAGGCGGAATGAGATCTTCACCACATCGCCCGCCCTAAAATCCTTCGGCACATCCACGGATGGATAGCGCATGTCGCACATCCGATAGCTGTAAAGCTCACGCACCAACGGCGAGGTGATAGAGAGCGTCGCCGTATCGCGTTCCCTGCTTTCCTCAATGCCGATGCCATAGTCTCCGAGCGAATTCCCCTGATCGGTCACCAGCCACATCCCCCGATTCGTCGCAGCGGCCCGGATTCCGATCGATGGCAATGCCATGCTGCCGCTGCGTTCCTGAATGCGCGAGGGGCTATCACCTTCGTTGAGTTTGGGAATGTCCGTGACGATGATCGGCTTGTCCGGCCCAATGTCGTCCACAAAGCAAAGTTTCGGCGAGTATGGAATCCGGCGTGATAGAAAGCGGTTCCCATCATAGGCGGCGGCGGGCATCAGGACGTAGTTTTTCACCGACCACTCGGATAACTCAAAGTCCACCGAAACACTGCCAGCCGACAACTCACCCGACAGGCAGGTGAAAACGACCTCGCAATCGAAAGCGTCTTCGCCAATCGGTGTGCAATCCATCGAAACCACCCACTTCGACCCTGAAAGTTCAAGTTCGCCGGGACCGTTGGTTAGCGATATTTTCGCCTGATTGACCAACTGATTGAAACGGTCGGGCGCATATTGATTCAGCCGGGCGATGGTGCGCCACTCATTCGTTGCTTGGAAGGATGGCGAAGTCATGGCCGGTCGCTTAAAGTTCTTCGGACACCGCTTTTTTCGGAGTGAAAACCGTCAAGCCTTCGAGATTCTTCGTTTGAGGCGAGAATAGGCTGCAGAGATAGCCGACCACCATGCAGGAAAGAATCGCGATCGGCATATAGGTGGACCAATGAAGCGGCGTGTAGAGCTTCACCAGCAGGGTGATGACGATGCTGGCGATGGCCCCGCAAACCGCACCGAAGCCGTTTACGCGTTTGGTAAACATGCCAAGCGAATACACACCCACCACGCCTCCCCCCATCAGCGAGACGATCTGGCTCCAGACGACCATGAGCGATTTTGGATTGGTTCCTGCTAACAGCAAGGCCATGCTGGTTCCCACAACGCCGACCACATAAGAGGTGATCTTCAGCGTGCGCAGGCGTTGCTTGTCCGTCGCCTTCGGGCGGATCTTTGGATAGAAATCCTCCGTATAAATGGTGGCTACACTGTTCATCGCGCTCGCTACAGTCGCCATGGCGGAAGCGAAGATCGCCGCAATGACCATTCCGGCAAACCCAGGTGGCATCGCTTGCGTGACGAACAACGGGACAATCTGGTCATTCTGCGCGGTCGGCGAAAACTGAGCCGGATGCGCCCGGAAATAACTGAAGATCGCGATCCCCAGCACGTTGGAGAGAATCCCGATGAGAATCGCACAGCAAACCTCCATCGCCGTCACCCGCCGAACCTCATGCAGGGGCGCGGAGAACACCCGCTGAATGATCGGCTGGTCGCCCGCCTTCACCACCGTGAACTGGAGCATGTAGCTGATGAGCAATACCCAGATGGCCGGTACCGTCACATCCCATGTCACCAGTGCCATGTCAAATTTACCATAGTCACCACTGGTCTTCCAAAACTCCCCAAACCCGCCCGGCAGGCTGACGATGGCAACGACGACCATTGCCAGCGGCGCAATGAATTTCAAGACCCCTTGGAACACCTCCGTCCAGATCACCGACTCAAAACCACCGACCGCCGTGTAGATCGTGGTCAGGATCCCCATCACCAGCACGCTCAAGAACACATTCATGCCGGTGACCGATGCAATCGCCAGTGCCGGTAACACCAGCACCACAGCCGTGCGCCCGATGGTCTGAATGGCGATGCACTGGGCACTCGCAATGAGCCGCAGCGGATTGTTGAAACGCCGCTCAAGGTATTCATACGTGGAGGTGATCTCCATCCGTCGCAGCAGCGGGAAGATATAATAAGCGGTGATAAAATAGGCCGGGATCAAGGAGGCGACCACCGGCAGGGTCCATACCAGATTGGTCGCAAACGCCAGCGCTGGAATCGCCATGAAACTGATCGCGCTTGCCCCCGTGGCGAACATGCTGATCCCCGCCGCCCACCATTTCACCTTGCGGTTTCCTAACGAGAACTCCGCGCTGGATTCTTGTTTTGCGAAATAGAATCCGATACTTGCGAGAATGATAAAATACCCGATCACGACGATATAGTCGATGATCGCGAGCTGCCGCATCATCCTTGGGAAATTAACTTCCTGAGTGGTCTCTCGACCGACGAGCAGCACGCCCGGATCCATTTGCAAAGCAAAGGCATCCACGCTGGGCAGCCCCTTGTCAAATGGACACCATGCATCCGTAACCGTGTGGTATAGCCAAGGCCGGTTGTCCTTCTGTGTCTGATCAATCACGGGTGGTAGTCCCTGAATGGTCCCATCCTGGATCCCACCCACAAGCATCACGCTAGCCTGCCCCAAGGCAACAGCAGATGCCCGGGCACTCGGATATGGCAGATCGCTCACTCGTTTCCAACCGATGTAACTGGTGGCTTCGATCGGTTCAGGACGATAGACCCACGCTTCGTTAGAAATGCGGAGCCCCGGCTCGATTCCTCCGAACACGCAGAGCATTCCGTATTGCGCTGTCACCGCGAAGAACGCTCGCGGAGAATTTGGGAAATCCTCTCCCTCGCTCCATGACTTGGCCGGAAGTCCCTCGACGAAATCCAGTTTCCAAAGTTTTTTCTCGAACACGGCGGGCTCCACCGAGGACAGGCCACCAAAGACATAAAGCGTCGTTCCGATCATCGCCGCTCCCGCGCCTGCCAATGGCTGAGGCAAATCCGGGAGTCGTGCGGATTCCACCGCTCCCGACCCATCGATGCTCAACACCGACATGGTGGAAACCGGCTTCCCTCCCAGCATGCCACCCGCCACGATCAAACGGTTCTCCCACTGCGCGGACCCCGCCCAGACGGGAACGGTCACCTTCGATTCCTTCCATGATTTCCCGCTTCCCTTTTCCGACGCTAGCGGACAAGACCAGATGGAAAGCGCGCCATCACCACCAGGGGTTTGTGATTCGGCGGCGGCGAGCAGATGGCTCCCGACCTTGCCGACCAATCCTCCCGTCGTGGACACTGGAAGCCCCGGCAGAATTCCGGATTTCAACTCGATTTTCTGTGCTACTTCGGTGGGTTTGCCCGCCAACACAGATCCCGGCACAAACAGACAGATCATGCCACAGGCGAACATCAATCGGCGGGATTCAGTCTTCCAGCCACGCAAATCATTGGGGTTTTTCATGTAAAGGTTTTCGCGATCAGGCCATGGGTTTTATATTTCAGAAATGATGCCCGGAAATGAACGCATGATCACCCTGTTTCAAACGAGAGTGGCCGACTTGTCTCCAGACGCATTTTTGTCTGATGCCAGTTCTTAACAAGCTCCTAGCCCGTTCACTAGGGCCGAATTACGTCACAGACGGTGGATTTTGCGTCATGCGATAACCTCCTTGTAGCGGCGCTTCTGCTTGTCCCGGCGTAGCTTTACGGAGACGGGATAAGCAGGCGCACTACAAGGCCGACGGTCACAGACAGGCCGCTACAAGGAGGGAGGATCCGGCCCAACAAAAAAGGGAGCCTTTCGGCTCCCTAAGTCGTTTGTTATGAAAATGGTGGGTAGAGATGGATTCGAACCAACGTAAGCTTACGCTAGCAGATTTACAGTCTGCCCCCTTTAGCCACTCGGGCATCTACCCATTCCGCTTAACGCGGGGCGGAGGTATGGGGACGGACGCGAGACCTGACAAGCAATTTTTCACTCGCCATGGGTTTTTTTCGGTGCTGGAAGTCGATGATTACCAAAGCCCGTAGTGACCGGTCTTCATGATGTAGAGTCCCATGAGAAGATTGGCGGTAGCGTGCATGACGACGCAGGCACCGAGATTTTTTCCCCAGACGCAGAGCAGGTAAGTCATGCTGCCGTAGATGAGGGCTCCAGCGTAGTCCACGGGTGCGTGGGCGGACATGAAGAGGCCGGTGACGACGGCGTAGGACAGCCAGCGATGACGGCCGAAGGGCTGCTTCCAGTAGTCTCCTTCCCAGTCGCAGATGAAACGCATGAGGAAGCCGCGCCAGAAGATTTCCTCCACCAGTGCCACCACCACGGCGGCGCGGATGAATCTCAGGGTGAGCGCCGCCCAGTAGCCGAGTGGGTGGTGAATGATGCTGGGGTCGAATCCTTCTTTCCGCTCCGCCACGCCTAGCAGCTTCATGAGTCCTTCGGTCTTACCGGTGAGTCCCCATGCATCATACAGGACAGTGGGTAGCAGCCAGAAGCCGATGCCGATGCTGCCGAAAATGACCCCGATGAGTGACCATTTCACCGACCAGTCGAAGGTGTAGTCGCGCCAGTAGCGGATCAGGAAACCCGCCGTGGCGAGGGTCTGGAGCGGATAGACGAGCTGGGCTGGATCTTGCCGCCACCATGGGGCGTCTGGGTGTTTCCACTCGATGAGGGCCCCCAGAAGCTGCAGGGCGATCATGAAGCCCATAAACACCGCGAAGGGAGTCACGTGCGCGCGGGTGAGGCGCTCTGGATCCGCAGGCTTCATAAGCTTCCCACAAAGCGCTCGATGCGGTCGGTGGCGGTGCGGATGTCCTCGAAGGCGGTGGCGTAGCAGCAGCGGAGAAATCCTTCGCCGGATGGGCCAAACGCGGAGCCAGGGACACAAGCGACGTTTTCGGCTTCGAGCAGCTTCATGGCGAATTCCTTACTGCCAAGCCCGGTGCTGCGGATGTCTGGAAAGACGTAGAAGGCACCGCCGGGGCTGTGGCAGCCGAGGCCGATTTCATTGAGCCGCTTGACGAGGAAATCCCGACGCTGGTGGTAGCTGTTCCGCATCTCGATCATGGCAGGCTGGCCATTTTCCAAGGCTTCGATGGCGGCGTTCTGGCTCATGATCGGGGCGCAGAGCATGGCGTATTGGTGGATTTTCATCATCGCCTCGATGATCGGCTGCGGGGCACAGGCATAGCCGAGGCGGAAGCCGGTCATGGCGAAGGCCTTGGAAAATCCGTGGAGGAGGATGGTGCGCTCCTTCATGCCGGGTAGCGAGGCGATGGAGACGTGCGGCTCATTTTCATCGTAGCGGAGCTCGCTATAAATCTCGTCGGTCATGACGATGAGGTCGTGCTCGATCGCCAATTTCGCGATGCCTTCCAAATCTTCCCGCGAGGCACAGGCCCCGGTGGGATTGGTCGGGAAATTGATGAAAATCACGCGGGTCTTCGGCGTGATGGCGGCGGCGAGTTTCTCCGGTTTCATCGAGAAGCCCTCCTCCTTGGTGGTCACCACGGACACCGCGACGCCGTGCGCCATGATGATGCTGGGGCTGTAGGACACGTAGCAGGGCTCGTGGAAAATGACTTCGTCGCCGGGATTCAACAAGGCACGGAGGGCGATGTCGATGGCCTCTGAAACGCCGACAGTGACGAGGATTTCCTTGGCGGGATCGTAGTCCACATGGAAAAAATCCGAGACGTAGCGGGAAATGGATTTCCGCAAGGAGAGCAGGCCGAGATTGGAGGTGTAGGTGGTCTGGCCTTTCTCTAGGGAATAAATCGCCGCCTCGCGGATGTGCCATGGAGTGACGAAGTCCGGCTCGCCGACGCCGAGGGAGATCACGTCGTCCCGGCCTTGCACGAGTTCGAAAAAGTCGCGAATCCCCGAGCGTGGGATGGAAGCGACTGTGGTGGCGATTTTCGCTTGGTAGTCCATGGATAGAGCCGCCCAGAGACGGGGGGGAATCTCAGCGGGGTGAAGGGCTTACGTCAATCCTGTGACCGGGATTTATTCGCCACTCTTTGGCAGCTGGTGGAGGTAGTGCCAAATGGCGTCGAATTGCTGGGCAGCATCGCCATTCAGGACGTCGAGGCGCTGGGATTTCTGGTCCTGCGAGTAGCGCGGCATTTTCGTGCCGGGTGTGACTGATTCCGGATTGTCCATCCAACGGCGGAAATAATCAGGCCGGAGGCGCGTGTGGGCGAGATCGAGCTGGATGCCTTGAACTTCGAAGGCAGCCGTCGGTTTTTGATCGCCGATGGCGTGGCAGGTCGTGCAGCCAAAGCCCGTGCTGCCGACTAGGGTTTTCCCGATTTCCGCCAAGGCGGGATCGACGACAAATGCCGGCGCAGGGTCGGAGCTGAAGCCATGAAGCTTGGAAAATCCGTGGGCGAGCGGCGTGGCGTAGTTTCTAAACGCCGGCATTCTCATCCCCAGCCAGGGTCGCGCGCGTTGGGGAAGCGTCCCGGCGAGGGTCGATTCGATCGTCGCGGTGGTGAGCATTTCCCCGAGGAACGTGAGCGCGGGCCGTGATTGGTCGAGGCGGTCATTGAGCTTCGGCAAATACGCGGCGAGGAGTGCGGATTGGCGGTGCAGGTCGTCGAGCAGCGAGTTCTGACCGTCCATGGCGTGGCAGGCGGTGCAGCGCAGCGCGTCCACTTGGCGAAGGGTGAATTCGGCGGGATTGTCCTGTGCGAGTGAAGTCCTGCCCATTTTCGAGAAGGTGGCGAGGGCATGGCGATCCTCGGGACTGAGATTGAGCTGAGGCGATTTCCCACGCTGATCCGGGGGCGCGACACAACCTTGCGCGGACCAGTCTTTCTGGAAAATCGCCTCAAGTGAAGCCGCCGCGGTGGCGGGTGACTGCGGCATGCCCGGGTGGCAGACACCGCATTGCAGGGATTCTGCAAGTTTCGCTCCGCGCGCAGAATCGCCGGCGGGAAAGGTGCGGGCGAGCTGGGTTTCGTGACCTTTCGATGTCTCAGTGAGATAGGCTGCGAGCGAGGTGGCCTCGGGATCGGACAAATGGAAGTCCGGCATTTTGGTGAAGGGATGGTACGTATCCGGCCGTTTCAAATAGCCGACGAGTGCGCCGGGCAGGTATTTCGAGGCGATGTTGTTGAGCGGCACTCGCGAGGGATCTTTTGCATCTTGATCCGGCAGGGCATGGCAGCCGACGCAGCCGAGTTCGTGGAAAATCACGCCGCCCGCCTTGGCAAGCGCAGGGTCGTGGGGCTTCGGGCTGGGAGGGACGCCGACTTTCAGACCCACCAGATACGCAGCGAGATCGCTCGAATCCTGCAAGCCCTGCGGCGTGCTGGGATCGACCAAGGCGGGCATCTGCGTGATCGGCTTGAGTGTGTGCGGTTCTGCGATCCAGCGTCGCAGCCAGTCCTCACTTGAGCGGTCGCCGGTGCCGAAAAGAATCGGCGCGACTTGCGCCAACTCCGGCATGGCATTCGCGCCAAGTCCCGTGCTAGCGGCATGGCATTTCACACAATTTTGGCTGGCGAAAAGGCTGCGTCCCCGGCGTTGCAGGGCCGCGAGGGTCGTCTCTGCGGTGGGCGCTGATTGAAACGCCGCAGGAGGGATCGTCTGGCGCGGAAAGGTGGCCTCTTCCCAAAGAACGCGCAGGCTGGCCGCACCAGTCGCAGGGCGGGTGTAGCTGAGCGAAAATTCATGCTCCCCAGGATTCAGCCGTGTGCTTTCACTCGATTTTCCGGGCAGCTCCACCGCGCTGAGCAGTTCTTTGCCATCGACACTCAGGCTCACGGTCCCCTGCCCTTCACAGGAAAAAATCAGTCGTTGGCGCCGTGGGACGACGATTTTCCCCGTCCATGTCACTTGAAAACCAGCGGGCTTGAGAAATGGCGTGGGCGATTCATTTTCAGCGAGTTGCAGGGCCGGCAGGCGATCCATGCGGAAATCCGTCGCCGTCCCTTGGATGAATTTGGCCGTGAGCTCGGCCTGTGCGGTGAGGGTCAAAAGGCTCATCACAAGCCCCCCGTAAATCGACTTAATTTCCATAAACAGTCGCGTGGAGTTCTCCCTTGAGCACATGGGCGGCATCGTCTTCGAGGTCGTAAGTCACCTTCAACGTCATCGACGGTTTCATCCCGGCGAGTGCCAGTTCCACCGTCTGGCCATCCGCCAAAAGCTTGGCCGCTTCCACGGTGATATCGTCGCGGACGAGGTGGTTTTTTGACTCTTTTTCAAGGGCGAGTTTTTCCGCAGCGAGGTCCGGATGATCCACCGAAAATTCGCCGGAGCCGTATTGCGGGCCGCGCACGTAGTTCCAGCGCTGCGCTTGGAAGCTGCTGAGATCTCCGACCAATTCTGGGTCCAATTTCACCGGGAATTTCAGTCGAATCCCCGTGGCCGTGTATTCCAATGCGACTGGCGTGGGCACCGGGGCCGCCGGATTGTGGCGCACGCGCTGGAAGGCACACTCGGTGGCGGCATTCGTTTGCCAGCCCCGGAAGCCGAGTAAATACAACGAGCCATCCGGGTGGAAGCGCGCCCTCATGGCCGAGGATTGCAGACTAATCGGCAATTTCACCACGCCACCTTGCAGGGTTTTTCCGCGAGGCACGGGAAGGACTTGGTAGATACAGGATTGGCCGTAGGAAAGGTGAAGCATCGTGCCCTCCGCGACGCCGAAGTTCGCTCCCTTCGGCACCCAGATTTGTGAGCCGCTGGAGTTGTCCACCGCCATCGGAAGGTAACAAAGTGGCTCGGTGTAGGGGGCGTCTTTCAGGCTTTGGCGCGAGGCTTCGGTGCCGAAAAATGCCGGGCCTTGATGGCCCGCAGGCAGGTAGTTGATCTTGCAGCAAGGCTGGTTGGAGCCTTCATTTTCGCCGGTGGTGATTTCTCCATTTGGCCCGATGCCCAAGCCGCCGGGAGCACGCAAGCCGGTGGCGACGACTTCCAGTTTTTTCCCGTCGGGAGAAATTTTCATCACCGTGCCGTGGCTAGGTAAAATCCGGTCAAATCCCCGACCGCCACTGCGCACCGGGGCGGCTTTGGAAAAATAGAAATTTCCTGCGGCGTCCGTTTGCAGGTCGAAGGTGAACTCGTGGAAATTCGCACTGACGTAGCAGTCACGGTTGAAGGTCTTGAAATGATCCGTTTCACCATCGGCATTCAGGTCGACGAGCTGGGTGATTTGATCGCGGCCATTGACGTAAATCGCCCCCTTCACGACCTTTACTCCAAGCGGTTCAAACAGCCCAGAAGCGATGCGCTGCCATTTCAACTGGCTCCAGTCCCCCTTCAAGCCACGGACGACCCAGACGTCGCCATTCCAAGAACTAAGCGCGGCGGAATCTTCGTCGATGAAATCAAAGCCACCGAAACGAAGATTGGATTTCCATGGATTTTCCTTGGGTAGCGTCAAGACATCGGTCCGGTAGGGCTTGCTAGCATCGCTGGAAACACTGCCCTTGGTCTCGATGATTTCGGGAAAAAGGGCCGGGCCACCCGCAGTGAGAGCTTTAAAATCCGGAGCGGCAGCGAGCTTGGGATCGGGCGTTTGCGAGAAAGCGATCTGGAAACTCTGTGGACTGGAACTGGCTGAGATCGTCGCCAGCTGGCGGGTGGCATCCTCTGGATCGGCGGCAAGCCGGACCTTTGGCGAGGCGCTGAGATAGAGCGACTCACGCCGTGGTAGGCTCAGCGTGAGGGCCTTTTTGCTGGCACCGCATTGAAAGGAACGGGTCAAAGTGCCGCCGTCTTGGTGAAGCGTCTCGAGGATTTCGACGCCATTGACTTGGTAGTTGAAAATGATCGTCGCGCCATGGCGGAAATACCCTTCAAAGCTCGCGTGAGCGTAATTTCCATAACCGGGAATCGCCCGGGTATCTGCAAACGAACCCGCAGGATCTGCCCATGCGACACCCACTGGATTGGTGAAAAGAGGGCTCGCATTTTCCAGACAGACATAGTTGCCGTGCTTGCCAGTCCAAGGAGTGCCACCCCATTCCACGGCTCCATCGTAGGCCGTGACGAGGCTGAGAGTTTCGGTGTCAAAAAGGGCGCGATGGCCGCCGCCGAGATCGATGAGCAGGCCTTTAATCGCAGCGATCCGTTTTTCGCCACCTTGCCGATCTTGGAAGGTGTTCGCCCAAGCCGGGCCGATGTTCATTTCCTCATACCATGGCTTGGCATGAAGGGCACTGGTGAGCAGGAGTAGGTAGAAATGGCGGAGACGCATGAGGACGTAAGTTACGTATTCCATCGCCAGGATCTAGCACAGACGTTTTATTTCGCGAGATTCCTACTTCCCGGCGCGAGGAAACATGGCTTGAATCCCCGCATGATCGACATGTTGGTGCGTCTCTATGCCTTGCCGGATTCCGCAGAATGTTATGAAAAAGTGACCGAAAATGGCGTGACTCTCCGCCGTGCCCGCGCTTTTGAAAAACACACGGTGGCCGCCTTCGCCCGCGAGCATTTCTCGGAAAAATGGGTCAGCGAGGTGGAAGTCGCCATGACACGGCAGCCGATCGCCTGCTTCATCGCGACGCGGGACAAGGCGATTTTAGGCTTCGCCTGCTATGACACGACCCAGCGCGGATTCTTCGGGCCGACCGGGGTGGCAGAAGCGGCGCGGGGGCTGGGAGTGGGTAAGGCCTTGCTGATGAAAGCCTTGGAAGGGCTACGCGACATCGGCTACGCCTACGCCATCATCGGCGGGGTGGGTCCACGGGAATTTTACGCCAAGCATTGTGGGGCGATTGAAATCCCGGGTAGCGATCCGGGGACCTACGCGGATTTGCTGCCCTAAGTCAAATCGCGTGGATGCCGATCTGATGCTTGGTGCAGAGCTCGGCGAGGCGTGCTTTTTCTAAAAGCAGCGTTTTCCCGGCTTCGATGGCGATGCCACTCACGCCAGCCGCCGCGCAGGTCTCGATGGTTTGAGGGCCGATGACTGGCACATCGAAGCGCAAATCTTGATTCGGTTTGGAAACTTTGACGAGCAGCACGTCTTTCCCCCGGCCGAGCTCGCCACCGCGCTTGATGCAGGCATTCGTCCCTTCAAAAGCCTCTGCCGCAAGAACGGTGCCGTGCCGGACGACGACGCTCTGGCCGATGTCGAGGGCGCTGGTTTGCTTGGCGATGCGGAAGCCGAATGCGGCGTCGCTGAGTTGGCGTTTTTTAAAAACAGGCCCGCAGACATGCCCGGCAGCGGGGAGATGGTCTTCGAGAAACGTCGTGGCGGGAAGCAGGGTGATGTGGTCCTTCGCCAACTCCTCGCCGATGGCGCCGAAGAGCGTTTCTGCGTTGCGCTCTTTCACCCGGGCGAGCATCAGCAGAATGCGGATGTCTGGGCGGAGATCGAAGAGGTTTTTCGGGGAAATCTGGCCCATCATGACCGCTTCAGCAGCGCCTTCGCGGGTGAAAAACTTGATGAGTTTGCTCAATTGACCCACGCGCACCCACTCGGTGGCGTCTGCGAGTTTTTCCAAATCGGGATCCGTCTCCCCGTGGAAGGCGACCACGACGAGCCGGATGCCGGGAGACTTGAGACGGGCGGACGCGATGAAGGTCTCGGGATAGACGCCGCTGCCTGCAATGATGCCGATGGTGCGAGGGTTTGCCATTTCTGCGTGTGTCGGAAAAAAGTCACCGGCTGTCGCAGTTGTAAAAAGTAGCGGCTGTGGGACTCGAACCCACACTCGTTAGAACTCGATTTTGAGTCGAGCGCGTCTACCAATTCCGCCAAGCCGCCTTGGTGCGCGGCAGGTTGGCGGGCCGAGTGACCTAGCGCAAGAGGATTTCTCAGAGTGCTGAAATCAAGTCCCCTCATTCGGCACCCACAGCAGTGCGACACTTTGCACTTTCACATCCGTTTTCGAAGGCTTGATGGACTCCGTTTCCAGCCTCAGGGCGGCCGGATCATAGGTCTCGGTGAGTTGGGAAATGGCGGCTTCTAGCTCGGCTTTCACGGCTTCGATTTCTTGAGAAATACTTTCAATTTTCGCGTTCGCTGCGGCCACGTCTCCGTGCTGCTTGTAGGCGGCGCTGGCCTTACCAATGGAGGAGGCACCGCTGCTGATCGACCCTAGACCCGACTTCCGGCCGAAAAATGCGCCGAGAATCCCACCGAGCACGGAGACGCCAGCCTGGAGGACCGCAGAATTGGATTCGGCCTTTTGCTTGGCGAGTTGGCCTTGTGCCGTTTGTAGCCGAGACTCGATGGTGGTCATTTTTTTCATGGCGTTCCCACGGATTTTCTCAATGGCCGCGTCCCGCATCTCACGGGCTTCATGGGTCAAGCGGGCGCGGAATTCGGACTCGGACTCACCGATTTTCGACCACTCCTTGAGCGCCGGACAGCTGAAAATCTCGGCCCGTTCGTTGCGGTAGAGCCACTCGGCGAAGTCCTTTTCCACCTGCTTGTAGTTCGCGGCATTCATGGCGAATCCCGGTAATTCAGCAAATCCAGCCCCTGCCACGGGGTTACTTGCAGCGGCCCACTTGCTCGGTAGGGGCAGCGCGGTTTCCCAATCGATTCCACTGGCTAAAATGGGATTCACCAAGCGCACGGTCCGTGGGCCATCGACACCCGCTTTAGTCGAAGAAAAATGCACCACTCCTTCGCGCAACAGATGCGGCTGGTAGGTGACACCTTCTCCGCGGCCATTGACGGGGAAAAAATATTCCGTCACACCCGCTCCGACGTTGGGCCGCGAGGTGGCGGCAGTCGCACTTGCAGTCATGCCCGGCATGGCCATCGGATTCGCGGTGGCAGCGGCGCTGGTGGCGGTGGATTTCATGAATTCTCCGCGTTTCGGGTCCATGAGGGTCTTGATCTGAGTGCGGGTCAGCGGACCGGTGAGGTAACTCATCGCCCAGCGGACGTGAAAAATCACCGGCGCATCCTCGTGGACGTTGTTCATGAGGAAGACGCGATTCCCGAGCCCTGAGATGAGTTTTTCCATGCTGCTGCGGTCGAATTTGGCATTCTGTGAACCCGCTGCGCCTTCTAGCCCATCGAGCACCCGGAGCTTGTCGCGCTCGGTTTGCAAGCGACCTAGAAACCAAGTGCCGATGTTTGAAAGCGCCTTGTAATCAAGGTCCACCGGATTTTGCGTGGCCAGCAGGCAACCAACACCAAAGGCGCGTCCCTGTTTCAGTAAGGTCATCATCGGCCGCTTAGACGGTGGGTTGGCGCTGGGTGGCAGGTAGCCGAAAATTTCATCCATGTATAACAGGGCACGCAGCGAGGTGGTGCCATTTTGCGAACGCATCCAGCCAAGCATCTGATTGAGCAAGAGACTCACGAAAAACATGCGCTCGGCATCGCCAAGATGGGCGATTGAAAAAATCGAAACCCGAGGCTTACCCGCCGGGGTGTGGAGCATTTTCGCAATGTCCAAGGGCGGGCCTTCCAGCCAGGTGGCGAAGCCTGGGGAGGCGAGTAAGTTATTGAATTTCAATGCTAGAACTTGCCGCGATTTCTCCGGCATAAAGGACTCCAGATCGATCACGCCAACTTTATCAAACACCGGCTTCTGGATGTGGCGAATGAGCGACTCAAGGCTCACATTCTGAGCATTTGCCCAAGAATGCTGGAAAATGGCAGCAACTAAAACCGCATCCGGACTCTGAATCGCGTCGGCATTCACCCCGACGAGTGAAAGCAGTGAGGAAACGGTGCTCTCCACTCGCTCGCCCAACAGCTCAGCATCTTCCATCACTTCAAGGGGCGGCACCTCCAAGGAACTGAGGATGGAAACAGGAATCCCCGCCTTGCTGCCGGGGGTGAAAATCGTGATGTCCACTTTCTCGCGCAACGTCGCGATGCGCTCGGGTGATTGCCCCCAGTCGGCAAGCCCGTTTTTCCAAAGTTCTGCGGTCTTCGCAGCATGTTCTTCAGGAGTGATTCCTTTTTTCGCCGCGTCATCTTCGTTGATCCATGGCCGGAAAGTTGCGGCGTCCAGGGTCGGAAAGGTGAGGAGTAAATTCGAGATGTCGCCCTTCGGGTCGATGATGATCGCCGGAATGCTATCCATCGCCGCCTCTTCTAGCATGGCGAGGCAGAGACCCGTTTTCCCAGAGCCTGTCATCCCTAAGACGACGCCGTGTGTCACCATATCTTTGGAATCGTAAAGGATCAGATCATCCTGCACGACTTTTGTGTCGGGATCGTATCCTCGGCCGAGATAGAATTGACCTAGCTTTTCATAGTCAGATGGAGAAATCGTCATGGCAGCTCGGATTAAAGCCGCTTTGACAGAAACATCCAGAGAGAAGGTTTGAAATCCTGTGTTAGTTTACGGTTACAGGGATGACTTGACTGGTCGTTTGACCGTCTAAATCGATGGCCGTCACCGTCACCGTCGTGGTGCCTTTAGCAATCCCCGCAATGATGAAGTCAGTTTTGGATAAAACGGCTGTGGCGACACTCGGGTTCTGACTTGTCACCTGATAGCTCAAGATCGGCGCAGGTGCGATCGAGATCATTTTCACCAACTGAGTCGGAATAATGACAGGCGAAGGAGTTACCGAATTGATCGGGATGTCTGAAAAGGACTGACTCACTCCAGCTAGACTCAAACTATACGTTCTGCGTGGGAGTGCATTGATCGCATCGACGACCGCCATGCCGGTTGTCGGCACGCGTCCGAACACCGTGAAGCCACTGTTTTGAGCATTTAAATTCTCCGAGTTATCGTTCACATTCACGAAAAACTCAGATGTCGCGCTATTTGGTAAATCAGGGAGTTTTGCCATGGCGATGGTTCCTCTGAGGTTGGACACACCAGGCTCGTTCAAGACAGGCGGCAACTTCACGACACTCGTGAAACCTGATTTCGTCGATTGCTTAAAACCGCCTCCTTGAAGGACGAAATCCGGCAGTGACCGATGAAAAAAACAATCAGTATAACGCTTCCCATTCACATACGCTAAGAAATTTTTCACGGTCAGCGGCGTGGCCAATGGGTAGAGAATCATGTCAAAACTCCCCAAGGTCGTTGTCACGCGTTGGGCACTCAGGGTGTCAGGATCTGAGAATCGACCATTCACAGATAATTTAACCGAACGACGCACCGTTAGCACCTGCGGCGTATAGCTCAGCGCGATGAGTGGTGCTTTTGGAGGTCTTACGATTCTCAGCATAAGGTCGCGCTGAACCGAATAACTGCTTCCATAAAATGCAGTGATCTTAGCGATCCTAACACCCTCTACGGTAGCCGAACCACTGATCGTTTTGGTGGCCGAATCATAACTCAATCCTGCGGGCAAACCCGTCACCGTGACACTCGTTACACTCTCAGGTCTTGTGGTTAATACGGGATAATTGAATGGCGTTTCGAAAAAGATGGCTGGGTTCAGCGATGAGGTAAAACGGTCATCAATTTTTAATGACACATACGGCGTGAATTCTGATTTCAATGCGCCCTTAGAAGCACGAACTCTAAATTCGTAAGGCACCCCTATCACCAGATCATTGATGTTCACACTTTTTGAATTGGCGGCAATGCTACCACCATCGGTAACCGTCTGCCCGACCTCACGAAACTCCACATCATAGCCGGTTTCTATACTCGATTCATCGTTCCATGTAAGACCGATCGTGGAATCACCCAGAGCCTTAGCCACCAAGTTTGTCGGAGCTTGAAACGGCTTGGTCGTGAAAGAAACCTCATTGGTGTAGGAACTGTAAATGTAGGGCGTTGTGCTGACTTGGCTTGTAGTAAGTCCTCGAACCCTAAACGAATAGAGAGTGGACGGAGTCAAATCCCCAATGGTGATATTGAAAGTAGTCCCAGGATTGGTGGTGCCTAACAAAGAGTAGCTGGCCGCATTCCCAGCCTTCATTTCCACTTCGTAGCCAAGTTCTACGGTGGACTTGTCTAGCCAAGTCAAGAGCACCTCACCGTCGTTAAACCCAAGGACTTTCAAAGTGGTAGGGGGTTGAAACCTCGCGGGTGACAAGGCCTTGCCTTTCACAATCGGGCTCAAACCAAACTGCTCGGAACCGCTGGTCCCATTGTAAGCAGCCACCTGGAAATTGATGGTTACACCCGGTAAGTAGCCCCCGAAAATGACAACCTTGCCACCTACATTCGCTGCAGTGATGCGATCAAATCGTGTCGGTACCGCATTTCCCAAGCTAGTCCGAATCTCCCAGCCCGTTTCGTCGAGTGACTCATCTTTCCACTCGAGTTGGAATGAATTCGCCCCAATTGGAGTCACTTTCAGATTCGACGGCGCGATCGGTGCCGCTGCTCTGAGCTGAGCCTGCGTCGTCCCGAGAACGAGGGTAACGAGCAAAGCGAGAATGGGAAACTGCGGAAAGGCACTCATGAGATTTTCAAGCAATCAAACGGTTTGCGAAGAACAATCAAGATTTTTCGTGCCTGCTAAAGCCAACCCCATTAAAGCCACGAGTTGACACCAAGCCCAGCCACTGGCCAACCTACCCCCATGTCAGGAGAGAAATTGCCTAGCGAAGTTGAAAACCCCCAAGAACTAACGAGCGGACCTAAATCCACCGTTACGCCAGCGATTGCCTTGGCCTTTGTCATCATCGCCCTTCTAGGCGTCCTCATCGCCATGGCCGTCCGCGGCGGCTTCATGCGGAGCGCCCCCCAAGAAGCGGATCTCGCCCAAGCGAAGGCCGCGCTAGCCACGCTCAATGACAATATCAATCAACAACGCCTCAGCTTAGGACTCAGTCCACTAGCTGGCTCCTCAGAACCGATCGAAGACATCGCCTCCCGGCTCAAAAAGGACGCAGAATCCCTCGTCGCACTTGCCACCAGCTACCAACGGATGCTGACCGAAAAAGACAATGAACTCTCCGCCCGCAGCGCAGAAATCATCCGCTCGGAAAAAATCCGCCAAAGCCTCTCTGCGGAAAACTCGCGGCTCCAAGCCGACTTGAACCGCGCCCTCGTCGCCACATCAGACCTCGACTTACTTCGCCGTGACCTTCTCGATGCCAAGTCCCAACGCGACGCCCTCTCCGCAGAACTCGCCGCCGCGCGTCAGAAAATGACAACCATGAGCGACGGCGCATTAAAAGACGATTTCGCCAACCTCCAGCGCCAGCTCGAAGAAACTCGCCGGGCCAAGGACTTTTTCGAAGCTCGCGTGAAAGAACTCGAAGTCGAACTCGCCAAGGCCAAGCTCTTCGCCAGCTCAGAAAGCGAACTACTCCCCGCCGCCGTTCAGCTTTTCCGTAGCCTTCGTAAGCTGGAAAACCTCCCAGACTCCGCCATCTCTTCGGCCTACAGCAGCCTCGCCGTCGATCTCGGCGCGAATGTCCTGCAAACTCTCAACTTTGCCACTGGCTCCAGCGCCCTCGCTCCTGCCGATGCTGAGGCCATCCGCACACTGGTGAATGACACCCCAGATGGCGACCTTCTGCTCGCCATCGGTTACGCCTCCGAAACGGGAAATGTCGATTCCAACCGCACCCTTTCCTCCGACCGCGCCACCGCTGCCGCCGAGTTCATCTCATCCGTCAAGCGCCCTGGCCAGCTCACCCAAGCCGTCTATCTCGGCCAGACCGACCGCTTCGGCAGCCGAGTCCCAGAGCGTAACCAGCTCGTGGAAATCTGGCGGATTCGGAAAAAGTAATCCCCTCATCACGCGGATTCACGTCTTGAAAAGCGCTGTTTACCCTCAAGACTGCTGCCATGGCTGAGCTGGACCTTTTTTCTCAATCCTTCCCCACCCCCGCGTCACGCATTGCTGAATTACGCGCCTCGCTCGCGCATCACAACTCGCTTTATTACACCCAGGCAGCTCCTGAAATCTCAGACGCAGACTACGACGCACTCTTCCGCGAGCTTGAGCAGCTCGAAGCCAAGCACCCCGAGCTCCACGACCCCAACTCCCCCTCCCTCCGCGTCGGCGGGGCACCCATCGAGGGCTTCCAGCAGATCCAGCACGCCGTGCCCATGCTCTCGATCGACGATGTGTTCGAGCTCAGTGCCGAGGCAGTCGAGAAATCCGGAGCCTCATGCCCCGAGCACGAACTCATCGAATTTTACAAACGCCTCCAGAAAAACCTCAAGCGAGACGCCGTCTCCGTCACCCTCGAACCCAAGATCGACGGCGTCGCCGTGTCCTTACTCTACCGCGACGGCAAGCTCGCCTACGCCGCCACCCGCGGTGATGGACAGACGGGTGACGACGTCACGCACAACGTCCGCACCATCCGCAGCATCCCGCTGGAGTTGAAATTTTCTCCCGCCCCAGATCCCACCTCCACCATCCCCTCCCTGCTCGAAGTCCGTGGGGAAATCTTCATGCATCACGCCGCCTTTGCCGCGCTCAATGCCGAGCGTGACGAAGCAGGACTTTCCACCTTCGCCAATCCTCGAAACTCCGCAGCCGGCTCGCTCAAGCAGCTCGATCCCAAAATCGTCGCTCAGCGTCCCCTCGCCTTCCTCGCTCACGGCCTCGGTGCCTACGAAGGCGCTCCACTCGAAACCGAGCACCAGTTTCACCAATTACTCGTTCACCTCGGGATTCCTCAAAATCAGCCAATCCTCACCGCCCACGATCTGGACGGAATGCTTGCCGCCGTCGCCCAGCTTGACCGCGACCGCCATTCACTGGGCTACGGCACCGACGGCGTTGTCATCAAAGTCCTCAGCCGCGCAGAACGCACCACTCTTGGCTTCACCTCCCGTGCTCCCCGCTGGGCCGCGGCCTATAAATTTCTCCCCGAGCAGCAGGAAACCACTCTCAACAGCATCCTCATCCAAGTCGGCCGCACCGGCGTGCTCACCCCCGTCGCCGAGCTCACGCCCGTCCTCATTTCCGGCTCCACCGTTTCCCGCGCAACCCTTCACAATCAGGACGAAATCACCAAGAAAGACATCCGCCTCGGTGCCACCGTCCTCATCGAGAAAGCCGGTGAAATCATCCCCGCCATCGTCAAAGTCATCCGCCACGTCCCCGATGCCCGCCCATTTTCCCTCTACGACAGCGTCGGCGGGAAATGCCCATCCTGCGCTGGCCCCATCACCCAAGAAGTCGGCTTCGTCGCTTGGCGCTGCACCAACTTTGAGTGCCCAGCCCAAGCCGTAACTCACATCACCCACTTCGCCTCCCGCAAAGCACTGGACCTCGATGGCCTCGGAGAAACCGTCGCCGAAGCGCTCGTCCGCCACGGCCATTGCCGCACACCCCTGGATCTGTTCACCCTCACGGAAGACATCCTCGCCAACCTCAATCTAGGCACCGACGAAGCCCCACGCCGCTTCGGTGAGAAAAATTCTGCCAAAATCCTCGCCGCCCTCCACGCTGCTAAATCCAAGCCTCTCCACCGCTGGCTCTACGCCATGGGCATTCGCCAACTCGGAGAATCCGCCGCTAAGGAACTCTCCCGCCTCCACCACACCCTCTCGGAAATCCCCGATTCCCCCATCCTCACCGAGCTCCTCCGCGACACCCGCGCCACCGCGAAAAAGCAGAACGAAATCCTCGCCCCCTACCAGATTTCCGGCGAAGTCGGCCCCGCCGTGGCGGAAACGATCCTCACCTTTTTCCAATCCCAAGTCGGCTCCCAAGTCATCGCCCGCCTCCTGACACTCGGCATCTCCCCCGTCTCGGAAAACTACCTGCCACGCCCCGCAGAAGCAGACCTCTCTGCCCTCCCCCTCGCGGGCAAGACCTTCGTCATCACCGGCACCCTCAGCATCGACCGGGACGAAATGAAAGCCCTCATCGAGTCCAAAGGCGGTAAAGTCAGCGGCTCCGTCTCCGCCAAAACCCACTACGTGCTCGCCGGTGAAGGCGGTGGCTCTAAACGCGACAAAGCCGAAAAACTCGGCGTCACCCTACTCGACGAAGCCGCCCTCCACCTCCTGCTCGCGGGTCAGTAGCCGCCAGGCCCGGATTCACGAAATAAACCTCCGACCTTGCGTTTGTTTCATTTCTCCTCTTAGATCCCCCTCCCATGCCTACTGTCGCCATCGTCGGACGTCCCAATGTCGGAAAATCCGCTCTCTTTAATCGTCTCGCTGGGCGGAAGATCGCCATCGTCCACGACCAGCCCGGCGTCACTCGCGACCGCATCGCTGCGCCGTCCAAGGCGACCCAAGTCCCCTGCACCCTCATCGACACCGGCGGCATCGGCGGCGGCATCGAGGACGGCTTCGACGAGCAGGTCAGCATCGAGGCGGACATCGCCATGCAGACGGCGGATTTGATCCTCTTCGTCGTGGACGCCCACTCCGGCCTCACCGCCGTGGATCAGGCGCTCGCGCAAAAACTCCGTAAGGCTAAGCCGCCCGTGCTGCTCGTCATCAACAAGGTGGACGACGACAAGCACGAGAACTCCCACTCCGATTTCACCCGCCTCGGCCTCGGTAGCAGCGTCTTCGTCTCCGCCGAGCACGGCCGTAACTTTGGCCAGCTCTGCGATGAAATCGACGCCGTCATCGCCCCACTCGTTTCCGAGACCGAAGCTGAGGCCGAAGTCGCCGAGGCCATCGGCATCAAGCTCGCCATCGTCGGCAAGCCCAACGCCGGGAAATCCTCCCTCGTCAACGCCATCCTCAAAGACGAGCGCACCATCGTTTCCGACATCGCTGGCACCACCCGCGACGCCGTCGATCTCCCCTACTCCTTCGAGGGCGAGAATTTCACCCTCATCGACACCGCCGGACTCCGCCCCCGGGCCAAGCGCGACAACTCCGTGGAAGTCTTCTCCGCCATGCGCACCGAGAAAGCCGTGCGCCGCGCCGATCTCTGCGTGCTCGTCATCGACCTCGCCGCCGGAGTCACCTCCATGGACCGGAAAATCGCCCAGCTCATCATGGAGGAGAAAAAACCCTGCCTCATCGTGTTGAACAAGTTCGACCTCTTCCACCCCGGAGCCAACCGCAATGCCCGCCTCGAAGAAGCCACCGAGCACGTCCGCAAGGAGCTCTTTTTCCTCCACTACGCCCCCTTCGTCGCCTGCTCCGCGAAAACCGGCGGCTCGGTCGATCACGTGCTCCGCGAGGCTCTAAAAATCCGTAAAAGCGCCCAAAACATCCCCGGCACCGGCCAGCTCAATCGCATCCTCCAAGGAGCCTTCGAGGCCCAGCCGCCACCGATCGACAACAAGCTGCACAAGCGCCTCAAGCTCTACTACGCCACCGCCGCCGTGGAGGAAAAATACAGCGTCATCCCCGTGCCCACCGTCGTGCTCTTCGTCAACGACAAGCGCCTCATGGCCCAGAGCTACGAGTCCTACATCATCAACCGCTTCCGCGCCGCCCACCCCGCCCCCGGCATCCCCGTCGTGCTCTCCGTCCGCTCCCGCTCCCGCAAAGAGTGGACGCCGAAGAACACCAAGCCGCAGGGGCATTGAGCACAAAGAGTTAGGAAACCATAGGTCTAATAAGTCCTATTCCTGCCCACTCGCTCCGAATCTCCCTTCTACCCCAGACCACCCACCCGGCTTCGCGGTGAACTCTGATCAACGAAGCAGATTGTTGAACCGCCAAGTTAGGAAGAGCGCCAAGAGGATCGGAGATTGGAGATTGGAGATTGGAGATTGTTGGATTCTAACCGCAAAGAGCACAAAGAACTCAAAGATCTAAAATCCTCATCTTTCCGATATTCAAGCTCTGCAGTTTTATCACTCCTCAGCGACCGCCAACGCCTCCTCCACCGCGCGGAACTCTGCCAGCGCGGCTTCCAGGCTTTCGACGATCTCGGCGGCTAGCAGGGCTGGGGGTGGGAGATTGTCGCTGTCTTCGAGGCTGTCGTCCTTGAGCCAGAGGATGTCGAGGTTGGCTTTGTCGCGGGCGGTGATCTCGGAGTAGGTGAATTTCTTGAAGCGCTCGGTTTCCTTGCGCTTGGCGAAGGCTCCGGGGTGATAGACGGCTTTGAAATCGTCGAGGTCTTTGTTGGCCAGCGGGTTGGTCTTGAGGGTGAAGTGCTGGTTGGTCCGGAGGTCGTAGATCCAGAGGTCTTTGGTCCAGGGCTTTTCGCTGGCTTCCTTGCGCTCGAAGAAGAGGACGTTGGCCTTCACGCCTTGGGCGTAGAAGATGCCGGTAGGCAGACGCAGGAGGGTGTGGACGTTGCAGCGTTTGAGGAGTTCGCGGCGGATGGTTTCGCCGGCTCCGCCTTCGAAGAGGACGTTGTCGGGGAGGACCACGGCGGCGGTGCCGCCGACTTTGAGTTCGCTGACGATGTGCTGGAGGAAGTTGAGCTGTTTGTTCGCGGTGGTGGCCCAGAATTCGTCCCGCTCGTATTCCTGCTTCTCGGTGCTGATCTTGCCGTCGTCGCCGACGATGGTGTAGCCGCCTTTTTTGCCGAAGGGCGGGTTGGCGAGGATCATTTCGAACTTCCTGCCGCTGGGCTGGGCGAGGGCGTCGGCGCGATCGACAGTGGCAGAGGCATCCTGCCTCTGTCCTTTGCCAGAACTGAGGCTGGAAGCCTCAGCCACTTTGCCAATCCCGTGCAGATACATGTTCATCGCACAGAGGCTCACGACCCCGGGCACAATATCCGTTCCCCATAGCGCTTCGGTCTTCAGATGCTTTCGCTGCATCTTGTCCAGCTTGTGGTGCTGGGAAATGTAGTCGTGGGCTGCGAGCAGGAAGCCGCCGGTGCCGCAGGCGGGGTCGCCGATCACCTGCCCGGGCTTGGGTGCCATGACATCGACGATGGCGCGGATCAGCGGGCGGGGCGTGAAGTATTGGCCAGCTCCCTTGTCCGACGAACTGGCGGTCTTTTCGAGCAGGCCTTCGTAGATCGCGCCCTTGATGTCCACGTCCATGCCGGACCAATCCTCATCGCCGATCATCTTGATCACGCGCTGGAGGTCGGAGGGGTTGGAGATCTTGTTCTGGGCCTTGCGGAAGATGATGCCGACGAGGCCGGGTTCTTTGCCGAGGTTCTCGAGAGTGTGGCGGTAGTGGACTTCGAGATCGTCGCCGCTCTTGCTGCTCAGCTTGGACCAGGCAAATTGTTTAGGGATCGGGTTGTCGTAGCCCAGCTCGGTCATCTCGTCGGCGAGCTTGAGGAAGAGCAGGTAGGTGATCTGCTCGACGTAGTCGCCGTAACCGACCCCCGCGTTCTTGAGGACGTGGGCGTAGTTCCAGACTTTGGAGACGATGGAGGCGGAGTTGTCGGACATGAATGGTGAATCTGAAGAGTGGCTTAGCTGGAAGGCGGTGGGAAATTTGAACTTGTGTGCGGTCGGGGCTCGTGGAGGCTTTCCTCAGGCCTGCCGCACTTGAATTCCGACTCCATGTCGTCGAAGGGTAACCTTCTCAGGGTGATGGTGGGCTTAATTTTTTGGCTGAGGTAAGCGGGTTTTTGCGGGTGTGGTAGTGGCGGTTCCCCGGAAACGATGGAGGAAGAATCATTACTCATGAAAATTTCAGGGAAGCTGCCAGCCGGTGTGTGGATCCAGCACCACGGCGTCGAGATGCTTCCCGTCGCGGAGCGGCTTGAAGGCCTTGGCATCCGTGGTCAGCACTGTCGCCCCGCTTACTCGGGTAGCGGCGGCGATCCACAGGTCGTTTTTGTCGTGGAAAATCGCTAGGCTTTGTTCCTTGGCCAGAGTGCTGAGTTCGGCATACGCGCGGATGATCCGGTCGTCGGTGAGGTCCACGACCACCAGTTTGGTCCGGATTTCCGCGAGCTTGGCTTTTCGCGGTTCTCCCCACTTGCTGCTCATGGCAAATGCCTCGATCTCCCCGAGCGTGACTTCACAAATCAGCGGGCGGAACCCGGACTCGGTCAGGTGGAACTGCCCGTCGATCGTTTCACAAACCTTGGATCCTCGTAGCCAGTGCAGCAGGATATTGGTATCCAGAAGATAATAACCACCGCTGGCCATCAGCTCATTTCCTCCAGTGCCAGAATGAATTCCTCGTCCGTCTCCTCACCCGGGATCATTCCTAGCAGACTTGAATACGCCGATTGACCGGGTCTGACGCGAACCGCCATCCCGTGATCCACCACCGCACCCGCCAAGGGCAGACGTGAGAAAAAAGTATCCTGCGCTCCGGCGGAATTGATCGCATCCGCATCGATCCTCAGAAGCTTGCCGGAAGGCCGGAAAACCGCCAGCCCTTCGATGACCACGTCCTTGTCCAGATAGCCTGCCAGCCCAGTGGTGAAATCCTCCGCATTCCACAGCGCGGTGACCAGCGTGCCATCCTCCAGATAAAGTCCCATCACCTTCCGGCTCACGCCCAGCATGTCCAGCTTCCCACACAGCCGCACCCGGCGCGATGGCGGCGTTTGTTTCCGCAGGCTTTCCGCGGCTTCCGTCAAAACCGCATCGAAGCGGGCTTCCTCGGCCTCGCCGCCATCCATCACAATCGATTCCAGCCCCCGCCGCAGCGGTGCCCGGTATCCGGCGAAGCGGTTGAGCAAGGCATGGTCGAAGCGGCTGCTATCCACCGTCTTCCGGCGGACATCCCGCAAGGATTGTGCGAGCAGATCGAACGCCGTTTCGTCCGGCTTCGGTCCATCGTCCCAGAGTTGGCGCTGCTCGAAAAGCTCCGCCGCCACATCACCGAAGCGGGGAACCCGGAAGCGCAGTGTCGTCACTTCGTCACCCTGGCCCTGCATGCCAATGAAGCGGACATCCGCCGCGTCCTTCAGCATTTGAGGAATCCGCCCACGCGTCCGGCTGGCATGAAGAAATCCCATGCGCACCGAATCGATGAGCGTTTCCTGCAAGCCTGAGAGCACGCCCCCGATCAAATCCGGGCGTGGGGATCCGCCAAGACCGGACGGTCCCCGAAGCTCGAAACTGCGTTCAACGTAATGAATTCCCATGGATTTGGTGGCGGAATTTAATTCGGGGCGGTGAGGTTGTCGATGTTCAAACGAATGCGCCTTCTCCTGAGAACGCGTTGGCGAGGATTGCTTGGCGCAATCGCGAGGCACGGGTGATTTGGCGGTCGAGTTCGGCTTCGAGGTGGTCGATGGCGGTGGTGCGGGCTTCGACTGCTTCGATAATTTGCGGAATCTCGGCGAGTGGGGGCAACGGTATCGGTAGCGCCTTGAGAGTGGTCAGGTTAAGAACATCCATCGTTCCGCCATGAGAAACGATCTTGAAGAATGCCTTGACCTGCGACGAACTGAGATAAATTTTCAAGAGGCGAGGATCGATGAGACGCTGATCAAGGCTCATTTTCACGAGGCGCGGGTTGATGATTCCGGGTTCAGCATCGTCGGGGACGATCATTGTGCGGCCAATCGTGCCAACGAGACTGATCAGAAAGTCTCCCGGTTTCGTTTCGCACGACTTCAGTGACTGGAACCTTTCCTCGTCGATGTAGTAATCGCCAAAATATGGATCATCGTTGATGACTTGTTCCTGCCCGTAGATTTTGTAGCCGGAAGGCACGTAGAATTCTTTTTTTAGAGCAGACCCAAACGGGCCTGCCTTGAGCGCATGTTTTTCGGCTTTAGCCAATGTCTCGAAATTCGTCCAAGACCATGTTTCCGGAAGACCGGGAAGTCCATCTGTGACGGGAGGTTCAGGAGTCATGTATTTGCCTCTCCCCGTCCATTCCGATGGACGAAGCTTCAAAATCCTCTTCAGCAGTTCTTCGGCGGGTTCGGTGTCGGGGTGTTGCTCGCGCCATTCCCGTGTGAGTTCACCAGTGACGGCGGCGGCGAGGACGGATTGGCGGTAGCGTTGGAGTTGGGCTTTGGAGTGGCGCAAGGCGGCGACGCCGGCGGCGAGGCGGGAGAAGAGTTCCTCAATCCGCGCCACGATGCGGCGTTGTTCGAGGATGGGTGGGAGTGGAACAGGCAGATCTGCGACGGACTTCGTGTTGAAATGCGTGATCGCAACTCCCACCTTTCCAGCGGTGATAAACCTTTTTGCAGCAGAATTCAGGTAATATGCCGCAAAATGAGAATCAATTCCGTGAGGGCGTTTTATGATGACTAGATCAGAACAGTTGGCATCTCCCAGATGCTCGGGAATCACGCACGCAATTCCCACATCGCCGGAACGTGTGACCACAATGTCGAAAGGCTCAAGTGCGGACTTCTTGAGTGATTTGTGGAACGCGGCACTTATATACTTGAGACCTTTGGAGTCGTAGCGGTTTGCACGAACATTCTGCCCTCGGAGAAATGGTATTCCGGCTTCCAAATACTCGTCCTTCATCGAACCAACGTGCCCTACGGTCACTCGCTCCGATAGGTATCCGAAAGTTGACCAGCGCCAGTGGGCCGGAATCTTCAGCCCATAGGTTTCTTTTGGAACTTTTGACTCTCCTAACCACTCGCAATTTTCCTGCCTGGATCGTTCCGCCCCTTCAGGGCTCGGATTCGTGGGGTGGCGAGGACCCAGGGCCTTGCCCTGGGCTATCGTCTTGCGCCCCTTTGGGGCTGAAGAGCCCTTCGCGGCAGAATTGCCGAGGAGAAGGAAAGGATCGGGTGACCGGCTCATGTCAGTCGGGCTTCCGCTTGATGCGATAAGGTGTCGGGTCCTCGGCGACCTTGGATACGGATTCTTCGTCGGCGTCGAGTTTTGCGGCTTCGCCTTGGGTCTTGTCCTTTTTCATCGGGACGAAGTGGAGCTCAATGTCGGCACCGACGGCGCGACCGGCGCGGACGAGGGTGTCGATGGTGAAGTTGTTGGTGCCTGAGAGGATGGAAGTGACGCGGGATGGCTGGACTTCCATGCGCCGGGCGAGTTCGGCGCGGGTGATGCCCTGCTCTTCCATGAGGCCGAGCAATTCGTGGACGATCCATTGCTTGCGGTATTCCGCCTCGCCCTCGATGGAGAGCGGGCCGGAGAAGAGATCGGCGTAGGGGTTGTCTCCTTTCCTGCGGGTGTAGGTGATTTTCATGGGTCGATGATGATCGGTTTGGCTCCCTGGTTTTTCAGGGCGAGGAATTCGTCGTGAAGCCGCCTGGCCTTTTCAATGTCGCGGTTTTGTTCCCTGGGCGTGTTTTTCTTGCCGCCATTGGTGAGGATCACGAGTGCATCCCCATCGGAAAAGCAGTAGAGCCGGAGGCCGGAGCGGGTCTTGAATTCGTAGAGTTGGCGGGTGGGGTCGAGGAGTTTGAAGGTGGCCTTGGCGCGGAGATCGGGGACATCGCAAAGGAGGCGGATCTGGGCGATGAGGATCTGGTGTCCTTTCGGGTTGGAGCGCCGGAGTTCGCCCAGGTAGTCGAGGCCCGGGCGTTCGTCATGAAGTCCCAAAGCCACCACTTCGCGGGCAGCGCCACGATGGATGGAGAAGAGGAGGATTTCAAGCGGGGATTTCACTTTTAAATGAACAGAAGAACGGATCGCCAATCAGGCGACGAGGATGGTGTTGAGTTCCTGATCAAGGAACACTTGGAACTCAGGGGTAAGCGGATTCTCGCTTTGGAGTTCCTTCACCTTGGTGGCCATGGATTTCACAAGTTCCGGCTCGCGATTCTTCAGCCCATCGAGGACGCGCCAGAGAAGAATGCGGGATGGGAGATGTGCGGGATTCTGAAGGCATAGGTGAAGCATGCCGTCGAGAATCTCGGCGGGATTGCTTAGGAATCCCTGGGCCGTTCCATCCAAGGTGCCGCAACGGACGGCAAGAGTCTGTTCCAGACGAAACAGATAGTGGTCGAGTTCGGAGTCCTGGACCTGAGTTCCGGCGGGTGGCGTGCGGCTTTCGACTTCCGCGTCTTTTGCTAGTGCCGCAAGGAGATCAGTGGTCACCCGATCCGCGATGCGCCGGAAATCCGCCTCCGCGAAGTCATAGGAATGAGAGGCGAGGGTTTTCCCATCGATCGTCCGGACAAGGGCTAGCTGGAGTTTCCAGTTTTCGCCGCGAGTAACGAGGTGCGTGGCAATCAGGAAATCCGGCGGATGCGTCCCTTCAACACCCGCCGCCATTTGACGGGCTTGTTGAGCCATTTCCGCGAGGTCCGGGGCCTTGCCAAAAAGCCCGAATCCTCCACCGCTGTTTGTGATCCATGGGACGAGTGTGGTGGTGCGGGCATCGCTATGGAGATGCACCGTTTCGTTCAGAAAAAGAGGCAGCGCGCGGCTCATCCGGCCCGGCCCGTCGGATGGCTGAGCCGTGATCTCGGATGGCATGCTTGCGGCCTCGAACGAACTGCCGAGGAATGCAATGTGCGGAGCGTCTGGAGCACGCGGGGCGGCAATCCGCGAGGTGGCATGATCGGCTATCAACCAGAGCGGCCCATTCAGGCTGAGCATGGTCATGCAGAGCTTGTCCGCGGCGACAGGGGCCTGAGTCTTTAGTTTGGCCTTGAGGAGTTCGCTTTCCCAGTAGCCGAGGGTATCCCGCCAATCCGGACGCTGGCAGGCTTCCAACTTGCGAATGATGCTACGGGCGGAGTCCAGGTGCCCGGTATCGATGCTGGCCTTGATGAGGTTGTTTCCGACGGCGATGCCATGGGTTTCCACATCAAAGCGTGGCCCGGCAAGGTTCAGGATTTCGGGAAGATGACCGTGGTTCCCCAGATCGCCGCTCATTTGCATGAGGAGGTCGGTAGGGACCGGCGTTCCCGCCATGCCGAGGCTCTCCTGATAGAGGGCCAGCGCGGCATCGAGATTCCTTGATTCCAGCGCGGCGCGGGCGAGCCACAGCCGCGCACGCCAACTTCCGGGGATCCTGGCGATGCGCTTGAGTGCCTCCACTCCGGCCGCAGACCCGCCCCTCTCGCGATGGATCACCTCATACCAGCCAAGCCCGTTGTCCTGATTGGGATCGAGCTCCAATGCGCGCCATAACGTTTGCTCCGACTCTTCGTGACGTCCCAGTGCAGCCTGGGCTTTCGCCAGATTCGTGAGAACGACTCCGTCCTCGCCATGCTGTTTCAGATAAGTGGAAAACACGCGCTCGGCTTCTGCCGGGCGGGCGGTCTGTAGATAGACAATGCCTAGCAGCGATGCTCCCCGCGAGGGATCCGGATCAATGGTCCGGAGGTGTTTCGCGGCCTCTTCGACTTCCGTGAAGAAACCGTCACTGAATGACTGGATCAAGATTCCGGCGAGTGCGTCCGGGTTGTTCCACTCCTTTTTGAGCTGCCCGAGCAAGACGCCATCGATCCAATCACGCCGCGAGATAAGGAGTTCCCTGCCAAACTTGTCGAACGCCTTGATAGGCTCTCCTTCCAACGCAGAAGAGGCGGCAGACTTCGCAGGCGGCTTTTGAAGTGGAGGTGGAGTGGGTGCGGAGGGATCGGGATTTTTTCCGGAACCGAAGAGTTTCTTGAAAAAGCTCATGCGACGAGGATGGAGTTGAGTTCTTCGATGATGTCCTTGGGATCGCCGCCGAAGGCCTTGCGGGCGACGGCGAGGGGGACGCCTTCATCGGAGTCGACGCTTTGCCACGCGTCGAGGTAGGCGTCCTGATCGTCGGTGGCGAAGGCACCGTTGAGGGCGACGTAGTTTTTGATGACGTCGAGCCAGTGGATCTGAGCTGGGGTGAATCTGGGAGTTTGCGCCTGCGGCGGAGTTTTCAGGGTCTGGGGCGAGACGCCCAAGCCACTTTCCCGTGCTGGGCGAGCCATTGCTGGTAGCGGGTTTCGACGAGTTCGGGAAAAGGCGCGAGCGGAGTCTTCTGGGGATCGACGGTGTGGCGGACGAGGGTGATCAGGTTGGTGAGGGTTTTGACGGGATCGGTGGTGAGGGGGCGCTTTTCGAGGTGTTCGTAGGCTTTCCAGACCTCGGCGGGGGCGATGTGATAGGGCGGCCGGGCGACGGCTTCGGCGAGGGTTTTGAGTTCTTCGTAAACGAGATGCTTCTTTGCGTGGGGGCGGTTGTAGATGATCTGGAGGGCGGGATTGGAGGCGAGCGGCTTGGCGGCTTCTTCTGCCAAAGTGGCTGCTGCGTCTCGCAGCAGTTTCTTCTCGTCCATGGAAGCGACCTGTCCCGCATATGTCACGCCGCCTCCGCTCCGATGCGCGCGGATGTATTCCCTGAATTTCTCAAGGCTTCGCTCGGAACGGACGATGTGATCCCACGATTCCTTCTGCCAGACGGTGGGCCTGGTGCTCAAACCCGCCGCCACCGGCAGTTTGAGGATTTCCTTGGCGGTGAAACTTTTCCACGAGTGAAGAATCTCGCCGAGCTCATGGCCTTCCTTTGGAGTGAGCAGTGCATGCACATGATTCGCGGCGACCACGAATTCGTCGAGCGTGTAGCGGTCGCCTTCAAAGTGCCTGATGGCATCCGTCACGATGCGATTTGCCGCAGGATCCTTGAGAATCATGGAACCATAGCTTGCGTCCAGCCACTCCTGGAGCCTCTTGGGAAAGCGCTCGAAATAGTCGGCCTTCTGTTCGGGTGAATGAGGCTCGGGATTGTTAGCGAGCCAGACCTCCCGTTCCTTTGAGTAGATTTTGAGCTTTTCCTGTGGCAGTGAATCCGCGAGACGGAAGGTGACGAAGTAGATTGCTCCGGCTTGGTTCCAGTGAGGGAGGTTGGCTCCTTGTTTCCGGTCAACCGGGGATTCCTCGTCGTAGAAAGAGAAAGAACAGAGGCGAGACGCCTCAGCCACTTTGTTGATCTCGTCGGGATCGGTGGCCTTGATGAGGGCGGCGGCGATCTGTTTGACGGAGTGGCCGCCGGAGACTTTGGCGATTTCCTCGCGGTCGGCCTGGCTGAGCATGCGGTCGAGGCGCGCGAGTCGGCTGGCGACGGTGGTGAGGGTGGCCTCATCCCGCGCGCCCATGGCGATGCCGAGCAGGAGCTTGTCGAAGGCGACGGAGGGCTTGCTCTCCATCGGGCGGGAGTCGGTCTTGTCGGACTCGGTGACGCCGACGGCATCGACGAGGACGAAGCGGGTTTTCCCTCCGGCATCCGGCGTAACGCTGGCGAGGGCGTCGGGATCGATGGTGCGTGTCCCCCGCCCTTTCATCTGCTCGAAGTAGAGCTGGGAGCGGACATCGCGGAGGAAGAGCAGGCATTCGAGGGGCTTGATGTCGGTGCCGGTGGCGATCATGTCCACGGTGACGGCGATGCGAAACTCCGGGGCGGTGCGGAAGGCCTTGATGATGTCCTCGGATTTCCCGCTGGCCCGGTAGGTGACCTTTTTGCAGAAGTCGTTGCCCTTGCCGAACTCCTTGCGGACGATGTCGACGATGTCCTCGGCGTGGCTGTCGTCCTTGGCGAAGATGAGGGTCTTGGGCACCCACGGTTCGTCGAGGCCCATGGCTTTGGCACGGGCGGGGCGGTCGGTGAAGATTTCGGTGAAGAGTTTTTCCCGGAAGGTTCTGATCACGGTGCGGATCTGATCGGGGACGACGACGGAGCGGTCGAGCTGGGTTTTCTGATAGGTCTCCTCGGCTTCCTGGATTTCCCAGCGCTTGGCGCGGGTGAGGCGGTCGCGTTTCTGATAGTCGTGCCCCGCCTTGACGGTGACGCCTTTCTCGGAGACTTCGGTTTTGATCCGGTAGATGTCGTAGCCGACGTTCACGCCATCGGCGACGGCCTGCACGTAGGGGTACTCGGTCACGAGGTTCCGGTCGAAGAATCCGAGGGTGGCCTTGCTGGGAGTGGCGGTGAGGCCGATGAGGAAGGCGTCGAAGTATTCGATGACCTGCCGCCACAGGTTGTAGATGGAGCGGTGGCATTCGTCGACGATGACGAAGTCGAAGGACTCGATGGGGATCTTGAGATTGTAGCGGACTTCGAGCGGTGATGAAGACTGCGGCGAGACGCCGAAGCCACTTTCGTAGCCGGAGTGCTCGTCGGCCTCGTCGTCGAAGGTGGCGTTTCCGGAGAGCTGGGAGTAGAGGCGCTGGATGGTGGAGACGGTGACCTTGCAGACGGGATCGATGCCGCCGGGGCCGAGCATCTGGACGTTGTAGAGGTCGGTGAACTTGCGGCCGTCGTCGGGAGTGGTGAATTGCTGGAATTCGTTGACGGTCTGGCGGCCGAGGTTGCCGCGGTCGACGAGGAAGAGGATGCGCTTGGCACCGGCGTGCTTGATGAGGCGGTAGGCCTGGGTGACGGCGGTGAAGGTCTTGCCGGAGCCGGTGGCCATCTGGATGAGGGCGCGCGGGCGGTTGGCGGCGAGGGATTTTTCGAGCTTCGTGACGGCGTCGATCTGGCACTCGCGGAGCGGAGCGGTGTTCAGCGCGGGGAAATGCCGAAGGCGGGCGCGGAGGGTATCGGGCTGCTGGACGAGTTCGAGCAGGTGCTCGGGCGTGTGGAAGGCGAAGACGGGGCGAGAGCGGGAGTCGGGGTCGCGCTGGTCGCGGAAGTTGGTTTCGATGCCGGTGGACTCGTAGGTGAAGGGCAAGGGATCGGCCCAGCGCTGGGGGATCCATTTGTGGGCATAGGTGTAGCGGGCGGATTGCTCGGCGACAGCGGAGAGGGTCGTGCCTTCTTTCTTGGCTTCGACGATGCCGAGCGCCTTGCCATCGACGAAGAGGATGTAGTCGGCGGGGCCGCCGTGGGACTGCATTTCGCGGACCGCGACGCCGCGGGAGGCGTGGAGATTGAGCGAGGCGATGTTCTGGATCGCCCAGCCCGCGGCACCCAGGAGGGCGTCGATTGTTTCGCGGGCTTGTTGTTCGGGGGTGCTCAATTCCTAAAAGGTCAATGATTGAGGTGGCACCTATCGGCGACAGGAGTGTCGCCGCTCCTTATGAAGAGCTCGCGGAGGAAGATTTGGGGGGCGAAGGCGGGCATGAAGTAGGGAGGAATGGCCAGAAGAGGGAAAAGCAAGAGCAGCACGTTTTCGCGCTCATGACGAAGCTAGGGAATTGCGTTAGGACGGGAAGGAGAAAGTGCGGAGACGTCATTCGCGAGTTAAACATCAGAATTGCCTGTCTTAGCCCATCTTTGATCTGCGTCTATCCCGTTCATCTGTGGTTCACGTGAACGATTTCCCGAGCTAGTTCGCCGTGGTGAGCGAGTTTGAATTTTCTCCTAGCGAACTTTGCATTAAGGGGTTACCTCACGGATGTATGAAAGCCCATCTATGGCCATTCCGGCGGCATCTTTTGATTGGCTTGGCATTGTGCTTAGCCGTCGTGGGGTTCGCCGTGCCTCGGCTAATGCCGAAGCCGCGAGTGGCTCAAAAACCTCAGCAAGCCGCGACTCAGAGCCGCCCGATTCACCTCGCGGCCTTGGATCCGGTGCCGGAACTTCCCGCTTATTTGCTGACGCTTTGCGGGCCGAAGGTCTTGGCACAACATGGCGGAGTCAGTCCAGACGGTAGGGCGCCGGATTGGTTTCTGAAGGCCGGGCGGATACTCGCAGAAAAAGGGATCGCTTGGCCGAAGCCGAAAATCGGTCTGACGGATCCCATCCTTTTGTCGAATGTGCGGGAACACGAGAGCCAGGCGATGGAGTTGCTCGCAACCGACCCGGCGGCGGCGGTCGCCAAAATGGAACGGCTCATCGCCCTAGAAGAACAGAAATTCAAGACTCGCTCCTGGCGGACCACGCTCGCAAGTTCCGCAGCAAGCCACGATGGCAGGCCGGAGTCGGGTCTTTACCGGGCGATGCTGGATGACACCCCGGGATACTATTTTGAAATGATCATCACGGAGACGTTGGAGAATCACCCGGATTCCGAACTCGCTTCAATCGCCATTGCCCAAGCGCTCAAGCGGGAGCCGAAGTTCCGACAAACTGGTCTGGCCGCAGTGATCCGGACGCAGCAGCTCGCCTTTGAGGTGCGGGAAAAAGCCGCGAAGACACTCGCTGAAGAGCTGCATCTTTCGTTTTCCACTGCTGACGTTGACGGGCGCGACTGGACCTTCGAGGTGGGCGAGCGATTGCGCGATTCGGCACTCAGCGCGACACCTGACTATGCCGACGCGTTACCAAAATAACGTAAATACGGGATTACTGATTTTTAGGATACCCTTCTATATGAAAGCAGCGAGTAACCTTGTTGTTCGCTTATTTCCTCAATGGAGATGGGCGCTGTAACTTGGAAGGCCTTCAAACCCATGCGAACCCTTATTTTCCTTACGTTCATTACCCTCCAGACGGTGGGCCTGGCGCAAGATCGGACTGCCGTCCTATCTGGCCCATGGTCAAACGCTGCCACCTGGGGCGGCGTGCTTCCTGGGGTGGAAGAGGATGTAGTCATTCCGGCAGGCGTCTCGGTGACGCTCAATGCGAATGTCGAGTGTGGTGCGATCACCGTGAATGGACGCCTCGAAGTGGAACGAGCAGACCGGACTTTGCTTTGCGACTCACTGGTGGCGAAGGGAAGCGGTGCCGTGTTCGAGGTCGGCACAGCGACTAATCGATTTCTCCAAAAGTTCACCCTCACGCTTAAAGGGCTGCCCACGGAAGTGGTGACGTCGATGGGAGCGAAGGTTCTGGGTGCCGATCAGGGTGGCACGATTCGGATTCATGGTAGAGACCGCACGGAGTGGACCAATCTCAGCGTAAATGCCGCAGCCGGAGCCACTTCGCTGACGATGGCAGATCCCATCGACTGGCAAGTTGGCGACACCATTTTGGTCACTTCTAGCAGAGTGGCCTGGAGCGAGGCGGAGACGCGGACGATTACGGCCGTGAGCGGGAACACTGTCAGTTTCAGCACAGGTCTGAGTTTCCTGCACAACGGTAGCACCACCACCCGGACGCGGGCGAAGGACGGGAAATCATGGACCGCAGATCTCCGGGCGGAGGTGGGGTTGTTAAGCCGAAACATCAAGATCCAAGGGGATGCCGCCTCGGAGACGGCGGGCTTCGGCGGTCACATCATGGTGATGCCTACCAACGGCGTTTCCGGGTATGCTTACATCCAAGGCGTAGAGCTCTATCGGATGGGGCAGAAGAGCATCACCGGACGCTACCCGATGCACTGGCACATGTGCGCACAAGATGGCGCGGGGCAGTATTTCAAGGACAGCGTGGTGAATCATTCGTTCAACCGGGCAGTCACCATCCACGGCACCGAGTCCACATTGGTCGATAACAACTTTTGCTATGACCATTTGGGCCACGGAATTTTCCTCGAAGATGGATCGGAGCGCTTTAATGTCATCACCCACAACGTCGTGTTGGGAAGCATGCGGCCACTGGCCGGGGAAGAACTCCTTCAAACGGATAATGCATTTAACACCATCCAGAACCGCTCGCCTGCCAGCTTCTGGATCACGAACCCGAACAATACCATCACCGACAACGTCGCTGCAGGCACCCATGGCACCGGATATTGGTTCGCTTTTCCGTTAAAGCCTCTCAATGCATCTTCCACCCACCCACGCTTCAGCAGCATGGAACCTTACAAGCAACCCCTCGGTGCTTTTGACAGAAATGTCGCCCACAGCTGCGCGAGCGGCTTGGATATCAATGACCAAGTCGATGCGTCCGACAAGCTGATTCTCAACGGGGAATGGGCGAACAACGGCCCATTTTATTTCAGGGACTGCACTTGGTATTCCAACACGGTGGCACTCTACGCAGGCATCGGCGGTACTCGGAAGAATGTCGTTTACTATAACAACGTCTTCTCCGACAACGAGACCAACCTATTCCTAGCAACCTATCATCTTTGCGAAGAATCATTGATGATCGCGGATTCGGGCTTCGGCATCCTACCTTCCAGCAGAACGCGTACGGTGTATGCGATCTACGATGGGGCAGGTCGCATGAAAAACAACCATCTGGTGGGCTTCACCGCTTCGAACACCAGGATGTTTCAAAACATCGGAGCTGCCACAAAACACCCGAACCATGTTTTTGAAGGCTTCACTTGGGATCCTGTCGCTCCGGTCCGTTCTTCACTGACGAATTACAACATCATCCCGCCTGCTAACATCGGTGCCAACGACCCCGGCCACCCGCGGATGTGGGCGCAGGTGGTCCTTGATGTGGACGGCTCCATCAGCGGAGTCCCCAATAGCTCGATCGTTAGTAATCATCCGTTCCTGCTCACGACGGGGGAAACCCGTCCCTCCTCATGGACTAACATGTTCCGCAGTGACCGTCGCTTCGCGCAGTGCCGCATGACCTACGGTGTCGCCTCAACTCTCAACCCGAACATCAGCGTGCTGCGGACCAAGACAGGCATCCCGACGGCGGGTGTCTATTACATCAATGGCTACAAGGAGCAGCACCAACTGCCTCTGATCGTTAGGGAAAATTACCTCTATACCTATCACTACGACTCGCTGCCATCCACGCGCCGGGTGGATGTGACCATGGATGACGCCTTCCCGGGCGACGACCTGTTGATTTGTTTCAAGCACTTCGGAAAATTTCCTGGTATCGCCGTTAGCGGCATGACCTCGCGCGCATCGCTTGACGCGCTCAAATCCGGAACGACCTCTGGATTTTTCCGCGAAGTGAACGGGGATTTCTACATTCGTCCGGTAGCCACCACAACTCGGCAATCGTTCACCGTTAGCTGGTCTTCGAGCATCACCTTGCCGATGGTCGATTCGGACGGAGATGGCATCAGCGATGGTGCTGAGGCTGCCGCCGGAACCGATCCTTTCCGCTTGGTCGATGGGACGATTCCCTATGCCGCCAGTGAGTTCAACATCACTGGGAACTTCGAGCGCTGGGCGGCATTCGGCGGATTTTCTAACGCAGAAGTGGCAGATGGGGCCTTGAGCGCGACTTCCAGCAACACGGATTCGCAGATGATCGATTCAAATCTACGGATCTCGGGAACAGCCTCGCCTTACATTCTCGTCCGCATGAAAACTGCCGGTACCGCTATGCCTCAGCTTTACTGGGAGCGCTTGGGGACGACTGGATTTGTCTCATCTCGCAGCGTGACGACTGCCTACAACGGAGACAACCAGTGGAAGGTGGTCGCTTTCGACATGAGAAATCACTCGGAATGGCAGGGCCGAGTCATCACCAGCCTTCGCTTCGATCCCGTCAGCACCTCTGGCACCAACTTCCAAATCGATTGGATACGCGCTTCATCCGGTGACTTGGACGGCGACGGCCTCAGCGACGCCATGGAAGGTGACACGGACCTCGACCAAGACGGCCTCGTCAATCTGGAAGATACTGACAGCGATGGCGACGGCTTCCCTGACGCGACCGACCCGCAACCCTACGCCAACCCCTTCGACTTTGACCAAGATGGCATCCCGGATCTCCTCGACCCCGACGATGATAACGACGGCACTCCAGACCTGACAGACGCATTCCCACGAGATCCCGCTGAGCAGAAAGACACCGATAGCGACGGCGTGGGCGATAACGCAGACGCCTTCCCGACCAACCCGGCGGAGACCCTAGATACCGATGGCGATAGCACAGGCAATAACGCGGACACGGATGACGACGGTGACGGCATAACCGATACTGCCGAACTCGCCGCCGGGCGAAATCCACTCAATGTGTTTGATTTCAACTTCGGATTCGATACAGCGGGAAATCTAGAGGGCTGGGGCACTGCCAATATCACATCGCCACTTGTCTCTGGAGGTTCCTTAAGAGGCACGACCGTGAACTCGGATCCAAATGTCTCCCGCGCTGGCTTTTCGATGAACGCCGATCGGGTCGTGTCAGTGGTGGTGAAGCTGAAGGCTGCCACTGCTGGCACCGTGCAGTTCTACTGGGGGACACGCGCGGCTTCTACGTTCGCGGGATCGAGAGTCTTGCAGACGTCCTACACTCCAGCAAATACTTGGCGGGCCATCCTGTTCACGCCAGGTAGTCATGTCGGGTGGGCGGGTCAAACGATCACCAGCTTGCGGGTCGATCCAATTTCCTCGGGCAGCCGATTGTTTGAAATCGATTGGATCCGCGTTTCCAACGGCGATCTCGACGGCGATGGTCTCAGCGACGTGATTGAAGGAAGTGGCGATGTCGATGATGATGGGCTGCTCAATTTGGAAGATCTTGATAGCGATGGCGACGGCATCCTCGATGCCACGGACCCACAAGCCTATGTCAGTGCCTTGTTGGATTTCGACAAAGATGGCATTCCCGATGACATTGACCCGGATGACGACAACGATGGCGCCACCGACCTATTAGATGCCTTCCCTAGAAATCCCAATGAATCTGTGGATTCAGATGGAGATGGCACCGGTGACAATCAAGATCTGGATGATGACAACGATGGCGTTCCTGACATTGGCGATGCCTTTCCCTTAAACCTTCGTGAGCAGTATGACTCTGATTTGGACGGCATCGGCAATAGCGAAGATCTGGATGACGACAACGACGGTTTCCCGGATCTTGTCGATTCATTTCCTTTCGATACCGATGAGCACCTCGATACGGATGGCGACGGAATAGGTGATAATACCGACGAAGACGACGACAACGACGGCCTCCCAGATGCCTTAGAAATCACCAATGGACTCTCGCAACTCATTGCAATCGACCCGAAACTCGACAGCGACGGAGACGGGCAGAGTGACCTCCTCGAAATGAACGCAGGCACCGAACGGCTTAATGCCAACTCACACTTTGAGTGGTCTCTATCGAAGCGACTAGGTCAGTCACCCGAAATAACACTCCAAGTCCAAACCGGGAGAACCTACCGCCTCCAAGCGGCCCAATCACTTGAGTCTGGTCAATGGGTCACGGTGGACAGCATCACTCCAACGTCGAATGGCACCCACCGCTTCACCCACCCCACCGCCTACAGCAAGTGCTTCTATCGGGTGGAAATCCAGTTGAACACACCTTGATACACGGTACCACCCTCTCTCAGGATTTGGCTCAGATGAGGTAGATGGACCTCTGAGCCCTACGGGCGAATGAAACGCGAATTTTTGATCATGGACGGATTTTCAAGCTTTTCATGCGCTTGCTGATTGCCCCTTCATGCGCCGGACTGCCCAGAGGTAAGTCCCTGCCCATTTGAGCGATTGGGGAAGAACGAGAAACTAGGTTTTATTGACTCGGTCAGACCATTTTTTCCAAGCAGGTGTCTTGGCCTTCCAGGTGGAGGCGGGCAGCTCGTCGTCGAATTCGGAACGCTGGTTGATGCCCCGGAGCAGACTACTGATTTCCTTTGCCTCATGGAGGAGTTCCATCATCCGCTCCGGCTTGAGGCCCGGCTGTTTGAGCTCCGCTTTCACCGCTGCATCTCGCCGCTGAAGGACGGTGCCGGAAAGGTGTGACAAGGCGAGCTCGGCGGATTGTAAACCGTCCACCGTGACGCCGTCGAGCGCCATGGTCTCTTGGACCAGCGCCAGACGGTCAGCCTCGCTTAAACCACTGATGAACGAGTTCACCGCCGCACTCGACGCTGGATCTGGAGCGGCGCCAAGGATGTTTTCTAGCAGCGGGATGCCTTCGACCCAGCGATTCGCCTCGTGGAGGGTCTCGAATTGCTCGCCGAGGAAGCGCTGGGCAGGTCCAGATGAAAGCGCGAGATGGCACAAGACGGCGACGATCCGGTGCAGACGGGTCGGCTCCACGTGGGTCGTGTCCAGTACGGGTTTTTCCGAGTAGTTGCGCTTCGGCTGGGATTTTGCCCGCGCGATGGCCTCTCGCAGCGATGCGGTGGACGTCTGAAGATGCACGGCCACGATATTGAGCTGATTGTCCTGCACGCCGAAATCTGAAATGAGCGAGAGCAGTTCGGCACAGTTGTTCAATGCGGCAGCGCGTTCAGTGGCGGAATCGAAAAGGCCGCTGGCCTTGGCGTGCGCCAGCTTGAAGTCGAAGAATTCCTTCGCATTTGCCAAAAGGTCACGGAAAGCCTGCTCCCCGTGCGTCTTCAGGAAACTGTCTGGATCGTCCCCGGCTGGCATGTCCACCACGCGCACGGCAAGCCCTTCTGGAACAAGCTCGCGGTAAGCCTTCTCGGTGGCGGCGAGTCCGGCTTTATCCGCATCATAGCAAATGACGACATTGCTGGTGTAGCGCTTTAGAATCCGTGCATGCTCCCGAGTGCAAGCGGTGCCACAGGTGGCGATGGCGTGGGCGATGCCGACCTCGTGACAACAAATCGCGTCAATCTGACCTTCACAAAGGAGCGCCGCCTTCTCGGTGAGAATGGGTTTTTTCGCCCGATCTAGACCGAAAAAGACCCGGGATTTCTTAAAAAGTGCGGTCTCCGGTGAGTTGATGTATTTTCCGCTATTCTTATTTTCCCGAAGTTGGCGCGCACTGAAGGCGATGACGTCTCCATTTCTCTCGTCGCGAATGGGGAACATCAGGCGATCCTGAAAGCGGACGAAAAGGCCGGCCTTTGGATTTTGCTCGTCTTTCTGTTTTGCGATTCCCGAGTCGGCAAGCTCGCGGCCGCTGAACTTCTTGGCACGCGCCCAGTCCAGAAAGACCCGCGGGTCATCTGGCATCCAGCCGATCGACCAGCGCACCGCCATTTCCGCACCGAAACCGCGAGATTTCATGTAATTTCGAGCGTGCGCCGCCGCAGGATTTTTCATCAATTGCTCGTGAAAAAACGCCGTCGCTTCACGGTGGATGTCTAGTAAGCGCCCGCGCATGCGGCGTGCTTGATCCGCTTGGGGATCGGAAGCCTCCTCGACAAAGTGGACACCAGCCCGCGAGGCCAGTTTCCGCACCGCATCCATGAACGGCAGATTTTCGTAATCCCGGATGAAAGAAATCGCATCCCCATCCTTGCCACATCCGAAGCAATGAAAGCGCTGAGTCGAGGGCGTGATATAGAACGAAGGAGTCTTCTCGTGGTGAAAAGGGCAGTTTGCACGGAATGTCGAACCGGCCTTTTTCACCTGTATGTAGGACCCGATCAAATCGACGATATCCGTCGCTTCGAGAACTTTCTCCACACTGTCTTTAGAAAACTGGGCCACGGCGCTTACTGGTGAGCAGCCTAAGCGCCAGCGGGTAAATACGCGAAGCTGAAATTTATTATCACCAGAAAATCACTGAAATGCTTGCCAAGCCTAGCCCGCCGCCTCCACTCTGTCGCCCCGCTTCCTAGTTAAGGGAGCTGTCTCATGGGACGCATGCTTAGCTCAGTGGTAGAGCACATCCTTCACACGGATGGGGTCGCAGGTTCGAACCCTGCAGCGTGCACCATGCTGAATTGATCGCTGGCGTGATGAGCGCTCCACCTCTCAGTTCACCGCCGCAATATGTTCGTCATCTCCACCGCAGCACTGAAGCGAAATACGGCCATCCTCCGTGAAGTGAAGGAAGCCGCTGGCTGCCGTTTAGTCCTCGCACTTAAAGGTTTCGCCTGTTGGAAGGCATTTCCCCAGATCCGAGATGATCTGGACGGTTGCTGTGCTTCGGGCCTCTGGGAGGCTTTACTCGCGAAGGATTATTTTCAAAAACACATCATCACCTACTCCCCTGCTTACGATGAAGCAGATGTGGCTGCCCTATGTGATTTTACCGATCACTTGGATTTCAACTCACTCTCACAGTGGTTCCGTTTTCGTGATCGGATCATGCAACATCCCCGTTTCATTTCCGGAGCACTACTCTGCGGCCTTCGTATCAATCCTGAATGCTCCACCGGAGAAACCGCCCTCTATGACCCATGCGTCGCAGGCTCTCGCCTTGGCATCACCGCAGAACAACTCCAAGACGCCGACTTGACCGGACTTTCGGGATTGCATTTCCACACCCTCTGCGAGCAAAACTCTGACGACCTCGAAAAAACACTCATCGCCGTGGATCAAAAATTTGGCCACTTGCTCCGCCTGCCCCAATTCACCTACCTTAACATGGGCGGTGGCCACTGGATTACGAAGCCCTTCTACGATCGCGCGCGCCTAATCCGCCTGATCAAACAGACCCGGACCAACTACAACGTGGATGTGTGGTTGGAACCCGGTGAAGCCGTCGCCATTCATACCGGTGTGCTTCGAGCGACCATCATGGACCTCTTCGAATCCGCAGGCCACCGCCTTGCGATCCTTAGCATCTCCGCAACTGGCCACATGCCAGATGTCCTGGAAATGCCATACCGTCCCGATGTGTTTCTTGTGGACACAGCTACCGCAGCCGGTGAACCCGCCGTGAAGATGGAGGGCGAGTTTTATCACCCCACCGGCGAATATGGCGAGTGGACTTACCGTCTCGGCGGCCCCACCTGCCTAGCCGGTGATGTGGTGGGAGACTTCTCCTTTCACCGCGAGTTGAAAGTCGGAGATATTCTCGTTTTCGATGACATGGCCCACTACACCATGGTGAAAACAACCACTTTCAATGGTGTTAAACACCCAGCCATCGCCCTTCAACACGAGGATGGGAGTCTCGAAGTCCTTCGCGAGTTCTCATTTGCAGATTTCCGAGACCGATTATCCTAACTAATAATTCAGCGCATCTTAGCTAAACGCATCGGGCACTCGACTCAGGAGCCTCCTCAGGGGCTCTTCTTGAAGGCGGCTTGGACATCATGGAGATCACATTTAGCACGGCCGCAGCTCAGGAATCGATGCCCGCATCGCATCACGATACCCAGAAATTTTACTCGGTGCCGGAACTCTTTTAACAACGGAACAGGTCAACTCTGCCCAAGATGCAAGCGCGGTATTCTTACTTGCGACGGGTCTGAACCAACAAACCATTGCTGTAGCAAATGAGCGTAGCTTACAATTCTCCCCAGGTGTGATGACCCTGTGTGATGTAGAACTCGCACTGTCTCTCTGCTGCACTCTTCTAATATTCTATCTGGCCGGAGTCGCCGTTGGCGTATCCATTTTTAAAGCACTCTCTGGCTCCTATGGGCACACGAGCGTCAGATTCATCCCCACGGGTGCGATCTCACCAGGAAATCTCAAAGCATATCTCAAGCTACCTATCGTATCAGCAATAGGCGGATCATGGATGATGGACAGAAACTGATCAAAGAATCTCGCTAATCCGAAATTACTCGCCTGACTCAAGATGATCTAACATCTTTTTGAACTCCGCATCGATTAAAGAGACCGTGTCATTCTTTCGCTAGACTTATCAGTCTTGTGAAATTTTTTTTCTCAGATGGTAGAAGTGAATCCAATACGAATTTTACAACCTTTGGATCACTTTTTTTTAATCGTTGATTAAGGACTTGTGTCGCTAAATAGATCGCCCTGTAGCTAGGATTAAGTTTTTCAGGTTCTATCTTTAACCCATCAATAGCAGCAGCTGCATTGGCATACTGGTTGGCAGCTAGGTAAATCGACGCTAAAACACATTGGAGTGGAAGCTCGTTTGGAAACGCCGCTGCGACAGGCACCATGGCTTTCAGAACGACTTCTGGATCAGCAAGGTTATTTAAACACGCCAAGTAAGCGTATTGTGTTAATAAAATAACATTACTTGACTCAAATGATAGATAGATCGCACATATTTCTAATAAGAGATTTTCCCGACCTTGGGATGCCAGTGAATTGAGTAGTCCGTTTAAATCAGTATATAAAGGTAATGGTCCTTTACCATCTCTGATGGCTTCAATCATCGACTGCTCTGCGTAGTCTTTTAAACCCCAAGCTTCGGCCATTCTGTGCAGAGTCAAATAGGGGGCAGGAACTGGGCTTGATTTCGCCTCACTCAACGCAAAAGACCAGTTTTGAGCAGCAGAACCCGCATCACCCTTGTAGGCAGCACTGAATGCGCGGTAGGCAAGAGTTTCAAGTTTAGTTATATTGAACCCCTTAGAATCTAGTAGCAAATTAAGTTTATCCCACGAACTATTCTGCTTATATACATTGAGCAAGATTGGCAATAGCTCAGGGTATTTCAAACTCGTATCCAGTGGAAATAGTTCTTCGACTCGCTGATAAAACCCCAAGTTCGCGAGGAAACCTGCCAACGCTGCAGGCTCTTTAAACTGCCATTCACGAATCGCTTTTTCGATTACACCTGCCCGATTCGTAAAATCACTTACATAATCTAAACGAGATAACGCAAGCGATTCCCGTGCCGGATTTTTTAATGAAAAACTTTTTAAGTTCTCACGCAATGGAGCCAAAAGCTCTGAATTTAATGCCAAAGCAGGAATAAGGTCAAAGACATCAAGCCATCCATTTAGATCGGCTTGGGGTAAAACGACATTCTCTGAGATCTTTCGTTGAGCTTCTTCCAGACCTTGACGCTTTTCACTAAGAACCAGAATTTTTGCTAGACGCTGCCTGACCGCATCAGATTGACCAGTATCCTGTATGCTCAATAAGATGGATACTGCTTCTGAATACTTCCTATCCTCGATCAATCGATCAGCAAACAAAACAGTAAATCCAACTTGATTCCTGCACTCGGAAGGTAATCCTGCCCATGCTTGACCGACCAGAGCGAGTGGTACTTCGCGCACTAAAACAGAAAAACCTTTGAACCGGTCTTCATCTGTACTCTGTGGATGCTGGATCAATGCCCTAGCGATGTCTGCATGCCGTGGATCGCGTAAAGATTCCATCGATTGTTCCAATACACGAAACGCATCAATTCTTGGGTCACCGGCTTGCAAAACGGTGAGCGACAAGTCACGAGCATCACTCATTCGAACTTCACTTGAAGCAACCTTTGCCGCGGCAAGATTCTGGTTCAAGCGCCAGGCTTTGAATGATTGGTAACCGGGCTTGATTCCAAAAAAACCAAATAGACTTATAAAAATACAAAATAAGAAAAATCGCAATATAGGGTGCAAGTTTTCCCAATAATCCCAAACCGAATTTAATGAACTACGAAACATTTAGAGATAGGATAATACTAGTGACTGATATTGACCGTTTTAACGACTCTCAATTTAGAATTTTCTGAGAGCTTACCAGACATGACATAAAACAGACTCGCGCTAAATGCAAACGAAAGCAAACCGAGTAGATCATGTGCCTGATTGAATGAAATAAGACCATAAACAAATCGAATTTCAGCCAAAAGGTAAGTCCGCGTCAAATTTGCTATAAAAGCAACGATGCATGCAAAAACGAATAAGAATAGTCCCCTAGTGATTCTTAGTGACTGAAACTCAGCAAAAAAACAACTTGCCATGACAAAACTTTGAAACGAACGGATGCCGCTGCAACCATCGGTCACCTCTACAGTCATGTCATTCAATTTCAAGCGGTCACCAGCAATCTCAACAGGTTTACCTACCAGCTGAAAAATCTCCGCCGCTACTCCTACAACGGACTCTGTGAGATGATGGACAATCCAGCGCTCAATAGTCGTAGGCCAAGGTATCGCGGACATCCATAACAGAGTAATGCAAGCAAAAGATAATGAAGCTTTCCACCCTCTTGTGATAAATAACAGATAGTGACCGCTTACTGCGGCAACAACCGAAAGCAGACCCACAGGCAAGCGCCATGCGGGGTCAGCGTAGCAAAGAATTCTTAAAAGCAAAATAATTGGAAAAGTCGCTACCATCAAGAATACCCATTTTCCGACCCCATCCTCGATCCGAGGCTGATCCAGCCGATTCCAACGCTTCAATGATAGCCCTGCTGCTGCAACTGGAACAAACCAACCATACCCGTAATACTCTCCATAGGTCCATGCATATGACGCTGAGATCATTGATGGCAACCAAAGTATTATAATTGTTACAATTAGAATATTTGATGAGATAGATTTGTTCATTCCTTAAAAGAAAATTACATCAAGAAATTTGAATGATATTTATGGTTTAATACGCTGTTTTAGGTGGGCGGATCATGCTTATACCAGTCATCACTATGATTCCGATATCAAGTCCAACGTCCCAGTGCGTAACATAAAAGTTATCTAGCCTTGCACGATTCCTAAGATCTTGAGGCTTGCAAATTTCACCCCGGAAACCCTTGACCTGAGCGAGCCCGGTCACGCCAGGTTGGACGTATCGGCGAACCCCATACCGTTCAAAAATCTCTCTGAATTCAAAATCATGTTCTTCCATGTGGGGGCGCGGCCCCACGACACTCATGCTTCCCTTCAGAACATTAATAAATTGAGGAATTTCGTCGATACTCGATTTCCTGAGGAAACTTCCTCCTTTAAAAATCCGGCTATCACCTTTAGAGGCTTGTTGCGACTCGTCGGTGTTATCCAAGCGCATGGTCCTAAACTTGTAAACCTCGAAGGCAATACCATTTTTCCCAACACGCCGCTGTTTGAAAAACATAGGACCAGGAGAGTAGCATTTATGGATCAATGATACAATAATGCACAATATAGGAAATACTGTAAATATGACTAAAGTTGAGAACACAATGTCAAATGCTCTTTTGATCACTTGATTCGAGGTATTCTCTAAAGGTTCAACAGGTGGAGATAGAACATCGAGGCAGCCTACCTTTTGTAATTCGAAACGGCGTCCATACTTACGTGTTAGCTCAATGGGCAGCCAACACCGAAAACCTAAACGATCTCCTTGTCTTAAGAAATCGATAACAATCTTGTCAGGAAAATGCCGTGGAGGCAGAATTAAAAGATCGATCGGCTCTCGCGCTACGATCTTCACATACTCAGAGGGACTTGCATCGAGACCATCAGTATGTTCGACTCTTGTAATTTCTACCATCGATTGCAAAAGCTTCACTTCCGGCACAATCGATTCGCACCAGTGACTTGGACCAAGAATTAAGGTTCGCAAGCGCAATTTCACCAAGTGACCTGCGAATACATTCGCTAACCACCTGAGTAAGTAGACATTACTAAAATACAAAGTGATCAGTGAAGTTCCAGCAAAGACCCCGAGGAATACACGCGAGATTCTTAAATCTCTAGAAAACACAAGTAGGCAGGTCAAACTCGCTAGCACCCAGACCCATTGCCGTCGTGAAACCGCAGGTGCCATTCTCCTCATCCGACCTGGGACAGGCCGTAAGGCACCATGTCGTGATAGTCCCTCAAACACCATCGCCACCATCACCACCACCCAGTATTTTACGTAAGCTTGAGCGAAGGGGAGCGTGATCTTGCTATCGCTGAGAACCACTAAAAAACAGCTCCAATAAAGCACCGTTATTACTCCGATCTGAGAAGCCAATAAGATTTGAAAAAAGCCTTTTTCTCGTGCTGAAATCATTAGGATAAATTAAAAATTAGCGATTCAATGCTCTCGGATATACCGATTTCACAATTTCAAAAAGTTGCTGCCCCACCCAGTGAGGCCGAGTTTGAATACGAGTTGCACAACGCCCCGTAAGATACCCTTGCTTCCAAATACCCTACGAGGAATCGATGACTGCTCTAGTTCAGCGACAACGGCGACCCCTGTCAAAGCAAACCCGCCCAACCACCAATCTTGGACGCGCCTCTCTTGGCAATCCGCCATTTTCCAAGCGAACCACCGAGTGACGCCATTGCCAACCCCGTTCCCGGAACATCGCCTCGAACCGCCCAAACTGCAATTCCTAGGGGCAGTGATGCCGCTTACACCATTGCCGGATCCGAAATCTAGCCCAAAAAAAAGACTAGCCCTACGAGAGCTAGCCCTAAAATGATCACAATCCGTGTGAAGTGGGATTTCAACATGATCTCACACCCACCATGATTTCTTGGGGATCTTCAGACTCCTGGCATCCAATGGTTTCAGGGAATGATGCCGTCAACTCCCACACCAGAATCCCCTTTTTCAACAAACAAACGTCCGCGTTGCTCCCAGAGTAGCCTTGGAAATTCATAACCAGCATTCCAATACCGAGGAAAAAAGACTTTTGGCGACTGACACACCCTGAAAAACCATCCGAGATACAGACGGTCCGCCCAAGTGGGAATATTTGCTTGGCTGCCTGTTAAAAAGGCGACCGCCCCCCCCGTACAGAGAATTACAGGCCCATTCGGCCTTAAATTCGGTGGAGGATGGTTCACGCTCTGTGGAGAAATAGCCTCCGAAGGCAAAGTTTGTCGCCTCAAAAAAAAACCGAGCTTTTCCTGCTTCCCGCCCGCGATACAGAGAATGATCCAGTCCGGCCGTACCTCCTTCACCCGCGCGGCCAAGGCATCGTCATGAAAATCCGAATCATGCCGATAATAGGGAGCTTCATACCAAAATCGCAGCTCTTTCCTAAATCCTTCGTTTTCTAGATAATAGTCAATACGCTCTTTTTCGGCATCGGAAGGCACCACCCAAAGAACCCGGCGCTGGTCGAATGGAATAGCCCGCGCTGATTTCTCCCCAATCAAGTGCTGCAAGATCTGAAGTCCCGAGATGCGAGGCAGGTTGCGCCCAAAGCAAAAGCGCAGGACTAATGCCACATAACCCCCATCCACCACCGCCCAGTCGGAAGCCTGATAAGCCAGCAACAATGACTCGTCACGACGCGTCTGGGCAAGAGAAGGGGCAGAAGGCACTGTAAGCAAGCCTCCACACTCGTCTGCGGCACACAACAGATGCTTGGTCGTGGAATTCCAAAATTGGATTCCAAGAAAGGTTTTGGTCATCATTGGTCAAAAAAATAGAACGTCATCTCAACGCAAAGCGATCAAACGAGGAAAAATCTACGGTAACCACAGATTGTTGGGATATGAAGTGGATTATAGAGCGGAAAGTCGTAATTCCTGCCAATTGATTCACTTGATCTGCGTTCATCTTTCTCATTAGTGGTTCAACTCCAAGGCGATCACTTAAACCGCGAATTGAATCCAAGTGTCGCGAATGCTTAGACCTATTCGGTCCTCACTGCTCACTGAGTCCTCTCTGCGAACTCACGCTGCTTCAATACGATAAAATACTCGTAGATCGACTGAAGCGTGGCATAAGTCACCCCCGCACGACCATCAAGGAAGGCCCGCCTGAGGACCATCATGTAAAAAAATTTAATCAGAGGACGACCCGGAATTCGGTAAAATAATTCCTTCTGATGAAACCTTTTTTCGGTAAAATCCTTTGAGAAAAAAGCCTTCTTCAGGGAGAAACCGTCGTTAGAGGCTCGGTTGTCCATGATTGTCTTCGCCTCGAGATCGGCATATTTGATGTGTCGCTCCAACCAAAACCCAACTCCTTTGCTAAATGGGTAATGATCCAGAAATCCTTCGATTTCTCCAATTTGACCATCCACAATCGAGACCGGATTCACCAACCTTTCATAGCGCATTTTTCCAGGTCGAAACAATCGAAGATAAAAGGGAGAAATTTGCGCATGTTTCAACCAGGTTCCATTTCCGAAAAAATCACGCCTGCGAAGACGAAACGCACTTTCCGGCGCATCAGGAGTTGCCGCCAGTAGGGCTGCTTGCATTAACCCTTCAGACACTCGCTCATCGGCGTCGATGTAAAGCACCCATGGGTATTTGAAGGGGATATTCGCAAGCCCCCAGTTTTGATGCGCGGACCAGTTGTCGAATTTTCGTTGAGTCACTTTCGCCCCCGCAGCTTCAGCGATTTCAACTGTCCTGTCAGTGCTGAACGAATCATACAAGTGAATATCATCACTCCAAGCGACCGACGCCAGGCAACCGGGGAGGTCCTGCTCTTCGTTTTTAGTAAGTATCAATACTGAGATCATCTGATGGGGCGATCGCGACACTCAGGACGTTTCCGCCCTGCTAAATCCTATTGGAATCGAGGGGCTGCAATGTTCCTGTTTTTGCTATATTCGCCATTTTTCTTAGAATGGATCTCGGACATGCCAGCGAGATCAGAACCGGCAGTAACAATCCCAAGAAGCACCATGGTAGGGAAAAAAATATCTTAAGAACATCCATTCGACTTTCCCCCCGGTAAGCCTGAACATAAGCGAATGACTTCATGGTCATCAACCAGGGTTTGTCACTGGGACTAAAACGCTGCATGAAAACTGGTGTTCTCTCACTCCGAGGCAGGCTTGCCATGCTTTTGGCCCAGTAATAAGTATAGGAAACCCAAGTCAGTCCGATGTCCTCATTGGCTTCTCGGCGTAATGCTTTCCCCACGTGAACATAGTAATTACGGGGAGCGTTCACCAAGGCATGCACCAGATGGATATGCGGAAAAAGGTCCATAGAGTGAATCAGCATGGATTTGACAACGGCCTGATCGATGATCCGTGTTGAGTAAATGATGCCCGGTAAAAATGAGCCCAAATAATGGAGCCTGCTGTTTTGTGAATCGAGTTCACTCGATGAAAAAGCACCTTCTTTGAAGGCCTCGAGATCGAGGGAATTTAGTAGAATCGCATCATACTCTTGGAATGCCAATTTGTCGTGGATCTTGTCACACTCCTCGGGATCAATAAGGTCGTCGTCGCACAAGAGCCAGAAATACTTTGCCTGCGCTTCCGCATAGGCAAGAATCAGGTTTGGTCCCAACGTGATGTTTCTAGTGCGCCTTACATAGTTGAGGCCATGCAACTTGTTCGAAAACCCATTGACTACTTCTTGCGTCTTGTCGGTGCTGGCATTGTCATATATGGTAATTGGACATTTTCCCATCACCGACTGGGAGAGGCGTTCAAGCGTACGCGCGAGCTTCTCGTGCCTGTTATAGGTTATAATAGCTATCTCAAGTAGTCCGGTATCATTCGTGCTCATAAATTGAATTCGTGGATAAATTTCTGAAGTTCCGGAATATTGATCGATAAATCCGCACCATTTGCCCGGTGACGTGCCAAATTACCCGCGTGATCACCCTGCCCCGCAAAGACATGATGCCGCAGTCTCGCCGCCCTGGAGAGGTTTCTATAGAACCCATTGACCACCTGGGGATGAACTATCTCTACCGCTGCACAGCCCGGCGGGCAAAACATCAAGTTCGTCAAAGCTGCACCGTGCGGAGCGACCACCAGCGTGGCTTCGGAAAAAGCTCCCACTTGTTCGCGGGCCGTCAACTTCGCACAGTCGATAATCTCGAATCCTTGGCGTTGAAGCACTTCGATAAGTGCGTCCTCATTCAGAACTTTCCTGACTTTTGCATCTCCTCTGACTGCGTAAATTTTCCGGGTTGCCGGCCTCGTTGAGATCCAAGCTGACAGAAGCTCACGAACCTTGTTCACCTGCCAGTCCTCCACCCCATCATGAGAGCCATGAAATTCTGGAACGACTAAGTGATCCACGATCAGATTACTTTCGGGTCTCAGATGCATTAACTTACTTTCCGCAATGCCAGCCTCTATAAAAATTTCTTTGGCGAACTCGGTAGAGGAATTGATAATGAATCGCTCAAATGTATCCAAGGTCTCTCCGGCTTGTATGAGCAGGGCAACCTTCGGGAGGCAGTCCACCATGAAATGGTAATAATTACGAGCCGCCTCTGCAGTCGCTAGTAGGGCGGATTTACCGCCAAGCCTGGTGGAGGGCGAAGGCCAGCGAGCTCTTCTTAGGGCAGGATGGCAAAGTGTTCCCCAAGGATAGGGGCTGGACTCTTCAAATATACCGCCCTCCTTATTTACGACCATTCCAGCGTAGCCACCAAACAGGACGGCATCTTGAAGTTGGTAAACGTAAACCCTGATTCCATCGAAAGAAGGCAGACGGAGGTAGCTTTCCCGTAATTGAGGCGTCTGACACTCAGGGATGGGATTCTCTTTTGGCTCGGGCAGCAGCTCCATCAGAACCTTACCGGCTGAAGGATGGTCACGAAAGTAATCCGCGCTTTTTTCAACGACCAATCCCGGAGCAGCTCCAAACGGCGAATTCCCCTGCCATTTGCTGGTGAATCCCCTGTGCCAGGCACGCCAGACCAACGGGGCAAAACGCCGCGCTGCCGCTCTCGTTGCCTCCTTGATGTGGTTGATGGCTTTCATGGTAAAATTTAACGATCGAAAAGCGGCGGAGTGCTCAACTAACCGTCCGTGGTCCTAGGACGGATCAATCGACAAGGATTTCCACTATTGATGGTCATGGGAGACACATCCCGGGTCACCACGCTGGCCGCACCAATGATTGCACCTTCACCAATCGTGATTCCCGGCATGATAAAGGCGCGAGCCCCCACGAATACCTTGGGTCCAATCGTAATCGGGGCGGTCTGTAGGGCAAGTGACGGATGCTCGAACCAATGGGTGCCAGTACATAAATAGGCTTCCTGAGCGATCGTGGCATGCTCATGGATGATGATTGCTCCAAGACTGTAGGCATTCGCTCGATCTCCTAAGCATGCTCGATCATGGAGCGTCAGATTCCACGGAATCTGGATCCGCGCACGCTGATGCACAAATGGTTTCCCATGAATCGTCGCACCGAATTTTCGCAGGATCCAGATTCTCCAAAAGTTAAGCGGTTTTGGCGTCCAAGCACAAAGGATGAACCAAACATATTCCCAGGTCAGAATTCCGATCCGCTGGCGCAAGGTCCATGGACTATCATAAGGGGTTTCCTGACTGAATGTTTCACGAGATTTCATCGGCAATGAGCGAGAATTCATCCAAAAATTGTCGAGCAATTCGGGAGGTGCTATGTGTATCGTTTACTTTCAGAGCTTGCTGCGAACAGTCATGCCAGATTTCGGGACGAGCGATGATCCCATCAAGTATCGCCGCCAATGAGATCGCCGCGTCTGAGGACCGATGATCGAAGATAAATCCATTAGACTCGTGTTTGATGAAATCCTGAAAGCACGCCAAGCTTGAGACGATCGGAATACAGCCCCAAGCCATTGCTTCCAAAGGAGCCAAACCAAACGTTTCGCCCTTTTCTGCAAGTGAGGGATATACAAACAAGGTAGCGCTGCGGTAGTAGGAGTTTAAAACTTCGGAATCATAGACAGGTCCGACAAATTCTACATTCATTCCGGATGCAAGGCGCGATAATTCACGAAAATATGCCTCGCCGCCACCGCCTTGTTCGACCTGCCATGGTCCAACGATTTTCAATGGCCAGGGAGTGTTCATTTTAGACATCGCCTGCAACAGCAGGTGGAGGCCTTTCTCTGGATGCACTCTGCCAACATATAGTAAAATTTTCTCTTTCCTGTCCGTCAGTTCGGGGGCTTGCGTCTTAAAAGGTAAAGGATTCGGCACCATCACGACACGCTGGTGTTCAGAATCGGGGAGCTCGGCACGGATGGCTTCTGCAACGGGGGTTGAGTTGGCCCTTAGTCGTCCAGCTCTTCCGTAGAAGCGCATTTGGCCTTTGGGCATCCGTGCGACATCCACGAACATACGTCGAGCCAGCTTCTTTCTTGCCAAAATTGGGGCCCAGAAGGTGTTGGTCACCACAACATCACAATCCGGTATCACTTGGAGCGCCCGCCGGGTGTAAAGTAGATCCAGCAACTTCAATTTGATGCCTCCCGAAGGGGTATCGTGCCCCTTGATTCGAAAATGCCGCACACCATCAATGTTTTCTTCTGATGGCAGGGATTCCCAAGTGCGTGAAACATGGCTGACGTCATGGCCTTGGCGCACGAACTCAGCGCCGAGACTGAACCACATTTTTTCAACCGCCCCTCCCAAATGGGGAGGCACTGGCAAGAAAGCACCTTGGAGGATACAAATTTTCATGAATCAGGATTTCAACCTTTCAGGGTTTGTTCGAGGGCATTTACCAAATTAAGAGTCGCTCCATGGACGGAGAAGCATTTTTGAAAACAAGAGACTGGATCCGTAAACCATTCTCGGCCCGTTAAAAATTGATGGAGCAACTTGCTTGTGCCCTCTTCCGTATTCTGCGCGATCAAGCCCGCATGATGGGATTCGATTTCCCTCCAGATATTGACTTTATCCGAGATGAGCACGGGTTTGGCGCATGCCAATGCCTCTACCACGGCGATCCCAAAATTTTCCTGATGACTGGGCAGGACAAAGGCTTCGCAACCGTAAAAGGCACCCCACTTTGCATCACCGCGCAACATGCCGGGAAAGAGGATGCATGGGGAGTGACCAGTGATCAGTGAGCAGTGGGCAGTAGAAGGTGGAAAAAGATCAGCAGCCAAAGCCTGCATTTCCTTAGCGTAGGCGGAATCGAGGGGGCCGGCGATAACGAGATGGGGAAAGGAAGAGGAGTGATCAGAGGAAGAAGATGGATTGTTAAGTTGGGCTTTTACGAGTTGGGCGTAAGCACGGATGAGAAGATCGACCCCTTTTTTTGGGTGGATGCGGCTCAGGAAAAGGAGGTAGGGAGCATCGTTGAGTTCAGGGCACGCCTGCTTGAAGGCAAGTTGCATTGCGTTGGTTTGTGCGGGTGGTTCTTCCACACCCAAGCCCACAACAGATTCTTTTTGAGGACGGTAGGGTTTGAATGGCTGGCGCGCCAAATGCATTTCTTCCTCACAGGTGAACAGAACGCTTGTCGCATCCCTGAACACTTTGTGCTCGATGACTTTCCAATAAATCCAATTTCTGAGCGCTTTAGCACGTCGCGTAGGGTCTCGTTGGAAATACGGATCGAGCATGCCATGCGGCATCACGTGCAAAGCGGGAACCGGTGTCCGGCCATTTTGTTTCAGTATCCGCAGCGCCTTGGCAGTTGCTTGTGACGGATACAACCACAAGCCGTGGACGATGACAGAATCAAAACGATTAAGGTTCTCAAGCAACCATGGAAAGAGACCATTCGCATAACACCAAGGGCTACTGGCAGGACCAAGAGCGTGGATGACAAATGACTCTCCGGCAAGATAGTCTGCTACCGGATCATCCAAGCAAACCACTTCATTGTGGTGCTCTCCGGTTTGGCTGAGTCCCTTGATGATATTGCGGATCGCTTGGCATACCCCGCCCTGTTTGGGATCCATTCCCGCGACGACGTGCAGGATCTTCATGAGGCTGCGTGATGGGATGCGCCAGCTGAAGGTAATGAGGGCTTGCGGCGGTTCATGAATTTTTGCTCAACCCAACGGTAATAGAGCCAGCCTGCAGCGATGGCGACCACCCATGTCGCGACCAGACAAAGTATGCCGATGAGCGGATGCTTCGCCATTTGCTTGGCACCAAAGGTGGACATCGCGACGATACCGAAGCCGTGGATCAGATAAATCGAGTAAGAGCGGATGCCCATGAATCGGAATACTGGATTGTTGATGATTTTATAAGGAATACTGCTTGAACCAGCTACTTCAAGAGTGACGGAAATGACCATGACAAGGGTGATGCACCAGCCGTAGCGTTCCGAGACGATCAGGAGTAGACAGGCAAGGATCGTTGGTAGGAAATGTGCCAAACGTTGCAACAAGCCGAGTTCTGCGATTCGCTCACGATTGCAGGCAATCCAAGCCAGTGACGCTCCAAGAGCGAAGTGATTAATGTAGTTGGGGAAAAAGATGAACCATGTGTCAGGTTTTACCGAAATCTGTCCTCCATCATAAAGGAATTTAATCGAGATCGAGATCAGCAATAGAACGCATCCAATACAATTTCCCGCCAGCTTCGAAAGCTTGCGGGCAGAGAGAATGAGGCCAACGACGAGGTAGAATTGCATCTCCACGCAGAGCGACCAGAAGGCTGGATTCACCACAGTTATCTTGCCCATGATCATCTGGAGCAGTGTGGTATTGAAAAAAATCATCTGCCCGATTTCCCAAGCAGGAATGGGCCGTCCCTTGATCGATTCGATAGCGACAACCTTCAGAAAAAACAGGATTACCGCGATGATGTAGGGCGGATAAATCCGATGGAACCTACGGGCAAAAAAGGTTTTTGATTCGGTTGGCCTTCCGACCAGCGAGGAATAAAAAATTCCATAACAAATGCAGAATCCGCTTACGGCGAAAAACAGGGGAACAGCCATCGCGCCAAAAAGTTGGTAAATCGGAAGCTTCCCCGTGTAGAAGGCGAAGGTGTGTAGCACGAGCACATTGATGATGGCGATGCCGCGGAGGGCGTCCATAATCCTGATGTCTTTGGATGGCATAGTATTCTCGATGAAACGGGTCTGCTTGTTTCACGCTTTCCCAAATAACCATCCCCCGTGCAAGCGCTTGGCAAGCAGCGTGGTGGCCAGAGAGCAGCAAAAGACTAGAATCGCTAGCATGACGGAAAGGAGCAGTGGAGACAACCCGACAGAAGCTTGAGCGAATGGATTGTCCTTAGAGCCGAGAGCAATTGTAAACAAGGGATTGAGGACAAAAATCCCCATTGTGTTAGGAGCAATGATTTCAACCGACCTACGGATCCAAGTGATCTTGGCGATCTCGAACCGATTTTTGGAAAGAAACGCCAAGGTGATCACACTCGACCCAAGAAAAACCACAGGACGAAGATAGAAGTCAGAATCAATCCCCGCGTTGACCAGTAGCCGACTTTCGAAAGGAAAGAATGCAAGCACCAACAGAGTCCAAGCAGGAAAGAACGTGAGCTTTTGGCGTGCTGCGAGGATGCCGATGATGGCGTAAGCAAACCAATAAGGGGCGGGTCGCAATGATAAGGTTTGCAGAATGTGCGGTAGACTGTTCGGAAAGTAGCCTAGCCAGGCAAACAGCGGGACTGTGATAACGATGCTCCCCCATGCGGTCCATTTATTCCCGGCCAGCATCTGCAACAGCGGGAAAAGCAGAATGATTTGGATGAGAATGATGAAAAAATACTGCCCGGCCCAACCGAAGCCGCCTAGATGCCGGGTGAAAAATTGGGTCGGCGTGAGTGTGGACCAATCCACTTCGATCAGGAAATAAACCAACGACCAAACTACGAAAGGAATCAGAAGCGCACGAATGCGCGAAGCGTGATACCGCCACCCTTCAGCCGAATGACGGGATAGCTCGGCGAAATAGGCAGAAAGGATGATGAATGCGGGAACACAGAGCCGACATAAGGCTTGTAGCTCAGGTATGCCGGGGGAGTTTCGGGGCAGCACGCACGAAGCGTGAACATACACAACTCCGATGATCGAAAGCGTCTTTAACAGATCCGCGTTCCAATGCCGGGACGTGTTGTTTATCTTCTTAGATCCAGTGAGAGAAGTGGACAATTGCTATCGCGGGTCGTCAGGTTGAAGCAGGAACAGTAACGTTCGCCTTTCCTCGGCACAGCATGGCCAAATACCTAGAGGCCCTGTGAGATGGCTTTTCCACCAGCAGGAAAAACACATATGAAGCCGCCAGTATGAAGGTCATTTTAAGTCCCCAATCAGCAAGATACCCGAACGCAGGTAGCTTGAGGTAGGCGAATACATGGAACGCGGCAATGTGAATGAGATAGAGCGAATAGCTCCATTTCCCAGCCCATTCGTTGCCAACCAAAGGAGTGACTGCCGAGTGGAACAGGATTTCCTTTTTAATCCAGAAATAGCCGTAAATCGCGAAGATATTCAAGGTCCAGTGTTGCCCGACGATGTTTTGGAGCGCGAGGTTGTGAAGCAGAGCCCCGATGGCGATGCCACCCAATCTCCAAGCCCAGATGATGGAGATCCGCGGAATGCTGAAGTTGGCGAGAGTGGCCATTTTATCGGCGAGCAAAACACCCAGCAGCCAGCATGGAAGCCCCAAAATCCATGAGCTAACATAGGGGCCGCCCCATGCCACATAGTTAGTGTTTCCCAAAGGTACGGTGGTGGCGATCAGAAGAGCGGGGACATAAGCGACCACACAAAGTTTCATCCAAGAGAATCGCTGGTTCAACCGACGGAGTAGTGGATAGAGCGTGTAGTAAATCATTTCCGCAACGAGCGACCAAGCCGGCACCCCAGCAAACCAATCGCCGCCATCTTTGGCCGCTCCTGCTAGCCTTACGATGAATACGGCGACGAACATTGGAATCAGGACTCGAGTGAATCGCCTCACAAGGAATGAACGCAATTCAAAACCTTGATAACCCGCCCTGAAAGGGTAGTGGATGCAAAAACCGGAAATGATGAAGAACAAGATGACCGCAGCAGGACCATTGATACTTCCGCCGTAAAGGCCATTGATCGCCAAGGAAATTTTATTGGTTTTGTCCCCCCCTGCGGTCAAGGGCAAGGGACCGCAATGAGTCATGACAACCCAGATCGCTGCATAAAATCTTAGGGTGTCTAGTCCCCTAATATGTTTTCCTAAGGCATTCGTCATAAAAAGGCCAACATTCAGATTCAAAGGCCGAGCGCCACTCGGTAAAGGCGTTCGATTTCATTCAAACAGGACCCTGCATCAAAACGTTGAGCATTTGAGATGCCGTTTGTGATCCGATCTTCATGTTCCTTGGAGCTTAGGCCAAACGATTGCTCAACAACCCGTGCGGCTGCTAAGGTCCAGCTTTCTGCAGAACCCGATACCGAAATCAAGGTAGCCGCATTCCCTGCAACTTCGGTCATCGGCGGTCGATCAGTGGTCACGACCGGGCAACCCGATGCCATGGCTTCAGCGACCGGCCAACCGAAGCCCTCCTCAATTGAGGGAAATAAGAAGACACTGGCCGCCTGATAGGCGAGTCGCAGCGTGGCATCGTCGGCTGCTTGGATGAAATGGATGTCGGCATTAAAATCGGAGGATGCTTTGACAGCCAGCATTTCTGGCAACGGCGGTTCTCCAATCATCAATAGCGGCAATGGCAAAGCGGGCGGTAACTTGCGCCATGCTTGGTAAAGTTGCAGAACGCCCGGGCGATTCTTATACCAGAGATTGCCTCCGACATGGAGTAAAAACCCTTGGGCAAGATCGATCCCAAGCATTTTTCCCAGAGAACTTCTTGCGTCCCCCAAATCAGTCGCCGGGACGAACGACTGGTTGAGGCCATTATAAACCACTTCTGAAAATCCGGGCAATCTACCGAGAAACTCGTGGAGGTCGCGGCGGGTTTTTTCCGAAACTGAGATAAAATTCCGGCCCTTTGTATAACCCCAGCGAATGAAAGACTGATAAATTATTCCGGACCGAGACGTTGGATTCTCCGGATATTCGCCACGAGCAGAACGCTGGGCGAGGAAATCATGGCAATGGATCACATGGGGTCTCTTGGCAACCAAGGGCACCCACGGGCCCAGCGCCTGGTCCGCAAAAACGTAAAGCGTGTCCTTGGGTTGACTCAGTAGCCTAAACTTCACCGTGAGTGGGAAGACCAGAAACTGATCGATGTAGGCCAGCCATTTCTTGCAAGCTCGGGGCGCTGGCAGAGCGAAGAAAACCTTGCGTGCTGTCCATTCCTGGACGTTGTGCCCCCGTGCTAACATGCCGTTAAAAAGCATCTCGGCAAAGCGAGGCATGCTTTGTGAAGCCAAGAAAGGGGGGTGGGTAAAAAATACAATCTTCATCAGTTACAAAACCCCTGTCTCGATGCCTCATCCATGTCGTTGATCAAGATTCTGCAGAATTGCAGCGGCCGTTGCTTCGATGGTATATCCCGCCAAAAGTTCTTTAGCCCAATTAAAATCGCGTTCGTACTCAGAGAGCTCGAGAATGCTAAGTGCTATCTCGCGGGCGTTGGATTCAGGAAAAACCCTGAAGCGCGGCCATGATCGGAAATCCGCGTTACACCCTACCGCATTGCTGACCACCACTCCACAACCGGCCTGCATCGCCTCATTGCTTACCAGCCCCCATGTTTCACCCATTCGGCGGGATGGCAGTGCAAGAACATCCATTGCAAGATAATGGGATGCAAGCTGGGATTGATTGATGAATCCGGTAAAAACGGATTTCACACCATACTTTGTCAAAGCCGCTTCTGCTTGGGTTCGTAAATCCACTTCCATTTCACCACTCCCTAAAAAATAAATACAGGTTCTGCGACGCAAGTCATCCGGCAAGAATTCAAGCATCTCATAGAGAATGTCGGGCTGCTTTTTAGGGATCAGTTTTCCGGAAAATCCAATGACGAAGTCATCTTCAGCAATACCCGCTGCACTACGTCGTTCCGAGCCCAATCGCTGCTTTTCCGTGGATTCAATGGTTTCAAAGCGATCCACCGTACAATAACGAGCGGCTACGAGCTTTCTTGCTGGAACCCCATGTTTCAGATAGTGCCGGCGATTTAGCTCTCCAATATAAAATACACGGTCTAGTCCCGCATAGGCCGCAAGATAGATGGCTAAGCGAATCCACGACTTCGTCTTGGTCCGAAGTGACGATTCATCCTGTGTTTCACACCGTAACCATACCGGAATCCCGCGGCGCTTCGCCTCCCAGAATGCAATCCAGTCATACCGATAATTCAGCCCCGTCAACAAAACCGCCTTCGGTTTAATCCGATCTAAGGCTTCTGCCACCCCTTTGCCGGTCAGCGAACCCCAGTCCGATAACGGCTGGCCCTTTTCACAATTCAAAATTGTATGGGGGTAACCTTCCAACATCGGTTCATCCCATGACACTGAGAGACCGAATTCAGCATCCATGTGGCCACGCACTGAGCAGTCGGATGCATAGACAACATGAATGGCTGAAGCATCTAAAGTCTGGATCGTCCGCCAGATTGGTACCCGGTATTGAACCGGATGAGAGTCAAAAACTAAAATACTCATGCTTGAATGGCTTAAGAACCGAAAAAATTTTAACCTGCAAATGCCGCGTCTAATACCTGGCGGCAGATGTCTTCATTACCCACTTTCAGTTCACGGACTCGGTTAGAACCTGCAATTCTGATTTTCTCCCTATAGGTATCATCAGAGAGAAGCTTGACGCATTGACTCACGCACTCTTCTGGATCATCCCAAAAAACGGCTTCGACACCATCTCTGTAGAGTTCCAAATGTTCCGCTGTCCTTTCACCACACAAGAGACCACCGCTAAATGGAATCTCTACCGAACGTCGGGTATGCTGATCACGATTACCCTTGGACAACAAACCTAGGCAGATTTTTGCTCCAGCAATCGCTTCAACATAGGATCGCCCGTAAAGAGGACCACCTTGCAGACAGGCCGCCAATAATTTTGAGTCAGGCGACCGATCCCAACGAGAACCCCAGATTTTAACCCGTAGTCCCTGATCCAGCAATTGCCTTAACAGAAGGTGCCTATTTTCAGACTTAATCCATGTGCCGACAAAAACCACGTCCGAGATAAACGCGTCCGGAATGGTTTCATCTGAAGCAGGAGGTTGGTGAACGATCTCATCGTAGCTCATCCAAACCCGCATAGTTTTTTTTGCACCGAGTCGCTGCATGTCATTTTCTGTGGGACGGCGCGGCGTCACACAGAGATCATAATAAGGAATGGCTTTCACCAATGTACTCCAAAGACCTTTATCACGGCCGCCCGTAGGGTCATCATTATTAAAAAGAATCACGGGACAACCCAGATCTTTCAGCCTTTGGACAAATTCGCCGGAGAAAAATTCACCCGAATTAACCCAACAGATATCGGGCTTATTCGAAAGGTTGTTGATGATGGATTGAAGCCACGATTGAAAAACACCATCGGCAAAACGAAATCCTGTCCGATAGTTCACAAATGAAACCCACTTGTTCGCAAATAATCCCACCAGGGCTTCAGCGGGGTTAAAAATCGAAACATCGTGCCCCAACCGCTCCAAAGCTTGGGCGCGCCGCAAGCTATTACTACTGCTGCCATTATCACCAAAATAAAGAATTCTCATGATGCGTTTGTTGAACTTTCGATTACCGACGTTTTGCGGGTAATTCTACGTTGCCCATTTTTTGTGGTCTGAGTTCTAAGTAAGGAAGTTCCATGTAGAACCAACAAAAACAGAATGATCGACTGAAGATATCCACGTGTACACGCACCGAAGAGGGCTGCTGGAGATTCCATAAGAGTTGCAGTGCTGAACGTACTAAAAAAGCTATATGCTTGCAGACCCAACATCACCGGAATGATCGTTTTAACTCCTGTAGGACGTGTTCTGATGCGAATCGCAAGAAGGTCGCTTATAAAAAAAACTGGCAACGCCATTAAAGCAATTACAAGAGGAAAATAGGGCCCCACATAACAGTAAGTAGAGGCCATAAGACTGCCCGCCTTGAACTCGCCGAAGGTCCATGGGATGTCATACCTTAATAACCAAATATAATCTGAAACGGAACCGGAAAGTACAAAATCCTTATTGATGTTAAATCCGAAAAATTTAAGAATAGGATCCGGCATTGTAGCCAATCCGCGCTCAATGTCGAGTTGCCTTATGGAGGCTAGATCACGATCTGACAAGCCATAGACACAATTCATCAGATGGTCATGCAAGCGCGGATTGGCCAACCGATTGAAAAATTCAATGCCGGCATAATCTTCCTCCCATAGATCATGAAGCTCAGCAATATCACCTGCAGATTCTTCCTTCTCCTTGAGTCCCTCTGTGTTTTGAAATACATTAATAAACACATCGAAACGTTGCGAAAGTGAGGTCGTTGCTTTTCCTGAAACCGCAAATTTCGCCGCAGAGAATGCCCTGAGCACAAGTGGAACCATCACTACGCACACAATTGCCGCCACCAGCAAGGGAACCAAGCGAACCTTGGGTATAGAAATCCTTCCCAAGCAAATGCCAAGAAAGTAAACCAGACCTGCACTGGCAAATCCAAGCACCACATAAGACCGGCTACCGGAGGCCATTGCGATGAAAAACATTATGCCCGTAAAAGCCAACAAACCGACCTTGCTCGACGCTCCCAGTTTCTTTGCGGATCCCCAGACGGGTTGAACCAAAAGCATGAATGGAGCAAAACTAAAGGGACGAAACCCATCAAGAATCTTAATCAGTATGCTTGAGCTACCTTTTTCCCCTCCGCTCATTCCGGCGAATGTGACGGCGAGTCCCAAAAGCCCCATCGCCCAAAGTTGGGATTCCTGAGGAACCCGGAAAAAACCCAAGGGGATCAGGATTCGTTCCTGGAGTTTTTTTTGGCCCCCTTTAAGTAATCGCATATGGCAGTAAGCCTTATGAAAGAGGATCACGCATAGAAAGGTTACCGCTGCCCAGCCGAAGACCAGATGGGGAATCTTCATCTTATACGCCACGGAGCGACCAATGAGGCTGGTGAAGACCAGCGGAAGGAAGAAGTGGGTGAACCCGAACCCCATTACCAAAAGTGAAGACATTGGATTTTTTGCCAACTGATTCTTGTCGAAAACCGATAATAAAAGGATGCTGCCTGCCGCGCAATAAATTACCGCCAATACGGCGTTGCTGCCTGAGGTCACGAATAAAAGCTGAAAGACACAGGCCAGTGACAGCACAACCATCATACCCTTCTTGATGAGCCCGAGAGGGGCAGCGGTTGGTATGGAAGCTCGTTTCATGAATTGACCGTATAAAACCTAAAATGCCAGATCATGCACATTCATGGATGGAAGAAATGACGGATAGACGCAGCGATCGCATCAATTCAAACACCGAATCTTGGATCGAGTGACTTTTTTGTAAAAGCGCACTCATCTACCTCATGTCGTTTCTGACGTGCTTTTTCTGGAACTCTGGATTCCGTAGATCCAAGCGACTAATTCAGGTAGCAACATCATTGAACAAACACAAATATAAGGATCAACATGGTTTCGTAGGACATACCAAGTCGCCATTCCTAGAACGGATGAAACGGCATATACAACGGATAACGCACTATGTGCATTCCCTGCGATTTTGTAAGCCGCTGAGACAAACCAAAAGACATTCACAAGTGCGTGGATGCCGACGAGAAGCACCATCGTGTGGGTGACGCTGATCTCACCATGTCCCCAAACGTTGATCACTTTGGGACCGATCATGATCAGTATCCCATACCACAATAGTGCAAAAGAGGAGGCGATCAGCGCCATTTTTCGGGTGAATTTTTTAGCTTCAAGCTTTTGCCCCGAGCCGATCAACCGCGAAAGCTCGGGTTTAAGTGAGTTACTGATGACCACCGCGATTTGAATGATCGTTCTTACCAAGGTCCGGGTCATGGTGAATGGAATCACCAGCCAGACCGCCCCGATTAAATTCAGCATTTGAACTCCACCCTGAGTGGTGAGCATTTGAGACAAGGGAAATCCCATATACGCTAGAGAGGGCTTTAAGACCCCGCGAAACTCTGCGAATGAGGCATTACTAAAACCCATCAAGCCATGTCGGTCAGCCCGCTTCACGATCACCACCATGGCTAGCAGGTAGATTGCCTGGCCGATAAATATCGATACCGCCAGTTCAATCACCCCCCCGCCCAGAAACATGCAGACTAGGGTCACACACAGGTCCATGAGCCGTCGATTGGAATTCAGCATCGAACCAACCGCAGCTTTACCCAAGGTTCGGAAAACCGCATCGATCACGCCACCTTGTAGATTTAAAGCGAGATACGCTACCGACAGAATCAAAATGATCACCGACTGGCCATCTCCAATCAACTTTAGACCCAGTGTGTCGGAAGAAGAAAAGAACCGAGAAAACAATAAGGCTCCAAGCACCAGAATCACACCCAGCGTCGTGGTGAACATCTGCGAGGTGTTGATTGAAATCCTAGCGTGTTGCCACTCTCCTCCTGCTGCTTCCATGGTTGCTTTACTGGCAGAGGCCTGGGCAACCCCAAAATCTAGCAAAGACAACATGGAGGGAAGCCCCGTTAAAACAATCCACTCGGCATAAAGTCCTTTTCCCCAGAATTTAAGGAATAGGGGCACTTGGATCAACTGGATGGCCAAAGTTAAAAACTGAGTGTAAATCTGAGTGAATCCATTTTTCCCAAATCTTACCAGCAGGGGGTTGGACAAGGCTCTTTGTATTGCAGTGGTAATCATTCAAAAATGCCTGATAAAATTTTAACCCTTAATCATACTCCCTTTGCCTTAATGCGATTGACTCAAAGGTGAATCATCGAATTGAAAACGGCATGGTTCATATGCATAAGTGTTTTTTGATCAAGCCTTTGAACTGATAAGTCCTTCTTTCGAAAAGATACCAGAAAACAATGGAATACATTACCAGGCTTAAACAAAAGAGAAAGGCGATCAAAAAACTGCTCCAAGTCAGCCCTACCCGGTTTCCTTTACCAAAATAGAAGGCGCAGAAAAGGATGACGGGATAATGAAATAAATAGAGGCTAAAAGAAATATCGGACAGGAAGACCACCGATTTCTCTACAGACGGGACGGAAATTCTCAGCGTCGAAATCCAAGGGATAAAACCCGCACAGCAAAGCCCGAATGCCAGTTTTCCAAAATTATTCATCGGGTATCCGAAGCCGTAGAACACAAGCGAGATTGCCAGCAGGGATATTACCGCCAATCGGTTTTTCGTAAGGAAACGGGTATATCTCCATGTTGGATTCTTCAGCAAGTAAGCAAGAACCCCGGAACACCATACGAGGAAAAAGGCCTGCATGAACTTTGGGAGAAGGATGAGGATCGCAGCCCCCAACAGTACTGTTAGTCCGCCCGTCTTTTTGCCGGATTTCAGTTGGAAGAACCCCACAAAAAACAGAGGGAACATTAAGTAATACCACCATTCATACGCAAGGCTCCAAAGAGGGCCGTTGCTTCCGTAAATGGGGGTGAAGACACCCTGTAAAAACCCGAGATTGCCGAAAAAACAAGACAGGGTGTTGACAGCAGGATACTCGGAAGAAGGCCCGGAACCATAGACTTCACGAAAGGCCCCCAAGTATCCACCCATTCCCGCATGGGATTTCCCCATAACGTCCCAACACACGGTGACAATCAGTGCTGGGATCAAAACCACCCACAATCGTGACAGCCTATCAATAAAGTAATCCCTGAACGTGAATTTGTTTTTAGCATATTTCGAGATCACACTGCCGCCGACCAGATAGCCACTGAGCACAAAAAACACCATGACCGCAAATCCGCCACTGTGTTTTAAGGCGAGAAAGAACCAAGTGATAAACTGCGGAAGTTCTGTCCTGCTTTCATCAATGTAGAAGTGAGCCACATGATCAAAGCATACTAGCAAGGCTGACAGCCCCCGAATCAGATCAAGACCGATCAATCGACGACTATCCGAGTTCGAGGCAGAGCCTGATCTAGATGATTCGATTGATTCAGGGCATGGGGACATCACCTCGGTATTATGATCGTTGAATGTGTAGGGTCACCTTCCACAAAGGCGACATCTCGTATGCCTTCAGTGATTATAGTTGAATGTCATTGAGCCATTCGGATTCCCGCGCGTGCCATTCTGCGGTCAATTTAAAGCCTTCTTCAGGTGATGTGACAGGACGCCAGTCCAGAAGTGCATCCGCTTTGGCGACATTGGCCGCTGTGTCCTGCATATCCGCTGCGACTGGGGGCTGTCTATTCACGCGGGCAGATTTCCCCAAGTGTTGCTCCAGAGTCGAAATCATGCTGTTGATACTCACGGGGGAATTGCCTCCTCCTAGATTAATGATCTCATAACCCAAAGGAGCCAGGGCCGCTAGTGTCCCACGGGCAATATCGTCGATGTAGGTGAAATCACGAGTCTGTGACCCATCACCATATAGCGTGATCGGCATTTCCCGACGAATCCATTCGGAAAATCTGAAGGGCGCCATGTCCGGCCGGCCGGCTGGTCCATAAACGGTGAAGTATCGTAAGATTGAAACGTCAATGCCGTGAAGATGATGCCAGACATGAGCAAGCGATTCTGCCGCCAGCTTTGTTGCCGCGTAGGGCGAAATAGGGCGAGTGACCAGCGCGTCTTCAGTGAACGGCATCGGTAATCCCGCATAAAGTGAGGACGTGGATGCCATGACGAATTTTTTCACTTTATAGCGGACCATTCTCTCCAGAAGATTGAGGGTCGCCACGGTATTCGTATGCATATAGCAATGAGGGGCTTCAATACTGGCCCTTACCCCAGCCCGCGCTGCGAGATTGATCACTGCGTCAAAGTGCCTGACTGCGAATATGCGGTCTAATACATCGACGTTTTCTATATCTAGCTCGAGAAAACGGAAATTGGGATGATCACAAAGAGGCTTAAGTCGATGTTCCTTAAGACGTATGTCGTAATAATCGTTCAGATTGTCCAGTCCGACCACTTCGTGTCCGGCATCCAGCGCAAGTTGAGCTGTGCGTGCGCCAACAAATCCTGCGCATCCTGTTATGAGTAATGTCATAGTTTAGAGTTAAATAGTTTATGAAGCGGTTTTTTGGACACCGTTAAGACATGCTACGAAAACAGCAAGATTATCACCAAGTCACCATGGCGGTTGTTGTTGAACGATCAGAACAGTGGAGGTTCATGAATGTTTGCCAGTCCAGGGATTGGTTATCCGAGGAGCTTTCAGTGAATTCATAAATTCAGGTGAGTTCTGGCACGAATCGCATGATTTCGTTCCGCCGCATGGGGACAATTCCTTTAATGAGCGTGCCCGTGCCGCCAAATTTCTGCCACTGCTCCGTTGCGAATTCCGCCAGAGTTTGAGGTATCCCTCTGCCACAATTTTTAATGAAAGGCTGACCGGGAACGATTTGTTTGCACCCAGTTTGTCGGAGAAATTCTGCTGCGACTTCTTCGACTGCGATGAAGTCACGGATTTGAGTTCCATCGCTCATAGGGAAATTTTCACCTGCAAGTGCGGCGCGACGAAGTGATGGCCAAAAACGTCCCATTGCTTCCCCCTCACCAAAGACATGGAATGGGCGTAAGATCGCCATTTCAACCCGCTTGTCGATGCATAGACCAAAGGCAGCCGCAGTGGCAGCCGCCTTGGAAGCATGATAGGGAGCGGTGGGTTCCAGCGGGGCTGTTGTCGGGATGAATTCGTAACGCTCCCCACTCCTGCCATACTCAAAGCAAGAACCACATATTAAGAAGCGTTTCACTCCCGCGTCGGCGGCTTTGAGCCAAAGCTTTAATGAGGCTGTGACGTTCCAGCGGAAACAGTCTTCCCAAGTCGCGCCTGCAGGATCGGTCACCCCATGCGATGCAAAGTGGACAAAGCAATCGCAAGCACTTAACGAGTCTTCGGGGACATTCTCAAGGTCTCCAATGAACCATTCAGGTTCTGTAGGAAAAGGTATAACAGGCCTTGATCCTTCCCGTCGCAGGGCCACGACCTCATGACCCGCAGCGAGAGCCTGCACTAGGAAGTGCGAGCCAATGAATCCCGTGCCACCAGTGACGAAAATTCTCATGCCAGATCAGGCGGTCTTTGAGGCGACGAAGTCGCGGATGACTTTCACCATGTAGTCGATCATCTCGATGGTGAGGCCGGGGTAGGTGCCGAGGAACATGGTTTGTTTCATGATGCGGTCCGCACAGGGCAAGGATCCGGAAACGCGCATTGCCGCAGGGTTGTCGTGGCGGAGCTGGACGAAGGCGGGTTGGCGGACGAGGTTGCCGCCAAAGAGCATGCGGTTGCCGATTTTTTTATCGTCGAGTTCTTTGGCAAGATCCGTGCGCGAGAAAGGTGCATTTTCTTTCACCGTAATCTTGAAGCCGAACCATGAGCAGTCGGTGCGGCAGCCCGTGTCATCCCACTCAAATCGCGACTGAAGCAGTGGATCCCACTCGGACGAAGCTGGCGGCACCCATGCGGTTGCGTGAGTTGGCAGAGCGAAATCGAGATATTCCTCAAGGCCATGAAGGCCGCGGCGAAGTTGCTCCCAGTTGCGCTTGCGTGCCTCGATGAAGCTGGGAAGCCGTCTGATTTGTACCCGGCCAATGGCCGCCTGAATATCGAGAGGCTTTACGTTGTAGCCAAGATGGCTGTAGATGTACTTGTGATCATATCCTTCGGGAAGCTCGCCAAGTTGCCATTGAAAGCGCTTGTTGCAGGTATCGTCCTTACCGGACGGGCACCAGCAATCGCGTCCCCAATCGCGGAAACTTTCCGCGTAGGTCTTGAGAGGTGCACGACGAATGATGTTCACCGATCCACCTTCGCCCATGGTGAGGTGATGCGGAGGGTAGAAGGACTGGGTGGAGATGTCGCCAAAGGATCCGGTAGGAGCAGTCAACATGAGCGTTGAAGGGCCGCCTTCGACGGTCGATTCGGCCAGATGATAACGAATGATCGCATGTTCGCCCTTGTCCGCGATCTTGATGAGGTGATCGAGACCGATTTCCTTCGCTTTTGCTGCTGGAAGCGTGTAAGTGCAACCGAGAGCGTCACAGTTGTCTTCCACCAGCCAGAGATCGTATTTTTGACAAAATTCAAGAACGGTGGTTAGCTCAAAGGGATTCCCGAGCGCGTGCGCCATCATTACCGCCTTGGTTTTGCCGGGAGAGTAGGCAGCCTCAAGGAGTTCGCAGTTGGCATTTCCCGTAAGAGGCTTCGCATCGATGAAGACTGGCACAGCACCGCACTGAATGATCGGCGAGACCGTCGTGGGGAAACCTGCTGCGACGGTAATCACTTCGTCACCTGGGCGGATACGTTTGTGAGCTGGAAGTTTGTGGGTCGTTAGAGCCGAGAAAGCAATGAGGTTGGCACTGGAACCGGAATTCACGAGCAGGCAATGTTTGACTCCCATGAACTGCGCGAGTTCCTTCTCCATCGCCTCGCCTTCCGGACCGAGGGTGAGCCAGAAATCGAGCGTCGCCGAGACGGCCGCCTCGACTTCATCTTCATCAAATACGCGACCCGCATAAGGAATCGTCTGACCGGGAACGTGAGGCGTGCGTTGTGGATCATCGGCAGGGCGATTTCCGGCATGGGATAGCTTCGAGAATTCGCGGGTTAAGCGGAGGATTTCAGCTTTGAGTTCGGCAGCAGTGGACATGGTTAATGAAGTGGAAGAAGTCAGTAGCGAGCAGTGATCAGCGATGGAGTTTCAAAGAGCCCAAGGAATGGATTTCTGGACGGCAGCGGCTTGATAGGTGGTGATTTGGGAGCGAGTGAGGGTAGCTGGATCGTTGCTTTGAGCCTCTCCGAGGTACCAAGCAGCAGTCTGGGCGATGGTTTCCTTGAAGTCCCAGACGGGCTGCCATTCGAGAAGGTGGAACGCTTTATCAATGGCTAAGTTCAGCTTGGATGCCTCGTGCAAGGCATTTGGATCCGAGGCGTCGATCCATTCGCCGCCGATGTGTATGAGCAGCTCGGCGACGAGTTGGGCAACGGTGCGATTGCTGGTCAGGGCCGGGCCGAAATTGAAAGGCGAGGCCAGAACTGCGGAATCTGATTCTTTTGCCGCGACAAGAGAAGCCGCCAAGGACAAGTAGCCCGAGAGAGGTTCGAGCACATGTTGCCAAGGGCGGGTTGCGATCTTGTTACGAACCGGAATCGCCTCCTCTTTTCTCACCGCACGGATGCAATCCGGGATGATGCGGTCCAGCGCCCAATCGCCACCACCGATGACATTTCCGGCACGGGCACTCGCTAAGCGAATGGGAGAGTCGCCGTAAAAATAGGAATTCCGATAAGATGAAATGACCAGCTCGGCAGCTCCTTTGCTGGCGCTATAAGGATCGTGGCCACCCATGGCATCTTCCTCACGATAGGAATGAAGCCACTCGCGGTTTTGGTAACATTTGTCCGTGGTGATGCAGACAACAGCGCAGTGATGGTGAATCTGGGTGCGCACGGCTTCCAACAAATGCGCGGTGCCCATGACATTCGCTGCAAACGTGGCAACTGGGATGTCATAGGAAAGCCGCACCAAGGGCTGCGCTGCTAGGTGAAGCACGATTTCGGGATTCGCGGCTTTGACAGCGGCTGATAGAGCCGCCAAATCCGAAAGGTCCCCGCGGGTGTCTGTAGCAAGACGACTGGAGAGCTGAAGTTGTCCAAAGAGCAATTCGTGGGGCTGGGGATCTAGGCTATAACCGTGAACTTCAGCACCCAAGGATAACAACCACTCTGCAAGCCAAGAACCTTTAAAGCCGGTGTGGCCTGTGAGGAAAACTCGTTTGCCTTGGTAACAATTTTGAAAGGCCATAAATCCGTTTGGTATGGGGGAGTGGTTTTGATGGGGGTTGTCAACTGACGTTTCGTTTAGTGCCAGATTTTCCAGGGGGCTTCGGATTTTTCCCACATGGTTTCCAATTCGAGTTTATCCCGGAGTGTATCCATCGGCCGCCAGAAGCCACGGTGTTTGTAAGCCGCAAGTTGGGAATCAGCCGCAAGGCCTTCCAAGGGCCCCCTTTCCCAGATGGTGGCGTCGCCTTCCTTGATGTAATTCAAGACACTCGGGCAGAGCACAAAAAATCCACCGTTGATCCAAGCCCCGTCGCCTTCGGGCTTTTCCTGAAACTGGCGGATCAAATCAGGCTCTTTTTCATTGAAGCCCAATGCGCCGTAGCGACCGGGAGGTTGCACCGCGGTGAGCGTCGCCCGTTTTCCGTGTGCCTTGTGAAAGGCAAGCAAGGCCGTGATATCAATGTCGGCAACTCCATCACCATAGGTGAAACAGAATGGTTCGTCATCCAGATACTGCGCGACTCGCGCGAGACGACCACCAGTCATGCTGGCTTCTCCGGTATCGACAACGGTTACACGCCAAGGTTCAGCCTTTTTCCGATGCACTTCCATGGTGTTGCCAACCATGTCGAAGGTGACATCCGACATGTGCAGGAAGTAATTGGCAAAGTATTCCTTGATCACATAACCCTTGTAGCCGGCACAGATGATGAAGTCATTGATGCCGTGGGCGCTATAAATTTTAAGAATATGCCAAAGGATCGGCATCCCGCCGATTTCAACCATCGGTTTTGGCTTTAAATGAGTTTCCTCGGATAAACGAGTACCAAGACCACCTGCGAGAATAACAGCTTTCATAAATAGTTTGGGTAATTATACGTTGCTTAATTTAGAACTACTGAGATACAGTAGTTGACAGTGATATATAGAACTTTTTATTGAAAAATTGAATGGCAATATAGCATATCACCATGCTACCGCCCTTGGTTTGAAAATCGAGATCTTAAAATAAGATGAGACAATAATTGGTAGAAAAGCATTGAAAGTCTTGCATCTTTCTCCGCTGAGCACGTCCCTCAATTGCAGGTTACACGCCAGTGTTCAAGTTTTTTTGAACAAAGTTGCCAACGTGATTGAAAAGCCATGCGGCTGGATTCTTGTTTGAAGCCCCGGCTCCGCTGGCGCTGCATTCTAGAACGCAGGGTGGCGAGACGCTCCGCTTAGCAAGCGACCGCAACAAATTAGGAACACTTACGAAAATACCTAGGAGCTTCGAGAGTTTCGGTGTCAAGATGTCTTTAAGCAGCACTCAAATTGCTCCGTTTAATCTCAAATCCTCGAAATTGACGCTTCAGGGATCGACGAGTTCTGAAAACCAAGTCTGGGCATTGTCCAGCGGAGACCGAGCGCCGGTCCGTCCGTGAGGACATAAAGTCGCAGATGAATTGGGAAAATAACTTCGAAGACGTTTTGTGACCAAAGCCCCGTTTTTTCTGATCCCCCAGATCGCCTAGGATGCAGGCAGAGATTTAGTCGTCTACATGGCCGTTGGTCATTCTCGAACTTTGCCGCACTCTTAACGACTTTCGGCAGCGGTTGAGATCCATGGGGCGACGGAATAATGGCTACTGCATGGAAAGATCTCCCAGCATGGCCTTTTCAAACGCTTCCCATGCGAGTTGGGGATCCGAGATACCGCGCACGGCACCTTGTGCTACCCTGGCGTAAGCTGGCCGAAAGCGGTAGAGGCCGGCTTTGAATCGAATGGCCCGCCACTGGTCAGCGCCACCACGAAAGCTCGTACCAATCAAATTGGACGCACCAGATACCCATGTCCCTTTAAACGCATGGATTACGCGACCTACTGGATCTCGAAACACGGTGTGATCGAACAGCAATTTCTCGCCACCTACCACGTAGAACCGTGGAGGCAGTTTTTCCAAAAGCTCCATACCAATCGAACCCATGCACTCGTCGGGAAGGTGCTTATATGCTTCCAGCACACTCGTCGAATCCACACTGTTCCATTCAAAAAATGCAAGATGGATGACGACACCATTGGCTTGATCAAGCCTAGCGACCACTCCCGTGCTGCAGTGTAAAATCGCCAAGGTGCTGGAAACAACCTCGGGAAGCGGGGTGATGGTATGAACCTCGGGCGACACATTTGATCGATCTTCTCCGCTTTTATCGCCAAGCTCGCCTGACTGAGAAGGTTTCTTGGGAGAATAAACCAGTTTAGCTTGCAGCATTCCGGTTGGGGCCGGATTCATCCACCAATAAGCCATTCCCTCGATTGCTGCGAGACCTAGCAATATTGAACCCATCAAGATGATGTAGCGAGTTTGCATCAATAAATCGATTGAGTTTCAGCAAGCTACCGCAGTTGGTCCGAGTGGCAGGTCACTTAGAGTATCGACGGTCTGTTCGCTAAACTAGCCGCAGCCAAGGAGAGAAAGCAGAGGCCATTTCACTCAATCATCACTATCGCTGCCATAGACGCCGTAAGAACCATAACCGTATCGATAGGCTTTTCCGTATTTATTGGTTTGGTAGTTTCCATACGAATAGTTCTGGCCCATCAAACGTCGTTTTTCAGAAAAACTGTTAAATACAATGCCATTTGGCATGATTTGATCGTTTTCAAGAAGGCGAATCACCCGTCGAATCGCCCCTTTCGGAACATAGTCCGCACGGGTCACTAGGCAGAAATTATCGACCAAGGGAGCGATAATCCGCGTGTCTGGCACTGCGAGTAATGGAGCTGAATCGACAATAATGAGATCATAATGCTCTAGGGCTTTGATAAAAAGTGCTTCAAGGGATGCAGAGTTCAGAAGTTCGCCGGGTGCTGGGGCTCTTTTACCCGCCAGCATGATGTGCAGACGCTCCTCACCTGTGTCGGTGAAGATCCCTTCCTCAAAACTTGCCAGTCCAGCTAAAACTTCACTGGCTCCACTCGGGTGGCAATCCCGCTTCAAACCGAAAACTTTATGGACCGAAGGCTTTCGGAGATCGAGATCCATGAGCAAGATACGTTTCCCTTGTTGGGCTGCCGCTAGGGCAAAATTACTCGCGACGAAGGATTTCCCTTCTCCCGGTAAGGCGCTGGTGAAGAGGGTGATTCGGCGCTTCTTTTCATCGCCCAGAAGCGAAACAGATGCTCGAAGGACCCGGAACATTTCAGCAAATGTGGTAGTAGATACACCGTCCCGGAATAAAAGCATAGGTGACCACTTTTGGCGAGCTTCGGACTGATTGGTGTCTTCTTTATACTTTTTAAGAACATCCGCCAAAACACTGGGACTAATTTTGGCAACTGCGGCCAGTGCAGGGAGTCCGGTTTCCCTTTCGGCTTGGGATACCGTATGGATCTTATTATCCAAACGTATCAAACCAAGAGCGATGAGGATGCCCACACTCATTCCACCAAACGAAGCAACCGCGATGACCTTTAACCGAACTGGAGAAGATGGTGCGTCGGGAAGCTGCGCGGAACTATTGATCTCCATGGCAGTCGCCTCCGACTGTTGGTTGATGATGGCACGCTGGCTACTCGTCAGGAGGTTGTTGAAGACCGCGTTCTGACTGAGGATTTCACTTTCCAAGACCGTGCCTCTTGCGATTAGAAGTCGCCGGGCCACCATTAATTTCTCTGATTCATCGCCACTGATTTTGTTCCATTCTGCGGCATTGCTATTCCAGTATTCACGATCTGCAGTCGAATTCCGTGCGGCATCGAATTCTGATAAAAAACGAACTTGGTAAGATTTTAGATCTGAATGAGCGGACACCATTTTTGGATGTTTTCCCAAGTAGCGCCTCGAAAGATCCGCAACAAGCGCTTCCCGTGATTCCAAGTCCTTCAAAGTCAGAAGCGCACGCTGGTAAATGGCTAAAGCATTTTGTGCTGTCTGAAGCCGTGCTCGCGCGGCTTCAGATTCTGTCTGAAGAACCTTTAAGTCTTCAGAGCGGTCCGTTCTCTTATCCGTGCCTAATTCTGCTTTGTACTCCGTACAAACCGCATCAGCAACGGCCTTGGCCACATCGGGTGATGGATGGGTGATCACGATATCGAGTATTCGCGTTCCTTTGCGAACAGAAACATTGATCCATGAGCTGATAGAATTAGCTAAGACACTAACTGAAGGTGCTCCGACGGATTCCGTCGTGTTTACTGGCGAGAGACCCAACCAAGGCAGTGTCCATTCTGGAAGCCAAACGACACCTCTAGGGATTAGGCCAGGCATCGACCGCAATTCAGGCCTGGCGGCGACTCGCTCCAGCAACTCTTTACGAGTGATCCGCTCGGCCACCGTATTCATGGCTTCAAGCGTGCGCATATCCATCTTCTCTACTTGATCTGGAACTAGGACTGTTGAGGTCTGTTGATTGATCAATAACGAAGCATTCGCTTGGTATAATTTAGGAGCTTTAGACAAATAATAAAATCCACCTAAGATACCTATAACAAGACATAAAGCGATCCAATGCCACCGAGCGAGGACATCGAATAGAAATTGCTTGGTGTCTTGGGCGCCTTTGCGATTGGATGAAACATCCATGGGATCTTCATCTTCATAATCATCGTAGGCTTCGCTATTTCGGCGCGATTTTGGAGGTAAAGACATTGTGGTAAAGAAAAACTAAAAATCAAAACAGTTACGATCAAAACAAGCGTTCTGCAACGGTCACGACATCATCGGGTTGAAGAAGATAAGGACGGTCACCACGTTGTGAAATACTTTGGAAGTCCACTACGGTTACGGTTCCTTTTCGGTTGATACTGACTTTCTTAGGATTGGAAAGCTGAGTCATCCCACCAGCCAGTGCGATGGCATTGACTAAATCCAATTTACCTTCAATCGGAAACACCACGGGACCTGGCTTGCCGACTTGACCCAGCACTGCGACTGTCTTGCCGATGAAGGCGCTTTGATTCACGATGATGCGGTCACCCGAAGCCAATGCAACAGAGCCTGCGGAACTTTGGATCGCTGCCATACTAAAGGTGGAAGTCACTCCGGAATCACGGATCAGCTGGATGTTCTGTGAATCTGCATTCTCCGTGATGCCACCAGCAGATGCGATTGCTGATGCGAGATCCAGTTTACCCGACACTGGCACAGGAATCTGCCCAGGCCCTTTAACCGCACCGATGACTGATACAAATTCGACTGCATAATCATCAACCATTAAAGTTATTTTGGGATCGATGAGGTAGTCTTTGGCGTAGAGTAAGCGGATTTTTTCAACGGCAGTAGCGACACTCTGTCCACCAATTTCAACAGATCCGATTAATGGAAACGAAGCTTGGCCTGTTTTAAGAATTCTCACCTGCACCGATAGATCCGGTTCTTCGTAAACTGAAAGGCGCACAACATCATTTGCTCGGAGTATGTAACTTGAATCCGATTTATTGACTGTCGCTGCCTGACTGATCAGGGTAGTAAATACGGACGCAACCATCATGGGGATGATGAACAGGGTCGTTTTTTTCTGCACGAAGAGGGTCATGATTTTTAAAATACTATAGTGATTGGATGATGAGCGGGTATACCATGAACTCAATGAGATTCGTGCAAGATCGTCACAACGTGAGTGATTAGAAACGTCTCGAAATCATCAGTCCAATTTGTAATGAATCCCATGTCTGCTGGGCAAGGTCTGAGCTCTGGTCGCTGTAGCGCAAAAAGATGCTACCGTAGTAATTATCGGCAAAAATTGGCATCCCCAATGACGTATCCAAAGTGATAAAGTTACGGTCTAAACCACCTGTTTGACTATTACCATTCCTTTGATTGATATCATAAGACACTCCAAAATTGAACTGAGCACGACGGATGTTTCTTAGGTATCCAAGCCGAGCAGAAGTGACGTCGTTAAAGATTCCCGGGAAAGCTGGATCGGCTTGGGTGTCACGATACAAACTGAGATTCATACTCCAGAGTTTTGAGGCTTTGTACGTCGCTGCGATTGAGGTCGTTAGCGTTGGATCAACCGAGTCTCCCGAGTCATAAGAGGGAAAATCGATGCCAAAACGTGAACTGATCGAGACTTTTTGGCTTAACTTGTAATTGATATTGAATGTCGGCCCTATGGCCGTTCTTCCATTGATCGCATTGGCGGCCCGGTAGGTGTAACGAATTCCGGGTCCAATTTCTGTCAATGCGGAGTATTTCCAAAGCGCAGAAGCGGTGAGATCATAAGATTGTGTGTTATCGAATTGGCCTCCATCGACTACGACATAATTGTAGTTGTAGGTCGTCTGCAACACCGTCTTAGGGCTGATGAAATAGCGAGCATTCAACGCAGAGGTGAAACTGGTGCGTGTGATGAGGTTACCCAAGAAATCACGGTTTGAACCTGCATCATAATCGATACCTGCTTTGAAAGTAGAGGTCAGCCGACCGCCTTCATAGTTCAGTATGACACCACCGCCTTGGTTGAACGCGGTGAATTCAGAATTTTCATAAAAATTGCTATAAATTCCTCGGTAGAATCCACCGAAGGTGAATGTTGATGCCTTAGACATGTAGCTCACGGTACCACCAAAAGTGGAGATCATGTCATCCTGCACTGGGAATCCGGCAACAGGGCCTTGTTGCCTGATGTTGGAGTTGTAAGAATGTGCAAACGATACTTGGCTGGATATACCTCTCAGAACTGCTGTGAGGTCATCACCACCAATGTTGGCGATTGATTCTGTGTCTTGGAACACAGGGACCGCTGAAAATCCGCTGGATGTTGAGCTTGGAATTACCGTGGACGCATGAGAGACCGCTAAGAATGGAGTTAGAATTAACGCTAATTCACGTCTAAAAAACAGCCTTACGCGATGTCCAAGCGAATAATCCCAAAACTTAATTATCATTGATGCGATCCGATAAGCAAACTTGCAAAAACAAACGAGGTATGATGAAACCATGATTAAAGGGTTTCAGCATACCTCGCGAAAAGAACACTGTCTAGTTGGCCAATTATGCGCGGCGGCGGCGTGCAGCTAGTCCAAGACCTGTCAATGCGAGAAGCAGTGATGAGGATGGCTCAGGAACAACCGTCAAGTTATCGACAAGGATTGAACCAGCTCCGTTCAGACCTGTACCGTTTGTGGGGGTATAGTTGAAGGCGAAGGCTGATGTCGATGTCTGTGGGTTAAGGGCAAAGCTGCCGCTACGAGTTAGGACCGGATTAAGTCCACTGGAGATTGAGAGCTCGTAACTGCTGGTCGTGACGTTACTCGAGGGGAATGCACCACCGAGTGTAAGGGCGAAGTTATAACCTACAATCTCTTCAACGGTGATGAACAAATCTTGGTTGGCTCCACCGTTGACCGAAAAGAAAAGGTCCCATTCTGCAGTGGTGGTCGATGGAGTAGAGGATTGGGCTTTCGGCACGAAGGAAACTTCAAACAATTTTCCGCCCGAGCTATTGAACGAAAAGCTGAATGTGTCTCTAGCGTCGATAATAGCACCATCAATGCTGTCTTCGAAGGCGAAATCAAAATTTGCAGATACTCGACCGACACTTTCAACGAACGACTGACTGAGTGAAACCGAAGCCGTTGTTGTTTCACCATAGGCACCGCCCAAGCCGAGTGCTTGGCTACCATTGAGTGAGCCAACGTAGGAAAGAGGCGTCGTAGGGCTAGTGCCTGCGTCATTGATCACCCAACCATCGGTGCCGGCGATTTCGGATGGCGGAACCGGGAACGAGTCGAATGTAGAGGTGTAGAGTGCAGCATTGCAATTCACCGTGATAACGGCTGCCAATAGGCTGGTGTAAAAGGATGTTTTCATGGGGTATAATGAATAATTATTACGGATTGAGTGCAGGCAAGGCGTTACATTCTGCTGGCTGGCGGTTTTGCAGTGGTTGTGAGATTCACAACCGTAGCACTTCCGAATGGTCTGCGCGCTGCTTCAGCGGCGGGGGTGACGATAGCACTGATGAAACCAATGAGCCCTAGGCAGATAATGACTTTTGAGGAGTTCTTTTTCATAACGGGGTCAAAGTAGCAATCGCCGGGCCAGCCGACAAGCAAAAATTGCCTACCTGTTGATTTTTCGCTCATCCCTTGTTTTAAAAGGATTTCGTCACCAAAATTTTCAATCATTCCTTCACCGATGACCGATTGGGTCAATGCTTCATGCTGGAATGGATCATTTGTTCGATGCGTTTCACGGAAACCTTAGCCGTCAATCGGATGTCTGGGGCGAAGAGAGAGATCCGTAATTCTTCCAAGGCCCAGCCAGCTGGCCAGGTTTCCGGATTCTGGGGCTGGCTGGAGTGGTCGTTGTACCACGGGAGCCAAAGTCGATGCAGTTGTTTCATTTTTTCGAGATCCTTTACGAGGGGTAATGAAGCAAGGCGACTGATGCGTGAGCGAATGGCGCGAAGACGGCGTGGGTAGTCTTGCAGCGTGTCAAATCCGGCGTTCCATGCGAAATTGGGCCGAAAGAGCCAGGATAATTGTTGATCTAGATCTTCGGCGATCTCACCCAGATTCCGGTCATAGCGGCTTTTAGCGATCCAAGCCTGAATGTCCGGGAGCAGCTCAAGGATGTCGTCGATAGCCGCGCCAAGACGGGTCGCTGCATCATACCACTGCGGTCGTGCTAGGTCTTTGAGCTGGCTAAATGCTTCTGGTGAGCGGGGGAAATCCCTACCTGCCGCGCCCTCGGCAGCGAGTAGGATGAGGGATTCTAGTGAGGTGCCGCCTTGGCCGAGTCTCGGCAGCTCGATCTTGGCCTTGAGACCGAGTGGAAACTTCTTCCGCAGGTAGGCAACTTGCTCACTGTGAGCGAGGCAGAGAAGCCTAGCACCTCCAGCACGGTGACTTTCTGCGGCTTCTGCGGCACGGGTGAAGGCGCGGACGCCGACCGATGTGCCTTCATCCACCAACGCAGGAAACGCTGCGCCGCCGGGAGTCTCGACGCGGAGTGGCAGAGACTCACCGTCCCAAGTGTGGAGGCCCTGGCGGGCGACGTCGGCATTTGCGACAGCTTCGAAGCGGACTTTCATCCGGTCGCTGAGCTGGAGTTTGAGCAGTTCCACGCTTTCGCCCATGGCGAGTTCTTGGGCGTCGTCGTCGCAGATCCAGATTTTGGTGACGAGTTCGGCCGGGAGCTTGCTGGGATCATACTCGGTGACAGGCACATACGCTCCAACGCGCTCTTTGACATGTTCGGAAAGCGCTTGGTAAATCGAGCGATCCTTAGGAGCGAGCGACCATAGTTCAGCAAAACTGGCGGCGGTGGGACCAATCGGTTGGCAGGCGCGGCGGAAGTCTTTCGGCAAGGAGCGGAGGAGGATTTCCGCGCGCTCGCGGAGGTGGCCATCGACCCCCCAAGCCGGGAGCCAATCGGGAAATCTCGGCAGCTGATCGACATGCACACCGAAAGTCACGCCATCGTCGCGCTCGCCTTGTTTCGCGTGGTAATAGACTGAATATTCGGAACCCGCATGTGAGATCGTGTCAGGAAACCCGGCTAGGCCGAGGTCTGCCAAGTCCTCGTTCACGACATCCGCGATGCCAAGCATGAGAGACGACTCATTGATTTCCAGCCACTTGTAGAAAGCAGCGGCCGTGTTAATCGACTCCGGTATGCGATTTTGGTAAAAATAGCACACCGCATCGTCGCTCCAGAGTCCGCCGGGGCGGCGAAGTTTTTGTTCGATTGCTTCGATTTCTGCCCGCATTTCTTCGACGTGGTCGATGAATTTACAGCGTTTCCGGAGCCTATTGCCGATGATTCCCTCGCGGAGGAAAATACCGCGCGCGGCTTTGGGATCGACCCGGCCGTAGTGGATGCGGCGGCCAGCGACGACGGCGAGTCCACCGCAGATGACGGTTTCTTTGCCATACACTGCTCCTTGAGCCTCGTCCCAATGGGCCTCGCCGTATTTACTTTTACAGAGGTGGGGGGCTACGTGTTCGACCCAAGCCGGATCGATGCGGGCGACGCGGCGGGCCCACAGCCGGGAGGTTTCCACGAGTTCCATGGCCATGACCCACTCGAAGCGCTTGGGTAGGGAAAAGAGGCCGGAGCCGGGAAAAATCGCGAAAAAGCCGCCACTGGCGCTGCGGTAGGACTTCGACTCACGATCCCAGAGACCGAATTGGCGGGGGACACCGGCGAGTAGTGCCTTGTGGATGGTGGCGTAAGCACCTGCGTCAGACAATTTTTCGCTGATTTCCCCGAGCTTGAGCTGCCACTCGCGTTCGAGGAGGTCGGCGATTTCGTCGCGGACATTCGCCCATTCCATGACACGGCGAGCGTTGAGAAAGGCGGGTCCGCAAAATTTTCGCAAGGCATTGCGCTGCCAGCGACCGCGGTTGTCACGAAATCGCGCGAGATCCTGCCACAGCCGAAGTAGGCCGATGAAATCGCTATCGCCATCTTTCCAACGGGCGTGAGCCGCATCCGCCTCACGGGCTTTTTCGGCGGGGCGCTCGCGGGGATCGTTCGATTCCAAGGCGGCGACGATGGGTAAAACCTCCGCGAGGCAGTGCTCATTCCTCGCCTCGATGAGCATCCGCCCCAGTCGTGGATCGACGGGGAGACGGGCCATTTGGCGACCGTAGTCGGTGAGATTTTTCTCCCGGTCCAGCGCCCCCACTTCGCGTAGGGTGCGGTAGCCTTCGGAAATCGCCTTGGGGGCGGGTGGATCGAGGAAGGGGAATTCGTCGATTTCCGGGAGGCCGAGTGCTTTCATGCGGAGAATCACCCCGGCGAGGGAGCTGCGGCGGATTTCGGGATCGGTAAATTCGGGGCGCTCGGTGAGTTCATGTTCCTCGTAGAGCCGGACGCAGACGCCGTCTCGCACGCGGCCGCAGCGGCCCTTGCGTTGGCGGGCGCTCGCTTGACTGACAGGTTCGATTTGCAGGCGCTGCACACCTTTTCCGGGGCTCCAGCGACTCACCCGGGCGACTCCAGAATCCACCACGCAGGCGATTCTGGGAATGGTCAGTGAGGTCTCGGCGACATTGGTGGCGAGGATCAAGCGGCGGCGATTTCCGGGAGTGAAGACGCGTTGTTGATCGCCTAGGCCGAGGCGGGCAAACAAGGGCAAGACTTCAGTGCCGGGGTAGTTGTGGCCTTCAAGGGCATCGGCGCATTCTCGGATCTCCCGCTCACCGGGGAGGAAAATGAGAACATCCCCAGTCGGCTCGACGTTGCTCAAGTAGTCGATGGCGCGGACGACATGCTGCGGCAGTTCTTCGTCGTCGAAGGGTGGGAGGAAAAACTCCGCCACGGGGAACATCCGGCCCGGTGCCTCGATGACAGGTGCCGGCACGCCATTTTGCGAGAAAAACTCGGCGAAGGCCCCAGCGTCTAAGGTGGCGGAGGAAATGATCAATTTCAGGTCCTTGCGCCGCAGCAGTAGCCGCTTCACGTAGCCGAGCAGGAAGTCGATATTGAGAGAACGCTCGTGGGCTTCATCCAGAATGAGTGCCTCGTATTGCTTTAAATCGCGGTCTCCTTGAGTCTCTGCGAGCAGGATCCCGTCGGTCATGAACTTCAGCCGCGTCGCTCGTGAGGTGCGATCTTCGAAACGGACCTGGTAGCCGACATAATCTCCGAGCGGGACTTGAAGTTCTTCCGCGACCCGCTTCGAGACGCTGGCGGCAGCGAGGCGGCGGGGCTGGGTGCAGCCGATGCGCCCGCCGTCGTCGCCGAGGGCTTCGGCGACCATTTTCGGGAGTTGGGTGGTTTTCCCGGAGCCGGTTTCACTGACGACGACAACGACCGGATGGGCGCGGATGGCGGCGAGGATTTGCTCACGCTGCTCGACGACGGGCAGTTCTTTAGGGTAGTTCCAATTCATTCCTCCGTGGCGGCGCACGGTCACCGGGTGGGGCGCAGAGTCAAGTCCGTGATTTCTGCACTGCGAGGCAGACAGAGCGTCGCGAGGATGGATTGGGCGACGTCAGCCGGCTGGATGTAGAGTGTGGGGTCGTAGGATTTCCCCTCGCTCTCGCACAAGGCCGCCTGCATCGGCGTGGCGGTGCGACCAAGGAAAATGCTCAAGACCCGCAGGCCGCTGGCCGCGACTTCTTGGCGCAGTCCGTCGGCGATGGCTTTGAGCGCATGCTTGGTGGCCGCGTATTGCCCCATGTCTGGCTTGGCACCGAGGCCGGCGGATGAATTGATAAAAATCACTCCACCCTGATGCTCCAGCAAGGAGGGTAAAAATTTCTGAGTGATCGCGAACGGTGCACGGACATTGCAGGCGTATTGCAAATCGAAGTCCGCCAGCGTTGCCACGTCCAGCCGCGCACGCATCAGCAGGGCGGCGCAATGAACGAGGAAATCCACTCGCCCGAAATCTGCCAGCACCTGCGCGGTGAAGGCCGCTAAATCTGCGTCATTCGTTAAATCCGCCACGTAGCACTTCACCTCCCCTGCCCCAGCTGGCATCTCGCGAGCTACAGCCAAAAGCGTCTCCAGATCACGTCCGGCGATGGCAAGCGATGCGCCCTCTGCGGCGAAGGCAAAGGCGACAGCCTTCCCCACGCCACTGCTGGCTCCGGTGACGACGGCGACTTGATTTGACGAAAACTGCATCATGTAAAGTGACGGTGGACGAGCTTCAAAAATCCCGCTTAACTGGTGGCATCGATGCATACACTCATCCACCTTCTGGACAATAATAAAGTCTGGTCAAATGCCATCAACGCGAGCGACCCCGAGTTCTTCCGCAAGCTTGCGGAGCAGCAACACCCCGAGTATTTATGGATCGGCTGCTCAGATAGCCGGGTGCCTGCTAATCAGATCACTGGCCTCGCACCGGGCGAGATTTTCGTGCATCGGAATGTGGCGAACATCGTTGCAGAGACCGATTTCAATGTGCTGACCGTCATTCAATATGCGGTGGATGTTTTAAAAGTGCGCCACATTATCATTTGCGGCCACTACGGCTGCGGTGGCGTGCAGGCGGCTTTGGAAAATTTCCGCCATGGGATGATCGACAACTGGCTCGCTGGGATTCGCTCCCTGAGCCGACTGCACCGGAAAGAACTGGATGCCCTGCCACCAGATGCGGCAGTGGACCGCCTTTGTGAGCTCAACGTGCTCGCCCAAGCACGTCACGTCGCCCGGACGACGATTTTAGAGGATGCTTGGGAGCGTGGGCAGTTGATTTCCATCCACAGCTGGATTTACCGGCTTGAGACCGGGATCATTACTCCACTGGCACCGTGCATGCAGAAGCCGCTGCATTTCAGCACCATCGACGGGCGGCCACCCGCGGATGATTTTCCAGATTCTCATTGATACCCCGGTGATCCCGTGCATCTTGCCTCTGTCACAGGTGACGGGGGCGTTCTGGTTTCGACGGGATGTTTGACGCGCTGGTTGCACGTAGAGGATGAATGGTTGGCCTCTTAAAAAATCCGTTCAAAACAAACAAATGCAGACTCTAACGAGCTCGCACTGGCCGCTTAATTGACGACCACGTCAGAACCCCGACACCTGCTGAGGGGGATGGCGAACACTTAGCAGGCTGGGATGAACGTCGGGTAACCGGGCGATTTTCCGAGATCAAACAGGTTTCTAGGATGGGCAACGCTGCATGAGGGCCCAGCTCATCCGAAGCTCCAGACATCATGCTAAACGTGTAGATGCTAGTGTTGATAGCGTTTCGGACAGGGGTTCGACTCCCCTCGCCTCCACCATTGTGACCCGCACGTAGGTGCTGCCGCTGGAAAAAATTTCGGCTAACTCCTACGAAGCGAAAGGGGAAACTTGCCAGTTAATGGTCGAGTTTCCCTTTTTTGCGTAATGCGACTATCAGCGTTGGCGGAACCAGCCGGTGATGCTCATGCGGGTCTTGTTCGCGGGGAGGACTTCGTGCCAAAACTCGCCGGCCATGAAGCAGACCAGCGTGCCGAGGCGTGGCTCGATGAGCTCGAAGGTGCCGGCTTTCTCGCCCGACTCGGTCCAGATTTTCAGCTCGCCGCCGTCTGAGATGCAACCGATTTCTGGACCGTTTTTTGTTTATTTAAGAGAGTGGATTTTGGCCTCAAATTGGGCCGGGGTTTGGTAGGCGAGCGCGGAGTGTTTCCGTTGAGTGTTATAGTAGG
>JAIXQH010000051.1 GCA_027484055.1 Verrucomicrobiaceae bacterium | reverse complement strand
GCTCCCATCGCCTCGCCATAGCTGCTCCAGCGATACTCCGCCGGGTCCGCAACCATCCCGGCACGCACTGGATTGAGGTCGATGTAGGCCGCCATCGTCCTCGCAGCTAGGCCATCTTCCACGACCACGCTTTTAAAGGTCTCTTCCCACAGATTTCCACGCCGCTTCTTCTCCCGGTTGTGCCAGCGCGTGAACCGTTGCAGCAAGGTTTTCATAAACTCAGATAGATTTTCCATCCGATAGGTAAACCGCTCGTGAATCCGCTGCACATAAGCCTCGCCGTCGGGTGCCAGCCCTTGCTTCACGACCTCACGCGCTGCCGCCAGCTCAACCGCCACCGTCGCTACAAACGCCTTCGAATAAAGCCCGCTGAGACGTTTCAAAAGTTGCTCATCCGTCAGCGGCTCCTTCCGTTTCGGGGGCACCTCAAGCAGCAGGTGGAAATGATTGCACATCACGCAATAAGCCAGCACCCGGCAGCCCGAGAAATTCTCCATCATCCGCATGTAGATCCGGAACTGCTCCTTATCATCCGCCGCAAACGCAAAGCGCCGATCCACCACCCGAGCGATCGTATGATAAACCGCCGGCTTCGTCTCCGAATCCGCCCAAGGAACTAGCCACCGCGCTGCCATGGACAATGAGTTATCAAAGCTTCCGACAAGAGGCAAGTGGTTTCTTGATTATTTCTGTCTGCAATGATTTTTCGCCCCAAAAGCAAATCGCCGATCCACCACCCGAGCAATCGTATGGTAAATCGCCGATTTCATCTCCGAATCCGCCCAAGGAACTAACCACCGCGCTGCCATGGGCAATGAGTTATCAAGTCTTCCGACAAGAGGCAAGTGGTTTGTTGATTATTTTTGTCTGCAATAATTTTGATGGCTTTTGATAGAAAGCCGTTGGCTTCAAGGATCTGGGCGAGTCAGATACAAAAAGTAACGATGTTGCAAGAGCCCGGAACCTGCTGGGAAGGAGAGTTGTCCGCGATGAAATCGGCAGGAAGGATATGGGATTCGGGACTGACCCCGTCGAATTTTCGTCAGGGGTCTTGGACGAGCCATGATTGAAGAATTGCTTTCAGTTTGCCTCGATAGAAACTGCCATATTTCTCGCTTGGAAAAAAAGACACCGTATCGCCGTTGCGTAGAAAGATATTTATATCATGCGGCCCACTAGTGAGTCCAGAGTCGCCGATTTTTAGGATTTGATCCTTACTAATTTCAAACTGTTTTCCAGCAACACGATATGTGATTGAATTTTCGACAAGCTGAACATCGGATACGAGGCGCCGAATCCTGTTTATGAAAAATAAGATGACGAATACAATAGTAAACCCACTTATCAAAATACAGAATGCTGTAGACTTATCCCCAAAGAATCCCCACGCCACTCCATTCACTACCAAATAAATGGCTGAAGATAGCAGTGCAATCTTAAGTTTACCGCCTTTATCGTTGGAAATAATCATGGTTAGAATTATGCAACGAAAGACAACCAAGGTAACGTGATGCTAAACCCTAGACAAAATAACAAAAATTTGTAGTCATTCATGCTAATTAATTTTTTATTGATTAATATCCACCGTGTTTCCAATCACCCTTGCCTAACCAGCAGGGATCTCCATCTCCAGTGGTCGATGGGCCAAGAGGCTCCGGAGGCCTCGGAGGATCTTCTGGAGGTTTTGGCCATTTCTTAGGCTTGGACCCACCACCACCACCACCACCACTACCACCACCAAAGGTAAGTTGAGCTCCGCCGCCAACGTAAGCAGATCCGCCAAAACTCAGTGGTGCTGAATAATCTCCGTCCTTCGTACTGAATCCAGCATTCTGCGACTTTACCCAATCGCCATGGTGGACGGGGTCAGTCCTCGCATGGTAACATTTTCGAGAATTCTGAGCATAATTTTCTGATTTCTTTGCTGTCATTTCCTTGGCGAATGAGGCGGCTCACGGAACGATTGTGGCCCATGTCCAGACGTTGTGCCAGCCATTCGTTGCCGACGCTGGTGTGGGCTTTGATCACCGTCGCCAAGGCAACTTTGCGTGGTTCTCCTTTGCGGGTCTGGATCAGACGTCCCGAGGCATCCACCAATCCCAATTTGTCCAGCCCCAGCAGCACCATCTTTTCCGCTTCTCCTTCGCCGTGTCCTTTGAGCGGAGCAGCCGCATGACTGCCTTTTCTCATCAAGAGCTTGGAGCTCTTCTTTACCAGACCTAGCAATTGATCCCGGAATGTTTCGTCCCCCAAATACCAACCGTTTCGTAGTGCAGCCATCGCCGCGTCTGACAGATTGCCATCGTTATCTCTACCACGCTTTTCCAAATACTCCACATAAGCCCGTCGGCCACGTCCGTCTTGAGCTAACTCAAAAGCCGCTAACACTCGGTCGAATAGCAACCATGTCGGTCCTTTTCCCCGTTGATAGGCAGGCAGGCTGCTCCATTCGTAAGAGACAAGTTTTCCATTCGCTCCACCGGCCAGACCCGCCCGTGCCGGGTTGAGATGAATATAGTCGGCCACCACCCTGAATTGAAACGGATCGGACGCTTGCTCTCCTGTCACCGGGATCGACTTATAACGGCCTTGAAATACATGCCCGCGCCGCTTGTGCCGTCGATTCCAAGCCTGCCCAAATGAGCCTAGCAATTGTCTCATCCCGGAAACCAGATTTGCTTCCGGCGTCTCCAACAGCAGATGGAAATGATTCCCCATCAGCACCCAGGCATGAATGCGCCAGCCATGGCTACCGCAGACCCGGCTCAATCCGTGGAGGAATAACAGGTGATCCTCCTTCTCGATGAAGATCGGCTTGCCGCCATCTCCGCGGGCCATGATGTGATACACTGCGCCTGGATAAACGAAACGTAAAGGCCTTGCCATACCCGATGTTAAACAATTTATCGTCTAACTAAAGAAAAATGTTACCATGCGAGGACTGACCCCGTCACCCGAAAGTACAAACGCCATTTGAATGGCCAGCGTGTCATCGTGCTCAACATCCCGGACGACTACGCCTACATGGCACCCGCGTTGGTGGAACTCTTGAAACTCAAGGTGGCTCCTTTTCTTTGATGAAACCTCGTGGCAAGTCGGGATTCGCAGTGGACCCGCAGCGAGTCTCTGGCGATGGTGGCGGGATGATGAAGGGTTCAACATGGCTGCGGCTCGCGGCTGCGGCAGGCAGTGGTGTTTTGGTGGCGGGTTTATTTGCGCCATTTGAGTTCTCCGGGTTGGCGTGGGTCTCGATGCTGCCTTTGTTGTGGGCGCTGAGTTCGGTTAGCGGAAAACGGGTGGGATGGAAAGGATTTGGCCTCGGAATGTTGGCGGGCACCGTGTCTTGCGGGATTCAATTTCACTGGCTGGAGACGGTTTCGTGGCTGGCGGCTTTGCTTTTGCCGCTGTATCTGGCGCTTTTCTGGGGTGTGTTCGGCGCTTTTGTGACGACGCTTGGTCGGTCATCTCATCCGGTGGCACGGGCATTTTCCCATGCGGCGGTCTGGGCGGGTCTGGAATGGCTGCGCGGGTGGTTGTTTACTGGATTCAGTTGGAATGGCTTGGGTGTAGCCTTTCATCAAAGCCCGATATTCGCTCAAGGCGCAGATGTTTTCGGAGTGACAGGGCTCTCGTTGATCCTGATTTTTGTCCAAATCGCGGTGCTGCAAGCGTTTAGGGGAAAGTCCCTGAGACGCTGGGACCTTGCGATCGCCACCAGCTTGGTCATTTCACTCATCTGCTATGGGAACATCCGACTCGCCAGTGAAACGGCTCTCGAATCGGTCCGATTAAAAACCCTGCTGGTGCAAATCAACATCCCTCAAGACGCGGGACAGGTCTTATGGACGGACCTGCAAATCCACCAAGCCTATGAAGACGAAACCCTCAAAGCTCTGACAACCCATGACTCCGCGAAATGGCCGGATTGGGTAATGTGGCCAGAATGCGCGCTCACCGGGCGCATCCTCCGCACCAGCGATGGCGATTGGGCGACTTGGCAAATCAACCATGACACCATCTCCCAAGTCCGCGCCGCGGGTCCATTTTCCCTCATTTACGGGGTCAACGAATTGGAAGCCGAGCGCAACGCCGAGGGGTTCATCCCGAAAATAGGGGGCGCTGCTTACAACTCCATCGCCGTGATGTCGGCGGACGATACATTGCAAACCTACCGCAAGCGCCACCTCGTCATCTTCGGCGAGACCATCCCCTTCGTGGATGAATTCCCATTTTTGAAGGAAATCTACGAGCAGCAATCCGGGATGACCTTCGGCGGCTCCTTCACACCAGGTGACTCCTTGGAACCGTTGCCCATCATTGTCGGGGAGACGACCATTAGCGCGATTCCCACTGTCTGCTTCGAAGACTCGGTCGCCCGCCTAACCCGGAAATTCGTCCGCGCTGAGCCACAAGTCATTATCAATGTCACCAATGACGGCTGGTTCAAGGAGTCCGTCGGTGCGGACCAGCATTTCGCGAATGCGAAGTTCCGCGCCATCGAGCTACGGCGGCCGATGCTCCGCTGCGCGAACACGGGCGTCAGCGCTGCGATCGATAGCACCGGCTCCACCGCCCACCCTGAAACTGGGGTCTCGCAGATCTTGGTGGATGAGAAAGGCAGCCATTTCACCCGTGGCTCGCGCTTGGTGGAGTTGAAAATCCCCCTCCACCCGAGTGTCAGCCTATACGCAATCATCGGCGACTGGGGGATTCTTGGCCTCGCTGCAGCAGGCCTCTTTGTGGCCTGGTTCACGCGTCAGTCACGGCGGATTATGGCGATTGGTTAGTCACAGATAGGGCTTTTTTCCTTGCCGACTCGGTCACGCCTGTTTGTCTCGCGGGGAATTCGTCCAATTTACAGCATAAAATCCGGCGTCTCGGCACGCAATCCGCTACTGGCGAATCACCATCCCTTTCCACCTTTTTGAATGATTTTCCCTGAAACTCCCACCACCGACCCGACTCTAGAACTGATTGACCGCCGCCGTGTCATCGGTGGGCTGGGCTTGGTGGGTCTCGGATACTTAGCCTCGTCCGTCGTCGCGGCTGCTGCCAGTTCCGTGCCGAAGGTCACTGTGGTCACGCAGTCGCGTACGATCGCCCGCCCCACTGCGGTCGAGTCCGACTTGAGCGGCATCCCGGCCGACTGGGTTCGCATGCAAGGCTCCGCGCTACCCGAATACGTCCGCTACCTCAACGGGCTTAAATTGAAAAGCATCTCTCCCGCCCACGTCATCGAGGCCCACGCCAAGAACAAAGGCGACGTCTGGAATAAACTCCCGCCGAAAGCCTGGTGGACCCGCATGGGCTACACCCTCCGAGTCGCCGACCGCGTGGCTCAAGAAATGAACGTCAAGGAAGTGGAAATCATCTCCGCTTACCGCTGCCCCATTTATAATGCCCACTGCGAAGGTGCCAAAGTCGGCTCTTGGCACCAGGCAAACGTCGCCGTGGATGTCAAATTCCCCATTAGAGCCTCCAAAGTCACCGCCACTGCCCGGAATCTCCGGGATCGCGGCCTTTTCAAAGGCGGTGTCGGTGGGTACTGGGACTTCACCCACATCGACACCCGCGGCCAGAACATGAACTGGTGAGCCCAGTGCTCACGTCTTAAAATCACGCGTCTGGAAGGCTAGCCAACCGAGCGTGAATAAGCTCAAATCCAGCCCGATCAGGAACGCATACGCCTCAATGATCTTCGGCCACGAAATGTTTGGCTCCATGATGAAGACCCACGCACTCATCCGCCAGGTGATGAAAAAGCTCTCGTAGGGCTTAAAAAAGGGAAAGCCCTGCAAAATCATGTCCACGAACAGGATCGTCAGCGTGATGATCGTCGCTGCCGCCGGCTTGATTTTCAGGCAGGAAAACATGAAGGCGATTGAGGAAATCGTCAGCATGCTCAGGCCGATTCCTCCGGCAGCCATCAGCAGCCGCCCCGCGCCCTCGGACCAATCCGGATAGGCCGCGAAAACTTTCATCTTCGGCTCCATCACGAACAAGCCACCTTCCCAGCCCACCGCGATCACCGCCATCGCGTAACCCGTCACCCCGACGAAGAAGACGAAGGAAATCGTGTAAATCGACACCGCCGTGTACTTCACCACCAGCAAGCGCAGCCGACTGATGGGCCGGGAAAAGACCAGTCGTAGATTCCCGTCCTCGTGCTCCTTCGCCACGATGTCCCCGGCCACCAGCGCGAAATAGATCGAGCCGAGCAGGACCATGCTGAAGAGCATGATCGTGAACGTGATCGTCAGCGAGCTGTAGTAACTCCCGAAATCGAGCCCATTTCTCACCAAGATCCCCCGCATCAGCCGCTGGCTACCCTCCAGTTTGTAAACGACCGTGATGAGAAATTCCATCGCGAAGAACGCGCCGTATCCCATCCATGTCCTTGGTCTGGCGAAGAGCTTCCTCAGCTCGCCGAGTAGTTGGTGGTAAAAAAGCATGAGCAGTCAGTCAGTTGGGGCTAGGTGCGCCGTTGAGAATTTCCATGTAAACATCTTCCAGCGAGCGCCGGATCGGGGCGAAGGCTCGGACTTTCACGCCGCTGCGGACGCAGGCCTCGATCAACGGCGCTGGATCCACACCCGCCGGAAGGCTGATTCTTCCGGTCGCAAGCACTTGACCACCCGCACTATGGATCAAGCCGCAAGCCATCCCCCAGGGTTCAAGATCCACCTCGAACATCGGCGTGTCATCCTGTAGGCCCGAGACGCTGCCCTCGAAGACGCGCTTCCCTTCGCGTAAAATCGCCACCCGGTCACACATCAATTCCACCTCAGCCAGCAAGTGTGAGTTGAACAAGACCGTGAGTCCCCGCTCGTCGCGGAGGTTGAGGATGAAGTCGCGAAACCACTTGATACCCTCTGGATCCAACCCGTCGGTAGGTTCATCGAGCAGCAGCACCTCCGGCTCGGGTAAGAGCGCCTGCGCCAGCGCCAAGCGCTGCCGCATGCCGTGGCTGTAAGTCCGGACTTTCGAGTGGATGCGCTTGCTCAGCCCGACACGGTCTACCACCGCGCGGGCGGCCTTGGCGTCGAAGCCATTCGAGTAACTCATCAAGATTCTGAGATTTTCCCAACCGCTCAAGTAGTCGAAAAAAGCCGGCGCTTCGAAAATCGCGCCCACCTTGCGCAGCGCTTGTGAGCGGTGACTCAAAATCGACAGCCCGTCGATGCTCACGTCTCCCGAGTCCGGCATGACCATCCCGAGAATGATGCCCAGCGAGGTGCTTTTCCCCGCACCATTGTGACCGAGCAGTCCGTAAATTTCTCCGCGCTTGACCTCGAAGGAGACATCATGAAGCGCCGGTTTCCCGCCGAAGGATTTGTGAAGATGGGTGGCGATTAACATAGAGATCGAGTCGGAAAATGCTCAATTCCCGGTGACGAAACGGGGCTTACTGGAAGAGCTCATGTCGCCGTAGAGGAAATTCGTGCCAGCTGGGTGCCAGGCTTCTTTGTCGGCGATGAGGGGCGTCTTTTCTGGCTTATCCCGGAGGCCGAAAAACGACAATTTCGAGAGATTCCGCCCATTTTGCGTGGTGTTCCACAAGTAGCTGGAGCCGCTTTTGGCAAATACCTTGCGATCCTCCGGGCAGTGAAACACATCCACCGAGCCGGTGTAAGGCAGCAACAATACTTCCAACACCGGCTTGTCTTCCATCTTCGAGCCACGGGCCGTTTCCAAGTCGGGCATCTTGTCGTTGTGATCCTGCAGGTAGGTTTGCAGAGCCGTGCCCAGCGCGCGGAGATTTCCCAGGCAGACCGTCTGCCGAGACTTGGCCGCAAGCGACCGACTGACTGGTATGCCGATGCCGACAAGCGCAGAAATGATCACCAGCACGACCAGCATTTCGACAAGAGTGAAGCCACGGGATCGACTCATGGGATCAGCGTGGGCCGAATTCGTTACCACGGAGACCTTGCATGGCTCCGTTCATGGCATCCATCAGCGGGGCGAGATCGAGCTTGGTGTCCGCAGTGGATTTTTCAAAATACGCCTTCATCCCTTGTTGGGTGATTTTATCGAGCAGTTGGGGGTCGAGCGTCTCCACCTGCGCGAGATCGTTCTGCGTGCGTCCGGCTTCGATTTCCTTCAGCCCCTGCTCCACGAAGCGCTTGCGTTGTTCCGGCTTCATGGCGTCTAGCGCGTCCATGAAACGGCTCATGGACTCGACCACCGTTAGGTCGATGAAGAGGCTCTTCTCGCTCGGGCTGAGCTTCCGGAAAAACGCCTCCCCGGTGCGGTTTTGGCGGTTTTTTTCCCGTTCTTGAAAATCGAGGCGATTGACCAGCCCGGCGATGGCCCGGAGATCACTCTCCCGCTTCTGAGAGAGCGCGGAGTCTGGTGCACCGGGGTCTTGTGACCAGTCCGCGAAACGAGCTTCTTCCACCACACGGTTGATCCGCTCGGCGGTGATTTTTTGGGATCCAGCGGCGGCCCTGACTCCCCAGACGCAGCCCCAAACGAGCGTCAATGCCAGTGCTGCTTTGATCATGATCTGCCGTTTCCCCATAGTTGGAAAAATTCTAGTCGAGGACCGCTTGCACGCAAGCGGGCAAAACTGCAGAGTGTCGCCGCGTGCAGGACTCCATGAATCTCTTAGTCACTGGTGGGGCAGGTTTTATCGGCTCTCACCTCGTGCATTTCCTGCTAGGCGAGGAAGCGAAGGCGCTTGGCCTGAATCTCCGGCAAGTGGTCACTCTCGACCTTCTCACCTACGCTGGAAATCTCGCGAATTTACCCACCGATCCACGCCACGTCTTCGTCCATGGGGATATCCAAGATGGTCCCTTGGTGGCAGATCTCCTCCGACGTTACCAGATCGATGCCGTGCTCCACCTCGCTGCGGAGTCGCACGTGGACCGCTCGATCGCCGCGCCGGAGGCCTTCATCATGACGAATCTGGTCGGCACGCACCGCTTACTGGACCAGTTCCGTGGCTACCTCGCAGAACTAGGTGAGGCTGCCGCGCGGAAGGTGTTTGTCCATGTTTCTACGGATGAAGTCTTTGGCTCACTCGGTGAAATGGACCCACCCTTTTCCGAAACGAGCCTCTACGCGCCAAGCAGTCCTTACAGCGCCTCGAAGGCGGGCAGCGACCACCTCGCGCGAGCCTATTTCCAGACCTACGGCTTGCCCGTCATCATCACGAACTGTTCAAACAACTATGGCCCCGCGCAGTTTCCCGAAAAACTCATCCCCTTGATGATCCGGAAATCCCTGCGCGGAGAAACCCTGCCGATTTATGGAAATGGCCAGCACATCCGGGATTGGCTCTACGTCACCGACCACTGCCGCGCGCTGGTCATGACCTTGCTCAAGGGGAAAATCGGCCAGACCTATCTCATCGGCGGTAAAGCCGAGCGGCGCAACATCGAGGTCGTCCGTGCCATCATCGCCACGATCCGCGAGCTCGCGCCCCAGCGTAGGATTCTGCCAACTGAGGACTTGATCACCTATGTGCAAGACCGCCCAGGGCACGATCTGCGCTACGCCATCAACCCCGCGCGGATCGAGACCGAGCTTGGCTGGACGCCGCAAGAGAATTTCACCAGCGGGCTCCGCAAGACGGTGCAGTGGCATCTGGAGCAGTCCTTGTCCTGATTGGATTTCTTGGCAAGGCGGCGCGCCTCGGATACGACTTCAACCATGCCCGCCACCGCCCGCCGCATCCATCTTGCCGTGATCGTCGTCGGCAGCCTCACCCTGCTCGCGCTGATCCTCGGTGGCATCTGGTGGTGGGTGAACCGCCCGATCCAGCCGGTCGTCCTATCTGCTCAAGAAAAGGCCGCCGTGGAGGCGAAAATGGCCGCGCTCCAACAACCCGCCGAACCTGTTTATGAAAAAGGCTCCCGCGACATCGTGCTGACCGAGCGGGAGCTAAACGGCCTGCTCAACTCGGAAACAAGCCTCGGACAATCGGTCAACTTCGAGCTGGTTAGCGACGCAGTCCACGCCCGGATCGAGACGGATTTAGACCCAGATTTACCGATTGTCGGCGGACGGCACTTCACAGCACGCGCCCGTTTCTTGGTCAGCAAAATCCCGGGGCAGGTGAGTTTTATCTTAGACGATCTGACGGTCTGGGGAATTTCCCTGCCAAATGAATGGCTGGCAGGTCTAAAAGGCCGCGATGTGCTCGGTGAAATGTTTGGCGCGGGTCGGCAGGGGAAAATCCCCGGTGTGGAATCGCTCAACGTGGAGCGCGGCCGCCTCGTGATCCGCCTGGCCGAGTGAGCAAGGCTGGCGGCAGCTCCACCACCTGATCCCGCAACGCGGTGAAAATCCGGTCGCCCGGCGCCGCCGTGACGACCGCCCCGCCCGTGAAACTGCCGAAGGCGGGCAGCACCATCGTTCGCCCTCGGAATAAAAAACACGGTAGATGCAGTGACGTACGCAGCCCATCAGGGACCTTCACCACCGGATGCAAGTGCCCAGCGAGGTGCAAAGCCGACCCGCTAGCCTCAGCGGGGTCATGGATGACGCGGAGCCCTCCCTCCAAGTCCAAGTGTGGCACACACGCGAGTGGCAATTGGCGGATTTTCGCATCGTGATTCCCCAGCACCAGAATCACGGGCACGCCGAGCGTCTGAAGAAAACCCGCAAGTGCCTCCTTTAGCTCGGCAGTCAGACCGGAAGCCGCATGAAACAAGTCCCCTGCCACCAACAGTTGTGCGGCTTGGTGTTTGATGGCCAAGTCCTTCAAGCGCAGGAAGTCACGTGCGCTATCTCCCTCCGGCACCGGTAGCCCGCGAGCGCGGAAACTGGCAGATTTCCCGAGATGCACATCTGCCACGATGAGGGTCGCGGTCTCGCGGAGGAACACCGCGCCCTCGGGCAGCAGGGTGAGCGCAGGGAACTCGGGAAAGGGATTCATAACGCAGTCTTCTGGTGATCGGCCACGGCATTGAGGCGCTGGAGCATGGCCTCTAGACGAGTCGCCGCATCGCCCGCGGAGAGGGTCGCGGACAAGCGATCCGCCCACAAGGGAAAGGCCATGGGGCTGAGATTTTCCGTTTCTACGAGGTGCAGCGGCGCGTCTTGCAAGCGGTGCATCACTTGGCTGAGACGGGTGAGCTCAAGCTGCTTCTCAAGGATCTCGCGACGGGCTTGGACGAGTAATAAATTGTCGGGATCGTAGCGGTCGAGCACTTCGAAGAGCAGGGAGGCACTCGCCTGGACTTCGCGCTCGCTACGGTCCTTCTGCCCCGGTGGGGTTTGCAGGATTAGCCCGGACACCCGCGCGATTTCTCGGAACTGCCGCCGCGCGAGTTCTGCGGTGTTCATGCAGGAAATCAGGTCGCTCAGCAAATCCTCCGCTCGCAAGTGGCCACGCAGGATTTCCTCGTCGAGCACCAGCCCACGCTTGGCGGTGAGGGAGAATCCATAATCATTCTGGGTGGTCTGTATGGTCTCACCGGTGTCCCGTGAAAGGCGGAAAGCAAGCAAGGCCGCCAACCCCTCATGCACCAAACGCCCGGCCAGCGGGTAGAAAAAAAGATGCTCACCCTCACGCGAACGGCTGTGCTCGACGAGCAGCGCTGCGTCGTCCGGCACCCGCGACCACCTCCGCTGGATCGCAAGAATCGGCTCGATGGCGGCCATCTCCAAGGCCGGCTCACCCAGCCCTTGCAGGCGGCGGGCGATGGCGTGGGACAGCTCATTTGACAAGGGCATCTTGCTGCCGCCCCAGACCGCGACTTGCCCTTTCCCGGCCCGGGCGGCAACTTTTACCGTCGCCGTGCGCTGGTGGAAACGAATCAGCGTGAGTTGTTTACCGCCGAAAACGAACGAACTCCCAACCCGGATTCGCGAGATGAAAGATTCCTCGACGGTGCCCAGCGAGCGGCCGTTTGCGAACTTGATCGACACTGCCGGATCGCTGGAAATCGTGCCGATGCTCAGCCGATGCCGGGTGATGAGTCGCTTCTCCGTGACGCAATAGCTTCCGTCCACCAGCTGGGCCTTTTGGTAATTCGGATAGGCGGCCAGCACCTTTCCACCGTTGGAAATGAAGCCCAGTGCCCAATCCCATTCGGGGTCACTGAGCTCAAAAAAGGCATAAGTGGACTCGATTTCCCGGCGCATGGCGGCTGGCTCGAAGGGTACGCCGATGGCGCAGGTGATCAGGTGCTGGGCCAGTAAATCCAGCGGCTTCTTCACCGGACTGCGGCTCTCGATGGTCCGTGCCACAGCAGCATCCCGCGCGGCGGAGAACTCGACGAGCTCCATCGCATGGGTCGGTACGCCCACGATCCGGGAGATACCGCCCGGTTGGTGGCCTGAGCGACCGGCGCGTTGGAGCAGGCGGGCGACGCCTTTGGGCGAGCCGATCTGGATCACTTGATCGACCGGGGAGAAGTCCACGCCCAGATCGAGCGAGGAGGTGGCGACGACGCATTTCAGTGAGCCATCACGCAGCCCTTGTTCCGCGAGGTCGCGCTCCGCCCGGTCCAGCGAGCCGTGGTGCATGGCAATTTTCCCCTTCCAGCGCGGGCGGAGGGTGCTGAGTTCTTGGAACCAGATTTCCGTCTGTGAGCGGGTGTTGGTGAAAATGAGCGTGGCATTCGCCTTTTCGATTTCATCCGCCACCTGACTGGCCAGCCGCGTGCCGATGTGGCCGGACCAGGGGAAGCGATCGATCTCCTTGGGAATCAACGTCTCGATGACCAGCGGCTTGTACAGGTCTGCGGTGATTTCCACCGAACCGGGAAACGCGGAGCCGAGCAAGGCGTGGCGCGCTTCCGAAAGATTCCCTAAAGTCGCTGAAAGCCCCCAAATGCGGAGTCCCGGAAACCAGGCCCTGAGCCGGGCGAGGCACAACTCGGTCTGCACCCCGCGCTTGCTGCCGAGCAGTTCGTGCCACTCATCCACGATGACACAGCGCAGGCCTCCGAGTTTTTCCGAGAAATCCGCATGAGTCAGCATCAAAGAAAGCGACTCCGGCGTGGTGACGAGCGTATGCGGCAGCTTTTTACGCAGTCGCGCCCGCAGCGCGGCAGGCGTATCACCCGTGCGGGCCTCGGCTTCCAAATGAGGAGCAAGGCTGGCGAGCGGCTCACGCAGAGCTCGTAGGGTATCTGCGGCGAGCGCGCGCAGCGGTGTGAGCCAGAGGACTTGGCAGCCGCCCTTGCGATCCATGCTTTCCATGCCCTCAGCAAGTGGCCCTAGATAGACAGCGAGGGTCTTTCCCAATCCAGTTGGCGCATGCAGCAGGCCAGATTTCCCCTCACGATACGCCTGCCAAGTCTTTTCCTGAAACTCGAACGGCTGCCAACCCTTCGCGGAAAAAAAGGGCTGGAGCGGTGAGATCGGCATGCGTGGTGAAATTGCGAGAGATACTGCTGAAATTCAAGGGGCGGCATCCACGGATGAAACCGCTACCCCTAGAAAGGGGAAACGCGACACTCCGGAGGAGCGTCGCGTTTCGGGGTTTCTTCTGGGGGAAGAGTGGAGATCCTTGCTGGATCTGCATAAGACATAACCTGGATTCTACAGATGTAATCCCCCTCAATTGGAGGGAAATCCAAAAGCGCGGACTCCCTGTGATTTAAAATGAGAAACGCGGCACTCGTTTAGCGAGTGCCGCGTTTTGCGGTTCTTTGGGGGAAGAATGGGGGCTCGGACCCTGCTCGTGTGGTAGTGCCTCTTCGATCATTTCAGGCCGATTTGAAGCGGCCCGGAACTCTCTTGGAAGCGCATCTTGGTGCAGGGACTGCCGTGGGATACGCACAAGAAATACCCCGGATTCTGAGTTTGTAATCCCCCTCAATTGGGGGGAATTTCAAAGGCGTAGACGGCCTGTGGTTTAAAAAAGAAACGCGGCACTCGTTTGGCGAGTGCCGCGCTCAGCGGTTCTTTGGGGGAAGAATGGGGGCTCGGACCCTGCTCGTGTGGTAGTGCCTCTTCGGTCATTTCAAGCCGACTTGAAGCGGCCCAGAACTGTCTTGGAAGCGCATCTTGGTGCAGGGACTGCCGTGGGATACGCACAAGAAATACCCCGGATTCTGAGTTTGTAATCCCCCTCAATTGGAGGGAATTTCAACCCCACCATTCCTAGCTGCCCTCGAGGTAACGCAGCACCGCTTCCGTCCGACTGCGGACGTGGAGCTTTTGGTAAATATTCTTCAAATGGTCTCTGACCGTTTCATAGCTAATGAACAACTCTGCGGCGACCTCCTTAGGCGCACGGCCCTTCGCTAACAAATCAAGGATCTGGCGCTCGCGCGGCGCGAGTGATGGCAGCGGGATGATCGGCTTGGCAGGGGTCGTGGGTTGTTTTTTGAATGCTTGGATCACCAGTCCAGCCACCGCAGGACTCAGCGGGAAACCACCGGCGAATGCGGCTTTCATCCCAGCCACCAGCTCTGCCGAAGAGGCGCCTTTTAATAAATATCCATTCGCCCCGGCACGCAGCGCGGAGAACACTCGCTCTGGATTGTCATGCACGGTCAGCACCACAAGGGCACAGCAAGGAATCATCACGGATAGCGCACCGATGCAGTCTTCCCCGGTCATGCCAGGTAGTTCTAAATCCACCAGCACCACGTCAGGCTGAATGCGTTTCACCTCGGCGAGGGCCTCCTCACCCGTCGCCCATGAGCCTGCGAGTTCGCAGTCCGCATTCTTTTCCAAAAGCCGCTCCAGCATTTTACGACTCACCCGGTCGTCCTCAATCACCGCCACACGAATGGGCTTCGTGGCGTTACTAGTGTCTGTGTGAGGAAGTTTCGTTGTCACAACCGCAGATCAGCTAGCTAACGATTTAGGAAAAATGTCGATGGTAAAAATTCTCACCGTCCGCTGGGGTGGCGACAAGAGCCCGCAACTCCCATTCGCTAGATTCGCCTAAATCGCAATGCCCCACTCGATTTATACCACCTCCCGCGTCATAGGCAATATCTGCACTCTGACACTTTCTCTTACTGAAAAACATCGCACCGAAGATTGAGTTAGCGCCTTGTAGATCGATTTCCTGTGCTCCCGGTTTGCTCAGGGAACGAATACCCCCGTGAGTCGGGTCCGTGAACTTGATCTGATTTGAGTCTGAAATGCTGGAGTCAACCACGCTCCATCGTGATCTGGTAGCTTGGCACGGCGCTTGCTTAACAGTCCTGTGGTTTTGGTTCATGGTTGAACCGGACGGCATACCACTCAGTCTTCAATGACTTGTGAGTGGTAAGTCGCCCGGTTCATTTTTTTTAATGACCGATGCCCCAAATAGCCTTGAATCGCTTATAATTCACTTAACTTAATATTTGTCAGCATGGTCCTTATCGGTCAATCTCCGGCCATGGTTCGCTACCGACCCAATGTGGCCGCACTGATCGTCAATTCGGAGGGCAGCTTGCTCATCTGTGAACGCGCGACGATGCCGGGCGCGTGGCAATTTCCACAAGGCGGGGTGAATGCGAATGAGTCTCTCACAGCTGCCTTGTTCCGCGAGGTCCGCGAGGAAGTCGGCTTGGAGGCGTCGCACTATGACGTGGTGGATCAGCGAGATGGCTACCGCTACCTTTACCCAGAGCATGCGCGGGGGAAAAAACTCCGCAAGCACGGGAACCATGGACAGGAGCAAACCTACTTTTTATGCAAGTTGAAGGGGAGTGCTCCGCAGGTGAATGTCCGCCAGAAGCATGCGGAGTTCCGGGCTTATCGGTGGATTTTACCGGAAGAGTTTGATCTGGATTGGCTGCCCACCTTCAAGCGCGAGCTTTATCAGGCGGTGCTTCGGGATTTTTTCCAAGTGGAACTCTGAGTCCTCCAGGATCTTCGCCAAGGCCGGTTAGGAGTGCCAGCAAACGCAGGGTGAAACCCACTCGCGTCCGCCATGGGCGGGCTGGTCTGACGATGGCCCACGTTGCGGCTCGAGCACGGGCCGTAAGGATGGGGGACGGATTCACCACGGTGGCGGAGTTGCAGAGGGCCAGCATGGGTAGATCAGCCGTGCTGTCGGTGTAGCCGTGACTCTTGCGGAGTCTGCCATTTTCAAAATAGCTGGCTGGGAGCACCTGCTGCAGTCGGGTGACTTTAGCATGTCCCTTGTGATTTTCTAAATCTGGGAAAAAGGCTCCCAGCTCCACCGGTGTGCCTAGGATGAGGTCGAAGTGAAGCAAGTGCCCGATTTCCTGCACGTAGAACTCGGGGCTCGCGGAGGCAAGAATCAGAAAATCACCGGATTCACGGTGGCTTTCCAGCGCGGCGCGGAGTGCTGGATAGACCGTCGGCACTAAGCTGGCGGCAAACTCTTGGGATAGCTCACGCAGCCGCAACGGCTCCATCCGCCAGAGGTAGCATAGGAAAATCCGTTTCATCCCACCGTCCCCCAAGAGGCCGACGAGTGGCAGGAATAGCAGAAATATCAACAAAAACGCCCCGCGCCACGGCTCACGTCTTAGCACGAAGTGCCGAAAAAGCAGTTGGCTGTCCCACGCGAACAAGGTCCCATCCAGATCGAACAGCGCGATGCCAGGCGGAGCGGTGGTGCTAGGAGCCGTCATCACCTGCGAAAGGAGAGGAAATCAAACGTAGTGCAGCTCCCGCGCCTTGGACTCGATGGAGGTCTCGTTGTCGAGTAGCTCTTGGATCGGATCCCAGCGACCGGATAAAAGCGACTCGCGTGCCGAGTCTGGCATGGTCACGGAGATTTCCAGTCCACCGGAGGTGCGGACCTTGAGAGCTTGCACGTCGATGGTCACCACCGTGGTGGGATCCGCCTCAACCGCATCGCGGATGGCCACGATGTCGGCAGCGCTGGCCATCACACATGGCATGGCGAGGGTAGTCGAGTTTCCATAGAAAATTTCAGCGAACGACTCCGCGATCACCCCGCTGAAGCCATACTTGCGCAGGGATTGCGGGGCGTGCTCGCGGGAGGAACCGCAGCCGAAGTTCACCCCGGCGACGAGAATGGAGGCTCCCGCGAAACGTGGATCGTTGAGCGGGTGCTGGGTTTTCACGCCGTGCTCGTCGAAGCGCACATCATAGAAGGCGAATTCTCCGAGGCCATCGAAGGTGACGCATTTCATGAAACGAGCCGGGATGATGCGGTCGGTGTCGATGTCTGCGCCGGGAATGAAAACGGCGCGGCCAGCGACGGAAGGGACGGGTTCAAGTGCCATGGAAGTGGTGTGGTGGTGGTGTGAGTGGGGTTCAGGCGACGGCCGCTGGCGTTTCGAGATCAAAGACTTCGCGCGCATCGGCGACTGAGCCACGGATGGCGGCGGCGGCGACCATGACGGGTGACATGAGGATGGTGCGTCCGGTGGACGAGCCTTGGCGGCCTTTGAAGTTCCGGTTTGAGGAAGAGGCGCAGAGCTGGTCTCCAACGAGTTTGTCCGGATTCATCGCCAAGCACATGGAGCACCCTGCCCCCCGCCACTCAAAGCCGGCGGCGCGGAAAATTTCTGGAAGGCCTTCCTGCTCGCACTGGATGGCGACGATCTGTGAGCCTGGCACGACGAGCGCTTGCACTCCGGGTGCGACGCGGTGGCCACGGATGTATTTCGCCACTTCGCGGAAGTCGGAAATCCGGCCGTTGGTGCATGAGCCGATGAAGGCGACGTTGATTTTCACGCCTTTGATCGGCGTGCCTGGGGCCAGCTTCATGTAGGCGAGCGCTTCCTCGATGGAGGCCTTTTCAAGCGGGGTCGCTGCGGTGGCTGGGTCCGGGATGTTTTCGGAAACAGAAATGCCTTGGTCCGGGGAGATGCCCCAAGTGACGGTCGGCGGGATGTCGGCGGCGTTGATTTTGACGATGTCATCATACACGGCGTCGGTGTCGGAAGCGAAGGAAAGCCAACGGGCAGCGGTAGCGCTGAAGTCGGTCATGTCCACGTAGGGACGTCCGTGAAGGTAGGCGACGGTCTTGGCGTCGGGATTGACGTAGCCGCAGCGGGCGCCGCCTTCGATGGACATGTTGCAAACGGTCATGCGCTCTTCCATGGACATCCGCTCGAAGACATCGCCGGCATATTCGTAAGCGTAGCCGATGCCGCCATTCGCACCTAGCAGGCGGATGATGTGGAGGATAACGTCCTTGGCGTAAACGCCGGGAGCGAGATCGCCGTTCACCTCGATCCGACGGACTTTCATTTCCTGAAGCGCGATGGTCTGGGTGGCGAGCACGTCGCGGACCTGGCTGGTGCCGATGCCGAACGCGATCGCGCCAAACGCGCCGTGGGTGGCCGTGTGCGAATCGCCACAAGCGATCGTGGTGCCTGGCTGGGTGATGCCTTGTTCAGGGCCGACGACGTGAACGATGCCTTGTTTTCCAGAAGCCAGGTCGAAATAGGTGACGCCGAAGTCATCGCAGTTTTTGCGAATCGCAGCGATCATCTCGGCAGCCAGAGGATCAGCGGGCTGGTCCTGATTGATGGTCGGGACAATGTGGTCGATGGTGGCAAAAGTGCGCTGGGGGAATTTCACCGTGAGCCCGAGGTCGCGGAGCATGCCAAAGGCTTGCGGCGAGGTGACCTCGTGAATGAGGTGCGTGCCGATGAAGAGTTGTGTGCGTCCATCGGCGATGGTGCCGACGGTGTGAGCGTCCCAGACTTTTTGGAAGAGGCTTTTTCCCATATGAGTAAATGCGCCGTGGTTGACGGCGGGCGGGGAAAGTGACCGTGGGGATTTAGAATGTCAAAGCCGCATGTAGCCTGCGGGGAGAAAGACTGAGCCGAACGGCTCAAATGCGGGGCGATGGGAGAAAAATGGGCCATGTCACAAAAAAAGGCGCTCCTGCAAACCTGCAGAAGCGCCTAGAAATCTAGAATAGACGGCTTACTTGCTTGGAATCACGACCGGTGCTGGCTCAGGAGCAGGAGCGGTTTCGATTTCTTGAAACTTCGGAAGTTTACGAAGTTTCGGGGTCTTTGGCTCACCGGTGCAGCAGCAGGAAACCGTGAGGAGAGCGAAGGCAGTAGCGACGAATGCAGTAAGGATACGGATCATAATATGGAGCAGGAGTTAAGGGATTGGTGTGTGATGGATTCCCAGCGGGATTTAGGAGTCAGGATTCAGAAATGCATGTCCCCCCACCCGGAGAGACAAGCGGAGAGGATCTTACTTGGAAGGCGTGATGTAGGATGGCTTGCTCGGGGCTGGCGCGGAACTAGGGCAGCAGGAGGCCGCTAGAACGGCGCTAATGCCAGCGATGAAGGCAAGTTTCATGAGTTCGGTAAGTTGGTTTTTTGGAAGAAAATGGCATGACACGCATACCAGTCGGAATTGAGCCTAGCGGTGGCAAACGGGCCTGCAAGGTAAAAGACAGGGCCTAGAGGATGATTTCCAGTTAGTCTGGCAGCGGAGAGTAGGAAATTTTTGAAAAGCGTGCGGGTTGGTGGAAATCTGCGGGTCCGGGTCCAAGTTCGCAGGCGCTAACGAATTTCTGGGTCGGGGATTCTAGGATCATGGCCACATTTATCTGTGTGGCATTACCAAAGTCGAGCCGCGCCCGCAGCAGTGAGAGCGGTATGGCCAGCGCTGCCAACCACGAGCCGTCCGGAGCGATGTCCGCGAAGGTCGCGATTTCTGGCATGGCGATGTCCATTTCATCCGCCCGCACCCGGGGAGCGGTGAATTCACAACTCCACCAGGCTCCGTTCGGCGCGAGGTTGAATTCAAAATAACGGCCACTCACGGGATCGGCGAGGAATAACTCAGCCACATCATACTGCCAAAGTTCCGCTTGGAAGCCCGCAGGCCGCGCCTTCGGGTGCAGTCGTGCTGGCTGGCGGTGGTTGACCAGGTACCAAAGATACGAGCCGTCTGTGACGAGGGAAAACGCAACCGGGACTTTCAGTGGATCACCGAAAATGTCCCGACTGAGCCCAAACAAGGGCACGTCTATCTCGCCCCAAATGAGCTTCCGGGGACTGTTGAAAATCGTCATGCCCGGGACTCTGATAGGCCGTATATTTCCTTGTCGAGACAGGAAATCCGCGCAGATTCGTCGATTTCATGATTTTTTGAATTTCTGTCGCTTTTTGGTCCGTGGTTTGCTAACTCCCGCCTGTCCCAATTTCCATGTCTCGCTCACGCTCAGGCTTTTATAGCACAATCGAATACATTGGTCCTCGGCCTCAGAAGCCGAAGCGCCGTAATTTCTTCGGAGGCTGGGTGATCATCGTAATCTCCGTCGGCATCGGATTCTGGTTTGGAAAGCCGCTGCTGCCATCGTTAAAAGCCGCCCAGTCCGGTCCATCACTTGAACAAGCAGACCTTCTTGCTTCCTCGCTGAGCAGCTCCACCCGCTTCGGGGATCGCCTCGCCGCAGCCGCGATCGCCCTGTCCAAACAAAGCGTCACTTTCGACAGCGCGTATTATAAAATTTCCTACCCCGGTGGTGATATCCCTAGCAATAAGGGCATGGATGCGGACGTTTTAGTCCGCGCTTACCGGACACTGAACTTGGATTTACAAGTTCTCGTCCATGAGGACATGAGGAATGATTTCAGGCTCTACCCGCAGCTCTGGGAGGCCTCCGCGCCGGACCCGAGTATCGATCATCGCCGTGCACCGAACTTGCAACGCTTCTTCGAGCGCCACGCCCAAACGCTCACGCCTTCACGAAACGCGGAGGACTATCTGCCCGGAGACGTGGTGACTTGGTCGCTGGCAAATGGAGATACCCACATCGGCTTCGTCGTCCCAGGTCCGGGTGAGCGCTCGGGCGAGCCTTGGGTCATCCATAGCATGGGTGGCACCGGCGTGAAGTGGGAGAACGTCCTGTTCGACTTCAAGGTGCAGCGGCATTTCCGCTACCCGAACGAGTCCGGGAATTAATCATCCGAGGTTTTCGATTCGGAAGACCACTGGCGTGCTGTTGATGCAGTCGAGCGCTTCGATGTCGGTGAGAGCGGTTTGCAGAATCCCAAACGGGCAGGTGTGGAGTAGGAAGACCATGTCGCAGAATTCGGCGTCGGGGTTCGCAGGATTCACCGGCGAGTGAGTGCCAGAAATCCCAATGCGGTGATCCGCAAGCACACGTGCGATTTCCGCGACGACTCCGGGCCGGTCAGTCACGTCGAAACGCACATAATACGCTGTCGAAGTGTCACCTACGGGCATGATCGTGCCACTTTCCACGTAGGGCAAAAACCCACGGTGGCCAGTCGATTTTTCCAAGGAGCGAGCTGCTTCAACCAGATCCGCCACCACCGAGGAGGCCGTCGGATCTTGGCCGGCGCCGCGGCCGTAAAAGAGCGACTCACCAGCAGCATCACCATGGACAGCGACGGCGTTAAACACGCCGTGGACCGAGGCGAGAATATTCGTCTGGGCGATGAAAGACGGCTGGATGCGGAGCTCGACGGAGGCGTCTGCGTGCTCGCGGATGACGGCGAGCAGTTTCACCGCATAGCCGAGATTTTTGGCAAAGGCGATGTCTGTCGGACGGACTTGCTCGATGCCAGAAACGTGAATGCTCGCGGGGTCGATGGGGAATCCGTAAGCAAGCGTGGCGAGCAGGATCGCCTTGTGCGCCGCGTCCCAGCCATTGACGTCTAGCGCTGGGTCCGCTTCTGCATAGCCGAGGGCTTGAGCTTCACCGAGCGCTTCCTCGAAGGTCAACCCGGCGTCGGTCATGCGTCCGAGGATGTAATTGGAAGTACCGTTGATGATGCCAGAAAATGAGTGGATCCGGTTGCCAATGAACGAGTCCTGCACGGTACGGATAATCGGAATCCCACCCGCGACGGCGGCCTCGAAATGAATCGGGGTGTCCATCTCACGGGAAATGGCGAACAGCTCAACCCCACGCTCGGCGAGCAGGGCCTTGTTTCCCGTAACGACGGGTTTTTTGGCGCGTAGCGCGGCGGCGACGATTTCAAAGGCATCGGTCGTCCCGCCGATGAGTTCGACGACGATGTCTACTGCTGGGTCTGCGACGAGTTCCCGCCAGTCCGTGGTGAAATGCTCGGGGGCAACTTCCGCCGTGGTGGCGCGAGCTTTTGTGAGATCGCGCACAAGGATCTTCGCCATGTGCAAAGTCACTCCGCCGCCGGTGCGGCCGGTAATTAAGTTGCCGTTCCGTTCTAAAATGTTCCAAACGCCAGAGCCGACGGTTCCGAAGCCGGCCAAGCCGATGCCAAGTGATTTGCAGTGGTTCACGCGGCGGACTGTGGCGGCGTTTCGGGCACTGTCCAAGCCGTAAGAGGTGAAAAAATCACTCCAGCGCCTGCCGTTCCGCTTCTAGCCAATCGCCATGGGCATCCCCCGGCAAGCCCTGCTCCACTCGGCGGCGGTAGTTCAAATACGCCGCACGCGCGATCGCATCGATTGATGGCCGGGCGGCGGTTTTCACGGCCACTTTTTTCGGAGCGGTTTTGCGCGGTGCCTTCGGCTCAGACACATCAGACACAGCTTTTTTCTTTGCAGCTTTTTTCGCAGCCATAAGTTGGGAGTTTGGTTAAAATTAGCGGCATCTCGCCAAAGCGCTGTGTAGCAGAATTACTCATGATTGCCAGCCAATTAGAAATGGAGTAGCTTCGCGCGTGGCCAATAGTTACTCATGGAACGAATCACGAGCCGGAAGGGGCTCACGCTTACCGGGGCCGGACCGCCTCGGCTGGTGGGCTACGGTGGCGATGTTGGTCTCCATCCTCCTTCATGTCGCGGTCTTTTTCAGCCTAGACCGCTTGAAAATCGCCTTCCAATTCGAAGAGGCACAAGAACTTAGCACCCGCTCGGTCGATATCCGTCAAGTTGAAGTCCGCCCAGAAGATTTCGAGCCCGTCGCTCCAGATGAAGTCATCACCCAGCCCGCCCGAGATAGCGCTTCGCTATTAGAAGAAATCGACGTGCTGGCGAAACTACCCAAGGACCAGGAAATCGATATCAAACCCGCGGTAAACGAGGCGGTATTTGCCTTGAGCAATCAAAATCCCGCGAAAGAAGGCAGCCCTGCTACCATAGCGCTGGATCTTTCCTCCGGCTTCGATATCGCGGCGGATCTCCCAGAAATAGGCCGCCTCCCAGAAACCATCAAGCCCGCCGCTATCGGCCAGCTCACCGTCGATCCCGGGACCGTCCAAGCAGAGGATCAGGAATTCGGAAAATTCACCGATAATCTCATCAAACAAGGCGCGAACGGTAAGGTGGAGAATGGCACACTTGATGGCATGGCCTCGCTCGACTCCATGCTCTCGCTACCGCAAAACCTACTGCTCGGTGCGAAGACCATGCTCCCTAGCGATCTTCTCTTTGAATTCAACAGCACCCAGCTTCGCGAAAGCGCTAAAGTCGGCCTCATGAAGCTGGGCCTACTCATGGACCGCAACCCTGAGCTTTACTGCTGGATCGAAGGGCACACCGACCTCGTCGGTGGCGATGATTTTAACTTAAAACTCTCCATCCAACGCGCGGAAGCGGTCAAAGCCTACCTCGTGAAATCCATGCGCTTGGACGCCACCAAGATCAGCACCCGTGGCTTCGGCAGAAGTGCCCCGCTCATCGTGACCGGCACGGCAGAAGAACAAGCGGGAAATCGCCGCGTGGAAATCCGCATGAGAAAAACACCTCCCACGGCGGACCAATTGAAGATTCAGCCACCGCGCGCCTCGGAGGTGCCGGAAAACCACGAGTCCGAAGGGATCTTGGTGAAACCGAAACGCGCAATACCACTTGAGGACCTCGCCCCGCCCGCCCGTGCTTTACCCGTGGAAGAGCCCCCGACCACATCGACCCCCACATCCGTTCCCAAGGCCATGCCGGTGGAGCCTGAGGTTCCCCGCGCCATTCCCCGCGCCGAGGCCGTGGTGGAGTGAAACCCTCACGGGGCAACTTGCGAGAATGATACTCGGTAAAATTCCTTTGTTGGGCCGTTATTTGCCATGAAGTTCGCCGTCACGGGTCCAGTTGAAAATGAAGTCCGGACGCCACGGAAAGTCCAAGAATTCGGAGCCAACGTGGCGGAGGACTCAATGACGTAAGGCATGAAGCGCAGAGGAGTGAAACTCAACTGACCAGTCGAGCTCATCGTTAGTTTGGGCATGGAATTCGCCACAATGGGACTGGTGCCCAACATGAATTCCGTGCGGTTGGTCAACCCGTCTAAATCTGGATCGGAATCGGCTAAGCGCCTTCTAGTCGTCGCGTTGCTCGTAGAACCGACCGCTGTCGTTCCAAAATTCGCCGTCATCCACGCATTTGGCAACCCATCAGCGGGGGTCGTATCATTGGCAAAGGCGACTACGACGCATCTCATGGGTTTACTCAGATTCACCCCATCACTGAACTGGATAATGGCTTGATCCAAGTAGTTTCCCGCTTCGATTTGGGTATCGGTGAGTTTGGGATTACTATCGGCGTAATTACCCTTGGGCAGATAGAAAAGAGTCGTCCCTAGCGCTGGTGTCGTCGTAATAGAAAAGGTTCCGTTGATGGAGGTGGTGTTCGTGACAGCCGGGGTGGTGGTGCTTGGCACTAGAGTAGCCGTCAAGGCCGTACCCTGTCGGTCATAAGCACGAAGTTGGAGACGATTTACCCCGATCGTGTTTTGAGGGAGTGAATTGTAATTTGAAGTCGATATCGCGACGAAAGTCCGGTCGATGGAAACAGGGGGCGTGTTCAGGGGATAGCCGATCAGAATCCGGCCCAGATCATACGCTTGAATCGTGGCTCCAGCCGAGTTGTCAGCTGCGGTGAAGAACATTGTCGCCGACTTCAGCGTCGTATCTGGTTCATCTGGATCTTCACTCGAGTGCGCCAGTCCCAGCGCATGACCGATTTCATGAGTGAGAACACGTTTAAAATTCACCAAGCTATTATTAAAACGAGAGTTAGCCGCGCTTTCGATCACGACATAACTGTAAACTCGCTCTTGAAACCCTTGGTTCACCACTCTTCCGCCGGTAAATGACGACGAAGAAAATAAAAACCCACCACCACCGATGCCATTGATGCCTACCGCATTAATCGCATCGAAGTTGTCGTGGAGCTGAATTCTTATCCGACGATCCTGCGTCGTGATCGTACTGGCTGCCGCGCCAAAGCTCTGAAATCCATCGAAACGAAACTTCAGAGACGTCGAAGCTGACCATGCTGCCAGCGCCTCGGTCACCGCCGCGATGGCAGTTTCCCGCGATATGGAGGCAGGAAGCTTGGTCGGGTCGATGTCGAGCAGGTAAGGAATCGGCTCGTCTGAGTCACAGGCCGTGAAGCGGGTCGGTGAGCCACCAGACGAATAATAACCGACGACTGAACCCGGCACCACCGATGCGCCTTGATCGGTTCCCACAGCCGGCGCAGACCCGGAGGCTGAGACGAGCTTTGGACGGGGACCGCGGGCACGGTTTCGGAAAAACTTTCGGACATCTTGCTGATTTTCCCGCATCTGGAACGCGTGATAAGGATGAGCCGTCCAGAGACCGGCTTGAGTTTTTTTTAGTTGCAAAACGTAGGACTCTCCGGGCTTCAGAACCATCGAATCTGACCGTACTTCAGTTAAGCCAACGACGCACCCGCCTGGCGTGATGATTTCAAGTTCTGCGGGCACTTCACCCTTGAATCGTTCCTGCAACTGCAAGCTCACGCGGGTTTGAATCGTTTGATCCTGAGCGGTTAATGGCTCGGCCGCTAGGACGAGGAACTGACCCACCACGGGAGTCGCGTCGAAGCTGCTGCTCTCCGTTTCAGGCGCGACACAGCCAGCTCGCAAGGGCCCTTGATCCACGAAAATCGCGAGCGGTAATAGTGCGATATAAAGGGATTTCATGACTCTGGTATAGAATTATCAGAGCCATCGTCAAGCGAACATTCCTTGTGAAAATGGGGTCCAGCAAGGTGCGTATTGACGCTTCGTTCCTGGCTCTCCACTCTGCACACCATGAACGCAGCGCCTCATGTCGGCATTATTATGGGAAGTACTTCGGATTGGCCGACCATGGAGCACGCCGCCCGGACCTTGCGCGATTTCGGCGTCAGCTGGGAGTCGGAAGTCGTCAGCGCCCACCGGACACCTGACAAGTTGGTCTCCTACGCCAGTGCTGCACGCGGGCGGGGTCTGCAATGCATCATCGCCGGAGCTGGCGGGGCCGCCCATTTACCAGGCATGACCGCCGCCATCACCGACTTGCCAGTGCTCGGCGTGCCTGTGGAATCGAAGGCCCTCCAAGGCGTGGATTCTTTGCTCTCCATCGTTCAAATGCCCGCCGGCATTCCCACCGCCACTTTCGCGATCGGTAAGGCCGGGGCGATCAATGCCGCGCTGTTCGCCGTGGCCATGCTCGCGAACCACGACCCCGCTCTCGCCACGAAGCTTGCCGCATTCCGTGCTGCTCAGAATGAATCGGTGAAATCTGCCACGCTTCCCCCTCTTGATCCCATTGACTGACTTCATGCCCGCTTCTTCTCTCCCGCTCCACCCTCCCCACTGCGTCGTCGGTGTCATCGGCGGTGGCCAACTTGGCCGGATGATCGCCCTCGCCGCGCGTCGCATGGGCATCCGCACGGTAATCTGGACGGGTGGACTCGAAGCACCTGCCGTGGAAGTGGCGGACGAAGTCATCGATCTACCCTTCAGCGACCCCATCGCCTTGGAAGACTTTTGCAGCAGAGTCACCGTTTCCACCATCGAGTTTGAAAACATCCCCCGCGAGACCCTGGAAGCCGTGGCGCGCCGGACCGGCCTGCATCCGTCGCCCAGCGCCATCTCCATTTGCCAAAACCGCGAACGGGAGAAAAAATTTCTCCGCCAGCATCAGATTCCGCACACTTGGTTTGCCGTCATCGACAACGCAGCAGACCTCGCTGCGGCCATGAAGGAGCTGGACGGCCCGGGTGTCTTGAAAACGGCGGATTTCGGTTACGATGGAAAAGGCCAAATCAAGCTCGAAGGGCACGAAGACGCTGATGAAATCTGGGCCGCATTCGAGTCCCCACGCGCCGTGCTTGAGGCATGGGTTCCTTTTGAAAAGGAGCTCTCCGTGATGATCGCCCGTGGTGCCGATGGCAGTATCGTCACCTACGACCCTGCGGAAAATCGTCATCGACACCGGATTTTAGATGTCTCCATCGTTCCCGCCCGAGTCTCGCCCGCCGTGGCCCTAGAGGCCGGCGCCATCGCCCGCCGCGTCGCAGAAGCACTCGACTACCGAGGCATCCTCGGGGTGGAGTTTTTCTTAAAAACGGACGGTACCCTGCTGGTCAACGAAATGGCTCCACGCCCTCACAATTCCGGCCATCACACCCTAGACGCCTGTGTCACTTCCCAATTCGCCCAGCAGCTGCGTGCCGTCATCGGCCTGCCGCTTGGCTCCACCCGCCTACTCAGCCCGGTGGTGATGCTGAATTTACTCGGCGACTTCTGGCCAGATGAGACCACCCCGCCTGATTGGTTACCCCTTTTCCAAGACGGGGAAACCAGCCTCCACCTCTACGGCAAACGCCACGCACGGGGCAGACGCAAAATGGGCCACGCCAACTTCCTCGGGAAAACCACCGAGTCGGCACTCACTCGAGCGGAAGCCTTGAAACGTCGTTGGCTCGAACAGGCCATCCCTAAGCTCTAGAACTCCTGAGCTTTACACCGCTGCGCCCGCCGCCCTAGACTCTTTCCACAACCACACACTAAAAGCTCTCATGTCACTGACCATCAAGCCAAAGTCCCAATGCGCCTTCGATCAACTCTCACTCGGCGAGGTCATGCTCCGCCTCGATCCCGGTGAAGGCCGCATCCGCACCGCCCGCCATTTCCAAGCATGGGAAGGCGGCGGCGAATACAACACCTCACGCGGCCTCCGGAAATGCTTCGGCTACAAGACCGCCGTGGTCACCGCCTTCGTCGATAACGAAGTGGGCCACCTCATCGAAGACTTCATCATGCAAGGCGGCGTCGCCACCGACTTCATCCAGTGGCGCGAGGACGACGGCATCGGCCGCAACGTGAGAAATGGCCTGAATTTCACCGAGCGCGGCTTCGGCGTGCGCGGCGCGGTGGGCAATCCCGACCGGGGGAACACCGCCGCCTCCCAGCTCAAGCCGGGCGATGTCGATTGGGACCATATCTTCGGCACCCTCGGCGTCCGCTGGTTTCACACTGGTGGCATTTACGCCGCGCTTTCCGAGTCCACCGCTGCCCTCACCGTGGAAGCCGTGAAGGCAGCAAATCGCCACGGCACCATCGTTTCTTACGATTTAAACTACCGTCCATCACTCTGGAAAACCATCGGCGGCCTTGCCAAGGCGCAAGAAGTGAACCGTGAAATCGCGAAATACGTGGACGTCATGATCGGCAACGAAGAAGACTTCACCGCCTCCCTCGGCTTCGAGGTCAAGGGCGCGGACCACACGAAATCCGCCATCGAGCTGGACGCCTTTAAGGCCATGATCGAGAGCGCGGTGAAGGAATTCCCCAACTTCAAGGTCGCCGCCACCACCCTTCGTGGCGTCATCACCGCCACCGTCAACGACTGGTCCGCCATCCTTTGGCACGACGGCGTCTTCCACGAATCCCGGAAATACCCCGGCCTCGAAATCCTCGACCGCGTCGGCGGCGGTGACTCATTTGCCTCCGGCCTCCAGTTCGGCTTCATGGAGTTCAACGACGCTCAGAAAGCCGTCGAATACGGTGCCGCCCACGGTGCGCTCGCCTCCACCACCCCCGGCGACACCTCCATGGCCACTCGCAAGGAAGTGGAAAAACAAATCTCCGGCGGCGGCGCACGCGTCGTCCGCTAAGGGCCACGTTCCCAACCCCGCAACCAAATCACGGTTCGCGGGGTTACTGGGGCATGGCCACATCGATGCTGCGCTATGCCTTCACCGCCCTCGCCTTGGTGAGCCTTCTCCGGGCCGCGCCCGCGGAGTATAATCCCCTGGCCGTCACCGACCACGAACTCCGCTTGCAGACCTTCGAGGTGACGGATGCCAAACGAGAGCGCGTCCTGCCGCTGCGGATCTATTTCCCCGAGTCCACCCAGCCCGCACCCGTCGTCTTCTATTCCCACGGCCTCGGCGTCTCTTGTGACAACAACCCCTACCTCGGTCAGCACTGGGCCAAGCGCGGCTACTTCGTCGTCTTCGTGCAACACCCCGGCAGCGACGAAGCCGTTTGGAAAAACACCGCCGCCGCCCAGCGCATAGCTGCCATGAGTGCCGCTGCCTCTGGTGAAAATCTCATCCTCCGTGTCCAAGACATCCCCGCCGTGATTGACACCCTCACCCGTTGGAATGCCGATCCCTCCCACCCGCTGCACGCTCGGCTGGATTTGAAAAAAATCGGCATGTCCGGGCACTCCTTCGGCGCCGTCACCACTCAGGCGCTCTCCGGGCAAACCGTCCTCGCCGGCCAGCGCTCCTTCGCCGAGCCACGCCTCAGAGCCGCGCTCATGATGAGCCCCAGTCCACCCAAAGCGGGCGATCCCGCCAAGGCCTTCGCTCCGATCAAGATTCCCTGCCTCCTCATGACTGGCACCCTAGATACAAGCCCCATTGGCAACACCAGCGCCGCGGACCGCTTGAATGTTTTTCCCCACTTGAAACAAGCGGAAGCCTGGCAGGTCGTCTTCGATCAAGCCACCCACATGAGCTTCGGCGAACGCGTATCCAGCGGCTCCTCCACCAAGGATAATCGCTACCACCAAGCCATCCTCGCCCTCAGCACCGCCTTCTGGGACGCCGAGCTCATGGGCAATCCAGCCGCACTCACTTGGCTTAAAAGCCCCGCCGCCCGCACGGTGCTCACGCCTGCCGACCGCTGGGAAATGAACGTCCATGCATCAACTGGCGCGGCAGCAAGCCCCTGAATTACTGGTAGTAATTTGGGTGGACGGTCGTAAAATCTGCGGAGCTGAAGCTGGGGGTTAACTGCAGTGACTTGTTTTACATATCTACCCAGTCAGCGCGCTTAACCCTGATCGAATCTTTATCCGTATAAATTAATATCCAGCGATAAGGAACAGCGTCATGAACGAACATATACAAATTACAATCTGAATAGAATTCGGTGTTCTTTCCAGAGGAATGATTCTTGATGCTTGCCTCATCTTCATAAACTTGATTTGGCTTCCCAAGTTTAGCGATTGCACTCGAGAGCTGCGTTCCAGGAGGTATATCTGATACGACGCGAGTGATTTCGATTTTAGAACTCTCACGAAAGTAATGAATCGTTACAATGAATAAGAAGATTGCAATCACGAGGCCGGCGATCACGAACGTCAGCACTTTGATTATGGCTTTCATAATTGATTGCTGCACCGTAGAATGAGTCACGCCAATTTATTCGCGGGGAAAAAGTGTTGGTCGAGATTTTTTTGAATGGGGTTGGCTTCATGGCCTAAATGATAGTGACTTACTTATGTGCTTTTAGGGAGCAAATATGATGGTCCTTCGAAGGCAACGTGCTGTAGAAACTAGGCGATGGATTCGGGTGTGATCAGCGACAAACGCATCGGCAACATTTGAGAAGGGGTAAATCCGTGTTGTTGGTAAAATCGCTGTGCGCCGTCATTGCTGCCGTCGGTCAAAAGCGTAATCCTGCGACAGTCACATTCCTTGGCACACGCAATCGCTGCTGAAAGCAAGTCCCCTCCTGAACCTCCACCTCGGCGGTCGGGGTGGACAATCATGTCTTCGAGTAGAGCGACCCTGCCGCCTAACGCTGTGGAAGGCAGAAACAATAAGCTCACCATCCCGATTGCAATCGCACCGTCCTTGAGAATCAATACTCGGCCTACGTTCGGATTCTCGATGATCGCTCGCAGCCCAGTTTCTTGGGACTCCCTGTTTGGTTGAAACTCCGCTTCCTGCTTGAACAAAATGCCGAGCAATTCGCACAAGGCGGGTAAATCCTGAATGGTTGCTTCAAGTACATTCATCTTTTAAATAATACTGAAAACTATGTCGCGAGTTGAATGTAGCAACGTCAGGGTGTGGCACACGCCTTTGTAGGCGCGGTTGATTGGTGAGAGCGTGTCTCTCATGGGCGTTGCCGACACCGACTTGTGCGTGCCTTCTTGGATTTCGTCAGCGACCATAGACCATCTTCGCTGGAATGTAGATGATGTCGTTCGACTTGAGTAGATACTTACCGTTCAAAGTGGCAATGTCGGCTAGTTCAAATATCTGGCTACTCTTCTCTCCAGGATCGTCAATCGTTTGGTTGGGGGGCCGAGCCAACCGGATCACCTGCAAACGCTTGCCACTTCCGAATTCTGTCCAATTGCCACATGCCTTTTCTAATTGCTCTGGGGCAATCGGTGAATCGACGACGTGGAGCCCAGGCACTTTCACCTGACCGACGACGTGGACTGTGATCTTGGCTGCGCTGACGCATAAGCTTGAGGCGATGAAGACGAGTGCCGCACCAACATGACGTGGTTGGATGAATGTTTTCATATTTTCTTATTTGACGAACGATAGATTGGAGGCACCGACAGTGGGAAGTTCGAATTCAACTTGCGATGTTATCGCCGGTTGCCTAGCACGGCTTATTCCCTTTGGTTTTTCGTCTAGATCTGGCCACCACCTGATGGCCATCTTCGTAGATCAAAGTTCCTGGATCATGCGTTGTGATGACGTCGATGAAGATGTCTTGCTCCTCCAAAAATGCTTTCAGATTCCAGACTCGATCAATCATCTTACTGCCTTCCTTGAACCAGCTGATCGCCCGGCGGTGTTCGGGCTCCTTCAGACAAGCTGGAATCTTGAGATGCTTGTTAAAGTAGGAAAGGTAATCACGCAGCCATACTTCGTCGGGGACGGAGATCCGATTGCTGTCCCGTAGCTGATGTGCGGCAACAAGAATTCCGGTCGGACGGCCAGACTGGGGATCGGGGATCTTGGTCTGGAAGCGTAGATACATCTGCAATTTCTAGCGATTGAGGTAGGAACGCTGGTTTTTCGACGCCTCCTCGAAGAAAGGCGCATGCGGAGCGAGCGGACTTTGTTGCTTTCGATTCATGCAGGTTTGGATGGCTGGCACAATGTTTCTTTAGGGGTTCTCGACTATGACGGATCTGGGATTTCCCCATCGGGCCAGCTGCTCTCAAGGTAGCCCCTAGTTATGGGACTCATTTTGGCGGGAACTTGAATTGCAACAACGGATGGGTGCGAGGTAATTTTCAAACTTATCTTTGGGGTTCGGCTTTAGTTGTCGATTTTTTGTAGCTCGCAAAACAAAGAATCTCGCGTCGGTTGCGATAGACCCTGTCTTCAATCAACGGAATTCGAAGCGGCCGTGCCCATGGTGTGCCGCAAATCCATCCGGGTTTGTTACCCCAGATGGTTACTTCGTCTGGACCATTCTCTTCGATTTCAATCTTACTCCCCGTACTGAAAAACTCTTCCCAGCTACCTGTTGGTGCGGCATCCTCAAGTTCCAGAATTCGTCCGTCAAAAAGGGTAATCCGTGATCCTTCGACTTTTGCAACCGCAATTGGATTGCGAAGAGGCTGGTTCTCAATCACACGAGGATAATGTATCCCGACGAATCCTGTGACTATTCCAAACCCGACGAGTCCAAATATTGCAACTAGGGTGACCAGACTCGTCTTCATCTTGCTTTGCCTAGACCTTACGGCTGCAACGGTGCTACTATTCAATTTTTCTGGGAACTTGAATTTGAGTGCTCCTCCACGAAATGTTGAAATAATTTGGATTTGAAATCAAATGGCTTATATCTCGTTAGAAGCCACGAGTTTTGTGTGCTCGCCGCTTGCTACTGTAAAACGTGACAGTCAGAGGCGTAATGAGCAGCAATGCCGTCACAAAACAGAAAGTAAATGTCAGCGACAAAGGTGGGATGAGATTCCGTATTCAATTGGTTAATGACTGCCGAAGCGACAAGGACAGAACCAACAAAAATGTGAAACGGCCCGAGAAGGAGTATAAGTCCCTGAAAGAACACGGGGCGAATGCAGGCTAGCGCGGATCCAATGCCAATGCACCCAAACGCTGCAGACGCCATCCGCAGCCAATAATCGAGCAATGGCTGATATGCGATCCGGTCGGCCCCCATGAAGTAAAGCTGGTATGATGCGGAATCCCAGGTCGAGAATGTGAAAATAAACGAGATACCCCAACCCACGCTACTCAATAGAAGCCCGCTCTGAAGAGTTCTTAACCAGCCTCTACGAGTGGGAATTATATTGTCTGGTTGAAGGTTCAAGGGAAGTTTCTGATTTATAGCCGATGGTTATAAGAACGCGACCGGGGCGCGTGGTGACTTTATCTCTTTGCTGCTTTATATTCATGCTGGTTTGGTGGGCTGGCACAAGGTTTTTCGGCATTCGCGCAATCTGACAAATTGACTGACCTCCATTCGTAATGGTGGAAACCTCTTCTCAGGCACACTCGTTTTAATCCCCCTACTTGTGCCCTAGCGCATCGAAGGGGTTCCAAGCTGGCGCGTGTCGCAGACGTTGCTCTCTTGGTTCACACGGGTGAGGCCGTGGCGGCGCTGCTTATCAAAAACAAAATCCCGGACAAACGCTTAAGCTAAAGGCAAACGAGGACATTTACCACGAATCAAGGGTTTCGAGTAGAAGCATCGGCGAGAACAGCCCAAATTTATCACTGACAAATCTTAATCCACGTCTTAAATCCACGGGTAAGCCAATGCGTGTTCTCCCGATTCTTTTCTTCCTTGGTTGCCCTCTGTGGGCTTTCGACTTGCGCCCTTGGACTGATGTTCAAAATCGAAGAATCGAAGCCACACTGGTCCGCGGTGACACACAGTCAATCGTGCTCCAGCTTGTCGATGGTCGCGAAGTCCCATTCCCGCTTGAGAAGCTTTCGTTGCCCGACCGCGAATACGTTGAGAAAAACCGAGCGTTGCTGCCGACGATGGTAACTCCTGCCAGACCCACTGCGGCAACTACCCCAAAGACCCCACCGATCAACAACGACGCGCTTAATTTCGACGCTCCCTGGCCTGAACGCGTCAAATTCACGGAAGACCCGGAAATTGTAACCGTCGAGGAAAGCGCTGAGAAGAAGCGCTTCGTCTATGAGAGTGCGAATTACCGGTATATCTGCGATGTGCGCTTGGCGCAGTCGGTCGTCAAGGGTTTCGCCGTGATGTTCGAGGCAACCCACCTATACTGCCGCACTTTACCGCTTGGGATAAACGCTGGAGAAAAAACGGATGGTAAGCACCTCATCCTGCTGTTTGAGGAGTTCTCCGAATACGTGAAAGCGGGTGGTCCGCCGGATAGCGCCGGCGTTTTTATGGGCGGTCGCGGCGTCGTCATGGTGCCGCTCACCAGCCTAGGCGTCCGTCCGGTCGGCAGTAGTTACATGCTTGATCGCGACAAGAGCAGTAAAACGCTCCCTCACGAGCTCACTCATCAACTCACTCCCCCCCAATACTATCGGCAAGGTGCGATGGGGTGGTTCAGCGAAGGCATCGCAGAGTTCGTCGCCGTGACTCCTTACCGTGCAGGTTCCTACAATGTGCGTGGCAACATCAAAGACGCCATTGACTATGCCACCGGCTATGGGAGCAAAGACATGGGAGGCCGGGCTCTTGGAAAGAACATCAACCTTCCTCCGCTCAAGGATTTTATGCTTCAGGATTACTCGTCGTTTTTGAAAAATCCTCAAATCAACTACGGCTGCGGTTTACTCATCACCACGTATTTTCTTTATCTAGACGGTGATGGTGACGCGAAGCGGCTCAAAGCATTCCTCAAAAAACTCCATGAGAATAAAAGTAGTGAGGCTCCGCTAGAGCTCTTGCTAGATGGTCGCTCCTTCGAGCAGCTTCAAGCAGACATCGTCAAAGGCTGGAGTCGGCGGGGCGTCGATTTCACCTTTAGAAACTAGTCAGAATCCCGGTCCTCTCCAAGAATAAGAAAGTTCCAATAGCCGCGATTCCCCCGCAGCATATCACGCGCGCCTGCTGATAGATCTTGCGCCGGTTCCATCCCAGAGTGAGGCACCAAGCAGCGCCCAGCAAGGTCACCTGCGCTGCCTCCACGCCGAGATTCGCACTCATCAGAGCGGCTAGAAATCCTTCACCGGGCTTCAACCACGTCGCCAAGGCACCGGCAAATCCCAAACCGTGAATCAGGCCGAAGCCAAAGACAAACACCAAGCGTGTTTGGTAACCCGCCGACTTCTCCGGTCGTAAATTCTCGAGCGCGATCACCACGATGCTCAGCGCGATGAGCGGCTCCACCCACGCTCCCGAGACCCTCACCACGCCAGCAGCGGCCAGCCCCAGAGTGGCCGTATGAGCCAAGGTGAAGGCCAAGGACTGCCATAACAAGGGACGCCATTTGCGCTGATAGAAGAATAGACCCATCACGAACAGCACATGATCCAGTCCAGCAGGCAGCACATGCAGAAAGCCCTGACGGAATGACTCGATCCACGGCGGCCTCCCCAGTTCCTTGCCGGTTCTGGGCAGCGCAAGCGATTGCCCAGGCTTGATCGTTATAAATCCGGCACCCTTCCCCGGCATTTGTAAAATCAATGACGGGCGATTGCCCTGAGCCCACAAAAGGGTCGAATCATCCTCCAATGAATGGGTCCCTCTGATCCGCATTCGGAAATAGGCGGCGTCATTGAGCAACTCAGGGAAATCCGGTGGACTCGTTGCAAAGTCAGGAAACTCGACGGACCACTCTGAAAGTTTCCCCCCCGACTTCAGTTGTAGACACTCGCGCAGGTATTGCTCTGCCTCAGTCCGCAAGCGCCGCCATCCATCCTCACCCCGCGCCATTAACCATTCGCGGGTAGGCGCTTCCACCTGCGGGTTTTCCCGCCACTCAGGCACGGCATAATCTGCATCGAACAGCACCTCGATTTCCCAAGTTTCCGCCACTTTCCACTCGCCGAAAAGTTGTGAAACCACGTGCCCCTTCGCCGTAGAGCCGAAGCAAAACACTCCGAATAGGAAACTCAAAATTCTTAACACCACGCGACTCTGCACAAAACTGCGCAATGAGAAACAAGCATCCTATAGAGCCGTAAAAAAGTCAGACTTTTTAAAGAATCCCGACTTGCTAGGTTCTTGGGGCGACGCCGTTTCGTCCTAGTCACTCATGCCGCAGCGCATCAATGGGGTCCAAGCTGGCGGCGCGGCGGGCGGGCATGAAGCCGAAGACGATGCCGATGGCGGCGGAGAAAATGAAGGCGATGGTGTTGATCTTAGGGTCGAAGATAAAGGGCGCACCGACGACTTTGGCAAGGGTCGTACACAATCCGTAGGCGAGTAAGATTCCAGTCACACCGCCGACGCAGGAGAGGGTGACGGCCTCCACCAAGAACTGGAGCAGAACCTCACGAGCCCGTGCGCCGATGGCGAGGCGGATGCCGATTTCCCGGGTGCGCTCGGTGACGGAGACGAGCATGATGTTCATGATGCCGATGCCGCCGACGAGCAGGCTGACGCCGGCGACAGCTCCGAGCAGTGAGGTCATCACCTGAGTGCTGGAACTCATGACGTCTGCGATCTGGCGGGTGTCGGTGACGGAGAAGTTGTTCTCTTGATTCACGCTGGTGAGGCCGCGGCGCTCGCGCATGAGTGCGGCTACGTCGGTGATGATGCCGGCGGTGGGGTAATGATCCTCTGCGGAAAAAAGGATTTGGTTAATGCTTTGCTTGGATTTTTTCCCACTGAAGCGGTGCTGGAGGGTGGTGACAGGGACGATGATGTTATCGTCCAAATCGTCACCGAAGCCGCCTTGGCCCTTTACCGCAGTGGTGCCGATGACGAGTAACGAGGTGGACTGCATGCGGATTTTTTTACCGACTGGGTCATCTCCGGCGAAGAGTTCCTTGCTGATGGTCTCGCCGATGACGCAGACGGGTGCGCCTTCGAGCAGGTCCTTTTCATCGAAGAAACGGCCTTCATTAATTTTCCAGTTGGCGATGCCGAAGTAGTCGGGAGTGGTGCCTTGAATGTCGGTGTTGCGAACGTTTTTCAGGTAAACGGCGGGGGCGGTGGCTTGGGCCAGCGGTGCGGCGGCGCGGACACCGCTGATTTGCTCTTTGATGGCTTGGACATCTCCCATGCTGAACTGGGGGGCATTCCGGTCACCCCAACCTTGGCCAGGGCGCATAACCAGTAGATTGCTGCCGAGGTTGGCGATCTGTGATTTGACCATCTCGGTGGCGCCACGACCGAGGGTGACCATGGTGATGACGGCGGCCACGCCGATGACAACGCCAAGCACGGTAAGAAAGGCGCGGGTGAGGTTCCGGCGGATTTCCCGGAGGGCGATGATGAAGGCGTTGAAAAACAAGGGCCGGCGGGGATTGGGCGTTAGTGGGGGGGCTTGCGGAGGTCTGACTCGATGAGGCCGTCCTTGACCCGGACGATGCGGGTGGCGTGGGCGGCGACTTCGTCCTCATGGGTGACCATGATGATGGAGATGCCGCGCTCGGAGTTGAGACGGCAGAGCAGATCCATGATTTCGAGAGTGGTCTTGGAGTCGAGATTACCGGTGGGTTCGTCGGCGAAGAGGGTGCCGGGGTTGGTGACGATGGCGCGGGCGATGGCGACCCGCTGCTGCTGACCGCCGGAGAGTTCTGCTGGGGTGTTCCGCTCTTTTCCGAAAAGGCCGACGCTGGTGAGGGCGGCGCGGGCCATTTCGTGGCGCTGCTTCTGAGGATAGCCGCGGTAGAGCAGGGGAAGCTCGACATTTTCCAGAGCAGAGGTGCGGGCGAGTAGATTGAAGCCTTGGAAAATGAAGCCGAGGGCGTGACGGCGGATGAGCGAGCGCTGGTCCTTATTGAGAGTCTGGATGGGTATGCCCTGAAAAAGGTAGGAGCCGGCGCTGGGGGTGTCGAGGCAACCGAGGAGATTCATCAAGGTGGATTTCCCGGAGCCGCTGGGGCCCATAATGGCGACGAACTCGCCGCTGGCGATCTCGAGGTCGATGCCTTTGAGCGCCTTGAACTCGGCATCCCCCTTGCCGTAGGTCTTGGTGAGGCCGCGAAGCTCGATGAGGGATTCGGGCTTCATGGCGTCTCGGCGGGCTTGGCGCTGATGATGAGCGTCGTGCCTTCGGTCAGGCCTTCGGCGCTGGCCTCGGTGAAGCGTCCGTCGGTGAGGCCGATTTTCACGAGCACCTCGACCGGTTGGCCCGCGACGAGTTTCCAAACGCGTGGTTCTTTGCTGCGAGTGGAGATTTTGATGGCGGGTGGTCCACCACGGAAACGGCTGCGCGTGGAAAGCTGCTGGACGAGGGTGCGCTTGGGTTCTTCGGAGGATTTTCCGAGGGACTCGGAGAGTGCGGGATCGAAGCGCAGGGCGGCATTTGGCACGAGTAACACTTTGCTGCTATTGGCCACGGCGATGTCTGCGGTGGCGGTCATGCCGGGGCGGAGGCTGAGGTCGTCATTCGCGACGGCGAGCTCTGCGCTGTAGGTGACGACGTTATTGGTGACGACGGAGCCGAATGAGACGCGCTTGACCACCGCTTGGTAGGTGCGGGTGGGCCAGGCATCCACGGTGAAGGTGGCGACTTGTTCTTTCTCCAAGCGGCCGATGTCTGCCTCGGCGACGGTGACGACGAGGTCCATTTTCCGCAAATCCTCAGCGATGAGGAAGAGAATCGGCGCAGTGAACGAGGCGGCGACGGTCTGTCCCACTTCGACCGAGCGCGTGAGCACGATGCCGTTCACAGGAGAACGGATGATGGCGACGGAGAGATCTTGTTCGATGGATTTCACATCCGCTTCCGCTTGCGCGACACTGGCGGTGGCGCTCTCCAAGTCTGCCTTCGCACGCTCGGCTGTGGCGAGCGCGGTGTCCATGTCCGCCCGCGATGGGGTCTTACCGCCGCTGAGTCGGTCGAGCTCACGGAAGCGCTCAAGCGCGGTGGCCGTCTCGAGAACGGTGGCCTTGACCTGATTGACGCGCGCCTTGGCTCCGAGGAGGATGGCGCGGCTGCGCTCGGTCTGTTGCGTGAGCTTGGTGGTGTCTAGCTTGGCGATGGCTTGGCCCTTTTCGACGGTGTCGTTGGTATCCACATAGACCTCTGAAATGGTGCCGGATAGCTCACTACCCACGGTGACTTGATTGGTCGGAGCAAGATTCCCAGTGGCGGTGATCACAAGAGATAGATCGCCACGGGTGAGCTCCTCCGTGATGAAGATCGGGCCGGTGTCTTGCTGCGCGTGACCCAAGTAATACCAGTAGCCGCCACCTGCCAGTACCAGGATGAGGGTGATGATGAGCCATTTCCGCAGGGGGTGGCCGGAGCGCGCTTGAGTGATGATTTCGGCGAGTTCGGCGCCGGATACTTCCTTTTTCATGAAAATCATAGCCTTAAGACCAACCACCCCCGAGGCTTCTATAGAGCTGAATGAAGGCGATGGTGCGGTTGGCACGGGTGGTAAAGAGGCTGTCTTCGAGTGCAAGCAGGGTCCGCTGGGTGTCGAGCACGGTGAGGAGGTCTGTGACACCGGCTTTGTAGCGTTGCTGGGCGAGTGCCGCGGCTTCACGGGCAGCAGCTGTGGCTTTTTCCAAAGTCTCTAGGCGTTCGGTGCTGCGGCGGCAGGCGATGAGTGCATTTTCCACCTCAGAGAGGGACGTTAAGACGACGGCGCGGTAGGTCTGATAGGCTTGTTCTTCGACCGCGTTCTGCGCGTCGATGTTTGCACGGATGCGGCCGGCGTTGAAAATGGGCCCGGTCAGCCCGGCGATGATGCCTGCGGTGGCGGTCTCTGGATTGAAAATTTTCCCCGAGCTCAGCGCGTTCATGCCGAGAGAGCCGGTGAGATTGAGCGCAGGGTAGCGAGTGGCGGCGACCGCGCGTGAGGTGGCAGTGGCGGCGAGCAGCTGATAGCCTGCGAGTCGCACATCCGGGCGTTGGCGGAGGGTGTCGGCAGGGATGCCGAGGGCCAGTGAGGAGGAGGGGCTGGGAATGGATTTTTTACCCGAATCCAGCAGCGCATCGAGACTGCCGGGCGCTTGACCCGTGAGTCGAGCGAGCAGGTTGCGGTTTTGAGCGATCGTCTGAAAAAGCGTGGGGATCGCGGCGCGGGCTTGTTCCAGGCTAGTCAGGGCTTGGGCGGATTCCAGCGAGTCTGCAACGCCGGACTGAGTGCGCCACGCGGCGAGTTCCGAGGTCTCGCCACGGGTCTTGACGGTGCGCTGCAACACGCCGAGCGCGGATTCGGCGACTCGTAAATTCGTGTAAGCGATCGCGATTTCCGAAGCGAGCGACGCTTGCACGGAGTGGAAATTTTCCTCACTGGCACCGAGCTGCGCGGTGGCGGCTTGGATGGTGCTGCGATTTTTCCCAAAGAGATCCGCTTCCCAAGCTGCCGTGAGGTTCGCGGAGAATGCGGTGCCAGAGTCGCCGCCTTGTCCGTCGCGGCTCGTACTGCTGGAATTCGCCGCTGTAGAGCCAGTGACCGATGGGAAAAGGCTGGCCGCCTCGGAATTGCGGCGGGCACGCGCTTCTTGTACCCGAGCCGTGGACGATGCAAGGTCTGGATTCGCCGCCCAAGCAGCAGCAATCACCCGAGTGAGCGTAGCATCCTCAAAGCGCGACCACCAACGACTCAAATCTTTGGGACCAGAAGTGACAGGGAAACGGTTGGAGTTTTTCCAATTCGTTGGTAATGAAACACTTGAGCGATCTTTTTTGGCGGTCATACCACATCCGCATAGGCCGAGTGAGGCGATGGCTGCCGTGAAAAAGAAACGAGTGGATGTCATGATGGAGGCTTACAGCGGGCCGTTTGAGCCGATCCCTTGGCGGATGATACGCCATGCTGGCCGAGAAGCTTGCTCGCCTTTGCAAATAAGATCAATTGCTTTGCCATCATGGAGACAGCTGGGCGTTCTCGGTTCTGCTGTGTTCGAGATTTTGCCGCCAAATTCAGAGACTCTTGTGGGACGGGTTTGCGGTCTTGAACTCGGCCCGGCCGGTGTGAGAGGATTGATCTCGACTTCATTCTATCAAATGGGAGACGCCTGATGAGCCGAACGCGGAGCGGGGAGGCCTTTGAAATCGCATCGAAGGTGATGGTGGCGAATTGTTTATAATGCTGGGTCAATTGAAATTCCCAGCCAGATAGAGTGGCTAAACCTTAGCAGCCATAGCTATTCCAACTCATATCTTGACGATTATCCTTAACTTGCCCGCCGTGAGTCGAGATTCCCTAAAGAAACATTGTGTCAGCCTTCCAAAGCTGCATGAATCACAACCAACAAGGTCCGGCAACTCCGCGTGCGCGGAGCCATGAAATCGGCGTCTCTTACTTTATCGGCAGAAAAATACCATGGCAGAGTGTCTAAGATTCATATGTAGAGCATGCGGAAAGAACATCGAGTCGTGGTCGGACGGCAATCCATACTACATTGATGCCTCCGTGGGTAAGCAGTATGCCCACCACCCAGATCATGAGAGACTCGCCATTTGCACCGGAAATGACGCCCCCCATTTATGTCTTACTTGCGGAAATGAATTCGTGGTGGATTCCTCTGCGCCCATAAAGCATTGCCCTGAATGCTCTTCTTTGAACATTGCTGACACTTTCCACCTCAGTGGAAGACATTGCCCTGTCTGTCCGGCTGGCTATTTCGAAATTGATCCAGACTTCGGTTGCATATCATGAGTAATCTCCAGAAACTCATCGAAATTGGTTTTGTAAAGGTCGGCAAGTGGAGTTATACGCAGTCTGCTATCAAATTTTCTCTCACCGCCTGTGCTGAGTCACCCAATGTCTTGTATTGCTTTGTGTCTGATAGTGAAGTTCTCTATCTCGGCAAGACGGTAAAGCCCCTAAAACAACGCCTGTATGGATACCAGAAACCCGGTCCAACACAGAGCACAAATATTAGTGGAAACAGAAAGATCTATGGCTTGATTGCCGATGGTAAGGAAGTCAATATCTACGCGCTTCCAGACAACGGGCTTCTTCATTTTGGGTGCTTCCACATCAATCTTGCGGCTGGACTCGAGGATAGTATCGTTCAGACCCTGCACCCGATTTGGAACAAAACGGGAACGGCGCAAAAACTTTAATAGCCATTCAAGTCCCCAGAGAAATTGAGTAGCAATTTACCAGAAGATGAATCTTGAAGGGGAATACGCATTGGACAAGTCGCAGCGAGCGCACCGAATCGCTTCTGGCATCGTCTTTGCCGTTTGGATTGGTCTCGCATTTTACACGCGCGGGCTGGGGCAAGCATTCCGTACTGCCGCATACTACTTATTGCCATTGAGTTGTATTTGGTTCTCAGACGCGATGGCGGGCTACACCGGGGGCCTTTTGGGAAGAGGGCGTGCTATTGATGGGCGATCACATCCGACGTTCCTTCGTTGGGGGGGTTGGTTTCTGCTCTTGTTTGTTCCCCTATTCCTGCTGATTCTATTTTCCCTCAACAAGTGACTTCAACTAGGACCTCAGTCGTGACATACCATCGGGCTGTAAGTTCCTCAATCTCACTACAAACTCTGTCAATCGCGCCTATGGGCGCACCTCAAGGGTTCGCTTGAGATATCTGGAGCTTTCAATGTTCTCACAAATAACCACACCTACTACAATATGAGTCTAGCATGGGATATTCTTCAGCACTATCAGATCGACAAAGCCCGGACGGCAGCCGATCTCGCGTCAAGCAAGGTCGATGGTCTGATTGCCCGAAAGGACAATACCAAACAGGAACTTGAGGAACTCACTCTGGCATGCCAAGCGATGTGGGAACTGCTTCGCGATCACCTTGGTTTCACCGATGATCACCTTAGGGCCAAAATCCTTGAGATTGATGCCCGTGATGGGACTGTCGACGGTAAAATAGGCGCCGAAGTGATTGATTGCCCTCATTGTGGTCAGAGGGCAAGCACAACTAAACCCAATTGTATGTATTGCGGTAACCGTCTGCCGAGCACGCACGTAATGAAATGACTGAAACGAACGACCCAAGCTCAGCGACAGCTGGGCAAAACGCTCTGATTGCCAACCCGGACGCGATCCGGCTGTTCGCTGCAGCGCATGGTTAGGCGTCGCGGTCATTTTTGTGGGGACTTCTTATCTGCCAGCTTCTCCCACTCAAAAACTTTGAGGTCGAGGCGTCGCTTCGATGGCCAGTCATAGAGGTATAGAAGAATCTCGTCATGGACAACTTCCTTCCCGTTACGAGTAATCGAGGAGACGGAAAGGGTGTGCCGCTCGTCGAGCTTGTAGTCAATGTAACCGGTCTGCCCTGACCAAACGCCCATCTGGCCTTTGACTTTTGGGTAAGCAGGTGCGAGCACCGCCTCGACCTGAAGAATAGTCATGCCGACATGAATCTGTGGGAGGACGGCGTTGAGTGCGACTGGAATGAGGGGCTCGTCTGCTGCCCGCGAATGCAGCAGACCGACGCAGAACAGGAAAACGAGAATCGTATGCTTCATAAAACGTAGCGACGCCTAACAATAGAATTATTTCCACCATTTCATGACGGAAAAACGAGAATTGGTCGAGAATTTTTTAAAAGAGATGGTCTTCATCGTCTTAACGAGAGAGTGACTTACGCAGGTAGTTTCAGAAGATTTATGGCTTAGCGGCGTGAAACAACATTGGCCTTTGCCTTGCTTCTCAGGAGCCGAGTTCGGTCCCCAAAGCATCTACGATGATCATTGGTGCTTAATCATTTAGAATCGTTAACTAGGGAATGGACGGGCGTTGGCGGCGGTGTTCACAACTGTAGGCAGTGTGCGGCGACCGCTGTGGGGCCTTGAGGTCGCAAATTGCGACCTCAAAAGACGCTCTACATTTCTTGAGGTCACAATTTGTGGCCTCAAGATTTACAACTCCTCTTTAGTGAAGAGGAACATGAAATCGTCCGGGAAGCGTTCGAGATTACCCTAGACCGCTCAGTCCCTAAGCCCCCGCCTTCGCCCGCTGCTCGCTCATCCACGTGTAGAGCATCACCCACAGGGAAAGCGCGAGGCCGAAGAGGGGGATTTGCAAGAGGGTGGGTAGGGAATAGAGGATCAGCATTACCGGAATCCACACGCCCCAGGTTGCGAAAAGTCCGGGCACGATCACATCCCGGTAGTAGCCTGAGGTGAAAAATACTCCGATGCCCACGGTCCGATAGCCTCGCGATTTCCAATCATACAGCCAAGAGGTCACCGGCACGGCGAAGAGCGGGTTGTAGAGAAATTGATCCACCAGCACTTTTTTCAGGACCACCGCGACGTTGGCTTCTGCGCCGAACCAGTGGGCTTGGTAGCGATAGAAGACATCCACCGCCAGGCCCATGGCGCACCAGAAGGGGATGGAAAAGGCGAGATTGGCCGCGTTGGCGGACTGGATTTTTCCTTTTTGAAACAGGAAAACCCGCAGCAATTCCGGGATCAGTGCCCCGGCGACGAGTGCGTTCAGCATCGAGTAGCCGTAGCCCCAGCGCGCCCGAACTAGTGCGAGGGCATCCAGCCAGTGCTGCGTGGGTGGGTAGAAATAGTAGGCCATCAGCACGGCGAACATCAGGCTCTGCACCAACAAGCCCGGCACGAGATTCGCCCGCGCAGCGCGCAGTCCTTCAGCCCACGGGGCTTCGCGGCGAGTCTGGGAAGGCGTGGGGGAGTCGGCAGACAAGGTGGCGGACCCTGTTTCATGCAGCGGAATTCATCAAGCGTAGATCCGAGCATTGTGATGGCGCATTCGTCTGCTACGGTCCTCCAGCCCGATGACTCCTGCAACCGCACCACCACCGATCTCCACTGGCGTCGTTTTTGAAGCGCGTGGGGTGAGAAAAGTTTACCAAACCGGCGAGCTGGACGTCGTAGCGCTGCACGGGGTGGACCTCGCGCTCAACGCCGGGGAGCTGGTCTGCCTGCTCGGCGCGTCTGGCAGTGGGAAATCCACTTTGCTGAACATCCTCGGCGGCCTCGATGTGCCGACTTCGGGAAATCTCATTTACAAAGGCTGGCCTCTCGACGGGGCAGATGAAAGCAAGCTCACCCTATTCCGCCGGAATTGTGTGGGCTTCGTTTTCCAATTTTACAACCTCATCCCCAGCCTTACCGCTCGCGAAAATGTCGCTCTCATCACTGGCATTGCCCGCGATCCGATGACGCCGGAAGAGGCCCTCGAAATGGTCGGTCTGACTGCGCGGATGGATCATTTCCCATCACAGCTTTCGGGTGGTGAGCAGCAACGAGTCGCCATCGCCCGAGCGATCGCAAAACGCCCAGAAGTCCTACTCTGCGACGAACCGACCGGTGCCCTAGACGTGACCACCGGCATCGCCGTGCTCGAAGCCGTGGAACGCATCAACCGCGAGCTTGGGACTCTCACAGTGATCATCACCCACAATGCGGTGATGGCTGAAATGGCGGATCGGGTGTTGTATTTGTCGGATGGGAAAATTGTGAAGTCGGTGAGGAATGAGACGCGGCTGCCGGCTGCGCAGCTTAAATGGTGATGGGTTTTATAGGACCTATATGACTTATTTTTCATGATGATCTCTCCGCTCGACCGCAAGCTGCTCCGCGACCTTGGCAAGATGAAGGGCCAGGTCTTCGCGGTCAGTTTGGTGATGGCTTGTGGTCTTGCGATGATGATCATGACGCGCAGCCTGATCCTGACGTTGGATTCCACTCGCTCGACGTATTACCAAAAGTATGCGATGGCGGACCTTTTCGCCACGCTCAAGCGGGCACCGCTTTCTGTGGCCGAGCAGCTCGCGACCTTGCCCGGCGTCGCCACCGTGGAAACCCGAGTGGCGGTGGATGTAACGCTTGATTTACCCGGTCTGTCCGAGCCTGCGACCGGCCACATCATTTCCCTTCCCGAAGATGGTGGGCCGCAAAAGCTCAACCGCCTCTTTCTCCGCAGTGGTCGATTTCCCCGCTCGGACGAACGACGCGAGGTGGTGTTAGGTGAATCATTTGCCAATGCGAATGGACTCCAAACGGGGAACTCGCTCGTCGCAGTCATTAATGGTCGCCGAGAAACATTGAAGATTTGCGGCATCGGTCTCTCACCCGAATACGTCTTTGAAGCACGCGCCGGAGAAACCCTGCCCGACCACAAACGCTTCAGTGTGATCTGGATGAACTACCGTGCGCTGGCTGTGGCATATAATCTGGACGGGGCCTTCAATGATGTGCTGGTCGATCTCGCGCCTGGAGCTTCGCCCGAGCCGGTGATCGAGGAAATGGACCGGATCCTCGCTCCTTATGGGGCGCGGGGTGCGTTTCTGCGGAAAGAACAACCCTCGGCGCAGCGGTTGGATGACGAGTTGCGCGTGTTGACTTCCCTATCATTTGCTTACCCGTTGATTTTTCTAAGCGTCGCCGCCTTCATGGTGAATGCGGTGCTGGCACGCATCGTCCGGCTGCAGCGGGAGCAAATCGCCCAGATGAAAGCGCTGGGCTATTCGTCGTGGCAGGTGGGGCGGCATTACTTGAAATTTGTTTTCGTCATTGGCTTTCTCGGCACGCTGCTAGGAGGAGTCGGCGGGCGCGTGCTGGGTGCGTCTTTGGTGGATTTATACACCTTATTTTTCCGCTTTCCCGCGCTGCAATTTACCATGGATTATGGTGCTCTCGGGTGGGCACTTTTTGTGAGTCTTGGCGCGTCCATGCTCGGGGTCTTAACGGTCGTCTGGCAGGCGGTAAAACTCCCACCGGCTGAGGCGATGCGGCCTGAGCCACCGGCTGATTTTAAGCCATCGCTTTTCGAACGCATCGGTCTCACGAGGTGGTTTAGCCCGACCTTTCGCATGGCCCTACGCAACATCGAGCGACGTCCATGGCAGGCCATTTTCACCTCCGTCGGCCTTGCGCTGGCGACGGGCCTGATGGTGCTTCCCGGTGCCATGTCGGACAGCATCGACTACTTGCTCACCTTTCAATGGAACAGCCAGCAGCGCCAAGACGTGACGGTTTTCCTGACCGAACCCAGCTCGGGTCGCGGCTTTCACGATCTCTCGCACCTGCCCGGAGTGATCCGCGCCGAGCCGATTCGCAGTGTGCAGGCGCGGCTGAAGTTCGGGCAACGGCACCGGAAACTTTCCGTCACCGGCATCGCCCCGGCGGCTAATTTAAATCGCCTGCTCGATGAGCAAGGCCGTGCCATCGCCATGCCGGAAGAGGGCTTGCTGATGTCTGCCATGCTGGCAAAAGTGCTGGGTGCGCGCATCGGCGACGAGGTGGAAGTCGAGGTATTAGAAGGCCGCTGCCCCACGCTCCAAATCCCCATCCGCGGGCTCGTCACGGATTATGCGGGTGTCGCGGCCTACATGGACATTTCCGCGCTGCGGCGGCTCTTGAAAGAGGGGGACACGGTGAACGGGGCCTATCTTGCGCTGGATCACAGCCGGTGGGACGCGTTCATGCGCTCGCTGAAAGACACCCCGCAGGCAGCAGTGGTGATGGTGAAACGCGACCAACTCGCCGCCTTCCGTGAGACGACGGGCAAGAGCATCGGCATCATCCGGAAGTTATACTTTGTGCTCGCCACCATCGTGGCCTTCGGCGTGGTTTATAACAGCGCACGGATCGCGCTCTCGGAACGGAGCCGTGAGCTGGCCACCTTGCGCGTCGTTGGATTTAGCCTAGCAGAAGTGCGCGGAGTGCTGGGTGGGGAGTTAGCGATACTGGTTCTGCTCGCACTGCCCTTTGGTCTGCTTTTTGGCCGCGGTCTGGCCTTATTCATCATGTCATCCTTCAGCACGGAAACGGTGCGGCTGCCGATCGTGATTGAGACGTCCACCTACTCCATCGCCATCATCGTGGTTTTGACGGCGGCGGTGACATCCTTCGCTTTAGTCAGCCGGATGATCGGAAAACTGGACATGGTCGGCGTGTTGAAAGCGCGTGATTGACTGGTCCTTGAAACAGCGCATGACCCAGCTTATGAAATCCTTTATCAAACATGGCCACTCCCACCTCTGAAATGACGGATCAAAGCGCACCTTGGGACACCAAGAAAAACGCGACGCCAAAGCACCAGCTCCGCCGCTTCATGCCTTGGCTGGGCTTGGTGGTCTTGCTCGGCCTCATCGGTTGGGGCCTGCGACCAAAACCCGTAATCATCGAAACCGGTCGAGTCACCCGCGGCCCCTTGACCGTGAGAGTGTCCGAAGAAGGGAAAACCCGGGTCAAAAACCGTTATGTGGTCGCAGCACCCGTGGCTGGAAAAATGCGGCGAGTCTCTCTCAAGCCAGGAGACGAGGTGACTGCTGGTGCGACGCTACTAACGATCATCGAGCCGAGCCCTTCCCCCCTACTCGACCCACGCGCCCGGTTGCAGGCGGAGGCTGCCGTTTCCCTGCGTGAAGCCGCTCGCCAGCAAGCCGCTGAGACGCTGGAAGCGAAGCGCGCTGCAGCGGTAATCGCCCTCGCCGAGCGAGATCGCATCCGCGCTGTCATCCGAGTCGGCACCATTTCCGATTCCGACCGCGACCGGGTGGAAGGTGATGCCTCGATCAAATCAACCGAAGTCCGGGCGGCGGAGTTTTCTCTGCAAGTCACTGATTATGAAATCGCCCAGTCGCGTGCGGCACTCGTCCGACCGGATGCCATGGGGGCTAACAATCTCGTTGAGCTCAAAGCTCCCATCACCGGTCGTGTGCTGAAAGTGATGCAGGAAAGCGAAATCGTCGTCGCTGCTGGGATGCCCATTCTTGAGCTAGGAGATCCTGCGGATTTGGAAATAGAGGCGGAAATCCTCTCCCGGGATGCTGTCGCCATTCGCACAGGAGACTCGGTAGAAGTCGAGCAGTGGGGGGGTGAGCTCCCGTTAAAAGCACGTGTTCGCCGCGTAGAACCCGCTGCGTTTACAAAAATCTCTGCCCTAGGCGTGGAGGAGCAGCGCGTGATGGTGCTCAGCGATTTGGTCGATCTACCAGCGCAAGCGAAGCCGCTTGGCGATCGCTTCCGGGTGGAGGCTCGGGTTGCCATCTGGCATGGCGAAGATGTGCTTTCCGTGCCAGCGGGGGCGATCTTTCGCGAAGGAAATGAGTGGAAGACTTACCGCTTCCGAGATGGAGCTGCCGTGCTCACTCAGATCGAAGCTGGGCACTCCGATGGCCGTCAGACTGAGATTCTCTCTGGTATAGAAGCCGGGGACGAGGTCCTACTTCACCCGCCTGACACCGTCAAAGATGGCAGCCGGGTGGCAAAGAAGTAGCAGTCTGCCGCTTACTTATTTCAAGCCTTGCAGGGATTTCAAAAGAGCGCTCTGCACTTCTGTGCTCGCCATGTTTCCAAGGTGGCCGCCTGTCGGGAAAAGGGTGAGGCGTGAAGTGCCGAATGTGGATTGCAACCACGATACGTCGCTGGGGCGGAGTAGAAAATCATTCCGGTTGGTGACCACGCGGATCTTCGATTGTGCGCGCAGACCCTTTTCATAAGACCGAAGATTCGTCTCGCGGGCGAAGTCATCTAGGCTGATTCCCCTCGTTTGATAGTAGGGAACGACCATCCGTAAAAAGTAGTCTCTGAAGGTGTACGTTGAAATTTCACGATAACTCTCCTCTCTTTTCCAAGGTGTGATCGGCGTGTTTAGCACCCCCGTCTGGTTGCGCTTCTGGCTGTCGTAGATGGTATCTCGAAGCGTGAGTTGGAAAGAAGAACCCATGAGAAATTTCGACTCGGTTGCATCAAACACTGGCAACCCGGAAGAAGCCGCCGGGGCTGTGCTGAGTTGAGCCACCTTATGGATGGCATTGTTGATGTGGGCTTGGCGAGTCGCGACGGGCCATGCGAGCGGCGCATCCCGGTAGGTGTCCACGGCTTTGACACCATAGTGCAAGTCCACGGGTGGGTTGATGGCGACGTAGCGAGAAAAATGGAGGAGGCCGCTGGTTTGTTTTTTCTCATTTGCCGCGAGGTGAAGTGCTTCGTACCCACCCATCGAATACCCAACCAGGGCTCTTTGGCTGAAGGCTGCTGGGTGCTTTTGCTCAAGGAGTCGATCGCAGTCGGTGAGAGCGGTCAGTAGGTCATGGCAGTCATTCGGCGGGTAGGCGGGCAATGCCGAAGTGGACGCATTTTTCATGAATTCCGGGTGAAATAGCCCAGTCGTAGCCACCACGGAGTATCCATTTTGGAAAAGCACTTCTGCGAGTGAGAGCGTCGGTGAGGACAGACGGTGCGTGCCTAGTCCAGGGGCGATGTAGACCAAAGGCGCAGCGCTGGATTGTAGCCAATAGCTAAATTTCATGGAGCGACCGGTCGATGACAGGCGCACGTTCAATTCTTTACCACGGTCGATAAAGGTTGGGTCTTTGCAACGAATCGTCGCCACACCTAAGGTTTGCAAGGTCGGCAGATCAATCGCACCGGATGGCTGCCAATCGGGAGACTCTTCCTTTGAGGCATAGGTCCAGAGGTATTTCACGCCCACGTAGGGGTCCGATTCGGAACGAATGAATTGAGCGGCGGGGCTAGCCGCGTCTGCAATCCGATCGTACGCACTGCCGTACGCGGCATAGCGGTAGGGCAATCGATAGTTCCACGGCGCGGCGAACTCGTCAGCAGCCAGACCGACTGCATGGGTTTCATCACTCGGTCCGAAAAATGGGAGCATGAGGTACTGGCTCGGCTGCCAGCCCCAACGGCTGAATGTCTGAGCAAAATAGGCTTCCGATTTCGGCATATTCCACGCCGTCGCGACGTCGAAGATACCACCGATGCCGAAGGTTGTATTGGTCAAGAAGCGCAGGGATTCATCGCCTGCGTCGTCCCAGCGTGCTTGTAGTGCTTGATTCAAAACACGGCCTGGGTAGGTGACGTTCCGCGTGATGTTCTTGATCGAACGGCGAACCGGACTCGGCACGATCTTGAGGTAAACCCGACTTGTTGGCTGCATCACACCGAGCAGGATGGCTTTGTTCACTGCGAAAACCCTGCGGTTCAGTGGTTCGAGTGGATCTGGGAGAATTTCGGGAAAAAACGCTTCTGGCCCGACGGGAGCTCGTTCCACTTTCTCATGGCTGGCCGTCTGCGGTGCACAGCCGATAAGGAGGCAGGAGGCGAGAGCGGTCGATGAAATGAGTGCCCAAGGGCGGCACGTGTAAGGGGACAACGGAGAAGTCCGCTTAGTCGTATCGTCAGGGTGGGGAGAAATCATATGAACAAGCAGACTCTACCTTAACCCATTATTTGGTAAAGAAAAGCTACAAGAATTCCCATTAAAGGCCGGATGGGTGGCGCATCACATGACCGCGAGCTTGGCGGGTCTCCGGTTTCCAGCGTGGCCCTGTTTCTTGACCTGGCCCGCCAGTATCGAGCCGTAGGCCCGCCACGGTTATGAAAACGTGGCCATTTCGAATGTAGAGGGTAATCCATTTCCCGGCGCCTTTTTTGCCATAACGGAAGTAGCCCTGTGAGGTTAAGCTACCCTTGAGTAGGCCAGCTTCCCGTAAAATGTAGGAGACTGACCCCGAGCAATCGTAGCCGGTGTCATTCTTCGTCGCGTGTCCACCACCCCATTTGTAAGGCTTTTCTTGGAGTCGATTTCCGGCAGCGATCGCTTTTTTCACAGCGGCAGGTGCATTTCTAGGAGCGTAGGCCGTGTTGCCTTTTAACAGGGCTGTCTTCCCATGGATGAAATGGTAAGTGACAGGCCCTTTGGCTTTAACCTGATTCGAACAGGAAACCATGCTGCCAGCGAATAATGCGAGGCCGAGAACGATACGGAAGTAGCGCTGCATGAGGGGAGAGATTCGATGGCTCATAGACTCTTTCGCCGGATTTAGGGCTGCTTGAAAAGATAATCCATCACCTGCCCAAGGGCGCGTGCCCGGTGGCTCAGCGTGTTTTTCACTTCCGCGCCTAGCTCGGCGAATGTCTGCTCATACCCGTCTGGAATGAATAACGGATCGTAACCAAAGCCACCTGTCCCGCTAAGCGAGTTCGCCAGTCTGCCCTCCACCGTGCCGCTGAAATGGGCAAGTTCCCGCCCGGCTTTTGCCAGCACCATGGTGCATCGGAATCGCGCGGTCCTCAGCGGCTGATCGAGCATTTCATGCATCAAGCGCTGATTATTCTTCGCATGGTTCCCTTCTTCGCCGCCGTAGCTCGACGACCACACGCCTGGAGCACCGGCCAAGGCATCGACCTCTAAACCCGAATCATCGGACAGAACCACATCCTCCACCAAACGACTGATGCCTTCTGCCTTGAGGCGCGCGTTTTCCAGAAAGGTTGTGCCCGTTTCTTCGATCTCGGGTAAATGAGGGAATGCCGTTGCATCCATCACCTCGTAGCGGTCGCCGATCATAGCTCGGATTTCCTCGGTTTTATGAGCATTCCGGGTCGCTAGGATCAGACGAGGACGTTGTTTCATGGCCACTTTCTAGGACGGATTCAAAAAAGAGGCGAATTTTTTTGAATATTTAAAGATCCGGTGACACTTACGAGTTACATGAAAGCATCCACTTGGCTAGTTACCGTCGTCGCAGGGGCCTTAGTCTCTACCACATGCTCCCCAAAGAAGAGTCATTCCGTAGCATCCCAGAACACGACTCCAGCGACGGAAACTGCCGTCCCGCATGATGGGTGGACCACGGATTTCGAGAAAGCGTTTGAAAAGGCTAAAGCAGAGAAAAAATCCGTGCTTGTCGAGTTCACCGGATCTGACTGGTGCCCACCCTGCATTGCCATGCGTAAAAACGTCTTTACGAAAACTGAATTTATTAATGAAGCCTCTAAAAAATACGTTCTCGTCGAGCTGGACTTCCCGAATGGCGACCCTGCTGTGAAAGAAAAGAATCAGCCTTACGCAGATAAGTATAACATCGAAGGCTTTCCTACCGTGATCCTTTTCACAGCTGAGGGTAAAGAATTCACACGCTTTTTCGCGTCTGAATACCCTAGCACCGATCTATTTCTCAAACATCTCGACGAGGCCCTTGAGAAAAAGAATCTGAACTAAGTACGGGGCTGCTAGAGGTCGAATTCAAGGGAAAATGACTTCTTCGCTTTTCGGTTCGCTCTGACCGAAGCTATCACCGATGTCCTTACTGGTGACGAAGAGCATCAGACCGATGAGTGCCATGGCACAAGCGGTTTGAAGGATTTCGAGTGGCTTTGCTTTCACCGGCCGTCTGAAGATTTTTTCCAGTATTGCGAGCGTGATGTGACCACCGTCTAGCACGGGAAACGGCATCATATTCAAGACGGCCAAATTCACATTAAAGAGCACCATGAAGGAGAGAATTCGCCGCCAGCCATTGTCGGTTTGCAGGAGTTGGTACTGCATTTTGGCAATTCCTACCGGACCACTCAAGTGACTCACGCCGATGCTAGAGTCTGGCGCGATCACACTGCTAACGGTGATCCACATACTTTTTAAGCTATCCTTTACTTGGTCTAATGGCTGTGGATAAACGATTTTAAAATCAACATCACCTGAGCCATCGATCGCGAAGCCGACTTTGGGATCCGAGTTGGCCGGTTGCAACGGACGTTCTGGCGTGAGCTCGACGTCTCGAATTGTTTTGTCTTTGGATTCAATGCTGACCCGCACGGTCCGGAAATCATGATCGCGCAGGTATTGGGAAAATTGAGGCAGACTGTAGAGTTTTACGCCGTCGATGCTGAGGAGACGGTCGCCGACTTTCATTCCCACATCATCCGCTGGGCTTTTTGGGTTTACCGCTCCTACGATCATCGAGCCTGAGGGTAAGATCCCCACTCGCCGCAGGCCACCTCTTTGGTACCAAGCGGTTTTGTCTTTTTCGAATCCTGATTTGAGAGTCAACGGTTCTGGCACTCCAAGGCGCTCGACGGTGTAAGTGATTTGTTCGCCGCGACTCAAAACGATTCTCTCGCTGATGGAATCCAAGGTGCCTTGAAAACCGTTTACCGGACTGCCATTGATGGCTAGAATCTTATCACCGAGTTGCAATCCCGATTTCTCAGCCGGGCTACCTGGGAGTAAAAAACCAATTTGGTTGCTTGGACGAAAGTCTGCCGGTTTTCCCACGCCCCATACGGCAAAGGCTGCCACGAGTGCGAGGATCATTGAGAACAACGGCCCGGCAAATGCGACGATGATTTTATCCAGCGGACTTATCGGCGGAAGTGGCTTTTCATCCAGTGTGCCGCCTTCGAGCGCCTCCATCGGTGCCATCTGAGGAAGTGCTACAAATCCTCCTGCTGGGATCCAGCCGAGACCGAATTGCACTCCATTGATTTCTTTTTTCCAAATCGGTGTACCGAACCAGATTTGAAAGCGGTCAATCTTCAGACCACGCCATTTTGCCGCTAAAAAGTGTCCCAGCTCATGAACGAAAATGATGACGTTAAAAATCGTCAAGACGATGACGATCAATAAGATTACCTGCAAAGATGTAGCGAGAAGTGACATGGTTTCGACTGAGTTATTTCAACGTCGCTGCGGTAAGAACGAGTCGCAAGGTGATTCATCTTTAAGAATACTGCGACTTGAAAGAAGGGTCCCAGTCCATGCTTGAAATGGAACCCTCTCGTTTGCGTTATGCAGGAGCCTGCGCACCGGCATTGCGAATCTGATCGAATGTGCCTTCGATCAAAAGTTTACCTTGCTCACCGATATTGTGGTAGATGGTGCTCATGGTTTGAATCGTGCTTGCTGCAGGGCCTGCAAAGGTGAACTCGCAGTTAACCACTTCGCACTGATTCAACGTGAACGCTCCGTAACCAAGGACGACGAAGCGGCAGTTGGTGAAGGTGCAGGAATCGTATTCGTGGAAATCCAGAACGACTTCTTCATTGGTGAAGGTATTTTTGCTAATTTTCATCAGATTTATGGGTAATTTGGGTGGGTTCTTTCGAAGAGGAATCGAATTCAATGCGGATTCAGGTAAATCTGCAATCATCTTGATCGAAAATCTAAGACACCGGTCGACTGTCCAACTGAAACACTTGTCCGGAAGTATCTGGCATCGACTCATGTAAAAATCGGCAAAAGCGTGCGACGTTTTCCACCTGATTCAAACGACCCAATACATGGCTTTCGAGAATTTCAGATTTTTGCTTCATCGGTAACGCTTGGGTCATCTGCGTCTCCATAAATCCAGGGAGTATCGCGTTAATCCGTACATTGTGTTTACCATAATATTTTGATAATGAAGAGGTTAAGCCGATTAGCCCTGCTTTAGCAACGGCGTATGCGCTTTGTCCCTGTTTGGGGTGTAGCGCAGAGTAACTTGAGATAAAAATGATGTGTCCACCTTCTGCCGCTAGCATTTCGGGGACGGCATAACGGGCGCACTCAGCTGCTCCCTCGAAATTCACCGCTAGCAAGTCGTCCCACGTTGATTCCTCCATTTTCAGAAGTAGTTGATCGTGAATGAGTCCAGCGCTGCAAATCAATAAATCGACGGGCCGATTTTTCATAAATGCTCGGATGTCTTGGGGATTCCTCATGTCCATTTCCTCACGGCTCGGAGCTGTGATTTGCCAAGTGGCATCCGAAAACTCGCGGATGATAGCCTTTCCTAAACCTCCACTTCCGCCGGTAAGGATCATTTTCTGCACCGTCAAAGCTTCTGAATTCTTAGTAGATCCAGCAAGCCCAGCGTTGTGCAGTAAGTCGTTAAAATCATGGGAATAAGTTCGGAATCGTTGTGGGTAGCTTCCTTCTTACCGGAAATTTTCGGGGTTTTTCAGAATCTGTGTGACTTATTCCACCACTTACTCTTCCCGTGGAACACTTGGAAAAGTCATGAGGAACAGGCCATTCGACGACTTATTCCCAGTATGAAGAAGATGATCTTATAGGTTCAAAAAGAAAGAATTCATCAAGAGTAAGAGGGCAGAGCAGGAAAACGAAAGAGGCCCCATCAGTCATCATCGACTCATGGGACCTCGTGGTAGATTGGGCGAATTTGGCTTAGAGAAGCATCAGAGCAGGCTGCTCGATGAGTTTCTTAATCTCGTTAAGGAATTGAGCAGCCACGGCTCCATCGACTACGCGGTGGTCACATGAGAGACCGAGGTTCATCCGCAGGCCGGCGACGATTTGGCCATTTTTGACAACGGGCTTCTCGATCGCAGCGCCGACGGAAAGGATCGCAGCTTGCGGCGGGTTGACGATGGCATCGAAGGACTCGATTCCCCATGCCCCAAGATTCGAAACGGTGATTGTGCCACCGTCGAATTCGTCGGGTTTGAGTTTTTTATCCTTCGCCCGGATCGCGAAGTCTTTGACCGCCCTAGAGATGGCGAGTAGGGACTTCGTTTCGGCCTGTTTGATGACCGGTGTGACTAGGCCATCTTCCACGGCGATGGCTACGGACAAGCCGACGTGTCTGTATTTTAGGATATTTTCTCCTGCAAATGAGGCGTTTACGGCCGGGACGGCTTGGGTCGCGTTGATGACGGCCTTGAGGATGAAATCGTTCACGGAGTATTTGTTTCCGTGAGTTTTCTCTGCCTGGGCATTCACTTGTTGGCGGAGTGCCATGAGCGGCGCGGCATCCACATCCACATGCAAGTAGAAGTGCGGGATGGTGGTCTTTGAAGTGAGCAGTCGCGATGCGATGATTTTCCGCATTGAGCTCAGAGGAATGAGTTCATCACCATCTTTCGCCACTGGCACAATGGCTTGTGGTGAAGCTGGTGTAGCCCCCACAGGACTTGGTGCTGGAATGGTTTTTGTTTTGATGGATGCGGCAAGGGCTGCTGCTGCCGAGGCTTCCGAAGAGGGTTGTGGGGCGGAAGTCGGTGCCTTGGAGGCGTTTTTTACATCGTCTTTTACAATACGCCCGGCAGGTCCAGACCCAGCGATTGAAGTTAAATCCACCCCGAGTTCGGCGGCAACTTTCCGAGCCAGTGGAGAAGCTTTGATCCGATCTCCCGTTTCACTGTCAGAAATGACTGGAGCGGCAGGAACTGATGTAGTGTTCACGGCTGCTGGTGCAGTCGAAATAGCGGGAGCGGCTGGTGCTGCTGCTGGCATGTCTGAGTCACCATCCAAAACGGCGAGAATCGATCCGATTGGGGCTCGTTCGCCCTCTTGAATCATGATCTCGGTGATCACTCCTTCATCAAAAGCTTCCATTTCCATGGTGGCCTTATCGGTTTCGACTTCTGCGAGGATGTCGCCAATCTCGACGGTATCGCCAACTTTTTTGTGCCATTTGATCAGGGTTCCCTCGGTCATTGTATCCGAGAGTTTAGGCATTTCGATGTTCACAGACATGGGTAGGTTAGGGAGTAAGACGAGGTGAGAATGAGAATATTATGAGGTAATTCCAGCCTTTTTCGTGGAAGAATCACAAGTCCACGTTTGACCACAAAAAAGCGTGGTGAAAGAGTTACTCTCACCACGCTTTGAAGGAGGCAGATCAGGCAGATTAGGGCGCAAGTGACTTCATTGTAGGCACTAAACCTAAATTAGGACTACCAGATGACCCTTGGGTGGTGGCCATTTCAATGACATTTTCCTTGTGCGGGCAGTAGTAGCGGGTGCCTGAACAAGCGCTTGAGACACGGATCTTTTTGGTCACGGTTTTATACCTAGGGACCTTTTTTTCTATGGTTTGAATCATCCCACCTTTTCCGCTAGGCATGACCTGTTCTGTGATGGTGTCGTATCCGCAGATCCTCACTTGGCGAGTTTCAGTGCGATATTCTGCTTTGGAACCGGAGAATAGGCAACAGGAGGAGCAGCTGAGCGAAAGCAGAGCGAGCGGTAGAAAAGAAAGTGGGTTTTTCATGGGTGGGTGGCGTTAGACATTTTCAGAATTACATGCAGCAGCATGAGGTCAGACTTAAGATGAAAGCGGTAGCGGCGGCGAGTGTGGTTATTTTTAAGAACATAGCTGGCACTTTAGCTCAAGAATCTACCTTGGCAATCAAAAAGCTAACTTCAACGCAGACTCAGCACCTTGGCTACAATTCTCGCAGGATTTGGAAGCTGTTCATTCTCAATGTGTGGCGAGTAAATCGCCGGCGCATCGATTGAACAAACACGCTTGATAGGAGCATCCAAATCATCAAAAGCATGTTCTTGGATCAGCATCGCAACCATGGCAGAAACACCGCCGAATGGTTTTGATTCGTCGACCAGAACGACGCGGTTGGTCTTCTTGACGGTTTTAAGAATCGCATCCACATCTAGAGGGCGAATGGAGCGCAGATCCAAGACTTCGGCATTGATGCCATGCTCATTCTGGAGAATTTCCGCCGCCGCAAGTGATTGAATCACTGAGCGACCGTGTGCGATGAGGGAAACGTCAGTTCCTTCGCGTTTGAGATCCGCAAGACCAAGCGGGATGACAAAATCACCATCTTCAGGATCTGGCACCTCTCCGGTGTTGCCGTAGAGCAAGGTGTTCTCCATGAAATAGACAGGATCGTTATCACGAATCGCGGCTTTGATCAGCCCCTTGGCATCTGCTGGAGTGGCTGGCACGCAAACCTTAAGCCCAGGGAATGCGGCGAAAAGTCCCTCTGGCAGGTGCGAGTGAGTGGCACCGACGCCACTGCCACCGTTCGCGGGTCCACGGACGACGATCGGGCAATTGCAAAGACCACCAGACATGTAGCGCACACAAGCGGCATTGCTGACGAGCTGATCAAACGCTACGGAGTGGAAGGACCAGAACATGAGCTCCATGACTGGGCGTACTCCAAGCATCGAAGCACCGATGCCCATGCCGATGAAACCAGCCTCGGAAATCGGAGTATCAACTACGCGTTTGTCGCCCCATTTTTCCCATAGTCCCTGGGTCACTTTGTAAGCGCCATTGTACTGGGCTACTTCCTCGCCCATCAGGACGACGTTGGAATCACGGGCGAGTTCTTCATCGAGGCCCTCGCGGAGGGCTTCACGGTAAGTGAGAATACGAGACATGGAAATTTAGGATGGGAGTGCGAGGTGCGGAACTAGGTCGGAAGGCTCAGTCGTTGAAAAAGTGATGACCCACTTTGGAGGCTGCGGTCTGGTGATCGGTTTCCCAATAGACGTCGGTGCTGATATCAGCGATCGTTGGTGCTGGGGATTCGTCAGCAAATTTAGCTGAAGCGGCGGCTTCATTTGTAGCGGCCTTGCCAATTGACTTCACTAAATCTTCGGTAAGCACGCCCTCTTCGAGCAAGCGACGCTGGAAAACAGAAATGGGATCGTGGTTCTGTTTGTAATTTTCGATCTCTTCTGGAGTGCGATACTTCTTGTTGTTCGCGTCCGCAACGCTGTGGCCGTAGTAACGATAGGTGTCGATTTCGAGCACCGTGGGCTTGTGCTGCTTGCGAGCACGCTCCATGGCGATGTGTGTTTTCGCCCGGACTTCGTAGAGGTCTGAGCCATCGACCACGTCCCATTCGATGGCGTATGCTTCGGCACGCTGCGCGAGGCAACCATTGAAAGCAGAGGAGCGCTCCTGCGAGGTGCCCATGGAGTAGCCGTTGTTTTCGATCACATAGACGACGGGGATTCCAAAAAGTGAAGCGATGTTCAAGGACTCGTGAAACGCACCTTGATTGACAGCCCCGTCGCCGAGATAGCAGAGGCAGCATCCTTCTTTACCCAAGTATTTTAGGCCGTAAGCAAGACCGAGGCCGAGAGGAGTCTGTCCTGCGACGATCCCATGGCCACCCCAGAAATTCTTGTCAGGTGCGAAAAAGTGCATCGAGCCGCCCTTACCTTTTGAGCAACCGGTCTGCTTGCCGAACATCTCAGCCATGCATTCATTCATACCCATCCCCACGGCAAGCGCATGACCGTGATCTCGGTAAGCGGTGATGAAGTGATCATCTGCACCGCCCAGTGAGATGGTGCCGACGGCGACGGCCTCTTGACCAATGTAGAGATGTAGGAAGCCACCCATTTTACCGGCATTATAGTATTTTAAAGCCGACTGCTCGAATTTACGGATCCGCACCATTTGGGTGTAAAGCTCGACCTTGCGCTCTGGCGTCAGGGCTTGGTTGATGGGGGAGCTGATAAAATCGAGCTTGGAAGAACTAGCGCTTGTCATAGTGAGGCGATTTAAAAAAGTGAGATCTTACTTAGAGAGGACAGGACAGACGGTGAGGGATGGCGACCTACGGAGAGTCGCTAGGACAAAGACACCGGTGAAGAGGACATTCGCAGCCACCAGATTTCTCAAGAAAACCCAAGATGGAATCGAAGAAGTAGGTGGACCAGTCCAGAAGGACTGCCATAAGCCAGTCAGAGATTTGGCATACATGGGATCACCAATCCAGGCAGCCGTGCAGGTGATGAAATGGAAGGCAAGTGCCGCCGCCGCCGCGCCTACGAGAAGTGTCGGCATATCGCGGGAGCTGAAGAATTTACCCATCAAGGAAGTCACGCAAAGTGCAAGCATGGTTGTCACGAAGAGAGGCAAGTCATGGATCGGACCAATACCGAATGGATAGGTAATCGTCCAAATTCCAAGAGGTATCGCGAAGGCTCGCCAACCGGGCGCCAATAAGGCCCCACAAAAGAAAAGTGCAGCTAGTGGCTGGAAATTCGGTAAGGCTTCAGGCAAAACTATCCCAACCATACGGAAAATGATGAGGAGCGTGATGATGATTCCCAACGGCAAATAGCGGTGCATGACTGGATGAGAATTGTTGATTTTTTCCGGGCATGCTAGACCAAAATATGGCTTTGCGAAAGGTTTTTCATTCCCGAATGCCCGTGAATGCGTTACCCATCCGCATGAATCATAACGACTTGGTAAATCAAGCTTGGGCAGCCCGTGATCATGCATACGCCCCATATTCGAACTTCCAAGTCGGCGCGGCTCTGCTTGCGGCTGACGGCCGGGTCTTCCTTGGCTGTAACGTAGAAAACATCTCCTATGGGCTGACGAATTGTGCAGAGCGCGTCGCAATCGGCGCAGCAGTGGCAGCCGGGGTAAGAAAGTTTACCAGCGTGGTAGTCGTTGCTGATACGGGGGTGCCCATTTCGCCCTGTGGCGCTTGCCGTCAGGTGTTGGCAGAATTTGGTATCCCGGTGGTGATCATGGCAAATCGCAGCGAAAGCCTTGAAATGAGCCTGAGTGATCTACTGCCACGCGCCTCATCTGGAATCTTGGATCGTCCAGAGTGATTGTTCCACGTGGAACAATCACGCTTTTGTTTCCGAGCTTGAGCCAGCCCAAGGATAAGCCTAGAGTCTCGGTCTTACGATGTTCCAATTTCCGAAACGCTACGATGTGATTGTAATCGGTGCAGGCCACGCCGGTGTGGAAGCGGCCATGGCCGCCGCTCGCCTGGGAGCGGAAGTCGCGATTTTAACTCAGAATCTCGATACCATCGGTCAGATGTCCTGCAATCCTGCGATCGGTGGGCTTGCGAAGGGCCATATGGTGCGGGAAATCGATGCGCTCGGTGGTGTGATGGGACTCAATACGGATGCCACAGGGATCCAGTTCCGCATGCTCAATGCGTCGAAAGGCCCATCGGTCCGTGCCCCGCGTGCCCAGTGCGACAAGAAGGCGTATCAGTTCCGGATGAAGCGGGAACTGGAAGCGATGCCCGGTATCGAAATCCACCAAGGCAACGTCGCGGATCTCCTGGTCGAGCATGATCAAATCATCGGAGTAAGCACCTCTCTGGGGATGAAAATTTTAGGGAAATCCGTCATTCTCAGTGCCGGAACTTTCATGGGTGGTCTCATGCATGTTGGATTGAGGAATGAGAAGGGCGGACGCATGGGGGATGCCACCTCGAATGTGTCCGAAGCACTGAAGTGTCTCGGATTTGACGTGGAGCGATTCAAGACGGGCACGCCCTGTCGTCTCAATGGCCGCTCCATCGACTTTAGCCGCTGCGAGCGCCAAGACGGTGATGTCCCAGTGCCCAAGTTCAGCTTCATGGCGGACACTCTCTTAAGGGAAAAGGATGACCTGTTCACCTTAAATCCTTGGGGGGATCCGATGTTCCACGTGGAACAATTACCGTGTTGGATCACTTACACGAACCCGACAACCCACTCGATCATTGCGAGTAATCTCCATCAATCCCCGATGTATTGCGGCGTCATCGAAGGAGTGGGTCCACGATATTGCCCGTCGATCGAGGACAAGGTCGTTCGATTCGCGGAAAAGGAACGCCACCAAATTTTCCTCGAACCCGAAGGACGACACACCCTGGAGTATTACGTCAATGGAGTTTCGACGTCACTGCCCTATGAGGTGCAGCTGGACTTCTTGCGGTCGATCGTAGGGCTCGAAAAATGTGAAATCCTACGTCCGGGTTATGCCGTTGAATATGATTACTGCCCGCCGACTCAGTTATTTCCGACCATGGAAACGAAGAAAATCGAGGGACTTTACTTCGCCGGTCAGATCAATGGGACTTCTGGGTATGAAGAAGCAGCCGGACAAGGGCTCATCGCGGGCACGAATGCAGCGCTCAAAGTGCAGGGTAAGCCAGAGTTTATCCTCGGGCGGGATGAAGCTTACCTCGGAGTCATGGTGGACGATCTGGTGACCCGTGGCTGCACCGAACCCTATCGCATGTTCACCAGTCGTGCCGAGTATCGCCTCCTGCTGCGCCAAGATAATGCAGACATCCGACTCACCCCGAAGGCCGCCGCGATCGGTTTGGCCAGCGGTGAGCGTGTGAGAAGGGTGGAGGAAAAATGGGTGGGTCTCGCAAAAGCAGAAACGTTCATCCGCCAGACGACCTATGAGGGCGCGAAGCTGGATCAATGGTTCCGACGAAATGAAAATACATGGGATCGTCTTCCCGCTGATATCCTTCAAGAATTTCAGATCGATCTCTGGCCACTGATTGAGACGAATTTCAAATACGAAGGTCATCTCGGCCGCCAGCAAACCCAGATCGACCGGATGTCACGCCAAGAGGGCAAGCGCCTCGCGCCTGATCTGGATTACACGGCGATCAAGGGCTTAAAAAAAGAAGCCCAACTTCGTTTTTCCGAAATCCGTCCGACCACACTCGGCCAAGCGGGTCGGATTCCTGGCATCACTCCTGCGGATTTGGCGATGTTGCTTGTCTGGCTGGAAAAACTGCAACGTGAGCAGTCAACATCAGAGCTTAGCCCGCTTTGAAGGTCGTGACGGCGCGTTCGGATCAGACCTTCCACTTGATATTGCAGCCACTACTCGGGTAGGGGCGGATGAGCGGGCCTTCCCCGGCGAGCATCCGGCGGACGGCCTCCCTAAGGTCTCCGCCGTGAGGCGTTTCACCATTGCGGGGCCGTGAGTCGTCGAATTGACCTGCGTAGAACAGTTTCCCGGCACCGTCGAATAGGAAAAAGTCTGGGGTGCAGACGGCGCCATAGGCTTTGGCGATGTCCTGCGTCTCGTCCAGTAGGTAAGGGAAATCCCAGCCCTGTTCGCGGGCAAAGGCCAGCATCGGCTCAGGGCCGTCTTGTGGGTAGCGGCTAAGATCGTTGGAATTAATGGCCACGGTGTTCACGGCTTGAGGTGCGATTTCCCGGGCGAAGTCGCCGAGCGCTGCCGCTAGGTGCACGACGAAGGGGCAGTGGTTGCATGCGAAGACGACGAGTAATCCCTGAGCTCCCGCGACATCGCATCGGGTGAAGACCGTTCCATGAGCATCTGGGAGGGTGAAGTCCGGCGCTGCATCACCGGGACTCATTTGAAATGATGATAGAATTTCAGCCATGAGGGTAGCCTACCACAGGATTTGAAGTCTCTAAAGTAATTTTCCGCCTTTGACCCGCAGGCGCATCCGTTGCAAATTCGGCCCGTCATGTCAGACGCACTATCACCGGCGGAGATTCTTCGCTACTCGCGGCACTTGCTGATTCCCGGTGTGGGAGAAGCGGGTCAGCTGCGCTTGAAAATGGCGTCCGTCCTCCTGATTGGCACGGGTGCGCTTGGTTCACCAGCAGCACTTTACCTGGCCGCCGCAGGGGTAGGGCGGCTGGGACTTGTGGACGCGGATCTGGTGGAGGCTTCAAATCTGCAACGCCAGATTCTCCATGGGGAGTCATGGCTCGGGAAACCGAAACTAGAAAGCGCGGCAGCGAGGCTGCGTGAGGTCAATCCACACTGCAGCTTACATCTTTACCCTGAACGGTTTACGCCGGAAAATGCGATGGCAATAGCCAGTTCCTATGACGTCATCGTTGATGGTTCAGATAATTTCCCGACGCGTTTTTCGACGAATGACACGGCGTTTTTTTTGAAAAAGCCACTCGTTTACGGGGCGATTCATCGCTTCGAGGGGCAGATTAGCGTCTTCGCGCCGCACTTGGGTGGGCCGTGCTATCGATGCATGCTGCCGAACCTCCCTGCGCCAGGCACGGTGCCGTCTTGCCAAGAAGCGGGTGTGCTTGGTGTGCTTCCGGGAATCATCGGCTCCTTGCAGGCCATGGAAACCTTGAAGCTAATCCTCGGCATCGGCACCACACCGCTGGGGAAGTTGACCTGCTACGAAGCTCTTGATAGCCGCTTCCGGACCCTCAAGCTGAGCCGCGATCCTCAGTGCCGCCTTTGCGGAGAAAACCCGTCGATCCACCACGTTTCGAACGCAGAAACGACCGCCGCCTCTCATTGTGATTTACCCCAAACCTCTATGGAAAGCATTACTACGTTAGAACTCCGCGCCCGCTTGGCGGGAAATTTCCAAGGCCTCCTCATCGATGTGCGCGAGCCGGATGAATATGAGATCGCCCACATTGAAGGAGCACGTCTCATCCCCTTGCAGACCCTGCCGAGCCAACTCGACAGCCTACCGAAAGACCGTGAAATTCTCGTACATTGCAAGCTTGGCGGCCGCTCGGCGCGGGCGGTGCAGTTCATGTTGGAACATGGCTTCACCGACGTGAAAAACGTCAGCGGCGGAATGGATGCTTGGCTTGCGGAGAGTTAAATCACTCCACCGGTTCCGGGATGCTCGCCTGGATCTGGGCGGCGATGAAGTCGGCATCCTCGGTGATCCCGGTAAAGCATACCGACTCATTGGTATGCATCCAAGGGAGCCCGAGGAAATAAAGACCAGGCAGGGCGGTGAGGCCACGCTCGGTCTCAGGAAATCCACGTAGAGTAAAGACGGGAAGCTGAATGAATTTGAAATCTGGTTGGTATCCCGTGCACCAGATGATGCTGCGAATTCCATGTTCTGCGAAGCATAGTTCGGAAGGGCCATGCCGACTGTCCCATACGGTGCTACCATTTATAGGGGCAGGGGCGCTGATCTCATGAGCTTGGATATAGGCGTCGATGCGCTGACAGCACTCGTGGTAGGCGCGTTCCGCATCCTCGACGTTCTGACCAAGGTCCGAGTAGGTGGTGATCTTTTCTGAGGAAATGGACTCGAGAAATCCATAGAGCTTCACGCCCCGTTCGGCGAATTCTCTGAGATCGGTTTCAGGCTCGCCCTGCCTCATCGTCAGGTAATGCTCGGGGCTGAGGATCTTATGGGTCTGGCGGAACTCTCCCATCGCTTCCAGCCAGTGGATCACATCGCGCCCGCGATAAGATCTCGGGAAGCGCGGTGGATTTCCGTAGCAGAGGTGGACATTCCGGCCGGCACGATGGAGATCTTCCATGATTTTCACCCCGGAAGGACCAGATCCGACGACGAGAATCTCACCCTCAGGAAGTAGACTGGGGGATTGATAGTCGCGCGAGTGAAGCTGGGTGATGTCATCTGGAATTTGCTCGGCACCGCGTGGGATGTAGGGAATGTGCTGCCCACCGATCGCCACGATCACGTCGTCGCAGAACCAGGTGCCTTTATTGGTGGTGAGGTGGAAATAGCCCTCGCGCTTGGTGACGGAAGTGACGGTGATGCCTTCCAGGATCGGGGGACGGAATTGTTTCACATAGCGCTCAAGGCGCTCCACCACTTGCTCCTTGCTGCTGCCAGTTCCTGCGGGGTCACTCGAGTCTGTAACACCTGGGAGTTGGAAAGGTGGGTCAGTGGTGGCGGAGTCTGGTGCGTCCCAGCGCGATTCTTGCCATGAATGGCCGATGCGGTGTTTTTCTAAAATGACGTGGTCATCCACGCCACGCTGTCTGAGGCAATAGCTTGCGGAGAGTCCGGCTTGCCCGCCACCGATGATGACGACAGAGATGTACTGTGGGATGGAAAATGGCACCGCAGGCGTTTAGCAATCGGCGTGCCTGTCATCAAAACTGAGGCGGCAAGTAGCCAGCAGAGGATTATTTCTTTGGAATCGTCAGAGCTTGTCCGGGACGAATCATGGTGCCGGAGATGCCGTTTGCCCGCTGAATGGCAGAAACAGACGAGCCATTCCTGCTGGCGATGGTGGAGAGGGAGTCACCGGATTTCACGATGTAACGTGAAGACTTGGAGGAAGATTTACCAGCGGTGCTTGATTTCGATTTGCTGCTCTTGCTGGTGCTGGCGGAGCTCGACCTCGACTTGGTGGTTCTGCTGGCGACTTCCACTTCGCGACTCGATGCCTTGGGCTTGGTGGATGAATTGGAGGAGTTACTGGACTTCGGCGGGAGGGGATATGAAAAATCGGGAGGCTGATCGTTTTTGGCGATTTCTGGCAGCTCGTCAGATTTTAATTCGTGGGGTGATGGGGCATCTGAAGATTTCCGCCATTTTGAAGGACTGTCTGCCCAATCTTCCCGGTAATTCCCGTTTGAATCGAAAGGGCCAGTCACGGCGGACGGACCTGGCCCGGTGCGCATCGTGTCACAGCTGGGAAGTGCTAGCAAAAAGGCACAAGCGGCTGGTAACCAAAAGACGGTCTTCATGCGAGCCATGATGAAGATCGGAGGGGCTTTGGCAAAGCAATGTTCGTAGAGACGAAGTTTTTTTCGAGATCCTGTGAGCACTGTGCAAGCTTGTGTGATTTTTCCCTTTCCTTATGAGCATTTCCTGAGTCATTCTGCCGCCCCGCCTGAGATGGTGGTCGTAGTTCAATGGTAGAGCCCCAGATTGTGATTCTGGTTGTTGCGGGTTCGAGTCCCGTCGATCACCCCATCTTTCCCATCGGGTCCTCTCTGTAGAGGTCTGGATCGGGAAGAAGGAACCGTAGGATAGACGACTAATGCAGCCGCTGGAGAGCAGGATTCACTATAAATTTCGTAATTCGCTCTTATTGGCGGAGGCGCTGACTCACCCGAGTCTGGCTTACGAATCGCAGAAGCCGCACTTTGATAATCAGCGGATGGAATTCCTCGGGGATGCCGTGCTGCAATTGATCGTGACGGAGGAACTTTTTAAAATGTTCCCTGATTTCACCGAAGGACGGCTCACGAAGCTGCGTTCACGGGTGGTGTCGCGCCGGGCCTTGGCACGCTTTGCCATGGCGATCCATTTAGGGGATTATGTGCTGCTTGGAAAAGGCGAAGAGGCCACTGGGGGCCGCCGCCGCTTGTCCACATTGGCGGACGCTTTTGAATCGTTGATCGGCGCCGTTTACCTGGATGCTGGCTTGGTGCCTGCCCGTGAGTTGATCTTAAGGCTGTTTGAGGCGGAAATCGGCAACATGATCACCAGCCCGGAGGAGCGGAATCCGAAGGGTGAGCTTCAAGAATGCCTGCAAGCGATCCACCCGCAAGCGCCCGTTTACCGGGTCATCGGTGAGAGTGGGCCAGACCACCGCCGAGTGTTCCAATCTGAGGTCACTTGGCAGGGTAAAATCCTCGCGACTGGCAAAGGCAAAAGCAAAAAAGAAGCCGAAGCACGAGCGGCGGCTGAGGCCTTACGGGCACGAGTTTGGGAGAAAGCGTGAGATCCGCTCGCCGAAGGAACCACTGGCGGACAAGGCCCTTGCCTGCTGATTTAGCCCATCGACATCCCGGCCGAGATGAGTCCCAGGCCGGTCCACGCCAGCATGACGGTGATGTAGATGCTCCAGTAAATGGCGGCTGCGCTGCGGGTTACGGAGCATTTCATCATAAATGGCAGCAAGCTCAGCAGAATGATGGGTAGTGCGACTAGCAGCCCTGGAACAAAGAGGGGATTAGACGCATTGAGATTGATGAGCGGCCCCAGCAATGGGCCTATCACCGCTGCTCCGGCGCCACCGAGTATCCAGTAGAAAGACTGCTGGGTCGGTAGTTGCTGCGTCGCGCCCAGAATGCCGCACAGTGACGCAGGGATGGCGGCCACACCCAGCCACCAAATGGCGTGCCACCCGGTCATACGTAGCTGGAATTTCGGGGTAAATGCTCCGGCAGTGCTCGGTTTGGCAGTGCTCGGTTCGAGCCGATGGTTGATAATGGCCCAGCCAAGTAGGGTCACGGTGATGACTGGGATGACGCCCTTGCCTTGGGTTAACGTCATTTTACGTAGATCTTCTAAAACGGAAAAACGATAGGATGCATACCCCCCGCCAATGCCGGCGTTTGTGACGAGCCTGATGATGTCATGGGCATTCAGCGTTCCCACGATGCAGAGGGTCAGGCCCACGCCGATGAGCAGTCCACCGCAGAGTGCCAAAACGATGACGAGCGGTAGCGGACGACGTATGAGCCGAGGCATCAGGTAGCCGCCAAGAAAAGCACCTGTCGGGAACATCAGCCAAAGCGAGATGACCCAGAAGAACCAATCCATGCCACGAATCTCAAATTCTGGCGTGAACAGAGGCATGAAGGCGGAGACCGCCATGAGCAGAACGCCTCCGCGGATGCTGGGGCAGTGCCAGTCCGGTCGGTAGCCGACCCCAGCAGGTAGAATGTGGTCTGGAGTGGTCACTGCGGCAGAGCGGGTGTGGTAGGCATGTCTCCGGGAACTAGGATTTCAACTTCGAGGGCCTCGAAGGTGACGCCATACATGATGTCGCGAGCGCTGGGGTTCTGCATGGCGGTGAGGAGGTGGACATGGCCGTAATCTGACCGAGGTAGGCGGACGCGTGGCACGGTGGTGGATTGGGGTAGGGAGTGCAAAACGCGCGGTTTTGCGACAGTCGATTCATTAGCGATTCAGGTGGTGGTCGGCAAGGGTGGAGGTGGATTTTTCTGGGTCGGGACGGCGGACAGAGGGCGTCTCGCGGAAAATATCGTGTACCGACGCGAAGGGGCATGCAGGAAGTTGGGATGGTGGGATGTGGGCATAGATCTTGAAATGTGCGGTGGGGTGGGCAAGCTCTGGCAATGACGATCAAGCCACTCGGGGATTCTGCGTGGTTGGTAGAGCTGCCTGAGTCCACGCCGCTGGCGGAGGTGCTGGGTCTGGTGGCGGCTTTGGAGGGTGGGCGGCCGCAGGGGGTCTTGGATGTGGTCTCGTCTTTCACCACGGTCGCAGTCCATTTCAGCGAGGTGGATGGGCAGGAAATCTTCGAGTGGATACAAGCGGCGAGGCCGACGGACCAGCCGTTGGCTGGACGCGATTGGGAAATACCGGTTGTTTACGGGGGGGAGGATGGCCCGGATTTAGAAGAAGTGGCACGGCATACCGGGAAGTCTATTTGTGAGGTGATCGAGCTACATGCCGCGGGGCTTTACACGGTGGCGGCCTTGGGGTTTTCCCCAGGATTTCCTTATTTGTCAGGGTTGCCGCAGGAGTTGCAATTACCCCGGAAAAGGACGCCCCGCCATGCTGTGCCGGCGGGGTCAGTTGCGATTGCAGGGTCACAAGCGGGAATCTACCCGAACGCCTCGCCCGCTGGGTGGCATGTGCTCGGGCGGACGAATGTGCCATTATTTGACCCGAATGCGGCCAGACCCGCCTTGTTTAAGCCGGGTGACCGCGTGCGCTTTGTGCCCAGCGAAGGTTTACCGCCCGGCACGCAGGCGACCGAGGCGGAAGAGTTGGCTGAGGATGGCTGGATTGAAGTCATCCACCCCGGCGGACTGACGACAGTGCAAGATCTCGGCCGCCCTGGGCATGAGGCTTGTGGCGTTTCACCCGGCGGAGCGGTGAATCGCTGGGCGCTGCGTGTCGCCAATGTGATGGTCGGAAATGAACCGGGCGCGGCGGCACTGGAATGCTGCGTGAGCGGACCGGTGCTGAAGTTCCATCGCGAGTGTACGGTCGCGCTAGTGGCGACCACGGGAAAGTCACGCCAGGTCCCGGCGGGAGAAATCGTGGACTTCAGTAAACTCCACGAAGGGGTCCGCGCTTACCTCGCGGTGGCTGGCGGGCTAAGCATACCGGACTGTCTGGGAAGCACGGCGACGGACTTGCGGGCAGGATTCGGAGGGCGACGCTTGGTTCAAGGAGACCGGTTGGCATGTGAAAAGTCCCGAGCTTTGCCGCTGCCGGGTGGATGGTCGGTGGGACGGGGGATGAGTGAGTCTGTGCTGGAGTTACGGGTTCTGCGGGGGGTGCAGGCCGAGTGGTTTTCTGAGGAGACTTTAGGACGCTTCTACCATGAGACATTCCAAGTGACGCCGCTGTCGGATCGGATGGGAGTTCGCCTGAGCGGTCCGCCGCTACAGCTGCGCAAGGCCCGGGAGATGGCTTCGCAACCTGTGGCGTGTGGCTCGGTGCAGGTGCCGCCGGATGGTCAACCGATCGTGCTCATGGCAGAGCGGCAGACGCTGGGGGGCTACCCGCAAATTGGGCATGTGATTTCAGTGGATTTACCGAAGTTGGCCGGGGCTTGGCCCGGGACACGGGTGAAATTTCTGGAGGTCACGCGGAGTGAGGCTGTGCAGTTGAGACAGGACAAGGAGCGTGAATTCGCGTGGCTGCAGACCGGGCTGAAATTGCGGTTTTAAGAAGTGTGCCATTCGCGGTTTTTCTATCCCTAGCTTGATTGCCCCTGGAGGAGGTGAAAAAATTGGAATCGACAGCAATCCAGTTGAGCGAATGGTTGGCGCGGTCATGAGAGTCATATTGCTTGGTGTTATTTTAGGGTCTTTTCTGCTAACGGCACAAGGGCAGGCGGGGGACTTGGCGAAGCCTTTCGATGGCCGCATTTTCCGTGACCGGGTGAAGGCGAACTGGTTGCCGGATGGCAAACGATTTTGGTATCGGCTAGAGACGGCACCGGGGAAAGTGGAGTTTGTGTCGATCGATGCCACGGACGGGAGTCGCAAGAGCGGCGCATCGCTTGAGGCGCTGGATTTGCCGACCGTGGAAGCTCCCGCCGTGGTGGAAGCGGGGCCGACGCGAGATGGGCGTGGTGCCAAATCACCCGATGGCTCATGCAGCGTCACCAGCGAGGCAGAGCCTGTCGCGGTGCGGCAGGTCACGCTCGTCGAATCAACGCCGGTGGAGGGTTTCCAACCAAAGACGAAAGTTTTCAACTACATCAAGCCGGGTGATCCACTGCCGCAGCCGCAGTTGGTGATTACGCGGGCGGATGGCCAGAAAATCCGCGTGGCGCGTGAGCTTTACGAGAATCCGTTCTGCCCAGATGGCGTGCTCGACGTGACGTGGTCCCCGGATAGCCGGGAATTTTACTTCGACTACAATCAGCGCGGGCATCAGCTTTACCGGATTCTTGCCGTGGATGCGAAAACCGGTGCGGTGCGGGTGGTGGTGGAAGAGACCTCCAAGACCTTCATTCACTATTCGGAAAAAAACTGGCGTCAGTGGCTGCCTGACAGCGGCGAATTGATCTGGATGAGTGAGCGAGATGGCTGGTGCCACCTCTGGCTCTACGATGTGAAAACTGGCAAGCCGAAACACCCGATCACACAGGGCCGCTGGCCGGTGCGCGAGGTATTATATGTCGATGAGGCGACCCGCGAAATTTGGTTCCTCGCGAGTGGTCTGCGGCCGGGGGAAGACCCGTATCATGAGCATCTCTGCCGTGTGAATTTCGACGGCAGCGGCTTCCAGCAACTCACGGTCGGCGATGGCAATCACCATGTGGAATTTTCACCGAAGCGGGATTTTTTCATCGCCACATACTCGCGTGCGGATTTGCCGCCCATCACCGAGTTACGGCGCAGTCGCGATGGGGGGCTGGTGTGTGTCCTCGAAACGGCGGATGCTTCAGCCCTGTTTGCCACAGGCTGGACGGTGCCGGAGCGCTTCGTGGCGAAGGGGCGGGACGGGAAAACGGACATCCATGGCGTGATCATCACGCCGTCGCAGCTGGACCCCACGAAGAAGTATCCCATCGTCGAAGAAATTTATGCCGGGCCGCAGGGGGCGTTTGCGCCAAAGGATTTTGACCCGCAGCGCCGCATGCACCAGATTGCCGAGCGAGGCTTCATCGTGGTGAAACTTGATGGCATGGGGACCAATCATCGGGGCAAGGCGTTCCATGATGTGTGTTGGAAAAATTTGAAGGATGCGGGATTTCCGGATCGGAAGTTGTGGATCCGGGAAGCGGCGCGCACTCGGCCGTGGATGGATTTGAGCCGTGTCGGCATCTACGGTGGCAGCGCAGGCGGGCAGAATGCGATGCGGGCGCTGCTCGATCATCACGATTTCTACCAAGTGGCCGTCGCCGACTGCGGCTGTCATGACAACCGGATGGATAAAATTTGGTGGAATGAGCAGTGGATGGGCTGGCCGGTCGATGAGAGCTACGCAAAAAGCAGCAACTCAGAAGACGCCGCGAAGCTGCAAGGGCACTTGCTGCTGATGGTGGGGGAGCTGGATGAGAACGTCGATCCTGCGAGTACGATGCAGGTCGTAGCGGCACTTCAAAAGGCAGGCAAGACCTTCGATTTCATGCCCATCGCTGGCAAGGGCCACGGCGCGGCGGAGACGCCGTATGGGTCCAAGCTGCGTTTGGATTTTTTGACCAAGCACTTGCAGCCGCCGGCTCGGCCTTAGGAGAATGAGCGTAAAGTTGCAGAAGCGGCTCAAGTGGGTATCTTAGGGGTCATGAAATGGGTGGACCTAAATGCAGATCTCGGAGAAGGGGGGCGTGACGACGAGGCGTTGCTAGGTCTAGTCAGCTCGGCGAACATCGCCTGTGGCGGGCATGCAGGGGATGCGGAGACCATGCGGCGGACGATCGCGCTGGCTCAGGAGGCTGGAGTGGCCATGGGAGCGCATCCGGGCTATGAAGATCGCGAGCATTTCGGCCGCCGGGCGATGACTTTACCGTTTGATAAGGTCACGGCCTTGGTGAGGCAGCAGGTGGCCGCGCTTAACAGCTTGGTGCAGGAGGCTGGCGGGAGGCTCCACCACGTGAAGCCACACGGGGCGCTGTACAATCAGGCGAGTCGTGATCCTTTGCTGGCTGCGGCCTTGGTGCAGGGGATTGTGGAGGTCTCACCGGAGCTGATCTTGTATGCCTTGCCCCAGAGCGCACTGGCCGAAGCGGGAAAAGCGGCGGGATTACCCGTGTATCTGGAGGGATTTGCAGACCGCCGCTATCGCGAAGACGGTTCACTGATGCCGCGTGGGGAACCTGGCGCGGTGATTAAAGAGGTGGCCGTGGCGGTGACTCAGGCCTTGGAGATCATTTCAAAAAAATCGATCCAGACGCTCTGTGTCCATGGAGATGGAGCCTCCGCCCTCGAAATTTTGAGAGAACTGCGGAAAAAATTCGATGATCTCGGCGTGCAGGTGGCGGTGAATGGTTCGTATCAAAAAACGGAGATATCCGGATGCGTTCACTAACACGTAACTCGCAATTCAGAGTATGCCGACCTGCGCGATAAGAATTTCTTTAACCTCGATCCAGGTTTGGCCGACGCATGAGATGGGATCGGGTTCTTGTTCAGCGTCCTCGAACCATGCCAGGCTGCGGACCACAACGAAGGGGTCGGTGTTCGGGTATTTTGTGGAAAAAAAGCCAAGCATTTCTTGCAACGTATGGTGTTTGAGCAGCTCGACCAAGTCGTAGAAATCCTTCTTGGAGCCGCGATTTGCGACGGCATTGAGCTTCATGGCTGCGAGATCCGACAGGGACAATAAGCGCTGGCCGTTTATCTGATCAATCGGCGCAAGTTGCGTGTAGGCATGCCGAAGGAAGTCGATCTTTACGCCTCCGACGTCCAAACAAAGCGTGTTATTAGCCAAGGACAGAACGCTCGCGGAGATAATTCCCAATTCTTCAAACAGCTTCAGAGAATGAAATTCAAGTGTCGTAAAATAATCGAGACAACAGAAATACGGTGACCGAAACGAAGGGCCAATGTGGTGTCTCCGCCAAGGACGAATGATCCCATGGCTGAGTTGTCAGATAGCTGCTCCATGAGCGCGGCTACCTGTCGCGGAACTGCATCAAGGTGGAGCATCTGAAAGAGGATTTAGGGAGTTGGAAGCAGGCGCAGCAAAAGGCGAGGGAGCGTGGGGAAAGAGAGCGGAGTCCCGTCGCTAACTCGGCCAAGCGGGGTTTGCCATATTCTGAGACAAGAATGTTCCAATCCGCCCAGCGGCCGTATTCAAGTACCCGCTGCGTCAGCCATGCAGCGTGCTGCACGGGATCGATCTCATCACGATTCACGTCCCAGAAGAGGTGGCTGGAGAGGGTTTTCATGGAGGTGACGGTAGTTCCTAAAGCTGGAGCGTTTAGGATGAATGCGCTTATGAGGTGGCCAGCATCTTCGGAATCGAGGCTAACAGGCGCTGGGTGTAGTCCGCTTGAGGTTGGTGAAAGACGTCTCCTGCGGGGCCGGATTCGACGATTTTTCCCTGATACATGACGGCGATGCGGTCGGCGATGTAGTGGACGACGCCGAGGTCATGGGAGATGAAAATGAGGGTGAGACCGAGGTCCTGTTGGAGCGATTTGATCAGATTGAGGATCTGGGACTGGATCGAGACATCGAGTGCGGAGACCGGCTCGTCTGCGATGATGAGCTTCGGCTCCGGCGCGAGTGCGCGGGCGATGGCGATGCGTTGACGCTGGCCACCGGAGAACTCGTGGGGGTATTTCTGCATGACCTTCGCGTCGAGGCCGACAGTGGCCATCAGCTTCTCGACGCGGGCGACCAGAGCGGCGCCCCTGAGCTGTGGATGGCGCTGGCGGATCGCTTCGGCGAGGGTGGTGAAGATCGTCATGCGCGGATTGAGCGAGGCGTAGGGATCTTGGAAAATCATCTGGAAATCGATGCGCTTGTGGCGGATCTCCGAGCGATTGAGTTTGGATAAATCCTCGCCATCGAGCACGACCGAGCCAGATGTCAGGGGGATGAGCTGCATGATGGTGCGGGAGAGGGTGGATTTCCCGCAGCCGGACTCGCCGACTAGACCGAGGATTTCCCCTTTCTCAAGCGAGAGGTTAACGCCATCTACGGCGCGGACTCGGTGCTTAGTGGGTGAGAACAGCGTCCCTGTGCGCTTGGTGAAATGGGTGCAAAGGTCTTTGATTTCCAAGTAAGACACGTGGCGGGGAGGAGTGGACCTAGTGGTGATTTTCGATTTCCGTTTCACCAGCGGTGAGGCGGCAGGCTCGGAGCAGGGCGCGGAAAAGCTCGGAGCGCATGACGGGCTTGGTGAGGTAGTCGTTCATGCCGGCTTTGAGTCCGACGTTGCGCTCGTCGGTGAGCGCGTTGGCAGTGAGAGCGATGATTTGTGGGTGGTCATCGGTGACGCCAGGTAGCTGACGGATGCGGCGGGTGGCTTCGTAGCCATCCATTTCCGGCATGCGGACGTCCATGAGGATGATGTCTGGGCGGCTGATCTCATAGCTCTCGAGTGCTTCAAGGCCGTTGTTCCGGTATTCTGCATCGACTCCGAACTGGGCGAGGAGCAGGCGGATGAGGCGTTGGTTGACGGGATTGTCTTCAGCGACAAGGACTTTCGCGGGGAAGTACTTAAAGCGAGGGGCGGTGCCCTGTTTCCGGAGGGGTTCTGAGACCACCGGGCGGCCGCCGATGAGGCCGCCGATGCAGCGGGCGAGTTCGAAAGCTTTGACGGGCTTACTCAAAACGCTGACGCCACTCTGGGTGACGGGTGACCAGCCGACGGAGGTGAGCAGAAGGGAGGGGATGTCGGGGAGGCCGAGGTCGTGGATGGAGTCGAGTAGCTCGGTGCCTGTCATCCCGGGCATGTCTTGGTCGGTGATGAGGAGTTGGTAGGAATTTCCCGCTTTGATCCACTCCAGCGCAGAGATGGGGCTCAGGAAGCAGATCGCTTTGGCACCCCAGTTGAGCAGGTAGGCCTCAATGATTTTGAGGTTTAAGGCGAGGTCGTCGATGACGAGGACGGTTGCGCCCCAGAGCAGTTCTGGGCCATTGAGGATGGAGATGGACGCCTCGGGTGGTTCACAACCGGGGAGGTCGAAGGAAAAGTGGAAGGTTGAGCCGACCGGGGTGCGATTTTCCACCCAGATTTCCCCACCCATGGCCTCGACGAGACGGAGGCTGATGGCGAGACCGAGGCCCGTGCCGCCGAACTCGCGGGTGGTGGAGGCATCTACCTGAGAAAAGACGCGGAATAAGCGGTCCATGCGGTCCGGCGGGATGCCGATGCCGGTGTCGTGAACGCTGGCAAGCCACTTGCCGCGCTTGCCGGTGGAGTTCGGCTGAATGGTGAGCTCGATTTGCCCTTCGGGCGTGAATTTGACGGCGTTGCCAACGAGGTTGATGAGAATTTGACGGAAACGCGTGAGATCTCCGACGAATGCGTGCGGTGTGGCGGGATCGATCCAGATGAGGATTTCGATCTTCTTCGAGGACATCGAGTGTTTGAAGAGATCGAGCACGTCCTCGATGGCGTTTTGCAGGATGAAGGGGACGTTCTCCAGATCAAGGTTTCCAGACTCGATTTTAGAGTAATCGAGGATGTTGTTGATGAGTGAGAGAAGAGTGTCACCGCAGGAATGGATGGTTTCGGCCTGCTCGAGTTGTTGTTCGTTGAGTTGAGTCTGAAGTAGGAGGCCAGTCATGCCGATGACTCCGTTGAGAGGGGTGCGGATTTCGTGACTCATCGCGGCAAGGAAGTCCGATTTTGCCTTATTCGCGCGGTCGGCCTCTTTGCGGAGACTTTCTGCGAGCCGCTGTGCCTCGATAATGCCACGCTCGTGGATGTGCCAGGTGGAGGCGACTTGTTTAAACTGCTCAGCCAGCGCGGTGATGCGGTTTTCACTCGCGGGGCGCGGTGTGATGGATTCTGGGAAATCACGGGCTAGCGTGGTAAGCTCGTTCTCGATGAAAGTGAGGGCGTCCCCGAGCTCGTCATTCAGTTTGGCCAAGCGTGAGGTGAGGGTATTTGCCTCGTCGGTGCTGATAAGGAGCGCACGGGCTTGACGGGCGCTTTGCTGCTCAGCCTCCCGGAAGCTGTGACTAATGGTTTCTAGAAATGCGCGTATTTGATCCTCGCTGGCCTCTTTGAGGCGTTGCTCGATGCTGGCGCCTGGGACTCCTGGGCCTAGGTGTCTTTTCGCTTGGAGGACAAGGAGCCGATGCAATACGGCACTTGTGATTTCCGGATAGGGGGTCATCTGAAAGGGATTGAAATCAACGATCCTCACTTAAGAGGGCCACAGTCATGGTCTGATTGTGCAGTTCGATGCCAGCACCTGTTTCATCGGTGCCGATTTCACCATACGAGTGGAAACCTGCAAGAACTGTGCCGGGTGGTAAGTTTTCCGTGACAGCGGAGACTTCTAAGTCGGTGTAGCCGGCCATCACCAGCTTGCGTCCGACGCAGCTGAAGAGGATGGCAAGTTCAGGGTTCTCAAGCTTGAGTCTGGCGTTGAGGACGGCGCGCTCGGCACCGTCCACGAGTTGATCATAGCTGGCATTCATCAAGCGGACGGTGCTGCCTTCAGGAATGTCCCCGGCGAAGGTGAGGGTGCCAGATTCTCGGTCCACGGCCAACAAGGTGCGGATCAGCGGCGCGGAATTCGGGGTGGCGACGACCTCAAGTGGGTAAAGTAGGCCGGATGAAGGCAGGTTCTCGGCATCGCCGCCGAGATAGGAAGAATAAACGTCAAGTGCGGGCCGCGAGTCGATTTGGTCGAGGCGATTTGACGCCGAGCTGGTGACGGTGCGGAAGGCTCCGAAAGGACACCAGCCGGCGATCGACGAGCTCGTCCCATGGAAATCTTTCCCATAGAAGGCGATGGCCGCCACCTCGCCGTGGCGAATTTCTCCATTTACGATGACGGCGGTTTCTTTAAAATCCACCCCGTCGCCCGCGAGTGCACCGCTGAATTCGCAACGCCCGGCGAATCCCAGTTGTAGCCCCTCGACGAGCTTGCTGCCGTTAAGGGTGAGCCCTTCGGATAAAATCAAAACATAGGCTGGGACTCGCGCAGCGGTGCAGAGGCCATCTGCAAGTGAGCGGCCGCATTCGAGGGAGTGCTCTACAGAGCTTGAGACTTGGGATTTCACCTCGATATCCGTCGTCGCGGTCCGCAGGTAGGTGAGGGTGATTTCACCATCGTGAGCGCCGGCCTCAGTGATTTCACCGGCCGTCGAGCACCCGACGATCTTGGTGTCGGCAGGGCAAGATGCTTTAACTTTTTCTAGGAAACCCGGCAATTCTAGCCATTCTCGTGGCCCGAAAACCATGAGTAGGCTAGCATGACCTCCACTAGGAAAGGGTGGAATATCGGCATTCGGCGAGGCGAGAACGAGTTGTTGGACATCCATAAGAAAATGAGTAACAGGAGATTTACTAAATGAGCCTTCGGCCTCTTACTGTAAAGGAAAAGAATCAAAAGAATGGCCCGTTAGCCGCATAAAGTTCACCTCAGCGCAGCGTTTCAAATCCACAAAATAGCTTCGAGCCGAGAGGCGGTTGGCTGGGTAATCGGGTTGGATGATCAAGATGGGTGCGGCAGATTTCTTGGAATTCAATGGGTAACTTCGCCCGACGCATATCGAATTCAAATTCGCCTTCCAGCCCGTGGCTGATGTAAGCCAGTGTTTTCTTCATCCGTTGCACATGGGAAAGCGGATTAAACTTAGGCGTCTCACGCGCCAGCTCATCATAGAGTTCTATCACGTATTCCCAAAGATCACGGTATGTCGGTGCCACGGTGCTCGAACCGGCGAACACCTCCCGGAATTGCCTAAAAATCCACGGGTTACGAATGGCTCCGCGGCCAATCATGAGGCCCGCTGCCCCCGTCTGCGCCAAGTAGGCGAGTCCCGTTGCCGTATCGACCACATTGCCATTTGCGATGACCGGGCAATCCATCACGGATACCGCACTCTTAACGAAATCAGGATGCACTGGCGTCTGATAGCGCTCTAGCACCGTGCGGCCATGGATCGTTAGACCATCGATCCCATACCTCCGGAAAATCTCCAACAAAGCGGGAAATTCATCCACTGTGGTGTATCCCAAGCGCGTCTTCACCGTGAAACGCCCCGGAATCGCCTCGCGCAAGCGGCCGATGAGCTCATTGAGCGTGACAAGATTCCGCAGCAGCCCGCCGCCAGCGTCCTTACGACAAACAATCGGCGCGGGGCAACCGAGATTTAAATCAATCCCGGCGATGGGTGTCTGGGCTAACTCATTGGCGCTATGAATCAAGCTAGGGAGATCCCGGCCGATCATTTGGGCGAAGATCGGCTTGCACGTCTCATTTTCGACAATCGACCGTAAGATGTAGCGGCTCAAATGCGCGCCCGGATAGATCCGGAAATACTCCGTCACGAACCAGTCCGGCGCACCTCGCCGAGCGAGGACTCGCATAAACGGTAAATCCGTCACATCCTGCATCGGCGCAAGCACGAGCGCAGGACGGTCTGGTGGTAGGAAATCGCGCATCGGTGGACCCGATTCATCGCAGCCATCCCGCATCTGAGCAAGGAATTCGATTGACTTTCAGACGCTCTCACCAACTCTGAGTGGGGATAAATTAAGTAGGAAAAAACATGGATAACGACCTATTACACACCGAGAAGATTCTGGCAGATCGGAAAACGTTTTACATGGATCTCAAACAAAACTCACGCGGCATGGTGGTGAAAATCACCGAAGATGTTGGTGGAAATCGCGACACCATCATGGTACCTGCGGAAATCCTCGGTGATTTCATCGCCGCGCTGACAGACATCAAGCAGACAGCAGACGAACAGGATTCCTAACCTCTTGCTAGAAGCGCCACTGCGCGAAACTCTCCTCTGATGGCCTCTCACCCGTCTGTCAATGTCGCCCGCCTCAGCTATCTGCTAGTCTGTGAAGCCGCAGGTGTCGCCATCGCGCTGAGCACTCGCGGCACCCTAGACATTTCAATCGGCACCGGGATGTTAGGCGGCCTCGGAGTCGCCGCCTTCTTCATCTGGGTCGAAACCTTGATGAAAGGCTTCACCCTACGCGGCTTCTCCACCGCGAGCTTCGGACTCGGCGTGGGCCTTTTTTGCGCGTGGCTGCTCACCCGGGTGGAAATTTCGAACCTGCTCGACCTCGCCTTTCGCGACAAGCTGCAGGAGGAAAAAGGCGTGAGCTCCATCCAAGTGGACGTGCTCCTTAACGCACTGCGCCTCGCCATCGACGTCACCCTATTTTCCAGCCTTGGATTTCTCGGCGCCGTGCTCGCCCTGCGCAGCAATCGGGATGATTTCGCCTTCATCATCCCCTACGTCAGATTCCGTCAGGATTCGGCGTCTGGGCAGCCGATCGTGCTCGACATCGAGGCCGTCATGGACGGACGGGTCCATGGCATTTTTCGCTCCGGATTTCTCCACGGTCGCATCATCGTGCCGCGCTACGTGCTGGATGCCATGCAGAAATTGGCCGCTTTTGGTTCACCCAGTGACCGCCAAAGGGCCCAGCGCGGCCTGGACAGCCTCGAACAACTGCAAAGCGCCAAGGATATTCAAGTCTCCATTCACGAGTCCGTGCTTGTGGACGAGTCCGACCCCATGAGCAAGCGCCTCATCGAGACCACCCGCCTGCTCGGTGCCCGCCTGATGACGCTCGACGACAACCTCGCCAAAGTCGCAAAAATCCAAGGGCTCGACGTGCTCAACATCCATGAGCTTGACGAGGCCTTGAAGCCGACCGTCGCCGTTGGTGAGCGCCTCCGCGTTGCCCTCGTCCGCGCCGGGAAAGAAGATCACCAAGCCGTCGGCTACTTGCCGGATGGTGCGATGATCGTCGTCAACCACGCCGTCGCGAAAATGGGCAGCTCGGTGGATGTGATCGTCGTCAGCACCTTGGCGACGGCGAGTGGCACGATGGTTTTTGCGGAACTTTACAAGCCAGCCTAAGGCAATTTGTTAAGTAAGTGCTAAATCTCAGTGGCTGGGTCCGTTTGGTAACACCCTCAACACCTTCGCCACGCCTCCGCATGATTAAAACATCTTGGCTTCTTGCCACTCTCTGGAATTTGGCCCTCGCCACCACGATTCTCACCGCCGCAGAAACACCCTCGCTTCCACTGAAGGATGGCGCACTCATTCAAGGCTCTGGCGGCGTTTTCACCATCCGCAATGGCGTGCGTTACGGCATTCCCAGCATGGAAATCTTTAATTCCTATGGCTTTGACGGAGCAGATGTCGTCCGCGTCACAGATGAACAATTAAAAACCATTCCCGAAGGCGCCATCCTCTCAAGTGCCACGCCGGAGCAGATCGCCAAACGCATTGATGCATTTCCCGAGTTCATCGTTCCCGAGCAAAAAGAGTCCCTGAATCGGCTGCGTGATTTATTCCGCCTCCACCAGAGCCCGATGACGCGGGGAACCTTTGAAAAGCCGTATCTTCTGCCCTCCGTCCTCTGGCCAGCCCTCGGAGAAAACGAGAGCGCGGAAAAAACACGGAAATACTACCGAGACTCACTCCTAAAGCTCAAGATCGACGCCGAAGGCTACGTGACCACCGAACAACACCGTGGCCATGCCCATGACGACGGTTGGCCCTTTCCCACTTGGGTGCAAGCCGGGGGCGTCGGCTGGTTGTTCTCACACACGGGCGATCCCTATGCGCCGATGTTTAAGCTACCCTTGTTCACCTCGCTTGCCGGTTGGGAATCCACGGCTGTCACCTTCACCGCACACGATCCGAACGCTGGACTTCAACTCACTTTGGGAAATCAGGCAACCCTCACCAGCCCGGCGATGAACGTGGATTGTCTCGTCACCCCGTTTATTGCCTTTCACTGGAATGGCACGCTGCCTGCCGATTCCAAACCTTTCCTCGAATGGACCACCGCCACCGCGCCGGATTTCGACCCGTCTCGGCGCATTGAGTTCAGCCCACGGCCCTCCGCACCGGGTGAAGCCCGCAGCGTAACGATGATCCCAGCCTATCGGCATCCGCAGTGGCAGGGCCGCATCACCAAGCTGCGCATCAATTTCGGAAATAGCGGTCCTGCACAAATCACTTTTCGAGCCCTTCACACCGCCGTTGACACCCGCCATCCCGTGAACAATCCGCATTGGCTCGAAGGCTGCGTGGACTATTTCGACTGGACCACTGATGTCGAATTCCTCCGGGAAAATCTTTCTCGCATGCGCCTCGCCACCGATTTCGCCGTGAGTGAATTCGGTTTGAGAAAAAATGGAATCGCAGTCGTCCCATGGGTCGGTCACGACGGACGTCCCGGATTCACCCTCGGCGCGGATGGCAAAAAAACGTTTTTCCCCGGTAGAGGCGTCGGCAATAACTACTGGGATCTCCTCCCCTTCGGCGGCCAAGATGCCTTCCTCACCATCACTCTCTTCCACGCGCTGAAACGCGTCTGCGAGTTAGAAGCGCAAATCACCCGTCATCCCGAGTGGAACCTTCCCGCCATGCCAGACCGGGTGAGTTCTCTTAAAAGCGACGTCTCCCGGCTCCAGAGCGAAGGCTCGAAAAAATTCTGGAACGCCAAGGACGGCCGCTTCATCGGCTGGATCGACCTCGATGGGAAACCCCATGACTATGGTTTCACCTTCTTAAATCTCGAAGCCATACGCTACGGATTCGCCAGTGCACCACAGGCCAAGTCCATCATGGACTGGGTCTCCGGCCAGCGGGAAATCGCCGGTGACACCTCGACTGGCGCGGACATCTATCACTGGCGCTTCGCCCCGCGAGCGACGACGCGGCGGAATATCGACTGTTACGGCTGGGCCTGGTCGGGCCCGGAAGTCATTCCTTGGGGTTACCAAGTTCAGGACGGCGGCGCGGTGCTCGGGTTTTCCTTTTACGACCTCATGTCCCGCCTCCAAGTCGGCGGGCCAGACGACGCATGGTCGCGCTTGCAAAAAATCACCGACTGGTTCGCGGAAGTCCAAGCCGCTGGTGGTTACCGAGCCTACTACAAAGCAGACCCGCAGCGCGGCACCCTGCAAGGCGGTGGCCCTCCCGGTGGCTTGGGCATGGACCAAGAATTCATGGAAAGTGTGCTGCTACCCCAAGTGATGCTCTACGGATTTCTCGGCTTCACCCCACAACCCGGAGGCTTCCACATCGAGCCGCGATTGCCCACGAAATGGCCATCTCTCACCGTCACCCGCATCGCCGTGCAAGACAGCGTGCTCGACGTAACGGCCAAACCCAAGTCCCTTGAAATCGCCTGCCGCAAGGCTTCGAGCAAGCCACTCCTCGTCTCACTGGCACCCGGAAGCTGGCAACTCACTCTCACCACGGCCAACGGCCAAGCTCTCGGTATAGCTACCGAGCACTCTATCAAAACCTCGGCTGACACAATTTCCCTCTCACTCAGTCCCACTCAGCGAGCCGCGTTCACCCACCAAGAATGAACTCCTGCGGCACTTTTCACGTTTCGTAAAAAAACACCTCTGCGGCGGGATCTCGCAGAGCATCGACGAAGCGTGTCCACTCACGCTGTTCATCCGCCGGTACAGGCGAAGCGGCTGAGCTTGAGCCGTTATTCACGACCAGAAATTTAATCGGCAAACCTTTGGCCGCACTGGCGCGGATTTTCGCATGCAGTGCCGTCATCCGTGGAATCGAGAGGGACCACCCCTCCGCCAGCAAGACCACCCCGGCGGGCGCAAGTGCAAGTGAGTGCGCTGCGTCGGCTTCCGCGCCTTGGTCGAGGACGGCGGTGCTGTGCCACGCGGTGGGATTCACGCGCAGTCGTTGGAGGAGGAAGGGCCGGAGCGCAGATTCGGTGATGCCGCAGCCACCGACATCGAGTACGAGCACACCGTCGAGCGGTTTTTCCTGGGAGTCGCCGCGTGGGAGGCCAGTCAACTCCCGCCACAGCACTCGGTGATGGCGGGCTTGAAAATCCAAGCAAGCGAGTGCGCGCTTTTCAGAAATCCCTGCGAGCACCCAGAGCAAGAGGCGTGGCAGCAAGCCCCAGATCAGAATCGTCATCAGTAAAAACTCCCACCACGCGGCAGGTCCGGGTGCGAGACTTCCAGTTTGGCCGGGGAAAAACCGAGAAGCGCCGATCACAGAAGCGCTGGGCACCGCGGCCGGCCACCCGGAAGACCAAGGCACGGCGAGCACGTTCACCACCGCTTGCAGCAGCTCGCCCATGGTCGCTTCCGTGGTGGTTTCCCAATAGAATCCGATGTGTTTGACCATGACTAAGCCCGCCAAACCCGCGCAGAGGCCGATGTTGAAAAAGACGCCTGCGACTTGGGCCACGCCGGCTAGACGCCAGAGCAGTGCGGCTTTTGCGGAGCTGCTACTGTCCATCACGCGATCCCACCAAACGGCGTGTAGCTGGCCGGAAATCCTGCGTGCGAGATAGCCAAGAACGCCCGTGGCTCGCCGCCGGAGCAGCCAAGTGGCCGTGGCCACCGCGAGCAGTAGCCACTGGCCGCCGATGAGAACCCCTAGAAATAAGATCACATGGATGCCGCCCCGCTCGCGATCCAGCAGGCCGAGCACCGCCGTGACGCCAGTGACCAGAAGGAAAATCGCCGCCGCCATGGTCACCAACCCAAGGGCTTCAGAAAATCTCCGCCCGGCCGATTTCCCGGAATTCGCCGCCAGCCATGCCCGTAAGCCCGCCCGCCGTGCGGCCACTCCCTCTAGGCCGTGAATGGCAGCGAGTGCCGCAGCGCGGCTGGCTTGGGAGATCGGCGCGTCGGCAGTAGCAGACGTACTAGCGAGCTGCTCGAAATCGATCAAATCCTCCAGAGTCCACCGTGATTCGTTGCGCGCCATGACGGTGGAGGAGGCTGGATCAGCCTTTTTTAGCCATCTGTTTGCGGAAAAGTGGGATGAGCTCAGCATCCATCCAGGCATTCGCCGCTTCGAGTCCGCCGGTGAGAAACAAGTTTCCAATCGAGGCTTCGACACGCGTCGGATTGCCGAAGGCGCTCAGGAAATCATTGGAAGTCAGCCGTGTGAACCACTCGCCATCCATGGATTTCCGCTCTCGGAGCACGTATTGGCGGGCAAACAAAGCCAGCACGGCATCGCCAATCCAGGCGTCTTCTCTTTCTTGGCGCATTTCTTCGTCTTTACGGCTCACGCGATTGATCATGCACGTTCCTAATGGGGTCGCACGATTTTTTGTAACTGTTCTTGGCGGATGCGCTCGCGGAGGCGGATTTCCGAATCCACATCCCAGTAGCCGGGCTGCAGCTCGATGAAGACGGAAGAATACGGTAAGGCGGTGGTGGTGCGGATCACCAACACGTCGAAGCTACGGTTCGCGGACTCGACCAAGGTCATCAAGGATTGCTGATCGAGCGATGTCGTCTCATGGCCGTGGAATGAAACTTGAAGGCGCTTGCGCAGCTCATCGATCCCCGGGGCGAAGTCGTTTTCCACCGAGCGGAGCTCCCGGGTGAGGTAGAGCTGTGGGCGGACATTTTCGGTGCGCTCCAAGGTGTTGAGCACGTAGTCTAGCACCTCTGGCACCTCCGCGTCTGCGGTGATGAGGCGCGTCCCCGGTCGGTTGTGTGCAGGAAATGAAGCCTCGGCGATGACGATCCAATTCCGGTAGCCAAGCTGGCCAGTCTGCCGGTCAACAGCCTCTTGCCAAGCCGCGCCCGAATGCTGCGCCACGCAGCCAAGCGCCAAAAACGCGGCTCCGAGGACCATGCAGCAACGACAAAAAAGCATGGACCTACCTACGCATCCAGCGCAGCACTGTCAACGGGTTGAAAAGGGACTGGGGCAGAGCTAGAGGAATCGAGCAGGGTTTTTTTGATTCAAAAGAATCGTTCGCATCCAGGGCCGCCTCATGCTGAAAACACCAACTGCGAATGAACTTCTCCTACTTCTTCTCTGAGGCATGGTCACGGTGGTGATGATCGGGGGCATTATTCCTTTCATCTCCTTCGGCTTTATGATGAAGCAATTGGCTGAGGTTGTAGGCGAGAATTGGATGAAGTTAGGGCAGCGATAGTCGCATCATCCGGTATTACGCCAAGCTCACGCGCGGAGGATTTCTCGTGGTTTTGCTAGATCACTCCCCCTCCAAAACCAGCCAATAGCCGATCCCTCGCGGCGTCGAGCAAATGGGCGTGGGTAAGGACGCTTCCGGCAAAGCGCTCCAATCACGACGGCAATTCGCGCGCTATCGTAAAATGGGTCTCATTTTAACGGTTTTTTTACGCAAAGCGCCCGTCCTTTTACTACTCGTCAGGGCTTTCTGTGGCAGGGTGGATTCCTTAGCGACCTTCACCATGACCGACTTCATCTACATCGCCGTGACCCTCGGATTCTTCCTCATCAGCGCCTTCTACGCCCGCTTCTGCGAAACCCTCTGACCCGACACACCATGGAAACCATCATTGTAGGCATCATCGCCATCCTCCTCATCGGCTACCTCCTCGTCGCCATGCTTCATCCGGAAAAATTCTAACTCACACCCATGCACACCAACGACTGGCTCCAACTCGCGCTCTTCATCGGCGTCCTCGCCCTGATCACCAAACCCATCGGCATCTATTTGACTAAGGTGCTCGATCCACAGGGGAAAACCTGGCTCGATCCGCTCATCCGGCCTTTTGAAAAAATCACCTATCGCCTGATGGGCGTGGACGCCTCCAAGGAGCACGGCTGGAAAGGCTACACCGTCGCCATGCTCGTCTTTAGTGCAGTGGGCGTGCTTTTCACCTACGCCATCCTGCGGCTGCAACACCTCCTGCCGATGAATCCGCAAGGGCTGCCCGCCCTCAGCCCGGCGCTCGCGTTTAATACGGCTGTCAGCTTCACTACCAACACCAACTGGCAGAGCTACGGCGGCGAAAGCACGATGTCATATTTCTCACAGATGGTTGCGCTGACCATCCACAACTTCACCTCGGCAGCCGTCGGTATTTCCATCGCCGCAGCTCTCGTTCGTGGGGTTTCGCGCCACTCGGCCACCACACTCGGGAACTTCTGGGTCGATGTCACCCGGACCACTTACTATCTGTTATTGCCCCTGTGCCTCGTCTTCGCGGTGTTTCTGGTTTCCCAAGGAACCATCCAGAACTTCAAAGCCTACGATACCGCGACTCTGGTAGAACCGGCGGGCGAGATTACGACCCAGACCATCGTCCAAGGACCGATGGCCTCGCAGTCCGCGATCAAAATGTTAGGCACTAACGGCGGCGGCTACACCAACGCCAACTCCGCTCAGCCGTTTGAGAATCCCTCGCCACGGACAAATTTCATCCAAATGCTTTCGATCTTCGCCATCGGCAGCGGACTCACTTGGTATCTCGGGAAATCCACAAAGAACCAAGCCCACGGCTGGTCGGTGTGGGCTGTCATGATGATCCTCTTCACTACCGGCGTGCTCGCCTGCTGGTGGGCGGAAGCTCATGGAAATCCAATTCACCAAGCCCTCGGTATCGCATCAGGTGATGGCAACATGGAGGGCAAGGAGGTCCGTTTCGGCATTTTCAACTCATCGCTCTTTGCCACCATCACCACCGCCGCCTCCTGCGGTGCGGTCAACTCGATGCATGACTCCTTCACCGCCATCGGCGGGCTGGTGCCGCTGTTCATGATTGAACTCGGCGAAGTCGTCATCGGCGGTGTTGGCGCGGGGCTTTATGGGATGTTGGTCTTCGTGGTGCTCGCCGTGTTCATCGCCGGCCTGATGGTCGGGCGCACGCCGGAATACCTCGGAAAAAAGATCCAGGCCTTCGATGTGAAGATGTCCATGCTCGCCTTGTTGGTGCTCACCGCCAGCATCCTTGGCTTCACCGCCTGGGCCGCTGTCAGCACCTGGGGCCAAGCTGGACTGAACAACGCCGGCCCGCATGGATTCAGCGAAATCCTCTACGCCTACAGCTCCGCCACGGCTAACAACGGCAGCGCCTTCGCCGGCCTGACCGCGAATCCATCCAATGGCGATCCACACTACAACGTCACCCTTGCCGCCGCCATGCTCATCGGACGATTCCTCATGATCATCCCCATCATGGCCCTCGCCGGATCCCTGGTGAAAAAGAAAATCGCGCCGCCCAGCGCTGGCACCTTTCCAGTTTCAGGATCGCTGTTTTCCATCCTGCTGCTGGGAACCGTCCTGCTCGTGGGTGCGCTCAATTTCCTCCCGGCCCTCGCACTCGGACCGATCGTCGAACACTTCCTGATGCTTAAAGGCCAACTCTTCTAATTGAAAATCATGTCCCACTCCACTCCATCACTCTTCGATAAATCCATCATCGCACCCGCGATCGGTGATTCGTTCCGCAAGCTCGATCCGCGGCTCATGATCAAGAACCCGGTCATGTTCGTCACCCTCATCGGCGCTGTTCTAACGACCGTGGCGATCTTCACCTCGCACGATGATCGCGGATTCGTCATTCAACTCGCCATTTGGCTATGGTTCACCGTTCTCTTCGCGAACTTCGCGGAAGCCGTGGCTGAGGGGCGAGGAAAAGCCCAGGCCGACAGCTTAAGAAAAGCCCGCAAGGACACGATGGCCCGCCGCCTCAAAAACGGCAAGGAAGAGAAAGTCGCTGCTCCCATATTGGAAAAAGGCGATCTCGTGGTCTGCGAAACCGGCGACGTCATTCCCGCCGATGGCGATGTGATCGAAGGCATCGCGTCAGTCGATGAAGCCGCCATCACCGGCGAATCCGCGCCGGTCATTCGCGAAAGCGGCGGCGACCGCAGCGCGGTCACCGGCGGCACCCGCGTCATCAGCGACCGCGTCGTCATCAAGATCACCTCGGAAAAGGGCAACACCTTCCTCGACCGCATGATCTCGATGGTGGAAGGAGCGAAGCGCCAGAAGACGCCTAACGAAATCGCGCTCACCATCCTGCTCTCCGCGCTGACGCTCATTTTCCTGCTCGTCGTGATGACGCTGAAACCCTTCGGCACTTATGCCGGAATCAACTTCACGATCCCGGTGCTCGTCGCGTTGTTAGTCTGCCTCATTCCCACCACCATCGGCGGCCTGCTTAGCGCCATCGGCATCAGCGGCATCGACCGCCTGATCCGCCGCAACGTCATGGCCACCAGCGGCCGTGCCGTCGAGGCGGCAGGGGACATCGATGTGCTGATGCTCGACAAGACCGGCACCATCACCATCGGCAACCGCATGGCTTCCGATTTTGTTCCCGCTCCCGGCGTGACCGAGCAGGAACTCGCCGACGCCGCGCAACTTGCGTCCCTGGCAGACGAAACTCCGGAAGGCCGCAGCATCGTCGTGCTGGCCAAGGAAAAGTTCAACATCCGTGCCCGCGAGGTCGCGCATCCTCAGGCCACCTTCGTTCCCTTCACCGCCCAGACGCGCATGAGCGGCGTGGACATCGAAGAGCGCAGCGTTCGCAAAGGTGCCGCTGATTCCGTCAAACAATGGGTCGAGCAACAAGGCGGAGTCTATCCCGTCGATGTCGAAAAGGCCGTGGAAGCCGCCTCGCGCGCCGGTCGTACGCCGCTCGTTGTGGCAGACGGACGCAAGGTGTTAGGCGTGATCGAATTGAAAGACATCGTCAAAGGCGGCATGAAGGAACGTTTCGCCCAGCTCCGCAAAATGGGAATCCGCACGGTGATGATCACTGGGGACAATCCGATGACCGCCGCCGCGATCGCCGCCGAGGCGGGTGTGGATGATTTCATGGCGCAGGCCACGCCCGAGGACAAGCTCCGGCGCATCCGCGAGGAACAAGCCGCCGGGCACCTCGTCGCCATGACCGGCGACGGCACCAACGACGCACCCGCCCTTGCGCAAGCCGATGTCGGCGTCGCCATGAACACCGGCACCCAGGCCGCCCGCGAGGCTGGCAACATGGTGGACCTCGACAGCAACCCGACCAAGCTCATCGAGATCGTGGAAATCGGCAAACAACTCCTGATGACCCGGGGATCACTAACAACATTTTCCATCGCCAACGACGTCGCCAAGTACTTCGCCATCATCCCCGCGATGCTGATGGTGACGTTCCCGGCGATGGCCGCGCTGAACATCATGAAACTCGGCTCGCCGCAAAGCGCAATTCTCAGCGCCATCATCTTCAACGCACTCGTCATCGTTGCGCTCATTCCACTTGCGCTCAAAGGCGTCGCCTACAAACCGCTTGGGGCTGTCGAAGTCCTGCGCCGCAACCTCCTTGTCTATGGACTCGGAGGCCTCGTGGTTCCCTTCATCGGCATCAAGGCCATCGACATCGTCATCACCACCCTCAATCTCGCATGAAAACCATCCTATCAGAAATTCGTCCCGCCATCGTCTCCACGCTCGTCTTAGCAGTCGTTTGTTGCGGACTCTATCCGCTCGCCGTTACCGGGATCTCGAAGGTCGCCTTCGCCGACAAAGCCAACGGCAGCCTGATCGTCGATAAAAACGGCACGCTCATCGGCTCCGAACTGCTCGGCCAGAACTTTACCGGTGAAGGCTATTTCCATCCCCGTCCATCAGCCGCAGGCGCAAACGGATACGATTCCGCGAGTTCCAGCGGCAGCAACCTCGGACCGACATCGCAGAAACTCGCCGACCAGCTCAAAGAACGCATCGCTGCCTACCGCACGCTCAATGGCCTTGCTGAGAACCAGCCTGTTCCGGCGGATGCCGTCACCGCATCCGCCAGTGGACTTGATCCCCACATCAGCCTGGCGAATGCCGAACTCCAAGCCGCCCGCGTTGCCAAAGCCCGGTCCCTCGCTCCGGAAAAAGTGAAGGAACTCATCGTCGCCAACACCGACAAGGCAAGCCTCGGCCTGCTCGGCGTGGACGGAGTGAATGTCCTGAAACTCAACCTCGCATTGGACGCCCTTAAGGAGTAGGGACACTCCTGTCCCTACAATAGACCGGCGACGGATTTTCCCCACTCCTGATATGAACGACGATCGCCCCGATCCCGACGCCTTGCTGGCCCAGCTCCAGCGGGAGGAAAGCATGGAGAAAAAGGGTCGCCTCTACATCCTCCTTGGGATGTGCCCGGGCGTGGGCAAAACCTACGCGATGCTCCTATTAGCCAGGCAACGCCAGGCAGACGGACTCAAGGTGCTCGTCGGAATCGTGGAAACCCACGGGCGCAAGGAGACCGCCTCGCTGTTGGAAGGGTTGGAAGTCATTCCCCGGAAAAAGATCAGTCACGGCGGGCACACGCTGGAGGAGTTCGATCTGGATACGGCCATCCAGCGGCGACCTGATCTCTTGTTGGTCGATGAACTCGCTCACACCAACGCGCCTGGCAGCCGCCATTTGAAACGCTATCAGGATGTGCTCGAACTGCTTGACGCGGGCATCGACGTGGTCACGACCCTCAATGTCCAGCACATCGAAAGCCAGGTGGACATCGTACGGCAGGTCACCGGAATCGCGGTTCATGAGACAGTTCCGGACTCATTGTTGGATCGCGCCCATGAAATCCAGCTTGTCGATCTCAGCGTCGAGAAACTCATGGTCCGGATGGGAGAGGGCAAGGTGTACATGGCCGAAAGGGCCGAAGCCGCCGCCAAGGGATTTTTCCGCGAGGGAAATCTGACCGCTCTGCGCGAATTGGCCCTGCGTTTCACCGCCGAGCGGGTGGACCGGGACCTCGAGGATATCCGCAAGGCTCGCCGGGTGAGTAGTCCGTGGAAGACCAACGCCAAGCTGATGGTCGCCGTGGGGCCCACTCCGTATTCGGAAAGCCTGATCCGTTGGACCCGCCGCGCGTCGGGGCGGCATGGCTGTCCGTGGTTGGCGGTGTGGGTCGAGGGCACCCGCCCGCTCACCGCGCCAGAGCAGGATCTGTTGGGCCGCAGTCTTGGCCTCGCCCGCAAGCTTGGCGGCGAGGTCGTGCATGCCACGGGAGATGATCTGGCGGTGACCTTGCTCACGGTGGCACGTGAGCGGAATGTCTCCCAAATCGTTGTCGGCAAGTCCAACCGCCGATCACTTTGGAAACAAACCCTGGCGGATCGAATCATCGAAGGCAGCGGCGACATCGACGTCTGCGTGGTCCGCCCGGTCATTGGACGCCCGTCGAACCGCTCTGAAATGCCGCGACGGAGTTTCACCGCTCATTCAGCTCAGGAATATGGCATCGCCTTTGCGATCGTCACCGTGTTGACGGCGGTTTGCTGGCAGATCGAGCCGGTTGTCGGCTACACGGTGCCAGCGCTGGTCTATCTGTTCGCGATCTTGCTGGCGGCGTTCCACATCGGACGTGGTCCGATGATTCTCATGGCGGGTCTCAGTGCGCTCGCCTGGAATTACTTTTTCATATCGCCCAAGTTCACTTTTGAGGTCAGGGCGTTGGAAGACATCATCCTGCTGGTGCTGTTTTTTGCCGTCGCTTTGAGTATGGGCCAGCTTACCTCCCGGCTTCGAACCCGGGAGATCGCCGAACGGCGGCGGCAAATCGAGACGGATGCGCTTTTACGAGTCACGCAAAGCGCCGCACTGGCACCGGAGATGGGAAAAGGGCTTGCCGAGGCCTTGAGGATCATCAACTCGGTGATTGGCACGGACACGGCGCTGGTCGTCAGGAAACTCGATCATTCGCTGCCGACCGTGCCTCATCCAGCAGGCACCTGGCTGCCGGATGAACGGGAATTTGGCGTCGCCGCCTGGGCATACGGGAACAAACAGATTGCGGGACGGTTCACCGACACGCTGCCGCAGTCGGCAGGGACGTGGTTTCCCCTTCAGACCGCCACCTCAGTGATGGGCGTGATCGGATTGAAGCTGACGAACGAAGATGCGACGCTTGATTTCACCTTGCGGCAAGCGGTCGAGGCGTTCGCGTTGCAGTTGGCGCTGGTGTTGGAGAAGGAGCATTTCATCCAGGCGGTGAGTCAGGCCGAGGTGATGGATCGGTCGGAAAGGCTCCGGAGAAATTTGTTGGACAGCGTTTCCCACGAGTTGAAAACACCGCTGGCGATCATCCGCGCGTCGATCGAAGGCATGGAGGCCGCAGCGGCGAATCCTTATGTGATTGAAATCGACACCGCGACGAAGCGTCTCCAGCGACTGGTGGATGGCTTGCTGCAAATGACACGGCTTGAGTCTCAGGTGGTCGAGCCGCAGATGGAATGGTGCGATGTCAATGAGCTCGTCGAAGGCGCCATCAAGACAGCGGGCGACGTGCTGAAGAACCATCTTGTCAGCGTCGATTTCGCTCCCGACATTCCCCTCATCAAAACCGATCACGCCTTGTTGCACCAGGCACTTGCCAACATTTTACACAACGCTGGCGTTTACACCCCGCAACACTCTGCCATTGAGCTGACGGTCCGCCATGCCGAGCAAAAACTCCGGCTCACGATCCGCGACCATGGCCCGGGTTTACCGCCAGGCGAAGAGTCTCACGTTTTCGGGAAATTTTACCGCGCCGCCGGTGCTCCTGCGGGAGGCACCGGACTCGGACTCTCGATCGCTCGCGGTTTCGTACAAGCACTGGGTGGCGACATCGCCGTTTGGAATCATCCGCTGGGTGGTGCAGTCTTTGAAATCCTGCTTAAGGCGGAATTCATGACGCCATCCGAGGACCACGCTTGTGTGTCCTGTCAGATCAAGGAGACTGCAGCGACATGACCGCGCTTATCATTGACGATGAAATCCAGATCCGACGTTTGCTGCGTCTGGCTTTGGAGTCGCGGGATTACGTCGTCCGGGAAGCGGAAACGGGTCGGCTGGGTTTGCAAGAAGCGGCCTTCCATCGACCGGATGTCGTGCTCTTGGACCTTGGCCTTCCCGACATGGATGGCCTAGATGTGTTGAAAAATCTCCGGGAGTGGAGCGCGGTTCCCGTGCTTATTTTATCGGTGCGGGATCAGGAGGATGTGAAGGTTTCCGCGCTCGAAAATGGCGCAGACGATTACGTTACCAAGCCGTTCAGCACAGCGGAACTGATCGCGCGCCTTGCCGTCATCCAACGCCGCCACCCCGGCGGCGAATCGCCCGAAATCATCGTCGGCCCGCTGAAAATGCATTTGGACCGACATGAGGTATTCCTCGCAGGCGAGCCATTAAAAATGACACCCGTGGAGTATGCATTTCTGCTAGCACTCGCTCGCCACGCCGGGAAAATTGTGACCCAGCGGCATTTGTTACGCGAAGTCTGGGGTCCACAAGGGGATGGACAGACTCACTACCTCAGAGTGTATGCCAACCACCTGCGGAAAAAAATCGGGGATAAGCTAGTCATCAGCAACGAACCCGGAATCGGATACCGGCTTCTGGTTTCGTAGAAACGAAATGGGCCGAGACGCGATTCAGAGGCTGCTGATACAGGACGAATAGATGCGCGTAGCCCCAAGGAGCGGTGGACTCCGATCCGCCGAAGTCCATGAATGACCCATGAATGGCGGTTTCCTCAAATCATTGGCCCTTCATGGGCATGGCGATTCGGAGATCGCCACTCCTTGTTTCAGAAAGCCTCTGAGTGATTTACCCGTTACACCTTCATCAGATCCGCCTCTTTCGCCACGGCGTGCTCATCAATCTTCTTGGTGAATTGATTGGTGAGGTCTTGCACCTCTTTCTCGAAGCTTTTCTGACCGTCTTCGGTGAGTAAATTGTCCGCCTTCATTTTCTTGGCCGCGTCGATGCCGTCTTTCCGTGCGGCGCGGAGGCGGACTTTCGCTTCCTCGGCGAGTTGTTTGATCATTTTCACCATGTCGCGGCGGCGTTCTTCCGAGAGTTCGGGAATCGGCACGCGAATCGAGCGGTCCGCTGCTGCGGGATTCAAGCCGAGCTTGCACTCGCGGATCGCACGCTCGATGTCGCGGGTGGTGGCCGGGTCGAAGGGCTGCACCATGAGCATCCGCGGTTCTGGGGAGCTGATGACGGCGATGCTCTTGAGCTTGGAAATCGCGCCATAGGCGTGGACGTGGACGTCGAGATTTTCAATCAGCGCCGGGCTGGCCTTACCGGTGCGCACGCCGGCAAATTCGTGAATGAGATAGTCCACGCACTTGGTCATGGCTTCTTCTACGTCGAGGATGGCTTCTTCTGGGTCCATGGTGAAAAATGAGATTTGAGATTATTCGCCGTGGACAAGGGTGCCGATGGGCTGGCCACGGAGTGCGTGGGAGAGATTCCCGTGAGGGGCGAGGTCGAAGATAATGATCGGCACATGGTTGTCCATGCAGAGGCTGAAGGCGGTGGCGTCCATCACGTTCAAGCGCTTGGTGAGGCACTCTTGGAAAGTGACGGTCTCGTAGCGAACCGCGTCGGGATTGTGGCGAGGATCTGAATCGTAAACGCCGTCCACTTGGGTGGCTTTCAAAATGACATCCGCGCCCATTTCACTGGCCCGCAGTGCGGCGGTGGTGTCGGTGGAGAAAAAGGGATTCCCGGTGCCAGCGGCGAAGATAACGACTTTCCCCTCGTCGAGTTGTTTCTCCGCCTTACGCCGGATGAACGTTTCCGCGACGTTTTTCATTTCGATGGCGGACTGCACCACGCAGGTGACACCGTGGTGCTCAAGTGCGCCTTCCAGCGCGAGCGCGTTCATGACCGTGGCGAGCATGCCCACGTAGTCGGCGGTGGCGCGGTCCATGCCACGGGCGGAGGCACTGGCGCCGCGCCAGAAATTTCCACCGCCCACGACGATGCCGAGTTGAAGGCCTTCGGACACGGCCTCACGGATTTCCAAAGCGATCCGATCCACAATTTCTGGCGAAATGTTATCCCGCGAACCCGGCCCACGGAGGGCTTCTCCACTGAGTTTGAGGATGGCGCGTTTGAAAGGACGTGGATCTTTAGGTCGGTTTGGCATGGATGAATGGGGCTGCGAGATCAAAGCGGAAATGCACCCGCATTGAAAAGGGAAAACACCGACTCAATTCACCGGGCCACTCACGATTTTCCCCCACTCACCTTCCAAGCTAGCCGCCGTGCATAGATCCTGCTTAGAATCCCCGCAGATGCATCGGGAAAACGAACGACTCGCGGAAGATCAGTCGAAAGAAAAAAAATGGCGACGCTGGGGGCCCTTCCTCAGTGAGCGCCAATGGGGCACCGTCCGCGAAGATTACACCGAGAATGGCGACTGCTGGGGCGGCTTCCCGCACGATCATTCGCGCCGCCGCGCTTACCGCTGGGGTGAGGATGGCTTGCAAGGCTGGACGGACCGCCAGTGCCGGATGTGCTTTGCGCCCGCGCTGTGGAATGGGAACGACACCATCCTAAAAGAGCGCCTCTTCGGCCTCGGGGGCAATGAAGGGAACCACGGTGAGGACGTGAAAGAGTGCTACTACTACCTCGATTCTACGCCCACCCATTCTTACACCAAGGCGCTTTATAAATACCCGCACGCCACGTTTCCCTACACCGCGATCCGTGAGAAAAATCAAGCCCTGGGCCGCAGCGGGCCGGAGCTGGAGCTGGCAGACATGGGCCTGTTTGAAGAAGGCCGCTACTTCGACGTGGTCCAAGAAGTCGCCAAGCGCACTCCGGAAGACATCCTCTGGCGCATCACTATCACCAACCACGGCCCGGATGCCGCGCCGATCCACCTGCTGCCCACGCTGTGGTTTCGCAACATTTGGAGTTGGGAAAACAATCGGGAAAAACCGCTTCAAAAACCCAGCATCACCGCCCACGGGGACGTCCTTCACGCCCAGCACGAAGCACTCGGCGACTATCGTTTCCTCGTAGATCATGACGACTACCCCGGCCCTGTCGCCTGGCTGTTCACCGAAAACGACACCAATGCCAAGTCTGTCTTCGGCACCGAAAATCCCAGCCCCTACGTCAAGGACGCCTTCCACCGCTACCTCATCCAAGGGGAAAAAACGGCCATTTCTCCGACCCAGACAGGCACCAAGGCCGCAGCGCACCTCGTTTTCACCCTCTCCGCTGGAGAATCCATCACCGTCCGCTGCCGACTCCACCTCACCACCGAGGACAATGGAATCTCCGGCTTTGAAAATTTCGACGAAGTCTTCACCGAGCGCATCGCTGAGTCGGACGAATTCTATGACGCCGTCATCACCCCCGGCATTTCCCACGATGAGCGGCTGATCTGCCGCCAAGGCTACGCCGGCCTGCTGTGGACCAAGCAGTTTTTCTACTACGTGGTCGATGACTGGTTGAAAGGCGATCAAATCGGCCAACCCTCGCAATCCCGCCTCCAAGGGCGCAATGCGGATTGGCAGAACTTTTTCGCCCGCGACATCCTCTCGATGCCGGATAAATGGGAATACCCGTGGTTCGCCGCATGGGATACAGCGTTCCACATGATCCCGTTTTCGGCGGTCGATCCCCACTTCTCCAAGCAACAGCTCCTCCTCCTATTGCGCGAGTGGTACATGCATCCGAACGGCCAACTCCCGGCCTACGAATGGAATTTCTCCGATGTGAACCCACCCGTCCACGCCTGGGCGGTCTGGCGGGTCTATAAAATCGCCGATCCCAAGGGCAAGCGCGACATCCTCTTTCTCGAGCGCGCCTTCCAGAAACTCCTGCTCAACTTCACCTGGTGGGTGAACCGCAAGGATGCAGAAGGTCGCCACGTCTTCGGCGGCGGCTTCCTCGGGCTGGATAATATCGGTGTTTTCGACCGCTCCCACGCCCTCCCCGGCGGCGGTCGGCTCCATCAAGCGGACGGCACCGCTTGGATGGCCTCGTTCTGCCTGACCATGCTCTCCATGTCTCTCGAACTCGCGCTCCAGAAGCCCGCCTACGAGGACATCGCTTCCAAGTTTTTCGAGCATTTTGTCAACATCTGCGACGCCATCAACTCACTCGGCGGCACCGGTCTGTGGGACAGCAAGGACGGCTTCTACTACGACCAGCTCATCATCGACCACGAAGAACCCATTCCCCTCCGCATCCGCTCACTCGTCGGCCTGCTACCGATGTGCGCGGTCACCGTGCTCAAGCAGAAAACCATCGACGCGCTGCCCGCCTTCCGTAAACGCATGGACTGGTTCCTTGTAAACCGCCCGGACTTGCTGAAATACGTCACGGTCCGCCGCGTCCAGGGCGATAAAAATCCCGGGCGTTGCCTGCTCGCCATCCCCTCCGAGGCCCGCTTGCGGAAAAGCCTCGCCTACATGCTCGATCCCAAGGAATTTCTCTCCACCTTCGGCATCCGCTCCCTCAGCAAGGCTCATGAGGAAAAGCCCTTCGTCTTCGAGCACGAAGGCCAGCGCCACGAAGTCCCCTACACTCCCGGCGAGGCCACCACCGACATGTTCGGCGGGAATTCCAACTGGCGCGGACCCATTTGGTTTCCGGTGAACTTCCTCATCATCGAGGCGCTGGAACGCTACGACTACTTCTACGGCGAGACTTTTCAAATCGAATACCCCACCGGCTCCGGCAAGCTCGCCACCCTGCGAGAAATCGCCATCGACCTTTGCGACCGGCTCATCGCGCTCTTTCTACCGGATGAAAAAGGCTACCGGCCCTGCTTCGGCGATGCCACCCGCTACACCGACGAGACCCACTGGCAGGACCTCCTCCTCTTTCACGAATACTTCCACGGCGAGACCGGTGAAGGCCTCGGTGCTTCCCACCAAACTGGCTGGACCGCGCTCGTCGTCCGCCTCGTCCGCGAGCGGCGGGAGAAGCTCATGCGTCCCGCGTGAGAAATTTTCAAGACGCCCCACATGCTGGCTGTTTTGCAGCGAGGGCCTTGTAGCTCAAACTCGGTGAATCATCCGCTTTGACAGTCGCAAGCGATGCGGGCATTCTCTCGACCATGCAAGCGATGCAATTCGAGCAATCTGTCATTTCAATCCTGAAACGCGACAATCGTTTTGACCCACATGCGTATTTTTTTCTCAAGGATGCCTTGGACTTCACCTTGAAGCGCATCGCCGAGTCAAACGGCGGGGAACAAAGGCATGTGACTGGCCCAGAACTACTTGCGGGCTACCGGGACTATGCCTTGGAGCAGTTCGGCCCGATGGCGGCGACCTTGATGACGGAGTGGAGCATCCGCAAATGTCAGGACGTGGGGGATATGGTCTTTTTGCTCATCGAGGAGCAGGTATTCGGCAAGCAAGACTCGGATAAAAAAGAGGATTTTTCGGAGGCATTTGATTTTCAGGCGTCGTTGGAGGAGCCATTTTTACCGAAAAAGCGGCGGCCCACGTCGGCGGGCAAGTCCACTGCCGGCCTCAGGGCGATTTCCTAATCAAGGTAAAGATTGCAGGGCCGCGAAAATTCATTTTAGCATAGTTTTGTGAAAGTTCACAAAGCCATCATCACCGCTGCTGGGAAAAACCAGCATACGCTTCCACTCCAGTCGCTCGTCGCGCCAGATGGGATTTCGAAATCGGCATTGGCCATCTTGCTGGACGAGGTGACGCAGGCGGGGATCGACGAGATCGCCGTGGTGATTTGCCCTGGGGATGAAGCCGCTTTCGCCGAGGCAGCAGGCATCCATGCCCGCCAAGTGACCTTCATCGAGCAGACGGAAGCTCTCGGCTACGGCCACGCGGTGCACTGCGCGGCGGACTTCACGGGGGATGATCCCTTTCTCCTGATGGTCTGCGACCATCTCTATCTGAGCCGCGTGGAGAAATCCTGCACCGCCCAGCTCTTAGAAACTGCCGCCCGCGAAAATTGCTCCGTCTCCGCCGTGCAGGCGACGCATGAGAGCAAGCTACCGCTCTACGGAACCATCGGTGGACGCCGGATTGCTGGCAGCGACTTACTCTACCAAGTCGAGACGGTCATCGAAAAACCCACCCCCACCGAAGCTGAGCAAAAGCTCGTCATCCCCGGACTGCGGGCGGGAAATTACCTCTGCTACTTCGGCATCCACGTGCTGACGCCGGAGGTCATGAAGACCCTGGGTGCCCAACTCGCTGCGGGAAATCGCGCGGATCTCTCGCTGGCACTATGCGACATCGCCCGCCGCGAGCAGTACATCGCCCATGAGCTGGAGGGCCGCCGCCATGACATCGGGATGCGTTATGGCCTGCTTTCCGCCCAGTTGGCACTCGGCCTTGCGGGAAAAGATCGGGACGAAGTGCTCACCCACATCGTCGAAGTGCTGGCCCAATCCCACGCCTAATTTCCCCCATGGCCCGCCTGCTCACGCTCATCACTTCCGCGGACGACAACGTCCGCGACCGCTCGCTGGATGCCGAATGCGCCGGATTCTCACTCGCGGAACTCCTGGTGGAGGCCGAGGCACTGGATACCTTCCGCCGCCAGAGTGAGAACCTTTACCACCGAGTCCGCGCGCTGCTGTTTCTCTATTCCTTGCACCGATTTCAAATCCCCAAGCTGCTCGCGGCGCAGGTCAGCAGTGACACACCCGGTGCGATCCCGTTCAGGGGCTATGAAAATCTGCTCCAGCGCCGCTTCGAGGAAGCCATTGACCTTTTTCTCAAAGAACAACGCGAAAACGGCCCGAGCGACGGCCTGTCCAGCGCACTTTCCTCCACTTACCAACGCCTCGCCTTCCAAACTCTCGCCGACCAAGTCCGCCGCAGTGTCCGCAGTGTGAAGGGAAATCAATGGATGTTCCGCATGGGCCACCCCGCCGACCAACCGCTGCGAGTGCGGCCCGAGCTGTTGGAAATTGACCCCAGCACCGGGGTTTATCCGATCCTGCGCGAGCGCACGCCCGTCCGCATGGACCTCACGCATTGCGGGTGGAGTGACATTTTCTTCCTCGGCATGGACTACCCCGAGGGGGCGAAAGTGCTGAACATTTCCATCGACCTCGCCGTTCACGGCCACGACGCCACACCGACGCCGCCAGTGGAAGCCAGCCTCCGCGTCATCGAGTCCCCCGTGCTTCGCCTGACCAGTGTGGACCTCGGCTGCACGGTGGAAATTTCCAATCTCAACGAGGTCTTCGATTTCGCCAAAGACCACCTCGGCCTGCTCAAGGCGGCGGTGATCGCCAGCGGCATCGTGCCACCGGGCATCGAGGGCTCAGGCCAAGAATTGAGCGATTTGCTGGCCCGAGTTTTCGGCCCGGGCCGTGGCTTCGAGCTGGTTTCTAACGTCAACAACATCCCCAAAGGCTCGCGCCTCGCCGTTTCCACCAACCTCCTCGCCGCCCTCGTCAGCGTTTGCATGAGGGCCACCAGCCAAGCGCGCTCACTCGTCGGCCCGCTTGAGGAAAACGAACGCCGTATCGTGCTCGCACGCGCCCTGCTCGGTGAATGGATCGGCGGCTCCGGTGGTGGCTGGCAGGATTCCGGCGGCGTCTGGCCGGGCATGAAACTCATCTGCGGCACCGTCGCCCAAGAAGGCGATGCCGAATTCGGCATTTCCCGTGGCCGCCTGATGCCGACTCACCGCGTGCTCGACCGCGACGATGTGCCTGCGGATTCGCGACAAAAACTCCAAGACTCTCTCGTGCTCGTCCACGGCGGCATGGCCCAGAATGTGGGGCCCATTTTGGAGATGGTCACCGAGAAATACCTCCTCCGCAGCGGCCCAGAATGGATCGCCCGCCAGCAGACCCACGCGGTGCTGGAAAAAATCCTCGCCGCCCTCCACCGTGGCGACATCCAAGCCATCGGTGAAGCGACGACCCACAATTTCCGCCAGCCGATCCAGCAAATCATCCCCTGGGCCAGCAATCTCTACACCGAGACGATCCTTGAAAAAATCAGCGCCGAGTTCGGCACCGATTTCTGGGGATTCTGGATGCTCGGCGGCATGGCGGGCGGCGGCATGGGCTTCATTTTCGCACCGCATCGCAAAGCCGACGGGCAAGCTCGCCTGCAAGCAATCATGACCGAGGCGAAACAAGCACTCGGCTCGGCCCTGCCCTTCGCGATGGATCCCATCGTTTACGACTTCGCCATCAACGAGCGCGGCACATGGGCCGACCTGCTCCGTGGTCCAGACGCGCTGATGCCTGCTGGATATTACTCGATCATCGTGCCGATCCTGCTCAGCAAGAAACGCCAAGAACTCAGCGCCCTTCGCCAAGCCGAGCTCGACCATTTCGCCGCCTCCTGCCGGAACCACCCGGAGCTCAATGGCATGGTCCAGTCGCTCTTCGACTCGATGTTTCCCCGTGGCCAAGCGAAGGCGAGCAACCGGGAAATTCTCCATGAGTTTCTCGACCGCTACGGCTTCGACCGTGTCACTCACGAGCAAATCCGCAGTGACCTCCAAAGCGGGCGCATTGGCCTCGCGCAAAACCGCCTCCCGGCGAATGCCGTCATCGAAGACATCCGCGAGGGCGACATCACCGACGCCACCGCCCCGGATTCCCTGCCAGATCGACTCCGCGAAATCGGCATGGCAGCTCTCCAGCGCGGAGAAGTCGCCGTGGTGACGCTCGCCGCCGGTGCTGGCTCCCGCTGGACGCAGGGTGCAGGCGTCGTCAAGGCGCTCAATCCGTTTTGCAAACTCGGCGGACGCCACCGTTCATTCGTGGAGACCCACTTGGCAAAAAGCCGGAAAATCAGCCAACTCGCCGGCACCCCGCTGCCTCACATTTTCACCACCAGTTATTTTTCTCACGGCCCGACTCAGAGCTTCTTGGAAACCTACGGAAATTACGGCTACGAAGGTCCGCTTTTCCTTTCACCCGGTAAATCCATCGGCCTTCGTACGGTTCCCACCGTCCGAGACCTGCGCTTCGCTTGGGAGGAAATGCCGCAGCAGGTGCTCGACATCCAGCAGCAGAAAGTCCGCGAGTCCGTCCGCAGCGCCCTCATCCACTGGGCGCAATCCGTCGGCGAGGCCAGCGACTACACCGACAACCTCACCCTCCAATGCCTCCACCCCGTCGGCCATTGGTATGAAATCCCCAATCTCCTGCGGAACGGCGTGCTCGCCCAACTACTCGACGAGCGCCCCCAACTCCAGCACCTCGTGCTCCACAACATCGACACCGTGGGCATGAACGTGGACCCCGCCCTCCTCGGCCACCACATCGAGAGCCAAGCCGGCCTCTCCTTCGAAGTCATCACCCGCCGCCTCGAAGACCGCGGCGGTGGCCTTGCCCGGGTGAATGGTCGTCTCCAGTTAGTCGAAGGCCTCGCCATGCCGCGCGAGGAGGACGAGTTCAATCTCTCCTATTACAACACCAACACCTGCTGGATCCACCTCGACTCATTGCTCGCCACCTTCCAGCTCAAGCGCACGGATTTGAAAAACCCGGAAAAAGTCGCCGCCGCCATCCGCCTCCTCGCCGCGAAAATGCCCACCTACATCACCCTCAAGGATGTAAAAAAACGCTGGGGCCACGGCCAAGAAGACATTTTCCCCGTTTGCCAATTTGAAAAGCTCTGGGTGGACATGAGCACCCTAGCCAGTCTCACCACCCGCTACCTCGCCGTCCCCCGCGTCCGTGGCCAACAACTCAAAGACCCCGCCCAGCTCGACGGCTGGCTCCGCGATGGCTCTGCGGCTTATCTGGAAGGGCTTTGTGAATGGTGAATCAGGGAAAATCCCACGCCCCCTAACTCATCTGAAATCTTAGCTCCCAAGGTCCGCGCCTCAGCAGAACGCACGCCCCAGACACCACAGCAAGCCGATTGTTTATCATAGGTGTCTCACGTATTTTTGGTGTCTCACGTAATTTTTACCGCCGTCTGCCCTTCCGACCCGTGCTTGGCTTATGCTGACGGCGAGAAAGTTCCACCCGTTCTGCCCAAAGGGAAGAAGCCTGTTCCTCAGTCAACCTCTCCAAGGGGGCGATCGCCTTTTGTAATAGGACATTATTGTACCAATCTGGACACATAGGAAACCATTGGTTTTTTACTCGGCGCATCTCTTTTACAACGGAGACTCCCAACCGCTCTTTCAGCATATTGATTTCAAATCTTTTACGCCAATCTACTTTCGCCTCACTCGCGATCATGTCGATTAGCCCATATACCGAAGAGGGCATTGAGGGATTCTCGGAGAGGAATCCAGCTACGAAACTTATCATCATATTCGACTCTGGAAGAAACGCCCCAGCAGCCCTAGCAAACTCAGTAACGATTAAGTGTTTCTGTTCGAATATCTTTATCGGCGCATACCATACGTATGCTGCGGCCTCTCCGAGTATTCTCGCTGTCGATTCATTTTTCGAGCGCTCTGCAGAACACTTTTTGAGAAGAACCCTCGTAGCATCACCGATAATACCAGCATCAATTTCAAGAGCCTTGATAAAGGTATTCCGCGAGACTGAAGTGAATTCATAGTTTAAACTCGCCAGTTGAATTACCGACTCCTCACATTCTTCAATTGAGATAATCTTATCGGCAGCGCAAGTGCGAAGAAACGCTTGAGTGCAAAAACTCCCAGGCGCTCCTAAAACACGCGCCGTTTTCGACAAAATTGACTGATCTGTATAAATGGGCAATGAAACCGACAAAGCCACACCAACAGGAAGAAACATGATTTCAGGTATATTTTTGAGACTTTCGTTTTCTTTCCATAGCTTTAAAATATGAGGAGCAAGCCCCACGGCTGAGATGCGCTCGTCTTTGAGAAAATCAATTATCTTGCGTACTGAAGCAAGATCGGCCTCCACTTCTTCCTTCCGTTGTTTGATAAAATAAAATCTTCCGTTTTCATGCACCATTGATCCTTCAGACTTTTTAAGTCCTTCGAGGTAATCAATCGAATTCTGAAAGAGGAATGCTGTATCGCTTGAAGTGTAGATTCTTTTGTATTTTTTGAACAAAAGCGAAAGCTTTCCTAAAGCCGCCAGAGTTAATATTGCGGAAAAATCGACGACAATATTATCAAAAGACGAAACGTGCCGCAGCTGATCTTCCTGATCTTCTTTGGTGCCATTAGCCATATATATCGCTCCGACTGAAGAATAGGCCATTGCTTTCCACGCTGCCCATACATCCGAGGTAATATGCGGCAGCAAGAGAGCTAGGGGAGCTGACATTGCATGATAACGATTCATCAGCTGGCGTTTGGAATAATCAGCTTCTGCGATAAGATCTAATAGAGGAGTAAAATCCAAGCTGCCCCCCGATTCTTCGGCAATCTGCACAGGTGTGAACACGTCATTGTCAGCGACGCATTCCTGAACGAGTTGAACATCCTCTCGCGTTAATTGCACTTCGCCGTCGCTAAGAATAATGGTTCGGCTTAATAAGTAGCGCAGTCTTTTGTCAGCAGGGTGGATGCGATACGCATTCCGAGCAATTTCAAAAGCCTCTTGGTTGTATCGCATCATGTAACACGCTTGGCTAACCATAGCCGCGACGTCTACATTGCTTGGGTTCTGATCAAATAAATCTCGTAGAATCCCGTAGGCGACCTCTCTCTGACCTAGTCGGTTAGAGGCATCGGCGATTTTCAATGACCAACTTACGTTTGGTGAGACTCTCGATAGTATTTTTAAAGTTTTTCTACAATCTTCAAACTCAAAAAGCTGATGTTCTACCCACGCCCTGATTTCGAGAAGATCTGGTGGAGAGTTTTCGCGTGTGGCGGATCGGACAATCTTAGCGGCGGTTTCAATGTCTCCCAACTCAAGATGGCTATGCGAAAGTTCGCGCAAGTGTTGGCACGATTCGATAATATCAAAATCACACGAAAGATATTCAATTACCTTTTTCCATTTTTGTTGACGATAATAAAACTCGCCTAACGTTAACTGGAAACAATCTTTTTCCTGTTTACTTTTAGCAAACTTAGCTGCCTCAGTAAAGAAATGCTCAGCTTTGGTAAAATCTTTTCTCGCCTCGTAGAATTCAGCGAGATTGCCGAGGGCAATCGAATGTTCTGGAAATCGATCAGCGAGTTCTGCTGCAAACTTATCAGCATTTTCTCGTTGGTGAGAACATCTCAATGCTGCTAACTTTTCGCCTTGGAGGGATGGATCGCTTTTTGCTCTATCTTCGGCAGCTTCAAGTTTCTCTATTATTTCAAGTGACTCCTCCGGAAATCCGCTAGCTAGTAATACAGCAGCCAATCGCCCACCAGATTCCAGACTTTGCTCACATTGAAAAATTTTTTCTGCGCATTCTCTCGCCTCCTTTAAGTTACCTGCGGCCCAGTTGGCGCCGACCATCAGATTTAGAAGGCGCGGATCTGTTGGGCTTAACAACTCGATCTCTCTGAGAGTCTGAACTGCATCTTTGGGTTTCTCCAGAGTAATTAATATGGCCGACCTATTGAGGAGAACTTCAATAAGCTCGCTGCACCTATCCCTATTTCTAAGTGAGATAGCCGCCTGATTAAACAGGTTTTCAGCGAGTGCTAAATGTTCTCGTTCCTTTTTCGAGCGCATTGCTTTTCTAAGGAGTAGGCCATCTGTAAGCGGGATCGTAATTGCTACTGCTTTCCCAATTTTTAAGACGGTAGAATCGCCGAACTGCTGAAGTCCTTCATTCAAGATTATGAGGGCACTCTCGAATTCCCTTTTGTTGCAAAGGACTCTACCGTAGGAGTCATACCAACCTTCGGTTTTTATAGGGTAACTGTTTAGCAACTCGACAGCTAGATCAGGGGAATCATTGCTATCTAGTATTTGGGAAAGAGTTGTGACGGCAGCCTCTGATTGTGGGTTTTTTGCTAGTAGGGACTTTAAAAAGACCATCGCATCCTGCGTTTCTCCGCTCAAATGCAGAGATAGCGCTTTCAACGCAGAAATATTCTCATTCTCGGGATAAGTGTCGTATGCGAGATCGAAAGAGGATTGGGCCTCCGCAGATTTGCCGTTTAGATAAGAGGCAATCCCGATGTTGGATATCGATCTTGCGCGGAGTTCTAGTATTTCTTTGTCTTCTAAACCTTCAGATAATTCAAGAACCAAGTTGAAATGAGAAGTCGCCTTGCTCAACGAGCCGTCTTGGAGTTCGCTCCGAGCACTGTCAAATAGGTTTTTGATCTTGGAGGTAATCGCCTTGGTGATTTTTAACTCAGCTTCGTCAATTAGCGATTTAGAGAATATGTGCCGGTGGATTTCGTCGATCTGTGATCTTATTCCTTTTTGCTCTCCCTGTAATGTTTCAAAACAGTTCGTGAGCTGATCAAGATTTGATAGTTTCGACGACCCATCGGAAGAGGTTTCGCTGTCTTTTTTTGTATTGAGTATTACATCACCAATTGCATTCAACTTACCGGCTATGCCCTGAAGAGTATTATTAACGAAAGGCTGCGAAAGCTGTGGGTTTGATTCTATAGCGAAGGTAGCCTTAAGACGCGCTTGCTTGTCTATGCGATCAATTAAAAAAGGGACTTCTGAACTATCCCCAAAAACAGCAATCAGAAATGGGCCCAACCGAGCCTTGTAGGAGGCAAAAAGGCGTTCGGATTTATCAAAGCTATCAAGACTGTAGGTTTGACGTAAGGATTCCTCTTCGGGCTCTTCCAAGAAGAGTAGAAATGTTTCTGTGGAAGAGACAAGTTTGAAAGGACGACAGGGCAGTTTCAGAAGCTCGGATGAAATCTCTCCTAGATAGGCTTCATATATAATCAATCGTCGAATATTCTCCAAGCGTTCCGCTTCGGCGAAGTAGCTGTGCCTGATCGTTTCTTCAGTCGATAAGCCGTTAATCAATGCCGCAGTCCCTCGCAGGGCTTTGGCAAGTGCTGTAGTAACAATAGCGGTTGTAATAGCCGCATGTGGATCGATGGAGTATAATAGTAGTGACGCTGCTCCTAAATGATCGAGACCCTCTCCTATGTCTTTGGCTTTTTTCGCAAACGGTTTTAGTTTTTCAAACACTGCGGCGTTATTTTAAGATTCTGGGGCTCTATCTCATTCTCTGTCTCCAGATTGGAGTAACTGGTAGCTAGCTCTACGATAGATTTGGACGCGTCTGATTTATGCAAAATGGAAAAAAATTTAGGCCATAGCTATTTTTTATAAACTATCGGCAAGCCTCGCACGTTCAGCCGTTGAGTATGGCTTCGATTGAGCATGGACTTTTTTCTTCGGCGGTGAAGGTTTTGGTGGCGGCGGCAATGGCGGCGGTTTGAGTGGGCACGGGAGGTTAAGAGTCATTGGGAAAGAGAAGAAAAGCGCCCCGTCGTAGCTGCACTATACCGGGCAAATTGAGTGATCAGATAAGACTATTACGTTGGTTCTCAGACATAGGAGAGTTTGCCTTTGGCTGCGTGCGATGAATGCCGCTTGCTCCTTGGCAGTGTGGGTGGCTGGAGCTTGTTTGAGCGGTTTCATCGGCGTATGAAATTGCGAACTTCCGGGAGGTTGAAGATTGCGGAGCCAGAAAGCAAGGTGGGAGGTTGGATGCTGTTGTTTCGGATGGTTGGATTGGCCACATAAATTTTCGATGGGCTCAGATCTTGGATGCGAGCGAACCCGGCTTGATCTTGGCTCCGGGATAATGGGCGAGCATCTGTGCTTTGAGACTCCGAAGGAAATTCGCAGAACCGAATTCCGGCAGCGGGATGCGGTGGTTGATCTTCTTGGCGGCAATAGCCTCATCGGTGACGATGAATGCACCAGCGTCATAGAGCCTGGAGCCGATGCTTTGCTTCATGAAGATCTTGTAGCGCTCGGCGTACGAGGGGCCGTCGAAGGATTCTAGGTCGGAGCTTCCGGGAGTGCGGAAGGGAGTCATGGCCTCGAAGTGCGGCTGCTTGATCTTCACTGCCTTCCCGTCAGATGCGGGATCGTATTTTCCCACAAAGAGGTAGCCGAGCCAAGGGCGTGGCAACTGCCGGACAAAACCATCGTGCTCGTAGGTCGTCCAAAAGTCAGTGGCATTGCCGAGGCTCTCCTCCAGACGGTTGTTCTGGTTGTTGCCGATGCTTTTGTCCTGCGATTTGAACTCGGTTGCGGCGTAAAGGACGGGTTCCCCTTTGTCTCCTTTTGCCGAGTGGAAGCGGCTGTTGGCGAGGACGATGAGATCCCAGTTTTTGGAGGGACGGAAATACGACGGAAGAATGGACGGCGAGGTGGAAAGATGGCCACCAGCGAAGATGTGCTCGGGTTTGACGTTGAGGCCGATCAAGAAGTCGCGAATGGAGACGGCAAATCCATCCATCGTCTTGCCGTGTAGATTGGCATCACGGGTTCCACCTTGGGCTTTCTTGGGAGCTGCACTTTTCTTTGAAGCCCACCAGTGTTTGATTGATCGCTTTGTGAAACAGGTCGGTCTCGGGAAGGGTGCTCATTTTGGAATCGTGTCGATTTGATAGGCCTCCATCGCGGCGCGGGTGGCGAGCTCGAAATCCTGGGTGTCGAAAGCTTGGCGGAGGGTTTCCGCCAGCTTGGGTGAAATGTTCCTGGGATCGGGGACGCGGATGCGGCGGAGGTATTGGGCTTGAAAACGGAGATAGCCACCTCTCATGCGGACGCCGTAGCAGTGGATGAAGAACTCACCGACGGCGGACATGAGCAGGGCTCCTAACACTTTAAGATCCCAAGTGTCCGAGGTGATCCAATAGAGGTTGTGCTGCGGGTAGGTTTTGCCGAGGTCGAGCGCGGGGAGGAGTCGGTCCTTGATGTCGGCGATGTAGAGTTTGTGTTTTTTGATGAGAGGGAGGTTCACGCGGTCGATGGTCTTGTGCCAGTTTTCTGAACGATCCTTTTTCGCAGTGTGGCGGCTGGAGAGGAGTTCGTGATGTGGCTCAAGGTGATTTCTCAGACGTGGGTAATCGGCGAGATCGACGAGGCCTTTGGCGTTCCACGGATTTGCCATGCAGTGGCCGGACCATTTTACTTGGCCCTTGTGAAGGTCGGACGCTAAAGCAAGCGGTAAGATCCGGTCGGGCTCGATGTCGGGCTTGTTGCGGGAAATGAATACATTGTCGGCTCCGGTGGCGACGCCGATGCCGATCTTGGTGCCGGTGAGCTTGCATTCGAGCGGGAAACAGGTGGCTTCGAGGTGCTTGAGGAGTTTGAGCGCTTCGGGTGAGGAGCAGGGCCAAGGTTCGGTGCCGTGGAACCAATCGGGAAAACGGGCGGTCTTGATTCCCGGGCTCGAACCTAGTGAGGTGATGGATTTTACCAGACTTTGGGTTTTCACCTTTTCAATGCCGGGAAGGGCTTTGGAGACGGTAACGGGGCCTTGTTTTTCCCGGGCGATGATGGTGACGGCGGGGTAGGCGGAAACCTCGGTCTCGAAGGCGGGCACGTCGTGGGCCTCAATGACGTGGCGGACGTTGTAGCCCTCGGTGGTGATGAATTCGCGCAGGGCGCTGCCGTAGTCGTTGAGCATCCAACGGTCGGCGCAGATGTAGGCGCAGACGCCGCCGGGTTTGAGCTGGTAGAGGGCGGCTTGGTAGAAGGCGACGTAGATGTCCGCCCGGCCGCGCATGGCGCTGAAGCCGCTGCGGTAAAAGGCGGCCTTGCTGGCAGGGATTTCCTCGAGGCGGATGTAAGGCGGATTGCCGATCACGAAATCCGCGATGGGAAAGCAGAGGGAGGCTTCCAGGAAATCGGCGGTTTTGATCCATTGGCGGGCGAGTTTCGTAGCGGTCGCGGCGGGAACCCGGAGCTCCTTAAGCACCCCGCAAACCACTCGGACGGCGCGCTCCGCCGCTTCGGGATCAATCTCAAACGCCTGGATCGCCCGGCCTGCTTCGGTCAGCGGAATGCCATGCCGCTCGCAGGATTCAACCAAGCGGCGGACCATCGCGCTGAGAAACGCGCCATCGCCGGCAGAAGGCTCCAAGGCCACCAGTTCCGCCAATCGCCGTTCCGGCACGTAGCCCGCCAAGTCCAGAACCAATTCGACCATCCAAGATTTAGTGTAAACGACACCGGCCTCGCGAGCCGTGGTGGGAAGAGTGGTTTCGAGGCCGATCATGAGTTCATGCGAACACTTTTGACATGCGGTGTCAATCGCGGGATTCCGGTCCGTGTGCTAAAATTGACAAAATCGGGCGATTTACGGTTTGGAGGCGAGGGTTTTGCCTTCTTTCCAAGAGAGCTGGGGGGGAGATCATGGGGATGTGAGGTTAGAAGTTATTTGTTAAGAGTTATCGGGGAAGAGGAAGAGAATTCTATTTTGTTTGATGGGTGAGGATTATCGATTTGGAATCGGTTTGGCAATGAATTCGGCTAACGCGGGATGAAAATGGTGGGAACGGAAGAATCGGAAATAAGCCAAGTTTTGATTGTTTGTGTCTTTTGTGATTTAGCCGCCTGAATCCGCCTGATGAATCGTGGGTTACAAGGTGGCCTCTAGGATTTGTTGCAGTTTGATCAAGTCTTCGTGAATGGCTTCAATGAGCTGGGTCCCGGTTAGTTCCCGGGATGCAGTTAGGCTTTCGGCGAGGCTGGAGCGGGCATGGCGGTGTCGAGGGCCTGCCGGAGCTGGATAGACTGGTGGACCTGCTCCGGAGCGTCGAGACCCGGCTGGCCGAGAGCGTCGATGAAGGTGGTGATGGCAGAGAAGACGAGCATCCAATCGACCCAACGTGGGAAGCCGGAAGGCTGGGACCAGGTGATGAGGACGTCCCATGCGCCGGGCTTGAGCCAGAAGATCTTCTCGCGGCGATCCCGGCGGGAGCGGATGTGACCGGAGTCCTCCATTTCGTTGAGCGTGTGCTGAACGGATTTGGAAAAATAGCCGGTGTCCCGAGCGATGGCAGCAGGATGACCGGATTCGTGGCTGAGCAACCAAGCGAAGATCTCCGCGCACCCATTGACCACGAAAAGCGCAGGCAGGGAGCAGAGCAGGTTTGCGGCCCGCCAAGGATCCGCAGACTGACTCATTCGGCGGCGTTTCATGGGATTGCGCAGCAAGCTGTAGCGGAGGAAGCATTCTAAAAAGTCAGACCTCTTATTGATAGGAGTCTCACGTAAATTCAGCGCCGCCTCATGCAGGGAACCGCCTTTAAGACGCCTCCGAAGCCAAAATTCACTGCTCACCTTTGCTCAATTTTCGACAGAAAATTTTTCTTGCCATCCAAAACCTTAAGGTTAATTAAGCAATGGCTTTAATGAAGCCCGCCAACAAACATGAACCAAACTCATATGAAAAACACAAACCTATTCATCAGTTCTGCCGTCGCTTCAATCCTTTGCAGCGGCTTTGCAATTGCAGGACCATCCACTTCAGCGGTGCAACCTGCAGCCACTACGGGCATTACAGGCTATGCCAAAGCCCAAGCTGTCACCGGCTCTGGCTCATTGGAGTTTGGTGGAGACTCAGCCAGCGAAGACATTTCTGGCGGTCGTCTTGACGCTGGCATCTTGTTTGGCAACGGCTTCTCCCTCGATGGCCGCTACGAGCATGTCGAGGCTGAATCCAACATCAATCAGGATGAAGCTCGCCTCCTTCTGAACTACACCAAAGAGATCGCTCCAAACTTTTCAGCGTTCGTGGGTGCTGGATACGGAACCCAGCAGCTGGATGCAGTTGTTGCTAACCTGAACAGTGATGGGATTTTGGTAAATCTCGGTGTCGAGTTCACCAGTGGCCAATTCTTTGGCTCGTTATTCTATACCCACTCGTTCACCACGGACGCCTCGCTTTCAGGAACTGGTGGTTTGGGTGGCGGTGGTCTCGCTTCCGGTTCCGTGGAAGAGGAAGACATCGGCTACTTGGAAGCAAACCTTGGTTACCAACTGAATGAAAGACTTGCGCTTGTGGCTTCGCTCCAATCCCAAGTCGTTGGCGACAGCATTGCTCAAAAAGACTGGCTTGCCGGTCTTGGCCTTCGCTTCGGCTTCTAATTTCCGAATATTGGTTTTCGGACTTTGCCCTTCCCTCATATCGTGGGGGAAGGGTTTTTTATGGTTGGTAACATCCTGCCAGCTATGGGAAATCGCGATGATCCTAAAATCCGCAGTTGGAAAGCGGATAGAGCGCGCAAGTGAGTCATGTGACGGCGGATGGGGTGGCTTGTGTCAAAAGGGCCAGTCCCGACTAACAAGCATTTTTGCCAGTTTGGCGAGGTTGCTTTTCCGAACTGGGTGTTCGTTCACCCTGCGGATTGCCCGGGTCACATTGACGACGTGGCCCATGCCGAGATATCCTAAAAAGTCTGACTTCCTATTGAGAATTTACTTTCTCTACCACAACTCACTGAGAAATAATCGTGTTTTTACGATCAAGCGTAGCAGGTCCAATCCAATAACCTCTTGGAGCCCACACGATAAGCGATACTGCCCAGAATCCCGTTTGCACAAATATGAGATTGTGTGTTGCCAGAAAGCCAACAAAAGGGTTTTGGGCCAAGAGCAGGATTTCAATCGACGCATCCCCGGCAGAACACAGGAAGCCGAAAGCCATTGCGGCATTGAAAGGCAAAACGATGAAGGACTACCTGTTGGAAGGGAAGATCGCTTTGCCAGAGAAGATCCACAGGACGCTCTTGTAAAATTGGAAGCGTTGCTGGATGAGTGAATCTTCCATCATGGAAAAAGCGCGTTGAAAGGGAGATCTTCCGCAAGCGCCATTTTAGAAGACAGTTTTAAGCCGCGCTGACGCATGCCGAATTTCGAATTTTCCTACCTCGCCGATTGCGACATCGCTGGGTGATTTACGGTTTCGAGGAGACGACTTTGCCGTCTTTGCAAGAGAGCTGGGGGGGAGATCATGGGGATGTGAGGTTAGAAGTTATTTGTTAAGAGTTATCGGGGAAGAGGAAGAGAATTCTATTTTGTTTGATGGGTGAGGATTATCGATTTGGCATCGGTTTTTCAAGGAATTCGGCTAACGGGAATGCAAATGATGGGAGCGGGAGAGTCGCAAGTAAGCCATGTTTTGATGGCTTGTGTCTTTATTGATTTTCATGATGATTTCAAGAGCGCTACGGTTACGGCGAATGAATTTCACGGTCAAAACCAGAAACGGTCATCGCGACACGACAATTGCGACGCGTTTTTCTTTTCTGATGAATGCTTTGCCTGCGGCCATGCAAGACAGGGCTTCGCCAAGTTTAGGATTCGCTACCGCTCACCCCGCATTCAGGGCACTTTTCACTTCTTTCTCCCACCCTTTTTTCTCCGTCCACAGGACCTCCCATGGCCTTTTTCAAAGGCCTTCATCCCCACGATCGCCGCGCACCACAAGCCTCGCTTCCGAGTTGGACGCCCAAGCTCTCATATTCCATCCTAAGCGCGTGATCCTACGGCGATTCTGCATATTCCTTTTCCTCCTCACATCGGCCTTCGCTCAGCCGCTGACCGCCTCCCGCCTGTCCTGCGAAGTCGAAAACAACGAGAAAGCCACCATTTTAACTGCCAAGATCAAGGGCACGGAGGCATTCGTGAAATTCCGCATCGACTGGGCTTCCGAAGACAAAGCCCCGGAAAAATTCCAGAATCAATCCGCAAAGCCCGACCGTCTCACCTCCTCTCACCGACTCGGGAAGACCACGCTCACCCGCACCATCCTCGTCAGCGAAACAGCCGATTGCATATTTATACATATTCTAGCGGATCAGCCGGGAGCGGTCCATTTCGCCGCTCGCTTCGTGTCCGAAGATCCCATAGAAATCCACGACCGCCGCCAGATCATCCTCTCAGGCAAACAGATCCACGCCCATGCATGGGTCATTCCCTTTGAGTCCGATGTAAGCGACGACGGCAAAACGATCACGCTCTCCGGTGAAGGCGAGGCGCTCATCCTCCTCAATCTCGCTACAGATACAAAGAAACACTCCATTGCTAACACCTTCTCCCGTCTTGGCGACAAATACGACCCCGGCCATACCCCTCCCGACCCCCACCTGATTTGGGAAGGGGTTCAGAAAACACAAGAAGAGAAAAAATAGCTCGGTCCTGCCTCTTGTGTCTTGGATGTCGCCGTCTTGAGCCTTTTACCAAGTTTAGGGTTTGAAATACCCGCTTTAGCTCGAAATCCGAAGTTAGATAAATTACAGCCACGCGGCGTTCATTTTTGCCTCTGAGCCCCCGTCTGTCATCCCGTTTTCGGGCGGATCGAGCGGCAACTTCGGCGAAGTTGCTCCAGGCCATTGCTCATGCCTTTGGTAAGCCTGCTATAGAAAGCGTACGAACTTCTTACCAACCGCGAGTTTAACGATTTTTTTGGCGGGGATGGAGTCGCTAGCAGAGGCCGGAACTAAGCTAGGTTTTGATCAGTCGTGTCTCTTGTGATTTGTCAGCGGCAGAGTCAGGCTGCCCGCGATCTGCGACGAATCAGGCTGAACATGGACAGACTTCCCAGAACCAGCAGGGCGGATGAAGACTCGGGAATAATTTGGCTCGGGTCGCGGAACTCAAACATAAAGAGAGCTACGTTGTTGTGGGAAACCCGGGTATCGAAGGAACTACCGGTCCCTGTGGAAGAAACCGCAAATCTTCCATTGTCGAATGTGGAATCTCCAGACGCAGTGAAGCCTGTATACCCTGATGGAACGGTCAGAGGTGTCGTAATTGCCGTAGGAACTCCCAATTCAGAGTAAAATTGATGGCTGCTGAAAGATGCATTACTGGTGAAATACTGTTGGTTGAAATCGATATCCAACGAAGTCAGTTGCATGTTGGTGATTGTGGCGGGATTGATCAACAAGGAGTCGCTGAAAAACGAAAAGTTGAGATCCAATGACCATTGTGAAGAGGAACGCACATAGAGAGAAAGTGTCCCATTATCCGTCAGCCCCTGACTATTCTCTGTCTGGATTACCATCAATGAGTCGTTCGCGGGTGCCAGACCGCCCGTAGGATTGGTCGCGTTGACCCGCAAGTAATAGTTCCCATTGTTGATTTCGAAAACTCCGACGGTACCAGGAGCCCAGGTCGACGTGTTATCCGTAGTTCCAGAACCGGGAATTAGGCCCGTAGTGCCAACCGTATTGGAAAGAGTGCCGGTGATGGCGAGGGACTGGGCATTCAAATTGCTAAATCCGGCAATCGTACAGGCAGCGAAGAATGCGATGAGATAAGCGGATTTTTCGATGGGAATTTCACTCTTCATGGGGAGATCGAACGACCGGGGGTAGAGGCTATCGTCGCGGGGTGTTAAATGCGATTCGAGGGATCTGCGCAAGCAAATTCAGAAGTTCGATCAGGCTCGAGCATCAAGGCTACGCAAGCGTTGTCATCCGCAAAAATCTCCCCAAAATCGCGCTGGCAATGTCCCTGCTGATCCAACAAGTCGACTGTGCCCGTCCAAAATAATAAACATCCATCGCCAACTCCGCGCCTGCCTGCGAAGATGGATCTGCTTGATGGTCTGCCGACACTGCATTCATTTGTAGAACTCATCAGTCCTCTATCTTCTTCCCTAATACAATTAGCCGTTCCGCCAGCTTCCTATCTTTCCAGAACCAACGTGCCGCCCGAGTCACACCGCCCTCATTCCTCATAGTCGCTGGAATTCGCGAACAAGATTAGGATCGCCATGACATTCTCTCGACGCCCTTGTCGGCTCCTCTCAAACTCCGGGCATGAAGCGTCTTTTCCTACTCGATGGCATGGCCCTGATCTACCGGGCGCACTTTGCCTTGATCCAAACTCCGATTCGTAACTCCAAGGGCGTCAATACCTCCGCGCTCTACGGCTTCATCAACACGCTGCTCGCGATCCTGGAAAAGGAAAATCCCTCGCACATCGGCGTCGCCTTCGACACCTCCGCTCCCACCCCGCGCCACCTCAAGTTCCCCGCCTACAAGGCGCAGCGCTACGAGATGCCGGAAGAACTCGCCGCGGCCATCCCACACGTGAAAGCGCTTTGCCGAGCCTTCCACATACCCGTGCTGGAGCTGGATGGCTTCGAGGCGGACGACATCATCGGCACCCTCGTCAAGCGCGCCGAGACAGACGGTTTCCAATCCTTCATGGTCACGCCGGACAAGGATTTCGCCCAGCTCATTTCCGAAAGCACCTGCATGTGGAAACCCGGCCGCAAGGGGTCGGACCATGAAATCATCGACCTGCCGACGATGTTGAAAAATTGGGAAATCGAGCGTCCAGAGCAAGTCATCGACATTCTCGGACTCTGGGGCGACGCCGCTGACAACATCCCCGGCATCCCCGGCATCGGTGATAAAACGGCTAAAAAGCTCATCGCCCAGTTCGGCTCCATCGAAAATCTCATCGCCAACTCCGCTCAGCTCAAAGGTAAGCAGCGGGAAAACGTGGAGACCCATTCCGACCAAGCCCTGCTCTCCAAGGAGCTCGCCACCATCATCCTCGACGTCCCGATCCAAGTCACATGGGACGATCTCATCCTCTCCCCGCGCGACGAAGAGGCGCTCAAGTCCCTGTTCACCGAGTTTGAATTCCGCTCACTCACCAAGCGGCTTTTCGCCGAAAGTGGTTCCACAGAACCCACCGCCGCACCGACGATTTTCGAGACATTCAAGACGATCCGCGACGTTCCGCACACCTATCACCTCGCCGACAGCCCCGCGCTTCAGGCCCAGCTTTTTGCCGCACTCGCCGAGCAGAGTTCTTTCTGTTTCGACATCGAGACCACCGGGCTGGATCGATTTTCCTCGATGATTCTAGGCATCGCATTCTCATGGAAAGCGCACGAGGGCTGGTATTTACCGCTGTTGGATTTGGAATCTCACCTTTCAAATTTGAAATCCATCCTCGCCTCCCCGGCGGAAAAGATCGGCCACAACCTCAAGTTCGACCTCTCCATCCTGCTCCAGCATGGCATTGAGGTCACCGGACCCTTTTTCGACACCCTGCTCGCCGACACCCTCGTCGCCCCGGAGAGCCGCCACTCCATGGACTACCTCGCCGAGATTCTCCTCGGCTACTCGACCGTCAAGCTGAGTGCCATTTCCAAGCCTACCGCAGACCCGCAAGCAGCCTCGGACGATCTCTTCGCCCACGCCGAGAAATCCAAAGCCTCCAAGGACCTAGACATCGCCGCCATCCCACTCGCCATCCTCGCCGAATATGCCGCCGAGGATGCGGATGTCACCTTGCAGCTCGCCCAAGTCCTGCGTCCGTTGCTAGAGACATCCGGCCAAGCGCCCATTTCACGCGACATCGAGGGTCCACTTTTACCCATCCTTGTGGCCATGGAAATGGAGGGTATCGCCATCGATCCCACCGCGCTGGGCATCATCGGCGACGAGCTGCAAGTCCAGATCGACTCACTCGCCAAGTCCATCCACCAGCACGCGGATCGCTCGTTTAACATCGCCTCGCCCAAGCAATTGGGAGAAATCCTGTTCGACCAACTCAACCTTGCCGACAAGGCCAAGAAGACCAAAACCGGCCAGTATAAAACCGACGAGCAAACCCTCTCCACGCTGGAGGGCAAGCACCCGATCATCACCGACATCCTCTCCTGGCGTGAGGCGAGCAAGCTCAAGTCCACCTACCTCGACGCGCTGCCTACCCACCTCGTCCCCTCGACTGGACGCATCCACACCCATTTCCACCAACTCGTCGCCGCGACCGGACGTCTCGCCTCCTCGGACCCGAACTTGCAGAACATCCCCGTGCGATCAGAAGCTGGGCGAAAAATCCGCAAAGCCTTCGTCCCGCGCGAGGGATTCACCCTGCTGTCCTGCGACTACTCACAAATCGAACTCCGCGTGATGGCCGCGCTTTCGGGCGATGCGACGATGATCGAAGCCTTTCAAAACGATGTGGACATCCACACGGTCACCGCGTCCAAGGTCTTTGTCATCGAGCCAGCAGACGTCACCTCGGACATGCGGCGGACTGCTAAGATGGTCAACTTCGGCATCATCTACGGCATTTCCGCCTTCGGCCTTAGCCAGCGCCTCGCCATCCCCCGCACGGAAGCCGCCGCCATCATCGACGCCTATTTCCGCGAATACCCCGCCATTCGCGAGTTCATGGAACGCAGCATCGCCGAGGCTAAAGAATGCGGCTACGTGCAGACCCTCAGTGGCCGCCGCCGCTACTTCCCGGACTTGAACTCCGGCAACCAAAACCTCCGTGGAAATGCCGAGCGCGCCGCTATCAACACCCCCATCCAAGGAACGGCCGCCGACATGATCAAGCTCGCCATGATCCGCATTTCTGCCCTGCTGAAGGAAAAAAATTACCGGTCTAAAATGCTGCTCCAAGTCCACGACGAGCTCGTTTTCGACCTCGCGCTCGACGAGCAAGGCGAGCTGGTGCCGCAGATTCTAGAGGCCATGAAAACCGCGCTGCCCTTGCCACGCGGAGTGCCCATCGAGGTTAGCTCCGGCACGGGCGATAACTGGCTGGCTGCGCACTGAGGTGGCTTAGAACAAGAAATACCGCTGCGCCATCGGCAGGACCGAGAGCGGTTCACAGCGCAGCGCCTCACCGTCTGCCGTGACGGTGTAGGTGTCAGGGTCGACCGTGATGGCGGGCAGTGAATCATTGAAGGGAAGGTCGCGCTTGGAAATGGCACGGCAATTTTTCACCGCGACGAGACGTTTGGTGAGTCCGAGTGAGTCAAGTTGCCCAGACTCGAGCGAAGCAGCGCTCACGAAGGTCACGGAGGTGGCAGCGATTGCCTTGCCGAAGGCTCCGAACTGCGGGCGATACATCGTGGGCTGTGGCGTGGGGATGGAGGCATTTGGGTCGCCCATATTGGCCCAGGCGATGAGGCCACCTTTGAGAATCGTCTCCGGCTTCACCCCGAAAAAAGCGGGTTTCCAGACGACCAGATCCGCCAATTTCCCGACTTCGATGGAGCCTACTTCATGCGAAATTCCATGGGCAATGGCGGGGCAGATGGTGTATTTAGACACGTAGCGCAGGGCACGGAAATTGTCCGCAGCCGGGTGAGATGGCCCCTCTAATTTCCCGAACTGGACCTTCATCTTATGCGCGGTCTGCCAAGTGCGAGTAATCGTCTCGCCGATGCGGCCCATCGCTTGACTGTCACTGGACATCATCGAGATCGCGCCCAGATCATGCAGGCGGTCCTCTGCCGCGATGGTTTCTGGGCGGATGCGACTCTCGGCAAAGGCCACGTCCTCCGGAATCCGCGAGTCTAGGTGATGACAGACCATGAGCATGTCGAGATGCTCGTCGATGGTGTTGGTGGTGAAGGGACGAGTCGGGTTGGTGGAGGATGGCAGCACATTGGCCTCGCCACAGACGCGGATGATGTCGGGAGCGTGGCCGCCACCGGCTCCTTCGGAATGGTAGGTGTGAATGGTCCGGCCCTTGAAGGCAGCGAGTGTGCTTTCGACAAAACCCGCTTCGTTCAGGGTGTCCGTGTGGATGGCGACTTGGATGTCGAACTCATCCGCCACCGTCAGGCAGGTATCAATCGCCGCCGGGGTGGTGCCCCAGTCTTCGTGAAGTTTCAGGCCGATGACACCAGCTAACACTTGCTCGCGCAGTGGCTCAGGCGAGGAGCAATTCCCCTTGCCCAAGAACCCCAAATTGATCGGAAAGGCCTCGGCGCTTTCGAGCATCCGATGGATGTTCCATTTTCCCGGCGTGACCGTGGTGGCGTAGGTGCCATGCGCTGGCCCGGTGCCGCCACCGATGAGAGTGGTCACGCCACTAGCGATGGCGTGCTCGATTTGTTGGGGGCAAATGAAATGGATGTGCGTGTCGATGCCACCCGCCGTGACGATGCAGCCTTCCCCGGCGATGACTTCCGTCGCTGCGCCGATGGTCATGGTGATGCCGTCCTGGAGTAGTGGATTCCCCGCATGACCGATGCCGACGATGCGGCCGTATTTGATGCCGATGTCGGCTTTGATCACGCCGTGGGCGGCGTCGAGGATGAGGGCGTTGGTGATGACGAGGTCAAGTGAGTCCGCATCCAACGCAAGCGGCGACTGGGCCATGCCGTCGCGAATGACTTTCCCTCCGCCGAATTTCACTTCATTTCCATAACCGCCCGCCTCGGCGATGAGGTCGCGCTCCACTTCGATGAATAGCTCCGTATCCGCCAAGCGCACTTGATCACCGGTGGTGGGACCGAACATGCCAGCGTAGTTTGGACGGGTTTGTTTCATGAATCGAGTGGTCCGTTGATGAGATTATTGAGGCCGAATACTTGGCGCGTGCCAGCTAGTGCTACGAGTGGAACTTCTCGGGTATCACCTGGTTCGAAGCGGATCGCCGTGCCAGCGGGGATGTTTAACCGGAAGCCACGGGCGGCCATTCGGTCGAAATGAAGTGAGGCATTTACCTCCGCGAAATGGAAGTGGCTGCCAACTTGGATCGGCCTGTCTCCGGTGTTCGCGACGATGCAATTAAGCGTCGCGAGGCCGACGTTGAGCTCTAAATCTGGGGCACCGGGAGGGGTGATAATTTCGCCGGGAATCATCGGACAGGATGGTGAACGGTGACAAGTTTCGTGCCGTCAGGGAAGGTCGCCTCCACTTGCACGTCATGGATCATTTCAGCCACGCCCTCCATGACTTCAGCGCGGGTAATCAAGGTGGTGCCATAGCTCATCAGCTCAGCGACGCTGCGGCCATCCCGCGCTCCTTCGAGCAGCTCGGCGGTGATGAGTGCGACCGTTTCAGGGTAATTCAGCTTCAATCCACGAGCCCGACGGCGATTTGCCAAGTCACCTGCTACGACGATGAGAAGCTTTTCTTGTTCCCGAGGAGAAAGATGCATGTCCGCTATGAGTTAGAAAAGCGGTATGGCAGCGAGTGAACCCACTGCTGCGGCAAGGCCGGCAAGGCGGACGGCAGGCTTTCCACTCAAGAAGCAACAGGCAAGGCTGACCAAAAAAACCACGCCGACCAAGTAATCCAAAGCACCATGGCTGTGGAAAAATGTGGCTCTTAGAAAATCGAATTCATCCGTTTCTTCTGGATGATAGTGCCCCGGATGAGCCAGCAGCAGGGTGGGCCATAAGCAAGCTCCCCAACTGAGGAAACGCGATACGAAAAACTGAGATGCGGAACTGGGTGATTTCATGTGCCGAGATACAATCATTGAGCACCGGACATGCCAAGCCAGATACGAAAAAACCATGCCTTCCGAAGAAGGCATGGTTCCAAAACCGAAAAACAACCGAATACCCAAAGAAATTATTTGTAAGTCCCTTTCAGGAAAGGTTCGCCGACGACGTCTTTGAACTCCTTTAGGATCTTGAATTGACCATCAGCCTTGGTCTCACCGATGAAGACATTCTTGGTAAGGTGATGGTTCTTTTGCGAAGTCACTTTGCCGCCAGGACCGTCGAATGAGATTCCGCCCTTGAGGGCCTCCATCACTTTGTCAACCTCGAAGGAACCCGCTTTTTCAACTGCAGCCTTCCAGAGATATACACCAGCGTAGCTTAGCACCATCGGCGAGCAGGTCACGCGACCCTCTTTCACGATTCCTGGAACTGTGGATTTGGCAAGCCAGGCTTGGAAATCGGCAATGAACTTCGCATTCGCTGGGCTCTTGATGGACTGGAAGTAAGTCCAGCAACCGAGTTGTCCAACGAGCTGGCTCGCTGGAAGTCCACGGAACTCATCCTCTGAGACCGAGAAACTCACGACCGGGCAGGATTCTGCATCGAGACCGGCAGCTGCGTATTCTTTGAAGAATGGCACGTTGGTGTCACCGTTCAGCGTGCTGATGATGCAGGCGTCACCGCTGGCTGCGAACTGTTTGATTTCAGCAACGATTTGTTGATAATCCGTGTGGCCGAATGGGGTGTATTTACCAGCAGAGATAATTTTACCGCTTGCATCCTTGGTGAAACCGCCGCCGATGTTTTCTAGAGGCACTTTCTTGCTGAGGAGATACTCCAAAAGGATCAAGTTGGTGGTCTGTGGATACACGTAGTCGGAACCGATGAGGTAGAACTTTTTCTTACCCTCTTCGAGAAGGTAATCGACAGCAGGGGTCGCCTGTTGGTTCACAGCCTCAGCGGTGTAAAAAATGTTCGGGGACATTTCTTCACCTTCGTATTGCACAGGGTAGAAGAGCAGGCCTTTCTTCTCTTCGAACACGGGAAGCACTGATTTACGGCTGACCGAAGTCCAGCAACCGAAGGTCACTGCGACTTTATCTTGGTCGAGCAGCTGTTTGGCTTTTTCGGCAAACAAGGGCCAGTTTGAAGCACCGTCAACAACGACGGGCTCGATTTTTTTGCCCATGACTCCACCAGCCGCATTGATCTCGTCAAAGGTGAAGAGGAGAATGTCGCGGAGAGACGTTTCACTAATGGCCATCGTTCCGCTGAGGGAATGAAGAACACCGACTTTTACGGTGTCTGCCGCTTTCGCGGTTACCCCGATGAGGGAGAGGGCAGCAAGTGCTGTTGGGATGAATCGAGTGATCATATATTGTATAAGTAAATTAGTTAAGAATAATATAAATTCCAACCTACTTAGCAGATGAGCGGCAGAGATATTTTATGAGTTAAAGATACTATACCACCGCAACCGCTAAGTAGAACGCGACGGTCAAAATTGATACACCGCTTGGATGCCAGAAAAGAGGCTGTTATCTGCTTCATCAATGTCCTTGTAGGTTAACTCAGCACGAACCAAGAAGGTATCGGTGAATGAGTAGGACGGACAAATCGTGTAGCCAAACTTGTCGTCCCCACCCGTGTCATAGGCATCGGCACCGAATCTTGCGAGTGTCGAAAACTTTTTAGTGAATGCATATTTGAAGAGCAAGAGTCCTTGTGTTTTGACGACTGGGCCGTTGTCATTGTAGACAATTTCAGCAGCCACCGTGGCCTTATCTGTCAGATTATAGCTGGCCCAGAGATCATAGGTTGAGAAGTCTGCTGCGTCATGGGCATCCTCATACGCGACACCCGCGAAAATTGTAAGATTCTCGATGCCTTTATACTTCACATAGGCTTCATAACCCAAGCCGTTACCGAAGTCTTCATCGCCGTTCCAAAAGCCATCTCCACCACGGATCGAGTCGGAGACACTTACACCAGCGGAGTAGGTGTCGGTGACGTAATCCGCCTTTAGACCCGAGCGAAAGGCAGGAATGGCACCAGGATCGGTGGCGAAGGTGATGGTCTGTAATTTGTTTAAGTTAAACGCTTCATAGCCCAACCAGCTGAGGTACTTACCTCCCGTGATGGTTAGGTTACCCATTTTGTAAGTCAGATAGGCATCCAAGATTCCAACCTCGTCGCCGTTTTTGGGACTGTCTGGTGTGTAAAAAATACTGGCGAAAGCGCCAAAATCACCTTCAGAGGCTGCAAAACCCACTTTGAGGGCATCTTGAGATATACCACCGTCAAGGAAGGTCTCCGTGCCATTGTCCGTCTTCGTGTAAGAAGCTCCAATGAAGCCAGTTGGTGCCTTAACCTCGATCGCACTTGCGGCTTCAATGCCGACGAGGGCCGTTGTTGCGACAAGCGCTGAGGCGAATCGCGATGAATTTTGTAAGCTAAAACCGAATTTTGATTTCATGGTATTTTAATTTGTGTGTGGAGACTTTTTGCTGAATTCCAACATGCCAAATGTTAGCGATTTTCGTGCCAGCACGATCAGATTGATCAGGAAATTTCTCTACGGATGTGACTTATTATTCACTACCCGCACGAATGAATCGACCTCATAAAATAAAGGGTATGAACACGGCTCATCATTCATGAATAGATGGATCTTTACGGCTGAGCGCGCAGATAAACTGCAAATCCTAAATTTCAGATGATCTGAATCTCTTCCAGGGATTCTATCACGATTAAACCGTGAGGAACTCTTTGACGATTTCATCCGTCAGCCCTGTCATCTCACCGTGGGCTGCAACGGCACCCCGCTCAAGGATCGCGAAGTCATCACCCAACTCTTTGCAAAAATCCAAATACTGCTCAACGAGCAAGATGCTCATTTCTCCTTCAGCCCGTAGCATTTTAATCGCATCACCGATTTGATCGATGATGTTAGGCTGAATCCCTTCCGTGGGCTCGTCCAAAATCAAGAGCTTGGGTTTCGTAAGGAGAGCACGCCCGATGGCCAGCTGTTGCTGTTGGCCGCCCGAGAGCATCCCGCCCTTGCGATGCAGGAATTCTTTGATGATCGGAAATAGCGTGTAAATGCGATCGGTCTCGGCAGAGTCGCGTTTTTTCCCACGAGCGTTCAGGCCGATGAAAAGGTTCTCTTCGACGCTCAGGTGAGGGAAAATGTCACGTCCCTGAGGAACATAAGCGAGGCCAAAGCGTGCACGGTCTGCGGTGGAAGATCGATCGATACTCGAACCCTCAAGCTGGATACTGCCGGAGTCCGCAGGCAGCAAGGCCATGAGAGCTTTAAGCGTGGTGCTTTTTCCCACTCCATTCCTCCCCATCAAACAGAAGACGGTTTTAGGGCGGATGGTCAGATTCACACCGCGTAAGATGGCGCTGCCTCCGATGGAAACTCGAAGGTCGCTGATGGAGAGGCTATCTTGGGTTAGGACCGGGTTCATGCAGCTTTCGATTTACGGCCTAGATAGACTTCGATGACGCGTTCATCGGCCTGGACTTTGTCAACTGGGCCTTCGCACAGGACGTGACCTTGATGAAGCACGGTGACTTTACGACCTTGTGAAATTTGGCGGACAAAAGTCATGTCGTGTTCGATGACGACAATGGTGTGTTTCCCTGCGAGTGAGAGCAAAAGCTCGCCGGTGCGGTAGGTTTCTTCATCGGTCATGCCGGCGGCAGGCTCGTCAACGAGGAGGAGTCGTGCTTCTTGTGCCAATAGCATCCCGATTTCGAGCCACTGTTTTTGCCCATGGGCGAGTTCCCCGGCTTTACGGTTAGAGTGCTTGGATAGTTTAATGGTGGTGAGGATCTCGGCGATGCGGTCGCGCTGGAGTGAAGTGACTTTTCCAAAGAGGCTGTGCCAGATGCCACGTGAGCCGGCGAGGGAGAGGATCAGATTTTCGGTGACCGTGTGGTCATTGTAAACGGTAGGGGTTTGGAATTTCCGTCCAATCCCTAGGCGGTAAATTTCGTATTCGTTGAGCTTGAGGAGGTCATGCTTGGCATCGTCCCAAAGCAAGGTTCCAACATCCGGTTGGGTTCGACCGGTGATGAGGTCGAGAAACGTGGTTTTCCCCGCACCATTCGGGCCAATGACGGTGCGAAGCTCACCTTCGTCGAGGTAGAAATTGAGATCATTGATGGCCTTAAAGCCGTCGAATGATTTATTCAGGCCCTCGGCAGCAAGTAGGAAGGGTTTCTGGCTCATGGGTCAATTGCTTCGGGTGGAGTGGAGAGAGGGGATGGTTCCTCTGGTGATTTGGCACGGCGACTTTTTGCGATCCATCCTTGGATTTGAGCTGGGAGGCCGATGATACCCTTCGGCATGAAAAGCACCACCAACACGAATGCGCCACCGAGCATGAGTGGCCAGAAGTCCGCAGTCGCTCCCACACTGGCCCAGCTTTTCAGGGCGTTGACACTAATGGCTCCAATGACAGGCCCGATGATGGTGCCACGGCCACCGAGGGCGACCCATACGACGGCTTCCAGGGATTTACTGGTATCCATTTCGCTCGGATTGATGATTCCGACTTGAGGAACAAACAGCGCGCCTGCGAAGCTGGCGATGACGGCGCTGATGACAAAGATGAAGAGCTTGAAGTTCGCCGTCGCGTAGCCTGAAAACAGGACTCGATTTTCTGAATCGCGAATTGCTCGCTGGATCAGACCGAACCGAGACTGGGTGAGCCATTTGCAACCAGCGACGACCAGCACGAGCAGAAGCGCGGTGACAATGTAAAGTCCGCGTTTTGTCGAATCCTCGCGCAATGAATACCCAAGCAACATTCTAAAATCCGTAAAGCCATTGTTCCCGCCCATCAGGAGTTCGTTGCGGAAAAAAAGTAAAGCCGCGCCATAGGTGAGCGCTTGCGTCAGAATCGAAAAATAGACCCCCTTGATTCTTGAGCGAAATGCCAGGTAGCCGAAGACATAAGCAAGTAGTCCGGGCACAAACACGATCATCAGCAGCGCGAAAGGAAAGCTAGAAAACGGGATGAAGAATGAAGGCCACTCTCGGCGACCGACCATGCTGAGGAATGTCGGCACGCCATCCCCACCGATCATGCGCATGAGATGCATTCCCATCATGTAACCCCCGAGGGTGAAAAAGAGTGCTTGGCCGAGGCACAGCAGGCCCGTGTAACCCCATAGTAGGTCGATTGAAATCGCAAGAATGCCGTAACATAGATATTTCCCCCAATTGCCTAAGGTGAAGTTAGAGATATACCCAAATGCATTGAGCAACGGCACTACGACTACCAAGATCACCGCCAAGGTGAGGAGTAGAGGCGTGTGGAGCCGACCTGTAAGGGGTTGTTTAATCATTGCTTCAATCAAGACTACGGGAACGGGTGACAAAGAGCCCGGCAGGACGCCATTGGAGGAACAGAATGATCGCGCCAAGCACTAGAATTTTTCCGATGACTGGATTTCCCAAATACTGTTGGAGGGACTGATCCGCTAGGCCGATGCCGAGCGCGCTGATGACGGTACCCATGATATTTCCCACCCCACCGACGACAACGGTCATGAAGGAATCCACGATGTAGAGCTGCCCCATGGATGGCCCCACGTTGCTGATTTGTGAAAGGAAGGCACCAGCTAGACCCGCCAGACCACAGCCGAAAGCGAAAGTCAGCGTATTCACCCGCTCAGTGCGGACGCCCATGCAAGCGGCCATGTTTCGGTTCTGCATGACTGCGCGAATGAGCAAGCCTAACGACGTTTTGTTAAGAACCAACCAAGTCACCAAGATGATGAGAACGGCAAATCCAATGACAAAGACCCGGTTCCATCCGAAAACGATGTCGTTGACGGTCCAGTTCCCCGAAAGCCATGCTGGACTGGAGACTTGTACATTATTTGAACCAAAGGTAAACTTTAGAATCTGCTGCATCACCAGTGAGATCCCCCAAGTCGCGAGTAGTGATTCCAGAGGCCGTTTGTAGAGATGCTGGATCACTGAGCGTTCGAGTAAAATCCCGACCAGCGCGGCAACCAAGAAACTCGCAGGAATCGCTACGACAAAATACAGGTTCGCCCCTTTAGCGCCTAGATCCATGCCGGGAAGTGAGAGAGAAACACCAAAGGGTGACAGTTTTAGCCCGGTGGCGAAAAGGTTTTGTATGACATAGGCGGTGTAGGCACCTACGGCGATGAATTCACCATGCGCCATGTTGATAATCCCCATCAGACCGAAGGTGATCGCAAGCCCGATGGCGACCACCAAGAGCACTGAGCCGAGCGACAAACCACGAAAAGCGGTTCCTGCGGCGTTGATCTGAGAGACATGGACATCGATCGCTTTGAGCGCTGCCTTGGCCGCGAGCACGGTCGGCCCATCAGACGCTTTTTTCGCTTCCGTGAGAATCGTCTTGATTGTGTCGTAAGCGGGCAATGACTTGAGCTGCCCAAGCTGCGTGCAGGCCGCCACTCGCTCGCTGGAGATGGGGGAGCGGAGTTGGATGATCGCGATCGATTCATCCAAGGCCCGCAAGGCGCTTTGATTTTTCTCAGTCGCCTTGAGCGCCAGTAGTGCGGGCAATTTTTCGAGTTTTTGGCCAATCGCCGAGTCTTGAATTGCACGGATTCGCTTCGTTAAATCGGGATCTGCAAGTGAGACGAGATCCGAGACCTCTTTCATCACCTTTCGGAGCCCGGAATCTGTCTCGGCAGCCTCCACGGTTTTAGGATTGATTCGAACGGGAGAACCATCTGGCGCGAGCAGCGGTGAACCATTTTCCAAACGCAGCGTCGCAAAAGAACCGTCTGGTGCGGCTGTGCCGGTTAAAAGAACGGGAGTCGTAAGTCCGGCATCATCTTTGAAGAGAAAGATCTCCCCGGCTTTCCAACGATCAAACAAGGTCACCGCCTCCGCCGCCGGTTTCAACTTTAGGGAAGAAATGAGCGCCCTTTGCTCTGCAGGGCTGGCTGCGACAGTCGCGTCTGCAACCGTCTTGCGGATAGAGACTTCATCCGCTCGTGAGACGAACACGAGCACGAAGTACAACGAGAAGGCCATTAACCAACTGATGATCGCTGTCGGTCGGTGAGTGATTTGTTTCAGCATCGCCGCCGACGGATTAGCACCACGTGTGCCACCTCAGCATGAAATCAAGGTTTTGCCGAATCTTTCACAAGGGCCTGCCGTAGGTGCTGCAACGATTATGCCAGCCTTCTTCCCACCGTTTTTCGCCGCGTTCTGGTGGGGAATTTGCGATCCGCCGGGACAAAATCCGCTTCGCAGATGCGGCGAACTCCGTAGCCGCAGCTGCACCTGTTGGCACCTCCTTCATCCCGCCTAACACTTGTAGCAAGCCCCAACCTTGGCCCTTGTATCGCTCCGCGATCTGGACACCCTCACCCTTGAAATTGACGTAATCAATCAGGGCATAAGTCCCTTGTGAAGAAGACGCTACTTTGAAATAGTTCGCCTCAATTCGACGCCGTTCACTGGCTGGGGCAGCGGCGAGGATCTTCGGTAATGCCGCTCGTGAGCGCGCGATGATGAAGTCGGTTTGCAGGTCCACATGGCTCGCTAGCCACGTCCGCAAAGCCGTCATTTCTGCACCTTTGACGTTTTTCTCAAAATCGCTCTTCGTCCGCCATGGGCTATCTGCAGCGCGGCCCACAGCTGGCATTTTCTCACCTCGATTTTTCGCAAACTCCGCGAATTCAGGCCAACTTTCCTCATATTTTCCCAGAAATCCGGCGGGATACCAAATGAAATGACCAATCCCAAACGACGGGAATTCCTCTCCTGCATTCCATGACGTCAAGCCTGCGACCGTTCCGGCGCACTCATTTTGCCAAATTTTTCGTCCAATGGCCGTTTTTTGTGCACCCGTCAGATCGGCCGCTTGCACCGCCCCCGCGCACATCATCAGCATGAATCCCAGAAGACTGCTCACTTGCATGCCTTCAAAAGATCCTTAGTTTTCCTCCAACCGCAAGCCCACACGACCGTGAACCGCATTCCTTGGGATAAAATCCTCTCCATCACCCCCTTCGACATCGCGAAACTCTTCCTGAGCGCCCTGATCATCCTTTTCGTCACCAAGATCCAGCTCATCAACGACCGCCTCTCAGCCCTCCTCATCGCCCTGCCACTCACCTCTCTCGTCGCCATGCTCTGGATGCATCACGCCGGCCAATCTTCGGAGCGCCTCGCCAACCACGCAGAAGGCACCTTCTGGTTCGTCCTCCCCACCCTGCCCATGTTCCTCATCATCCCCTGGATGCTCCGCAACGGATGGGGGTTCTGGACCACCCTCGCCGTGAACTGCCTCTTCACCGTCGGCTTCTTCTGGCTCACTGTCATCGTCCTCCGCCGCTTCGGGATCGACCTCATGCCAAAGTGATTGAAGGGTTTCGTAAAAAATTCCCCGTAAAAAACCAGATAAGCCTTGTCAGGAACGACTAACTCTGGTTTGACCATCGGCCCGGCGTTATTTCCGGGAATTTCTTCCACAACACTGTTTTGAGCGAAAATCAACCGTCCCTACTCCCCAAAAACGTCCTAGCGTTTGAGCAGGTGCAGCCAAATTCGCGATTTCCCGGCTCCAATATGAAAAGCGATCTCCTCGATAAGGCCTCCGAAATTGTCAGCGACCCACTTGTCCTGGTCAATCTGGTCTCCCAGCGCGTGAAACAACTCAATAGCGGGCGCTCGCCCCTCATCGCCGTCCGTCCCAGCATGGGCGTGGCAGATATCGCCCTCACTGAGATTATCGAGGGCAAGATCAAACTCATCCACCGCGACGCGCCCTGAAGTGGCCTCCTGCTGGATTATTTGACGACCCAGTCAGCCCATGAATGCGGAAATCGCCACCAACCGGAAGGCCGGGCGTGATTTCCACATTTTGGAAAAATACGAATCTGGAATCGAGCTCAAGGGCACCGAGGTCAAGTCGATCCGTGCCGGTAAAATCAACATCGCCGACGCCTTCGCCCGCGTCGAAAATCACCAGGTTTTCCTCTACGGCTGCCACATCCAGCCCTGGCAAACCGCCGGTGACTGGTATAACCATGCCGAGCAGCGCCCGCGACGCCTCCTCCTTCATAAAAAGGAAATTCTCAAACTGGCGAACCTCACCGCCGTCAAAGGCCACTCGCTACCCCTACTCCGTGTTTATTGGAAAGACCGCCGCGTGAAGGTCGAGATCGGTGTCGGCAAAGGAAAAACCCACTCAGACCAGCGCCAAGACCTTAAAAACAAAGTCGAACTCCGCGAGGCCCAACGCGAAATGTCCCGTTTCAATCAGCGCTAAGACTCAAGCCGTGATGGCCTCATCGCGTCGGCAGCGTGAAAACTCCGCAAGGCCCATTATCGTTCCAGCTCAGTTTCAGCCACGCATCTTTCCATTCAGAGTACGTGCCAAAGCCCCTTACGTAGTTGCTCGTGGCTGGGGATTCCAGCCCCAGACCGTTGTTGGGGAATCCTGCCCCAACAATCCACTAACACGCACAGACTTTTGTGTAAAAGGTCTAGACACGCATTTAGACTCCCACCTCACACTCCTCACGACTCACGAGTCTTCTTACCCCCCTCATGTTCAACTTGCTGGATTTTGGGTTGGCTAGTCTAGAGGAAGTTTAAGTCGGCCCATTCTCGAATGGTTCTTCTTTCGAGATCTAAGTCGATAAATCACATACACCGCAAGTAGAGGCATCGTGATCCAAAGATGGGATAAACCGAAAGATTGCGCGAACCATGCATCAGCCTTTCGCAATTCGTCGTGATACACAATACGCAGAACAAATCCGGCGACAATCAACAAGATCATCAAAACTAGCAGGAGCTCGACCAAAGTGAAGCCCGACCTTTTAGTTGTCTTGATTATGATAATCATTTTGTGCAGCGTTTGAGTCCATCCGCTGTGGGATGGAAGCCTAAATTCAAACTGGAGTGATACCCGCCGTCAGATGCAGCGCCTTCGACATTAATTTTTAGTTCACTCGCTCGGGCATGCCATGGATATGGAAGTCTACCCTGTGGGCTGTAGAAACTCTTCAGTTCATCCATAGTGCGCCTCACCAGAGTAAAGACTGTCTGATCCGCCTGCCTTCAACGGTGTAGCTCACTGTGACTGGAATCTCCTTCCCGCTGTCAAATACATTGATAACGCTCAAATCAACCTGTGTTCTGGTCTTAGTAAGTACCTTGATCGAATTAGTGGACGACCGCAATGACTGCCCAGCCGTTGAAAGTTGAATATTCGTCATTGCTTGTGTCGAATCATCAAAGTTTCAAAGGTAAGTCGTGATCTTGGCCTGTGCATCCGGTATGAGCCAACCACCCGCGCTGAGCGCTGCACGCGAGCCCAAACAATGCAACATAACGCTTCGTGGCGTGGATGGCCTATTTTCGCGACAGTCCTCCTAGCACCGCTACGGATCATTTCTGTCTCCTGCCCAAACACAGCGTCGCCGCATGACGCTATCTCTGGGCATATTCCCCGCCCCAGAATCCCAATGCGACCGGCAACCGTAGCCAAAAGAATTCTTGGCAAAGCGCCCCGCAAAGCTAGATTCGCCGCAAATGCAAATTCCGGTGAATTTTACGGATTCCAAGAAATCTAAACCGCCATCGAGCTGATTCATTTGAGGTTTTCAACTCTATCAAAATGCCCTTTATCTTCCTCGATCTTCGATCCGGTCAGCGACTGGATCAACGGCCCTCACCTCCCAAGCAATTGCATCGGTTTGATTTCTTTCTTTCTCAAACTTACACTCCTCAGTAAGGTCACTCGCCATCGTAAAAGGATCTATGACACATAAAGCCGACCTCCGCTCCTGCACCGCAAGCTGCACGGCTGTATGGGTTTTACTTTCCGCCGGGTGGTCACTTGGGCCACTCGTTCTCTCGATCTGCGGGCAGTTTAACCGCCAAGGCAATGCGGTTTTGCTAATCTTGGGAGTCTTAGGATCTGTTTACGGCTACTATAGATTCAATCATAAATCTATGAAGCTTAGAGGATTTAAGCTTAGTAGATTCCGCAAGCCGTTTCCACTACTATATCTGCTATGTGCCACTGCTGCATGGGTGGGTGGGGCCATTCATGCACCGAATAATTACGACGCACTTTGCTACCGAATCCCGAGAATTCTACAATGGTTATCTGCGGAGAAGTGGCATTGGATCGGCAGCGCCGACCCCCGAATGGACTTCAGCGGCGTGGGCTTCGAGTGCATGATGATTCCCGCCTTTGCAGCGCTACATACGCTACGCTTTGCCTTCCTAATCAATGGTATTTCCTTCCTACTCTTTCCCGGATTGATCTACGCGGTTCTTTCGGCTCTCGGGGTGAAAAGGGCGGTTTCGTGGACGTGGATGTGGGTTCTACCGTGTGCGTCTTGTTTCGTGATGGAAGCAGGTAGCCTTGGAAATGATTTCCAAGCCTGTATCTATCTATTGGCCGCCCTGATGTTTGGCACACAGGCGATCCGCAGTGGCAGCCGCACGGAGGTGATGCTCTCGGTGCTCGCCGCAGCGTTGATGACTGGAGTCAAGGCGAGCAATCTTCCACTCCTGCTTCCAGTCGCGATTTGCTTGATGGTCGTTTTCTTCAAATATCCGCAACGGGTTGTTACAGCTGTGCTGACCGGATGTTTTGCAGCGTTGGTTTCCTTTTTACCAATTGCCATAATGAACTCGCGGCATACGGGTGACTGGACTGGGCAGCCGGGCAGCCTGTTAAAACTGAAGGACCCCATTGGGGGCTTGGTGGGCAATGGCTTGATGATAGCAAGTGCAAGTCTCGCACCCGCCGTATTTCCTCAAGCGGAAGCGCTGAATAAGGCGTTTAACAGTCGGATCCCGGAACCCTCATTAAGATGGATCAAGCAGGGGTTTGCGGATTTTCGAATGACGCACCCTCAATTGGCATCCGAGGAGAATTCCGGCTTGGGGCTAGGGGTGAGTGGTGCGCTGTTGCTAGGGATTTTCGGCGCAAGGGGGAGCCTACGTTTCAATAGGCTATTCGGCTTGGGGGGATTGGTTTTTACTGGTTTCTGGATCGCTTTAATCTTCTACATGATGAAGTTAGGAAATTGTGGTGCCCCCCGCTTAATCGCCCCGTATTACGTGGGACTACTCGCACTGCCGTTAGTTTTGTTTCAATCTAGCAGCGTTTTTGCCAGTAAATGGTGGCGGTGGACCAGCATGGCTCTACTGCTACCGATTTTGCCGGCGCTGGTATGCAGTCCCTCAAGACCGCTGCTGCCGATGGTCTCGCTGGTGAAGGGCCTCAAGAGCTTCGGAATCGGGACAGGCGCCCTGTCTCGCATGGAGACGGTCTATGAGGTCTATGCAAATCGTGCAGATCCCTACCGTCCCGTTCGCCGACTTCTACCTGTAGGCGCGAAATCGCTCGCTTTTGCCGGAACCGCAGGTGAGTCGCAGTATTCATTCTGGCTGCCGATGGGGACGAGAAAGGTCCGTGATTTCACGCCCCGCAGCGGTGGAGGCCTTCCCGATGCGCATGGGTTCGACGCAATCGTCGCGTCACAGTGGGGCACTCAGGATCGCTTCGGCATGACACCGCAGCAATTGGCCGATCGACTCGATTGGGAAATCAGTGCAACGGTTACGGTGCAGACGCTGGCTGCCATTCCAGCAAGCCAGTGGAGCGTTCTTGTCCCAAAATCGACTAGAAAGGGTGCCCGGTGAGTTCCACTCTGAACCGTAAATTCAAGGTCTTTGGTCCCGGTGCGGCCTCCCTTGCTGATGTCTTACCGCCATGATCATCGTCGTTGGTTCCGGGCCTTCCGCAGTGGCGGCGATAATTGCTTTGGTTGAACAAGGACAAGAGGTGATGGTCCTTGATGTAGGCGCGCGCCTGGAAACTGACCGGCGCGTAGTCGCGGAACGGATGTCTACCATGGAGCCTAGCGACTGGACGCAAGATGACTTAAACGTCATGGAAGGCAGCCGGACTTTCGGTCGTGAAGCGGTGCATTCCAAACAGTCCTTTGGCTCATCCTACAGTTTCGCGTCTTCTTCCTCTGCCATCGATATCCGGTGGAAGGGTCGGCAAGGCTTCAGTCATTCATTGGCGCTGGGTGGATTGAGCAATGTTTGGGGGGCGGTGTTGTTGCCTTACCGTGCGGAAGACATCGCCGACTGGCCGATTTCCTTGGCTGATTTGATCCCCCACTACAAGGCGGTCATGGACTTTGTGCCCTGCACTGCCGTGGTGGATGGTCTCGAGGAGCTCTTACCTTCCTACTGTAGCCGACCAGCTGTGCTAGAGCCCTCTGCACAGGCAGCGGAATTGCTAGATGATCTGGAAAAGCAAGGACAGCCTCTCAAGCAGCAAGGTATCCACTTCGGACGCAGTCGGCTTGCGATAAATGCATCTGGAGATCTCACTCACCGCGCTTGTGCCTACTGCACTCTTTGTCTATCAGGTTGCCCATATGGCTTGATCTATTCATCTGCCCAGACACTTGCTGCTCTCATCGAGACTGGGAAGGTTACTTATCATAAAGATCATCTTGTCGAAAAGGTCCAAGACTTGGGAAGTGAGGTCTGTGTCAGCGGGTTGGATCTTGCGAATGGCCGCCCGTTTCATTTCCAAGTGAGTCGGGTGCTGATAGGTGCTGGTGTCTTACCAACGGCTAAAATCATTCTCAATTCTCTGCAAGTCTTCGACAAGCCAGTCACGCTCAAAGATAGCCAATATTTTATCTACCCGTTGCTACGCTTCGGAAGAGTCGAAGACGTGGAGGAGGAAAGGTGCCATACTTCTGCTCAAGTCTTCTTAGAAATCGACGATCCGCGTATTAGTCAATACTTAGTCCACATCCAGATCTATGGATTCAGCGCGTTTCTTTTGCGTGAACTCAATAGGACATTTCTCAAATGGCCGCTCCGGATTCGATCATTCCGCCGCCAGTTTTTGGGAAGACTCATGATCGCACAAGGGTTTCTTCACTCTGAAGAATCTGGGAGAATCTTACTAACATTAAAGAAAACGGGTGAAGGATCGAGCTCCTTGGATGCATGCATCACAAAGTCACCGAGCTGCTTAGCGACGCTACTCAGGGTAGGCATGAAATTGTTGAAGCAGGCATTCAAAATCCGGGCATTGCCGCTGATTCCTGGGTTAAAAATCCCACTGGCCGGCAGTGGCTACCATAGCGGCGGCACCTTTCCGATGGCCAAGAATCCCGTTGGCGGCGAGACAGACACGCTGGGCAGACTCCCCACCATGCCTCGCGTCCACCTTGTGGACTCATCGGTATTTCCTAGCATACCAGCCACATCCATCACCTTCACGGTCATGGCAAACGCTCACCGGATTGCAACCGTAGCTGGTAAATTGGAACGAGAATGAGAGTCGCTATTACAGGTGCGTCCGGCTATTTGGGAACATGCTTATCGACAGCGTTCCGCGAGGATGGGCATGAGGTTCTCTCACTGAGCCGGAAGGTATGCGGTGATCAATGGATCCCTTATTCACTACAAGACAACCCGCGGGATCTGCCTCTTGATGGAGTGGATGTGTTAGTCCATGCTGCTTACGATTTTTCTCCGTCTAGTTGGCAGGAAATCATCAAGGTCAATGTCGCGCCAAGCATCGCCCTATTTCAGGCGGCAGCTGAAGCGAATGTGCGAACTAGGATTTTCATCAGCTCCATGAGCAGCTTCGACGGTTGTCGCTCTCACTATGGACGAGCCAAGCGAATGATCGAAAAAGAACTTCTCCAGCAGGGAGGGATCGTCGTGCGTCCCGGGCTGGTATGGGGTGCGCGCTCAGGTGGGGTCATGGGTTCTCTGGAACGAGCGGTTGCGGTGCTGCCCGCAGTGCCTTACCCCAGTGGAGGAAAGAACGCGAGGCAGTTCCTGATACACCAATTGGATCTCTCCGAAGGTCTGGTCTCTCTAGCAAAGCGCCCTCCGCTCGCGGATCAAAATTTACTGTCGATGGCTCATCCTATACCACTTTCGCTAAGGTCTATTTTACAAATCCTCGCGAACAGAACGAATCGCTCCCGAGTCTTTCTCCCTCTTCCTCCGCAGTGTGTCATGGTCGGGCTCAAGCTGGCGGAAATGGTGGGGCTTCCTATACCCTTTCGCAGTGACAGTTTGGTAGGTTTAGTTCATGGAAACCCAAATCCCAATTTCGACCATACCGCTGCTGAATCCGCCTTTCGTCCATTCAGCTAAAAGATGTGATTTCCATTGGCAAGCGAGATCGCGGCGGCAGCTGAACGATGACCAGCCCAAGAAAAATTTGGAGAAGGTCCGCGAAAGTTCAGTTCTAGCCCGAAGCACGGGGATGATTCTGCGAGTCGATGATGGAGAACTCCGATCGGCCAGTTGACTGGTTTCAAGAGCAGACACAATGCCTCCATGAGCGTAGCAAAATTTCATCCAGCCAGCCAAAACTTTACACTCATTCTGGGACATTGAATGGCCCGATCTATCGATGGACCACGCTTCAGTCTCCGGAATTCGGCTTGAGAAAATCCGTCAGCAGAAGGCGCGCGGTGCCAAACACATTCGCGGGAACATCCTCGCTGCCGACACGGTTCAGATAGGTCTCCGGGTCTTTCGAGCCATTGTAGTTTTCGCAAACCCAGATGTCTGGCAGGGCTTCGTGCTCCTTGAGATAGCCGACAAACTTGCGGGTGTGTTCGGGAAACGGTTTTCCGAAAATATGGGGTGAGGCGATCACCACACGGGTCAGACGATTCTTCCGACACCAGTGAAGGGCATCCACGACCCAGTCCCGGTAATTCTGCTCGCGGGTGAAAAAGTAACCAGATGGCGAGTCGATCACGATCCCTCCGGCCACGGCGAGGATCTTCTGGAAGTCCTCCCGGTCGCTCACCTTGTTGTGGGACAGTTCAGGGATATTATGCGAGAAATTTGCAAATTCGAAGGTTGGCAGGATTTTGGTGGTCTCTGGCACACCGGCCTTTCGCAGCTCCGTCATGTAGTCCCGCCATTGTTCGGGAGTCGGTAGGTTGTTCCCGGCGAAGGCGTTCGCCGCGATGAAAAGTGGACTCATTTGATAGACCAGATAGGCGCGGCGATAAACGTTCCCCCATGCCTTGCCGGACGGCTTGAAACCGAGCTCGATCGCCAGCGGCCGATCCTTGAACAGTCCAAGCGCTTTGCGCCGCTGCGCGTCATCGAGTCTTTCCCACCCGTTATTGTGGAGATAGAGCCCGCCCCCCGAGGCCCGGAACGTGTCTGAGTTTTCGTCCACCGTGAGATCCGCAGCTCCTGAGACTCCTCCGGCCAAGACGATCAGTTTCTCCTTAGCGGATAGCTCAGTGAGAAGTGCCAGACATGATAGTCCGGAGAAAAGGAATTTCCTCATAATCTGCCTACGACCTACCATCACCCAAACTTTCAAGCGGTCTCTCCGGATTTTCGAAATGCCAATAGAATGCAGACCATGCACTCCTCCCCGCGAAATCGGTGTGATCGCATGACAGAAGTTTGACACGATCTCCGTTCTCGTTCGGCATGAGATCCTTTCTTTTCGGAATCCTTCTAACGGCGACACTTTCCACAGCACTGCATGCACGCGAGCCCTATTCCGAGGCCCAAATACTTGAGGTTGAGGCTTGGCTCCCAGACAAGCCGGGTGTCACACACCATCCGGTCACGGACCGTGCCTATTGGGACGCTGTGAAATTGGCGCTGGGCGACGGGGTCATCGCGGAAGCGGAAAAAGCCCTCCAATCCCCTGGCCCACCATGGTCCGAGGAAACCTACCGCATCTTCTTCAAAACCGGTAGCCGCGAGGAGGGCCAAGCGATGCTCAAGCCATTCTGGGACCGACTACAGAAATTCGCGGCAGCCGAGTGCATGGAGGGCAAGGGGCGCTTTCTCAAGGCCATCGAGGCCCAGCTTCTGGAGCTCAGTAAACAGCCGTCGTGGGTGCTACCCGCACACGACCGGAATCAGGAAATCATCGACGGCAAGGCGCAGTACCTGGAATTAAGGTCCGCAAATCTCGGATACGACATCGCGCTGACGCTGGAGTGGTTCGGCGACAAGCTCGATCCAGCCGTGCGCGGCGCAATCGAGGCGGCACTGAAACAGAAGGTCATCGAGCCGGTCTTCGCGGTCCTTGAAAAGAACGATCCGCTCATCACTCTACGTCACAGTTGGCGGACGATGGCGATGAACTGGAACGCCGTCTGCACCGCCGGCTCGACGGGCGCGGTGCTGTCGTTCGAGCCCTCGAAGCGCCGACGCGCTCTGGTCGTGCTGGATGCCGTGGCGAACACGCGCGACTACCTATCCGGCTTCACCCAGGATGGTTATTGCAGCGAGGGCCCCACTTACTGGGGCTATGGGTTCGGTCATTTCGTAGCGCTAGCGGATCTTCTCCAGCGTGAATCCAGTGGGCGCATCCAGTTGGGCCAGTTCCCCAATGCCGCTAGCGCCGCAACCTATCCAGACCGCATCACACTGGATGGCGTAAACTTTCCGGCCTTTGCCGATGCGCGAACCACCAGCGGGCCAGATGGCATGATCCGCTGGTGGGCAAACTTCGTGGTCAAAGGCAAGCAGGAGCCGTATCCGAACAGTGACCCACATGCCAAAATGGGGGGAACTCTCGCCCAATGGCAGCTCATCGGACTGAGCGCGACGGCCCCAACCACCACTCCACCGCCTGCGGCCCCTCTGGGCATACGCGATGAATTTACGGATGGCGGCGTGCTGGTTTCACGAATGCTGACCGCTGGCAAGGTGACGTTTTCCGCTGCCATGAAAGCGGGGCACAACGCAGAAGACCACAATCACAACGACGTCGGCTCTTATGTGATCGACTGGATGGGAGGCCTGCCGGTTCTCGATCCCGGATCCACTGTTTACACCGCGAAAACCTTCAGCAAGGAGCGCTACAACCATCCGATCCTCAGCTCCTACGGCCATAGCGTGCCGCTCATCAACGGCCAACTCCAGAGCCCCGGACGCAAAGCAGCAGGAAAAATCACCCGCCTGGACTTCAAGCCCGACGCGGACCTGTGGTCGGTGGATCTATCAGCGTGCTATCCGAAGGCGGGAATCAAATCGCTGGAGAGACAGTGGACCTTCCACCGAGGCGAAAAGCCTTTCTTGCAGGTAAGTGACACCGTGAAATTCAACGAAGACGGCACCTTTGAAACCGCCGTGGTGGGCTCGGCGACCTGGGCACAGGCCAGTGACAAGATCTGGCTGTTGCGCGATGGCGCTTCGATCCTCAAAGTCACGGTGGACAGCACCCAGCCCGCTGAATTTCGCTTGGAAAAACTCCTAAATCCCGACCGCTATGAGCCATGCAGACTCGGCATCAAGCTTCGCGAAAAGGTCAAGGAAGCCGTGGTCCGCATCACCTACGAGCCTGCAGACGAAGCCCAATGGAAGGCCGCAAAACCGATCACGAACCTACCGGAAATCAGCAAGTTACCGAATTGAAGAGGATAATGGGGCTGAGATGGACGCTGATTTAAGGGACTTGAAAAATGCTCGACTCCAACGTTTGATGCGTGCCAATCGGCACGCTTGAAGGGATGTTGAAATGAATTTGAGACGCCCATGCTGGTTGGTGCGCCACGCCTTGTTGGGCATCTTCAGTATTTTGCTATTCTCAGTTCCATGTTGCAGAATTGGGAAGCACCATAGAGGTCAGGAAAGAGTGTAGAATGGTTAATGTTCATTCGATTAAGATAGCGCAAACAGTCATCAGCGCCCTTCTTAGGAACGGATAGCTTGATAAGGCTCATCGTCTTAGCAGCTCTATCATGTTCCTTAACCCATTTTTCCAGGTCGACATTGTTTGGTCCACGGGTAAAGAGACCTCGCTGATTCACCAATCGACTGTTGTCGTCACTCATTGGGCGGACAATCTCTACCACAGGCTTCCGCCCATCAATTTCTTTTACATCGGGATCCTCCTGAATGTTCTTCGAGTTAGATCTGATCGTGGACTGTGATAGCGCCCAGACGCAGCAATCTGCTCCCGGTTCTGATCTTGCTTTGACCATAGCGAAGTAAAGGGCCACGAACGGCGATTCGGTCCAATCAAGCAAAGGAGTCGCCAGTCCATTATGTTGTCCTAAGGCCCACCAGTCATTGTCGCTCTCCATGCGCGGCGGATTGCTCCCTCTTCTTCCGCGTGCCGAAAACTGAAACTGTTCGAGGTGAGTTTTTCGTTTGGTAGAGCGGGAATACTTAATGATGCGATCAAGAGTCGGCTCTAGATTCCAAATGCTGTTGGCATGCCCCCTATAAATGTAGGTCGTGTAGTCTAGAAGTTCCTGGTTAATATAGTCGGAAAACCATCTCCAGGCAGAGAAGCGGATTTCGGTGACTCCCTTGTCGTGGGTGTGATTCTTCCATCGTGGCGGTCGTGACATAATTTGTGATTTTTTAGTTTTTTGCCCAACACAAAAGAATGCTCAAACCTATCAGCGAGGGCGAGCGTCGATCACGAGGTTGATGTTGAAACGACGTAACATCATGTAAACAGGGCGACTGATAGGGGTTGCTGTGTCTCGACTTGATCTCCCTCTTAATTCTCTTGGGCGCGTCCTGCCCAAGAGTGGACTCTGGCCGGTGGCTACTGAAAAACATGAAAAATACATACGAATTGATTCCTATAATAATTCCTGCTGGCGAGCGGGTCTCTGTCGGCGGTGCTGAAATACGTCTTCTTGATACGGTGGATGGTGGAGCGAGCTATCTATCCTTGAGCCTCTCGGATAGAGCTTCGCGGACGTTGGTCGTTCCGAATCCGGCCCACGCCCCCGCCAACTGGAAAACATACAGAGTATTGGGCAAGTCTAGATCTAGCGAATCACTGAGCGCGTCGAATATATCCTCTGCTGACAGCTCGGACGAAATAAAGAATAGCCCGTCATCAAACTCTGATGCCCAGAAGTCGAAGCCTTCGGATAATATGTCTGAAAGTGCTCCGAGTAGTGACGGATTGCCAGTTGATGCGAGCGTGACGAGGAAGTGTTTCATCTTTTTGGCGAACATTACAATTAGGTCCGCTATTTGATGGCGGTAAAAAGAGAGTTGGTCGATATTTTTTTGAACGGGACAGGATTCAGGGACTAAACGATCGTGACTCACCCATGTAGTTTAGAAGGTTTATGACTTAAGGAGGTGAAGCAGGAGATTGGAGATCAGAACTCCCCCCCTCCGCGCTCCTCTCTGCGGCCTCCGCGCCTCTGCGTTTCGTTTTTATCTTCACCTCACCTTGGCTTTCCAGTGGCACAGCGGACGGATTCCGCTGCTCCATAGGGCAAGCCAGCAAAAAGCTGCAACGAGGCTGATTCTGCGAGTGGATGATGGAGATCGACAATCGATCCGTTGGCTGGTTTGAAGAGTGGACGCAATGCCCTACCCATTTTCACAATTTGGCCACAACCTCGGCTGCGGCAGTGGCATCGGCGAGCTGATGGACGACCTCGGCCACGCGATGGCCAGTGCGAGTCCGCAGTTGAAAATGCTTGGCGGCGGTCAGCCTGCTAAAATTCCTGAGATGGAGGCGGTGTGGCGGCAGCAACTGGCAGAAATTTTCGCGGAGCCGGGTGGGCTGGATCGTGCGTTGACGACGTATGACCCACCGGGTGGAAATCCGCTTTTTCTGGAAGCGATCGCCACCTTATTCCGTGAAAGCTTCGGCTGGGAAATCGGTCCGGAAAATGTGGGGGTCACTAGTGGCGGGCAGACGGCGTTCTTTTTCCTGTTCAATCTCCTCGCCGGAACCATGCCGGATGGCTCACGGCGGAAGATCTTGCTGCCACTGGTGCCGGAATACATCGGCTATGCAAATCAGGGAGTGGGCGGTGATTTATTTCACGCGGTGATGCCCCTCATTGAGAAAACGGGACCGCATGAATTCAAGTATCGCGTGGACTTCGAGCGGCTAGAGGTGACGCCGGACATCGCAGCGATCTGCGCCTCGCGCCCGACGAACCCGACGGGAAATGTGCTGACGAATGAGGAAATTTCGCGGCTGTCGGACATCGCCAAGCAGCACGGCATCCCGCTCATCATCGACAATGCCTATGGCGCGCCTTTTCCGGGGATTATCTTCTCGGATGCCACGCCGTTTTGGGAAAATCAGGTGGTGCTGACGCTGAGTCTTTCCAAGCTAGGCCTGCCCGGCACGCGGACGGGCATCGTCATCGGCCCGCCGGAAATCATTCGGGCGCTGGGCTCGATGAGTGCCATTGCCGGCTTGGCGAACCCGAACATGGGCCAGCAAATCACGCTGCCGCTCATTCAATCGGGCGAAATTCTGCGGCTGAGTCGCGAGATCGTGCGGCCGTTTTACGAGGAAAAATGCAGGCTCGCCCGGGCCGCCGCGCAGGAGGTCTTCGGCGAGGGGATCGAATGGTTCATGCACCGCAGCGAGGGTGCGCTGTTCCTGTGGCTGTGGTTTCCCGGCCTGCCGATTTCATCGCAAGAACTCTACGAACGCTTGAAAAAGCGCGAGGTGCTGGTCATCCCCGGGCATCACTTTTTCTTCGGACTAGAAGATACCGACTGGTCTCATCGACACGAGTGCCTGCGAGTCTCCTACGCGATGGAGGCCTCCGTCGTCCGCGAGGGTTTACGCATCATTGCGGAAGAAGTCGGTCGGGCCTATGGGCGCTAAAATTTCCCGCGTTGCCATTCCACTGAACTCCGCTACCGTCCGCCCCTTTCCTGCCGACCATGACGACTCCCGAACGCTACCTGCAACACGTGCTTCCCACCTATGGACGTTTTCCACTCGTCCCGGTGCGCGGTGCGGGTGCTCGCTTGTGGGATGAAACGGGGAAGAGCTATCTCGATTTCTGCATGGGTATTGCCGTGTGCTCGCTGGGTCACTGTCACCCGCGCTTGGTCGAGGCGATCCGCCACCAAACGGGTGAGCTGATGCATGTTTCCAATCTCTATCAGTCACCACTCCAAGCTGAGTTGGCGGAGGAAATTAACGTCCACCACGTGCGCCTGCCGGGGAAGGTGTTTTTCTCCAACTCCGGTGCCGAGGCGAATGACGGCTTGATCAAATCGGCCCGCCGCTTCGGCCTGAAACGCCCTGCTGCGGATGGCAGTCAGCGCTACGAGGTGGTGACCTTTTTACAATCGTTCCACGGTCGCACGCTCGGCGCGATGTCGGCCACGGCGCAGAAAAAAATCCACGAGGGCTTCGATCCATTACTCCCCGGATTCCGCTACCTGCCGTTCAACGACATCGCCGCGCTTGAAAATGCCGTGCGCCCGGAGACGGCGGCGATCTTGCTCGAACCGGTGCAGGGCGAGGGCGGCGTCATCACCGCCACGCCCGAGTTCCTCCGTGCGGTGGCCGCGCTGTGCAAAAAGCATGACCTCTTGCTGTTCTTCGACGAGGTGCAAGCCGGCTTCGGCCGTTGTGGCGATGCCATGGCGTGGCGCGTGATCGCACCGGAGATCGAGCCAGATGGGATTTCCTGGGCCAAGGGCATGGGCGGCGGCGTGCCGATCGGTTCATTTTGGCTAAGCGACCGCGCTGTCGATCCCGGTGGCACCGCGCTTTCTTCATTACTGGGTCCCGGTTCCCACGGCTCGACTTACGGGGGAAATCCACTCGTCTGCGCCGCTTCACTCGCCGTGCTCCGTGAAATCCGCGAGCAAGACTTGGAGGCGAATGCCACCCGCCAAGAAGCCCACATCCGTGAAATCATCGGCTCGTGGAAACTCCCAATCGTCACCGAAATCCGTGGCAAGGGCCTGCTGCTTGGCATCGGGCTCGACCCCGCTCTCATCCCCACTCCTGAAGGGAAAACACCCGCGCTCGTGATCGTCAATCAACTCATGGCAATCGGGCTGCTGGTCCCACCCGCTGGCCCGAACACCTTCCGCCTGCTCCCACCGCTAAACGTCACGACGGCCGAAGTGGATGAGGCCTTGGCCATCATCAAAGGCGTGCTTGAAGGCTATTGCCACTAATCCCCCACCTTCCCTACCCATGAAACATCTGCTCTCCATCGAAGAACTCAGCGCCAAGGAAATCCAGCAACTGCTTGATTCTGCCGCGCATTTAAAGCTGCAACGTGGCCGCGAAGGGCAGCCACTGGCCGGACAGACTTGGGCGCTGATTTTCACAAAATCCTCCACCCGCACTCGGGTTTCCTTCGAAGTCGGCATCCGCGAGCTCGGAGGTTTCCCCATGTTCCTCTCGGGAAATGACATCCAGCTCGGCCGTGGCGAACCGATCAAAGACACCGCCCGCGTGCTAGGCCGCATGGTCCACGGCACCATCATCCGCACCTTCGCCCAGCAAGACGTGGTGGATTTCGCGACCTACTCCGGCATCCCGACGATCAATGCCCTGACGGACGATGAGCACCCCTGCCAAATTTTAGCCGATCTGCTCACCGTTCAGGAAAAACTCGGCAGCTGGGAGGGAAAAAAAATCGCCTTCATCGGGGATGGATTTTCCAACATGACCCGCTCGTGGATGTGGGCTGCCAAGCGCCTTGGCTTCGAGCTCTGCGTCGCCTCACCCGTATCCTGCCAGCCACCAGCGGAGTTCCTCGCGGCTTTGGATGCGCCGAATGTCACCGTCACCAGCGACCCGATCGCCGCCACTCAGGGCGCGCATGTCATCAATACCGACGTCTGGCTTTCCATGGGCCAAGAGGGGCAGAAGGAAAAGGAGCTCGAGTTCGCCGGTTTCCAGGTCGAGGCCGGTTTACTCACCCACGCTGCGGCAAATCACATCGTCCTCCACTGCCTGCCCGCCTACCGTGGCAAGGAAATCAGCGAGGAAATCCTCGAGCTCCATGCCGGCACCATTTTCCAACAAGCGGAAAACCGCCTCCACGCGCAGAAGGCGATCCTCGTCTCCCTTGCCAAGCGCTAAACCAACCACGGCCGCTTCGCCGGGGTGATGTGCGGGGGTTTTAGGTAAATCGGCTGGGGAATCTCGCTCAGCCATTGGGCGCGGGCGGCGGCAGGAGCCATTTTCCACGCATTCCACAGACGGGCGGCGGAGGGAAACTCCAGTTTCACCTGCCCGCAAAGCTCGGCCGGGAGTGGAAATCGTTCCGCGGCTTCGAAGGAGATCACCGGCACGCCCGCCGCCGCCGCAGCAGCCACCTCGTTGGCAAGTCCCTCAGCATCCGTAAGGGTCGGCTCATTTTTCAGCGCGTGGTTTTCCATCATCGCCGTCCAGAAGCTCCCCCGCCGCGCGTCGCCGATGGCGAGACAGGCTCTGCCATTTTCCGCGCTCGGCACCGCTAAAATCGACGGGACGCACAAAGCCGGACAGCCAGAAGCGATCGCGACCCCCTGTGCTGCGGCGATTCCCACCCGCGTCCCACTATAACTTCCCGGCCCGCTGCCAACGAGAACGAGGCCGATTTCTGCCTCCATCCTCGCGTCCAACAGCTCTCTGAGTGGGGTAAACAAGACCGCGTTGTGGCTGCGGTCACTGGTGAAATCACGCTGAGTCAGGCACCCATCGAGCCCGATGGTGGCCACTGAGGCAAAAGGCGTCGATGTCTCAATGACCAAGGTGAAGGCAACGTTCATTGCCCGACCCTGAGTGAATCCACGGCGAGCTGCCAGCTCACTTTGTCCCAAGTTTGCCATCGTGGGAGATCAGCAGACGTGGGCGACTTGGTTTGACTGATTTCACACGCCTTTTGGACAAGGCCGTTTCTCCAATCGCTTCAGAAATCCCTGAAATCAGTAATTCCCATCTTCCGAGTGAGGATTACCGCTTGGTTTCTCCGCCGATCCGCTGTTGGCTAGGCGTGAACCATGCGCTGCTTTTACTCAACGGACTTCGAGCTTGCACTCCCCGCCGGGCACCCTTTCCCGATGGAGAAATTCCGCGTCTCCAAGGACATGCTGCTCGACGGCGGCATCCTCCGGCCCGAGGAAATCATCGAGGTCACGCGTGCCGACATTCACCACCTTCAGCGGGTCCACGAGTCGGCCTACATTCACCAAATCGAGTCCGGTCAGCTCGGCCGCAAGGAGCAGCTCCGGCTCGGCCTGCCGGCTAGCCCGCAGCTTTTCAAGCGCAGTATCACCGAGGTCGAGGCCACTCGGCTCGCCTGCCATGCGGCTCTTGCCGAGGGCGTCGGCGTCTGCCTCGCGGGCGGCACTCACCACGCCTTCCGCGAACATGGCGAGGGCTACTGCGTCTTCAACGACGTCGCCATCGCCATCCGCGACCTCCAAGACAAGCAGCCCAACATCAAAATCATGGTCGTGGACACCGACGCCCACCAAGGAAACGGCACCGCCGATCTGCTCGGTGATGACCCGCGCGTATTCACCTACTCGATCCACGTCGGGAGAAATTACCCTACGCAAAAAGTCCAAGGTACACTCGACATCGAGACCGTCCGCTTCGTAGAAGGCGACATGTATTTGAAGCAACTCTTCGTCAGCCTCGCCGGCGCGCTGGATGCCTTCGCTCCGGATCTGGTGATCTGGGTTTCGGGCGCGGACAACCATCGGAACGACCGCTTCGGCCAGATGCATCTCTCGCTCAAGGACATCCAGCGCCGGGACGAGGTGCTGCTCAGTGCATTCATCAAAAACCGCATCCCCGTGGCCGTGCTCTACGGCGGTGGCTACAACCGCCAACCCGAGTTCACCGCCAAGCTGCACCGCAACACCGTCGCCACCGCCAAGCGCCTCGCCGCCCAGTTCCGCGGCCTGTAATCTTCCCCTCTATCTCGGCATCCGCCTTGCTTCCCGTTTTCCACACCATGCCAAAAGGACTAGCTATACTCACCTCCGGCGGCGATTCCGCTGGGATGAACCCTGCCGTGAAATGTGCCGTCGAATATGCCTCGCAAAAAGGCTACGATGTCCACCTCGTTTACGACGGCCTGCGCGGCCTCATCGAGGGCAACATCGTTCCCAGCACACGAGACCTCATTTCCGGTATCCTCCACCGCGGCGGCACCATGCTCCGGTCCTCGCGCTCACCCCAGTTTTTCGACATCGAATACAGGCGGCAGGCTTACGAAAATTTGAAAGCACGCGGCATCGACAAGCTCATCGTCATCGGCGGGGACGGCTCATTCCGTGCGCTCAACCAGTTTTATAACGACTTCGGCGTGCCCTTCGCCGGCATTCCCGCCACCATCGACAACGACATCGCCGGGACCGACTACTGCCTTGGCGTGGACACCGCGCTGAACGTGATCCGCGAGGCGGTGGACTCGATCCGGGACACAGCGAGCTCATTTTCCCGCGCCTTCGTCATCGAGGTCATGGGGCGTCACTGCGGCTACCTTGCGCTGACCAGCGCCCTCGCCTGTGGTGCAGAAATCTGCCTCGTGCCCGAGCTGCAATACAACCTAGACAGCATCGGCGCCCGCATCAAACACGACCTCGCCAGCGGCCGCCGTTACGTGCTGGCCGTCGTCGCGGAGGGCACGAAAATGGGCGACTACCTCACCCGCTGGATCAACGACAGCATCGGCATGGAAGCGCGGCTCACCGTGCTCGGTCACATCCAGCGCGGCGGCTCACCCACCGTGCATGACCGGATCATGGCTTATAAATTTGCCGTCGCTGCAGTGGACTCGCTGGAGGCCGGGCAGACGAATTCGATTATGGTTTTCCGGGATGGCACCTATGGCCACCTACCGATCCAAGCGGTGGCGGATGCGAAGTATCAGATCGATGCATCACTGCTTCGCCTTGCCGCACCGCTGGCGAGCTAAGCCCCTTAGTTCGCGACGATGTTGAAAATTTTCCCGGGGATGAAGACGATCTTGCGGATGGTTTTCCCGTCGAGGTGCTCGCTAACCTTGGCGCTGGCGAAGGCGGCGGCCTTTGCGCCTTCCTCGTCGATGTCCTTGGAAACCATGAGCCGGTCGCGGAGCTTTCCATTCACCTGCACGACGAGTTCGATCTCATTGCGGATGAGCGCCTCGGGATCGTAGGTCGGCCACGTCATTTCCGAAAGCATCGTGCCGCCACCGAGTTGGGCGTGGATTTCCTCCGTGAGATGGGGCGCGAAGGGGTTGAGCAGCTTGAGGAAAATGGTGAATTCTTGGAGGGCAACGACTTCCACTTGGGTGAAGGCGTTGGTGCAAATCATCATCTGCGAGATGGCGGTGTTGAAGCTGAGTTTTTCGATGTCTTCGCCGACTTTTTTGATCGTCTCATGCAAGGTGCGCCGGACTTCCGCGTCGCCACTCGGGACGTCTTGGATTTTTGCGGAGCGCTGCCACACGCCGTCTTGCTCTTCCATCGCCACGCGCCAGACCCGGGCGAGAAAGCGCGAGACGCCTTCGACGCCTTTCATTTGCCAGGGCTTCACTTGTTCGAGCGGGCCCATGAACATTTCGTAAAGACGCAGCGAGTCCGCTCCATACTCGGTGACGACGTCGTCTGGGTTGACGACGTTGCCGAGGGATTTCGACATTTTCTGGCCGTCCTCGCCGAGGATCATCCCTTGGTTGACGAGTTTTTGAAACGGCTCCGGCGTGCGGACTTGGCCGAGATCGAAGAGGATCTTATGCCAGAAGCGGGCGTAAAGCAGATGTAGTACGGCATGCTCCGTACCGCCGACGTAGAGATCGACCATACCGGGTTTTTCATCCGTCCAATAGGCCTCGGCTTCTTTGGAGATGAAGCGGTTCGAGTTCGTCGGGTCGCAGTAGCGGAGATAATACCAGCAGGAGCCCGACCACTGAGGCATGGTGTTGGTCTCACGGATCGAGCCGTCCGGGAGCTGCACCCAGTCGGTGGCCTTGGTGAGGATCGGCTCGGGGGTGCCACTGGGTTTGTAATCCTCCAGCGGTGGAGCGAGTAGTGGTAACTCGGACTCCGGCAGTGCCTCGTGCTTACCATTTTTCCAAAGGATCGGAAACGGCTCGCCCCAGTAGCGCTGGCGGGAAAAGAGCCAGTCGCGGAGCTTGTATTGAACGCGGCGCTTGCCTTTGGAATTGGATTCCAGCCAGTCGATCATCGTGGCTTTTGCTTCAGCGGTGGGCAGGCCGTCGAGGAAGCCGGAGTTTCTCGCGATTCCATGCTCCGTTGTAGCAGCAGTCAGGTAGGTTGGATCATGATATACAGATCCCATTGAGTCATTTGGAGATACTACGACTTTAATTTCTAGATCGAACCTACATGCAAATTCCCAGTCCCTTTCATCATGCGCTGGCACCGCCATGATTGCACCGGTGCCGTAGCCCATCATCACATAGTCGGCGATCCAGACGGGGATCTTTTCTTCGTTCACGGGGTTGATCGCATAAGCGCCGGTGAAGACGCCGGACTTGTCCTTGTTCAGATCGCCGCGGTCCATGTCGGACTTGGAGGAGCAGGCTTTTTGATAGGCTTCGACCGCAGCTTTCTGCTCTGCGGTGGTGATTTCCGAGACGAGAGGATGCTCGGGGGCGATGACCATGTAAGTCGCGCCGAAGAGCGTGTCTGGACGGGTGGTGAAGACGGTAACTGTTTTTACGCCGATGGAGAAATCCACCTCCGCGCCTTCGCTGCGACCGATCCAGTTCTTCTGCAGCAGCTTGATGCCTTCCGGCCAGTCGAGCGTGTCCAGTTCGTCGATCAGGCGCTGGGCATATTTCGTGATCCGCAGCATCCATTGGCGCAGTGGGCGGCGCTCGACGGTGAAGTCCTTCGCTTTCCACTCCTCGACTTCTTCATTGGCCAGCACGGTCCCAAGATCCGGCGACCACCAGACGGGGGTGTCGGCGACGAAAGCCAAGCGCACCTCGTCGATTTGATCGCGGGTCCAGCCCTTGGCCTCCAACTCGGCAACCGGACGTGCCCGATTTGTTTTCTCATCGAAATACGAGCCGTAAATTTGAAGGAAAATCCACTGCGTCCAGCGCACGTATTCCGGGTCCGTGGTGGCGATTTCCCGGTCCCAGTCGTAGCCGAAGCCAAGCGATTTCAACTGCCGTCGGAAATTCTCGATGTTCGCCGCCGTGGAAATCGCCGGGTGCTGGCCAGTCTTGATCGCATACTGCTCACCCGGAAGGCCGAACGCGTCGTAGCCCATGGGGTGCAGCACATTGAAGCCCTTCATCCGCTTGTAGCGGCCGATGATGTCCGTGGCAGTGTAACCTTCCGGGTGGCCGACGTGCAGTCCCGAGCCGCTGGGGTAGGGAAACATGTCGAGCACGTAGTATTTCGGCTTCGTCGCATCGAATCCCACATCCCCCGGCCCGAGGGTGCGGAAGGTCTTCTCGGCGTCCCAGCGGGCCTGCCATTTGGGCTCAAATTCGCGGAAAGGAAATGGTTTACGGGCGTCAGACATGGTCAGGAAAGGGCAGGGAACTTGGCGGAGCCCGCTCGGAATGGAAAGAAAAACTCTGCATGCAAGCCTCGACGATTCAGGAAATCCCGTGCGTTCACCCCGCCGCTGATAGGCGATCCTGAAAAGCCATGAGACAGTGATGTAGCTCCGGGCAGTCCGAGCGAATGGCTGGCTTGGCCCGATAAGTCTCGCAAGTCACTACAATCGAAAGCGATCAAACACCGCAGCTTCATAGGCAACGGTGATTTTTTATAAAAATTTACTTGTTAGCCGACGGATTTTATTACGATAACAGTCCGCCCCCTTGTTTACCCACTCACCCCATGCGTAAAAAATACCGAGTTCTCCGCAGAACTGCGCTCGCTCTGAGCCTTTCAACAGGTCTTGCAAAAGGCTTCGATCCGATCGGCTTCGAAGGCAATCTGACGGATATTCCCTACGGCACGGGTGTCGGTATTCCAAATGGTACCACAGTGGGTGGCCCCATCAGCTACAACTTCGTGGCTGGAAACAATCTCCAGTCCTTCAGAAATACCACTCTCGGTACTCCAGATGGTGATGATGGCACCCCAAGTACCTCAGGCGGAGCTGTCCCCGATTATTACAAATCGCCAACCTTCGGCTGGAAACTCGATGGTTGGAACGCAACGAATAACTCTGCCCCAACTTTCAATACGTTTGATAATACGTTCGTAGGAAATGGCGCTTCCATTGGTACCGATTACGCCGGCGGGGTCGTAGGGCGCAATACCGAGTTCAGTGAAGCCCTCAATGTGAACCGATTCTTCTCACCCGCTTCTGGAAATCTTGCCCAAGCGCCTGGTCTCGGCGACCAGTTTCTAGATACCCACGGTAAAGTAGGATTCTCTTCTCAAATTTCTCTTAAATTTACCGTCACGTCTGACGATGAATACTTCACCACTCTCGGTTTCGGCGGTCGTGACAACGGTTCCGCAACGTCGCGTGGGTATTATCGTTTGATCGACTCCAATGACTCCGTGCTTTTTTCAGGCAGCACGAGCGACAACCCCTTTGAAGCATGGACGCCGATTGACCCCTTAAATCCATCCGCCGGTGCAGTTCTTACCGCAGCTCCCGCTGGCACAGGTGTCAGCCAGAAAGATTGGGAGTATTTTAAAAATACCTTCAACGTCGTGGCGAACGAGACCTACACCTTGCAGCTTCTGCTTCCCGAGGAGCAAAACTTCGACTTCGTGCTCGGCTCGTCCTACACGAACACTCCAGGTATTGTCATCATTTCACAAGTGCCTGAGCCATCGAGCCTTGCAGCATTGGCCGCGACCAGCCTCGGCTTGATACTTCGCCGCCGTCGCCGTTAATTCGGCCTCGCTGAAGTTTGAATTCATCCTTGAAAAAAGGGCAGGACTTCGCGGTCCTGCCCTTTTTCCATTCTAAGCTGCGCTCCATTCCGCTGCCGCCTTGGCGATTTCTTCAGGAGAAAGGTCTCTGACATGAGTGGCCAGCGTCCACCTGTAACCAAATGGGTCCGCGACACGAGCCGTGCGATCGCCCCAAAACTGATCCGCAGGTTCTTGCAGAATCGTCGCCCCGGTGGCGATGGCTTGGGAAAAAGCAGAATCTACATCGGCCACGTAGATCATGAATAAACCGCCGGCGCCCAAGGCTGGAGCATGCGCGCCTTCACTCGGATACTCGTCGGAAATCATCAGCCGCGAGTCACCGATCTTGAATTCCGCATGCATGATTTTTCCCGATCCTGGCTCCTCCATGCGGAAGAGTTCGGTCGCCGCGAGGGCTCGTGTATAAAATGCGAGTGCTGCTGCGCAATTGGCGACGGTCAGTGATGGCGTGACGGAATGATAATCTGGGGGAGTCATCCAAAGATCGTTTCAGAATCTTCAGATTTCTCAACCGATTTTCAGCAACAAGGCAGAACTGTCACCTTGCACACGCTCTTCGAGCAAACGGATAAATCGCTGGACGTGGGGTCCGGGATTCAGCCCTTGCCAGACCACCCACATGTTGAACTCTTGGACCGCCTGCGCCGTTTGGAGCGGGACGATGACGATCTGCTGGCTGGTGAAATCAAGCACTTCAGGTAGGAGCGAAATCCCTTGTTCCGCTGCGATCAAGGTCTTCAAAACATCGCAACAGTCCACTTGGAGCATCTCCATCGGCTCGATTCCCTCACCCCGGTAAATGCTTGAAATCGTATCGCCATGCGTCGAATCACCGAGGTAGAGCAAGGTTTCTTGGCGCACTTGATCCAGCGTGATCCTTTTCTGTGAAGCCAGTGGATGCTGCTTTGAAATCGCCACCCCATAGGTTGACTGCACGATCGAAAAGCTCCTCAAATGCGCGATGCCTGCGACCTCTTTACCATAGGCGAAACCGATATCGATTTCCCCGCGCGCCAAAGCGGCTAGCTGCTCTGCGGGCGACATTCCCAAGAAAACAATGTCCACGCTCGGCGAGTGCTGTTTGAAAATTTTCAAGGCCCCCGCCAGAAAGTCGGTGGCGATGGTCCCGGGGCTACCGATTCGTAAGCACCCCCGCAGGCCCGATTGAGCCTCCTTCGCTTGCTGAACTGCCAGCTCCGCCTGCGCCAATATCGCTTGTGAGTCTCTGAGGAAATTCTCCCCCGCCTTGGTCAAGGAAACCGTGACCGTATCTCGCTCCAAAAGGCGGACGCCAATCTCCGTTTCCAAATCCTTAACCTGCTTACTCAGCGCTGGGCGACTGACGTTCAAACGCTGCGCCCCCTTCCGGAAACTCAATTCCTCCGCCACCGCTACAAAGTATCTCAAGTGCCGCAATTCCATCTCGTGGACTGGTAACAAATAGTGACCAGCATGGAAAGATCAAAATCATTCCGCCCCTCGCTATCGGCCCTATGCTCTGCTAAGTTAGTTTTCAGCCACCACTCCCCTTCAAATTTCACCATGCGTCCCACCCTTTTCCTCCCCGTATCGCTGCTCTGGTTGATCCTCCCGAGCTGCGGTAAAAATGAAGCCCCCAAAGCCCCGGCCATGCCGCCCGCTGCGGTCACCTTCGTCCCCGCCATTTCAGAAAAGGTGGTCATCACCCGGGACCTGCCGGGCCGGATCGACGCCGTGCGCACGTCCGAAGTCCGGGCGCGAGTTTCGGGGATTTTACTGAAAAAAGTTTTCACCGAAGGCGCGGAAGTCGCTGCGGGTGATGTCTTATTTCAAATCGACCCCGCCCCGCTCGCCGCTGCCCGTGACAGCGCCGCCGCCGTGCTGGCCGGCGCGGAAGCCCAAGCCAAACAAGCCAACCAGCAAGTCACCCGCTCACGCGAACTCGTCGCCCTCAACGCCGTCAGCAAACAAGACGCAGACACCTCAGAATCCACCCTCGCCATCGCGGAAGCGGCCGTCCTAGCCGCTAAAGCCGCACAACTCACCACCGAGCTAAACCTCGCCTACGCCACAGTGACCGCACCGATTTCCGGGCGCATTGGCAAGGCACAGGTCACCGAAGGCGCACTCGTCGGGCAGGGAGACGCCACGCGCCTCGCCGTCATCCAGCAGCTCGACCCGATCTACGTCGATTTCACTCAATCCACTGGCGACCTCATCTCGCTGAAAAAATCAAGCCCCGCGCAAAGCGTCGTGAAACTCTTACGCGACGACGGCCAAGAATACGCCCACCCCGGCAAGATCCTTTTCTCCGAGGCCTCCGTGGACGCGACCACCGGCATGGTTTCCCTGCGTGCCGAATTCCCAAATCCAGACCGCGAGCTACTCCCCGGCCAATTTGCCAGGGTGCGAGTGACCACGGCGATTCAGGAAAATGCCGTCACCGTCCCCCAACGCGCCGTCACCCGTGGTGTCGGAGGCGTCGGCAGCATTTTACTGGTGGATGATACCAACCACGCACAAGTCCGCACGGTCCAGACCGGTGAAATTTTCGGGGATAAATGGGTCATCACCTCCGGACTCAAGCCAGGAGAACGAGTCATCATGGAAGGCCATTTGAAAGCGAGACCCGGTGCCCCCGTGGTCCCAGAACCCTTTGCCCCGGCCCCTGTCACTCACCCCTAAGCCCCCCTTTTTTTCATGGCCCGCTTCTTCATCGACCGCCCCGTTTTCGCTTGGGTGCTCGCCATTCTCATCTGCTTGCTAGGTGGAATCGCGATCACGAAACTCCCCGTCGCCCAATACCCAAGCGTCGCCCCGCCATCCATTTCCATCACCGCGAACTACGCCGGTGCTTCCGCCGAGACCCTCAGCGACACGGTCACCTCCGTCATTGAGCAGCAGCTCAACGGGATCGATAACCTGCTCTACATGTCCTCCGCCAGTGATGCGAACGGCACCGCCATCATCACCCTCTATTTCACTCCCGGCACGAATCCAGACGTGGCCCAAGTCCAGGTCCAGAACAAGGTCCAGCTCGCCACCCCCAGTCTCCCGCAGACCGTCCAGCAGCAAGGCATCATCGTGGCCAAGGCGACTCGGAACTTCATGATGTTCATCACTCTCTCCTCGGAGGACAACAGCATGGACGCCATCGCCTTGGGAAATTACCTCGCGGCCAATGTGCTCGACCCCATCCGCCGAGTGCCTGGCGTGGGTGAGGTCATCCAGTTCGGCACCCAATACGCCATGCGCGTCTGGCTGGATCCCGCGAAGTTGCTCAGCTTCAATCTCACGCCAGCCGACATCTCCGCCGCCATCCAAACGCAGAACACCCAAGTGCCCGTCGGCCAGCTTGGCTCGCTCCCTGCCGTGGAAAATCAGCAGCTCAACGTCATCCTCCAAGGCCGCGCCACCTTGCGAGAAGCTGAGGAATTTAAAAAAATCATCCTCCGCGAGAATGCAGACGGCTCGCGGGTCCTGCTCGCAGACGTGGCCCGAGTCGAGCTCGGCGGCCAAGACTATTCCACCAAAGCCCGGATCGATGGACGCCCCGCCACCGCCGCGGCGATCAAGCTCTCCCCCTCCGCCAACGCGCTCGACACTGCCGAAGCCATTCGCAACGAGGTCCTGCGCCTCAAGGAGTTTTTCCCTCCCGGCGTCAAAGTCACCTACCCGCTCGACACCTCCACCTTCGTGAAAATCTCCGTCGAGGAGGTGCTCAAAACCCTCGTGGAAGCGATCATTCTGGTCTTCCTCGTGATGTTTTTATTCCTCCAGAATTTCCGCGCCACCCTCATCCCCACTCTCGTCGTGCCCGTCGCGCTGCTGGGGACTTGCGGGTTGATGTCCCTTTTCGGCTTCTCGATCAATGTGCTCACCATGTTCGGCATGGTCCTCGCCATCGGCATCCTTGTAGATGACGCGATCGTGGTGGTGGAAAATGTCGAGCGCATCATGAGCGAGGAGGGCCTCCCGGCGAAGGAGGCCACGCAGAAAGCGATGGGGCAAATCACCAGTGCCCTCATCGGTATCACCCTGGTGCTCACCGCTGTTTTTGTCCCGATGGCCTTCTTCGGTGGCTCGGTGGGAACGATTTACCGCCAGTTCACCATGTCGATGGTCTCGTGCATGTTGTTCTCCGTCTTCCTCGCGCTGTCACTCACCCCGGCCCTCTGCGCCACGCTGTTGAAACAGGTGGACGCCGGTCACCACCACGCGAAAGGCGGCTTTTTTGGTTGGTTCAACCGCAGCTTCGACGCCTTCACGAACCGCTACCAACGCTGGGTGGGCGTGCTTGTAAAGCGGACCTTCGCCGGGATGCTAGTTCTGCTCTGCGTGCTCGCTGCCGTGTTCGTGCTCTACAAGAAAATGCCGTCCTCGTTCCTGCCAGAAGAAGATCAGGGCTATTTCCTCGCGCTGATTTCCCTACCCGTCGGCGCGACAGACGCCAGAACCGGCGAGGCGCTGTTGAAGGTGGAAGAGTATTTTGCCAAACAGCCGGAAATCGAACACTACTTCACCGTCGCGGGTTTCAGCTTCGCGGGGAAAGCGCAGAACTCCGCCCTCGCCTTCCTCCGCCTCAAGCCTTGGGGAGAGCGCTCCGGAAAAGAACAACGCGTGCAAGCCGTCATCCAGCGCGCCTTGGTCGGACTCGGCGGCATCAAGGACGCCATCGTTTTCCCGCTCAATCCCCCAGCCATCCCCGAGCTGGGCACCTCGTCCGGCTTTGATTTCTGGCTCCAAGACATCGGCGGACTTGGCCATGATAAGCTCAACGACGCCAGAAACCAACTACTCGGTATGGCCGCGCAGAATCCACGCCTCGCGGGTGTCCGCCCTCAAGGACTCAGCGACGCCGCACAAATGAAAATCGAGCTAGATCAAGACAAGGCAAGCGCTCTCGGCGTGTCACTGGCCGACATCAACAGCACCATGCAGACCGCATTTGGCTCCGCCTATGTGAATAATTTCGTCAACGGCCCACGCGTCCAGCGCGTCATCGTCCAGCTCGACGCCGCCTTCCGCATGAATCCCGAAGACCTCGGAAACGTTTATGTGCGGAATAAAACCGGCAGCATGGTCCCCCTTTCCGCCTTCACCAGCACCCATTGGACCTTTGGCTCCCCGCAGCTCCAGCGCTATGACGGCATCCCCGCTATCAACATCGTCGGTGCCGCCGCGCCCGGCCTGAGCTCGGGAGATGCGATGCAGGAAATGGAAACCATGGCGGCCAAACTGCCCCCGGGAATCGGCTTCTCATGGAGTGGCCAGTCACTCGAAGAACGCATTTCCGGCAATCAAGCCCCGGTCCTCTACGGCGTCTCCCTGCTCATCGTTTTCCTCTGCCTCGCCGCGCTTTATGAGAGTTGGTCCATCCCCGTGGCCGTCATCATGGTCGTGCCACTCGGGATTCTCGGCGCACTTGCCGCCGTATCCTTCCGCGAGCTGCCGAACGATGTATATTTTAAAGTCGGCCTGCTCACCACCGTCGGACTCTCCACCAAGAACGCCATCCTCATCATCGAGTTCGCCCTCGACCTCATGAAAGAAGGCAAAGGCCTCATGGAATCCATCCTCGAGGCCGTCAAACTCCGCCTCCGCCCGATCCTTATGACCTCCATGGCCTTCGTGCTCGGCGTGGTTCCGCTCGTCATCAGCACCGGCGCCGGCTCTGCCAGTCAGAACGCCATCGGCACCGGAGTCGCCGGTGGCATGATCGCCGGCACCCTGCTCGCTATTTTCCTCGTCCCCGTTTTCTTCGTGGTCGTGAGCCAAATCGTCACCCGCTTTACCGGAAAAAAATCCTCCACCACCGCACTCCCTCATGCGTAAATCCTCGTTCGCCGCCCCCCTCGTCCTCGCCGCCCTCACGGCTGGCTGCTCCTTCGTGCCGCCACTTGGCACGCTCACCTCGCCCGTGGCGGATCAGTTCCCCGGCGACACCGCAGGCCAGGTCTCGGCCGACATCGCTTGGCAGAAACTTTTCACCGACCCACGCCTGCGGAAAATCGTCGAGGGCGCACTCGCCAACAATCGCGACCTCCGCATCGCCACCCTCAATGTCGAGCAATCCCGGGCCCAATACAGCATTTCCCGCAGTCAGCTTTTCCCCACGCTCAATCTCACCGGCTCGAGCAATCGCCAACGCGGGCTCGGTGCGCCCGGCTTCAACGACTCCAATCTCAATTTCACCGCCTACGCCGCTTCCGTGGGACTCGTCTCCTACGAGCTCGATCTCTTCGGTCGCGTGCGCAGCCTGAATGGTGCCGCCCTCGCAAGCTACTTCGCCACCGACTCCGCTCGGCTCAGTGCGCAGATCTCGCTCGTCGCAGAAGTCGCGAGCCAATACCTCACCGAGCGCGCCCTCCAAGAACAAGCCGCGCTTTCCCAGCAGACCTACGACGGCTTCGACCTCGCCTACGGGCTCATGAAGCAGCGCTTCGATTCCGGCACCGTCTCCGAGCTCGACCTCAGCGCCATGGATGTGCAACGCCAAACCGCACGGGCGGATCTCGCCGCTGTCCGTCAGAGACTTTTGGAAATCCACAACTCCCTCGTCTTTCTCGCCGGGGGTTCGCTGCCTGCGAATCTACCCAGCGCCCGTCCGCTCGACCAAGCCATCCTCGCGGAGGTGAAAGCCGGCAGCCCCTCCAGCCTGCTCCTCCGCCGCCCGGACATCCGTGAAGCCGAGCATCAACTCCGCGCGGCGAATGCCAATATCGGTGCGGCCCGTGCCGCCTTTTTCCCAAGAATCTCTCTCACCTCAGACGTCGGCAGCTCTAGCCGCGACCTCTCCCATCTCCTCGGCGCGGGCAGCAATATCTGGCAGTTTTCCCCCGAGATCCGCCTTCCCATCTTCGACGGCGGCAGAAACCGCGCCAATCTCGACGTAGCGGAAATTCGTAAAACCACCGAGATCGCCCGCTACGAAAAAGCCATCCAGACCGCCTTCCGCGAGGTCGCAGACGCTCTCGCCGCGCGCGGCGGTCTCGCTGAACGCATCGCCGCCACCGAGAGCCTCGTCGCCGCGCAGCAAAAGCGCACCGACCTCGCCACCGCCCGCTACACCAAAGGCGTGGACAGCTACTTGGAAGCCCTCACCGCCACGCTCGATCTCTACAGCACCCGCCAGACCCTCATCCAGCTCCGCCTTTCCCGCGCTCTCAACCGCATCAATCTCTACAAAGCCCTCGGCGGCGGCGCTTGAGCCACTCATTCCCGGACCAAGCGGATCTCCACTTCCCGCTCCACGTAGCTCCACTCCACCGACGCCCGCAGCCGTGCGAGTAGCTTGTCGTATGCGGGCGTCGCCTCAGGGGCGAATTCAAACCAAGTCAAAAAATCAAACGGCTGCTCCCCCGTGAGGTCCCGGCAATGATGCAGCTTCCGCGCAACCGCCGGTAAATACTCCAACCCGATGCGGGTGTGCTGCGACTGAGTCTCGAAAATCTCCCGCCGCTCATCCTGAGTCAGCGCCCACCAGGCCGGGCTTTTTTGAATTGGGATCAGCACCGCGCGAGTCGCCTCCGGCCGGTTCAAGCCTTCTTGTTTCGCCACAAGCAGATCCTTTTCTGGGCGGGTGACGTAGCGCTCGTTACTGGTCACGCCTTGTAGAACCCATTTCGCCTCAGGCACCACCACCTCGCCCGGCACGATCTGCAACCGCTTAATCTCAGCAAGTGACTCACCACGGATCGCGCGAGACTCCACCGACCTCCACGGGCCCTCAGCCCCTCCGACGAAGGAAAAAAGTCTTGGATTGATACTCATGTTCCGCCCACTTAGCCACTCGCGTGCCAAGATTTCACCTTGTCCAGAAGGAACATTTCGGCCTCGACCACGCCCTCGGCGACGTCCCAAAACCGCAGGAAACTGCACGTTGAAGAAATGATCCCCATTCCGATAAAACTCCCGCTAAACCCGGGTAGATTAGCGATGAGAAAAATCGTGATGACATTCGCCCTCTTGGCATCTTGCGGAACTTGTTTGGCGGAGGAAGTGAAGACCCAAGCATCCAAGATCCCCCCTCAACCCGACGTCACTCTCCGGCTCTGGCCCGGTGATGCTCCCGGCTTGGTCCTCCCTCAACCGAAAGAAACGAGCGACGAAAGGCTGAGCCTCAAATCGGTATCCGTTCCCGAATTGTGGGTCTATCTCCCCAAACACCCGGAACCCCATCGCCCAGCCCTCATGATCTGCCCCGGCGGCGGCTTTGGCCATTTGGCCATGGGCTTGCATGTTAGGAATGTAGTGGATCTTTTCAATGATAAGGGAGTCGTCATCATCGGCCTCAAGTACCGGACGAAATATGGCAAAAATGACCCCGCCAAAGACTCCCTTGCTGACTGCATCCAAGCGCTGCGACTCATCCGCTCCCACGCCAACGAATGGGGGATCGATCCCAAGCGCGTCGGAGTGCAAGGCTACTCCGCTGGCGGCACCGTCTGCATGAATCTCTTGGGAAATTTCGACACGGGGAATCCCTCCAGCACCGACCCACTGGCACGCGAATCAAGCCGCCCCGACTTCGTCGCCCTGATGTGTCCGTGGCCCTATCAAAAAGCGGCCACCGCCTTCCCCATGAAAGCCAATCCTCCCCCCGTTTTCATCGCCAGCGCCGAGGATGACAAGATCGCCCCCACGAGCTTTGCCCTAGAAATCGCCGAAGCCCTCAAGAAACAGGGCGGCACCGTGACGAAGTTCATCGTCCCAACTGGCGGACACGGAGCCTTTCACGTAGGGGTCTCAACCGGCCCCGGCCAAGCATGGCCGCAGTCCTTTCTCCCACTTATCCCGAAACCAAAGGCACCCTGAGTCTGGCAGACTCACCCAGACCCGAATTGGAGTGGAACCATAGATGAATGGGATGAGCCAATATGAAGAGGATGAAGTAAAGGCACTCGCGAGAAGTCCTTTCGGGCATATCGCACCTCGCAGCAAAAAGGTGCGTCACACTGTGAAGTCATAAACCGCGTAAAATTACATGGGTAAATGACTCTCGTTTAGTTGATTAAACTTACCCCTTTCAAAAAATTCTCGACCAGTTCTCTTTTTCCGGCCATTCAAAAACAGAACTAATTACTCTGTTGGGGCAAAGAAATGAACCATCCTGACCAACCAAAACTAGCTTCTGCCGTGGAGCAGCAGCGCAGGCTTGCAGTCCAGATGCGCGACCGCCGCAACTGGATTCTCCTCGGTTCATTTCTCGTTTGCCTGCTTGTTGCATTAACCTGGATGATCTTTGTTGACTCCTCTCAAGCCGGTAATTCCATCCTTCTGGCTGCCGTGGCATCGCCAGTATTGGGACTGTTCGTATCGTTGATCTTTGCGAGACATCGTCCATCGTGCCCGAAGTGCGGATACAACTGGGAGATTGAGGACACCGAATATTCACAAGGCCAGAATTGGAGCCACTGTCCCGGATGTGGCCTCAAGCTGGATACGTCAGAATAAAAGAGTAAGAGCCCCAACAAGTCGTGACGCACCAACCGGCCATAATCTTTTCAATTTCAATTCATTTACCTTTCAATCGCGCCGGTGGGCGCACATCAAACGTTCGGTAAAAACATGGAGATAACTAAATCATCTCGGGCGGCCAGAATTGCACTGTTTTCTCTCTCGGCCTTAGTGCTTGGATTTGCCGGCCCAGCAGTGGCGATATTTAATCGTCCCATCTTCGATCCCGCTCCCAAAGGTGAAGGCTCATTTCAAGAAGCCGATGCGATCACGCTGAAGTTTCGGAATTTTTACCGTACCAAAGATGCGAGCCTTCTCCCGCAAGGCTACGTCAGAATGGAGGGGATCGTCGAGGACGATCTCGATGGCACGTGGCTTGTCTATTACGCTACTGCCAGTCATGGGTGGGTCCGTGGTGGCACCATCATACTGCTAGATAGCTCCGGAAGGATAGACACCTATTTCGGCCATCACTGTTCCAGCGGTGACGGCGGGAGTCTTGTCGTGACGGGACTCAATGGCCCTTTTTATGATGGAAGAATCGATGGCGTCCGAGCCGACATCGCCAAGGCATTCAAACTACAGAATACCGAACAGGTCGTGGGGGGCAACGGCGGATAAGCTCCCTCGTCCGCTTCGCCCTTTGAGTCTAGCGGCGCCGAGCCACCACATTTAACGATGAAACTGGCAATCGTGGATGCGTAGTTTCTGGAAGAGTCACGGGTGCTAGATCTTTCCCAGTCTACGTGACCGTAATGAAGGAGCGGAGACAGTTTCTGGTGATCGCACTTTCACAAAAAAGATGATCGAACACGTCATACGTGACCATCCGGCGAGGTTACCGGCTTTATTCATACTCTGTCTTCTTCTGCTTTTTTAATGAGGAAGGCAGGAATACAGGAAGGAAGAGCTGTATCGGAAATCTTTTCCTGCTTTCCTCATTCAATTTCTCCGGCCTTTACCGGGGGCGGGGGTCCCTGGTGTCAGACCCGCAGGTCACAAAAACATGGCTCCAGTCCTTTCTCCCCTGTATCCCGAAACCAGAGGCACCCCGAGTTGGCAGACTCGCCCAGCCCTGAGTTGGACTTGAACCACGGATGAATGGGATGAACCAAGATGGAGAGGATGAAGTGACGGCCCAGAAATCCATTTCTTATCCGATCTTTCATCTGTGTCCAACGCTGCGGGTGAGATGCAGAAAGAAGAATCCCCAGCGAGAGGCCGCGCCGATTCATCTTTTTCCGTTGCGGGAATCGACCTCAGAGACGTTAGGTCAGGCAGCGCTTGATATGGCTTCCATCCCCCTTAAACACGGGAGGGGGTCGCCGAAAGGTTGGCAGGCTGTATTGCGTTTTCCTTAACCTACCCACCCATCACCACCCGTGGGGGCTACTTTCGGAATCGAGTAAGCCCTTCGTCGTTCAATACAAAATACCCATCGGATGAATTCTCGAAATCTATCAATCACCCTCTTGCTAGGCATCGGTCAGTTTACCAGTGCTGCGGAGTTAAGCGTCCCGCTCGATGATCGTCTTCCGGAGTCGGTTCTCCAAGGATTCGGCTCCCTTCAAACTGGGAAATCCATCGCTGGCAGTCCACTTTCCATCGCTGGCAGGGTTTTTAATAAGGGATTAGGCACTCATGCGCCGAGCGCGATCACCTACCAGACGGGCGGAGGTTTCCAAGCGTTCACGGCGTGGGTCGGTGTGGATGATCACTTGAAGGATCGCCCAGAAGGCTCCAAGGCTAGCGTCAGTTTCCAGGTCAAGGGAGACGGGCGAGTGCTTTACGACAGTGGCGTCATGCGCATGGGCGACGCGGTAAAGCGGGTCGATGTTCCCCTATCCGGTGTTCAGGAATTGCAGTTACTGGTCACGGATGCAGGTGACGGAAAAGACTGCGATCACGCAAATTGGGCGGACGCCACGTTGGTTCGTCGTGAGCCGGGCAACGCCGTGGTGAGCTCTGGCGGCGGCGGGCTGGTGCTGGGGATCGACCCAAACGGCACGCTGGTCGCCGGCGGCACTTTGGAACAACCGCAGGCCTGGCTCGACGGGGCACGAACCAGTTTGCCTGGATTTCGCGAATCCACGGCGGCAGAATCCAGCCGCCTTCCTGGTGGTGGGCTGCGTGTCAAACGCACGTTGACCGATGGCCATGGCCGCTCCTGTGAGGTGACGGAGACCTTTTCCCCGGCTCCCGGTTGCATCCGCTGGGAGACAGAAATCACGGCCGATGGTGCTCCTTGGACCGCACCGATTCAGAGTTGGATCGAATGCAGCCGCCCTTCGGAAAAGCAAATCTGGTCCGCCTGGGGTTCGCCAGACCAGACCGGCACCCAGTTGGCAGCCGCACAGGCCGCGTTGGTCCAAGCGGGCAAGGCGGCAGTGAGTAGCGTGTGGAACGACCCACTTGTTTCCACCCCCTTCGTCAACCGGAGTTGGCATTATGGAAATGTCGCTCAGAATGTGCCGTCTGGTGGTGACTACATCGCCTTGCCTATACTGACGGTACTGGACTCTTCACGGGATGCCGGCTTGAGCGTCGTTCTTTCCCCGGACGATGTGTTGCTGGATGTGGATTTAGCGGTTTCTCGATCCGGGCAGATTCGCTTTTCACGCGGCAAGCATCGCTTAGGCGAAGGGAAAACCCGTAGCTTTTCGCTCTACCTAGTGCCTCACGAGGCGTCATGGCGCGGTGGACTCCGTTTTCTCACTCAATCGTTCCCGCACCATTTCAATCCACCCAATGCCAAGGCCGACCAACTCGCTGGTTGCGGCGCGTATTCCGCTGGGGAGGAACCGATCGACGTCGAGAAATTCAAGCGCATGGGCTTCGGTTTCAATTGGAAGCTCTCTGACGATTTCCCCTACATGGGCATGTTTCTGCCGCCGGTGAGTGATCCGGCGGTGACTTGGGAGCGTTCCGGTGACGAGCCGTCCGCAGCGTATAAGGGTCCGCTCAGTTCTTGCGGGAAAATGAACGATTACGCCCGGACCATGAAGCAAGATGGCTTCGCGGTGCTGGCGTATTTCAACGTCACCGAGTTCGGAAAAAACATGAACGGCCGCAAGGCCGTGCTGCCTGCTGACGCGCCAGATCTGTGGAAAGACCCGGTCGCTTTCCTCCAAACAAAGCTGCCGAACGCCGCCTTCGACCCACGGATTTTCACCTGCTACCGTGCCCGCGTGGTCGATCCGGCAGATCCAGACTATCTAAATTTCCTGCTGGAACAAGCGGAGCGCCACCTCCAGATGCTGCCCGATATGGAGGGAATCTGCATCGACCGCACCGACTGGCTTCGGTATTACAACCCGAAGGCCGACGACGGAGTGACGTGGTTAGGAGACAAGCCAGGACGCAGCCTCTTCCGCTCATGGTTGACCTTGATGGAGAAACTCGGGCCCAAGATGCACGCAGCGGACAAGGTGATTTTTAGCAATATGATGACCATGCGGCTAGAGCTTTGCCGCGAGCTGGACGGGATTTTCACCGAATTTGGAAACCATGGGAATGCGCTCAACGCGTCCGCCTTGCTGGGCCTTCGCAAGCCGGTGGTCGCATGGACTTACAATCAAACACTTCAGGAACCCGACCCCGACTCCTTCATGCAGCGGCATCTCTACATGGGGTGCTTTCCCACCGCGCCCTATCCGCATAACAACCACTGCATCGAACCAGAGCCAGCAGCCGACCAACTTTACCAAGACTATGGTCAACTGCTCAAGGCCCTGAAAGGAAGGAAATGGGTGCTTGCTCCACGCGCGGTCGAGACCACCACGCCCGGCGTGAGAGTGAACCTCTTTGAAGTGCCGAATGGTTATATCATCCCTGTCACTTTCGGTGGTGATCGGACCGAAGCCGTTATCACGCCGTGCAAACTCGCAGCCGCAGGACCGCTCAAAGCCAGCGCGCTCCTGCCTGGCCGGGAAACGCCCATTCCGCTAACGATCGACCCCACTGACGGCTCAATCAAAGTCCCACTTCACCGAGGCTGCGCCATGATCCAATTGACCCACAACCCATAAAACAAGCGAGGTTTAGGATTATTCACGACGCGGGATTTCTTTGGAAATTGACCTAACAACGAGATGGCCGTTCCAAAAAACCAGGCTTTTTTACAAAATTAGGACGGACACAAATGATCAAAAAATAGTTAACTCCGGCCTTTTATTAGTAATGGGGTTAGGGCCGAACATCTTCAATGTCTTTTCTTGATCCATCCGGCGAGGTTACCGGCTTTATTCATACTCTGTCTTCTTCTGCTTTTTTAATGAGGAAGGCAGGAATAAAGAGCTGTATCAGAAATTTTTTCCTGTCTTCCTGCTTTCCTCATTCAAATTCTCCGGCCTTTACCGGGGGCGGGGGCTCTGGTGTCAGACTTGCAGGGCACAAAAACATGGCCTCAGTCATTCCTCTCCCTTGTCCCGAAGCCAAAAGCACCCTGAGCTGGCAGAATCACCCAGATCCGAGTTGTGGTTCCTATCGCTTTCTCCAATTCGCGTCTCCGTCTAACCAAACGCTGAAAGCCTGAGGCATCAAGGCGGGTGAGAGGCAGAAAGAAGAGCCTGCCGCAAAGTTGCGTTGTGCGACACGGCCCTCCAGATTCTTTTTGTTTCCCATCACCAGAATCCGCCGCCGCCGGATGACAGCGCGAGCTTGTGGGCCACGCGGATCGGTTGGCGCTTCGGCGCACGGAAATTGATAAGCAGCGGAATGAAACTCCGGATGTAGCTACGGGCGCTTTCCGCTCCCGTGAAGAGCCCCGCCGCCTTCTCGTCCTCCTTGCCGATGAGCGCGAGGCTTTCCTCCAACAGATCCGCAAGATCCTCGCGGTCCGAGGAATCGCTAAAAACTTGAGCCAGCACGTCATGCGAAGCCTTAACCGCCGCCGCATAGGCCGCCTCAATACTGGAACCTTCGGAAATGTCCTTATAAATATGGCCGTTGCCAGGATCGATCACCGACTGGATCGCGTCGTGGACCGCCAGCAGACGGATCGCCCGGACCCGTCCGGCTAAAATCCGGTTCGATGCGATGCGGTCGAGATAGCGCTGCGCGATGTGGTTCCAAGTTTGCTGGATCAGATCGAGCTTGGGAGAGGACACGGTCGAGGTGAGCGGATCGGTGATTTGGTTGAGATAAGTACTGGAAAGATTCATGAAATTCGGATGTTGAAATTGAGTTGAGAGGTTCGTCGGTTGGCATCCCGCCCCGGAAATTCCGGAGCAGGATGCATCAATCACGCCGACCAAGGCCTTTATGGAAAAATTTGGTATCGAAATTATCGCCGTAAAAGAGCGGCGAAAAACCACGGTGATCAAGCACATCGACAGCGGAATTCCACAACGCGATGGTTTCCGGTTCGGGCGAACATTTGCGGGGCTTTCATGGTGGGAACGACACGAGAAAACTACGGACCTCGCCAATCGTCAACTAAATAGTTTATTAAACAACCTATTTTACTAATGTTAAAGCAGCAAGTCATTAAAAGCCAGTCGGTTACCACACTAATGAAGTCCTAGATTCTTCAACTTCACTCAAAAATTTTGAACTGTAGCGACTTCCATTCCGGCCTAGCGCATGGTGCGGAAGGTGAGATTGATGCGAGGGGTTTTGATTTTTTTTGATTTTGGAATGCTGTGGAGCCAGTGGGTCTGGGTGCGGCCTTGCATGACGAGCAAGCTGCCACTTTCGAGGAGCACGGCGGCCTTGTCCTCATGGTGCTTATGTCTGAAGCGGAATTCACGCTCCGCGCCGAGGCTGATGGAGGCGATGCTGCTGTCGCTGGCGAGGGATTTTTCGTCGTCGCTGTGCCAGGCCATGCCTTCGTTGCCGTCGTGGTAGAGATTGAGCAGACAGGAGTTAAAGCGGGTGCCGGTGATGTGCTCGACGCGAGACTTGAGCGCGGCGAGTTCTGCGGTCCAAGCGAGGGCTTGCTTGGTGGTGCCGGAGTAGGTGTAGGAAAAGGCGGAATCTCCATACCAAGCGACTTTCCGGGCGGTGATGATGCGCTTGCCGAAGATGACGGCCTCATCATTTTTCCATGGGATGGTGTGGAGCAGCGTTTCGAAATAAGCCTGCGTCTGCTCGGGGCTCAGGATGGGGCCGTGATAATTTACGAGGCCGTCATACGGGAGTAAGTTGGCGCTGGGATCGGTGCCGAAAAGGTCCATCGCTCAGAGGCAGGCTTCACGGCTGAGTAGGGCTTTTTTCCGCTCAATGCCCCAGCGGAATCCAGCGAGGGCACCACCGATCCGGACGACGCGGTGACAGGGAATGGCGATGCCGATGGGGTTCGCAGCACAGGCTCCAGCGACGGCGCGGACGGACTTTGGGCTCCCGATTTTCTGGGCAATCTCCGAGTAGCTCACGGTGCTGCCTGCTGGGATCTCGCGCAGGGCTTGCCAGACGCGTCGTTGAAAGGGGGTGCCTTTGACATCAAGCGGCAAGTCGAGCCCGAGTGCGGGGGTCTCGACGAAGGCGATGACCTTGTAGAGCAACTCTGCTGAGGAGTCCGCATTCGCCATGACCCGTTCTGCGTGGGGAAAGCGGGCTTTTAAGTCGGCGAGCAGGGCCGCTGGCGAGTCGCCGAATAAAATGGCACAGACGCCGGTGGCCGTGAAGGCGACGAGGATGCCGCCGAGTGAGCAGTCGCTGAGCGCGTAGTGGATGAGCTCTGCTTTTTCTCCGGCGGCTTGGGTTTTCATGCGGCTTGGCGCGGCTTATTTATTGAGATTTGAAATCGTGTTGAAGATACCGGTGATCATCAGGTAGGCCATGGTGCCGATGAGTGCGGCCATGATAATGAGCACGGTGGGCATGATGAGCGCCATGATGCGCTTGAGATCCTTGTCGAGCTCCTTGTCGTAGCGCTCGGCAGCGCGGCGGAGCGACTGGTCGATTTTACCGGTTTGCTCACCCACGGAAATCATGTCGATGAGGAGCGGTGGGAAATTTCCATTGCGGATGAGGGCCTTGGAAAATGAGCGACCATCACCGACGAGGCCGATGACTTGGTCCAACTCACTGCGGAGCGCCTGGTTCTGGGTGGCGTCGCGAGAGAGTTCGAGCGCACGCAGCAGCGGCAGGCCGTTGGCGACGAGGTTGGCCATGGTTTCGAGGAACTGGACGTAGAAACGGCTGACGATGACCGGGCCGAAGAGTGGGAGCCGGAGCTTGATGCGATCCCACTTTGGCTTGTTCGCGTCGTTGTCTTTCCAAGCTTTAAAAAACAGGCCGGCGGCGATGAGGATGATGAGGATGAACGGCCACCATTTGCTGAGAAACGCGGAAAAGCCCATCAGAAGGGCGGCGGGGAGTGGGATTTTCCCGCCGGGTGTGCTCTCGATGAGCTGGGTGAGTTGGGGAATGAGGGTGGTGACGAAGACGATGACGACGGCGATCCCGGCGAATACCAAGAAGGCTGGGTAAATCATCGCGAGGATCAGGCGACTGCGAAGCTCGGCGAGAGCCTTGAGGTAGTGGGCTTGGCGCTTGAGAATGTCGTCGAGCGCGCCGGAAGCCTCCCCGGCTGCCGCGAGAGAGCAATAAAGTGGGCCGAAGCTGGGGCTGACCTTTTTCAAGGCCACGGAGAAATTCACCCCGTCGCGGACGATGGTGCGGATCTTGGAGGAAACGGCCTTGAGGTTGCCAAGTTCTTGGCGGCCTTCCATGGATTTCAGGGCTGGCTCAAGCTGAAGACCGGCGGAAAGCATGTCGGACAGCTCCTCGGTGAAGAGCACGACTTCTTGGCGCTTCAGCTTGATGGGGCCGTCTGGGATGACGTCTTCTTTGGCACTGGGCTTGGGTTTCACCTCCTCCGTCTTGCCCTTGGAGGGGGTGCCCGACTTCTTGATGGCGGCGGCGGTTTCCTTGAGATTGACCGGCTGGAGGCCTTTTCGATCCAGCACCCGCAAGGCTTCTGGGCGGTCAGCAGCATCGATTTCGCCCGTGGTGACGGAGCCGTTCGCGGCGAGGGCTTTGTAGGCGAAGAGGGGCATCTTGGGTGGCGTTATACGTTATTTGTTATTTGTTAAAAGTTATTAGGAAATAGATTTATGGCTCGGATTTTTATCATGATTTCAATCCTAATAACTTTTAACATTTAACTTCTAACTTTAATCCGCACCACCGATGTCGGAGGAGGTGACGGAGATGACTTCCTCGATCGTCGTCTCGCCCTTCATCACCTTGTGCCAACCGTATTCGCGCATGGGGATGTAACCGTCGCGGACTGCTTGGGCGCGCATGTCCACGGCTTGGGCGCGGTGGGCGACGAGTTCTTGCATGGGCTGGGTGAGCTGGATGATTTCGTAAATCGCGAGTCGGCCAGAGAAGCCGGTCATGCGGCAGCGGTCGCAGCCTTTCGGCGAATAAACTTGGCCGGGTAGGTGAAGCGGGATGCCGAGGTCGCGGCGGTTTTGCTCGCTGACGTCACGCGGCACTTTGCAATGCGGGCAAAGCTTCCGGACCAGGCGCTGGGCCAGAAAGGCGCGGACAGCGGCGGAGACGAGGAAGGGTTCCACGCCCATGTCCACAAGACGGCTGATGCCGCCCATGGCGTCGTTCGTGTGGAGGGTGGAAAACACCAAGTGACCGGTGAGTGAGGCGCGGATGGCGATTTCTGCGGTTTCTAGGTCGCGAATTTCCCCGATCATGACGATGTTCGGGTCCGCGCGGAGGATGGAACGCAGCGCGGTGGCGAAGGTGAGGCCGATTTCATTTTTCACCGCGATCTGCATGACGCCGGTGAGCTTGTTTTCCACGGGGTCTTCGACCGTGACGATGCGGCGTTCGGGGTGATTCACCTCGGTGAGGAAAGAGTAAAGGCTGGTCGATTTCCCGGAACCGGTGGGGCCGGTGATGAGGATGATGCCGTTGGAAAGGTGGAGCAGGGCTTCGATTTTTTTCTGCACGAAGGACTCCATGCCGAGCTTGGCGATGTTGAATTTCTCTTGGTTGAGCAGACGCAGGGAAACGCTCTCGCCTTCGACCGTCGGCACCGTGGCGACCCGGACGTCGATGGTCGCGCCTTCAAACTGGAGGTTGATCCGGCCGTCCTGGGGGACGCGGCGCTCGGCGATGTCGAGGCGGGCCATGATTTTCAAACGGGCGATGACGGAGCTTTGCAGCGCCTTGATGTTTTCCGGCACGGCGATCTCGATGAGCCGCCCGTCGATCCGGTAGCGGATGCGGAGATTCGTGCTGAGTGGCTCGACGTGAATATCCGTCGCCCGCTGGTCGAGCGCTTCGCGGATGATCTGGTTCACGAATTTCACCACGGAGGCTTCTTCGTCGTCGTCTTGGTCGATGACGTTTGCCTCGTCCTCGCCGGTGTCCAAGTGGTCGTAGTCGAAGTCCCGACCTTCTAAAATTTGTTCAAACGTGTCCGCGCCCACCCCGTAAAGTCGGCGGAGTGCCTCGTGCAGCCGCTTGCGGGAGGCCATGCACCAGTCGATGGGCAGGGCAAGTTCCTGCGCGGCGGCCTGGCGGGCGACGAGGTTGAAAGGATCGAAAGTGGCCAATTTCAAGCGCCGGTAGTCGCCCTCGCCCGTGATTTCCACCGGTAAAAGCCGATGCCGCAGCGCGACGCGGGGGCCGCAGGCTTCGCGGAGGGGCAGCGGCACTTCTGCCATGGGTATGCTCACCAGCCACTCGATGCCGAGATCGTTGGCGATTTCGCAGAGGTAGCGTTCTTCATCGACCACACCCGAGTCGAGCACGTCGTCGATGGGGGAACGCTGACGCTGCGCGGCACTGCGGAGCACTTCAGTGAGTGCGGGGAGGTCCTCGCAACCAGTGCGGCGAGCGGGTTCGATCAAAAGCTGTGTCATGGTCGGTGGACTTCTTGTCCTTTAAATGCCCGCTGGACGCAATCTTGTCTCTCTAAAATGTCCGAAATCGCCAGCAATCCCCGATTGCGGAGGCGGGTTTCACAGGCGCGCCAAGTATTTCGCCACAGGAGTCAAGCCGCCAACCTGTACAGATTTTTTCACAAAGTCCACACTCCAGCTCGGCCAAAGACTCGTCAACCCGCCGCACACCCGCTACATCTTCTTGCGGCATGAGAAAATCCCGCCCACCCGTCACCATCCGCTCCGGGAAAATTGAATTCCTCCGCACGAACTCCCGCCACCACGGATGGCCGGATTTTTACCGCACCGTGCTCAGCTTGACGTGGCCGCGCTTCGGCTTAGCGGTGCTCGCACTCTATCTCGGGATCAATCTCCTCTTCGCCGTGGCCTACCTGCTCGGCGGAAATTGCATCGCCGAGATGACCCCCGGCTCATTTCCCAGCGCCTTCTTCTTTAGCGTTCAGACCCTGTCCACCGTCGGCTTCGGCCACCTCTACCCGGCCACGGTGTATGGAAATGCGGTGACGACGTTGGAAATCGTCGTCGGCATGTTCTTCACCGCCGTGGTCACTGGGCTGATCTTTGTCCGATTTTCCCGGCCTATCGCGCGGCTTATTTTTAGCAAAACCATGGTCATCTGCAACTTCGGCGGGAAGCCATGCCTTCAACTCCGCGTCGCCAACCAGCAGCACCAACCGATGGTGGAAGCCGAGTTCCGCCTCATGATGATCCGCCGCGAATGGGTGATTGAGGAGGACGATGACGTGCGCCGCTTTTACTCCCTGAAGCTCGACTTCGACCGTCTACTGCTGTTTCCCTCCGCTGTCACCATCCGCCACCAAATCGATGAAAACAGCCCGCTCTATGGCGTGACCGCAGAAATGCTCGAAGAGGCCGGGACTCGATTCATGACCTCCATCGTCTGCACCGACACCGTCATCCAAGCCTCCGTGCAAAGCCAAGCCGACTACAGCTGGGAGGACGTCCACTTCGACCACCGCTTCGTTGAAATCTACACCGAACACGCCGACGGCCGCCTAGAAGTGGACTATGGCCGCGTGCATGACATCGAGCCCGTGCCCTCGAAATAAGGCAAGCCAGCAGCCCCGTCAGGCGGCGGCTTGGGTCTGCTGGAGGCAGCTCTCGATGCACTGAGGGAGCGGCATGAAAGATACGGTGTGTGAAGCGACTCTACGATGTGTTGAAGTGCAGTGATGTCACCTTCTTCTTGGTGCGGCCTTCGGCGAGTTCGGAGACGAGGACGAGCCCGTATTTGCTAGGGAGAACTCCCATTAAGGTGCTGAGCGATAACTTCAAAACATAAAAATTTAACATTGAATTTTGGACATAGTTAATCCAAATTTCATGGATGCCGCTAGAACGGAAGCACCTTCTGGACAAAATCCGCACCGCTTTAGGTCGTAGTCGGATCGTTGCGTTGCTAGGTCCACGGCAAGCGGGGAAGACGTCGCTGGCGAGAATCATCGCAGCAGAGCAAGGCGGAACGCTGTTCGATTTGGAAGATCCTACGGATGCCAATCGCTTAAGCGCTCCCATGCTGGCCTTGGAAAAATTGGACGGTCTGGTCGTTCTAGACGAATTCCAACTCATGCCCGCACTCGCTCCCATTCTGCGGGTTCTGGCGGATCGTGAGCCACTGCCGGCGCGGTTTCTGATTCTTGGCAGTGCCTCGCCCGATCTCCTGAAAACGTCTTCGGAAACCCTTGCGGGCCGCGTTGAGTTCATCGAAATCGGCGGCTTTACCTTGGATGAAACAGGAGTCGCCGACCAAGCCCGACTCTGGCAACGAGGTGGATTCCCACTCTCCTTTCTAGCGGCGGACGATGCTGCCAGCTACCAATGGCGGACGGATTTCATCCGCACCTTTCTGGAGCGCGACATCCGGCGCTTCGGCGTGAACACGCAGCCCGAGGCTCTGCGACGGCTTTGGCAAATGCTCGCGCACCACCATGGCGGTATTTCCAACGGCTCCGAAATCGGCCGTTCTCTGGGTGAGTCGAATCAAACCGTTCGCCGCCACCTCGATATCATGACGAACGCCTTCATGATCCGGCAGCTCCCGCCCTGGTTCGAGAATCTGGGAAAACGCCTTGTCCGGCATCCCAAGGTCTATGTCCGGGACACCGGCCTGCTCCATGCCTTGTTGGGCCTTACCTCGCCCGCCGCCGTCGAGGGACATCCCAAGTGCGGAGCCTCGTGGGAAGGCTTCTGCATCGATCAAATCCTGCGCCGCACCGATGACCGCCAAGCCTGGTTCTGGGCCACCCATTCCGGCGCGGAACTCGATCTACTCCTGCTGCGGAATGGTCGGCGGATTGGGTTTGAATTCAAATACAGCGACGCTCCCCGCACCACCAAGTCCATGCACAGCGCGGTGGAGAGCCTGCAATTGGAGAAGCTCTGGGTCGTCCACCCGGGTGAAGCGTGTTACCCGCTCACGGAGCAAATCCACGTGTTATCACTACCGGCGGCGTTGCAGGAGCTTGAGAGGTGTTGAAAATTCCAGGTGGAAACAAGGAGGCGGATTCACAATGCTCTGGCTAAACGGTGGCAAAATAGGAGTAGGAAAGCACGGAATAATGTGCGAACTTCGATCCATGCGAATGGACCTTAAAAAGGACGTGGTGAGTCTGACGGATTTTGCGCGTAACACGAAGCAACACGCCAAAGAACTCGCGGCGGGAGGGCGGGTGAGAATTCTCACCCAAAACGGCAAGGCATCGGTCGTGGTGCTCTCGCTGGATGCGTTTGAACGAATGGCACACGATGCGGAGGAATACCGCATGGACCTGAGGCTTCGCGAGGCCTTGGAAAGCTATGCTGCGGGTGAAGCCGGTGTAGCAGCAAAGACCGTGATGGGCAGGCTCCGCGAGCGTGCCGACCAACGCCGGACCAAAGCGTGATGGACTACGAGTTGCTGCTGTCATCCGAGGCCGAGCGCTGCATTGAAGAACAGATTCGATGGTATGAGGTGGATGAAACGCGTGGTGGAGCGGAACTCGCCGATCGTTGGTTGGATCTACTGGAGACGGCCCTAGATACGCTGAGGCAGCATCCCGAACGATACGGATTCGCTCCGGAAAACGGACGGTGGATGCCCGAGATCTCCATCAGGCAGATGCAATTCAAGCCCTGGAAAACACCGTCTGCTTGGCGGATTCTTTTTGTGATCGATGAGCTAGAAGCGCGGGTCACTGTGTTGCAGGTTCGGCATGAAATGCGTCCATTACTGCCAGTGGCGGGGCAGTGATGCCCCAATCTGAGCGATTGAATGGGCCAGTCGCTTGGCATAACTTGGTGGACATGGCCCGAATAACAAGAAACCAAATTGCCCGCATAGGCGGGGTCATCCTCGTGTCCAGCTTGACCTTGATGATATCAGCCTGTGGTCGCGGCAAACAATGGGATCTCACGGATGCGGCTGCACGAGGGGACCTAGCAGAGGTGAAACGGCTGTTCGAGGCGGGCGCTGATCTAAATGCATTTCCGCAAGAGGAGGGAACCGAAGGCGGTAGCCCCGCTTTGCATGAAGCGGCTTCCGCCGGTCATGATGAAGTTGTCCGTTTCTTCGTTGAACACAAAGCGAACTTGGAGATGACGTTTTCGGATTGCAGCACTCCGTTAGCAGGAGCACTGAGGCATTTTTCGACCGCAAAGCTCCTACTCGATCATGGAGCCAGTGCGAACAACGCATTGGGCCAGATTCTCGACAAGCGGTCACATCAGCCTCCGCTCGACGATCAGGTTTTTGAACTGCTCAAACAACACGGCGCGATCACGAACGTGGTGTTCAAAAGTGTTCCGGTGACACCGTTCCTTTGCATGGGACAGGTCGTCAGCGAGGAGGATATTCCTGCATTTCTTGATAGGAAGGTCCCGGCGCTATACGCGGCTCTCGACTCGGTAGGAGCAAAACCGGTAGGACTGCTTCATGTGAACTACACTGGACGGAATTTTCGAAATCCCTGTCCGTTCTATCTGGAAATTGCCGTGCCGTTCCACAGGGATTCCCACGCGATGCCCAAGGGTTTTTATTTCCGCTCTGCTCCTGAATTCCGCTGCCTTGCCGGGGTCACCTCCGGTGAGTGGAAAAACATCCGCAGCGGTGCCGGCATCATTGAGACGAACGTCTGGTCACGGCTTGAAGACGTGATGCCGACCTACGAGATACGGGAGGTTTATCGCGTCTGGAAATCGGCAAACTCATCCGACAACGTTGTAGAAATCCAAATGGGCGTCCATCGCTCATATTCAAAGGACTTGGCCGGGAAAATCAGTACGCCAGAGGACCGAATTTCTTACGAGGTCGGGGAATGAAAAAACCGGCGTCCCTTGTGAGGACGCCGGTTTGATGGGGATGGATGAGGTTGTAGCGACAGGAGTGTCGCGACTCCTTATTCGGCAGCGACGGGCTGCTGCGCTTCTGCTTTCTCGGCGGCTTGGTCGCGGAGCCAGGCGCGGCGGGACATTTTCACGCGGCCTTTTTCGTCGACTCCGAGGCACTTGGCGGTGATGACGTCGCCTTTTTTGACGATGTCTTCCACGTTTTCGGTGCGGCCTTCGGCGAGTTCGGAGACGTGGACGAGGCCGTCTTTACCAGGGAGCACTTCCATGAAAGCGCCGAACTGGGTGATGGAAACAACCTTGCCGGTGTAAACCTTGCCCACTTCGATTTCTTGGAACATGCGGTCGATCATCGCTTTCGCGCGGTCGAGGCCTTCTTGCTTGGAAGCGTAGATGTGCACGGTGCCGTCGTCCTCGATGTTGATTTCGGCGCCGGACTCGGCTTGGATACCCTTGATATTCTTGCCGCCTGGTCCAATGAGCTCGCCGATGCGGTCTGCTGGGATTTTGACGGAAACGATGCGTGGGGCGTGCGGGCTAAGTGGCTTAGGCTCGATGATGGACTCGGCCATTTTTTCGATGATCTTGGTGCGGCCGGCCTTGGCGATGTGGATGGCTTCTTCGAGCATGGCGAGCGGGAGGCCGGCGAGCTTGAGGTCGAGCTGATAGCCGGTGACACCTTCGCTGGTGCCGCAGAGCTTGAAGTCCATGTCGCCGTAGAAATCTTCGGAACCGATGATGTCCAACAGCATTTTGTGGGATTTCATGGAGCCATCTTCGTTGTTCTCAGTGACGAGGCCAACGGAGATGCCGCCGACCGGGCGGATGAGTGGGACACCGGCGTCGAGAAGCGCCATGACGCCTGCGCAAACGGAGGCCATTGAGGTGGAACCGTTGGATTCCATGACTTCCGAGGATACGCGGATGGCGTAGGGGAAGACGGATTCGTCAGGGATGACGGGCTCGATGGAGCGCTCGGCCAGCGAGCCGTGACCGATTTCGCGGCGGTTGATGCCACCCATGCGTCCGCATTCGCCGACGGAGAAGGGAGGGAAGTTGTAGTGGAGGATGAAGCGCTTCTCGTCTTCGCCACCGGCGTAGTTGTCGAAATGTTGCTTTTCGTCAGCAGGGGCGAGGGTGGTGATGGCGAGGGCTTGGGTTTCTCCACGGGAGAAAATGGCGGAGCCGTGAACGCGTGGCAGGGTGCCGACTTCTCCATAGAGTGTGCGGAGGTCACCGATGGCGCGGCCGTCGGCGCGGACACCTTTTTCCATGATGGAGATGCGGAATGCCTTTTTCTGAAGGTATTCGAAGGCTTGCTCGACGTCGAAGTCGGTCGCTTCGGGAGCGCGTGACTTGATGGCAGCTTCGACTTCGTCGCGGAGGGCGCCGACTTTCTTGGCACGCTCGGTTTTGGAAGGCGCGTAGATGGCAGCTTCGATGCGGTCACCGGCGATTTCGTAGGCGATTTCGAGGAGGTTGTCCTTGGCGACGGTGAGTTCGTAGGAGCGCTTTTCCTTGCCCGCGAGTTTGGCGAGTTCTTCTTGGGCAGCGACGAGCTTGACGACGGCGGCTTGGGCGGAATGGAGCGCTTTGATGAATTCGTCTTCCGGGATTTCGTCGGCTTGGCCTTCGATCATGATGACGTTTTCTTTGTCGCCGACGTAGATGAGGTCGAGGTCGCTGTCAGCGCGCTCGTCGTGGGTCGGGTTGATGAGGAATTTACCATCGACGCGACCGACGCGCACCGCACCGATCGGGCCGGCGAACGGGATGTCGGAAAGGCAGAGGGCGGCGGAAGCACCGTTCATCGCGAGGATGTCGGAGTCATTCACGCCATCGGCGCTGAGGAGGATGGCGACGATCTGGGTTTCGTAGAGGTAACCCTTCGGGAAAAGCGGACGCAGTGGACGGTCCGTCATACGGCAGGTGAGGATTTCCTTTTCGGTCGGGCGGCCTTCGCGCTTGAAGTAGCCGCCTGGGAAGACGCCGGCAGCGGTGGCTTTTTCCTTATATTCCACAGAAAGTGGGAACCAAGTCTGGCCGGGCTTCACTTTCGTGGAGGAAACGGCGGTGACGAGGATGATGGTGTCGCCGCAGCGGACGGTGACGGCGCCATCGGCGAGTTTGGCAATTTTGCCGGTTTCGAACGTCATCGGGTTGGTTCCGACGTCGGCCGTGAGTGTATGGATATTCATAATCAGTGGTTGTTTTCTTTTTTCAGTGCGTACGGCCCATTCGGCGGGATGCAGAATGGGCATTCATCGTTTTCAGACAAATTCCGCAGCGCGCAAAGAGGCGTGCTGCGGAGTGGTGAGTCTGGCGACATCGAGAGGATTTCCTCGTCGATGCCGTTTCGCGAAACAGCCACTGGGAGTCCCAGTGGCTGTCTTGCGGAGAGTATTTAGCGGCGGAGTCCGAGGCCTTGGATAATTTCCAAGTAACGCTCGTTGGAGCCTTTCTTGATGTAATCGAGGAGTTTCCGGCGTTGGGAAACCAAGGTGAGGAGTCCGCGGCGTGAGGAGAAATCCTTCTTGTGGGTGTTCAAGTGGTCCGTGAGGTGGAAAATCCGCGCGGTGAGGAGGGCCACTTGGTATGGGGCGCTTCCGGTGTCTCCTTCGTGGAGTTGATAGGCTTTGAGGTCGATTTCTTTGGTGCTCATAATGATAAGGGATGGATTTAGCGGCTGCCAAATCGTCCTAGGTTGGTGGTGGAGCGCGGAAGAAAGCCTTAGCGATGGAGATTTGCAAGATAATTGAAACGCTTGGCCGAGGTTTTTTAAAAAAGATCCGGCGCTTAGATGCTTTAGCGATGGGGTTGTCATCTGGAATCGGAACGTCTAGCTTGCTTGGACTTTGCCACATGCCGTGGCGTGAAATTTCCCAAACGACACCCGATGCATCCCTTTCTCGCCCCTGATTTTCAAATCCGCTGGTCCACCCTCGTTCCGGAGGCGATCGAGCCCGACATCCGCCACGCGATCGAAAAGGCAAAGGCAAACATCGAGGCCATTTGTGCGCAAGACCCGGCGACGGCCACCTATGAATCGACTTTTCTGGCGCAAGATTATGCCTGCGAAGAGCTCGGGCGCGGATGGGGTCGCCTGTTTCACCTTGATTCCGTCTGCGATGCGCCGGCCCAGCGTGAGGCTTTAGGGAAAATGCTTCCTGAGGTCACCGAGCTTTATTCCTCCATCGCTCTCAACGAGCGCTTGTGGAACGTCGTGAAACGCGTCGGCGAGAGTCCCGAAATCGCGAAATTATCGCCGATCCAGCAACGCCATGTGCAGGAAACGCTGGCCGATTTCCGCGAGGCGGGAGCCGATCTTGCGCCGGAGCAGAAGAAGCGCATGGCCGACATTTCCGCTGAGCTTTCGCGCCTCACCAAGGAGTATTCCGAGCACGTGCTCGACTCGACCAACGCCTGGGAGCTTGTCATCACCGACGAATCCAAGCTCGCAGGGCTTCCGGACTCCGCTCTCGCCGCCGCTGCTGCAAATGCCCGGTCGAAGGGCCACGAGGCTCCGGCCTGGCGTTTCACCCTGCAATTCCCCTCCATGTTTCCGCTCATGCAGCACCTGCATGACGACTCGATCCGTAAGCAAGTCTGGGAGGCCTCGGCGGCGGTCGGATCGGTCGGCGAGCGTGACAACAGCGCGCTCGTTTGGAAAATCCTAGAACTCCGTCACGAGAAGGCACAACTGCTTGGCTTCGAGCATTTTGCCGATCTCAATCTCCTCCGCGGCATGGCGAAAAACGGCGAGTCGGCGCTTCGATTCATCGAAAATCTCCACGCCCGCACCCACTCGGCCTTTTTCGCGGAATACGAGCAACTCGCCCGTTACAAATCCGAGAAAACCGGCACAGCCGTTACCGCGCTTGAGCCTTGGGAAGTCGCCTACTGGGCGGAAAAACAACGTGTCGAACGATACGACTTCGACGAGGAAGCGCTGCGGCCCTATTTCTCGGTCGATCGCGTGATGGCCGGGATGTTTGAAATTTCCTCCCGACTGTTCGGTATCCAGATCACCCAGCCTGAGGTCATCCCCGAACTCTGGCACACCGAGTGCCAATTTTACGAAATCCACGATTCCTCCACTGGCAAGCACCTCGGCTCGTTTTATGCAGACTGGCACCCACGCGAGTCGAAAAATGGCGGGGCCTGGATGAACTGCCTCCATACCGGTGAGCGCGGCGAGCCGCACCTCGGCCTGATCATCGGAAACATGAGCCCACCCATCGACGGCAAGTCCGCGCAGCTCACGCATCGCGAAGTGGAGACGATTTTCCACGAATTCGGCCACCTGCTTCATGGCTTGCTCAGCGACGTGGAGGTCCGCGCCTTCGCCGGGACGAATGTCTCGCGTGACTTCGTCGAGCTGCCTTCCCAGATCATGGAAAATTTCTGCTGGGACCGCGAGGCACTCGACCTTTTCGCCCGCCATCACGAAACTGGCGAGCCGATTCCTGAAGATCTCTTCGCCAAAATGCTTGCGGCGAAAAACTACCTCAGCGCCTCGGGTTTCATGCGCCAGCTCGCCTTCGCCAAGATCGACCTAGAGCTCCACATGCACCTTTCCCGCTACCTTGGAAAAGACATCGACGCCGTGGACCGCGAAATCCTCGCCGACTACCTCGCGCCGTTGAAAACGCCCTCGCCCTCGATGCTCCGGCGTTTCGGTCACCTCTTTAGCAGCCCCACAGGCTACGCTGCCGGTTACTACTCGTATAAATGGGCGGAAGTGCTCGATGCTGACGCCTTCACCCGTTTCCAGAACGAAGGCGTGCTCAATCCCGCCACCGGAGCGGCCTTCCGCGAGCACATTCTGAGCAAGGGAAATTCCGTGCCGTCCGACGAACTTTACCGCCGCTTCATGGGCCGCGATCCCGAGTTGGAACCCCTACTCATTCGCGCCGGACTCGCCTGATTCTCGGGCGGACAAGTCGCGCAGGCGGTCAAGGTAGGCATTCTTCGGCCTTGGTTTCACCGGGCGCGGTTCTTCGGCCAGCATCTGGGTTACCCGGTGCTGGCTCTCGCTCACCAGCTCCTCAATGAGGTCGGCTTCCGGCAGGTTTTTCCAATACCGCTTCGGCATTTCCGTCTGCATCGCCTTCACCTTCAGGCGGGCGGGGTTGAAAATGTTTCGGTAATACGTGCGCCAGGCCGCTTCGAGTGCGTCGGGATTTTCCACCGGATTTTCGGCGATTCCCGCCGTAAAAGTCAGCCGGTTTTCCCGCCAATGAACACAGCCTTTTGGCGTGAAAATGCTCCAGTCCATGTTCGCAAAACGGTTCCTGAAAAACGGAGCTCCTGCCTCGACGATGAAATACTCCGGCTCGAACCACGCGGCGTAACGCTCGCGGCCCGTCGTGGCATCCGTATCGATCAACTTGAAACGCACAAACGCGTGCATCTTGTGGATTTCCCGGCGCACGTTTTTTTCCATCGTCCGCGCCTTGGCAACCGCCTCGTCGCTTGCGATGGCGAGCAAGTGCCGTTCCCCGCCGTGGGTGACGCGCCAGAGAATCGAGTAGAGCAGGGCCCAACGCGTCGGGTCCGAGTGGCAAGCGACCGACTCGGCGAGGTCCATGAAAGCCGCCGGGACTTTCACCGACGAAATCACCGCTTCCTCCTGCACGATGGCTTCGGAAAACAGGCTGGCCTCCCGCTGCCACAAGACTTCCTGCGGCGAAATGTTAGCCGCCAATAGGATTCTCGCCTGATCCCGCCACGAGGCGAAATTCTCTCCTGGATCAACGCACTGCATCGCTTGGGAAAAACAGTTCCAGTTGTTTCGGCTTCGGCAGGTAGCGCGCCCTGAGGGCATCCGAGTCGAGCAGGAGATTTGAAGGATTGTGATCCGCCGTCATCAGGAAGGGCTGCACCTTCGCCAGCGACACCCGCAGCCGAACCAAGTCGGTAAGTCGCAGGCGCGTGAAGCGGCGGATTTGCAGGATGCGGTCGACATTTCGCACGCCCAAGCCGGGCACGCGCAGCAGCACCTCGCGGGTGGCGGTCTGAATGTCCACCGGGAAATCCTGCCGATTTCGCAGCGCCCACGCGAGTTTCGGATCGAGCTCCAAGTCCAGATTCGGCGTCTCCGGTGTGAGGATTTCGCCGGTTTTGAATCCGTAAAATCGCATCAACCAATCCGCCTGATACAGCCGATGCTCGCGGATCAACGGCGGGGCCTTCATCGGCAAAAGACTCGACGGCTCAGGAATCGGGCTAAATGCGGAATAATACACGCGGCGCATTTTGTAGTTGCCGTAAAGATCGTCCGAGCGAGCGAGGAAATCCGCATCGGTCGAGGCGTCCGCTCCTACGATGACCTGCGTACTTTGTCCCGTGGCGTGACGGACTTTTTTATCGCCGTTTTTCCGCCGCTCACTCGCCTCGTCCAGCTTGTTGCGGATGCGCCCCATCGCCTGCTGCGTGCGGACGATGCTTTTTTCCGGGGCCAGCACATCGAGCGATTTCTGCGTCGGCAGCTCCAAATTGATGCTGATTCGGTCGGCGTAGCGCGCGGCGATCTCGATCAATTCCGGCGAGGCCTCGGGGATGGTTTTTAAATGAATGTAGCCCCGGAAGTCATGCACCTCGCGCAGGGTGCGGGCCACGTCGATGACCATTTCCATGGTGTAGTCGGCATTCCGAATGATGCCGGAGCTGAGGAACAGGCCCTCGATGTAATTCCGTTTGTAAAAATCCAGCGTCAATTTCACCACCTCCGCCGCCGTGAAAGCCGCGCGGCGGACGTTGCTGGAGCGGCGGTTGATGCAGTAGTGGCAGTCGTAAATGCAGAGGTTCGTCAGCAGCACCTTGAGCAGGGAAATGCAACGACCGTCCGGTGCATAGCTGTGGCAAATCCCCGCACCACCCGTCGAGCCGACGCCCTTGCCATCCCGCGAGTTCCCCCGCACCGCCCCGGAACTCGCGCAGGACGCATCATATTTTGCCGCGTCAGCGAGAATGGCGAGTTTCGAGTCCAGTTGCATGAGTTCGCGCGAACACTAAAACAAGGCGTGGTGAAAACCAGAGATTTTCTTGAGGATTTGATGCGGTGAGATCTCGCCGGGATTGAAAGCACACTTCCGTAGGCCGATCTAGAAACCCAATCAACCGCAGATAAGAGAGATGGAGCAGTGGATTCATGGCTGAACACACATCTAGGAAATTCTTACCCCCTCTTCCATCTGCGTGTATCCCATTATCTGCGGTTCAATTTTCTAATGTCGGTTTCCTTGACCAACATCCGGATATTCAGAGCGCTCTTTTCAAACCCGACTCGGCGGCGTCCCTAATTGCCCGATCTACGTCGCTAGGTATTTTATAAGAATTTGCGGCCACTGAAATTTGCAGAGATTGAACTGAGTATGACCACAAATACGCGGGCGAAAGAAGCTCGCCATGGAACTCTGGTTCCGATCCATTTCTTCTCATGAACCTAGAAAACCCTGCCACTCCCACTTCATTCAGCCGTCGTCACTTCCTCCGCTCCACAGCAGCGCTGGGTGCCGGCCTGCTTACCTCGAATGCCGCCACCGTTCGTGCCGCAACGAACAAAAACAGTAAACTCCGCATCTTCCAGATCGGGGTAAATGGCATCGGTAACTTGCAGCGCAAAGGACTCGAGGGACATCCCATGGTGGAGTTTGCAGGCTTCTGCGACGTCGATGAGACGGCCTTCGCCAAAGTGGAAAACGCTGCCTACCGCGGTGCCTGGCGTGTCACCGACTACCGCGAGGCCTTCGCAAACCGCCTTGATCAGTTCGATGCCGTCATCGTTGACACCCCCGACTTCCACCACTGCCCCATGATGGTGACCGCCCTGAAAAACGGAAAGCACGTTTACGGGCAAAAGCCACTCGTCCATCAGCTCGACGAGCTGCGCCTCATTCGCGAGGCCCTCGCCGCCAATCCCGGTCTCTACACTCAAATGGGCAATCAGCGCGCCTGCTTGACCGGCCGCATGCAAGCCGTTGAGTTGTTGAAATCAAATCGTCTCGGTCGCCCCATCGAAGCCCATATCTGGACCGGGGGGATGAGCCGCGGCAACTATTTCGTCGATCCGTGGAGCCCTCTCGGCGCTGCCCAGCCAGTGCCCGCCACCTTGAACTGGGATCTCTGGAACGGCCCTCTCGACACAGCGCTTCCCTACAGCGAAGACCTCCACCCGCGCCGCTGGCGTTCCTATTGGGAAACGGGCGGCGGCATGCTTGCCGACTGGGGTTGTCACCTCATCGACGTGCTCTACTTCGCCTACGATCTCGCGGCCCCCGAGGCCGTGCAGACCAACACGATGAAACCGTCCGATGTATGCCACACGGGCTACAACCAGTCCATCCTCACCTATCCCGGCGGCGGTGATCGCTTTGCCCGCGAGAAGTTTGTTGTCCATTATAGCGACAGCGGGATCCGTCCGTCCTTTGCCAACTACGGTCTGCCGATTTCAAAAATCACAGGGAGCTGCACGATGATCGTTTGTGAGGAAGGTGCGCTCCTCCTTGAGCCGGATGGTCGTTTTGAAATTTACCGCAAGGGCAAACTCATGGGAAACGAACCACTCCCCGAAGTTGCTCCCCGCCACCACTGGAAAGACTGGGCGGACTGCTGCCTCGGCAACGCAAAGCCGCTCTGGACCCCTTTTGACATCGGATCACGCATCACCGAGCCAGCCTTGCTCGCAACCAAGGCGACTCGCTTCCCTGGTCAGGAGCTGCACTGGGACGCGGCGAACTACCGCTTCACCAATCACGAACAGGCGAACAAAACGGTCCTTTCGCGCACTTACCGTGAAGGCTTTGCGCCTCCGAAAATCGGGTAAATTTCCAATGGTCCGTTCAAAAAGTCGCGCAAGATTCCATAGGCGATGAGTCCGGCGACGTTGTCGATATGCACCTCGCGCTATCGTGATAACTTCATTAACCAACGAATGCAAACGCTCGAAACGGCTGTCTTATTGAGAACCGGAAAGGCATTGGAATTAATCTCAGGAAGCACTGGCGACACGAAAAAATCGGTAGTCAGCGTAATGGCCGAGGTGGTACGGACTCAATAAATTGAAATCGGGTAATCGTGAATGAGGTCACAGCATCAGCAAATGAGTTTCTAGACATGTTTGCTCTAGATGAATTAATACAGGCGTTAGGCAGAAATAAATGATGAATCTTCCCCAACCAAAATGTCCAATCTGCTCCACGGTAATGGAACCGGGAAAGTGTTCGGTTCGAGGAACTTTCTGGGGTTTCTTACTGGTTGGGTCGTCATATCAGCATTTGTGGTTCAATGGTCCGGAAAAGAAGGAAGTCGTTGTTCACAGCGGGGACAGCTGCGAGGGTTACCAATGCCCAAAGTGCCGTGCAGTTGTAGTTCTTCCTCGCCCCTGACGAGCCCCACTAGCCCCCCATCCCCTTCTAAATGAGCGTGCAGCTCGGCAATCAGAAACATCCCCTCAAGCCACAACCACGCCCGAAACTCGGTCGCTGAAAACTCCGCTATCCCACCCGCGCGGACGCAGGTTGTCGCATCAATTCCTTCAACTGCGGGAGATGCTTTTCATAGACTCCGCGCGGTGAGGTTTTTTGGTGCATGCAGATCGATGCCGCTTTACCGACGATTTCCCCCATCATGCCACAGGTTCTCATGACCCGCACCGCGCCTAGCCCGGTCTTGCTGACACTGATGTCGCGCCCGGCCATGAACAGATTGTTGATATTCCTGCTGTAAAGACAGCGATATGGCCCCCAGTAGATTCCGTCGTATTGGTGCTCCTTGCCGCGGGTGTAGTCGGAGATGAATTCGTTGCTTTCGAATCCTTTTTGAAAATCCTTCTTCGGAAAATGGAGATCGATGTGCCAAGAACAGGGAAAGGCTGCATCCGGGAATTCATGCTCCTCCAGAAAGTGGCTGGCATCCAAAACCACATCTCCCATCAATCTCCGGGATTCCCGTTTTCCAGCGATGAAAGCGGCCCAACCGAGCCGATGAGTCGGATAGAGTCCGTCCACATTCTTCAGCGCATCCCACGCGCCATACATCGCGCGGAAGTTATGATCGCGGATCCGCTCAATCTCGTTGATCTGATCCTTGTCGAATCCACTCTCCCAATACCACTGGCGGGCGAAGGCGGCCAGATCATCCTTCCCCTTCTCCTGAAACTTCGCCCTGCCGGGAAACGGCTTGTCTGATAAATCCAAGGCCCAAGGACAGCGGGGAAAGGGTTGTTCCAGCTCGCCTTCTTCGTATGCCGTGGATAGGGCGGCCTTGTCCTTGCACTCACACTTGAGCACCTGCTGCTTCTGCGCGGCGTCCAGCACGCTGAAAAGATTCGAGCTGCCCATCAACGGTTGATCTAGCGAATACTCATGATCCGCCCCAGCCAGAAAACCCACCTTGGCATCCCCCGTGCAGTCGGCGAAAAAACTCCCCACCAGCCGTTTCCTCACCGCCGTGCGCGTGCTTTGGATCACCACCGCACGGATATCATTTCCTGATTTCTCCACCTCCATCGCCCGATACTCGGTAAATAACGAGATCCGCGGCTCGGCAGCTACCACGTCCCGCTTTCGCGAATCGTCGAACAACTCGGCACCGCCCCCATTCATGGTCCCCGTCCGCTTGATCTCCGGCAGGATCTCATCCACGATCCCGCCCACATGGGGAAACGGCTCCTGGCGCGTCTTGCCCTCCGGCCACACCCGCACTTCGGAACTCCCGTTCCCTCCCAAGACCGGCCGGTCCTGCACCAAGGCCACTTTCATGCCGTTCCGCGCTGCGGAGAGCGCCGCGCAGGTCCCGGCCAGCCCCGCTCCCACCACCACAAGATCATACACCCCACCATCCGCCGGTTCATCTGGCAGATGGAGCAATTTCCGACGGAATTTTGTCAGCGCCGCGAGGTCTTCCACTGGCTTAAACCCGACGTCCTTACAAAACAAAATTGCGTCGCAGCGCCCTTCGAACCCGGTGAGATCATGCAAGGCCACCGTGGCCCGCTCTCCGACCTCCACCGTGCCGCCGTCGTGCCAGTGCCAATCCGCCCCTTTCGTTCCGAATACTTCTTTCAGCGCCTTGCCATCGATCAGCAACTGGAACTTCCCCGGTGCTCCCGGCGCATTCCACGGTGCCACCCAATCCCGCGTCCTCACCCACACGCGGTAGGTCCCCGCCGAGGGAAACACCACCTGCGTCACGGCATCCGCCACCGGCACACCAAGACCATGCGCTAACAAATACGGCGCGCCCATTTGATCCATGGACTGCTGGTCGAGATCCCACCCGCCATGGTCGTCGAATCCCTCGGCCTCAAGAAATACAAAGCCACTCGCCACGGACTCCCCGCGCGATTCACGCGCTAGCAACAATCCCAACGTGCTAGCCCCCGCGTAGCCGATGAACTGACGCCTGCCGATCAACTGTTTTTCCGGGTTTTCCATCATAGCGTTTTCCCTACTCCGCGCAGGCAGTCCGGCTTTCATTTTTCAGCAATTTTCGCCCCGCTCCCTTTCACTTGTGTAAGGCAGGCACCTCACCCGCCGGATACCCGCTGTAAAAAAACTTGGCTTAGCGATCCTAAGAGCTACGCTCACGCAGCATGAAATGCACTTCGAAATATATCGAATGCGCCGACTATCGGCCTTCGGGAAGTTTCTTCATTTCAGAACTATCACTTAACCCGAATCTCCCCCTTTCCCCACGCAACCCCAGTTTTTACCCGCCACTGGCTCTTTCTAGGTCTTCACGCCAAAAGAAAATTCTCAGCAGCCCAAAGGTCAGACTGTCGTAGTTTATGTTTAAAATCGCCCTTTACGCGCTTGCTGCGATCACAAGCGCAACCTGCATGATTCTTCTATTGCGCAGCTTTGTGCTCAGCCGCGTGCGACTGGTCCTTTGGTGTGCGATATGCTTTGTCGGCCTTACCATAAGCAATGTTCTTCTTTTTGTTGACCTAGTGATCCTCACAGATATTGATCTACGGATACCACGCTTAATTGCAGCGTTGGCCGGGTTACTAGTCCTGCTTTACGCCCTTGTGTGGAATTCTAACCGTAAAAAATAATGAATCCCTTGATCCCCTTTCTTGCCGGAGCGATCTCAATGGCCTATTTAGCCTCGGGTTTCTTTTTCATCCGCATCTGGCGCAATGGCCATGATCGATTGTTCCTTCATCTTGGAATTGCATTTTTCCTTTTTGCGCTCAATCATGTGGTAGTTACCCAGTTGGAAGTCACCGATGAACGGGCTGGCTATACCTACATTCTCCGCGTTTTGGGCTTTTTATTGATTCTGTGCGCTGTATTGCGCAAGCCACTTTCGGCCATATCGCGAAGGAATCCGCCGAAGCTGTAAGAGAGCTTATTTGAGCGAGGTCAGTCCGAATGTGGATTTTGAAACGCAAGCTCCGTCATCGCCTTCAAATCCAAATTAGATCCTCCATCGATCTCAGTAAATGGGCGCAATAAAGGCTCCACGATATTGAGTTCAGAACAGTAGCCAACGCTTTGAACGCGGCCAAATTCTCTCCAGCTTAATCGATGCGGTAAGCCGATTCTGCGACAACTTTTTCGGACCGCCGAACGCAGATATCGTCGCTTTGACCCACGCGGTTTAAGTTATAAATACGCGGCCCGACAATCCAGAGCAAGGGAGGCATCGAGCCTTTTACTTTGGCCGCAACCATCGGTAGCCTAACCTCGGAAGAGGCTAGTACTATCAGATAGAAATAAGGTGTTTTCCGATTTTTTCTGAAGGCTGGATATGAGCGATGAACGAAGTTCTAGTGAGGATTGGAAAAGTTTAAAGTAGGCATGGAGGTGAAAAATTCGGTTTCGTCGATAGCCAGTGAGTTCTATTAGAATACCGAGCCTCAGGAACTCGGCGAGCAAGGCATTGGCAGTGGCGGGAGAAATGCTCAGAGCCTTCGACACTTCAGGAACTTGAAATATGGAATTTTTATTCTACCCAACCGACATAGGACATGGCGCGTAAATTTCAATTTCCAAGCGCGATTTTAAGGAACGGTGCCGTTCGCGAAGTCTTGGACTTGGCGATTTTTTCCGGTGGGCCTTGGGCGATGATTTGACCGCCTGCGTCGCCAGCTTCGGGGCCGAGGTCGAGGATCCAGTCGGCCTCGGCGGCGACGGCCATGTGGTGTTCGATGACGACGACGGTGTGGCCTTCATCGACGAGGCGGTGGAGCACGTCAATGAGGCGCTGGACGTCTTCGAGGTGGAGGCCGACGGTGGGTTCTTCGATGAGGTAGAGATTCCGCTGCGCAAAAAAGGCGTTGTTGAGGGTGGCCTTGGTGCCGCGGCCTTTGGTGAGTTCGGAGACGAGTTTGATGCGTTGGGCCTCGCCGCCGGAAAGGGTGGGGCTGGCTTGGCCGAGCTGGAGGTAGCCAAGGCCGGTGTCTGCCATGAGCTTGAGGGGGTGGGAAATGCGCGGCTGGGACTCGAAGAAGGCGGCGGCTTCGTCGATGGTCATGGCGAGGACTTGGCCGATGTTATTCTGGCGGAAGGTGACTTCGAGAGTGGCGGGATTGTAGCGTTGACCATCGCAGCTCTCGCAATGGACCCAGGTGCTGGGGAGGAAATCCATTTCTAGCTTCACACGACCATTGCCCTTGCACTCGGGGCAGCGGCCGCTGTCGGTATTGAAGGAAAAGCGCGAGGCATCGAAGCCACGGATACGGGCGTCGGGGAGCTGGGCGTAGAGGGCGCGGATGTGGTCAAAGACTTTGACGTAGGTGGCCGGACAGGAGCGGGAGGTCTTGCCGATGGGGGATTGATCGACCTCGAAGCAGGCTTTGATTTGTTTTTCCCTGGTGACTTTGGTGTAGGATTTTAGGGTTTTGGGCTGGCGGTTAAAAACCGCCGCCACGCAGGAATGCATCAGCGAGGATTTCCCGGAGCCTGAAATGCCAGTGAGGACAGTGAGGCGGCTCAGGGGGATGGCGGCGTCCACTTGCTTGAGATTGTTAGCGTGGCAGCCGGTGAGGGTGAGAAATGGATGGTCCTTCGGCACGGGGCGGCGCGTGCCTCGGATGGGGTGGTGAATGATGGCGGAGAGGGCGCGGTAGGTGGGGGAGGAAGAAGTGAGAAGTGCCGAGTGATCAGTGAGCAGAGAAGAGGCTTTGCGCTTTTTCTTGGGCCCTTCTATTCCACTGATCACTTTTCCAAGTTCCGGCGGCTTTCCTTGATAAACGATTTCACCACCTAGACGCCCGGCACCGGGGCCGAGGTCGATGAGATGATCCGCCGCCGCGATGGTGTCTTCGTCGTGCTCGACGATGATGAGGGAGTTTCCTTGGTCGCGGAGGGCGATGAGGGTTTTCAAAAGGGCGGCGTTGTCGCGGGGGTGGAGGCCAATGGTCGGCTCGTCGAGCACGTAGAGGACGCCGCGAAGATTGGAGCCGAGCTGGGCGGCGAGGCGGATGCGTTGGGACTCGCCGCCGGAGAGCGTGTTGCCAGAGCGGTCGAGCTGGAGGTAGCCGAGGCCGACTTCTTGGAGGAAGGCGAGGCGCTGGCGGATTTCTGGCAGGATGTCGCGGGCGATGAGGGTGGCGCGGGAATCGGAGAAGTTGAGGGTGTGGAAATGGGTGGCGGCGGCGTTGATGGAGAGGTGGCCCAGGGTGGAGATGGGGGTGCCGAGTGAGCAGTGAGCAGTGAGCAGAGAAGAGGCTTCGCGCTTTTTCTTTGCATCTTTTCTTTCACTGATCACTGATGACTGAACACTGCCCACTTCTTGGCGTAAGCCTAACCTGACGGCGGAGGCGGTGGGGTTGAGGCGAGAGCCGTGGCAGGCGGGGCACTCGGTGAGTTCGGTGGAGTCCATGCGGTCGATGGCGCGGTCGGCGTCCATTTCGGCTTCGAGGACGGAGTCGAAGCGGGCGGTGTCGAGGTACTGGCGGCGCTTGGGGACTTTTCCATGGCCACGGCACTCGGGGCACCAGCCGTGGGGGGAATTGAAGGAGAAGAGCCGGGGGTCGAGCTCTTCAAAGGATTGGTTACAACAGGGGCAACTGGAGTGGGTGGAGAGGAGGAGGAATTTTTTATCGGCGGTGAAGAGTTTGATGAGGCCTTTGCCGATTTCTAGGGCACGGGGGATGGAGTTGCTGAGTTCCGCGAGTTCGGCTTGGCGGTTGGAAACCGCCGCCACGACGACGTCGATGTCGTGCTCTTTGAAGCGTTCAAGGCGAGTGAAGCCTGCGGCGTTTTTGAATTGTTTATCGACGAGGAGGCGGGTGAAACCTTGTTTGAGCGCCCACTCGGCGATCTCGTTGTGGTAGCCTTTTTTCCCACGGATGATGGGAGCGAGGAGGGTGACGGGGCCTTTTTTGAGCTCGGCGCGGATGGTGTTTTCGATGGCGGCGAGGGATTGTTTTTCCACCGGGACTTGGCAGTCAGGGCAGTAGAGGGTGCCGAGCTTGGAGTAGAGGAGGCGGATAAAATTCCAGAGTTCGGTGACGGTGGCGACGGTGGATTTCCCGCCACCTTGGGAGACGCGTTGCTCGATGGCGACGGTGGGGGGGAGGCCTTGGAGTTGGTCGATCTCGGGTTTTTCGAGCTGCTCGGCAAACTGGCGGGCGTAGGCGGACATGGAGTCGAGGAAGCGGCGCTGGCCTTCGGCAAAAAGGATGTCGAATGCGAGGGTGGATTTCCCGGAGCCGGAGAGACCGGAGATGACGACGAGCTGGTCGCGCGGGATGTCGAGGGAGATGTTTTTGAGGTTGTGGTGACGGGCGCCGCGCAAAGAGATCGTGGGTGAAGAGGAAGAAGTGCCGAGTGAGCAGTGATCAGTGAGCAGAGGAGATGAAGAGCTGGCTGAATCTAGGGCTTGCTTGAGGAAGTGAGCGGTGGGGGTGTCTTGTTGGACGACGTGTTCGGGGGAGCCTTGGGCGACGAGCTGGCCGCCGTGCTGGCCAGCTTCGGGACCGAGATCGAGGATCCAATCGGCGGATTTGATGACGTCGAGGTTATGCTCGATGACGAGGAGGGTGTGACCGGAATCGACGAGTTTTTGGAAGACGGCGAGGAGGTTCTGGATGTCGGTGAAATGGAGACCGGTGGTGGGTTCGTCGAGGATGAGGAGCTTTCCGGTTTTGGTCGGTGCGGCGGAAGAGGCGAGGAGTTGGCAGAGTTTGAGGCGCTGGGACTCGCCGCCGGAGAGGGTGTTGAGTGGCTGGCCGAGCTTGAGGTAGCCGAGACCGACTTGGACGAGGGGCGAGAGGAGTTTGATAATCTGCTGATGGCGCTTGGCGTGGGCGGGCGGCAGGCCGGTGGTTTCTGTGTAAAAGTCGATGGCATCGACGACGGTGAGATGGAGGATGTCGTAGATGGATTTTCCGAGATAGTGGAAATCCAAGGTGGAGGATTTGTAACGCTTGCCGTTGCAATCGGGGCAGGTGACGTAGAGGTCGGAGAGGAACTGCATCTCGACTTTTTCAAAGCCGTTTCCGGCGCAACGGTCGCAGCGGCCGGCCCCGGAGTTGAAGGAGAAGAAGCCAGTGGTCAGCTCGCGAACCTTGGCCTCGGGTGTGCAGGCGAAAAGCTGGCGAATCGGATCGAAGGCTCCGAGGAAAACAGCGGGGGTGGAGCGCGGGGTGCGGGCGACGGAGGTTTGATCGACGAGTTCGACGCCGGAGAGGTGCTGGGTGCCTTTGAGCTCTTTAATGGGAGCGGCATCGCCCTCGGCTTCTTGGCCGAGCTTGCGGGCAAGGTTGAGGTAGAGCACGTCGTGAGCGAAGGTGGATTTCCCGGAGCCGGATACGCCGGTGAGGACGTTGAGGAGACCAAGCGGGAGATCGACATTGAGCTTCTTGAGATTGTGGCGCGTAGCACCGCGGATTTGCAGGAGTTTCTTGCTGGGCTTGCGGCGGGTGGTGGGGAGGGGGATGGATTTCTGGCCGGTGAGCCAAGGGAGGGTGCCCTGTGGGATTTGAGATTTGAGATTTGAAGTTTTAGATTTTGGCGAAGGCGGTCCCTGATAGATGAGGGTGCCGCCCTGGGAGCCGGCACCGGGGCCGATGTCCACGAGGTGATCTGCTGCGAGCATGACGGTGTGCTCGTGCTCGACGACGACGAGGGTGTTCCCTTTATCCCGGAGGCCGTGCATGATACCGACCAGTCTGTCAATATCGCGGGGGTGGAGGCCGACGGTGGGTTCATCGAGCACAAAGAGGGTGCCAGTCAGGGAAGCACCGAGGCAGGTGGTGAGGTTGACGCGCTCGACTTCGCCGCCGGAGAGCGTGCGGGTCTGGCGGTCGAGGGTGAGGTAGCCGAGGCCGACTTGGTCGAGGTAGGAGAGGCGGGAGGTGATCTCGGTGAGAACGAGCTTGAGCGTGGGGTCTTTGGGAGTGCCCAGTGAGCAGTGATCAGTGATCAGTGAAGAGAACCAGGGTTGGAGGTCGGAGATGGGGAGGGACCAGATTTCTGGGAGGGTCTTGCCCTTGACTTTGAAGCAGAGGGACTCGGGCTGGAGGCGCTTGCCACGGCAAGCGGAACAAGTGGTGTAAGAGCGGTAACGGCTGAGGAAGACGCGGACGTGCATCTTGTATGCCTTGGTTTCCATCCAGTCGAAGAAGCCTTTGACACCATACCAATCGCCGGATTCCCAGAGAGATTCGAGCTCGTCGGGGGTGAGGTCTTCGGTTTTACGGTCACCGTAGTAGATCCATTCTTGCTCGTCTTCTGAGAGGTCTTCGAAGGGGCAGGTGGTGTCGATGTCGCGTTCTTTGCAGTTGCGAATCAGGTCGCGCTGGCACTCGTCGCCGCGTTCGCCGAGGAAGGGCTTGATGGCTCCTTGGGCGATGGAGAGGGATGGGTCTGGGACGGCTTTTTCGAGGTCGATACCGATGATGCGGCCGAAACCGCGGCACTTGGGGCAGGCACCGAGGGGGGAGTTGAAGGAGAAGAGGGCTGGTGTGGGCTTGCGGAGGGTGAAACCGGTGGCGGGGTTGGTCCAGGTGGTGGAGAAGGGGCGGGAAGTTTCTCCCTGAGAGAGAGTGGCATGGCCTTTTCCGAGGGTGAATGCGGCTTCGAGGGCTTCGAGGAGGCGGGTTTCGTTTTCCGGGGTGAGGGTGATGCGGTCTTGAATGACGTGGATGACGGGCGGGATGGTGGCGGCGCTCCAAGCTTCGTCGGTGCGGATGATTTCCCCCTTCAGCAGGATGCGGAGGTAGCCTTGGGCATTAAGGAAAGGGAAGATGTCTTCTGATTTCGCATCAGCGGGGATGGCGATGGGAAAGGTGACGAAGAGCGGCTGATTCGCGAGGTGTTCCCGAGCCCAGGCGGCAGCGGAGTCGGGGGAGTCTGGCTGGATAACCGCGCCGGTGTGTGGGTCGTAGCCGACGGCGAGGCGGGCGAAGCAGAGTTTGAGGTAGTCATTGATCTCCGTGAGGGTGCCGACGGTGGAGCGGGTGGTGCGGACGTGGTTTTTCTGCTCGATGGCGATGGCAGGCGGGATGCCTTCGATGGAATCGACGAGCGGCTTGTCCATGCGGTCGAAAAACTGCCGGACGTAAGGGGAAAAGGTCTCGACGTAGCGGCGCTGGCCCTCGGCGTAGAGGGTGTGGAAGGCGAGCGAGGACTTCCCGGAACCGGAGGGACCGGTGACGACGGTGAGCTTGCCGAGCGGTATGTCTAGATCGAAGCCCGAAAGATTATGCTGGCGGCAGCCGCGCAGAAGGATCGCAGGAGGGGTGGGCTTGGTGGTGGATTTCTTGTCAACGCGGGGCACGCCCGAGTTTAACGAGAATCACCGAAGCCGCCAGTGGAAGTGTGGGTTTCCGCTTTGAAAATGCACTGGGGATCACTCTTCGCCGAGGATGAGCTTGCGGAAATACTTGGAGTCGCTCTCCGTCTCTTTAATTTCCTGATCGATGAGGGCGACTGCGCCGGGATCGTCATTGGTGGCGAAGCGCTTGGACTGAACCTGAAGGCCTGCGACGTAGGTTTTTGAGAGCTGTGAGAGGTTCTCGTTTAAGGTGTCTTCGATGCCGACTTGCCTTGAGAGAAATGGACTGGAGAGGGTTTCAATTTCCGGGACCATGCTGAGCTGCTCGTTGAGAGTGACGGGGAGCTTTTCACCGGCGGTCCGCCAGGTATCGATGATCGGGAGGACCACTTCGTCGAGTCGCTCGCCGTTCACCTTGACTTTACGCATTTCGGATTTGAGCGATTTTTCGAACTCAGTGAAGTTGGTCTTCGAGTTCGCCTTGTAGAGGGAGATGATGGGGATGGCTTTTTCTTGCATGACCTTGCGGGCACGGGTGAAAAATTCGGTGAGGTCTGATTTCGGCGGGGTTGGAGCATTTCCAGTCGGCACGGACTTCATTTCCGGGGCCGGCGCGGGAGTTTCCGAAGGGGCTGGAGCTTCTACTACGGGCTCAACTACGGATTCAGATTCTGGGGGCGTGACCTCTGTTGCTGGAGTTTTCTGAACCACTGGAGGTGGGGCATCTGGGGCTTTTTCAACGGAGAGGACTACAACGTTTTCCGGTGGTTTTGAAAAATGGATATAGGCAGCGTATCCGCCAATCAGGGCGAGGAGCGTGAGAATGATCTGTGTCAGTCCAGATGATTGTTTTTTCTTCACAATCACCCGGGAGCGGGAGGGGCGGGCGGGACGAGGTCCAGCCATGCCACCAGTCCTTGGCTGACCTGCTGCGGGAGTGGCTAGAATCGCCCGGAGCTCGGCAGCGAGTTCTTTCGCACTGGCGTAACGGCCTGCGGGTAAGGGCTGGGTGGCACGGCGGATGATTGCGTCGAAATGGGTGGAGCAACGAGAAATCGCCGAGGCCGGGCGCGGATCGTGGGCGGGAAGCTTCCCGGTCAACAGCTCATGAAGGAGAACTCCTACGGAAAAGATGTCTGCGCGGTAGTCCACGGAGTGGGGAGCATCGACCACTTCTGGAGCGGTATAGTGGGGCGTTCCGAAAATTTCCTCACCCTCTTCGATCTTTTTCTCGATCGGTCGAGCGAGGCCGAAATCGCCGATTTTCGGCTGAGCGTTGAGGTCGAGTAAAACGTTAGACGGCTTGATGTCGCGGTGGATGATCCCATTTTCATGGGCATGGGCTAGGCCGTCGCAAATCCCGGCGACGAGGCGGATCACCTCTTGGGGATCAATGGCAATGCCGTTTGCCGAATGGTAAATCGACTGGCCGGCAACGAATTCCATGATGATGAAAAGCATGCCGTTCACCTCTCCGAAATCATAGACCCCGATGAGATTCGGGTGATTGAGGCGGGCCATGGCCTTCGCCTCCGCTTCGAAACCTGCACAGAACGCGGCGTCTTTGCTGAGTTCTGTGGGTAAAATTTTAATCGCCACGGTTCTTTCCAGCGATTTCTGGGTCGCGCAGTAAACCGCCCCCATCCCACCGGTGGCGATGAGGCTGTGAATTTCATAGCCTGGGAAAAGGGGGGCTAGCTCTGAACAATCGGGAGCGATGAAGCCGTTCGTGGGGTTGGAGTCGCTCATCGGGTGAAGGAGGTATGGCGTCGCATTTTCGGGGTTACGCTAAACGAATCCACCGAGAAACCACAAGATCAATGACATGACAGGAGAAAAAAGATCCTCCCAGTCAGCACTTGCTCGGGTGGTAGGATGCGGGCTTTAGTGAGCCTCATGAACGAGGCTGAAGTGATGAAAACATGCGGGGAATCCGGAATCCGCGAGATGGTTGCAGCGTTTTACCGACGAGTGCGCCAAGACGACCTGATCGGGCCGATGTATCCGCCGGAAGATTGGGAAGGTTCTGAAGAGCGCTTGGCGGAGTTTCTCCTTTTTCGTTTAGGGGCATCCACTCGTTATGAAGAAATGCGCGGGCATCCCCGGCTGCGGATGCGGCATATTCCTTTTAAAATCGGCATTGCCGAGCGGGATCGTTGGCTGGCTCTCATGACGGCTGCGATGGTGGAAACGGAGGTGGCGGATACGGCGCGTGTCTTTCTGGACCCATTTTTCGCGCAAGTGGCCGATTTCATGCGGAATCACGCAGAAGCCTGAGACGGCTCGCGCAGGGGGTAGAATTTTTCCATTGGCGGAGCTGCTCTGGAAAGCTCAGGCTTGGGCGGTAAAGATTTGACCATGCAGGACCCTACAGAACTCGTCATCTTTGCGACTTTCACCACAGCTGCGCTGCTTTTTTTGCTAGCTGCGAGGCTGAAAATTCACTGGCCGACAGGTCTCTTCGGCCGGGTCGATACGGCCCTTTACCAACCGCGTGATCTTTTCGGAATCAGTGCGATTTATCTCATTTTCGCAGGGCTTGTGCTCGCCTCTTTCGCAGAGACAGAAGCCCCGAGTCCCGACATCAGCGCCCGGGGATTGATCGCCTCCATCGCCCTCCAATTCCTCCTCGCGGGTGGCGTCGCCTGCTTGGTGATCAAGCGCACGAGCCTGTCTGACTGGCTCGGATTGAAATGGGAAAAATGGCCATGGGTCTTCCTAATCGCACCCGGTGCGGTCCTCGGCATGACGATTTTTATGACTTTTCTGAATGCCACTGGCTACGCGCGCTGGATCGACTCTCTCGGGGTGGATGCAGTGCAGGACAGCGTGAAACTCCTCCAAGAATCCAACGATCCTCTCATCCTAGGGCTGATGGCGCTGGCCGCAGTGGTCGCCGCGCCGATCTGTGAGGAGCTGGTCTTCCGGGGATATTTTTACCCCGTCACGAAAAAATTTGCGGGTCCATGGGTCGGTGGAATCTGCACCGCCTTGGTATTCGCCGCGGCACATGGGAACTTGGCGGCGTTGTTTCCTCTCTGCATCTTCGGCGGCTTGCTGGTGATCATTTACGAAAAAACCGGCTCCATCTGGGGCTGCATCGCGGCGCATCTCTGCTTCAATGGGCTCACCGTGCTGATCCAATTCGCGATTCGTTATTTCCATCTCCCCCTCGAATCACAGCTGTGAAAACGCTACGCGATATCGGAGAAGACGCGCTCATCGAGCGGCTCATTACCTTGGTCCCCAAGGACTTAGACCCTGCGGCAGGACCGGGTGACGATTGCGCGATCATCGACTTAGGGCCATCGCTCCCAGAGCTTCAACTCCTCAAAACAGACGCGCTCGTCGAGCACATCCACTTCCTACCCAGTGCCCCTGCCGAGGCTGTCGGTTGGAAAGCGGTGGCTCGAGTGGTGTCAGACTTCGCCGCAATGGGTGGGCGTCCTGGGCATTTCCTTGTCACTCTCGCCCTGCCAGCGGAGACGGATCTTGAATGGGTCGAGGGACTCTACCGCGGCATCGGGGCATGCTTGAAACGCTTCGGCGGCATCCTCGCGGGCGGCGAAACTTCCAGTGTTCCCGCTGGCTCGGCAGCGGTCATCTCCATCGCCGCGACCGGGTGGGTCAGCCGTGGCCAGCAAGTCCGCCGCAGCATGGGAAAAACTGGCGACAGCCTATTCGTCACCGGACTCCTCGGTGGATCGATCACGGGAAAACACCTAAACTTCATCCCGCGGATTGTTGAAGCAAACTGGTTGGTATCCAATTTCCTTCCAAGTGCCATGATGGATCTTTCGGATGGCTTGGCCAAGGATCTGCCGCGGCTTGCCAAGGCATCTGGCTGCGGTTTCCGGGTCGATGAAGCACTCATTCCACTCACGCCAGGCTGCACCGTCGCCCAAGGGATGGGGGATGGGGAAGATTATGAAATGCTCATCGCCATCGACCAAGCTCAAGCGCCGATGTTGGTGACAGAATGGGCAAAAGCCTTTCCAGAGCTAGCGCTGACCCGCATCGGCGAACTGGTGGAACTGGGTGGAGGCCAAGCCCTGAGCGGTGGGTGGGAGCATTTCCAAGGGATCACCGGCGACTAGGCGCTCTGCGTGCCGTGGCGATTTCCACGATCAGGCGGTGGAGTACCAGTCGGTGGTCAAGTCCAGTGGTGACAAGGGCTTGGTCCGCTTTGAGGGTGGCTTCCATGACATGTTGGAGGCTGCTGAGGTCGAAGTTTTTCGCATTTTCCGCCGCGAGAAAGATCGGGAAAACGTTCACGCCTGAGCCGTCCTTTTTCTGCGGCAGCCAAGCGCGGTCAGCCTCAGGCAGACGGTTCAACCCGCCAGAAAATGCGCTGTAGTTCCCGGTGGGAACCTTAAATTTCTCCATGATGAGCTTGGCCATGAACAAGTTACGAACCACGCCGATGATGGAAGCACGCATGATACCGATGGCGGATTCGTCGGCTTCGAGCTGCTGGTCGATGAGCTGGATGGCACGCGCGGCATTGCCGAGTTGGATGGCTTTTCCGATTTCAAACACGACGGCGGCCCGGCTGAGCGGGACGAGCACGCGCACGTCGTCCTCGGTGATTTCGCGGCGTTCTGGCCCGAGAAAGAGGTCGAGTTTTTCTAATTCATTACCGATTTGCTGGGACTGCTCACCGGCGAGGAGGACGAAAAGGGCGAGGGCATCTGGCGTGAAGCGCAGCCCGAGCTCGCGGGATTTCTTGGTGACAAGGGAAGCGACTTGCTCCTGCCAATCGTCCCGCGAGGTGTCGATGCGGTCGTAAGCTTGGACGGCGGCGGCTTTTTCGATGTATTTCCAGAAGCCCCGGCGCTTGTCTACGCCTTGGGCAGTGAGGATGAATTTCACGCTTGCGGGGATGCCCTTTTCGAGGGTGGCACGGAGTTTTTCCACACCCGCTTCGGTGCGCTGGGAGCGCCCGGTGACGTTGTCGGCCAGGAAATTCACATTCCGCAGCCAGACGACTTTATCTCCACCAAACATCGGGATGGTCAGCAAGGCTTGGATGGTGATGGAGCAGATTTCGAAGGCGGACTCGGAATTATCCGCGATGCCGTCGATCGTCTCGTGGGTGAAGCCATCGTCCACGCCGCCGGTGAGCTGGTTGTAGAGCTGGAGCGCTTTTTCACGGACAAGTCCCTCGTCGGTTCCAACGATGGCGTGGAAATTTCCGGTGTTTTGAGGAGTTACTTTCGCTTTGGCGGCCACAGGCTAAGGGCTAGCTGACCGCTGCTGAGACTGCAAGCGCAGCGGAGAATCAAATCACTCCGGCAGCTCGAAAACATCGTCTGGGCGCTCGGATTTTTTCCGCTCGCGGGCTTCTCGGAAGAAGGATTGGAGCAGGAAAAGGCACTCTTCCCCGAGCACGCCGGAGCTCACTTCACAACGGTGATTAAAGGGCGGACTGGAGTCTAAAATATTGATCCAGCCACCGACACCGCCGACTTTCGGGTCCGGACAACCAAAGACGACCCGCTCCGGGCGGCACAAGATGATCGCCCCGGCGCACATCACGCAGGGCTCCTTGGTGACGTAGAGGGTGCATTTTTCCAAGCGTCGGTCGCCGAGCGTTTCTTCCGCCGCCGTCAGCGCGAGCATCTCGGCATGGGCCGTGCCGTCTTTGAGGATTTCCACCTGATTCCACGCCCTGGAGATAATTTTCCCCTCCCTCACGACCACCGCGCCAACCGGCACCTCCCCGGCTGCATAGGCTTTACGCGCTTCCCGGAGCGCTTGGCCCATGAAGTAGGCGTCACTTTGTAAATCAATAATCGGTCCTATCTCGTCCACGCCAGACTGAGTAGCGGATGCCAGACCGCGACGCACGACGTTTCCGGCGGATGAAAAAAATTTCCGTGTCTCCACCGACGAATCGTGCTTCGTTCCAGCCCGTGATTCCGAAAAACTTTCAAGACCGCGTTGTCGCCCCGTCCCTACTGGCAGCAGACTTTTCCTACCTTCGCGAGGAGGTCAACCGCGCGATCCACGCCGGGGCGGACTGGATGCACATGGACGTGATGGATGGAAATTTCGTCGATAACATCTCTTTCGGTCCAGCCATCATCCAAGCGGTGCACGAGACCAATGACATTTTTCTCGATGTCCACCTGATGATTTCCCGGCCAGACCACTACTTGCCACGCTTCGTCGCAGCAGGGGCGGACCTCATTACCGTTCACGTCGAGGCACAGCACGACGTGGCCGAGACTCTAAGAAGGATTCGCGAGGCGGGTTGCTTAGCCGGACTCGCCCTGAATCCGGCGACTCCGCTGAGTGCCGTGGAGCCATTTCTCGACCAGATCGACCTCCTGCTCTGCATGACCGTCGTGCCCGGCTTCGGTGGACAGGCGTTCATGCCCGAGGTTTTAGAGAAAATCACCGCCTCCGTGCAGATTCGACAGACAAAAAACCTGAGCTACCACGTTGAAGTCGATGGCGGGATCGATGCCGTCACCGCTGCCCGCTGCTACACGGCTGGGGCAAACGTGATGGTCGCCGGCTCTTCCACCTTCCGCGCGCCCGACATGGCCGCAGCGGTGACCGCTATCCGCAACGCATGAAATCCTCATCTCTCCTTCCCGCTCTCACCGCCCTCATTGGCTTCTCCATTGCTTGGCTCGCCAAACCGAGCGGCACGGCCCCAGCTCCGGTGGTCGTCTCGAAAGACTCGCCACCGCCGCGTCAGACTCGTAGTGAGACGAATACCCGCAGCTCCTCGGCGGATCGATCCCGTCCCAAGGAGGTGAAAGCCGGTGATTTCCCCCTCGCCGACGCCCTCGAAAATGGCCCCAAGACCCGCGATGAAGCGCGGATGCTCCGCCTGACAGAAGCCCTCGGACTCTCACTCGAGCAACAAGGCTCCATCATCAGCCTCGTCGAAAAAGTGCAGGCCACCATCAATGGTGAGATCCCTGTCATCGAAGACCTCGCCCTGCGCGGAAGAGCCATCGAAGAAGGCCTCGCCAAGGTTTTAAGTCCTGAGCAACTTGCTAAATTTGAGGAAGTCCGCGCCCGTGAGCGAGACAATCGCATCGAGGTCCGCGCCACCGCCATGCTGACACCCGCCATCGGCCAGATCGACCTCTCACCCGAACAGCGCGAAGAAGTGCTTAGCCGCCTCCGCCAGCGCAGCAAGGCCGAGCTCCAAGCCATCCCGGCAGCTGCCACCCTCCTATTTGATAATTCCATGCTGCCCACCGCTAACAAGGAACTCAGCATCGATGGCGTCCTGACCCTCGCCATGATGGGTGAAGCCGTCCCGGAAACGGACCCAATGGTCGCCTACGAAAAGGTCCAAACCAAGCGCCGCCAAGAGATTCAAGACATCCTAAGCTGCTTCGACGGCATCCTGACCCCGGGTCAAATGGGCCAATACCAAGCCGATATGGCCGAGAAAATGGAGGCCAAGAAACGCTTCATTGAGGCCGCCGCCCAGAAATCTCAAGCCAAGTAATAAATCGCTTCTGGCCTGCATCGTGACACCTCCGCACTTGCAGCTCACACCTCGCTCCACTTCAATCCAGTATGACACGCCCTGACGGTCGCCCGAACGACCAACTCCGCCCGATTTCCTTCATCCCGAACGTCGCACCCTACGCCACCGGCTCGGTGCTCGTGTCTTTCGGCGACACCCGTGTCATTTGCTCCGCGACCATCGAGGACGACGTCCCCCGCTGGATGCGCGCCCAGCGCGTCGAGGGTGGCTGGCTCACCGCCGAGTATTCCATGCTCCCCTACTCGACTCTCGAACGGAAACCACGCGACATCTCACGCGGCAAGCTCGACGGTCGCTCCTCAGAGATCCAGCGCCTCATCGGCCGTGCTCTCCGCGCCTGCGTGGACTTGAAAAAGGTCGGCCAACGCACCATCTGGATCGACTGCGACGTGCTCCAAGCCGACGGCGGCACCCGCACCGCCTCCATCACCGGCGGCTGCGTGGCCATGGCGATCGCCTTCAACCAGCTCATGGCCGCTGGAAAGTTGAAGCAGTTCCCGCTCAAGAAACTCGTCGCCGCCGTCTCCGCAGGCGTCTATCAGGGTGTGCCGATTCTGGATTTAAACTACCCTGAAGACCGCGATGCCGCCGTGGATTTCAATGTCGTCATGACCGAAGCCTCCGAGTTCGTCGAAATCCAGGGCAGCGGTGAAGAAGCCGTGTTTTCCAGCGAGGAAATGACCGCCATGCTAGAACTTTCCCGCAAAGGCATCTCCGACATTATCTCCCTGCAAAAAGCAGCCATCCTGACAGCAGATCGCGCCGCCCCAGCGGATCTTGCCTCGCTCGCCGCGGCATTTAGGAAATGATAGGGGCCGTCACTCGTGCCCGAAAAAACTCTCGTAAAACACCACTGCCGTAAGCGCATTTCCAACCGCTGTCGGGTGGCTGCCATCCTCCATGAATAGGCTCGCACCGCGCCCTGCGGAGAATTCACGTTCCCACGCATCCCCCACCGGCACCACCAGTAAGTCACCGGCATTTTTCGCCGCCGCTTGATACCCCGTGCGTAGTCTGGCATTCATCTCCAGGAAATGGTCGCTACGGCCCCATGTTTGGTAAAGCACCGGTAGCGCGCCCACCCGTCGCACCTCCGTCACCAAGGCCCGGAGCGGTGGAAACATTTCCCGATCACGCTTCCTCGGTGACCATGATGGAATCTCACTTTGCTCTTGGAGCACCACCACATCCCACCGTCCTGTGCAGATTTTTCGCAACGTAGGCGCATTCGCCGCATGCCGCTTGAGCGTCCAGCCACCATAGGTCGCATGACCCACGCGCACCGCCTTCCCACGTTCTTTCGCCAGCTTTGCAAAGGCCTGCGGCACCCCGAAGCTGTAGCTGTTCCCCACAAACAATACCGCCAACTCGGATTTCTCCACCACCCGCTTCGCCAAGGCCGCTCGCGGTTCCGGCCCTGGCACGAGCCGTGGCTGGGAGGCACAGGAAAATAGGCCAAATAGGCAGGAAAGCTTCATGAGGATCAGCAAATCATTTTTCACGCGCGTGGATGGGCCGTGTCGTAAGCGCTCTTCAGCCGCTCCTTCGTCACATGGGTATAAATCTGAGTGGTGGATAGCGAAGCATGCCCGAGCAAGGCCTGCACACTCCGCAAATCCGCGCCCGCATCCAGCAAATGCGTCGCGAAGCTATGGCGCAACTTGTGCGGACTGATCGCAAAGGGGATGCTGCTGCGCTTGAGATACTTTTTCAGCAATTGATCCACCGCCTGCTGGGTGATTCGCCGCAACCGACTGCTCAGAAACAAGGGGCCAGAGGTGACCGCCGCCGCTTGCCGATAGCGCTGAATCGCGTTCAAAGCCGGCCCGCCGATTGGGACAATCCGCTCCTTCGCCCCCTTGCCCATCACCCGCACCGTCTCGCCGATGAAATCCACATGCCGCACATCCAATTGCAAAAGCTCGGAAATCCGCAGCCCGCTGGAATAAAAAAGTTCCAAAATCGCCGCATCCCGCAGCGGGATCCACGGCGGAGATTTCTTGTCCGCCTCACATTTCAAGGGCATTCCCAGCAATTCATCCACTTGGGAAAGACTCAGCACGACCGGAAGCCCACGTTCTGGCTTAGGTAGTTGCACCTCCGCCACCGGACTCCGCGCGAGACCGCGGCGCAGCACTAGGTATTTGTAAAACGAACGCAACGCAGCGAATCTCAAGCGGATCGTCGCCCGCTTGAGTCCCTGCTTCATCATCGCGAATAAATAGTCTCGGAACTCATCCGCCGCCGCCCCGCGCCAGCCAGTGAATCGTTCGCCACGCCACACTTGATAGGCCAGCAGCGCATCTCGGTAGTTCGCAAGAGTCCGGGGAGATGCGCTTTTCTCGGTAGCTTGGAATTCAAAAAAAGCGATCTCGTCGCAATCGGTCATGGCACGGACGAAATATTACCGCGCACGAGCTGCGACGAAACGTTCACGCAAGCCCTTCGCCCCCTGATTCACCGCACTGCTGACACCCAGCCAAGTCGTGGCGGCACTCGCCTCACGCTTTTTCCCAAGCCGATGGTCGACCAGCGCCGCAAGCCGCGCGCCCGTCACCGAGTCGAGCATTTCGCCCTCAAACGACACCCTTGAGATAAAGGCCGCGATCTCTGGCGTGCCCAAGCTCCCGCTTAAAATCGCTTGCGGTGCGGGATGAATCGTCGTCACTGGTTTTCCAGTCTTTTGATTTTCAATCACATCCGTCAAAGCCACCCGCACTCGTAAAGTCGTGGGACTTGGTACCGTGACGATTTTCAACTCTGCACCGACTTGAGTCCGAATCGAATCACCAAGGTACGCCGCAAGCTGCTCAGTCACCTGTGGGCTGATACCGGGCGCGGCAACGATCGTGGTCACTGGCTCGATGATAGCGCTGTCATACTTTTTCAGGTCCACCCCCGGTCTTACGAATGAGGAAACGGCATCTTCCATGCCGAACCCTGCGTTCATTTCCGCGTAGTTTTTCAAGAACCCGGAAGGCGATTTACCGCCGGGCGCACATGAAAAAAGAGTGCAAACAGCAGCCAAAGTGGTGAATGGAACGAGTCGGTTAAAAGATTTCATCGCATTAAATTCTTCACCCTTCATACAGCCCTTTTCTCTCAGGTCAACGCCGGAAGAAAATCGTCCGATCTGAAAAGCTCACGAGAAATAGCGACCCTCACACGATCCCTTTTCTCAAATCCCTCAGGCTCCACAAAACCGGATTCGCCGCTGCCGCCGCACCTCGCAGTTTCCGCGCGCCGTCCTTCCGCTGCCTGCCAAATCGTTCTCGTCCTCGGGTGAAAGCATCGTTCACAAACTCCCGGCTGCCAATCACCGTTCCGTCGGTGAAATACCGCACTCGGCAGCGCAGCATCTGCGCCAATCCCAAGTCCGGGAGCACGATGCCATTCTCCGCGCTCTCCAACATCTCAGCGGTGTTCATCATTTGCGCGCGCCCACGGACTGCCGAACCTTGGCTCGTAGAAATGGCCGCCCGCCCAGCGTTCCGCTCCAACGCGAAACCCATCAAGCGCCGATAGATCCGCGCCGTTTCCTTCCAGCGGTCGATTTCAGAAACTTTTTCCTGATCCGAAAAACACGCTCGAACCAAGCCCTCACGCGCCTTCTTGCCATTGCCCCTTTTTCCACCACCCACCGCCTCACCGTAGCTGCTCCAGCGGTAGTCCGCCGGGTCCGCGACCATCCCGGCTCGCACCGGATTTAAATCAATATAAGCCGCCACCGTCCGTGTCGCGGTGCCGCTTTCTACGATCACGCTCTTGAATCGCTCCTCCCATAAAGTCCCCGTGCGGGTGTGGGTCCGGTTGAACCAGCGTGTGAAACGGATTAGCAGTCCCTTCATGAACTCGCTCAAATCATGCATCCGGTAAGTAAACCGAGCGTGAACCTCCGCCGCCCGAGTCCCAGAGGCGCCACCCGTCGCAGCGCTAGTCTCATTAGCATTAGCATTAGCATCAGCATCGAGCTTCCGAGCCTCCGTCAATTCCGCCGCCACGCCTGCTACAAATGCCTCCGTATAGAGGGCAGAAAGTCGTTTCAGCAGCGCCTCATCCGTCAGTCCACCCACCTCCATCGGCGGCACCTCCAGCATCAAATGGAAGTGATTCGACATCACGCAGTACGAAAGAACCCGGCAGCCCGAGAAATTTTCATACATCCGCATAAACATCCGGAACGCTTCCCGCTCCCGCTCCTCCAACACAAACCGCCGATCCACGACCCGCGAAATGCAGTGATAAATCACCGCCTTAGACGCTGAATTCTGCCAATCCCCAAGCCACCGAGCCTTACGCATGCGCAGAATCTACCACCGCCATTTCCAGTGCCAAGAAGAAACTTATTATTTGTCTGACACTCAATAAGTTTTTCCTGCTGTGTGGGATGATGAGGAAAATTGTGGGGTTTAGAAAGTTCTGGGTTTTCGATTATTGCCGCATGGGCCATGGTCTGTGGCACCGATGAATATTCTCGAGAAGAACCTACTCATTCTCGCGTCCGCAGGGTCGGGGAAAACCTTCCAGTTGGGAAATCGTCTCATCGGCCTGATGGCAAAAGGGGTGGAGCCGGAAAAGATCGTCGCCCTGACTTTCACGCGGAAGGCGGCTGGGGAATTTGCGGATTCGGTGTTGATGAAGTTGGCGGATGTCGCGGCGTGCGAAGCGAGCGCTGTGCGACTGAAGGCGGAGTTGAATTTACCGCAGGCGGATTTTGCCGAACTTTTGGAAAGACTGGTGCGCGCCTTGCCACGCTGCACGCTGGGAACGATGGATAGCTTTTTCGCCCGGGTTGTGCGGGGCTTTCAATATGAACTCGGTCTGACCGGGGGGAAATTTGATCTACTCGAAGGGGCAAGGGCCGCTGCCGCTGCTGACGAGATCTTAGCCACGCTGCTGGGTGAAACGCTGGATGAGGGTGATGGTGACGAATTTCTGCACGCCTTCCGCCGGGCGTGCTTGGGGAAAGAAGAGCTGGGTGTGGTGAGGAGTTTGCGTGCATTCGTGACTCTCTGGCAGGGGCTCTACCGCCGGTCTCAGGACTTGGAGTGGGGCCCCGTTTCTCTGAGCGGGGCGCGTGTCGAGGACTGGGAAGCTCACAAGGGCGAGTTGATTACCAAGGTGTTACGAGGCATGGATGGGATTGACTACACGCGAAAGGGTCATCGGGAGGCTTTTGAAAAAGCGGTGATGACTTTGGCGGAGCATCGCATCGGCAGTGGTAGTCTGGGCGGGGCGACTGGGCAATTGGAAGGAATCCTGGCGGCAGCGGGGCAGCCGACGGGGCCGCTGCGCTTGAAATATTACAAAGAATTTATCGTCTCTGGACCGGCTGGCGAGGCGCTGAAAGCATTGGTCAATTTAGCCGCACGCTGTGAAATGGCGGCTGCCTTGCAGCGGACCCGTGCCGTGCGCGATGTGGTGGCGCTGCATGATGCCCGCTGCGAGGCCCTGCTGCGGCGGCGGGGGCAGCTCGGCTTCGACGACGTAAAAATCCTCATGGGCGAATGGGCCACGCACGAGGATGCTAGATTGCGGCGCGAGGCAGTGGACTTTCGGCTGGATGCCCGGTACGCGCATTGGCTGTTGGATGAATTCCAAGATACCAGCCGGTCTGACTGGAGAGGCCTCGTGCCGCTCTTGGATGAGGCGACGGGTGAGGGAGAGGGTTCACTGTTCGTGGTGGGTGACCGCAAGCAAGCCATTTACGGATGGCGCGGTGGCGATGTGCGATTGTTTAACGAGGTGATCGAGCGGTATCGAGGTGGTGGTTTAACGATCGCGCCGATGACGGAGTCTTGGCGTTCTTGCCCAGAGGTCCTGGCCTTGGTGAACGAGGTTTGCGGGGATGCCAGCACGCTGCGGGAGCTTTTCGGCAGCGCCGCAGAGGCTTGGGTGTGGGAGGCGCACGTCTCAGCTGCGCCCTTAGCCATTGAAGGGAAAGCGGGAGAAGCACGGGTGGAGGTGGTCGATGGGACTTGGGAAGATCGCCTGGTGCGGCTCGGGGATTTACTGGGCGAGCTGGGCGTCGGCGAGCGGGAGATGACCTGCGGGGTATTGGTGCGGAGCAACTCGATGGTGAGCGAGGTGGGTGATCATTTACGTGCTCAGGGATACGATGTCATCGAAGAAGGACGGCGTAAGCCGACTGCGGATCATCCGGTGGGGATCGCGTTAGGGCAGTTATTAAAATGGTTGGCCAATCCTGCGGATGCTTTTGCTCAGGAGGTGCTGGCAATGTCGCCTTTGGCGGCAGCGCTGGAACGCCGCTTCGGTGAGGAATGGTGGTCGGCGTGGGATGGCTTGTTGACGAGGGTTGCTGAGGGCGGTTTTGCCGTGATGGTCGAAGAGGTGGTGGATGCGTGTTGGCAGGATTGGTCAGATTTCGGAAGAAGACGCGCAGGCGATGTGATCAGCGCCTTGGCCGATCTGGACAGCCGAGGAGCAGCGACTCCGCAGGAGGCGGCGGACTGGGTGGAGCGCTTAGAAATTTCCCAAAACCCCGGCTGCGCGGCGGTGCAGGTGATGACGATTCATAAGGCGAAGGGACTGGGATTTGATTTGGTGATTCTGCCAGATGTACCGGCCGACAGCGTCCCAGCTGCCCAGCGCTTTGAGGTTGCAGAGGGGCCTGGATGGCTGAGCGAGACACCACCGAAGTGGGTCAGAGAACTCATTCCCGAAATGCGTGAGGCGGAAGAGCGGTGGGGAGATGCCCAAAAATACGAGGCATTCTGCATGCTATACGTCGCCCTAACTCGTTCGAAGCGAGGACTCTACGTCTTACTCGAAGCTCCAGCAGCCACCCAAAAAGCGGATAGGCCGTCACTGGCGAACTGGCTGATGCGCTCGATTTCTGCGGAAGGGAAAACTGGGGTGGTTTATCAGTCCGGCTCACCGAAATGGCTGGAGGGTCTGCCCCGCTATGTTTCAGGGAAGGCGCTGCCTGCGATGTCGGGATTGGGAAAAAAGGTCGCTCGCCGGGAACGGATCACTCCCAGCGGCGCGAAAACCCGCATGAATGCCGGGCGGAGTAGCGGTGGGATGAAATTCGGCACGGCGGTGCATGAGGCCTTCGCGGAAGTCGGATGGATCGATGAGTCACCGGCTCGTTTAGGCCATGACGAGGCCGGTAGCTTGGTGGCGCGGGTGATCGAATCTCCAGCGCTGCGTCACTTATTCGAGCGGCGCGGGCGTGCCGTCGAGTGCTACCGTGAGCAAGCGGTAGACGCGGTGAGTGACGGGAAATGGCTGAGCGGCACGGTGGACCGGCTGCACCTCCACCGCGCGGTGTCTGGCGAGGTGACGCGCGTGGAAGTGATTGATTTTAAGACTGATGTGCTGGAGCACATCGATCAAGTCCGCGAGCGTTATGCAGGCCAGATGGTTGCTTACCGGGCCGTGATGGAAAAGGCCTACGCAGGAGCGCAAGTGGAGTGCTTACTTGTTTCCACGAGCTGCTTGGCGTGGGTCAGCGTGCCGTGATGGCCGTTGCATTTACGGGACGCGGAAAATTTTCTGGTTTGAGGGGTCGCGGGCGAGTTGGCCGGATTTGAATCCTGCGATGTCGATGACGTTGTAGGGTTCGTAAGGGCTGAGCACTTGGTCGGGATTCGCCGTGCGTTCTGCGGTCGGGTAGCCTCCGGTGGCGGTGGGTGCAGGTGGCTGCGGGAGTGAGGGCGCGGGAGGCGGGCTGATGTCCGTCTGATAGCCAGTGGGTGGCACCATTTCGGGTGGGTAGGGCGGATTCGGCGCGAAGCGAGGGGGTGGTGGCTCATCATAGCCGCAAGATGAGAGGGCGAGGATGCCCGCCGAGGCGAGGAGGTAGTGGTGGAAGCGATTCGACATGGACGGATGACGGGCTGACCCGGAAGAGTATTCGTTTTAAATGGATCCTGCAATAAGATGCTTCGTGAGGATGGCAAGTTTACGGGGTTTGGAGATGTGATAGCGCTTGCGGAAGACTTGAAAATGGTCGGCCCGCATTTTTTCCAACAAGAGTTGGTAGATTTCCGCCATGATCCTAGCAGGTAGGAGGGCTTGGAGATCCGCGGGGGGGGTCAGTCGTTGGGCGTCTCGGAAATAGGAGGCCGCCCGCTCGGCTTGGTAGTCCATGAGGGCGAGGAAGCGCTCATCCACAACGTGGGCAGCGAGGTCTTGCGCGGTGTAGTGGAAGCGGGCGAGGTCTGCTAGCGGCAGGTAGATGCGATTCCCATTTTCTAAATCCTCGTGAATGTCTCGTAAGATGTTCGTGAGTTGCAGGGCATGGCCGAGGGCGACGGCGTAGGCGCTTGATGCTGGATCGGTACACCCGAAGAGTCTGATGGATACCAAGCCGACGGCGCAGGCCACTTTCCAGCAGTAGCCGGAGAGTTCCTCCCAGGTTTGAAAACGCTGGGGCTGGAGGTCCATGCGGCAACCGTCGATGATGGCGACGAGTAGGTCATTCGGCAGCGCCGCACGGTCGCGCAGGGAAATGACTTCTGCCTGGAAGGCGTCTGGTGAGGAAAAGCCATGGGTCAGGCCATTTTCCCAAGTGTTTAGGGCGAGCAGGCGTTCGTCGGGCGAGTGATTTGGGTCGTCGGCAAGGTCGTCCATCGTCCGGCAGAAGGCGTAGAAGATGACCATATCCTGACGCCGGGCTGGCGGGAGGATTTTAAGGGCAAACGCCAGGTTGGACTTCGCCTTGCGGGTGATTTCCGAGGCGGCAGAGGTCATGTGCGTGTCAGCGGATTAATCCCCAGTGGCCGGTCGTGATCGGCCAGAGCGAGAAAAGGGCGGGGCCAACGAGGTTCCATTCTTTCACGGGGCCCCAGTAGCGGGAGTCGAGCGAGTTGCTGCTATTATCGCCGAGGGCGGCGTATTCCCGCATGCCGGGGGAGGCCTTGTCGGCGAGGACGAGTTCGTCGCCGGGTTTAGCGATGAATTGCGGCAGCGTTTTACCGAAGTGCGGGCCTTCGGGTCTGGCGAAGCCATAGCCGTTTGGATTGATCTTGTAGGGGCCCTCGCCAGCGGCGACTCGCTGCATTCCGAATTCTTTGGCGATGCTGCCGTTGACCAAGACGTTTGGTGATTGCACGCTGAGCCGGTCGCCTGGGACTCCGCAAAGACGCTTGATGTAGTGCGAGCCGGCGCCTTGTTCACCGCTGCGTTTCAAGATGCCGCTGTTTTCCAAGGTGTTGAAGACGAAGACCTCACCACGGGTCGGCTTGCGGAAATGGTAAGAAAACTTATCCACCAGCACGAGGTCTCCGGTGTCGATGACCCCTTCACAGATGACCATGCCTTTTGGAATCAGTCCACCGTGGCGGGCCGCGTAGCTGAGCGCGGTATTGAGACCAATCTCCGTGCAGGGGTTGAGCGGGGCGGGGAGGCGCAGGGTCGGGGCATCTGTGAAGCGGATCTCAGACCTGCTGAAAAAGTGTAAAAACTGTGTGTCGTGCACATCCATGTTCCCTTGGGGATTGAGCGCGATGTGGCGGTCCTTATCACTGACTTCATAGACGTACGAGCGTCCGCGGGTGACTTGCTCTAGCAACCGTTGGGGTAAACTCGGCCAATTCTCCTTTTTCAGCGGGGTCCCGATGATGCCATTGAGCGTGGGCTGCATTGAGCCAGTCGGGATGCGAAAGGGCTGTAAATAGTAGGTCCGGAGACCGAGCGCGATGACGATGGCGACGAACATCACCTCGACGTTCTCTTCCAACCAGCCGACAGGCTTTTCCCTAGGCAGGCTATTTTCACAAATCGCGCGGATCTGCTTGGAGGCTTCGTTCACCTTTTCACGGTCCTTCGAGCGGATTGCTGAAACTAAATCCACTCGCCGTGATTCAATTTCATCCAAGCGCTCAGGCTTGAGGAGGTCTCGCTTGTAGTCGATGAACTTTTTCGCACCTTTGACGAGGTGCTGAGCTTCCTTTTTCCACTTGGGGGCGAACATGGCTGGAGTCTCAGCCGAGAAACGAAGCTCTGCAAGCTTGGAGAAAGACCGCGTAAATCATTTGCTCAACCACCCGCCGCGGAGTGCTCGGGTGATGGCAAACTGGCGCTTTTCATAGCTTTTTCCTATGCTTTCGATGCCCAAGGTGAAGCGTGCGCCGCCCTTCAATGGATCGCTGAGAAGGCGCCCCATCTCTGGACGATCTCTTGGGACGTAGAAATACGCGACGTCTTCCAGATCCGGTGAAGTGGCGACAAGGGAGAGCCATTTCTTCTCGTCTGTGAATTCACCATTGTAGTAGTTGCTGCGCTCGATGATCACACGGACTTCATCCGACTTTGTGGCACTGCCATCAAGCAAGGCCTTCCAAGTGGCGGTTCCGTAGAGTGAGTAGCATTTGAAATCGACCTTCCCCTCACCGTTCTCATGGAAAGGTACGCAGAGAAGTCGGGCTGAGCCATCGTCCATACTCACGGCAAAGCGCGCGTGGCTGTCTTGGCTGGCGATGTTTTGCGGGAGCTGGGTCAGCTTGGTGACTTTGAGGGTTTTCCCAGGGCCATCTTGGTAGAAGCGCTTCATGATGTCAGCGGTGGCCAGAGGATCTTTCACCCAACGGAGCCGCTCTTCATGCGTCGTAGCGGCAAGAAATCTCTCTGCCACTTCTCTAGGCGAGCCGCCCTTCCAATTTCCCTTCCTAGTGTCCAACAATGGTGAATCCGACACCAACTTGGGCTTGGGTCCCGCATCCTGAGCGGGGGCTGCGTGCCTCGCTTTGAAGACGAGCACTCCCATTGTTGCCAGTCCGAGTGAGACTAGGCTGATCACAGAAATGCGGATCCAGTTTGGCCGATCCGTATTTTTTTCTTCATACCGTGAGCCGAAGCCACGCTCCGAATCGTGGATGCCCTCGACGAGCTTTTTTCGGCTTTGGCGCTCCGTGTTTTGAATCTCCTGGGTGTAGGAGCGTGGGATTTTACGAAACTCGTCACTCATGAATGGATGGGATGGATGATGAAGCGGAAGGGTTGTGGCAAGGTTGATTCAGAAGCGAAGTCACGACAAGCATGGAGAGGTATAAACTGCGCTCATGGGATCACCCAGGCACCGCGGTGGACTTTCGTCATGCGAAATTGACGATTCTTGTAGCTCATCCCGACACTTTCTAAAGCGATGGTGAAGCGGGTCTGAGCCTTCGGGGGATTTTGGAGAAATGCCACAAACTCTGGGTCGTCCCGTTTTACATACAGATAAATGACGTCCTCAAAGTCTGGCGAAGTCGCCAAGACCGACAGCCAGGTCGATTCATCGGCAAACTCGTGGTTGTAATAGTCACTGGCCAAAAGGATGCACCGCATCTCGTGGGCCTTGGTCACACTGCCGTTTAGAAGACTCGCCCATGATTCGTCGCAGTAGCGGGAGTAGCACTTGAAGTCCACTTTACCAGCACCACTCTCATCGTATTGGATCGAGATCAATCGCTTCGACCCATCGGTAAATTGAACAGCGAAACGGGCAGAAGCCTCCTGGCCCGCAAGATTCTGAGGCATCTCCGTGAGCTTTGAGAAGACCTCCTGCTTCCGGGCATCTTGCTGGTAAAATCGGCGCAGGATCTCTGCCACTTTTTGGGAATCACGCACCCACAGCAGTCGTTCCTCATCCGTTTTTGCCTTCAGAAAGTTCTCTGCAATGGTCTTCGGGAGTACGCCATTCCATTTCGCCTTGGCATCACTTGGCAAGGCGGCTTCGACCTGGGTGACCTTGCTCGTGGATGCCAGCTCCAGCTCGATCTCCTCGTTGCGCGACTTATAATAAAAGATCGTCGCCACGAAAAGGCCGACGAGGATGGCCGCGCTGGACACCCAAACGATCCATGAGATCGGTAGCGCTGAGGACTTTCGCTGAAAGCCTCGTTCCGTATCAACCGTGCGACTCCGCTTGCGCTTTCGCCTCGGCTTGGTGGCTCCTTCCAGTTCCGTCCGATAGGATCTGGAAGCCTTTCGGAAATCCCCGCTTTCAGCCGAGCGATTGGGTTCTACACCCAATTCTTTCACTTTTCGTTTCGGTTGGGAGCCGTCCATGAAGCACTCTCAAAAATTCCCGGCTTCACGGCAAGCCTAGAGATCGCTACCCCCGGTTCAGGAGCGCCCAATCCGCTGCGGACAGAGAACAAGGGTCCGCCGCCACCCAGTGCTGCGGGGAAATTTCGCGCAGCGACAGATCCGCGCCGATCGTTTCTTGATAGCGCGGGTGACTCATGCGGTGGCCGAAGGCGCTGCCCGCTGGTGGGTCGATGGGAGACGGCACGTCTCCTTCGAGCAGAGTTGTCGGGCGTTTCACCTTGGGATCGTGAGAAGGAATCGCCGAAAGCAGGGCCTGCGTGTAGGCATGACGAGGATTTTGATAAATCGCCGTGGCACTCGCCAACTCGACGATTTTTCCCAAATACATCACCGCGACACGGTCGCTGACGTGCTTCACCACCGAGAGATCATGGGCGATGAAAAGGTAAGATAGCCCGAAGTCTTTCTGCAACTCCACCAGCAGATTCAGGATTTGTGATTGCACCGACACATCAAGCGCGGACACCGGCTCGTCACAAACGATGAGTTTCGGCTTGAGCGCTAGGGCCCGGGCGATGCCGATCCGCTGACGCTGACCCCCGGAAAATTCAAAGGAATAACGCTCTGCGGATGACGCGGGCAGGCCGACGCGGTCGAGCAACTCGTTCACCCAAGTCCTGCGCTCCGCCCGCGAGCCAAGGCGGTGGATGACGAATGGTTCCTCGATGATCGCCCGCACACTCATCCGCGGATCGAGCGATTCGCCGGGGTCTTGGAAAATCATTTGAAAATCCCGCCGCAGTGGCCGGAGGGCCGCTTGGCGGCTGTGGGTGATGTCGTGATGCTCGAAATGAATCTGCCCAGCAGTCGGCTTGAGCAAGCGGACGATGGCCTTGCCCAAGGTCGATTTCCCGCAACCCGACTCACCGACGAGGCCCAGCGTCTCACCGGGGGCGATGCTCAATGACACGCCATCCACGGCTTTCACCGAAGCGGTTTGTTGATAGAGCACCCCACCGCGCACCGGGAAATGGACGCAGAGATCAGTGACTGATAAAAGTGGCGGGATCATGGTTCTTAGTCGAGTGCGACGCATTCCGGGCAGAGTTCCGCCCAGTGGCCGGGTGAAATTTCGCCAAACTTCGGGCGCTCGCGCGAGAAGCGGCTCGTACGACCCATGCGTTGGCAAAAGCGGCAGCCGTGCGCGTAATCGGCCAGTGAAGCGACGAGTCCGGGGATGGTGTTGAGGATGGATTTCGAGGGAGTTTCCAAAGTCGGGATAGAGCGCAGCAGCCCACGGGTGTAGGCGTGGCGGGGATTGGCGAACAATTCTTCCGCGCTCGCCTGCTCGACCACGCGGCCTGCATACATGACCACGACTTCGTCACAGGTCTCGGCGATGACGCCGAGATCGTGGGTGATGAGAATGGTGGACATGCCCATTTCCGCTTGGAGGCGCGCCATGAGATCCAGAATCTGTGCCTGCACCGTGACATCGAGCGCGGTGGTCGGCTCGTCTGCGATGAGCAACGAGGGCCGACAGGCCAGGGCGATGGCGATGCCCACCCGCTGCCTCATGCCGCCGGATAGGTGATGCGGGTAGTCCATCATCCGCTTGTCCGGGGCGGGGATGCGGACCAGCTCCAGCATCTCCGTCGCAGCGGCCCAGGCGTCTTTTTTTGAAAGCTTCTGGTGGATGCGGAACACCTCAGAAACTTGGCGGCCGATGCGGTGGAGAGGATTAAGCGCCGCCATGGGCTCTTGGAAAATCACGCCGATCTCGCCGCCACGGACCTGCTGCATCTCGCGGTCGCTGGCGTGGACGAGGTCGCGGCCCTTAAACCAAACATGGCCCCCGAGAATTTTCCCGGCCGGCTGTGGCAGGAGCCGGACGATGGACATGGCAGTGACACTTTTCCCACATCCTGACTCACCGACGATACCTACGGTCTTTCCCGTAGGCACCTTGAAGGAAACATGATCCACGGCGCGGAGCAGGCCCTGCTCCGTCTCGAAGGACGTGATCAGCTGCTGGACTTCGAGGCAATTTTCCGGTGTGGGGGTCATGGAGAATCGGGGCTGGGTTTCAGTCGGTAGTCATCGACCATTTTGGTGGATTCAGGAAAGACTTTGCCTGTGCGGCGGGCGGCTTGGGTCTCGGCCTTCACGGCCTCGTCGATCCAGAAGACAAAGCTCTCATGGGGATCATAAACCAATGGTGGGCTGAAATGCGTGGTGTCGCAATCGGGCCATTTCACCCACCGCCATGAGCCGATGCGGACGAAATCCACGGAGTATCCTGGGAGGAAAATCGCCTCGTCGTGCATGATGTGCTGCAGCTTCCAGGCCGCGTCTTTCAGCTCGTCTGCGGTGCTAGCGGTGCGGGTTTTTTCGCTGAGGACATCGGTATCCGCGCGGTGCCAGACGAAGAGGTTGTTCGTCTGCGGGCGGGGGTTGCCCTTGTCGTCGATGGCGTTAGACGAGTGCAGGAACTGGTGGAAATCCGGCACCGGCGGGCCGATGAGCCAGGCGGTAAGCGCCATTTCATGCTGCTTCTGCATGGTTTTTTTATAGGCGACGTTATCCTCAAGCCCGTCGAGCCGGAGCTCGAAGCCGCAGGACTTGGCCTCTTCGCGGAGGATGGCGAGAATCTGGTCATACTGCGGCATGGCGGGGTAGGTGACGGAGACGGAGAGCCGACTGCCATCTGGCTTTGTGAGAATGCCGTCGCGGCCTTCGGTGGTATAGCCGGCCTTGGCAAAGGAGGCGCGCGCGGCATTGATGTTAAAAGGCCGTGCGAGGATGGAGGGATCGCTGAAATTAACGAAGCCTTCGTTAAATGCATTGAGACGTTGGTAGTCGCCCCGGAAGAGCACATCGATGACTTTTTGCCAGTTCAGCGCTTGGTCGATCCCGATCCGGACGTCGCGGTTGTCGAGCGGGGCTTTGCTAACATTTAGGTAAAAGCCGCGCGGGATTTTCGGATATTGGTTATAGAAGGTGACACGGTCGATGTAGCCTTTGTGAACTGGCTCGATTTCGGATTTTTCATACCACAGCTGAGGTCTGGTTAGAAAAAAGGTATCGAGCTCGCCCGCGCGGAAGAGCTCGAACGCCTTGGAATCATCCCGGACGACGGTGTGGATCAATTGATCCGGATTGAAGCGGTAGCGGAAGTACTTCCGGTCCTTCGCCCACCAGTTCTTCACCCGACTTTGAGTGATGGAGACGCCTTTGATGATGCCATCTGGGCGGACTTCGTAAGCGCCGGTGGTGGGAGGGAATCGCCACTGGTAGCGGTCATTGTAGTCTGGCCCATACTCGGTGTAGAAATGCGGGGGTGAGGGGCTCAATCCGCCGGCGATGGCGGGGCCATAAATTTTCGCCTCTGGCAGAGAAACCGAGAGCGTTAGATCATCATAGACGGCGATTTGGGCGATATTTTCGCGGTAAAACTGTTTGGCGTAGGGATTGACGATGTAGTCGGAGACTCGCAGATAGACGGCAACGAGAAAATCCCGCGCGCGGACAGGCACTCCGTCCGAATAGCGGGCCTCGGGGTCGAGGCGGAAGTAAATGGTGCGCCCATCTGGAGAGCTCGCCCACTCCTTGGCGAGGCCGGGGATCATTTCCATGGTGGACAAGTGGAAGCCGACGAGGGGCATCTCGATGTTGTCGTAGAGATCGCCGCGGAAGGAGTTGTTCGAGTTATCGCCAAACGGTCTGATCGTCGGCGGGAACGCAGGTATATAACGGCGGAAGGCTCCCCCTTTTTTAGCAGCGGGATCGCCGATTTCTGGTTGGTCCATGCCATTTTCCCAGACGAGATCGTGTGGGATTTCTGAGGGATTTCCGATTTTAAGAAAGTCACCCAAGCCGAGGCGAAACTGCCATTTGCTCTGATCTAGGCGGAGGGCAGCGGCATGGGTTTCGAGGGCGGCTTTCGCAGCGTCCGAAGCGGTCGCTAGATCGGTGGTGACTTGTGCAAGTTCTTTCTCCGTCGTGGCTTGTTGAGTCTTAAGCCAGTTTTCAATATAGCGGTTGTAGGTGGGCCGGAAGGTGTCGAACTCAAGCTTACGCGTGATTTCCGAGGACTCGTGACGACAGCTGGTCACTAGCAGGGTCAGGAATCCAAGTCGTGTTAGGAGGCGGCGCATCAACGGTAGAAGGTGAATTTTTTCGGGTCGAATGCCTCGCGGACGGCCTCACCCACGAAGGTGATCAAGACAAGAAGTCCGACGAGCACGACGAACGTGGAGCTCACCAGCCAGGGCGCGGATAGATTCGCCAGACCGTCGCTCAGCAAGCGCCCCCAAGTGGCGTATTGTGGAGGCAGGCCGAAGCCTAAGTAGTCCAGTGAGGTGAGTGCAGAAACCAGGCCGGAGATGGTAAAGGGAACAAGCGTGACGATGATGGAAACCGTGTTAGGCAGTAAATGACGGAACAAGATCCGCGTGGTGCCGGACCCAAGAACCCTAGCCGCGGAGATGTAGTCTCGCTCCCGGTCGCGGTAGGCGGCAGTGCGCATCATGGCGGTCATGCCCATCCAACCGAAGAGGATGAGAATGGTGAGGATGATCGGCAGGCCTTTGAATTTTTCCGGCACCATGCTGGAGAGAATGATCACCACGAAGAGGAAGGGCATGTTCGAGAAAATCTCGATGAGGCGCTGAGAAATCATGTCAAACCAAGCGCCGAAATAACCCATCATCATGCCGAGGGTGATGCCGATGAAATAGACGATGGGCAAGTAGATCAGGGTCGCTTTAAAATTCACCTGAAGCCCACCGTAGAGGTAGGCGAGCACGTCGTAGCCTTGGGAGGTGGTGCCCAGCCAGTTCCCCTCTTCCGGCATCGGCGGAGCGGGGTGGTATTTCACGGCACGAAGTTCTAGGGTGTCTGCGGCGGCGAGGAATTGCGCTTTATCACCTTGGCCATTGTAGCGTTCCGTGATGGCCTCGCCGTTTTGATACTCCGCGCTGTAGATCGGTTGACCCAGTGCATTCCACCCATCCACGGCACCCGTTAGCAGGCCGTCTCGCATGGTGTAGCGCAGCCGCATTTTCCCGGCGGCGCTGTCGTCGTAGCGCGCCACGAGGCCCCAGTAAGGCTTGTTACTAGTTCCTTCGTAATACCGATTATCCCGCAAAACAAGCGCCCGCGAGCGAGGTGGGAGACTGTCACCAGTCGGATCATAGGGCACAAGCGGCAGGATAACTCGGCGGTCTTTTGACCCACGCCAGGCGCGTTGGAGCTTGCGGTAGTCTGCGGAGGCTTCTGCGGTTTGATCGGTGATCCCGAAGTCTTTGTTTTTAAAATCGGTGGGTAAAAACGCGGGGAAGGTCCACTTGCCGGCGTAGTGGACAGCCAGTGCGCGTTTCCCGACGATGACTTGGTCGAGCGAGGCCACGGCGCCTAGGGAGACGAGGATGAGCAGGGAGTAATAGCCACGTTTGATTTCACAAAAGCGCCGGATGCGCCGAGTCGTGATGGGGTTCTTCGGTCCGGCGCGGAGTGTTCTGCTGAGAATGGCAAGCCCGCCTAACACTAGCAGGCCACTGCTAAGCCAGCCAAACCATAGAAAGCCATTTCCCGAAAAACGCAACAAGGGCACCTCGCGACTGACGTCGAAAAACCACCGCGCTGTCGGGAATGCTAGGTCCATGCACTGGCCGGTGATGGCGAGTGCTCCTAGTAAGAGGCAGAATAGGCCGAGAAGTCGCATGGTTACTCGAATTTGATGCGTGGGTCCACCATGGCCACGATGACGTCGGAAAGCACGTTGCCGACGAGCATTAGCAAGGCGGCGATGGTGAGGGTACCCATGATGACTGGCACATCCCGCGCGAGCACGGCTTGGTATTGAAGCAGGCCGAAGCCTTGGATGTCGAAGACCGTCTCGATGAGCATCGATCCGCCGATAAAAATTTCCACCAAGCCCCCCAAGCTCGTGGCCACGGGGATCATGGAGTTTCTAAAGGCGTGGCCGAAGACCGCCTTCGGGAAGCTCACACCCTTCGCCACGGCAGTCCGCACGTAGTCGGCGGCGAGGTTATCCATCAGGCTGTTTTTCGTGAGCATCGTCAACATGGCGAACGAGCCGACCATGTAGCAGAGCAGCGGCAGGGCGGTGTGGTGCGCGAGGTCTTTGACTTGCTCCCATTTCCCGAGTTGATCGAAGTCCGGGCTGGTCAGGCCGAACAGTGGGAATAAATTCATCCGAGCACCGAGATGCACCAGCAAGATCGCCCCCAATGCGAAGCCGGGAATCGAGTAGCCGATGAAAATCAGCACCGAACTGGAGGTGTCGATGAAGGTCCGGTGCTTCAGGGCTTTCAAAATGCCAAGCGGCAGGCAAATCCCATAGGTGAGGATCGCCGTGAGTAGCCCGAAATACGCTGCCACTGGCATCCGTGAAAGAATCATTTCGTGCACCGGATCGTTATAAACCGTTGATCTACCGAGATCCCCCTGCAGCAGTCCCGAGAAACGCGTCTGGTAAATCACGGCGCGCGGCGAGTAGTTCGGCACTTTTCCAGCCTGTGAATTCCTCCGCTGGTAGCGTGCTTGGCGGTCCTTCTCCGACTCATAGCGGACTTTCCACCCTTCCGACTCGACCGATTTTCCGGATTCCACCAGCACTGCGGATGTGATGTTGCCGTCCTTTTGAACGACGCGCACCGCTCGACCATCCCCCTTGAGCACGACGAGCGTTGTCGTCTCGGGATCGATTTCGCCGCCGATCCGCTCGTCGCTCTGCTCGCCATACTCGCCTTTGGATAGCCGGACCTCGCGGGGAAGAGCACCGAGCCATTGGCCGTAGGCGACGAGCACGGATTTATCGAGACCGAATTGCTCTTCCAGCTCTTCAAGCTGTTCCTCGCTCAATCCTCCTTGCGCTTGGTTACTCGCGGCACGTTTCCCGCCTTGGTCAGCCCCTTTCGAAGCCTCTTGCAGCATCCGCTCCAGCGGTCCACCGGGGACGAAACGGGTGATCGTGAAAACAAGCAGCGTGATCCCGATCAAGGTCGGCGGAATCAGGAGCAGGCGGCGGAGGAAATAGCTTTTCACGAGAGCAGTAGGCAGTTTTTAACCCGCTGAGGACATCATGCAAGCGTGGACCCGGCGTGTTTTCGTTCCTTGAAATGAGAAATCAGAGTCTTGGGAAAATTTCACCTGCATTCCCCCACCATCTAGGCATCCTCACCGCGTGACTCGTTGCTGTTTGCTGCTCATTTCAGCGCCCCTGTTTTTCCTCCTTGGCTCCTGCCAAAAGGAATCCCAAGTGGACCGCGCCACTCGCGACGGCATCCTCCTCGTTGGAAATGCCAGTGAACCAAAAGGACTCGACCCCCACATCGTCTCCGGGGTGATCGAGGCGAACATCCTGCGCGCCCTCTTTGAAGGACTCATCACCAACGATCCCTCCAGCGACAGCGCCACTCCGCCCGGGGCCGCGCTCTCGGTCACTCCGGACTCCACCGCCACCGTCTGGACCGCCAAGCTCCGGCCTGACGGGAAATGGTCAGACGGCACACCCGTCACCGCCCAGGATTTCGCCTTTTCCTACGAGCGCATCCTCACTCCAGAGCTCGGCGCTAAATACTCCGAGATGCTCTATTTCCTCAAAGGCGCAGAGGATTTCAACAAAGGCGTCACCACGGATTTCTCCACCGTCGGCGTGCAAGTCCTCGACGACCTCACCCTCCGGCTCACCCTCCGCGGCCCCACCCCGTACTTCCTGCAAATCCTCAAGCACTACACCTGGACCGCCGTGCCCCGCCACATTGTGCTAAAATTCGGGAAAATCGGCCAGCGTGGGAATCCCTGGACCCGCCCCGAGAACATCGTTGGCAACGGCCCCTACCAGCTCAAGTCCTGGCGTCGCACCGACCACATCGAAGTCGAGCGGAACCCCCACTACTGGGACGCCGCCCACACCACCCTCAACGGCATCCGCTTCCTCCCCGTCACCAATCTCTACACCGAGGCCCGTATGTTTCGCGACGGCCAGCTCCACCTCACCTACTCCGCCACCCCGGAAGTCGTGGACCTGATGAAAAAGGAAAATCCCGCCGAACTCCGCCAAGAACCCTACGTCGGCACCACCTTTTTCCGCTGCAACACCACTCGCACCCCACTCAATGACCCCCGCGTCCGCCAGGCCCTCAGCGCCGCCATCGACCAACAAGCCATCTGCTCCAACGTCTATCGCGGCTACCCACCTGCCTATTCCATGACCCCGCCAATGGGTGACTACCAGCCGCCCCACCTCATCGGCTACGATCTGGAAAAGGCGCGCCGCCTCCTCGCCGAAGCAGGCTTCCCCGGCGGAAAAGGCTTCCCCCGGCTTAAAATTCTCATCGCCAGCAAGGAAACCGCCGCCACCCTCGCCCAAGCCACCCAGGCCATGTGGCGCAAGAACCTCGGCATCGAAGTCGAAATCGAGAACAAGGAATGGAACGCCTACATCCTCGCCATGCAGAATCTCGACTACGACCTCGCCAACTCCGGCTGGATCGGCGACTACCTCGACCCCCTCACTTTCCTCGAAATGTGGACCCCGGGAAATGGCAATAACAACACCGGCTGGAACAGCCCCGCCTACGCCAGCCTCATCAAGCAGTCCTGCGAAGAAACCGATGCCACCCGCCGCTTCAGCCTGCTCAAGCAAGCGGAAACCCTCTTCGTCCAAGACTGCCCCGTCCTGCTCCTCGGCTGGTATTCGCGGAACTACCTCATCGCCCCCGACGTCCAAGGGTGGAATCCCCTGCTACTGGCGAACAATCCCTACCAATTTCTCCGCCTCGTGCCCCGCAAGCCATGATCCGCCTCATCCTCAGTCGCCTGGGCCAAGGGATCATCACCCTGTTCGTGCTCGTCACCCTGACCTTTTTCCTCGTCCGCGCCATGCCCGGCAGCCCCTACACCGACGAGAAAAAAATCCCCGAGCACACCCTCAAGCGCATGAAAGCCTACACCGGCCTCGACCAGCCCGTGCCCGTGCAATACGCCCGCTACCTCAAGAACGTCATCCTCCACCAAGACCTCGGCGACCTCATCCGGCGAGACGGCGTGAAAGTCTCAGAAATCATCGGCGAATCCTTCCCCGTTTCCCTCGGTCTCGGCGTCCTGTCCATCGGCATCGCCCTCATCATCGGCATCCCCGCCGGAGTCATCGCCGCCGTGCGGAAAAACACCGCCCTGGACTTTTCCTGCCTCGCCGCCGCCATGCTCGGCATCTGCCTGCCCAGCTTCGTCATCGGCCCGCTGCTTGCCGTCACCGCTGGCCTGGGTTTGAAATCACTCAACGTCGCCGGTTGGTCCTCCCCGAGTGACTGGATCCTCCCCGCCATCACCCTCGGCCTCATCAATGCCGCCTACCTCGCCCGCCTCGCCCGCGGCGGCATGCTCGACGTGCTCTCCCAAGACTACATCCGCACCGCCCGCGCCAAGGGAGCCTCGCCCAGCCGCATCGTCATCCGCCACGCCCTGCGCGGTGGCCTCATTCCCGCCGTCGCCTTCATCGGCCCGGCCTTCGCGGGGATGATCTCTGGCTCCTTCGTCATCGAGACGATTTTTCAAATCCCCGGCATGGGTCAGCACTTCGTCAACGCCGCCACCGACCGCGAGTTTTTCCTCATCCAAGGACTCGTTCTTTTCTACGGCTTCCTCATCGTCGGCGCGAATCTCCTCGCAGACCTTGTGCAAATCGCCCTCAACCCGCGCCTCCGCAGCGCTTAAGCATCCATGGAAAAAGGCACTTCACTCTGGAATGACGCCTGGCGACGGCTCAGTCACAACCTCCCCGCCATCATCAGCTTGTTTGTACTGATTTTCATCCTCCTGCTCTGCTTCATCGGCCCGCTGCTGCCCTTCGTCCAGAGCCCTTCCGCCATCGACCTCGCGAACTCCACCGCAGGGCCCTCCACCGCCCATTGGTTTGGCACCGACCCACTTGGCCGCGACCTCTTCTCCCGCGTCCTCTACGGCGGACGAGTCTCGCTCTCCGTCGGCCTCGTCGCCACCGCCGTGGCCGTCTGCATCGGCGTCATCTACGGTGCCATCGCCGGCTACGCAGGCGGAAAACTCGACGATTTCCTGATGCGCTTTGTGGATATCCTCTTCGCCCTGCCCTTCCTCGTCCTCGTCATTCTATTTTCCCTCGTCGTCGATCGTCCGGCCTCGGAATTCACCGAATGGTTCATTCGGAAAAGCGGCTGGGCCCGTGACAGCGTTGCCCCCATCACCACGCTCATTCCGCTCTTCATCGCCATCGGTGCGATCGGTTGGCTCACCATCGCCCGCATCGTCCGCGCTCAGGTCATGGCGGTGAAAAACCAAGAATTTGTGGAGGCCGCCGTCTCGCTCGGCCTCAGCCGCAGCCGCATCCTCTTCCGCCACATCCTGCCGAACGTCATCGGCCCCATCATCATTTACACCACCCTCGCCGTGCCCGGCATCATGCTGCTGGAAAGCGTGCTTTCCTTCCTCGGCCTCGGCGTCAAACCACCCGGCAGCTCTTGGGGCATCCTCATCAAAGAAGGCGCAGACCGCATGGAAACAAGCTGGCTCCTGCTGTTTTTCCCCTCGCTCTTCTTCGCCAGCACCCTCTTCGCCCTCAACTTCCTAGGCGACGGCCTCCGCGATGCGCTCGATCCGAAGTCCGCTAAGGATTAGGAACTGCACTGGAGTGGCGACCTTATTCCATGAACCCCGGATCCAGAGGAATTCCGTGTTCGACCGCTCAGTTGAATTGCTGCACGATTGAGCCATGCCCCGGTTGTTGTTAGTAGAGGATGAGCCCGCGATTGCGGACACCTTGGTGTATGTTCTGGAAAATGAATGCCATGTGGTGAGCCATGCAATGACTGGGATGGACGCTCTTGCGATGCAATCAGCGGCGGCGCATGACCTTGCGATTTTGGATGTCGGCTTGCCTGATATGACGGGATTCGATCTGTGCCGGAAATTGCGGGAAAAGTGGCCAATCCCCGTGCTATTTCTGACGGCGCGAGGTGGCGAGTTGGATCGGGTATTAGGGCTTGAAATTGGTGGGGACGACTACGTTACCAAGCCATTTTCGCCAAGAGAAGTCGCGGCGCGAGTGAAGGCGATTTTACGGAGGACAGGCGCGGGTGCCGTGTCATTACCGGAGGTGGTAGCGGGGGCACTGGTGGTAGATGACGTGGAAAAGCGGATTCGGTGCGGAGCTGAGCGGATTGATCTGACAGCGCACGAATACCGGATGGCAGCGGTGCTGATCTCACGTCCGGGGAGGGTATTCACGCGGGAGCAATTACTGGAGCACGCGTGGGATGACCCGGGTGCGGTGACCGATAGAACGGTGGATACTCATGTCAAAAGCCTGCGGGCGAAGCTTCGCGAGGCATGCGCTGGGGCTGAGGAAATGATCGTAACGCGCAGGGGGCTGGGTTACTCGTATTCACCGCAAGGAGAGTAACCTCATGAGGCTGACACGGATCACACTTCTCATCAATGCGTTGATCATCTGCGCAGGCTTTAACTTGCTGGTGAGGAAGCAGCTCGCGGACGTTGAACCCCAGCTTTTTCAAGCGACGGAAGAAACGATGGTAGATGCCGCGAACCTCCTCGCTTCATTTGCAGAGCAGGGTTTTGTAAAGGGTGGCTTTGATCCCACGGCGCTCCGTGCGGCGATGGATTCCTCACACGGAAAGCGTTTGAATGCGGTGATCCACAACCATGCCAAGCAGAAGGTCGGCATCGACGTGTATGTGACGGATGCGAACGGAATCGTCTTGTTTGATTCCGGCAACCCGGAGCGGATAGGCGAGGACTACTCAGGGAAACGGGATGTGCACCGGACCCTTCAAGGAAAATACGGTGCTCGTAGTAGCAGGAACGCCGAAAGTGATGATACCTCATCGATCCTCCATGTCGCGGCAGCGATTGGGGATCCACAGCATCCGCTCGGCGTGCTGACCGCTTACAAGGCGCAAGCGGATGTGCTGCCCATCATCCGTCGCAGAATTTCAGAAATCTGGTGGGGGACCGGGCTTGTGGGCGGAGGAATTCTATTGTGCGTTGGGGTGGTTTTTGTGTGGCAATACCAGCCGATTGCAAGGCTGACGGAGTATGCCCGAGAGATCGAAATGGGGAAACGCAGACCCTTGCCGTATCTTGGCCTCGGCAAGGAGGTGAACACGCTCGCGCGTGCCTTGGAGTCGATGCGCGAGTCGCTGGAAGGCAGGCAGTTTGCTGAGAGATATGTGCAGACATTGACGCATGAGATGAAGAGCCCGCTCGCGGCAATCCGTGGCGCAGCGGAACTACTCAATGAGGATGCGGTGATGCCGGAAGCGGATCGGCGGCGCTTTCTCGGAAACATTTCTGCAGAGGCATTGCGCGCGGATCGCTTGCTTGCAAAGTTGCTCGAACTATCCGTCATCGAGGGGAAGACCGCCCTTGATGTCTCGGACGTGATGGATCTCCGAGTGCTTATTGAAAGGGTCGTTTCAGAATCCCGGGCGATGGTCGAACTCGCTGGAATTTCCATCGAGTTTCAGAAATCTCCAACTCCTGCGATGGCGCAAGGCGATCCTTTCATCCTGAGGGCAGCCATCATGAGTCTGCTAGAGAACGCGGTGGATTTTTCTCCGCCAGGCGAGATCGTCAGCGTTAGCGTCGAGGTGGATGAAGAGTTTCACCGGATCGTGATCACCGACAGAGGGGAGGGAATTCCAGAGTTCGCTCGTGAAAAGGTGTTCGACCGATTTTTTTCTCTGCGGCACATGAGAAGCGGCAGGAAAGGCACCGGACTCGGCCTCACTTTGGTGCAGGAGGCGGCGCTTTTGCACAATGGCCGTGTGACGATAGAACCTAACGAACCGCAGGGGACGCGCGTGGTGCTTTGCATTCCGGCTTGTTGAAGTTTTTCGCTGAATTTTCACTTCATCTTCATAAAACCATCACCTGCGGCTGGGCGTAATCGTCCAGTCCGATGCACAAGCACCTATCACCATCCGCAGAAAGTCTCCGGGCACCCACCACGGTGGATATAGCTCGGACGGCGGCCATCGCGCTGTTGGGCTTCGGACTCTACGGATTTACGATGGGCTGGTGGCGCTCGCCGTTGATGGGGATCTATGTTGCGGTGAAAATGCCGCTGCTCATCGCGCTCACGTTAGCCTGCAACGGCCTGCTCAATGGCTTGCTTGGACTTCTGATGGGAAGTGGCCTCGGCTTTAAGCAATCCCTGTATGCTCTCCTCAGTGCTTTTGCGATTTCAGGAATCATCCTCGGGTCCTTGGCACCTATCACATTCTTCCTCGCGCTGAATGTGCCACAGGCGGAATCTGCCCAAGCTGCGGTAGCGCATTCTGCCTATTTGCTGATGCACGTATTCTTGATTGGTGTGGCGGGTCTAGCGGGTGTGATCCGCTTGCGGGGATTACTTGAAAGCTATACATCATCCCGGACGATCGCTAGATCGACACTTGGAGCATGGATTGGGGGAAACGCTCTCCTCGGCATGCAGTTTTCATGGATCTTGCGACCCTTCTTTGGCACGCCGGGCCTGGAAGTCGCCTTCCTCCGTGAGCATCCGATGCACAGCAGCTTTCTCGAATCGGTTTGGAAATCGATGAGAACAATTTTCGGAGAAATGTCCCCTGAAACCGGATACTTCGCGGTCGTTTGTTGTGGCATCATCACCCTCATTTTTTTGCAGATTAGAACTAAACACAGAAAACAAAACCATGAGTGAAACTACAGACCAAGATACCGCTACACCACTTCTCTTGAACCAAGGGGACTATGTGCCAATCCCAGCAGATCCCAGTATCCGAGATCTCTTTGAGGCACTCCTAAGACGTCCCGCTCAGCTAGCAGGGCACAAGGTCTGTGATGAGAGTGGAACCCTACTCAGATTTGGCCTGATCGCGGTGGCGTCCATGGTTGTTTTCGGTTTGGTGCTTGGCACATTCGCATACGGAAATCAGCTCTGGGCGGCTCCACTGAAACTTGGCGGCGGACTGCTCTTTGCCGGGCTAATCTGTTTCCCCAGTCTTTACATTTTCTCAAGCCTCGCTGGCTCGACGGCATCAGCGGCTCGAATGGGCGGTTTGCTAGGCGGGATGTTGGCGCTGGCGGGCTTGCTACTACTTGGCTGCGCGCCTGCGCTTTGGATCTTTGCACAGGGCACTTCTTCATTCGGATTTATGGGATTCCTTGCACTGTCTTCATGGCTGGTTGCGCTTGGGTTTGCCTTCCGCTTCATCAAAACAGCCATGCGGCAAACTGGCGCGACTCAAAATTCACCCTTGTTGATCTGGTTCTCGATCTTTCTGCTCGTGACCTTGCAACTATCAACCTCTCTGCGCCCGATCCTCGGTCATTCCGACAAATTCCTGACCACAGAAAAGAAGTTTTTCCTAAGCCACTGGTGTGAGATGATGGGAGAATCATTGGAGACGCCCGTAGAAGAGGCCGAGCAAACCACGAATGGAGCTTCGCGTGGCTCGGATGAGAATCCACGCAATCCATGATCATCAACAACGCCGGGGGATCGGCGCGCGCTGGAGTGAGAAATTTCCGAATGGTGCTCAGCTCCTGGGATGTTAGCCTGTAGATGCCATCACTGATCGCGCCGACTGAATCATGACACCGCTTGCCACCACCATCACTCCTCCGCCGGCTCCGAGTTATGCGGAGGCTTTGAAATTTTGGTTCAAACTCGGTTGGATCAGCTTCGGCGGGCCAGCGGGGCAGATCGCCATCATGCATAAGGAGATCGTCGAACGGCGGCGCTGGCTTTCTGAGGATCATTTTCTACATGCGTTGAATTTCTGCATGCTACTGCCCGGACCGGAGGCCCAACAACTTGCGACCTATCTCGGTTGGCGCTTGCACGGCGCCCGGGGCGGAATCACGGCGGGGGTGCTTTTTGTCCTGCCGTCGATGTTCATTCTACTCGGCTTGAGCTGGCTTTACATGGCGGGTGGCGACATCGCTTGGGTGAATGGCCTGTTCTACGGATTGACGGCGGCGGTGATCGCCATCGTCGTCTCAGCGGTGAAACGCATCGGCTCGAAGGCGTTGAAATCGCCGAGTTTGTGGGCGCTAGCGGGTCTGGCTTTCACCGCGATCTTCGTTTTTAAGGTCAACTTCGTCATCATCCTACTCGCAGCGGCACTGATCGGGTATGTAGGCGGGAAAATCGTTCCGAGCCATTTTCCTGCCGGGAAGGGGCACGGGAAATCGGGCGCGGCAGAGCTCCCTTGCGTGGTGCTGCAGCCCTGTCTGAAAGCGAGCGTCAGGCGCACCGTTTTCATCACGGTGATCTGCTTGGTGCTGTGGTGGTTGCCGGTGCTTGCCGTGGGGCTGCTGCGCGGGTGGACAGGCATCCATTTTCAGGAGGGATTATTTTTCAGCAAAGCCGCGCTCGTCACCATCGGCGGGGCGTATGCGGTGCTGCCGTACGTGGCGCAGATGACGGTGGAGAAATTCGGCTGGCTGGCGCAGACGCAGATGATGGCGGGGCTCGGCCTGGCTGAAACCACGCCGGGGCCATTGATCATGGTGCTGCAATTTGTCGGCTTCGTCGCGGCTTGGCAGAATCCGGGTGATCTATCGCCGCTCGCCGCCGGGACTCTTGGTGCGTTGGTGACCACATGGGTGACTTTTCTGCCTTGTTTCCTCTTCGTTTTCCTAGGTGCGCCGCATGTCGAGGGGCTGCAAGAGCGTCCTGGCCTAGCCACCGCGCTGACCGGCATCACCGCAGCGGTCGTCGGCGTGATCTTGAATCTGGCGTTTTGGTTCGCTTGGCATGCCTTGTCACCAGCCACCGGGAAGTTCGATTACTTCGTCGCAGCGGTGGCCGTCGGCGCGTGGGTTGCCATGGAGCGGTTCAAAATCGGCGTGATCCCCACCCTAGGAGCATGCGCGGTGTTAGGGATGATCTGGAAATTGATGTGAGCCGCCATTTCGGGAAAGATCCGCCTTGACCTGTTCAAGCGATTACCTTTTAAGGCATGCATGAGTTCGTTATCGCTCAGCACCCGCCTCAAGCAAGTCTTCGGCTACGATGGCTTCCGCCCCTTGCAGCGGGAAATCATGGAAGCCTCATTGGCTGGCCAGGACGCCCTCGCCGTCTTACCCACCGGCGCGGGGAAAAGCCTCTGCTATCAACTCCCAGCCCTCGTCCGCGAGGGGCTGACTGTCGTCGTTTCACCCCTCATCGCCCTGATGAAGGACCAAGTAGACCAGCTCGAAGCCAGCGGTGTGGCCGCCACTTTTATCAACTCATCCCTCGACGGTGACGAGGCCCGGCGGCGGATAAACGGTCTAGACGCGGGAAATTACCAGCTTCTCTACGTCGCCCCCGAGCGGCTGATGCTCCCAGATTTCCTCGCCCGTCTGCAGGCATGGAAAATCGCCGCCCTCGCGGTGGATGAAGCCCACTGCATCAGCGAGTGGGGCCACGATTTCCGCCCAGAATACCGCCGCCTCCGGGAAGTGCGCCAGGCGATCCCCGGCATCCCGGTGCTTGCCCTCACCGCCACCGCCACCGAGCGAGTGCGCCTCGACATCGTCAAGCAGCTGGAGCTCCACGAGCCCGCGCTCTTCCTAGCCAGCTTCAATCGCCCGAATCTAAACTACCAAGTGGTCGCCAAATCTGGGGCCGCCGCCCAGGTTTGCAACTTCGCCAATGCCCGCCCCGACGAATCCGGCATCGTCTATTGCCAATCGCGCAAAACCACCGAGGCCCTCGCTGCCACGCTGCGAAACCAAGGATTTTCCGCCGTCGCCTACCACGCAGGCCTTGATCCTGCAGAACGCGCCCAGAACCAAGACGCCTTCCTCCGCGACGAGGCCAAGATCGTCTGCGCCACCGTCGCCTTCGGCATGGGCATCAACAAACCCAACGTCCGCTACGTCATCCACGCCGATCTGCCGAAGAACATCGAGGGCTACTACCAGGAAACCGGCCGCGCCGGGCGCGATGGACTCCCCGCTGACTGCCTACTGCTTTTCTCCCGGGGCGACGTCACCAAATACCTGAAATTCCTCGACGACATCCCCGACGAACAAGCCCGCGCCGTGGCCCACCAGCAGCTCGACCAGATGACCCATTTCGCCGAAAATGAGGCCTGCCGCCGCGTCAGCCTGATGGGCTATTTCGGAGAATCCTGGACCCAAGAAAACTGCGGTGCCTGCGACCAATGCCTGCAACCCCGAGAGAAATGGGACGCCACCACCGACGTCCAGAAACTCCTCAGTTGCATCCTCCGCATCCGCCAAGCGGGCGGTTTCAGCGTGGGGCTCAATCACGTCTCCGACGTCCTCACCGGTGGCCTCTCCGAGAAAATCCAGCGCTGGAAACACGATCAACTCACCACCCACGGCATCGGCAAGGATCAGCCACGCCCCTACTGGGTCGATCTCGGGCGGCAGCTCCTGCGCTCCGGACTACTCGCCGCCAGCACGGATAAGTTTTCCACCGTCAGCGTGAGCCAAGAAGGCATCGACGTGCTGAAAAAACGCCTCCCCGTCATCCTCACCCGCGCCCTCAGCAGCCCCCGGGGAAAGGTCGCCCGCACCGGTGAAATCCCCTGCGATACCGCGCTCTTCGACCAACTCCGCAGCATCCGCAAGCAGCTCGCCGATGCGAAAAACGTGCCGCCCTATGTGGTTTTCTCAGACGTCACCCTCCGTCATTTCAGCCGCGACTACCCGGTGAGCGACTCTGCCCTACTACGCATCCCCGGCGTGGGAGAGAAAAAACTCGACGACTACGGGCGCACCTTCATAGAGGCCATCCGCACTTGGCTCATGGGAAATGAACGCCAGACATTCACCCCGCTGCCGACCACCGCCGCCATCACCGCGCCGCGCCCGAGCGGCGTCGTCAATGGCACCGCCGCGCAGAGTTTAGAACTTTTCAAAAGTGGCCAAACCATCGCCGAAATCGCGAACAGCCGAAACCTCAGCGAAACCACCATCGAAGGCCACCTCGCCCAAGTGATCGAAAATGGCGAGCCGCTCGACCCCCGCAGCTTCTACACCGCAGCGGAAGAAGCTCTCATGCAAACCGCGCTGGAGGGTTACCACGAGCCTTCGATGAAGCCCGTTTTCGAGCAGCTCGAAGGCCGCATCAGTTATGGGAAACTGAAAATTTACCGGGCCATGAATTCACAATCTGCGACCCGCTGATTCCGCTTCGCGGTTGCTAGAATCTAGCAACAGGTATCAAGCAGGGATGATCGGCGTGGAAAAACCTCATGCCAATGGTCCAGAGTTTGCGCACGCGGGGCACGGATTCTCTCCAGGGAACCCGTTGGTAAATCAGCACCCACCGAATGAAGCGCAGGGTCCGTTGGGTGGCTTGGGTTGAAATGCGCACCGACCCGCTCTGACCCCATTTATGCGGAAAAAATCAACTTGATTTGGGGCACATTCGTCAGATATGCACTTCTCATTATCCATGAAAATTTTCTCAATTTGGCTATATTCTTTTGCGTCCATGCTCCTGATGCAGACACACGCCGCAGTCGTTCAGGACATCGCCTCCAACTATACTAGCTTCGTCAATGCCTCAAACGGCGGCTTCGGCTTTCAGCCTTGGGCCATATCATCAAATGGTAACGGTGGCCCGATTTTCGCGGGTTCTGTTCTTGGAGACTCGACCATCGGAGCCGGCAACATCAATACCAGCGGCGTCTCATTCAGCCTGTTTGCCCACCCTACTGCGGCATCTGTAGATGCCTCACGAGCCTTCACCACAGCGCTACTGCCGGGTCAGGTGTTTTCCTTCAAGCTGGCGTTGAATTCCGACAACGGCAACAAGGGATTCAATCTCTTCGCAGGATCTCAAGGTGAGTTATTCAACTTCAATATCGGCTCGGGTGGCAGCGTCTCCAGTGCGAATGCAGTTTTGAATCCCGGTTCAGGCGCAGGTTATAACTACGGTGGCAATGATGCTGTGATCAATGTGGCCATCAGTGTGCTTTCTCCCTCTTCGCTAAGTTATCAAATCTCGCGCACCTCCAGTTTGGGGAATCAAGGGAATTTGTTCACCGGAACAATCACCGGGCTTACCGATGCGGTCTCTAGTTTCTCCTATTACGTAAGCGGTACCGATAACGGAGCTGCCCAAAACACCCTGTATATCAACAATCTACAAGTGGTTCCCGAGCCCGCCGCCGGCCTTTTGGTCGCCATGGGCGGCATCTCCTGCGTCTTCCGCCGCCGGGTGGGCCGCTGATTGTGTAAAATTTCAGAAGTCAGACTTGTCATCAAAAGCTCTCAGATCGGTGAGAAAAACTCTCATGCCGGTAGGTCCAGTGTTCGCGCTGGGGCGGGCACGGATTCGTTATAGGGAACCCCTTGGTAAATCCGCATCCACCGGATAAAGCGCTGGGTTCTCCGGGTGGCTCGGGTGGCTGCCGAGTTGATGGAAATCGGCTCTTCCGTTGTGACCATCCCTTGATTCTGCCAGTATCTTTTCCTCGCCGCCTCGCGCGGGTGGAGACGGTCTGTTTTTTTTCTACCCATCGCCACGCGCGGCATCGCATGGTTTCAGCCGCTACATGAAATCTATCGCCATTGTCGGACGCGGGTGCGTCGGTCTTCCACTCTCTTTACAATTCGCCCGCTCGGGAGCGGCGGTGCTGGGACTCGAAGCTTCCACAGACTTTTCCCGCATCGGCGAGGTGGATGCAATCACCCTCTGCGTGCCCAAGCCGCTGAATCATTTGCGTGAGCCGGACCTGAGCTATGTGCTTGAAACGGGCCGGGCACTCGCGCCATTCCTCAAAAATGGCAGCCTCGTGGTGCTAGAGTCGATTCCCCTCATTTCCCTGCCGTGAAAGTCATTCAAATTTTACCAGAGCTGGACGCTGGTGGGGTCGAGCGCGGCACCCTTGAAGTGGCGGACCATCTCGTGAAAAGCGGCCATGAGTCCATCGTCATCTCCAACGGTGGCAGAATGGTCGCCGAGCTGGAGAAGGCCGGGACCCAGCACCTCACCATGCCGGTCCATCGGAAGGCCATCGCCTCTCTCGGGCAAATCGCCAAGCTGCGAGAGGTTTTCATCCGTGAAAAACCGGACATCATCCACCTCCGCTCAAGACTGCCCGCTTGGTTGGCCTATCTCGCGTGGAAGACACTGGATCGACACAGTCGCCCGCGCCTCGTGACCACCGTGCATGGTTTTTATTCGGTAAACGCCTACTCGAAGATCATGACCCGGGGAGAGGCGGTGATCGCCGTGTCGGAAAGCGTCCGGGATTATGTTTTCAAGAACTATCCGGACACCGATTCTAGGAAAGTCCAGGTGATCCATCGCGGCGTGGATGAGACAAGTTATCCTGCGGGCTACGAGCCACCGCCGGAGTGGCTGAATACCTGGAAATCACAACACCCGGAGCTGGAAAGCCGCATCCTCCTGCTGATGCCCGGACGCCTGACACGGTGGAAGGGACAAGAGGATTTCATTCGCATGATCGGCAAACTGGTAGAACTGGGGTTGCCCGTCCATGGGCTGATCGTAGGAGCGCCTCACCCGAAAAAAATCTCATACCTTGGTGAACTTGAGGACCTGAGAGCCAAGCTTGATGTGATTGATCGCATCACCTTTCTAGGTCACCGCACGGACTTGAAAGAGATCATGGCCATGTCGGCAGTGGTTTATTCCCTGTCACTTCAACCTGAAGCGTTCGGGCGCGTATCATTAGAAGCGCTTGCGCTGGGGAAACCGGTCATCGCCTATGATCACGGTGGTGTGGCGGAACAACTCCGTTCCCTTTTCCCGCTGGGTCTTATCGAAACGGGGCACCTGGACCGGGCCATTGACTTAAGTTGTGAAATTTTAAAAACTCACCCACAACCTTCTTCGATCGAGGCATTCGCCCTCAGTCGCATGCTGGATTCCACCCTCGATGTTTACCGATCCCTACTTTCAGCGCCTCGTCGTTAATCCTTCATGAAACAAGTCATCTGCATGAAATGGGGTACGGTCTATGGCCCGGAATACGTGAACATCATGTGGGCCATGTGTCGGCGTAACATCACAGGGGACTTTACTTTGATCTGTTTCACCGATGACACCACTGGTGTACGCTCCGAGGTGAAATGCCTCCCCTTGCCCTCCCTCGGCTGCGAAATACCAAAGGATGTCCCCGGGAAATGGCCCAAAGTCGCGCTCTGGAGCCCCGAACTCAGTGGCCTCTCGGGCACTGCGTTGTTCATCGATCTCGACTCCGTGATCGTGGCCAACATCGACGAGTACTTCACCTACGGCGATCCGCAGGACGTCATCACCGCTCGCAACTGGGTGCGCGTCTTCCAAAAAACCGGCCAGACTTCGGTCTTCCGTTTCCCAATCGGCGGGCATCCCTACATGCTGGAAAACCTCCAAGCCGACCCTGCAAATCTATCCCGCAAGTATCAATTTGAGCAGAACTACGTCACGGCCGGCATTCGCGGTGGCATCAAGTTCTGGCCGTCTAGCTGGACCAAGCACTTCGGCCTTCACTCCATGGGGATCTGGCCCTTGCGCTATCTCCGCCCCCCCATCATCCCGGAAGGGGTGAAAATCATCACTTTCCCCGGTCGTCCCAAACCACCAGACGCCATCGCAGGTCGCTGGTCGAGTCGAGACGCTTCTCGCCGCCCACTAGAGCACCTCCGCTGGGTGTGGGAAAATCGGAAAACGATCAAAAAATGGCGGAAACACTTCTCTCGTTACGTCCAGCCCTCCGCCTGGGTTGCCATGCACTGGCGCGAATAATTCCTAAAGCCGATGATCTTTGACACCACTTCACCCTGGGGCACTTGGAAACCACTCGGAGCAGCCGCGCTCAGCCTGAAACTCATCGACCTCTTGCCGACGGGCGGGCTTTTCCGTAAGCTCGCGTTCCTCCTCCGCAAGCCGGTGAAAAACCATGATCAGGAAGTTTACGACCGCGAGATCTGGGGACTCAAACTACGCCTCGCGGCGCGTGGAAACCTCACCGAGCAACGCTGGCTGACGATGGCCAATTTCCACGACGCCCCGGAACGTGACGCCCTTCGCCGTGCATTGCATCCCGGTGCCGTGTTCCTCGATGTTGGGGCAAACGCCGGTTTCTACACCTTCTGGGCTCTTTCCCAACGCTACCCCGGTTTGCGTGTGATCGCCGTCGAACCGACCGATATCATGCTCGAACGCATGCGTTACAATCTCGCTGCCAATGACCTGTCTGCCGCCGTCACTCTATACCCCTGCGCTGTCACGCCGACGCCCTGCGAGGTGGTCATCGAGCAGCACGCGGGCAATGTCGGCCAGACCGCCGTCCGCTCGGAAGGCTCAGGCCGCCGGGTTCCGGGGAGGCCGCTGCTGGAGCTCCTACTAGAAGCGAAGGTCGAACGGGTGGATGCCATGAAAATCGACATCGAGGGATACGAAGTGCCGGTGCTGGAAGCATTTTATCAAACCGCGCCGCGAGCACTTTGGCCACGCTTCGTCATTGGCGAAATCGTCGGCGAAGGAGGAGCACCGTTGAAGAGCTTGCTTGTTTCTCATGGCTACCGGTTGGAGAGCGCCACCAAGATGAACGGCATCCTGATCCTCGAAGCCATGCCATGAAACGCGTGGTTTGGATCATAAGCGAAGGCAGCCCCGGCCACATCAGCCAGTCGGAAGGACTCGTCGCCGGGCTCGCGGGCATGATCGATCTGGAATCCCTCGTGATCCAAACCCGCCCGCGCCTCAACGGCTTTGCGCGCGGATTGGTCCGGCGGTGGATGGGGCAAAAAGGCAGAGCACTGCCGAACCGATTTCTGGAACGCTGGCTGAGGTGCGGGCTTCCCAGCGGATCGTCCGAACCCGATTTGATCGTCGCCAGCGGTGGAAAGGCGGTGTTTGCCGCTCGCAGCCTAGCAGTGAGATTCAGCGTGCCGCTGGTTTTTCTCGGCGAGAGAAAACCCTATCCGTCCGAATGGTTTCACACCGTCTTCACTCCATCTCCCGTGGAATGTGGCGTCAACGATGTTCCATTGGAAATGATCCCCACGCAGATCAACCGGGAACTCGCTCAAAGGGCGGCGAAAAACTGGCCGGAACATCCCGGCGGCAGGCTGCGAGCGATGGTGATTGGTGGCTCGTCGCCGACCCATCGCTTTCAAATGTCCGACTGGGACGACTTGGGCGCAGCCATGAATGCCATGGCTCGGAGCGAAGGAATTCGCTGGCTGGTTACGACTTCTCGCCGGACGGGAGCCGAAGCGGAAGCTCGACTTCGCGCCGCCTTGGCTCCGGAGGTGGTTGCCGCCGCAGTCTGGTGGGCGGATCACCCCGAGCGGAAAATGTCGGCGTTCCTCGGGGCCGCGGAGTGCGCGGTGGTGACACAGGATAGCGTGACGATGGTGACCGAGGCCGTGGCATCCGGACGCCCGGTGCTGGTGGTTTATCCTGAGGAAACCCTCTTTCCACCAACGAGCTTCCTGCCGGCTTACTTCGGGAATCTGGAGGTCAAACGACGGATCAAACGAATGACGGTCCAGACCTTGGCCGGCTATCGGTATGAGAATCGCGATTTCGAGCCGGTGCTCGTCCCCATCGAGAAAAGCATTGCGGAGGAGTTGCTACTCCGGCTCGGGCTGCGGTCTGAGAACTGAATTGATCAGCTCGCGGCAGGCCGCTTGGGGCGGCGGAAGAGATACAGGATCCGTTTCGGCGTTTTCAGCAACTCGAGGATGAGGTAACGGTAGGCGGCGAATTTCGTCGGGCGGTAGCGGATGGCGCAGGCGTGTTTCGCAAAGCGTGAATAGACTTCCAGCCAAGTCTTGGGATAGCGGGATGAGTTTTTGGTAATGCCGTCCTCCAAATAACGGATCACCTTGGACGGATACGGATATGCCCAGAGCCGAGTCCTGGCCGACAACGGGATAAAAAACGGCCACATGTTCGCGTTCCGATAGCGCCCGTCATAACGGATGTCCCCCAACGCCACCGTCGAGATCACATGGGTTTTGTCGCCCCGCAGTTTCTTGCCGTAAACATAATCGTCCAGCCAATCGCGGTAGCCTGCGGTCACAATTTTTTTGGAAACCGCCTTCTCGTCTCCCGCGGTGTTCGAGATAAACCAGCCGCAATCCGGGTGTTCGTTGATGACGGTCACGGCCTCTTCAAGCGCCCGTGGATCGATCTCTTCGTCATCGCCTGACGAGATGATGAAATCGACGCGGCTTCTGATCGCCGCATCGATGCCGGTATTCCGCGCCGCATTGCAGCCGCCGTTGAGGGGCCGCCGGATGAACTCGATACGATCATCTTCCATCATCGGCATCACCGGGGAGTAGTCGGCGACCGACGCGTCGTCACAGATGAACAATCTCCAATGTGGATAAGTTTGCGCCTTCACTGCCGCGACGGCTAGGCCGAGCAGTGCAGGCCGGTTGAAGGTCGGGATGATGATTCCAAAAACGATGGGCGGACGATTCACTTGGAATGAGCGGGCAGTTTTTTGACCTGCGAGGCAAGCTCGGTAGAGAGGCACTGCAACCAATCCGGTGTCCGCTTGATCAGCAAAAGGTCGGTGTGCTGGCTGGAAGCTTCATCGCGGGCCGGGGGGAGATCTGCCAGGGAATGAACCTCCGCGAGCTGGATTTCCCGGCGCTTGCCGCAACTGAAGACGCGGAAAACCTTGTTCAGATCCGCCAGGAACTGGTTCGGGTCCGTATCCGCCATACGGAGGAAACGAGTGTCGAACTCGATGAGACCGACGACTTCCCGGGCCAGGCCGATCAACCGCGTGAAGCCCTTGAGCGCCTTCGGTTCGTAGCCTTCGATATCGATCTTGAACATCATCCGTTTGCCGGCGACGGCGGCTTCCGGGATCAGATTGTCCAGCAGGTCAGCCGCGATTTTGTATTCCTTCACCGTTTCCTTGGAGCGGATCAATCCTTCCACCGCGGTGGCGGTGCCGCTCCAACTGGGATCCACAAACAAAGACCGCTCCGGGCCGGCGACGTCGGTGACGAGGATGTTGAAAAAATTCAGCTGCGACTCGTTCGGATGGTTTTTTCTCGACCGGCTCGCGCATTCGAAAACGCGGGGATTTGCCTCGAATCCGAAAAGCGCCGCAGTCGTCGGGTAGGTGGAACCCATCAGGCATTCGCCATAATTCAGGCCCACGTCTACCAGAACCTCCGGCTTGAATCCGTCATTGAGAGCTCTCCAGAGCCGTGCTCCCTTGGTCGCTTTCCCACGGATGCCGTCTCGCACCAGGATCTGGCGGGCACGACGGTCCGTGGGGTCGATCTCCAGGAAATAATCGCAGCCCGGAAGCTGGATCGCGCTTGGATTCACGGTGCCATAGCGACGTTTCACGCGCAAATCTGCGAACCATGTGCGGAAATGCCGCCGGATTGGTATTTTCATAAAGGATCTCCGGTTAATGCCAATGCTTGCTGACGAATGGAGCATGCCGCCATCTCCCGCTGTAGGTGTCCCGAACATCCGGTGGCAGCGGATCGCCGTGGAATGATACGATCGCGGCACCGGGCGGCACGACGGCCTCGCCCCACGCAGCGGTGGTCCAACCGAAACGCTCGCCGATGGGTCCCAAAATGTAATGCCCGCGGGCTTTGCAGTGCCGCTTGAACGACACCACCTTGCCCTCCGGAAAAAAATCGAAGGCGGGAATATTCGCATCCAGCCAGTTTTGTTCGCCAATCAGGCGGGTTTTTCCGTGGTAACGATCGACGGCGTTTTCGCGGTCGGAGTAAAAACGATCCCAGACGAACGCATGGGAGCCAACTTTGAGCCTGTAAACCGAACCACTCGCACGCGCACTTCCCTCTTTGCGCGCCCAGTTGCGGCCAATGTAAAAATCGATGCCTGGCTGTTCCAACAGAAAATCAATCGAGTCCACGATCACGATATCCAGATCGAGGCTGACCACATACTCGCCTTTCAGGCCCAAGAAATCGTCTTGGAAGGTCATCAGCTTCCTCCAGATACCTTCAATGCCCAGATCCGGAAGCGGATGAGCTTTGATTCCGTCCGCCAACCCGGTGGCGTCATCGGTGATGCAATGAAAGGTAAATGGCGCCGAAAGATGCCTGCCCACCATGGAATACAAGTGATTGACGTAGTGCGGACCGTAAAGTGTCCCCCATTTATAACAGATGATGTTGAGATGTTTGATATCGGGCATGAAGGCTGGTTTTAAGCGGGCGGGAGAATGAACGAATGCCCGCAGATATAGTGTCCCGGCACGTGTTGAAGCCGAGCTTTGGGAACGACTTGCAAAGGATAGGCCTTGCCATGCTAGGGCCCGTTTATTATCTTTGGGGGCTCTTGAGTGTCAATAATTCTCCCAAAAAAATCCTAGTCACTGGCGGGGCCGGCTTCATTGGCTCCCACCTCAGCGAAGCGTTGGTGTCGGCAGGCCACCAGGTGGTCATCCTCGATGATTTCAACGATTACTACGATCCTGCGATCAAGGAGAACAATCTGGATGCCCTGCGCGGAGACGTCGAAATCGTCCGCGGCGACATCAGCAACGATGAACTGGTGGTCGAGACGTTTGCCCGGCATCACTTCGACACCGTGTTCCACCTCGCGGCGAGAGCCGGAGTCCGTCCGTCCATCGCGAACCCGCGGCTGTATTTCAGCACCAACATGGACGGCACGCTGAACCTCCTGGAAGCGAGCCGTCATCACGGCGTGCGGTCGTTTGTTTTCGCTTCGTCGTCGTCGGTTTACGGCGTGAATGACAAAGTGCCGTTTTCGGAAACGGATCCGATTGAGCGCACCATCTCGCCCTATGCCGCCACCAAGCTGGCAGGCGAACAAATGTGCTCGAACTATGCCCATCTCTTCGGCCTGCGTTGTTCTTGCCTGCGCTTTTTTACAGTCTACGGCCCCCGTCAGCGCCCCGATCTGGCGATTTCCAAATTCACCACCGCACTGCTCCGGGACTTGCCCATTGACCGCTATGGCGACGGCAGTACGGCCCGCGATTACACTTACGTGGATGACATCGTCCGCGGCATCCTTGCGGCGGCAGACTACACGGCGACATCGGCGTTCGAGATCTTCAATATCGGTGGCGCGGCCACCACCACGCTCAACGAGCTGATCGGTCTGGTCGAGTCCGCTACCGGGAAGCAGGCGCAGATCCGGCAGTTGCCCGACCAACCCGGCGATGTCCCGCGCACCTACGCGGACGTTGCCAAGGCGGAAAAACTGCTGGGTTATCGCTCCACGACGCCCATCCGCGACGGAATTCCCCGTTACGTGGAGTGGCGGCGGACGCTGGCGAAGCTGGGTTGAAGGCCGTTCATCGCCAGTGGTCGTTGATCCAGGGGGCCGGACGCGAGTGGTGGTTCAGGTGCTTGCCATGGTAGCCGACCGCGGCCTCGTCGGGGTCCGGCTTGCCGTGAAACGCGACGATCCGCGCATCGGCGGGCAGCTTAGGCGAAAACAGGAAATTTAGCGGAAAGCCTGGTCGGCAATGGCGCTTGAAGCTGCGCACCCAAGCGTCTGGCCAGTATTTCATCCGCGGCCTGATGCAATGGGTCACGTAAGTCTGCGGCGGCCGGAAGGTGGCCAGTGCCCAGTCCTTTTCCTGGTGAAATTGATCCCAGACGAACGAGCAATGGTTGAGCTTGAAACGAAAAACCGAGGAATTGCCGATCTGTGGGTCGGGCCGGAACAGCTTCTTATGCCACGGCACCCAGTTGTGTATGATCGGCACGTCATCCTCATTTCCGAAGGTGAAAAAATCATCGAGTGAGCCGGTGATCACGATGTCCAGATCGAGGAAAAGTCCCAGCCCTTCGATGGGCAGATCTGGGTGAAACAGGCAGAGCTTGCGCCACGGGGTGATTTTCACCGCCGGTGGAAGATCGATTTCAGGAATCGGGAAAACGCTCACCGACGGATCGATGCCCGTTGGATCATCCGTGAAGCAAACCACCGACACGGGCTGGGTCGTATTCCGCCGGATCGAAGACGCCAGCCGGTTGACGTAGTCCGAGCCGTAGCGGTTGCCCCATTTGAGCGTGATGATGTGGCGAGTCATGGATGAAGGGAAAAAGGGACTCAGCCGAGGCTGAAACAACACTGGATGATCGAACAGTCTTAAAAATGGAATTTTCGCGCGATTTCTTCCGCGCAGCGATCGGCCTCGCGGAGGGTCGTGGGCGCGGGCTTGAGTCGTCGCGTGCTTTGCCACTCGCTGTAGGGAGTGAGGTAGCCCTCTGCGACCAAGCGCTCCAGCCCGCGGAGGACGCGAGATGCTTGACCGGTGCGAGGGACCGCGAGCAGGCCGACCCTCGCGCCGGAGGAGAGCGCCTCGTAAATCATGGAAACGGAGTCCTCGGTGACCCAGATCTCTTCTGCGGACGCGAGCTTGGCGGGAAGCCAGTCCGGAGGGGTTTGTGAGTGGGGGAAAATTTCCAAGGCGGGGCTCAGTTTCGCAATCTCGCGGGTGAAGCCCTCGGGTGTCCGGCGGGAGTCGGTGAGCTGGAAACTGCCGTCTTGAAGAATGTCCGCCAGCTGCGCGAGTAGATTTTCAGCCGCCCAGCCATGGCTGCGAGATGGCCCGCCGATGAGGATGATCCGGCCCTGACGCGCGGTCTGTGAGGGCGGAGTGACGCGATTGAGAGCTCCCTGGGTGAGGATGAGATTCGGGCGTGTCGGCGGTTTTTTAAAATCGTGACCGGGGACGATGCAGGCCTTGAAAAGGCCCATCGGCAGACTAGGACGCATCAGCACCACGCTGCGAGCCCCCGTTTTACAGGCCAAAAAAAGCAGCGCGAGGTGCGTGGCGTGGCCTGCGGCGATGATGATATCTGGCTTGGGGAGCCCAGCGCATGCCCTCACTGCGGCGCGCACTCGGCGGATGATTCCGCGCTGGCCAGCGAGGGAAATCCGGTGGATCTGGCAAGGGGCGCGCCGCGCCATGGCCTCCGCGAGGCCGAGGGACTGGTTTTCATGACCGGGCTTGCCGTCGCCGAGGATCCAGAGGGTGAGGGGAGGGATCATTTCATGACGTGCTCCAAGAGCATCCCTTGCAGCGTCTGGTAAAAGTTCGTCCGTAGCCACGCACTGCGGCTTTCTGGCGGCATTTGCTTCAGATCGACCGTCTCGCTCGGGCCGAAGTGGAATTGCTCCTCCAAGGCGAGCCGCGCTTGGTTCAGGGAGCCATACCAGTGGTCTGCGTCGTCGCGGGTGATCCACATCGGCCCCGGCCCATATTCTGCGTGAAACATCGCCGCCTCGACCGCCGCGCCGACATGGGCGAGTGCGTCCTGGAAGGTTTCGCGCAAGTCCGGCACGACAAATTCCTGCCAATCTTCGGAGCCTGCATCGTCGTGCATGAGCTGGCCTAGCCGACTCGCCAGGTCCGTGGCCGGGGCATTCGCATCGGCGAGGATGGACTTTAGGATGTGCCATTCCTCGGCGTTCTCGGTGTCGATCCGCAGCCCCCCTTCAAGTGTCGGCATGGCTTTCATAAGGCTTTTTCCAAGGTGGATTTGAGCTGATGCACCTGCAACTGCTGGACGTAAAACTCCGCCTTCTCGCGTTCCCCGGTCCAGACAATGGAGCGCCCGTTCTCGTGGACTTGCAGCATCAAGGTGGAGGCTTTTTTTTCGTCGTATGAGAAAATTTTCATCAAAACGTAGGTGACGTATTGCATCAAATTGACCGGGTCGTCGTGCACGAGCACGTTCCACGGTAGATCGTTGTCTGTCGCTTCTGAGTTGAGGGTGAGGGTGTCGCTGTCAGACATGGTTGTCAGTCGGTCAGAAGTGAAGGTTCGGGGGCGTCCACCCATTTTCCGTGCTCGCGAATGAGATCGGTGAGCCGCGCGACGGCCTCTGCCTCGGGGATGTTGAATTTCACGGCCGTTTTCCCGACATAGAGGTTGATTTTCCCGGGTGCGCCGCCGACGTAGCCGAAATCCGCATCCGCCATCTCGCCGGGGCCGTTGACGATGCAGCCCATCACCGCGATCCGCACGCCCTTGAGGTGGCCGGTGGCCTCGCGGATTTTCTGGGTAGTGTGCTGGAGATTGAAGAGGGTCCGCCCACAACTTGGGCAGGCCACGTAGTCGGTTTTGAAGATCCGGGTGCCCGCCGCTTGGAGAATGTTGTAGGCCAGCCGCAGCGATTGGCCGGGCGCGGTTTCTCCTCTGACGAGGATCGCGTCGCCGATGCCATCGCAGAGCAGCGAACCAATGTCGCGGGCTGCAGGTAGCAGGGCTTTCAGGAAATCTGTCTCGCCAGCCGGTGGATTCAGCGTGTCCTTGAGTAAAATCGGATGCCGCGAATCGACCCGAAAGGCCAGCTCGCGAAACGCATGGATGACCCCCAAATCCAGCCCATCCTTCACGCTGACCAGTCGTGGCTCAGCCTCGGCATTCAGCGAGGAAATGGCGGCTTCATCACGTGGATCGATCTCCACGACGCCTGATTTTTCCCAGATGATTTCCGGTTTAAAATCGCCCATCCCCGCGATCTTGTGAGCCAGCGCGTTCCAGCATTCCTGGGTCGTGAAAACGCGCACCGTTTTCTCCCCACCCAGCTCGTGGCCCATGATGGTCAGCGTCGAGCTAGCCCGTCGCTGGTAGGAGAACGGGTTGTAGGAGGGAGTTAGGGCGCAAGTAGCAGCTTCAGTCTGCATCATGACTCCCCCCTTAGCAAAAGGAGCCGCCAATTCCCGTGCGACCGGGATTTCATAAATCGCATCCTCCGTCAGTGAGACTCGGATCGTATCGCCGATGCCGTCCGCCAGTAGCGAACCGATTCCGATGGCGCTCTTAATCCGCCCGTCTTCACCATCGCCCGCCTCCGTCACACCGAGGTGAATCGGGTAATTCCAATCCGGCCCCTCGTCCACCAGTCGCGCCACAAGCAGCCGATACGCCTCGATCATCACCTTCGGGTTCGACGCCTTCATCGAGAAAACGAAATTATGGTAATCATTTTCCCGCGCCAGCCTCGCGAATTCCAAGGCGCTTTCACACATCCCCAGCGGTGTGTCGCCGTAGCGGTTCATGATTCGGTCCGAGAGCGAGCCGTGGTTCGTCCCGATCCGCATCGCCCGGCCCAAATCCTTGCATCTCTGCACCAGCGGCGTGAATTCCGCCCGGATCCGCTCCAGCTCCTCCGCATACTGCGCGTCGCTGTATTCGCGGATTTCAAACTTCTTCTTATCCACGAAATTCCCCGGATTCACCCGGATCTTTTCCACCCACTTCGCCGCCTCCATCGCCGCATCTGGCTTGAAATGGATGTCTGCCACCAGCGGCACCTGACAGCCCGCCGCCCGCACTTCCCGGGAAATGTTTTCTAAATTCGCCGCGTAAATCCGCGTCTGCGCCGTGATCCGCACGATCTCACAACCGGCCTCCGCCAAGCCCAGCACCTCTGCCACACAGGCCGCCGTGTCCCGCGTGTCCGAGGTGATCATCGACTGCACACGGATCGGGTTTTCTCCACCCACTCCGACATTTCCCACCCTTACCTCACGGCTGATTCGGCGGGAATAATGCAGTAAATCCGGGCAATAGCGCAGCGATGAATTCATTTCTGGTCCACACATACCCGAGAAATTCCGCCTCGGCAACGCTTGCATTCAGACCCGACACAAGGCTTTACAGCGCCCCCGGCCCTCCACCAACGTGGTCGCGGCGTCCCGCCGTAAAGACTTTCCCATTTATTCGTTCCCATGACATCCGCCGAGATCCGCCAATCGTTCCTCGATTTTTTCAAAGAGAAACAGCACACCATCGTCCCCTCCGCCTCGCTGCTCCCGCAGTCGCCCGGCCTGCTGTTCACCAATGCCGGGATGAACCCCTTCGTCCCCTATTTCCTCGGCGTCGAAAAAGCCCCCTACGATCCACCGCGCGCCGCCGATACGCAGAAATGCATCCGCGCCGGCGGCAAGCACAACGACCTCGAGGATGTCGGCTACGACACCTATCACCACACGTTCTTCGAAATGCTCGGGAACTGGTCGTTCGGAAACTATTTCAAAAAAGAAGCCATCGCCTGGGCCTGGGAACTCGTCGTCGAACGCTGGGGCCTCCCAGCCCACCGCCTCTACGCCTCCGTCTATGCGCCGAAAGAAGGCGATCCCGGGAATTTCGACCAAGAAGCCTACGACCTCTGGGCCGCCCTTTTCGTTTCCAAAGGCTGTGATCCCGCCGTGCAAATCGTCCACGGCAACGTCAAAGATAACTTCTGGATGATGGGCGAAACCGGCCCCTGCGGACCCTGCTCCGAACTCCACGTCGACCTCACACCCGAAGGCAATCCCGTCACCGGCCGCGACCTCGTCAACAACGACTCCGACCTCTGCATCGAGATCTGGAACCTCGTCTTCATCCAATACAACGCCGAGGCCGACGGCAGCTTCCGCGAGCTCCCCGCCAAACACGTCGATACCGGCATGGGCTTCGAGCGCGCCTGCTCGATCATCCAAAACACCAAAGGCTTCACCGACTTCTCGAAAAAACCCTCCAACTACGCCACCGACGTCTTCCAACCCATCTTCCGCAAACTCGAAGAACTCAGCGGAAAAACCTACGTCAACATCTACCCCGAACTCGGCGCCGACCGCTCCCTCTTCACCGAGGAAATGAAAACCGCCATCGCCTTCCGCGTCATCGCCGACCACTTGCGGACTCTATCATTCTCCATCGCGGATGGCATCATGCCCGGCAACAACGGTAGAAACTACGTCCTCCGCCGCATCCTCCGCCGCGCTGTGAGATATGGACGTCAGCTTGGGTTCTCCGGAGAAAAGCCGTTCTTCGGCGCGCTGGTGGAAACGCTGGTAAGTGAAATGGGCGGAGTTTTCCCTGAGTTGAAGAACCGTCAGGACGTCGTCCGGCAGACGCTTGAGCAGGAAGAGGCGAGCTTTAATCAGACGCTGGATCGGGGAACTACGCTTTTTGAGATTGCCGCAAACCTACTTTCAGAAGCGAACGGTGCCATGGCGGAAATGGAAGTCTCCATCACACCCGGAGAATATACAGATGTTGGACAGGGCGGAACCATTTCTGGAGACTTCGCCTTCCAGCTTTATGATACATTTGGTTTCCCATTGGACCTCACTGAGTTGATGGCTCTTGAACGGGGGCTCAATGTAGATGTCAGACGGTTCGAACAGCTCATGGAGCAACAGAAAGAACGTTCCCGCGCCGCTCAAAAAACCACCGTCGTCCGCGCCCTCGACATCTCCACCGAGGCCGTCACCGAATTCACCGGCTTCGAGAACGACACCGTCCAAGCCACCATCCTCGAAATCCACCCGCAGGAAGACACCCTCTTCGTCATCACCGACAAGACCGTCTTCTACGCCGAAATGGGCGGCCAATCCGGTGACACCGGCACTCTCAACGACGACATCGAAATCACCGGCACCCAACAAATCGGCAAGGCCCGCGCCCACATCATCGCTTCCTCCGCTTCCGTCAAAGTCGGTGACAATGTCACGCTCAAGCTCGACGAAAAACGCCGCCGCCCGATCGAAGCCCACCACACCGCCACCCACCTTCTCCACTGGGCGCTGCACGAAGTCGTCTCCGCCGACGCCGCGCAGCAGGGTTCCTCCGTCGATGAAAACCGCCTGCGCTTCGACTTCAACAGCGCCGCCGTCACACCCGAGCAACTCGCCGCCATGGAGGAAAAGGTCAACGCCTCCATCAAGGCCAACGATTCCGTCAGCTGGAAAGAAGTCCCCCACGCCTCCATCAAGGGCCGCCCAGACATCATGCAATTCTTCGGCGACAAATACGGCGACCTCGTCCGCGTCGTCCAGATCGGCGGCGAACCCGGCTCGCTCACCGGCTACTCACAGGAACTCTGCGGCGGCACCCACGTCCGCAACACCGGCGAGATCGGACTTTTCAAAATCAAATCCGAAGGTGCCATCGCTTCCGGCGTCCGCCGCATCGAAGCCGTCTGCGGAGAAGCCGCCTGGGCCTATCTGAATGAGTCCGTCGAAAAATGGGACCACGAGATCAAGGCCGCCCGCGCCAAGCTCCACGCCGCCAATGAAAAGCTAAGCTCCCTCGGCGAGGACGCCGTCACCGTCAACGACTTCCCGCACATCATGGAAGCCATGCTCGCCGAACGTGCAGACATTTCCCAAATCAACGCCACCTTCGCCCACGGCCAACGCACGCTTGAGGAAACCCAAGCCGGAGCCATCGAAGCCGAAAAGCGCATCAAAAAAATCCAGTCCGCCCAAGCCGCTGCCCTCGCCGACGAATCCCTCGCCGAGTTGATCGCGATAGGAAAACCCATCATCGTCTCCTTCGAGTCCGACGCCTCCCTGCTCCAAGAACTCCAGAACGGCCTCAAGAAAAAGCAATTCGCCGGCCCCGCCCTGCTCATCGTAGACGACGGCGAAAAACTCCACCTCGCCACCCACTGCGGCCCCGACGCCCTAGCCGCCGGCCTCAAAGCCGGTGACCTCCTCCGCGACCTAGCCGCCCTCGCCGGCGGCAAAGGCGGCGGCAAGCCGGATCAAGCAAGAGGCGCCGCCCCGGATCGTTCCAAGCTAGAGGAAATCAAATCAGCCGCCGCCACGAAGTTCTGACCCAAGGAGGGGCGATCTCCGAATCGCCCAAGCCCATGAATAGCCAATGAACTGAGCCAAGCCGCCACTCATTGGCCCTTCATGGACATGGCGATTCGGAGATCACCACTCCTTGAGATCAAACCGAAGGCTTTCACGGTTTGACGCCTGCCATTTTTTCTGCCATTTTTCCTGCCATGGGTGCCACCGTCACGATTGATTCCTCAGGAAGACTGGTTATCCCCAGAAATATTAGGGAGCAACTCCATCTCCGCAGCGGATCGCGACTCAATCTTGAAATTTCAGGGGGTGGAGTTTTCCTTGCGCCCCTGCCGAACGAGGACGCACGTATCGTGAAGCGTGGAGGGCGACTCGTGATCGAGACATCCGAAGTCATCAGCGATGATGATGTGCGAAAAGCGATCGTGGCCGATCGCGAGGAACGAGCCAACAAGCTGAGTGGCTTGAAATGATCGCCGCCGCAGATAGTTCGGTTTTGATTGCCTCATTGGTAGGAAAAGACCCCTACCACAAAGCCAGCGTCATGGTGTTGGAAGAACATCGTCCCTTCGTTCACCGCCACGCATTGGTAGAAACCTTCAGCACGCTGACGGGCGGAAGACTCGGCTTCAGAATGTCCGCCGAAGAAATCGCCCAACTGATCCGGGAGAGCATCCTGCCATGGGTACGAACCGTAGAGCTTGAAGATGCCGAACTCATCGAAGCCATGTCCGTTTCCCAAGTGCGCGGCGTTCGGGGTGGCGCTATTTACGATTTTCTCCACCTTTGTGCCGCTCGAAAGGTCAGTGCATTCCGGCTCTACACAAAAGACGTGAACGATTTCAAATCATTTCATCGGCAAGGGGATCCCGAGATCGTTCATCCATGAAACAACGCCTCACCGCCCTCAAGGCCGCAGCCGATGCCGCGCGGCAAACCGATGCCTACCGCGCGGAAGGTGCATCCATCCGCTTCACCGAGGACCTAATCGCCCGCATGAAAGCCTCAGGTCTCACCCGCTCGTCTCTCGCGGAAAAGATCCGCTCCTCTCCCGCTTACGTCACCAAAATCCTCCGTGGCGATACCAACTTCACACTCGATTCCATGGTGAAAATTGCTACCGCGCTGAACTGCGAACTCACCATCGGACTCCGTCCCAACCTGACTAGCGACGCCACACTTCGTTCCACAATCAGCTATCGCGACGCTGCCCCACTCCACAGTTCGATGCTGAATGACCAAGCGCAGTAATCATCCAACGCTAAGGAAATAAAGGCGGCGGCAAGCCGGATCAAGCGAGAGGTGCGGCGCCCGATCGATCCAAGTTAGAGGAAATCAAATCCGTCGCCGCCACGAAGTTCTGACCCAAGGAGGGGCGATCTCCGAATCGCCCAAGCCCATGAAAAGCCAATGAACTGAGCCAAGCCGCCACTCATTGGCCCTTCATGGACATGGCGATTCGGAGATCACCACTCCTTGATTGCCGCCTTCTCGTTACGACACGGGTTCCCCGCACCGAATGCCTGCCCGGGAGCCGGGATTTCGCCGACGCACCCGAAAATCTCTTCAACGGAGACTTCATTTTCCTCAACGGACACCCGATTTCGCCAACGGATCGACCAAATCCTTCGTTTTCCAAATCGACTTCCTCAACAGTCACCCCGTTTTCTTCAACAATCCTTCATTTCCCTCAACGGGAGCCGACAATTCTTCAACAATTGGGGAAAAATCTTCGTTTTCGCCAGCCAACTCTTCAGCGGAAGCCTGACTTTCGCCAACATTGGCAAGTTTCGTCCAAAACTCCCTCAAGCAGCGGTGGAATCTGTCCGCCGCTTCTTGCCGCCACAGCCGACCCGAAAAAAAGATAGAAAATCAGTCGTGATGCCACTTTAGCGTGCCTTCTGCTACGGAATCAGATAGGCCCTGAACATACCTTAACGTAATATTACCATGTCCGACTCCCCATCTGCACCGATTGTCACCCCTCCCTCCGCGACCACCACACCCCGCAGTTACTTCAACCGGGCCCAGCTCGAAGACCTCGATCTGGCGGAGCTTATCCTCGCCGCCACCCGGTCCAATGCCGCCGAGCTCGCCGAGCAGGACATCACCGCCGCCTATGTGGACGGCTTCGCAGACCACGTGGATGAGACCCGCGCACGCGCTAGCGAGTCCGGCCAAGGGAAGGAGGAGGCTAAGGCCGCCACCGAGCTGGCGGGCACTGCGGCCACCGCGCTCTTCACCGCCCTCCAACAGATCCAGAGCGCCGCGAAGCAAAAACACAAGATGCTCGCCGAAGATGGCGATCCCGCCACCAACTTCTCCACCGAGGGCTACCTCATCGGCACCCGTCTCAATGGCAGCCGCGCCGCCCTGCTCCAGAACGCCGCCACCTTGATCCTGCGTATCAAGGCCGACAGCCTCCCCGGCTTCAAGACCCCGGAAAAAATCGCCGCCGTCGAGACCCTTCTCTCCACCTACAAAGGCAAAGAAGCCGACAAAACCGAAGCCACCCGCGACAAGGAACTCACCCGCCTCGACCGCGACGACCTCATCCACGTCCTCAACACCCGCCGCAGCTCCATCCAGCACGCCGCTGATGCGATTTGGCCGTGGTCCATCGAAGCCAACCGCCCCATCCGCAAGACCTTCGCGCTGCCGCTGAATCGGCCGCTGGGGATGTGAGGCTCTGCGCCGTCGTAGCCGTTATATCGTTCGATATCCCGATTATCAATCTGTAGCCAGGTTCACCTCAATATGGAATATGAACTAACATAAATATGAAAAAGAAGGACCGTGGGCAAAAGCCAGATGATTATTTCAGAGCAGGCCCACTTGAAGTAGCTCGATTTGGGCGAAACCTTTTCATGAAATCGGAATGGGATGAGGGTCAATTTAACGAATTTCAGCAAATACTTATTAAAAGATTACCCCTCGTTAAAGAGGAGATTCAAAGTCTGATTGATGATGTAATTGACTCAATATCCCGTCATGACGCAGCCCAGTTGATGCTGAGAGCATATTGGGATATGGTCGGATCAAATATGGTCTTCGATGAAAATGAAAAACATCGGGAGACAGAGTCATCGGTAAGCTCGCTGCATGTTCTAGAATATATACAAAACATTATCGCCAGTTCAGTGACGAAGGAGGATCAAATTACGCCTTTGGATGAAAGCAACTGGGAAGTCCTGAAGGAAAAAATCGAATCAATTTATCAAAAAATTTGCAGGGAATATTTTCTTTGTGAGCAAGCGGCAAGTAGATTTGATCCAAACATCAACGATGAATTGGAGCAATTTCGATTCCAGGCACAGCTACATTGGATGGTTGTCAGGGGTGAGAGATATACAGTACACGAAGAAATTCATCTCAAAGATTTGCTTCTGTGTCACAATGAATCTATTGAATCCGTGTTTGGAATCGGGGCTGATCAGATTGTCTTAGAAGTATCAAAAATTCTTTATTCGCTGACGCAAGGAGTCGGGGATGCAAAAAATGAACTTTGTGCCATTGATAAGGAAATTTTCGATAATATGGCTCCTGCCGACCTTGCTTCCCTCCAAAATTGCAAGTCAGAGGAGGATTTGAGAAATATTTTCCAAAATATTATTGAATCTCTAGGGCTTGAAAATCAGAAGGAGGATGCCGCCAATAGATTTTTTGGACTGGGACTTTTTGATCTAAGGGCGATCACAGATTTACCGATCTCTTTCTTGGAGCTGCTTTCTTGGAGTCCGGGCGAAGAAACGAAATTTCTTGCCGAAGGTGATCTGCGCGGATGGCCCTTAAGGATTACTCCCATCTCTCAGCGGCCATTTTTGAAAATTGATGAAAACTACTATTGCTTTAATGTTTTTGGACTTTTCGACAATCTTTACAGAACTATTCAAAAAATAGTTTTCTCTCAAAGGCCTAATGATAGAGATAGATGGATTTCACTTCAGAAAGCAAATACAGAAGAACTACCGCTGCATTATTTTGAACTTTTGCTTCCCGGATGTCGGAAGCTAAAAGATATTTATTACAAGTGGTATCCCAATGAAGGAGCCATGAAGAAGAAATGGTGTGAGACTGACGGGATAATTATATATGGTGACCACCTTTTTGTAATCGAGGTAAAAGCAGGATCATTTACTTATACCTCTCCAACCGATGATTTTCCAGCATACGTAAAGTCTTTGGAAAACTTGGTTTTGGCACCTGCCAAACAAGGTTCACGCTTTATGGAATATCTTGCTAGCGACAAAAAGGTACGCCTTTACAACGCTAATAAAGAACCTATTTGTGAAATTGAAAAAGCAGATTTTCGAAAAATAACCATATGCGCCTTAACAATCGATCCATTTACCGAAATAGCAGCGGAGATTCAACACTTGAAACCACTAGGAATAGCATTGGAGGGAATTCCGGTATGGTCAATATCTCTCGATGACCTAAGAGTCTGCTCTGAAATTTTTGTAAACCCCCTTGTTTTTCTCCACTTCTTACAACAACGAATGCGAGCTTATGGAAGTCAAGATTTCCACACACACGATGAACTCGATCACGTCAGTCTTTATTTCGAACACAACAACTATTCTTTGTACGCAAGCGAACTCAAACTATCATCAAATGCTGAGATAACGTTTGATGGATACAGAACAAAGGTCGACGACTTTTTTCACGAAAAACTTCTGGGCCTAGATCCCGATTCACCATTCACACAAGAAACACCCGAATATCTTTCAAAAATTATTAATTACTGCTCGGGCGACCCCCAAAAATATGTAGAGCTTTCTAGTTATCTCTTGGATTGCTCGTATGATTGTCGGAATATGATTTCTGACGGTATAGAAGGAGCATTAAAAAGCCAGCCACTTCGGAAAAGATTGAAGGTGCTATCAACAACTGGAGAAGTAAGGCTCTCGATAGCGTGCTGGCAACCATACCTGTTTTCACCGGATTCCGCATTTTTCACGGAGCAAATTAAAACAGAGATAGTTTGTCATAATGAAGAAAACAGAAAAGGGCTTGAACTCTATTTCGACGAGGTCGGCGAGATCTCAAAAATTACTTGGAATACTGTATCTAAAGAGGAAATTTCTAGCGAAGATCTGGTAAAATATACGGCACTCGCTGCCGAGATGAAGGCTCGGCGCGTGTCTCAGGCTAAGACGGTGAACCGAAAAATCGGAAGAAATTCTAAATGTCCCTGCGGGAGTAATAGAAAATTCAAACAATGCTGCGGTCACTAGTAGGTGGGGGCAGGTCGGTAGGTCCTAAATCGGGCCATAAATCGGATCAGGTCATGCATTTCAACAAATGACGCCCCATGAAAAACTTCCTCAGCGATCATGCGAAGATTCGGTTGGCGGAGCGGTCACGGTTGCCGGAGGAGGATTTGCTCCGGTTGCTCAATGGTGAGTACAGCGTGACGGTGAGCGTTCAGCCCGGGAGCAGCCGACTGCTGAAACTCATTTACTCGGAACCAGACGCCGCGCATCTGGTGGTAGTGCACGATACGGTGACGGGCGGAGTGGTGACAATCCTTCACTTGGATTACGAGGGTGACCGGGTCTGGAGGGCGACGAAGAAAGAACTGAAGCTGGCAAAGCGCTTGGCAGCCACCTTGCCCGGCTCCCGGATCGGAAAACCCGTCGTAAAGTTCCTGTGCCATCTGGTGGTGATCTGGCTTTCCAGCGATTCGCGAACGATGCGGTCGGGTGGTGGAACACACCGCTTCGAACAAGCACCGCGGAGTGCGGAATATGCGTTAGGTGATGCCGAGTTTGTGCGGAAGCTCTTGATCGGCTGCCAGGAGCGGAAGATCCCGCTGGAAGCGGTGGAGGAGATCATCCTGCTGGACAAGGACCAGCACCTCGTTGTGAAAATCCCTTGGAATCTGTTGGATAATTTTAGGGATGATGCACAGATCTGCGATGAATCGGTTGCCAGTGATCGCCGGCCTTAGCAAACCCTTCCTTGCATCCTGTTCTGAAATGTAGAACGTTGAGCACCCGTTTTCCAGCTGATTTTCTCCATCGCGCCATCTCTAAGCTTAACCTTCTCGACGCAGCCACCGATCTCGACACTTTGCGTGTTCCTCCCAGCAACCGGCTGGAAGCACTCAAAGAAAATCGTGCTGGACAACACAGCATCCGGATCAACGAGCAATGGCGTCTCTGTTTCCGCTGGGACTCTGGAAACGCCTTCGATGTTGAAATCGCTGACTACCACTGACCACCCTCCGCCATGACCCGCGAACAAAAAGCCATTCTCGCCGCCACGCCTGGCCGCCTGCTCAAAGAGGAATTTCTCGACGCCCATCAGCTCAGCCAAAGCGAGCTTGCCCGCCGTACCGGGATTCCGCGCTCGAGCATCAATGAGATCATCAAGGGAAAGCGGGCGATCACCGCAGAGGTGGCATTTACACTTGGCACGTTTTTCAACATGGATCCGCAGTTCTGGATCAATCTCCAGACGCGTTACGATCTGCGCTTGGTCCAATTCGAGCGGGCCAAGAGTATCCGCGCTCGTGTACAGCCCTTGGTAGTTTGAGCAGCAGTAGCTTGCCTACAAGCGAATCGCCTGAACCAACCTCTTCACGTCATTCCACCGCATGATCTTCTCATCCGCAGTGAGGGGGCGAGGGCAACGGGCGCTTCCAGATTCGCTGAAAACCAAGATTCATTATCGGGCATAGGGCCCAGTCGGCCTTCCCAGCTCCTAAAAGGTGCATTATGAAACCACGGCGAAATCTAAACCAATGACTCGACTCCGCTGGGCAGTCGGCTCAAGCTCGGGACGGTATTTACAAATCCTTCCGCTCCCATATGACCCCATTTTCAAAATCCGCCACTTGGTTGTTTTTCACAGCCTTACTGAGTCCGTCTTCCGCCGTTGCTGGCGCTGACACCGCTGCTATCCTGGGGCAAGCGAGTAATTCTAGTAATACGAGTCCCTCTTGGGAAAGCTCCTTTCAGGCCGGATTCCTTTCACAGCAAGAATCTGACTTCGATGGTGGCGGCACTTACTCCGTCAACCGCGCCAACCTCAGTGCAGACTTCACTCGGGTCTATGATCGTCGCCGCACTATCGGTCTTTCCCTTGAGTATGGGTATGATGGCTACGATTTCAACGCCGCTGCAGGTGATCCTTGGTCTGATGTGCATTCGGTGAATGTAGGCTTACCGATCCGGTGGTCACTCACGGGTGCGTGGGGCCTCATCGCCATTCCGACCCTTCGTAGCGCTGCGGAGAGTGGAGCCGATGTCTCGGAGAGCATCACCGGTGGATTTCTCGGTGGTGTATCGTATCGCTTCGGGGATCGCCTCACCTTAGGCCCAGGGTTTGGTGTGATTTCGCAAATTGAAGATGATACCAGCATTTTCCCAATTTTACTGATCCAATGGAAAATCACCGACAGCTTAAAGCTCGAAACCGGCCGCGGGTTGGGTGCCAGCCAAGGACCCGGCCTGAGTTTGAATTGGCAAGTCTCAGACGACTGGAGACTCTCACTCGGCTCACGCTACGAGAGGCTTCGTTTCCGCCGCGCGGACACTAACTTTACCGATAACTATATCGGCGAGGAAGAGGGTATCCCTATCTATCTGGGCGCCAGTTATACGATTTCAAAATCCTCAGAACTTTCAATCTATACCGGTGCCAGAGTCGGCGGATCCATCGCCATTGAAGACGACCAGGGAAATCCATTTACATCATCTGACGTAGATGCGACCTCCTTCACAGGGATCGTGTGGAAGCAGAAGTTCTAAGAGCTTGGATCTAGATATGCCTATCTTCTTTGATAGGCCATAAATCGACATCACCGTGGCACCCAGCAAAGTTTCACAAACCACCACGAGTGATGCCGGTGGGGTCGATTTTGATACTCTTCCCTAGCCGAAGGGAGGTTGGGTCACTTCAGTTCTTTAATCCGCAGATTCCGAAACTTGTAGGTCGCGCCTTTTTCGCCGTGATGCTGGATGCCGATGACTCCACTGGCGTCCATGCTATCTTCCACCTCACTGGTCACGACTCCGTTGATTTCGATCTTAATTTTGTGCCCCTGGCAAGTGATTCGATAGGTGTTCCAGTCATTCCGCTTCAAAGCATCCCCCGCACGGGCGCGGAATGCATCTTCACTTTCTTTGTTCCCTTTAATCGGGCTGATGAACCAGAGGCGGCGGCCTTCATCATAGAAACCGCCGGACCACTTACGCTTCGCATCACCATCGACCTCGGCTTGGTAGCCAAAGACCTTGTTCGGCTCCACGTGAGCCCGAAACATGAAGCCGCTGTTCGCCTTTTCCGGAGGAAGCAGGATGTCGCCCTCAAAGATGAAGTCACTGTAAGTCTTCTCCGTGACGACAAAAAATTTCTTTTCACCCGTGAGATGAATCTCGCCGTTTACCACTTCGATCTTGCCCCAGTCGTAAGCGTTCTTCCAACCGGTCATCGTTTTACCGTCAAAGAGCGGCGTGAATCCATCTTCCGCCGCAGTGAGTGGCAGAAGGGTGAAAGCAAAAAGCGCGGACAGGATATGATGTAATTTCATGAGGAATCGATTATTTGTGTAACTAGGAATAATGCCAACACTATTTCTAGTGGCCATGCGACATCGTGGGGTGAGGCGGAGTAAGTCCGAGTCCTAGAGGGTCAAAAAAACCTTCGCGGCATCTCATTGAGGATTGCACTCTACCGCGTGTCTGCGTGACTGCACGCAAGCCTACATCTAGGCTGAAATCATTTTCTCAACCGACTCTGACCTGTGCGCCGTGACAGCAACTGAAATTTTATCCCTACTCTGTGCCGCCGCCGCCGCCGGAGCCATCAACGCCGTGGCGGGTGGTGGCACCATCCTGACATTTCCGACGCTGCTCGCCATCGGCACTCTGCCAGTGGTCGCAAATGCCACGAGCACTGTCGCCCTCGTTTTTGGCACCAGTGGCTCGGTGTATGGTTTTCGGAAACATTTCGCCTCGATCCGCCACTGGCTCTGGCGCTTTGTCCCAGTCAGTTTAGTGGGTGGACTCGTCGGGAGCTGGCTCCTGACTATCACCGGAAACGAACTTTTCAGCCGCTTGGTGCCGTTTCTGATTCTGTTTGCGACACTCATTTTTCTCGCCCAGGGCTTAGTCGCGAGGGTCGTTCAGCACTCCGCGACTGAGCAGGAGGGCGCACCTCGCATCGGCTGGGCGATTCTCTTTCAATTTCTAGTGGCCATTTACGGCGGTTTTTTCGGTGCGGGCATCGGCATTCTGATGCTCGCCACCCTCGGCTTCATCGGCCTGCGGGACATTCACCAGATGAATGCGTTGAAAAACCTACTAGGCTCACTGATCAACGTCGTCGCCGCCGTGATGTTCATCGTCCGCGGTCTGGTGGATTGGCCGAAAGTCGGGATCATGACGCTGGGTGCCATCATTGGCTACTACCTTGGTTCCTATTATTCTCAGAAAATCCCCCAGATTTGGGTCCGCCGCTTGGTGCTCGCCATCGGTTTCGGTATCTCTGCCATCTCGTTCTACCGACAGTTTAACTAGGGTGGGTGTAAAAAAAGCCGGCCTGCATTTTCATGCGGGCCGGCTTGGGTGTTAACGAAGAATGATTCTATGCAAATTAACGGCGACGCTTGCGACCGAAGATCGTGCAAAGTGCTAAAATGCCACCTGCCGCAAGTGATGGCTCAGGTGCACCTAGGCCGCCAGTGAGGAGTTTCATGTTTTCCATACCGATGTCGAGGGCGAACACGAGGTTGTCAAAGCCCTTGTCTCCACCCTTCATGATATCGTTGAATCCAATGAGCAAGTATGGCGAACCGTCCAAGGCCATGACCACAGCGTGGCGCATGCCATCCTCATTCAGACTGCTGTCTGTGGAGAAATAGCCTTGAGCCTTTTCACCTCCGTTTGCAATGAGGAAAAAATCAAGCTGTGTGCCTTTTTGAAACTTTCCAAGCTCCACGAAGTCACCAGCGAGCAGTGGAGTTGAATCATTGCGATACGGTTTTTGATAGGCATCCGGGCTTGTGGCATCTGGGAAGATCAAAGCGGCGTCCTTGCTGAAAGGGCTGCCACCGGTGGTCGAGATCCCGAGGGTGTTGCTGAATTTTGAGTTTTCACCCAGGAAGTAGGCACGGGCTGCATAATCCGCACCGAGCACGAGCTTGGATGGGTCGAGGAAGGTGGCCGATCCATTCTTCACAGGTTTGAAACCAGATATCTCTTTTCCTTCTTTGGCTTCAGCGGCTTCGGCGTAGTCTTTAGCTTCCACAGCTTTTGCCTCGACAGATTGCATCTTCTCATAGCTCTCTTGTTTCGCTTTTTCGGATTCTTTGATGTCGCGTTCCTTTTCTGACATCTCCGCGATCTCCGCCTCGTCGCGGTATCCTTGGCCGTCTGAGAAGTATTTTTTCGAATACTCAAGCAGGTTTGGCATTGTTTCGTATTGAAACTGTTTTGAAGCTTCGTCAGATCCTGCGATCAAGACTGGGCCAACGATATCAAGATCATACGGGCGTGCAGCGGACTGCACATCACTTTTCTCTTGGGCGAATGCAGTGAGTGACAGGGCAAACACAACGACGGGGGTAAGCATGTTCTTGGGGGACATGCGGGACTGTTTCCAGAAGCCGACCCAGCTAGCAAGATATATTTTTCATCAAATTTAATTTGATGAGTTATGCTTTAGTGTATGTAGTCATTTTACTTACAATACTACAAATGACTACATCATTGTATCCCAATAATCGGGGTGTATTTGCCAGATATATCACCTGATTGTATCCATTGAAAACCGCTTTCTCCTTACGCACATAAGCTTTTCCGGCTCTTGGGGCAGAGCACCGCAGAAGAACGGGCTCGGCATTCGATAAAAAATTTCATTTTTCACGCTTACGGTCTGATAATTGCCCCCTAAACCCGCTAACACTGGCGACCGAATGCCCAAAATGCTGTTTTTATCTAGGCTCATGTCGCTTTCTTAGCTGATCCGAGACCCGAGTGGACTCCAAAGTGCGCCTTTGTACCAAGCTTTGAGAGTTTACCAAACGTCCGTGTGCGCAAGTGGATTGTTGGGGCTGGTATGCCCGACCCCGATCAAATGCACTAGAGCCTCTGCGCAAAGGGTCTATAATATCGTATTTATATAACTATCATTTCGTCACCCTTGGTGAACTAAATCTATAAGTTATAGTCAGTCTTATCAGAAGTCTAAATAGATCTCCGTGCGGCGGTTGGCGCGGCGGCCTTCTGGGTTGTCGGCGCCGGCTTCGGTGAGGTTGGGACGGCGGGGTTGGCTATCGCCCTTGGCGAGGGTGACAATCTGGGTGGTGCTGACGCCGGCTTTGATGAGGAAATCACGGACGACATCGGCCCGGCGAGCGGAGAGATGGTTGTTGTAGTCCTTAGTGCCGAGAGAATCGGCGTGGCCGCTGAGAGTGATTTTTTTCCCAGGATCAGATTTCAAGATCAAGGTGACGATTTCGAGTTGGCGGCGGGTGCGCGGGTTCATGACGTCTTCGTTGAATTCAAAATAAAGGGCGAGGGTGTCGCCGCCAGCGGGGTTTTTCACCAATGGGGTGTAGTAGATGTCGCCGCCGGCGATGCGACTGGCGTAGTCGGCGAGGAGTTGGTCGAGGTTGATTTCGGTGACGATCCATTTCGCAGAGGGGGCTGGGGCTTGTTGGAGGGTGATGGCAAATTGAGCAGCTTGGCTGGCATTGGTGGTCTCCAGGTTAGCGAGGTAGCCGGTAGTGTCTTGGCGGTTGAACATGGCGCGAAGGGGCTTGGACTTGCGGAGTTGATAGCCGCCTTCTTCAAAAAGGATACACAGCCCGGCGATTTTGGCGTCGGAGACGGTTTTCGGGTCTACGAGGGTGTTCGCCAATTCGAAGTTCTGCTTTAGAACAGCTTGAAGAAATGCGTCTGCCACTTCGAGTGAATCCGGGGTGTGGACCTGGGGCACGGGGTCGCTTGGGCGAGGCAGAAAACTGAAGTGATCGACGGACCATTTGTCAGCGACCTTGCGGAGGTCTAGGAGTATTTGACGGCTTTCGCCGCCTGAGCCATCGAGCGTGAGGATCCATCGTGACCGCTGATTTAGCTCAAGCTCACCCACTTCACGAATACCGTTCAGAGCTTGGAAGCGGATGGGTTTACCAGCGAGTGCTTGCAGTTGAGCGAGGGATTCTGGGGAAAAGGCGTCCTTGCCGATGAGGCGGGCGACCTTGGAGATGTCTCCCATTTCAAAGGCTTTGCCGATTTCGGCCATGAGTTGAGCGGGATCGCTTGCGCCGAGTGCTGGAGCAAGCGTGTCCAAAGTGAGTGGGGTATCTTCTGGAAGCGCTGCGGAGGCATCTGGAGCCTTGGTCACTTGTGGCGCTTCTATGGGTGACTCCATGGCGCTCGCCGCTGCTGTCTGTTTGGTTTTTACACCGGGGCGGAAGAAGAGAAGCGCGAGTGCTGACAGGGCGATGACGGCGGATAGCCCTAGGAAAAAAAGCGGTGCCTTGGAACGTTGCATGGTGATTGAAAAACGGGAGATGGACAGAACTTCTTACGGTTCACGAGGGAAAGCAGGAATCGTGACAGTGATACCTTGGTTGCCGCGAATTAATTGCAAACTCGTATCTTGAACCGCTGCGGAGGCGGCCAGATTGCTGAAAAACTCACGAGCGTTGTGAATTGCAGCATTGTTCACCGCGACGATGAGGTCACCCGCTTGCAGGTGTTCGGCACCTAGCCCGTTTTTTACAAGGCCCGTGACGAGGACGCCCCGGTATCCCAGTTGCTGCTCACCGAGGACCAAGTCACGCACTTGGATGCCGAGTGCCCGCAAAATCGACTCTGGATCTCGGGTTTTACCGAGTTTCATGGGCTCTTTCGCCGCCGGACTCAGGGTCGCCGTGCCACTCTCGACGATCGTCGCCTTCAACTGGAGCACCTCCCCCTTGCGCCACACTTCCATGGTGAGCACTTCCCCGACACTGGCTCGCTGGACAAGGGTGAGTAGCTGCCCAGCTGCAAGGATTTTTACCCCATTGACGGATTGAACGATGTCTCCAGCGAGGAGTCCGGCCGCCTGTGCTGGGGAGTCTGGAGTGATGCTGAGCAGGGCCACTCCCGACTCTCCTTGGTAGCCTAATACCGCTCGCACGGTAGGATCCACCTCACGGATTTTGGAAATCCCAAGATAGCCACGAATCGGGCGACCGCGTTTTAAAATTTGAAACAGCGAGTCTTTCACGTCGTTCGCGGGAATCGAGAATCCCACCCCTTGGAAGCCGGGATTTTGTTTATCCACCGAGAAAATCGCCACGTTGATCCCGATGATTTCGCCGCGTAAGTTCACCAGCGGGCCACCTGAATTTCCAGGGTTGATCGCTGCATCCGTTTGAAATAAATCCCGCTGGTTGTCGGCGAGTGAGCGCTCTTTGGCGGAAATGATTCCCTGCGTCACCGTTTCACCAAGACCAAATGGGTTCCCTACTGCCAGCACGATCTGGCCGACTTTTACTTGGCTTGAGTCGCCTAGCCGAAGGGGAACGAACGTCTCATTCGAGTCGATTTTTAGGACGGCGATGTCCAGTAGTGCGTCTGCACCTACCAGCTGCGCGTTATATGTCTTCCCACCGTGAAGGATGACTTGGATTTTTTCCTGCCCCTCCACCACGTGGTTATTCGTCATGACGTGCCCCTCGCGGGTCACGATGACTCCGGAACCTTGCCCCTTCGTCGGGTAGTTTCTCACTTGTGCCCCATACCACGGGTCGAACAACTCCTCACTCCGGATGCCTTCTGTATTGATGCTTACCACGGAGGGGACCACGGCCTCGGTTAATTTTGCATACTCATTATTGAGTCGCGAGAGGAGCTCCACATCCCCCAAGGCGAGTGGCGCTTGATCTGGCAGTGAGTAAGATTCTGGCCTGAATTGTTCACTTTTTGTGAAAATGCTCGGCACCAGATTCCGTAACGAAATACCCGATCTCCACGTTCTCAATCCAGTGACGACGATAAACGCCGTCACAAACACTGCAACGAGTGCCAATAATCTTCGAAATCCTAATGTCATAAATGGGGGTGGCTGGCCCGAAAGAAAGCTGCCAGTTTGCACCCGTTTCGCCAAGCGTGGAAACTACGGAGTTCACCCACCCCACATTTCACTCTTCCGTCTCGCTCTTATTCTGATTATTTTTCACCCATCCCATTACACCCACCCTAGATGCGAGTCCCCATTTTCCTACTCAGTGCTGCACTTTTCGTCCAAGCCGAGCCGCTCTCGAACTCCAATCGCGAGAGCCTACTTGAAAATCTCGAGAAATTCCGTAAAATAGCCGACGCTGCGGATGATGCGCGCTTCCGGGTCGCGATCGACGCTTACCGCTCCGCACTCGAGAGTGATGCAGCCGCCATGAGCCTCTACCTCGATTGTGTCGAGAAAGTGCAATTCAAGGACAAACTTAAAGACTCCTCCGAGTTCCGCGAATGGAAACGCAAGGAATCTGATAAATTCGCCAGTGCCGACTTCCGCCTTTCGCTCCGGTATCAGCTGCGTTGGCTGATACTCACGCTCCAAGCGGATTCTAAACACAGCGATGTCTCACGCCTCGCCTCAGATGCCCAGCAATGCGTGGATTCTATCTTCAGTGACTACGAAAAATTCGTCCCCTACGCAGACGTCCTCGGTCAGTCAGCCACCTCCTCTGTCTTTGCCCAAGCCTACAGCATCGAGACCACCAAAGAATCCAAATGGCCAGGCTCCCCTCTGGACCTAGCCAAGCTCTACGAAGATATCCTACTCCCACGCTATCGCAGCCCCGAGCACCTTCAGGAGCTACGCGGGACGTGGATCAAGTACATCACCCAAGAGGGCCTCAAACAAGAAGCTACCCCGTCCAAGAAGCATGATTCCAAAAAAGGCAAAGGAGCACGGGATCGTGAAGACGAAGCAGATAAGAATTACCCACCAGGAAAATCTCCCGAGGCTATCAAATTTGTCACCGAGACCCAGCCCAAGCTCGAATGGAAAATGGAAGAAGATCTCTACCATCACGGCGACGAAACGGGTGCTGCAGTCCGCATGCTTGCCCACCTCCAAAAGTATGTGGAGCACCCCTCGTCCAAGGAATGGAGCGATAATTACAAATCCCTTCTCACCGCTGGTGCCACAGTTTCAACCCCAGCTCCCACTCCCTCACCCGGGCCGACTCCAGCACCCTAATGCACTGCGCCATGGACCTTTCAAAAGCCCTCCAAATGGACCCGCATCTCCTCATCGGCCTCCTCAATACCGAGTTGAGAAACCATTGCGACTCCCTCGACGATCTGGTGAAAACCCATCACCTCGACGCCACCGCGATTCTTGAAAAACTGGCCGCCGCCGACTATCACTATCGGCCGGAACTAAACCAGTTTCGCTAACGAAAATTTTAATATAACGCGGCCGGTTCGCAATTTTCTCAAATACCATTCGCCTCAGCGAGCCGTGGGACGAGGCGCAAGCCTGCAAACTGGAGGCCCTTTTCATGAATGGATCCGTCACTATAAAACGCCATCGGGAGCCCACATTGCAAATTAGACGTAAGACCTAGACCGTCCTATTGGCTCCAATTACGCGACCAGGAAACCTCCTCTTATGAATCGTTCAACTTCACCATCCAATCAGACAGATTCCAATTCGTCTTTGACCTGATCGGTAGTCTGCTTCTTCCCCTCGGATAGTTTTTGAACAAAGACATAACAAACCGGAATGAGAAACAGGCCAATGATGGTCGCCGCCGCCATTCCGCAGACCACGCCGGTGCCCATGGTGCTGCGAGAAGCTGCGCCGGAGCCAGTGGCTAACATCAGCGGCACACAGCCGAGGATGAAGGCGAAGGAAGTCATCAGGATCGGGCGCAGGCGGAGTTTGGAAGCATCAATCGCGGCATCGATGGTGCTGAGGCCCTCATCCCGCCGCATTTTCGCGAACTCGATGATGAGGATGGCGTTTTTCGCCGCCAGGCCGATGAGCATGACGAGGCCGACTTGGGCGTAAACATTCAGTTCGAACTGCTGCGCCAAAAGGCCGATCATGGTGCCGAGAATCACGGTGGGGGTCGAAAGCAGCACGGCTAAAGGCAGCGACCAGCTTTCATATTGCGCGGCTAACAAAAGAAATACAAAGATCATCGCCATGCCAAAGATCAGCGGGGCCTGCCCTTCGGATTTCTTTTCTTGGAGGGTAAGGCCGGACCACTCGTAGCCCACGCTTGGCGGCATGCTGGCCATCACTTCTTCTATCGCCTTCATGGCTTGGGCAGAGCTATATCCTGGAGCAGGCGCACCCATGAGTTCTGCTGCCAGATAAAGGTTAAATCGTGAAACATAATTCGGCCCGGATATTTTACTTACGTTCACAAGAGTGCTGAGGGGCACCATCCCGCCGCTGTTATTGCGGACAAAGAATTTCCCGATATCGTCCGGCTTGCTGGTGAACTCGGGTTCCGCTTGCAGGAAGACCTTGTAAACGCGGCCGAATTTCACGAAGTCGTTCACATAAAGTCCGCTCAGGTAGGCTTGTAGCGTTTGGAAAACACTATCCACCGGCACGCCGAGAGTCCGTGCTTTTTCACGGTCCATCACCACATTCACCTGCGGCGTGGCGGGCTGGAAGGTGGTGCTCACACGGCTGATTTCCGGGCGCTTCGTAGCAGCGGCGGTGACTTGTTGGACGTAGCTTGCCAGCTGATCGACAGAGCCGCCTGATTTATCTTGGAGCTGCAGTGTGAAGCCGGAGACGTTGCCATATCCGGGTAAGGGCGGTGGGCCGAAGGCAAACACCCGCGCGCCGGGGATGCCGTAGAATTTCTTATTCCACTCTAGCGCGATTTCCTTGGCCGATAGGCCGGGGCCCTTGCGCTCATTCCAGTCATCTAGACCGATGAACATCATCGCAGAGTTAGAAACATTGAGCGAGTTGAGAATGTTGAAGCCGGAAATGGCAAGGGCGGAACGTACACCTTTGGTCTTACAAACAATGCTTTCTACCTGTTTGAGGATTGCATCCGCACGCTGCAAGGAAGCTCCCTCGGGCAGTTCCACCGCGACAAAAAGATAGCCCTTGTCCTCGTCCGGGATAAAGCCGCCGGGCACCATTTTGCCAAGGAGATAAATGCCTCCGCCCACTGCTGCTAGCAGCAACATCGAACGTGTGGCCTTGCGAACCAGACCGCCCACGATGGCACCGTAGCCTTTGGTAATCCAATCGAAGAACGCGTTGAACTTTCCGAAGAACCAAGCGATCGGCCCGCGCCCAGGAACTGGCTTACGCAGCAGCATGGCGGAGAGCGCAGGGCTGAGGGTGAGCGCGTTGATGGCGGAAAAAATCACGGACACCGCGATGGTGATGGCGAACTGTTGATAGAGCCGCCCGGTGACACCACCCATGAAAGCCACTGGGACAAACACGGCACATAAAATCAGCGCGATGGCCACCACCGGGCCGGAGACTTCTTTCATCGCCTGTCGTGTGGCTTCCACCGGACTTTTTCCATGCTCAATATGGTGCTGCACGGCCTCGACCACCACGATGGCATCATCCACCACAATGCCGATGGCTAGTACCAGTCCGAACATGGTGAGTGTGTTGACGCTGAAACCTAACATCGGAAACGCAATGAACACGCCTAGCAGCGACACTGGCACCGTTAGCATCGGGATGATGGTGGCGCGGAAGCTTTGTAGGAAAAGATAGACCACAATGAGCACCAAGATGATCGCCTCGAAGAGCGTGTGCACGATGGCCTCCATAGAAGCGGTGATGGGCAATGTGGAGTCCAGTGTGATGCTGTATTCCATATCTGGCGGGAAGCGCTTAGCCGCTTCCTTGAGGATCGCCTTTACATTGTTAGCCGTCTGGATCGCATTCGCACCGGGTGCCAGATAAATTCCCAACGCGCCAGCTGGAGCTTCGTTGAGGCGGGAACGCAGAGCGTAAGTTTGGGCACCCAGCTCTACGCGGCCTACGTCTTTGATCTTCACCTGGGAGCCATCCGCGCTGGAGCGGACGATGATTTCTTCAAACTCTTTCGGATCCTTCAACAGGCCCTGGGCGCGGACGTTGAATTGACTTTGCTGTCCGGGCGGGGCAGGTTCAGCACCAATGGTGCCAGCGGGTGACTGAGCGTTTTGCTCGCGGATCGCATTGGCCACGTCTTGCGGGGTGATTCCTAACACTGCGAGCTTGTCGGGATTCAGCCAGACGCGCATCGAGTAGTCCTGGGCAGTGAAGTTTTTCACGTCGCCCACGCCAGGCACCCGTTTGATCGCGTCTACTAGATTGATATCTGCATAGTTGCCGAGGAAGATTCCGTCGTAGGTGCCTTTCGGTGACGCCAGACCGATGGCTAACAAGATATCAGGACTGGAGCGGTTTACTACCACGCCTTCTCGTTTCACGGCATCCGGCAGTTGTGCTTCGGCCTGGCCTACGCGGTTTTGCGTATTGACCTGCATGATGTCCACATCGGTGCCGACATCGAAGGTGACTTTCAAAGTCATTTTACCGTCGTTAGAATTGATCGACTGGATGTAGAGCAGTTTATCGACTCCGTTGACTTTTGACTCAATGGGTGTGGCCACAGATTCCATCACCGCCTCTGCCGCCGCGCCGCGATAGGTGGAGGTGACCTGTATTAGAGTGGGACTCACGTTTGGGTATTCCGCGATCGGCAAGCGCGAGAGCGAAATGAGACCGACGATGACGGTGACGATGGAAATAACCATCGCCACGATGGGACGGCGGATGAAGAACTCAGCCATGGCAGTTTATGGCTTAGCGGTTGGGGTTGCCCCGGCAGTCACCGGGTTGATGGGGCTGCCCTCGCGGACTTTTTGCAGCCCTTCTACAATCAGGCGCTCGCCTGCGGCCAAGCCATCTAGCACGATGTAGGTACTGCCTACTTGATCTCCCAGTTTGATTGGCCGCTGACTTGCCGTGTTTTCCTTGGTTACAATCCAAACAAATGCTTTTCCCTGAATTTCTACCAATGCCCGCTCTGGGATTGTAATGCAGTCAGGGCGGGTGCCGAGATCCACCCGAGCCCTCGCGAACATACCGGGGCGGAGTTTTTTGTCTTTATTGGGAAACTCCGCTCGGACGCGCAGGGTTCCTGTTTTCACGTCCACCGCGCGGTCGATGAAAACAAAGCGTCCTTGATCTGGGTGTTCGGTGCCGTTGGAGAGGAGAAGTGTTACCGGCCATGTGGCCACTTGCTTGGCGTGTTCCTTGCTGCGTTGTTCTGCCTTCAGGTATTCCACCTCACTCACGGTGCAGTAGAGCCAGATTGGATCGAGGGTGGACATGGTGGCAAGCAATGTGGGCTCGCCTTTTCCCACCAACTCGCCGATGGATACCTGCTGAGCTCCGATGAGGCCGGTGATGGGAGCTTTGACCGTGCAGTATCCCAAGTCTATCTGAGTGGATTCCACTCGTGCTTGGGCGGTGGCCACACCTGCTTCGGCTACATCCACAGAAGCGAGCGCGTTGTCTAGATCCTGCTGGGGAATGGCCCGCCGCTCTGCCAGGGGCTTGAGTCGGACCACGTCCTTTTCGCTCTTGTTAAGAGCGGCGCGCGCTTCTGCCAACGTGCCGTTAGCTCCGGCAAGCTTTTCGAGGTAAGGTTTTTTATCAAGTTCGAAAAGCACATCTCCCTGTTTCACCTCTACCCCTTCGGTAAATAGCATTTTGTCGACAAAGCCCTCTACCCGTGCCCGGACCTCCACATTCTGAGGGGAGTCCAACTGCCCGATGAGCGTTGTAGATAGGGGAACGTTGCTCGTTTTAATTTCGATGACTTGGACCCTTGGCGGCGGCGGTACGAGTGGCTCCGGCTTTTTACAAGCGCCTAGCAGGAGTAGTGTGAACCCGACTGCTGCGAGACTGCCTTTTTCGACTAAGACCGACGGGAAAGAGCCGCAGGTTTTTGTATTCCGCCAATCCAATAATCGCATAGCGAGTCTCTACCGACTCACTCTTCTACTGTCAATCTTTTGAGCAAATCGACCTCTATCGAAAAACATTCTCGCCAGTGACCCCATTGATCCGGTAACTCATTGCTGGAAATGATGAAACGCTCTATCTTGTTGCTTCCCGGTGCCGTGTTTCTGAGTGCCTGTGTGCTCGGTCCGGAACCTGCGAATCCCGATCTAGCTGCGCCGATCTCGATCCGCAACGACACCGCGCCGCACGGTGCTTCGTTTGGAGACAAGTCTTGGCGTAAGGTTTTCACCGATTCTAACTTGCGTGACCTCATTGAACTCGCGATCAAGAACAACCCGGACTTGACGGCGGCGACTTATCGGATCGAGGAGGCCCGCGCCATCGCTGGAGCGACTCGTGCCGCCTGGTTTCCCTCACTGGATGGCAGCGGCGGAGCGACTTCCAACTATGCCTCTCCGAATGCCGGGCAAGTCGCGCCTAGTGGCGACCGTAGCTCAGACTCCTACAATCTAACTAGCTTCCTCAGCTGGGAGATAGACCTCTGGGGGGGCATTCGGCGTAGCAACCAAGCGGCGAGAGCGAGGTTTTTACAAGCAACCTATCAGCGAGATGCGGTGCAGACCAGTCTTGTGGCCTCAATGGCGAGCGCCTACATCGACCTGAAAAATCTTGATGAGCGGCTGGCCATCTCACGCCGCACGGTGGAAAGCCGGAAAGCCTCTCTGGATCTTGTGACCACTCGCCGCGACGGTGGGGTGAGTTCGGATCTGGAAGTGGGGCAGGCAGAGACCCTGCTAGGCCAAGCCCAAGTCCTGATCCCGATTACGGAAAATGCGATCGCGGCGAAGGAAAATGAGATCCGTGCCTTATTAGGGGAGTATCCCGGTGGCATCACCCGCAGCGGCAGCCTAGATCAAGTGAGCACTTCACTGACCATCGCAGGTGGCCTGCCATCAGCCCTGATGGAGCGGCGTCCCGACCTAGCGGCGGCGAATCAAAGTTTCCAAGCGGCCACTGCGGACATCGGCACAGCAGAAGCGCTGCGCCTGCCCGGGCTTTCTCTAACTGGCAGTGGCGGGCTGGTTAGTGGCGACTTGAGTGACTTGCTTCAGGGGAAGTCCACTGCGTTTTCGATCGGCCCACGGCTGACGGGGCCTTTGTTCGATGCGGGGCGTCGCAGCTTTGGGGTAAAGGCCGCACAAGCCCGCGCCAAACAGGCGCTGGCAGCGTATGACAGAGCCGCGAAGCAAGCTTTCCGCGAAGCGTCCAACGCCTTAAAAGCCCACGAAAAGACGGGTGAAATTGTAGCCCAAAGGAAACGCCTCGTCGCAGCATCGGGGGGGGTCTCGCGAGTGGCCCAAGACCGTTTCCAAGGTGGCGCTTCGAGTTACCTGGAAGTGCTAGACGCGGAGCGCAGCCTGTTCACAGCGGAGCTGGACTTGGCAGACGCGAAACGTGATCGCCTGTTAGCCGTGGTGCAAGCCTACCGCGCCCTCGGTGGCGGGTGGCGGTGATACTGGATTTCCTGCTCCGCGTCGGTTTACGAGGATTTCTGACGTCATGCCCGAAAGACCGAGCGGAAAGCGTCGGGGCTGATCTGTGAAGGGGTGGAACTTTACCAGCAGCAAAACATGCCGCGTAAGACTTCCTTGAGGGATCGGAGGCCAGCGAGCGTAGGCGGCCTCATTGCGGCAACCGAAGATCGCCGCCACGGGTGCTTGCCTGCGTGATAGGCCAAGTAGCGGGTGGGTCCCTATTTTCAGCGGATCAAAGCTGCGACTGGACCATCGCGGCGGCAACGAAGCCGGCGAAGAGCGGGTGGGGGTGGTTTGGTTTGGATTGAAATTCTGGGTGGAACTGCGCGCCGATGTAGAAGGGATGGTCGGGAAGCTCGACGATCTCGACCAGGCCGGCCTCGGCTGAGACGGAGGAAATGACGAGGCCGGCTTCTTGGAGGCGGTCTTGATAGTCCGAGTTGAACTCGTAGCGGTGGCGGTGGCGTTCGTGAATACGCTCTGCGCCCTCGTAGAGATCGGAGGCTTTGGTCCCGGCGAAAATGATGGATTCACAGGAGCCAAGGCGCATGGTGGCTCCCATGTCTTCGATGCCTTTTTGCTCTTCTTGAAGGCAGATCACGGGGTATTTGGTGGCTTTGTCAAACTCGGTGGAGTTTGCGTTTTTCAAGCCGCAGACGTTGCGGGCGTATTCGATGGTGGCGATCTGCATGCCGAGGCAGATGCCGAAAAACGGGATCTTGTTTTCGCGGGCGTATTTGGCGGCGAGGATTTTCCCTTCGATGCCGCGGTCGCCGAAACCGCCGGGGACGAGGATGCCATCGACATCGCCGATGACGGATTTCGCGCCGTGGTCTTCGATGGCTTCTGCTTCCACGCGGACGATTTGCACCTTCGTATCGTGGTGGGCACCGGCGTGGATGAGGGATTCGTAAATGGATTTATAGGCGTCCTGCAGCTCGATGTATTTCCCGGCGACGGCGATGGTGACCTTGTGTTTCGGGTGGATGACGCGTTGCACGAAGCGTTCCCAATCTTCCAACGCGGGGGATGGGGTGTGGCCGAGGCCGAGTTTATCGACGACGAGGCGGTCGATTTTATCCCGCCGGAGGTCGAGCGGGCATTCGTAAATCGTGTGGGCGACATCGCGGAAGGCGACGACGTTTTTCCGCTCCACGTTGCAGAACATGGCGATTTTCTTGCGGTTGTCCTCGTCGAGGTCGGCCTCGGTGCGGCAGATGATGATGTCTGGCTGGATGCCGAGTTCGCGGAGCTTGGCGACGGATTGTTGGGTGGGTTTGGTCTTCACTTCGCCAGCGGCCTTGATGTAGGGCAGGAGGGTGACGTGGATGAAGCAGACGTTTTCCTTACCCACTTCGAGGGCGAATTGGCGGAGGGCTTCGATGAAAAGCAGGCCCTCCATATCGCCGACGGTGCCGCCGACTTCGGTGATGAGGACGGCGGTGTTTGGATTGTCCTTCGTGACTTGGTGCATCCGGGATTTGATTTCATCGGTGACGTGGGGGATGAACTGCACGGTTTTCCCGAGGTATTCGCCGCGGCGTTCTTTTTTGATCACGGAATCGAAAACCTGGCCGGAGGTCATGTTGTTCATCCGCGAGAGGACGCCGGAGGTGAAGCGTTCGTAGTGGCCGAGGTCGAGGTCGGTCTCCGCGCCGTCGTCTAGCACGTAAACCTCGCCATGCTGGTAGGGTGACATGGTGCCGGGATCGACGTTGAGATAGGGGTCGAACTTCTGCATCAGGGTGGTGAGGCCGCGGTGCTCAAGCAGAGTGCCGATGGAGGCGGCCGCGAGGCCTTTTCCGAGAGAGGAGACGACGCCGCCGGTGACAAAGATGTATTTCATGGTTAGTTAAATGTTATGAGTTAAACGTTATTGGTTAAGAGTCGGTGCAGTGGAATTCTTGTTCTCCACTTTTAACCTCTAACTCATCACCTTTAACATCCTTTCTATTTCGCGCGCCTGTTCAGGAGTGTCGACGCCGGGTGAGGTGTCGGCGGTGAGGAGGACTTTGATGGACGCGCCGTTTTCGAGGGCGCGGAGTTGTTCGAGGGACTCGGCGATTTCGAGTGGGGAGGGCGGCCAGGTGATGAAGCGTTCTAGGAAGCTGCGCTTGTAGGCGTAGATCCCCTTGTGGCGGAGCACGGGAAGGCCGGGGACGGGATTGCGGAAAAAGGGCAGCGGCGAGCGGGAGAAATAGAGTGCCCGGCCATCGAGCGCGGTGACGACTTTCACCACGTTCGGGTCGTGGACGGCGGGATCGGAGGGATCGAGCGGATTCGCGGCGGTGGCCATGTCGAGCGCTGGGTCGGCGGCCATGGTGGCGGCGAGTTCGTCGATGAGGGCCGGGTCGATGAGGGGCTCATCGCCCTGAATGTTGACGACGTGAGTCGCTTGCGGGACAGCTTGGGAGGCTTCTGCGATGCGGTCGGTGCCGGTGGGATGGTCTGGGGAGGTCATGGCGACTTGGCCGCCGAAGGCGAGAACTGCGTCTCTAATGCGTTCATCATCAGTGGCTACGATGATTTGATCGAGCTTGCTGCATTCCTGGCAGCGTTCCCAAACGTGTTGGATCAAGGGTTTCCCGGCGATGAGGTGCAGCGGCTTTCCCGGGAAACGAGTGGACCCCCAGCGAGCCGGCAATACGCCGAGAATGTAGGTGGGGGTGGATGGATGGGGCACGTTTGGAAAAGGTTGGGCGATGGTAGGATGGTGACAAGCTGGCGGACAAGAGCGGTTTCGGAAAAAGATTTTCCGGCGCGAGCTGGGTAAAGAAAAGCTCGCCGCAGAAGTGTCTACGGCGAGCTGTGAGTGGAGGGGGCCGGCTGGGTCGCGCGGTTATTTAGGCTTCTTCGGGTCCTCGGCAGGCGCGGCGGCGGGAGGTTTTCCGGATTTCATCTCTTCGAGTTGTTTCTTGGCTTCGATCAGTTGCTTGGTGTCGAGCTTGGCGGTGAGGTCCTCGACGATTTTTTTCGCATCATCGACACCGCGTTCTTGGGCGAGTGACGCGAAGCACCATGCTTTGACGGTGTCTTGCTTGGTTCCGACTCCTTCGGAAAGCAGGCGAGCCAGAGCGAGGGTGGCGGCGCCGTTTCCTTGGTTGGCAGCGAGGATGTAGAGTTGACCTGCATTTTCGATGTTTTGTGGAACTCCGGCGGCTCCGCGTTCGAAGAGGGTGGCGAGGTTGTTCTGAGCTTGTGCGAAGCCACCTTGAGCGGCGCGGGTCAGCCAAGCGACACCGGCTGGGCCGTCTGCGAAGGAGAGTTTGCCGGATAGGTAAAGTAGGCCGAGTTCATTTTGGGCTTCCGGGAGGTTTCCGTTGGCGGCGACGAGGAGGTGTTTGTAGCCTTTGAGAAGGTCGGGCTTTTCTCCGGAGAGCGCTTGTACAGCGAGGCGGAAATTGGCGGTGGTGTTTCCAGATTCAGCGGCTTTCTCGATGAGGGCGAGGCCACGGGTTTGGTCTTTCTCGACACCTTTGCCCAAGATGTAGAAGTCGGCGGCACGGAGGGTGCAGTCGGCTTGGCCGACGTCCTTGCCGCGCTCATACTCGGCGAGGGCGGCTTTGAGGTTCTTTTTGACGTTTTCCTCGAAGTCGCCAAGGGCGAGGTATCCGGCGTATTCTTTGGCTTCGATGGCTTTTTTGATCCACTCACGGCCTTTTGCTTCGTCGCGGTTTTTTTCGTCGCCACTGAGGAGGCGTGAGCCGAGAGCGATCATGGCGCCGACATCACCAGTGCCGGCGGCTTTGGCGTAGCTGGCAAGTGCTTCCTTGGGGTTTTTCAGTTCAGGGAAGCCGAATTGGCCTTCGTAGAAACGGGCGACCAGTAAGTTAGAAGCGGCATCGCCGGCATCTGCGGAGCGTTTCCACCAGGAAAGTGCTTTTTCCGGATCTGGGGAGGCGCTGAGGCGGCCACGGAGGTAGGCTTCACCGAGGATACGGCCAGCGACGGCGGGGTCTTCTTTGGCGACGGTTTCGAGAGTTGCGAGTGCATCCTTGCGTTCCTCTTCTTTTTCGGAGGCGAGCAGGATGAACGAAAGGCGGTAAGCCGCATCCTTGTTCTTCGCGGCGATGGCCTTGCGGTAGTAAATGAGGGCTTGCTCACGTGAGGTTTCGAGGCCCTTACCGGTTTCCGCCGCGAAGCCGAGCAGGTAGAGTGCATCCCCATCTCCCCGGTCAGCGAGTGGGCTGGCGAGTTCGATGGCCTTGGAGAAGCGTTCTTCCTTGAAGGCTTCTAAGGCTGATTTGGCCGGACCCTCAACGGTTGCTGAGGTGCTGGGTGCCGCATCTGCGGGTGGCGGAGTTTGGGCGTGGAGTGTGACGGTAAGAGCCGAAAGCACCAACAGTTTGGAAATGGAGCGGGGTCGCATCCCGGAGAGTAGTGGCTAGTTTTCCGGGAATGCAAGCCCGATGAACTGAGGACTCAGCTCATGCTTTCCCAGCGAGTTCTCAGCTCATTGATGCACTCGCCGAGCAGGACTTCGTCGAATTCGTGGACGTCCACCCCTTGGCCGAGATCTTTCAAGAGCATGACAGTCAACTCGCCGCCGAGGTGCTCACGGAACTCATCGAGCCCAGCGAGTAGTCTTCGCCGCCCGGTCTCGTCGAGCCAATCAAGCGCTGGGTGATAAATGCTGATGCCTAAGCCGTCCAGAACCTGTAGGATCTCAGTGGCGCGGGAAAAGCTCAGTAGGCCGACCCGCGCGGAGTAAAGCGTATCCAGCGCGAGACCGATGCCAACAGCCGGGGCATGGAAGAGCTGATACGAGGTCATGGCCTCCAGTTTATGAGCGGCCCAGTGGCCGAAATCCAAGGGCCTGCTGCTACCCATTTCAAAAGGATCTCCGCCCTCGGCGATGTGCCGTGCGTGGAGTAAGGCGGACTTTTCCACGCACTGTTCTAAGATCTCTGGCTCCAAGTCGGCCAATGCCGTGAGATTTTCCTCAATCCATTTGAAAAAGGAGCGGTCGCGGACGAGTGCCACTTTCACCGCTTCGATGAGTCCGCAGCGGCGGGTTTCCTCGTCTTGGCTATGAAGGTAGCGGAAGTCGTTAATCACGGCGAACGGCACGGCAAACGCACCGACCCAGTTCTTTTTTCCCAGAGCATTGATCGCACATTTCACGCCCACGCCACTGTCGTCCTGAGAGAGGGTGGTGGTGGGAAATCGGATCAAGCGCACCCCGCGGTGTGCGGTAGCGGCGGCATAGCCCACGGCATCCAGAAAGGCACCGCCGCCGATGACGATGGCGTAGGAGTGGCGGTCGAGATGGGCGGAGTCGAGCGCCTCCCAAGTTTCGCGAACTAGGTTGTCATCCGCCTTAGCGGCTTCACCTCCTGTGAAAATGAGGGTGCCGCGGAAGTCGAGATCGAGCTCCGTAAAATAGCCCTGAATCTCATCCACCAGTGCCGGCCAGTGGGCGGCGACGGTTTCTTCGAGAAACACCATGGCCCGCCGCCCGCCGCCTTCGGCGAGGATCTCCGCTAAAATCTGATTTTCCGGGGAGAACGCATCTCTTGTGAAAACAATACGGTGCTTGAAAGTGACGGGAATTTGGAAATCGTATCGGGACATCAGTGAGCGGAAAAACGTAAGCGCCTTTACGCCTCCGCACCACCGTTTCTTGCCCCATTTTTCAGATGCCTGTTCCAGAGATCCTTTTAGAAACCCAGTGGCTCGGACTTTACCGGATAGGAAATTGGGATTTCGTCCGTCGTCCGAATGCCGAGGCTTGCGTCGGCATCCTCGCGATCACACCTGCGGAGGAAATCATCCTCGTCGAGCAATTCCGCATTCCCATGCAGCGTAGAGTCATCGAAATCCCAGCCGGCCTCGTCGGCGACGAGCCGGAATTCGCGGGCGAATCCCTCGCCGAGACCGCGCGGCGTGAATTGCTGGAAGAAACCGGCTACCGCGCGGGCTCCATCCACCAACTCATCGCCACGCCCACCTCAGCCGGGATGTCCTCGGAATTTACCTACCTATTCCACGCCACCGACCTCGTCCGAGAAACTGAAGGTGGCGGGGTTGCGGGAGAAGCGATCACCGTCCACCATGTGCCGCTTGCCGAGCTCCGGTCATGGCTAGCCACGCAGGAAGCTGATGGGAAATTGGTGGATTTTAAAATCCATTCAGCCCTTTGGCTCGCCGGTGTGATTGCTTGATAGATCATTCATTCTAAATTAGTTATCTAATAATATGTCCATCTCATCCGTCATTTCCCGCCGCCGTTTGATCAAGACGCTTTTCTGCTCAAGTGTCGCCATGCGGGTGAATTTGTCCTCGCAGTTGATGGGCCAAGAAGTTGACGCGAGTTCGCTAGACCTGCTGGCGCTTGGTGACTTCGGCAGCGTCAACCAATACTCTGTCGCCGAGGCGATGGAAAAATACGCACAAGCCATGGGAAAACCGCCGGCGGGCTTGTTGATGTTGGGGGATAATTTCTACGGCCCGATGCCCGACGGGGTGAAATCCAAACGCTGGCAAACTGGATTTTCCCTGCCTTACCCAGCGTCGGTATTCCCCGGTCCGTGCTGGGCCATTTTGGGAAATCACGACTACCATGACACTCCGGGCAACGAACAAGTCCAGCTGAACTACGCCGCCTCGCTCGACCGCAAGACCCGTTGGACGATGCCAGGGAAATACTACCGCGTGGACCTGCCGGCGGAGAATCCGCAAGTGACCTTTCTCATGATCGACACTAATTGGGAGTCGATTAACCGACCGATCCACGCCGACGCAGGGCGGGTATTTTGGATGAGTGCCGCAGAGCAGGCCACCCAGCAGGCGTGGTTGGAAAAGGAACTCGCTTCGAAGCGTGCGCCCTTCACCGTCGTCTGCGGTCATCACCCGATTTTTTCCGATGCCAAGCACGGCGACACCAAGCCGCTCGTCGAGACGCTTGCCCCGCTTTTAGAAAAACACGACGTTCACGTTTACCTCTGCGGCCACGACCATGATTTACAACACCTTGAGCTCGAAGGACACAAGACTTCCTTCGTCGTCTCGGGCGGTGGCGGTGCTTTGCTCTATGAGAATAAAGCCCCACGCAAGGGTTCGGTGGTGAAGGAAGTTTACGGCTTCACCCACCTTTCCTTCCGGGAGAATCGCCTCCACATCCGCCACATCGCGGAAGATGGGAATGTCGTTCATGCATTTAGCAAAGGCGTGAACCATGATTGGAAAACGGAGGTTTAGTCCGGCGGCGGGGGCAGGAGCGAAATGATTTCTGTCGTGACTCGTAGGAAGTCAGCCTTTACCTCCGCATCCGTGCCCGAGACCGCTTCCATTCACCATCGCTTCGGCGGGATTGCCCGGCTGTATGGCCAGGCGGCGCTGGACCGTTTTCTCACTGCTCGGGTGGCGGTGATCGGCATCGGTGGGGTGGGATCTTGGGCGGTAGAGTCTCTGGCTCGGTCCGGCATCGGCCACCTGACCTTGGTGGACTTGGATGAAATCTGCATCACCAACGTGAACCGACAACTTCACGCCATGGACGGACAAATCGGCCGCCAGAAGACAGAAGCCATGGCGGAGCGCGCGCTGGCGATCCATCCGGACTGTGAAGTCCACATCGTGCCGAAGTTTTTTAACGAAAAGTCCGCCAGGGAGATCTTGGATGCGGGCTTCGATGCCGTGATCGACGCGATCGACTTCGCCCGGCACAAGTCGCTGCTCATCGCAGAGTGCCACCGCCGTCAAATTTACGCCGTCACCTGTGGTGGGGCAGGTGGCCGCCGCGACCCGACTCGGATCCGGGTGACGGACCTAGCCTACAGCGGGATGGACCCCTTGTTGCTCCAACTCCGCCGCGGACTGCGCAATGATTTTGGATTTCCAAAAACTCCGCGTGGCCAGGAGCCGATCTTGTTCGGCATCGATGCGGTCTATTCCGACGAACCGCCGTATTATTCAAGCTGTGACGGCACGGTCTCGAAGGATAAGCCGGAAGAGATTTCACTGCGGCTGAATTGTTCGTCTGGATTCGGGACAGCGACTCATTTGATCGCCAGCTTCGGACTCATCGCCGCCGGGCGGGTTCTGGAAAAAATCGCGTCGCGGGCATAAAAAAAGCACCCAGTGAGGGTGCTTTTTGAAAGGGAAACTCCTAAGCAAGAGCAGGATTACAGACCCTTCTTCGAGAGGCGGGTGCCGGCGGTTGCGCCTTGGCGTGCCTTGAACTTCGGGTTGGATTTGCAAATCACGTAAACGGTTCCTTTACGCTTCACGACTTGGCAATCTGCGTGACGGCGTTTGGCGGAGGCGAGGGATGAGAGAACTTTCATGGCTTCGAATGGTTGAAAAAAGTGAGGAGTGACGCAAGCCACCGGGGCGCGAAAACTACCCAGCCACCCGGTCTTGTAAAGCCATTTCTTAACGAAATTTTTTGAAATTCCCTGCGTCAGGGTCATCATCAAGTTTTCCTGACTTTTAACTTTTCAGCGGTGCTCGCGCTTGCTACTCCATAGACATGAAATTTTTACTCATCGGACTGGCCGCGCTGACACTGAGTTCTTGCAACACCTTGATCGGGATGGGCCGCGACACCGCTCACGGCTACCGCTGGACCAAGGATAAAATCCAAGGAGCGAGTCAGAAGCAGGATTCCTATGGGGCACCTGTGTATTGAGGTGAGCGCTGAGCTGCATGGGGATTTAATTTTCAGGTTTCTTCGAAAGGAGGATTCTGCTTGAGTCAAAGGGTGACATTCGCCTCTCAAATCACGATCACCCGGATCTGCCTAGTGCCGGTCTTCGCGGCGTTGGCCTACACCTATGGCCACAGCGTGGAAATCGGCCATGCGGAGGAGGCCTGGCGTTGGTGGGCGCTGGGCGTGTTCGTGCTCGCAGCAAGCACCGATGGGGTGGATGGCTGGGTCGCGCGGCGCTTTAACCAGTGCTCAGACTTCGGCGCTTACATCGACCCAATCGCGGATAAAGCGCTGCTCCTGACTGGCGTGATCACCCTGTCGCTCGTCGATTGGGGTGAGCCCGGCTGGCGGCTACCATGGTGGTTTGCCGTGATCGTCGTGCTGCGGGACTGCGTTATTCTAGGCGGTATCAAGATCTTGTACGAGCACCGCCGAAAGGTGAAAATCGTCCCTCACTGGACCGGGAAGATTTGCACGGTGACGCAAATGTTTGCGATCGGTTGGGTGATGCTGCGAGTGGTCCCGATTTCTCCCATCTATCCCTGCGCCGTGGCAGGGTTTTTCACGATTTGGTCCGGTTTAGCTTACATCCAGCAAGGGCGCTTGATTTTACGGGGCGCTGGGCAGACTTGACGAGTGCGAGATATCCGGGTGTGGGTTTTCATGCTTGCTGGCGAATGCAAGGGCGAGCCCAGCCAAGGTGAGGAAGGTCAAAAGCGATTTCATCCGAGTGAGGGTGGTGGAAGCAATGATCCACTTAGCATAAACAGTGCCATTCTGTAGACCTCCCGATTCACTTGAATGGTTGGGAGACAGCGCGCCCCGCTTTGGGTGTGGGTTTGGCTTCTTTTGCAGCCACCGCATTGATCTTGCAGCGGCGAAGCAGATGTTGGAGCGTTTTGGGGATTTGACGCAGCATCGAAATACCCAATTGGACGGCTGGCGGGCCTTTGCCGTGGTGGGCGTGATGTGGCATCACTGGGTGCCGCCGGGCTGGCGCGGGCCGTGGCCCTTCGAGATGGGGCTCTATTTTTTCCTGACGCTGACGGGTTTCTTGATCACAAGAATCCTCCTCCGCGAAAGAGGCCTGGGCGAGGCAAGCCAGCAGCCATGGCGGCTCAAGCAATATGGGCATTTTCAAAAACGCCGGATGCTGCGGATCTTGATCCCATGCTACGTGGCGATGCTGTTCGCTCTGGCGGTGGGAGCGCGAGACATCCGTGAGAATGCGGGGTGGTATTTCAGCCACCTGTCAAATTTCCACATGGCGGGCATGACGGGCTGGCCATCTGGCACGGCGCATTACTGGACCTTGGCGATCCAGATGCAGTTTTATCTCATCTGGCCGTGGGTGGTGTTCCTCACGCCGCGGCGGGCCATGATGGGTGTCTTTCTCGCCTGCGTGGCGGTGGCTCCGCTTTCCCGGGTGCTCATCGAGGCGTATGTCCCGCAGGTCCATCACGTGGGGGCCATCAGCACGACAGCGCTCGACTATTTCGGGGTAGGGGCCTTGCTGGCGCTAGCCTTGGAGCGGGGGATGGAGGTGGGGAATGTGCGCTTGAAATGGGCGGCATGGCTGGCAGGTGTTGGCTACGTGTGGCTCTATGCGAGCCAAGAAATGGGCCATCCGGTGGTGGGCTTGCAGTGTGTGCAGCAGACGCTCATTGCGGTGGTATTCGCCGGCTTGATCTCAGGCACGTTGGTGGGATTTAGCGGCTGGCTCGGGCGCTTGTTGGATCACGGAGCAGTGCAGGAAGTGGGGCGCTTGAGCTTCGGCTTATACCTATTTCACACGCCGGTGCCGCTCATGCTTGGCTGGGTGCTGCCGCAGCTTTGGGGGCCTTTTTTCGTAGGGCCGTATCAAGCCGTGAGGGTGCTGGTGTTCGCGTTGACGGCGTGGGGCTTGGCGGTTTTATGCCGGAAATATCTAGAATCTGGGGCGGCTCCTCTCAGCAGGCGTGCGTCTTGAGATCAGCGAGGTCGATGAATTCCAAAGCGGACTCATGAGTCGCTTCCAGCACCACGCCCGGTGCGCACCCGGCTTGAAACGCTTCCTGCCAGCGGGCGGCGCAGAGGCACCAGGAATTGCCCTCGACCAGCCCCGGGAACCCGAACTCTGGGCGCGGAGCGCTGAGGTCATTTCCGCGCGATTTTGAAAATTCTAGAAAGCGCTGGGTCACCCGCGCGCAGACCACGTGGACCCCGTGATCTCCTCCACCGGAGCGGCAGCAGCCATCTCGGTGCCAGCCCGTCAGCGGGTCGAGTGAGCAGGGGATGAGGACGCTGCCGATGACATTGCGAGTTTCGATAGCCATGCCGCCACGATACGCCACGGCCATGGCGAGTCTAGGGCTGTGTTCTGCGGAGCAACGAATTCTCGGTTGATTTTTCCCGAAACTCACACTCATGTTCGCGCCATGGCGAAAGCGAAGGACGAAAATCGGGTGGTGGTGAAGGTTTTTATCTATGGGATTCAGCCACAAATTTGGCGGCGATTCTCGATTTCCACGGCAGTGACCTTCATCGAGTTTAGCGATGCGGTGCAGGCGGTGATGGGCTGGGACAATAAAAGCCCGCACGAATTCCGCCATGGCAAGGGTAAGCGCCTCGTGGACGTGATCGGCCCGATCGGGCTGGAAGATCAGACGGCAGGCGAGTTCCAAGATGAGGCAGTTCTGACGGTGGGCGAGTTCATCGGCCGGCGGAAATTACCCATTCGCATCCTGTATCGCTACGATTTCGCGGACGAGTGGATTCATGAAATTGTTTTCGAAAAGAAAATCGCTGGCGAGGGCGGCCCGGAAGTGTTGGAGGGCGAACGCGCGTGTCCACCGGAAGATTTCGGCGGCACCTTCCAATACATGCAGGCGCTCCACGGCGAAATCGAATGGGCCCACCCAGGTTACGACCCCGAGCTTTTCGATGTGAAAGCCGTGGATTTCTCCGGAAAAAAAGCGGTCAAAAAGCGCAAGTGACTTAAAATCAATCCGCATCCACGACCAGCCGGATGCCGTTTTTTTCGATCACGATCTTCCGCTTCCGCCACAAGGCACCCGTCGCTTGCTTGAAGGTTCGCTTGCTCACCCCCAGCTCGCTGTTGATTTCCTCCACCGGACTGTGGTCGCCGAGTGACCAGAAGCCACCGCGCGCAGCCAGCTCGGCGAGGATTTGCCCCTCAAGGTCCTCCACCTTTGCTCGACCCGCCGGGCGTAGGCTCAGGTCGATTTTCCCGTCAGGACGCAGCGCGGCGATGTAGCCCTTGAGCATTTCACCGGGGTGCAAGTCTTGGAAAACGTCATTCGCAAAGAGCAAACCGCTGTGCGTGTGGTTGATGATCGCCTTGTAGCCGAGCTCCGTTTTCCCGAAAATCATCAAGTCCACCTCCTGCTCCAGCCGGAACTCATGCGGCAGCAAGTCCATGTGCCGGGCGATGCGCGTCGTCGCCAGCAAGCGGCCCGTCTGCTCGTCCACCATCACATAGACGATGTAACTTTTCCCCACCTCCATCCGGATTTTCTGTTCGCGGAAGGGCACCAGCAAATCCTTCGGCAGACCCCAGTCGAGAAAGGCGCCCACGCCCGTCACCGCCACGCATTTCAAGCGGGCGAATTTCCCCGGCATCACCCGCGGCGTCTTCAGCGTGGCCACTTGGCGGTCCTCAGAATCGAGGTAAAGAAACACATCCACCCACTCACCGAGCGCCCATTTCACCGGCATTTCACGGCGTGGGAGGAGGATTTCCCCCAGCTCCCCACCATCGAGAAACAGCCCGAAGGTTTTTTCGTGGAGGATTTGAAGAGACGCGCGTTCGCCGATGGCTGCCATGCCCCGACGCTGGACCCGCGCGGGCTGCGAGTCGATTGCCAACTGCACCGAGTCCCAGATTCGCCACTTGTCTCGTGCGCCCCAGCCCCCCACTCTCCCGCCATGGAAAGTCACGAATGGTTCGAAACGACCGCTGAAGGCAAGGTCTTCTACCGCGGAAATTATCAAGGCGGGAAATGGACGGTCATGACCACCATGCAGAAGCGCGACCCCACCTGGACCGATTTGAAACCACCCACAGAAGACGTCTGGCGCCAACTCCGCGACGTGGTGTGGAAAAAATATCAACGCAAACGCTGCCCCTGGGATCGCGTAGCAGATTTGGACAAAATGCTCGGCGACGAGCCACTGCCCAAGCCAGGTTCCTAAATTTCCTACGGCAGCACCTGCTCCACCGTCACCGATTCTGCGCCTAGCAAATCCCGCAGGCGCGTCCGCAGTGAGCTTTCCACCGTGTCCAGCAGACCGCTCGCCTCGGCTTCGGCCCGCATTTGGCTCCGCAGCTCGCGTAGAATCTGCGCCCGGTCCGCCGGCTGCACATGATTCAGCCACCCGCTGTCCTCGCTCAGCACATCGAAGTCCAGCAACTCAACCGACAGCACTTCAGGCTTGGGAAATCGAGCAACCGGCCGCCCCTGCTCCATCCGCAGCGAGACCCCATTCTTCAGTCGATACCCGCCCTTTACCGTGTAGTGACCGCGCACGATCAGTTTCTTGGTCCCCAAGGGCAGGATGGACAAATTTTCCGATTTCTCGATCGTCCGCGTGGCACTCATCCGCATTTCCAAGAGTGACAGCTCAGAAATTTCCGCCGTCTCCACAATTTCCGCCCGCCCCTCGACAATGCGGGTGTCTGCCCCCGTGACCGCTGCCAGAACTTCTGACAAGCTCTTCGAGAGGCTCGCCTGCGTCACCGTAAGCGCCCGCTCAATCGGACGGACCACCAAAAAGTAAGCCCCGCCGATCACCGCCCCCAGCGTGATGATCCGCCGCAAAGTCCGCCACAGTTCCGCCCGGTGCTCCATGAGCGGGAACTTAGCCCTACGGAATCGAGGCGTCAGGCAGAAATGAAAAAGCTGCCGAAATTCTTGACAGGCCCCAGAAAATTGCGCTTCTTTCCGCCCCGCGCAAGTCGCAAGGCACCCGTAGCTCAGCTGGATAGAGCGTCTGACTACGAATCAGAAGGCCAGGGGTTCGAATCCCTTCGGGTGTACCACTCTAAAAACCCTGTAACTCAAAAGGTTACAGGGTTTTTTGTGCTTTACCGGGAGCGTCTGCACGCGGCTTAGGAACTTGGTAGAATCAGACGTGGCATCGGCGTAGCGTGCTCCTGCGGCATTCTTTCCCACGCAGGTTTTAAGGGATGGTGCGGCCGTCTTTTCGCGGGCTCTTTCACGGCTCCGGGACTTCCGCATGTCGCGGGACGGGCTCGCGGCGTCCGGTATTCGGATTCCAGTAAATCGAATGGGAATCGCCCTCGTGTTCGATTCAAGACGGGGGCATCTTTCATGAAATGGAAGCAGTCAGGAATCCTTCAGGATCGAGAAAACACTGCGGCGGCAGGGCCAACCCCTCTGCGGGGGCGGCTGGGCCGTGGGCGTGGAGTTGGCCATTTTCTCCAGTGACGAGATACCAGCCGGGCAGGAGTTTTCCCCATGTGCCGGGTTTATGGCCGGGTTGATACTCGCTGTCTGCTTGGGGCAGCGCTGGGTGTGGCATGGACATGGAAATGACCACTCCGGCGACGGCGAGGCAGGGAAAATGCTGAACACCTGGCCGTGAAATCGGCTCCAAGGCCTGCGGGCTGAAGTCGTAGAAGACGCATTCTCCGATGACCATTTCACGGACTCGCTCGCCACCGACCCAGGTGGCCAGCGGTGAGTCTTGGAAAGTGGGGTGGGCTATCAGCGGCGAAGCAAAAAGATCGGCAAATGCAAGTAGGCCGAGAGGTAGGGATTCCGTCGCGAGGGCTTGGACGGGTGTATGGCGTTGGAGGGCATTGATTTGAGCGATTTGGTGGCCATTCATCCACAGTCGGCGGCGGGTGCTGGCGGCACAGGCGCGAAATTGCTCGGCGAGCGGGCCCTTTCCTTTGAGGCGTTTATGCTCCCAAGAGGCGGAGTCGAAGGCACCCGCGAGAGCATCTGCCGAGCAGCGGTGCAAGCCGTCGCGCACGGCGTCCAGGCTGGCGGCACCGGCGGGTATCTCTTTGCCGAAGGCCAGGGTCATGCCGAAGGGCAACTGGTAGGGGACTTTTCGGAAAAATCGACCGCGTTCGAAGGAGAAAATTGAGGCCCACGAGCCATCGCACCACATCGGAATCAGCGGGTGGCCGGCCTTGCGGGCGATGAGTTCGAAGCCACGGCGCAGTTCGTTGAGCGTGCCGGTGCGGGTGAGCTGCCCTTCTGGGAAAAGGCATACCAAACCGCCTTTTTTGAGCGCGTCGATGGTGATGCGGATCGCCTCCCGGGGCTGATCTTGACGGATGGCGACGATCTCGAAAATTTTCGCAAATAAGCGGATCGAGGGCTTGGCCATGAAAACCTCATCCATCACAAACCGCACGGGACGCGAGCAGGACGCGGCGATGAAAAAACCATCTGCAAACGTCACGTGATTGGGTAAAAGCAGCGCCCCTCCCGTCGCCGGGATGTTCTCGCGATTGACAACCTTGATTCGGTAAATCGTCCGGACCAGAGCGCCGCCAAGCAGACGGATGAAATCACCGGGTAACAGCCGCACGATGGATAGACTCATCAAGCCACAAACGAGGCCGACGAAGCCGATTTCCAGGCGGAATCCATGGATGGGCGGGACGTGTAAAATCTTATCTGAGTATTCAAACACCCCGATGCAGAGCACCGCGATGATCCCTGCGATGCAGTTCTGGAGATTCACTGCGGACTGCAACTCACCGCGCTTTTCCGCTGGGTAGTGGTCCTGCATCCATGCGCTCAGCGGGGCCAAGAATACTGCGCCGGAGAAGGCCAGAAATGCCAAGGTGCCGAGAAATAACATGCCTCCGGGATTCATGAACGCGAGGGCCAGCGCGCTGAGTGTCATCGCAAATCCCGCCACCGGCACCCAGCCGAGCTCGATACGTTTCCGCATCAAAAATGAAGCAAAGCCGAAGCCCGCTGCCATGCCCAGCGAGGCCGCAGCCATGAAGAGAGAAGACATTGTGCCAAAGCCCTCGCCACCGCCTGTTAGCGTCTTGGCCAACTTCACCGACCACAGATTGATAAACGCCGCGAAGCCCCAGAAAAAGGCCACGCCGAATGAAGCGCGCCGCAGTGCTGCGTCCTGCCACAGCGTCAGCAAGCTGGCGAAATGCCTGAAGGTCATTTTCACCGTGAACGGTGGGCCGCCTTGTGCCGGAACCCGTGGCACCGACCATGCTAAGGCCAAGGAGGGCAGGGAGCAGCCTGCCAGTAACAGCAAGGGGAAGAGGGCCACGGTCCACGCGATGTCCGAGCCACCGCCGTGGCCGGTGAAGCGGTGGTCGAAGAGCCAGCCTGCAAAAATCTGCCCGACGAGGATGGCAAGCATGGCGGTCATTTGCTGAATGCCAGCGGCAAATCCCAAGTGCTTCGAGCCGACGAGCTCCTTGGTGATGCCGATCTTGGCGGGGCTGTAAAACGACGCTTGCACCGCTAACGCGAAAAACCCGCCCAGCGCCAGCGGCATGTTTTTCCACCACACCGCCACCACGATCAGGATCAGCACCAGGGACTGCACCGTCGAGGTGCCGAGCATCACATCTCGTTTAGAAAAACGGTCACTCAGCCACCCGGTGAGCGGCGCGAAAAGGATCATCGGCAGCGCCATCATCAGCCCGGCGGCGGAAGGCACATCCACCTCGACCCCTGCGCCCACCGGGATCAGCAGCACAAATCCCACGGCAGAACCGAGTGGGATCAAGGTGAATTGTGCCATTTTATCGCTGAAGGCATTTTGCGTTTGCTGCAAAATCATGCACCAGAATCCGATCCACTGGCGGGGTGTCGGATCATTTGCAACAGGTTCAGGAGGCATGTGAGCACACCCTAGGCGGCGGATTCCGACAGGGCAAGGCGCAGGAATTCGCCTCGCTAAACTGCTCCGGCAAGGCCATATCCGGGCTGGAATAGCCGCTCAAGGCAGGCCTATTCTGCGCCGCCATCGTTAATTTTTAAAAATCCACCATGAATCCTGAACTGAAAAAACTACCGCTTATCTTCTCGCTCCTCGGACTACTCAGCGGCCCGCTCGTGGCGGCGGAAGGCCAAGAACAGACTGGCACGGAGCCACCCGTCGTCGCGCCAAAGTATGACGGCACGCTCGTCCCGCCGCCGCAAGGAGCCGTGATTCTCTTTGACGGTCAGGACGCGAAAGGATGGGTCAGCTTCCCCAATCCCAAAGACCCCAAGCCTAACAACGCATTCGGCTGGAAGGTGGAAAATGGCTACATGGAAGTCAGCACACCTAGCGGCTCCGTCTCGCAACGCTTAGTCGGCACCCAAGAAAGTCCCATCACCAGTGGCCGTCTTCATCTCGAATGGGCGACCCCTGCCGAAGTCAAAGGCAGCGGTCAGGGCCGGGGCAATAGCGGCGTTTTCATCGACGGCTTTCCCGAACTTCAAGTCCTCGACTCCTTTGGAAATAAAACCTATTTCGACGGTCAGGCTGCCGCCCTCTACAAAAAACACCCACCCTTGGTGAACGCCTGCCGCGCCCCCGGTCTCTGGCAGTGTTATGACATCTACATCCAGCGCGCCAAGCTGGATGGTGGAAAAGTCGCGCAGCCCGCCGTCATCACCGTTTACCACAATCAGGTGCTGGTTCAGGATCACGTCACCTTTTCCACCCCCATTCAGAAGAGTGGCCTCCGTCTCCAAGATCACCTAAACCCCAACCGCTTCCGCAACATCTGGTTCATGCCCGGTGAAACCGCCGCGCAGCCTTGAGCGCAGTCGAATTCACATAGTTTTCCTGGGAAATTGTGGGTAAGCAGGCGGGTTGGAGCGGTGGGGCGGGGGTGATCTGATTTTATAGTTCCCGTAGGGATGTGTGGGGACTATGGTGGCGGGAAATGAAGCTAGCTGGAGAAATGATTGTGGCGCCGCTGCGTTGGGATTAGGCGCTCTTTAATTAATCAAAATGAAAACTTTAGTAATATTTATGCTTTGCGTTGCGGCCTCCGTAAATGCAGCGCAAGTTGAATTGTATGAGGTTTCTAAAAAGAAAATCAGAATTTCCAATAATCATATTCGTCCAAGTGTGATTTTTTCCGAAGGAGCTGAACCAATGGCCACAGTTCAATTTTATAGCCCTATCAAATTGCTCTCGAAGTATACAATCGAAGGTGATTTGAAATCGGTTTACGAAATGGCTCTTGCCGACGATAAGCTAAATCAAGGGAATGCTCCATTTTATCAAGACACTCGACCGTATTTGCTGCATTGCTTGGCCAGTAACAAATGGTATATTATTTCTTACGAATATCATCCTGCAATTAGGTTTAGAATGTATGAAGCATCACTTTTTGTCGAATCTGAAAAAAGTTCGTTCTATCATTCGTCCAGTGTCGATGCGACATCCTTTCACAAGGAGACTTTGGAAGTTTTAAAGTCATTAGAGGTAACCAAATAGCCGGCTACTTTTGGCTTTGTGTGAAAACCTCAAAGGGTTTGTTCTCGGCTATCATCGCTGGGTTAGTCCGCGCAGCCTTGAGTTCTGCGCGCAAGGAGTGGCCGAGTTGACGATTCGCTCCGTCCTGCTTTCAGTCGATAACCGATCGCTTGTCGAAAGCCAATGAGTTTTGCACTCAGCGCCGCCGGCGTAACAGCAATGCAGCGAGACTCGAAACTCCCAGTAAACTGCTGCTTGGCTCTGGAATCATAAAAACCACATTTTGGCTGGTGGGATTTGTGGCATACACAAATGACGCAGCAGGAGTACTCAGCAACTGGCTTAAATCATAATACTCAAGTGCTCTTCTCTCGATGCTTTCGCGTAGAACCCCAGTTCTTCTATCGAAAAAGATTTGGGTGTTCCCATTTCTGAATGACCGACTGCCGATGCCATCGCCGACGATTTCCCATATCGCCCACTGTGCAGATGCTGCCTCCAAGCTGGTTTTTGAAGAACCTAGATAAGCGCCTAAAACTCTGGCAATGGAATCCGCATTCGGCAGAGAGTTGTAAGACTGCACGTCGTATGTCACCACTCCAGAAACAGACTGCAATGGCTCAACGCAGAAGGCATCGGCGTAGTCAAAAACCAAAACCCCGGCAAGGCGGTTTGCGAAACCGCCAGCTCCGGTGAAGGAACCGCTGATCGTTTCGCTCGGAGTCACACTGGTGAGGGACACATTGAGCGTTTGCGCAGTTAAGGCGAAAGTTGAGCAGATAAGTGCACCAACAATCCTGACAATCGTTAAACTATCAATCATGTATCGAGATGGGGGTGAGTAGGGAGAATGGAAGGCAAAATCCTGCATCTCCTGAATCCATGAGATACAAATAAAATTTTTGGGGGCAGGGCCTCATATCGCTTCAAAACATGACCAGCAAGAAAAAAATGGTCCGAAAATTTTTTTGCATCGGGGCCGTTGAAAGAGCTGGTGGGCGAACCGTCGTTGGGAGTGTGTGATTTTACAGTTCCCGTGGGGAGGTGTGGGAACTAGGGTGGCGGGAAATGAAGCTAGCTGGAGAAATGATTGTGGCGGCGCCGCAGCGCTGGGATGAGGCATGTTTTATGGTTCCTGCAGTGCGGGCATTGATCGGCTCGGGCTTGGCGACGGGCGTGCTCTGCTCCACGGAGCAGCGGGAGTTTTGGCTCACCGTGAAGGGCTTGAAGGTGATGGATTTCCCGGCGCTGACGAAGGCGAAGGTGCTGGCGGCAGCGCTTTCTGGCTCATGGCATGCCTCGCTGGCGTGGGAGGTAGGGCCGGCGGCGGAGGCGTTTAAGATCGCTGGGATTCCCACTCGGCTGGGGATGGATGAGAAGAAGCTGAACAAGCTTCTCACGCGTCCGCTGACCGTGGTGGCAGATCCCTTGGCGCACCGGGTGCGGGATTATTTAGAGACCGTGGAAGAATTCGGAGTGCGGACGGACCGTGCGGAGTATTTCGCACCGGCGGATTTAGGGATCACCCCCTCCAGTGGTGCGGTGCTTTTATGTCCAGGCTCCGACTTTGGCGCGAGCCATGAATGGGCCTTGGAGCGCTGGGTGGAAATCGGAAAACGGCTTCAGGCTGCCGGTCGGCGAGTGACGGCGGTCAGCGTGGACGGTGGGCGGAATCTGGGGAAATCCTTGGCAGAGCAACTTGGCGGAGGGGCCGAGTTTTTCCATGCGACTCCGCTCGCGGGTGCACTGCCATTACTGGCGGTGCATGGATTGCTAGTGGCGGCAGATGGCACGCTCCCCCACCTAGCAGCTCATGTCGGAGCGACATGCGTGACGCTTTTTGGCCCAAATGATCCCGCTTGGAAAAGGCCGCTTGGGCGTCGGCACTCCGTCATCCGGCGGCACGTGGAATGCGGGCCTTGTCTGCTCTCGAAGTGTGTTTTCGATGGACGCTGCCAGTCAGAGCTAGACGTGGAGCGGGTGTGGCAAGTGGTGCAAGCGCAGCTCATATAGAGCATGTGGGAAACGTCATTTCCGTCCTCATGGACTCGCAACGTCGCGAGGCTTGATGATCATGGATTGCAAGGGCTCCGAGGAACACTTGCTTAGCGACGCAGTCATCCGCCACTTCAAGGACTGGGATTTCATCATCGAGACCCATGATGGCTTTTCCCCGGAAATCACCGCCCGGCTCACCTCGCGTTTTGCGGAGACCCATCGGGTGGCTCCCATCGAGGTCATCCACGGCCGGGAAAAGGCGGACAGATTCCAGCCCCCAGCTGAGTGAGCGAAACGCCCGGCTGTGCTCGGTTTAAATTTACACCCTACTTGGGTGCCAGACTCGACATCGCGTGAGGCTTTCGCAAGATACTCCCGTTTCACCGAACCATCATGGCCTCATCCTTTCTTCCTAAAGCCTTCGCACATCCCTATGAAATCGCGGAAAAATACGCGACCAGTGCGGTTTATTTTTCCTGCGAGTTCGCGATTGATCAAAGTTTTAAAATCTACTCCGGCGGGCTAGGTTTCCTCGCCGGCTCCCACATGCGGGCTGCAGCGGACATGAAGCAGAACCTTTGTGGCATCGGCATCTTGTGGACTTATGGCTATTACAATCAGGCCCGCGGGGAAGAGCGGGAGCTGGCCGTCCAGTTCAGCAAGAAAGAATACGCCTTTCTTCAGGACACAGGCATCCGCTTCACCGTGCCGGTCCATGGTCACCCCGTCTGGGTGAAAGCACTTTTTCTGCCCGCCTCTGTCTTTAATACCGTGCCGATGTTCTTCCTCAGCACGGATATCGAAGAAAATGACAGCCTCTCCCGCGCCATCACTCATCGGCTCTACGACCAAGACCACCTGCGCCGGATCGCCCAATACATCATCCTCGGTGCGGGTGGCGCACGCTTGCTCGATGAGCTCGGTGTCGATCCCGAAGTGTGGCATTTGAACGAGGCACACGGCCTTGCTGCTGCGTTTTCGATTTACCAAAAGCACCAAACCCTCGACGCCGTCAAAAAGCGTCTCGTCTTCACCACCCACACTCCCGAAGAGGCGGGCAATGAAAAGCATGACTTCAACCTCCTGCGCGATTTCACCTTCTTCGGCAATGTCCCTGAGGCCGAAGTGCGCCAGATCACGGGGATCACGGGAAATGAGTTCAACCACACCCTAGCGGCACTCCGCCTCGCTCGCATAGCAAATGGAGTATCCAAGCTTCATGGCGAAGTCTCACGCCACATGTGGCAAAACTTCCCAGATTGCTGCCCCATCACCCACGTCACCAACGCCCAGAACAAAAAATACTGGGCGGACCATGGCCTAGAAAATGCGCGGCTGCACCAAGACATCGAATCCCTCCAACACCGGAAGCGTGAGCTTAAGGAACGCCTCTTCCGCATCGTCGCCGACCAGACGGGCAAGTTGTTCAAAGCGAATGTTCTAACCCTCGTCTGGGCCCGTCGGTTCGCCGGTTACAAACGGCCAGATCTCATCGCGCGCGACGCGGCACTCTTCCGCGCACTGCTCCAGAATAGCGAGCACCCCATCCAGATCATTTGGGCCGGGAAACCCTACCCCTTTGACTACTCTGCCATCGACACCTTCAACCACCTCATCGGCCTCACCAAGGATTACCCAAACGCCACCGTGCTCGTCGGCTACGAGCTGGAACTCTCCAGATTTCTAAAAAATGGCTCAGATGTCTGGCTCAACAACCCCGTCGTCACTCGCGAAGCCTCTGGAACCTCTGGCATGACCGCCGCCATGAACGGCTCCGTCAACCTCTCCACCTATGACGGCTGGGTCTGCGAATTCGCCAAGGATGGCGAGAACTCCTTCATCATCCCACCCGCACCACGCACCCACGGCGCAGACGACCGTGACCGCCACGACCTGCTCGGTTTCTACCACGCCATGCATGAAAGAATACTCCCGCTCTACTACGACAAACCCGCCGAGTGGAGCCAAGTCGTGCTCAACGCCATGAACGACGTCGTGCCCTTCTTCGATGCCGACCGCATGGTCGATGAATACTACCAAAGCATCTATCAACCTTGAGGAGCTGTTAGTGGGTTGACGAATACTGGCCTGCAAGTTGACCCTACCACCCACCCCACTTCAGACGCCCCATGAAAATCCCTCCCCGGCGAAGACCTTCGAAAACAGAGATCGGAATCCGGCTCAAGCCCACCAACCCAGACATTTGGAAAGAGCTCGAACCGATCACCCCTGCATCCGTCACCCCCGAATCCTCCCCCGCGCGACTCTCCTTCGAGGAAATTCACCAACAGCTGACGACCCTCATAGGCGCGGAAAAAATCTCAACCGATGCCGCCGCCTTGGCCGTTCATGCGACTGATAAATGGTCCGCCAGTCATCTTCCCGACCTCATCGTTTTCGCCGAGTCCACTGCTGACGTCTCTGCGGTTCTAGCGTTTGCCCATCGTAACCGCATCCCCGTCACCACTCGCGGTGCGGGATTTGGCTACGTCGGCGGCTGCGTCCCCGTGAATGGGGGCATCGTCCTCTCCACTGCACGGATGAATCAAATTCTCGGGATTTTCCCGGAGGATGGAGTGGCCATCGTCCAGCCAGGAGTCATCACCCATCAGATCCAAGACGCCGCGCATCAAGTCGGCTGGGAATACCCGCCAGACCCAGCATCTCTCAAAGATTGCTCAATCGGCGGCAACATCGCCACCAACGCCGGTGGGCCACGCTGTTTGAAATATGGAGTCACCCGGAACTACATCCTCGGCCTAGAAGTGGTGCTGGCCAACGGCAAAGTCCTCCGCACCGGTGGGCGGCTTCATAAAAACAAGACCGGGTTTGACCTCATCGGTCTCTTCACCGGGTCTGAAGGGATGCTCGGCATCGTCACCGAAGCCACCCTCCGACTCATTCCCAAGCCCGCGAGTCGCGCCATGCTTGCCGCGATTTTCCCGGAATTCTCCACCGCCGCCGCGGCCGTGCAGGCCATTTTCAACGCAGGTCATCTCCCGTCTGCCTTGGAAATCACGGACAGCTTCACCCTTGCCGCCGCACGGAAGCGCCTCGGCGAGCATGTCTTTCCCGCAGGAAATGCCCATTTAATCGTCGAAATCGACGGCCGCCCCGCTGCCACCCGCGCCGAGTTGGAAGAGCTTCACGCCTTATTACTCCAGCTCGGAGCCACCTTCATCGAGCGCGCGCCGGATGAAGCCTCCTGCGAGCGGATCTGGAAACTACGCCGTGAGTTTTCCTTCTCCCTGCGAGATACCGGCCTCACCAAGTTGAACGAAGACATCGTCGTGCCTCGCTCCAAGCTCGTCGAACTCGTCACCTTCGCCCGCCGTCTCCAAGAAAAATCCGGCATCCCCATCGCCTGCTTCGGCCACGCCGGAGACGGGAATATCCACACCAATCTCATGGTGAAAAACTACGAAGATCCCGTCGTCCGCACCAGAGCCGACGCCGCCTTGAACGTGCTCTTCCACTGGGTGCTCCAAGCAGGCGGCGCGATCACCGGAGAACATGGTGTTGGACTCGCCAAGAAACCCTGGCTCAAACAAGCCATCGGCGATGTTTCCTACGCGCTCCACCGCTCGCTCAAGCGGACCCTAGACCCTCACGGCATCCTCAATCCCGGGAAATTTCTGGATTCATAATCCAAAATCTCGTCCCCAGATACCATTGCCTTTCTATTGCCCGTTTTGGGCGTAAAAAAAGCCGTAAACCTTATTTACAAAGGATTTACGGCTAAAAAATTGGAGGCGGAGGTGGGAATCGAACCCACGCATGACGGTTTTGCAAACCGCACTAGACCTTGATAAATAGGGATTTCAGAAACTTACCTATTGGCAACCTATTGGTATTATGTCAATCAATGGCATGGCGAAGAAACTGAGCTACAATATCACAGACACTCCCGATGGTGGGTATCGGGTCTATTTGGGCGGCAACCAGTATGCTCAGCGCGCCACGAAACTAGCGCTCCAGAATGTGATTCGCGAACACAAACTGACCTTGGCAAACCGGGGGCGGAAACTTGCCGCAGTGCCATCAGACCTGATTGCCGAACTAATGACCTTGCATCACCGGTGTGAAGCGGCTGGAACCACTGTGGCGGCTGCAGTTGATTTCTGGTTGCCGTATTACGCCAAGAAAATCGCCTCGATCCCGCTGACGGATGCAATCGATCAATTCATCGATCATTGCCGATCCAAAGGCAAGGCCACCTCGACCGTAAGGGAACGCGTGCATAGGCTCGGACTCTTGAAATGGGCACACGAGGATACTCCAGAGGTGACGGTGTTTGAGGCGTGTGAGGTGGAGAATCTGCGTGGTTTCATCAAAGACGAGGAAGAACGGACTTCGTCGGCCTCCGCGCGAAACGTGTGGGCGGTCATTTCAGCTTTTGGCACATGGGCCAAAAACCGTGACCTGTTGCCGTCGAACCCCTGCACGGTGATCGAGAAACCCCAGCCGGGCGAACTTCCGGTCAAGGTGATGTCGCCCGATGAAGCGGAGGAACTGCTCAGGATCGCAATCCGGCATTATGACCGTGAGGTGCTTTCCTATTTGGTCATTTCCCTATTCTCCGGGATCAGACCGCATGAATTCGTGACCGAGCTTCCGAAGCAGGCCGGTTGGATCACCTTGAACTGGTCGGCCATTCTCAATCGGACAAAGCTCGTCAAGGAGAAGCGCCTCGGAAAAATCAAGAAGGCGAGACAGGTTCCGGTGAACGAAACGCTCGGATCGTGGATTGACTACATCCGGAAACGTGAAAATGGATTGCTGGCTGGCCCGGTGGTCAGGGGTTACAGCTTTTACCAGCGATTCCGAAAGTGGAAACGGGCCTATTATCCGGAGGGTATGCCAGCTATTGAAGATGACATCCTGAGGCATTCCTACGGGACTTACCGGGTTCTTCAATTGGGAGAAGTGGGTGTGGTGGCTGTCGAGATGGGCAACTCCGAGTCCATGGTTCGTCACCACTATCTCGATGGTGAACGGACCGACGAAGATGCCGAGCAATATTGGAAGCTGACGCCTGATGTAATCCTGAAAGACTAGCCAGAGTGATGGACGGTTGGTGCTTCGGAAGCACAGATGGGTTTGATCAGGCCATCCTCGTGGTGGGCAGACGTGCGACAGATTCGACATAGATGCCTGAGGTGATAGATTGTTGAGTGGATGAAAGGACGTGCCTAGTCCACGGATTCGAAGGAGGCCGGGAAGAGGTCTCTTCCCGCGCTCACACTCTGCTGCTCTCCGTTGCTCGCTCCCATCTCAGCGGGGACACCCCGCAACGCCCCGAAGAGACTGCGCCAGCCCACCTCCTGCGGGTTTGCTTGTGCGTTGGGTCCCGATCCCCCTTGAACCCCCGCCTAACCCGGACGGAAACGAGTGTTTCCGTCTGCCGGGTGACGGGAGGCTGCCAGAGGGATCCCCTCCGCAAAGCACTATCCTCGTAGGCTGTGAATTGGACCGGAGGCTACTGGTTTGGTGATGATCCGAACCCTTTGATCTCTATGTGGCATGTCGCACCATAAATGCCGATGCTAGAGACAGCCGTGATCCGCAAATCAAGTGCCGAAGAATGGGCGATGGCAGGTAAGATCCAGCCAGCCTTGGGGTTTTCGATAGGAGTCGCCCGTCTGTTCGTAGCGGTCATCATATCCGTCCTGGTCGGCATCCAGCCCCGGCAGGTCGTTTGCGTCGACTCCCTCCAACGGGTCTACCGTGCTGAGTCGGTTGGCTCCGTTCGATCCGCATGTGAACTTCAGCTGGATCATCGCTTCCAACTCGGAAATCGGCAGTTGGAACAGCTTGTAGGGTTCAAAGGGAACTTCCCCGGCTGCCTCTTTCAGTCCGTATTTTTTGATCACTGGTGTCTGGTCCAACAGGTATGCGACGGCAAACAACTTCCCGCTTGAGGTCACAGCCGCGCAGACTTTCCAGAACTTCACGGGGATTCGGAGATCCGGAACTTCAGGAAATTCCGGATCATTCTTGGCGAGCACCGGTCCAGTAAAGATTTGAGCACGGAAACCTTTTCCTTCGCGCGGATCCACTGAGTATTCTAGGATGTGTCGCTCCATTCCCTGCCACCAGTCTTTTCCCCTGTTGAATTTCGCATGCTGGGTGCAAACGTTCGTCCAATGGCAGGTGTCGGCCGTGGACTGCAGCGCGTCCTGCATGGAATCCCCGTATTCCATATCCTCTTGGCGGGTCAGATGGCCGCGGTCAAAGGCGTTGTCGTAGGCCTCATCGCCTGTTTGGTCATCCACTGAGATCCGAGGGTCGTATTTCCACACGCGCTTTGACTGAAGACCTTCGTAACGCCGGCCAAAGTCAACATTCGCCGCTGAATAGATGGCGAACTTCCTCTTCTTGTGCATCACCAGACTCATATTGGTGTATTTCAGTACGTAGTCCTTGTCGTCAGCGGCTGCCAAAAGTCGAAGGGCGTTCCCTTCCAAAGAGCCCTGCAGCGTAGGAAGTTGCACACTGTGAGCGGATGTCTTTCCGTTGGCTGTGAGGAAATGGAGGTCATATCCCTTCCTGTTGCTGTAGTCATGGTCGAACTGAAAGCGCATGCCACGCGGAGCGGGAGCGCTTGGGCCGGGCGTGCGTTCAGCGCTGGCTTTCGTGGATTCAATGGAATCCCCTCCGAGCCATTGGGTGATGCTTGGAGTGCCGACCGCATCAAAGCTGAGAAGGTATTTCTGTCCGGCGAGCCGGGGATTCGGTTCAGGTGTCATGGGATGGATGATTTGGGCTGGTTGATAGATTGGTGGGATTGGTGAGTGAGATGGATCCGGAGGGAGCTTGGGATGCGCCTGCCCCGGCGAATCCTTGCAGCATTCTGCAATCATCGGGTGATCTCCCATCGAACGTTGCAACTCCTGCACGATCCGGCTTACCCGGATCCCTTCGTTGGCCACCCACTTGATGTCTTCCTCCCGATGCAGACGCTCGTCATAGTCCTGGCCATCCACGGTCTGCCACTTCCCGTTCTTGACCTCCGGGACGCCACTGTGATGCAGGGCCACCACCAGCCAGTCGTTGTTGCATACAGGCGATCCGGATGAACCACCAAGGGTGTCTGACGAATACCAAAGCACATCCGGGGTTCGCCGCAGCAACCGGTTTTCACGAACGCACAGTTGCTTCAACTCCCCTCCCGGGTGCTGGATGATAGTGAGCCATTCCCCCTCCACCGCCTTGCCCAATAGGCCCACCAGTGGCAGGCGTCCAAATTCACTCAGAGCCCTCTCCGCATTCATTGCCCTTGCCGATACAGCCACCACCGAGAAGTCCAACTCCGGATGCGTGAAAAATAACTTCCCGGGCTCAAGCGAAAATTTAACCCCTGGCAACTGCTTGCCCCATTCGTCCCTTTCATATTCCATTTCCAGCTCGGATCTCCCGGCCAAGGCCGAGCAAGGCAGCACGTGGTTGTTGGTCAACAGTACTCCCTCGCCAATCAAAAACCCTGTTCCGTAGCCGCTCAGTCGCCCGTTGGGCTCGCGGATGGATATGCGCCCCACGGCTCGGGCCGCGCTCACTCCCCTCGCCAGGTAATTCACATCCTGCAGCTCATTCCCATGAATGATCCGCTCATAAGCCAATTCAGCCTGCGAGCTGTCGGATGACACCTGCATCAAATATCGCCTACGAGCTTCCAGTTCCTCCCTCCCCGCCATCTGGGTTGGGAGTAGCGTCCGGGCCTCTTCACGGACTTCCTTCAAATCGATCCCTGAGCTACGTTGAATGGCTTTCTGGATGCGATCGTGGATCAAGCTCATGCGGATATGGATTCAAATGCTCCCATTTACCGTGAGCACTCATCAGGCCAACATCTCTCACATCTTGATGACGGTTTCGCCATAAATCCCTGAATATGACCCTGCCTTCGACCACTCTTGTCGAAAGCTTTTTCAATCATCTTGAGAATGGTGGAATGCACATCCAATGACAGCCCGAAAGCTCCAAGGTCATGAACTTTGTGATGGGAAGAACCGCGGCATTCTGATTGCTTCATGTTAGCAGTCGGAACCGTTCCTTACCCCAGCACCATGTCCCAAGATCCCACTCCCGAAAAGTCACCCCCCGGCGTCACGCAGACCACCATTCCCAAGCCGCCCTTCGTGCTCGGGATCACCGGAAACGTCGATCCCGTAGTTTACGCGGATGCCCGGGATGTGTGCGACTCCCCTGAGAAAATGACCTGTCTCAAGGCCAAGATCGTGAACATCCTCGATTGGATCACCGTCAGCCACAAACGGCTCGACCCGAGAACCGGCTATCTTGTAGATCCCCCAGAGGACCATAATCCCAAGAATCAAAAACCTGACCCATGGCGCTCCCTCGGTCTATCCCAGACGCCCATCCTCGTGCTTTCCTCCCTCGCACCGGGCGCGGATACCATCGTCGCCGAGACCGTGCTTGAGTATGCCAAGACTCACCCACACGTCTCTCTCTCTGCGCCGCTCCCTTTTCCGCCGGATATCTACGAGCGCACTTCCACTTTCGGCGAAAAAGATGCTACCAAGATCGCACGCTACCACTCACTCCTCGCGGAAATCCAAGCTCAGCGCATCCCTGGCTTCATCTTCGGCGTCGCCCTCGACAACGACCTAATGCCCCCCGGAAAAACCGCCCGCGAAGCCGCCGAAGCCGATCTCACAGGCACCGACCCAGACTACAACGACAAACCCCGCCGCCGACTTCGTTACCGCGCTGCCGGGGAATACATCGCCGTCCATTCCGATCTCCTCATCGCCATTCAGGATGAACCTCACGACCTCCTCGAACCTTGGGAAAAATCCGATCCCCCTCAGGAAAAAGCCAAAGATCCTCAGAAACTCAAGCGCACCCTGATCGCCGATATCTTTGAGGCTGGCACCGCCACCATCGTCGAGGCCAAGCGCCGCGGCCTCACCCACGAGTTGCTCGCAGTGGCCAATAACTTCGCCTGGGCGGACAACGGCCCCGTGCTGCTCATCCCCGTCCGCCGCCGCAAGCGCGATGATTTACCAGCTGCGCTCCAGGCCAGGCTCCCGCAGCCCGGCCCAATGCGTTTCCTCCACCCCTACGACCTCAAGCCGGAGAACGTCTCTGAGGCCGATGACCAGCACCTCGCATGGCAGGAAACCGGCGACACCCGCTTCCGCCGCGTTCTCAATTATCAGGAAAGGTTCAATCGTCTCGCTGAAGACCGAGACGAGAAAAAGGAACTCGCCAAGTTGACCGCCACCCTGTCCGACCCTGCTGCCACGGAGTTTGCCGCCACGCTCGATCCTATCGCCCGCATCCGCCGGCGTGCTGCGATCAAATCCCGCAGCCTAACCAGCGATCGAAAAAAGCTCCTCTCCCTAATGTTCTGGCTCATCCTCTTCGCAGCTACCTTCTACGGCTGCTTCGAGCACTGGCATCATCATCTCCACAAGCTCCACCCTCCACACGAAGGCCAAATCTTCCCGGATGATTTCATGATCTGGACCCAGATCCTCCTCCTTCTGGGTACCTTCTCCTGCCTCATCTACTCAGGCGTAAAATACTATATCTACCAAAAGTCCGGTGATGAGGAAAACCGCTTCGACTACCGCGCCATTGGCGAGGGCTTGCGGGTTCAGTTCTTTTGGAAACTCGCTGGCACTGGCCGCAGCGTCGCTGCCGACTACATGCAGCGCCAGCGCGATGAACTCGACTGGATCCGCTACGTGATTTCCTCCATCTCTATGCCGCACGAGACCACTCGCGAGGCGTTCCTCGCTCTCCCCAGGGCCAGTCAGGTGCAGCTCCTGGAAGCTACCCGCAAGCATTGGTTGGGAGAGCAGATCGACTACTTTCAAGGCTCTCCCGGTAAAATAGGAAACGCTGAGAAACAGGAAAAGAACGCCCACCTCTGGCACACTTGCGGATGGACCCTCGCTGCCGCTGGCTTGGCCTCCATGTTCCTCATGCTGCTCGCCAAGCTCCTCGTGCCGATCAAAAAGGCTTTCGAGCACTGCCCTTGCCAATTCGTCCACTGGCTCGTCTGGCCCGGGATTGTCCTGTTGGCGTATGTCTTTGTGAAATCCCATTTCGGGAAAAAACACGCGGACAAGGATCACCACGCAGCCCACGCCCACGGCGGGAAAGCGAGTCTCAACGACTTCCTTCTTTCGATCTTTGGCAAGCCTTTCGTTTGGGGCAGCGCCCTTGTCCTTGCGGGAGCCCTTGCTGGCATCTCCCACAAATGGGGCGAAGTCACCCATTACTGGCCAGACGGCCACAACTGGTGGATCATCTTCACCGGCACACTTCTTCTCGCCGGCGCCCTCTGCGTCGCTTGGGCGGAGCGGAATTTCTACGCCGAGGAAGCCCGCCAATATCGCGCCATGGGAAATCTCTTCTCCTGTGCTGACCGCCGCTTCCAGGATCTCATCGCCCGCTACGCTGAGGCTCCTGCCACCGGTGCCACCACCGACCGCATCCTCTTCGAAATCCACGACATCCTCCACCAACTCGGCTGCGAGGCCCTCGATGAAAATGCCGAGTGGCTCATCCAGCACCGCGCCCGTCCGCTGGAAATGCTCATGGCAGGTTGAGCCATCACTAAAAAACTCAACTACCTATTTCTCCATGAATTTCTCCATGATATCTGAAATTGAACCAATAACTTCACCCGAAGGAATAGAAATTGCATTTCAGGCAATTCCTCCCATAGCCATTCAGCAGCAGGCTCTTGATAAGATTCAGCCTCTATCGTTCATTATGGGTGCCCGTGGTTTCGACTGGGATGAAGAACCCCAGCACCAAGTGATCATTCCCAAGCCATTTTATCTGGCTCGCCTACCCATAAACAAAAAACAAGCCAAGCTATGGTTAGAGTCTGATGACTTTAAATATTGGAAGAAGGATCATCCCGATTGTTACGATCAAGGGGAACGCATCCGTACTCTGTCCCCGGAATCCGGAGCCATATTCAACTGGTTTGAAGCTGTTGGTTTTTGTGAATGGCTAAGAAAGACCTGTGCCTCCGATTTACCTCTGGATTATTATCCGTGCATCCCCCCCGAGGCGTGGTGGGAGTATGCCATGCGGGCTGGCTCCACGACGGACTATTGGTGGGGTGACGGCATTTCTCAAGACTCAGATAGTCAATACCCGCATCCTTGGGGGATGGAAGGGCTTCCAGACATAAAATGGGAATGGTGTGATGATATAAGAGACGTGAAGGCTTATGCTGTAAGATCTACTAATCATGAGGCAGCGGAAAAAATCCATTCGCTTAATCACTCAGTTGCGAGCCAGCAGGTCTATATTCACGACCGTTCTGTCCGGATGAGTGCGGCATTACCTAGCAAGATGGGGCGGACGGCTTGGCGTGACCGCTGGTTTTCTCGTAACCATCGTGAGGGGCAAGGGACTCGCATCTGCCTCGCGCACAAAGATTTTAAGCCTCCTTACAGTCCGCGAAGATACCTGAAAGGCTACGAAAGACCCAGTATTCTAAGTCATCTTTGGCTAGACCGCTTATAATATTAAATTATTTCTACCCCAATCGATGTCCAACTCACACAAAAATAACATGACGCATATTAATCCCAAAGAGGCCCAAGGGAATTTGCTCAAGGAAGTTGCTATGCGCGAGCAGGCGAACCGCAACCCAAGAATGATAGCATTGATTGCTAACGCCGTGCAATATCTGGACTCTCCTCCCAAGCAGGGCGAGATTCTGACATTACCGCCTGAGAAATACGCGGCGGCTTGCCCTGAAGCCCCGCCCATTGCCATTTATGTGAATTCAGACGAAAATATCCAATGCGTGCCACTGGATCCGCTCGTCATCTCGTATTACAAGATATCTATGGATCGGGAAACTATAGAGTTGCTGAGTTCGCGTTATGCTTTTGGAAAAGATTCCGAGGTGTGTCGCCAACTCAGGCTTGTTGAAGAATTCACCGGAATGCCTCAGGAGATCACAAATACCCAGTTGATAGCACTCCAAAGTTTGCTCGGTAACATCTCCACTTGGTGGCCCATCACCGCTTATTCGTCGAGCGAGCTAAAGGAAATATTCTCTCCACTGGATCTAGGTGTTCTTTATCATGATTGTAGGCCTGTTGGTGTGGCTCATTTAGATTTTAGCTACGGTGCTAATGATGAAGCGAAGATCGTATTCATGGCTGTAGATCCACAGTTGCACGGGATGCGTTTGGGTGGGGCGCTATTAGTTCAGACACTCGCTTACGCGTATGAGAAGGGTGTTCGGTGCGTCTATCTTGATACTGTCCCCCATCGCGATATCACCTATTCCAAAGAAGAGCATCCTCAACCACTTCCCGTCTCTGCGTTCTATGAGAAGTTTGGATTTCAACTTATGAAATCCGAAATAATTGATCCCAGCGCACCACCACCTGGAGTAGAGATCAATCAACTGAATGCTCCTCTTGGCTATCATCTTGATGAAGCAAAGCTAAGGCACTCACTCGCTTTAGCTTTCCCATCACACCAATAAATTTACTCAACCCATCTTATATGAAATTGCCACTTACATTCGTTACGCTATCAGACCAATATCTCGAATTTGCAAAAGATCTTCTCTATAGTGAGCTACCAAAACACACTGCTGCTTTGCATGAAGTCTATGAAGATCCAGCTATTTGCTATACTCACTTTTTGAATAAGAACTCAGGAGATAAATCCAAAATCAAAGAAGCAGAAGATTGGGCGGAGAAGAGCAGGCTGAAGCTTGATGTTTTACATTATTTCGTAGCATTAGATAAGAATGGAAAGCCGCTTGGAGTAAGTGGATTTTACTCCGTGCTGCCGGAATACTTGGCGAAACAAGGGAATCAGAATGCTATGGTTGGAGAGCTCGAAAAGCCGAATCACTTTTGGATGGGTTGGACAGCAGCGAAGAAAAAGGGCTTGGGAATTGGCACCATGCTTATGCGCCATGCTGTTCAGCTTGCTCTTAAAAACGCCATTGACAATAGAATTGCTGATCCCCAATGGACTGTCCTTGCAGACTCAGGCGCTGCTTCCTATTATCGAAGAAAAGGACTTTCATTCAAAATGCCACATCAGACAGAATCAATTTTTTCTGACAATCTCCACTACGTGGCAGGTCTACTAAGACCCGATAATGAATTGACGAGATATGATCATACTTGGAAGTTTTGGAAAGCAGAGTTGCATTGGGAAGATGCTTCACAAGAAGCCAAAGCATGGTGGGATTCGCTTTATATTGAGGGAACTGATATCAGTGCTGAACTCAATAATCTTTGTAGCGCACTCAAAAAATCAGGTCATACGATTCAAAACTGCTTTGATTCAATGATGGAATCTGGCACAAGCTATTTTCCTGCAATTCTCAGTTACCTTGACTACCTCAAAAAAAAGCAAATCGGAGATGAATTACGCAAAAACCTTCCCTGAAGCAATGCTGCCTGACCATGCTACAGAGCTTTAGGCTGGCTGAGTTATCACCCAACCACCACCCATGTCCCGGAAAATCTGGCAACCCGAAAACCCCACACCCGGATGGATTCAGGCGGAGAAGGATTCTGATCTCACGATCTATCTGCCTCATCCAGACGGCGACGTGCCGATGTTCTTCCGCCTAATCAAGGCGGGAGAGTTCCGCATGGGCTCGCGACTAAATATCACAGATGAATCACCTTTTATTCGCGTAGTTATCTCCGAACCGTGTTATTTTGGCACTTTCCCTGTTACCCAAGCACAATACCGTGCAATAGCCACAGCCTGCCTAGACGATCTTAAAGCTATCGAGGAAAACGAAGGCGTCGATCCGAGCTATTTTAAAGGTAAGCATTTGCCGCCCGAACGACGTGGATTTCTGCCAGTGGAGCAAGTAAGCTGGGACGAGGCGAACGCCATCGGCCACTGGTTGTCGGCTTCCGGACTGCTTCCCCGTGGCTGTCCGGCTGGTCTGCCAAGCGAAGCTATCTGGGAATACGCCTGCCGAGCAGGGAGCGAAACCAACTACTCAAGCGGTGAGGACGAGACAGCTCTCGCTAAAGCCGGATGGTATCAGGGGAATTCGGGTAATGTAACCCAGCCCGTCGGTGAACTGATCGCTAACCGCTGGGGGTTATATGATTTGCATGGCAACGTCAATGAGTGGTGTGAGGATGTATGGGATGTCAAATCTTATCATAAGCGAACGGATGGATGGGAGGCGACAGCCTGGGGCGGGCAGGATATCATAGAATACTTAGAAGAATCGAAGGTATTCATTACCCGCATACTTCGAGGCGGCTCTTGTGGCGGAAGAGGTAACTTCTCGCATTATCTGGGCGGTCCTTGTCGCTCAGCGAATCGCTCCAGCGAGTGGCCTAACTACCGCAGTCGCTTAATCGGATTCCGTTTGTGCTTGTTCCCTAATTTGGCAAACAAACGTATCCATATGGGAAAGTCCTTAGAAGACCAGCTCAAAGGAAGAATCAACACCGCAAACTGCGATGAAACCACGGGCAAGACGCCGCCGCCCATAGGTAGGCCTCGCGGAGCTTGGCGGAACGGGTGCGGCGGGGCTCCAGCGCAACAATCACCATCCCATGACTGATCCCGCTACGCTCCCCGAATCCCTCGAAATCACCCTGCCCGGCGGCAGCCCACTGCTGCTCCGCCGCATCCTGCCCGGGGAGTTCCGCATGGGTTCAAGGGGCGAACCCTGTCATGAAGAACCGACCCATCTTGTGAAGATCCCGCAGCCCTTCTATTTCGGCACATTCCCCGTCACCCAAGCGCAATACTGTTCAATGGCCACGGCGTGTTTGAAAGAGCTTGAAACGCTCAAAAGAAATAGAGGCGTAGATCCGAGTCAGTCCAAAGATGAGAGCTTGCCGCCAGAACTACGCGAAATTCTTCCGGTCGAGAGTGTGAATTGGGACGAGGCAATCGTAATCAGCAGATGGTTGTCGGAGTCCGACCTGCTTCTTCCAGGCTTGCAAGCCGGACTGCCCAGCGAGGCGATGTGGGAATACGCCTGCCGTGCCGGTACCTCAACGGAATACTTGCGCGGCGATGTCGAGGCTGCCCTGGCGGAAGTCGGGTGGTATTGTGGGAACTCCGGCAGCGAAACCCATCCCGTGGGTGAACTTCCCCCAAATAAATGGGGTTTCTACGACATGCACGGCAACGTGTGGGAATGGTGTGCCGACGTGTTGGACGCGGAAGCGTATCGAACCTGCGTGGATGGAGGGATAGCAGCCGAAGCGAGCAACGTGGCGAGGGAAGCTGGGGACTACCGCTTTCGCATCCTGCGCTGCGGCCCATCGTTCTTTAACGCTCGGGGTGCCTCGCGGCGTGGCGCCTCGGGGGCAGGCCCGACTCCGGCTACAGGGGCAACGGCTTCCGCTTGTGCGTGTTCCCTGGTCCGGTCGCACAGGGGCCGGAGTCTCCGCGCCCGGAGCCACGACAAGGAGGGACGACGCAGCCTTGGCAGAGGCGGTGGACGGAGCGGCCCATCTGAACTTGAGCGACCAAACGTTCCCGCCGCGCAGCGGTGACGACATTTTTTGAAAAAATTAACCATCCATCATCATGACCACTACTTCTGACAAACCACGCGCCCTCAGCTCCGAAAACGGCAAAGACTGGCAACAAAGCGGCCCCGACCGCGATTGCGAATGGCCGAGCACCCCCGACTCTACCGTCGTCAAACTCGTCCTCGGCACCCTCGGCGATGCCAAAGACGGCGACAACTGGACCGAAGTCCTCCCTATCCTCGCCTCCGGCCTCAAGGACCACTTCCCCAATCTCACCCACCTCCACCTCTGGGGCCTGCCGATGGAGAAACTCGGCCCGCTGCCGGAGGGGCTCGAAGCCTTGGACATCCGGAAGTGCTCCCAGCTTTCCCATTTGCCAGAGCTACCGGACACCCTTGAAACCCTCGATCTTGCCGAGTGCATTGCACTCAACAATCTACCCAAGCAAGGCATCGCGAGCCTTCGCTGGTTCCATGTGGACGGCTGCGTGGGCATCCCATCCAACCGCATTTCCAGCTTCCTCGAAGATTGCCGCGATATGGAGGAATTCACTGCCAAGGGTTGTAGTCACCTTGTCGAACTCACATTGCCACCACAGGAAAGCACCCCGCCCGATGGCACATGGCACCCGCAGTTTCCTCCCCGCCGCTTGAAAAAGCTGGTTCTGGAAGGTTGCTCAAGTTTGACAAAACTGCCTGATCTTTCGGTCTATCCGTGGCTGCACCACCTGAACCTGAACAAATGCTCGGCCCTCGAATTGATCCAATCATTGCCAGCCGGGTGGACAGTAGAGGGCGATTACGAAGTGGGAATCCGTTACCTCCTGACGGAAGGCTGCGAAAGGCTGCACACCTTTTGCGATTTGGATGTTCGAAAGATCCATCTCAGCGTGACGGGTGAAGACAATGTGGCGCGAGTGTGGCGAACGATGAAGCGACTCTCCGGTGATAAAGGCGAGATGATCATGTCAAAATTGCTTCTCTTGGGAAGCGGTCGCTGTGGGAAAACGACTATCAGCAAAGCCATCCGGGGAGAAAATGTCCGCCTCGACGAAGACTCGACCCGCAACATCCAGTTTTACCAATGGGACACGGATTTTCAGTTTCGGAGCGGCGAAGCGAAAGCTGGCACCGTTCACATCTGGGATTTCGGAGGGCAGGAGATCTATCACAACACGCACCGTCTCTTTGCTTCTGAAGGCAGCGTGTTCATCATCGCCACGACAGACCCGGATACCCACAAGGCCCGGTTGAAAAAAGAACTGGATGCCATTTCAGACAAAGGGGAAAAAGCGTTTTACGAAAGGGAGAACGAGTATCGGGAACTCAAATACTGGCTCGACTATCTGCGGTCCGCTCTGGGCCTGGCTTCCATCGATGATTTGAAGAGTTCCAAGGGAAAAGTCTCCATTCTGGTTGTCCACACAGGAAGCGGAGGCGAAGAGACAGCAAGGAAATACCTAAGAAGGCAAGCGGGACCCTACGCCGAGCTTTTGGATCACGATATCCGCATCGTCGCCGTGGATTTTCATGCGAAAAGCAGCGCGGAACCCACCCGGCTTATTCTCAGTTGGCTTCGGGAAGCTCTCGGTGGCGCAGCGGATCGCTATGGAATGAAAGTGCCGGAACTGTTCTCAAAAGTGGCGCAGCGGATCGCGAGGGAACTTCGTGAATCAAGTCTGGATCGAATGTTCCTGAATTTTGAGGCGTGGACGGCATTGGTGACCGAGCAGACGCCTGAGTTAGATGTTTTCAACGATCAATTGCGCAGAAAAATTCAGATCGAGCAGGCTGATGCCGTCGCGACATATCTCCACCGCTGCGGGATTATTTTCAAACTGAAGAAGTCCAAAGGCGGCTACGAGGTGATGGTGAATCAGAAGTGGGGAATCGAGACAATCTATACGCTTACAACTAATAAGGTGGCTACTTCGATGAAAGCCTACACCCAGCGGACCTTCGGTGGGGAACGATTGAGGGAAATAATGAATTACCACTCAGTGAAATGGTTAGAAATGAGTCCTGAACGATGTGACCTCGTTCTTGAATTGCTCGATCAGTGCGATGTCTGCGTCCGACTTTGGGCAGATGATTGGATCGCGATCCAAAAGGAACTTCTTCCTGACAACGGAGACAAGATAGCGACAGAGATGGCGAGAATGTGGGAGTCAACAGCGGCAACTTACCCAGGCTTGGTGAACCACAGCTTCGCCCTCCACGGAGATCAGGGAAGCATGTTGGGCGATAGTGATTTCCGAAAGGTTCTTGCCTACTTCGCCCGAGAACAAATGGGAAAGATTCTCGATTGCCTTCTGCCTGAGTCAGGGAAACAAAGGCAAGACTATGAACCTGGATATCATCAGAGAAGCCGGGGAGCGGATCTCTGCTTATGGAGCAACGGTTTCCAAATTTTTCTTGAAGCGGATATCGAAGGCAAAAAGAGCACGGCCGTCGTCCGCGTGGAATGGAAACCTTGCGGCGAAGGGTCCTTTGAAGGAGGCCTGTTTGTTCAAATCTTATGCTTCGATGACGATGATTCAGGGAAGCGATTCCAAGATCTGCTTTTCGGAGATGGCGGGCCGCTTGCCATCTTCAAGGGTCGTTACGAAAAGTCCGACACTCGTGCTCCCGACTTGTCACAGGAGGAATTGCCCCGCCTGCGCGGATTCGGCCAGCCAGGCTGGGTTCGAAAAGACGGGCCGGTTCACAAGGCATTGCGCCACGACATCGCACTTTCCTATCGCTCAAACGACAAGGCCATTGCGGAAGCCATCGTCGGCCGCTTCAAGGCGCTTGGCAGGATTACCGAGAAAGACATGCCTAGGCGTTTGCTGGTTTACCATTATGCGGAAGATGAATTGCTGAAACTGGGCGATGACGTCCGGGAATCGCAGGTGACGAAGATTTACGACTTCTTGAACAATGCCAGGGTGCTCATCGTGATTGCATCCGACTCCTATTTCGAAACGCCTGACCTCGATGGGAAGACCAACCTCTACTGTCCGGTCGAATTGGCGGAGGCAATCTGCTCGACTCACCGGCGTTTCGAACAATTCTTCTGGGTTTATGCAGGTACTGTTTCGAATTCGAATATCGAGCGGATCTTGATCGGCAACCGGCCCGCTGTAGAAGGCTTCATCGACAGCTACTACAAAAGAGTCACCGAGCCACGGTTACCGATGGACCTGCGCAACGACCACAGGTCGGAAATCGATAAGCGCGAATGCAGAGCCATTGTCGACTGCACGGACAGCCAGATTACGCAGTTCTTGAATGCCGCTTGTAGGAACGAGAAACAGTCGGTCACGGCAAGAGAAGGGAGCGAGAGCTGGCTCGATGAATTACAGCGCAAAGTCCTGAACGCACTGGCAGCGGATACGCCGGGCGAGGGACTTTAGAGCTGCCGGGTTGAGACTTCACCGATACACAGGATGAGTTCAAACCACAATTTGCTGCCACCTATCATTGTCCCACTCGGCGAGGGCAACGACATGATCTTCCGCCACATCCCGGCGGGGCGTTTTCGCATGGGTCAGCGAGGAGGCAATGCAGACGAAGAGCCGGTGACCGAGGTGGAGGTGCCGGAGTTCTGGATGGGAGAAACGCCAGTGACCCAGGCGCAATATCGCGTAATGGCGAAGGCTTGCCTAGTAGAACTCAATTCCATCGATGGTAACCGAGGCACCGAGCCTAGCTACTTCAACGACCAAGAGGATTCCCCGAAAAACCCGGCAGAAAAGGTGAATTGGTACGAGGCACAAATGATTGCTCGGTGGCTGATGGTGCAAATGAGCAAGAGCGAAACCTTGCCGCCAAGTTACCTTGTGGATTTGCCCCCAGAAGCACTTTGGGAGTATGCCTGCCGGGCAGGTACGGAGACGGAATATTGGAGCGGCGATGGTTATGTCGCTTTGGCGGCAGTCGGCTGGTACGCCAGCACTGCGGGTGGCCAAACCCAACCATCGGGGGAAAGGAGGCAACCTAATCTCTGGGGCCTGCATGACATGCACGGAAATGTTAATGAGTGGTGCCTAGATCTACACGAGACGGTTCGCGCACGCTTCCGCCTGCCGGGGGACAGAGCTACAGCCTACGAAGACAAGTCGCGATTGGTGCGCGCACCTGCCAACTCGGATCATGTGGCATGGGCGGCACTTTTCACCCGAATTGCAGGCGGTCAGTTGAAGCTCTCAGGGGAAGATTTTCCTGTCATGGTGAAACTCCGCGATCGAGCCAAAAGCATTGTCTCCAATGGAGACGGTGATTGGGAGCCTGTGAAAAAGGGAAGTGAAGTGGCACTTAATGAGGGAGTATGGCCAGAAGACCAGCGTGGGATCGCAGAAGAGGTGCGTGAATTAATCCAGGGATGGGTTGATTCCGCTAGCGCCTCTTCCGAGCCAGCTCGCGTCCTGCGGGGCGGTTCATGGAGTGCTTCAGAAGTATTTTGCCGCTCTGCTTATCGCTACTGGGACAAAATTGACTCCCGCGACAGGAACTGTGGCTTCCGTCTCTGTGTGTTCCCCAGTCTGTTGAAACAGGGGCTGGTGCAGAAAAGGAGTTGGATCTAAAACTCCCTCCTCGCCGAGAGGCGGGTATTCTTTGAAGAGATGAACGACCCCAATCAGCTACCGACTCCCGCCGAAATCGACCGCTTTGTCCTTGGCCAGCACCGCGCCAAGCGCGATCTCGCTTTGGCGTTATACAATTACTGAATTACGAACCATGGAAAGTTCGCAAAAGCCTCCTATTTTCGTCCCACTCGCCGAAAACATTTTCATCACCTTCCGGCACATCCCGGCCGGGCGCTTTCGCATGGGGCAACGTGGAGGCGAAGCGAACGAAGAACCGGTGGCCGAGTTGGAGGTTCCGGAGTTCTGGATGGGGGAAACGCCGGTGACTCAGGAGCAATACCGAGTGATGGCGGAGGTTTGTCTGGAGGAACTCGTGGCCATCAAGGGCAACCGTGGCAGCGAGCCGAGCGAGTTCAAGGATCACGAGGATTCCCCGCAACGACCGGTGGAAATGGTGAATTGGCACGAGGTGCGGGTGGTGGCGGGCTGGGTGATGGGAAAAATGCGCGATGCTGGGATTTTGCCGCTGGGTTATGTGGTGGATTTGCCCCCTGAGGCTTTTTGGGAATACGCCTGCCGCGCTGGCACGGATACGGACTATTTTAGCGGCGATGGCGAGGCGGCCTTGGCACTGGAGGGCTGGTATGCCGGGAATGCGGGTAGTCGGACTCAGCCGGCACAGGCGAAAGACCAACCGAACCGCTACGGCCTGCACGACATGCACGGAAATGTGAATGAGTGGTGCTTGGATCTTTTTGAGGCCGTCCGCGGTCGCTTCCGGCTCCCCGAAGGCAATGGAGCGGCCTATGAAGATCGATCCCGCTTAGTGCGGACACCCGCAAATCAAGACGAGGTCGCATGGGCGGCGCTGTTCACCCGGATCTCCGGGAGGAACTTGAAGCTGCTGGCGGAAGACTTCCCAGTTATGGCAAAACTACACGCCTTTGCGAAACTCAGCGTGACTGATGGGGACCTATCTTGGGAACCCGTGTTTTCAGGCAGCGAGACGGCCTTGGCCCAAGGAGGTTGGCCAGAAGATCAGAGCGGCCTCGCCGAAGAGTTTCGAGCGTTTTTTCAGACCCGGGTTGAATCATCCAGTGACTCATCTGAGCCGGACCGCGTCCTTCGCGGCGGCTCCTGGAGCAACACCGCTTGGCGCTGCCGCTCGATGTTTCGCGGCAAGTACTTTCCAGACGGCCGCGACAAGCGCGGCGGGTTCCGTTTATGTGTGTTCCCAGGTGACTATAGACTCTGAAAATTCTTATAATGCGCGAACAAAAGCCTCCCATCATCATCAATCTCGGCGGCGGCATCACCATGACCTTCCGGCACATCCCGGCGGGGCGCTTCCACATGGGGCAGCGGGGTGGAGAGGCGAATGAAGAGCCGATGACCGAGGTGGAGTTGGATGAATTCTGGATGGGGGAAACGCCAGTGACACAATCGCAGTATCGTATGATGGCGGAGGGGGGCATCGATCAACTGACCAGAATAGGAGGTAACCTAAGCAGTGAGCCGGGTGAATTCAAAGTTCGCGATGACTCCGCGTCGCGTCGGATGGAGAACGTTAACTGGTGCGAGGCACGCAGGGTGGCGGAGTGGGTTATGGAAAAAATGTGCGTGGAAGGCTACGTCCCACCGGGATACATTGTGGACTTGCCGCCTGAAGATCATTGGGAGTATGCCTGCCGGGCTGGCACGGATACGGAGTATTGGAGCGGCGATGGGGATGCCGCTTTGGCGCAGGTGGGCTGGTATGGAGGAAATGCTGGCGGTGCAACTCACCCGGTGCGGGAGAAAGACCAGCGCAACGCCTTCGGACTGCACGATATGCATGGAAATCTGAATGAGTGGTGCTTGGACCTCTACGAGCCGATTCGCGGGCGTTTTAGGATTCCCCGAGGCAAGGCTGCTGCTTATGAGGATCGCTCTCGCTTGGTGCGCACACCACCCAATCCAGACTACGTCGCGTGGGTGGCACTTTTCACCCGGATCTGCGGCTCGGAGGGTATGCTTCATATTGAGGACTTTCCCGTCATGGTGAAACTCCGCGACTTTGGGAAAAGACTGGTGACCAACGGGGATCTATCTTGGGGAGAATACGTACTTTCGCGAAGCGAGGCAGCATTGGCCGATGGCAGATGGCCGGAAAATCAGGCGAAGTCCGCTGAAGAGTTGCGTGAGATATTTCAAGCTTGGGTGAATTCTTCCAGCGACTCTGCCGATCCGGACCGAGTCCTTCGCGGTGGCTCCTGGGGCGATTCTGCCCGGAGCTGCCGCTCTGCATGTCGCGGCATGGGCTGGCCTGATCACCGATACGGGAGCCGCGGCTTTCGTTTGTGCATGTTCCCCGGTTCGGTGAAACAGGGGCAGAAAGCCACAGTCACAGCGGCAGCCGGAGCTAAGGTAAGGAGGGACGACGCAGCCGTGGCGGAGGTGGCGGACGGAGCGGATTTGAATACCAACTTCCCGCCGCGAGGCGGCGGCGATCTATTTTAAAATCATGAACGATCCTAAAGCCCTTCCCACACCCGCCGAAATCGTCTCCTATCGCGACCACTACATCCTTGGCCAGACCCGTGCCAAACGCGATCTGGCGGTGGCGGTTTACAATCACTACCTCGCCCGCGCCTTGCGGGAGCGCGATGGCGAGGATCTGGGCTGGCATCACTTGCTGATAAATGAGCCAACCGGAGTGGGGAAATCCTGTCCGGTGCGGACACTAGGAGAATTCCTCGGAGTGCCGGTGAGGCGGCTATCAAATTAGTGTAGAGAAACACCAGTGAGTTTGAGCCATTTACTATCAATGAAGACTTCACAAAAGCCCCCGATTACCGTCGATCTCGGCGATGGCATCACTATGACCTTCCGGCACATCCCCGCCGGGTGCTTCCGCATGGGCCAGCGAGGAAGTTGGACGGATGATGATGAGGTGGCAGAGCTGAGGCTTAAAGGGCATGGCACAAAAGAAGATCCAGTAACCGAGGTTGTTGTTGAAGAGTTTTGGATGGGAGAGACACCGATAACACAGGAGCAATATAGAATGATGGCGTCTAGAACTTCACGGGAACTAGAAAATGTCTATGGATACTTGGGGGTCTCTCCTAGCAAGTTTCTTGCAAATGACAATCTAGATGGCCAACGGCCAGTGGTAGGAGTTTGCTGGCACGAAGCCCGCATAGTTGGCCGGTGGTTGGCTGGGGAAATGAAAGCGGTGGGACTCTTACCTGTATGCTATTCGGTGGACTTGCCCAGTGAAGCCCAATGGGAGTATGCCTGTCGTGCTGGAACCGAGACGGAGTATTATTCCGGAGACGGAAAGGATTTCTTAAGGGACGTGGGGAGGTTTGGCGAAGACGGATTGTTTATTCCTTATCCAGTTAAATCAAAAGCATTAAATAGATGGGGTCTGGCAGACTTGCATGGAAGTGTTTGGCAGAGATGCCGTGATAGTTGGGATGATTTCGGTGATTGGGGAGAGATGGGAGAAGATTTGGTCAACGTCATGCGCCTAATGGTTCCCCACATAGCAAGCGAGGAAGATCGATTTGACGTGATCTCTGCTGGTTGGCACGCAATGCGTGGCGGATCTTGGGTGGATTCCGCATCGCTATCGCGCACGTCACTTCGATTTTACAGCATGAACGACAATCGTGACTGGACCAATGGCTTTCGGCTTTGTTTGACCGCTATTCGACGATGAAGCGGTGGTTAGAATTTTTGATAAACATGAACGACTCCAACTCACTCCCCACCCCCGCCGAGATGATCGCCCACCTCGACCGCTTCGTGCGCGGTCAGGTGCGGGCGAAGCGCGATCTCGCGGTGGCGGTGTATGATCACTATCTTTCCCAAGCGCATCGCGAGCGCGAGGGCACGGATCTCGGTCGGCATCACCTGCTGCTCATCGGGCCGACGGGGGTGGGGAAAACCTATCTCGTGAAGACGCTGGCGGATTTCCTCGGGGTGCCGGTGGGATTTTCCAGCGCCACCTCGCTGGTGGAGGTGGGCTACCGGGGCAGCAGTGTGGAATCGGTAATCGAATCCCTGCTGGACCGCGCTGGCGGAGACCCGCGCAAGGCGGAGCGCGGCATCGTCTTCATCGATGAGATCGACAAGATCCGCCGTGGCGAAACCGGTGGCCGCGATGTGAGCGGCGAGGGCGTGCAGAACGCGCTGCTCACGCTGTTGGACGGTCGCATTTCCTCCGGTGAGGCGAGTTCCCCCCATGCGGAACTGGACAGCTCTCGCCTGCTCTTCATCTGCACCGGGGCCTTCGTGGGTCTGGATGAAATCGTCCGGCAACGGCTCGGCTCGGGACGCAAGGTCATCGGTTTCCACTCCCGCCCGGACGAACAGGTGGAAGACATGCCGGACCGCCCGGTGTATGAGGCGCTCTGCCAGGCGGACACAGCGGATCTCGTCCGCTACGGGATGATTCCCGAGTTCATCGGTCGTTTCGCCACCCTCAGCGTCCTGCACGAGCTATCCCGCACCGACCTGCGGGCGATCATCAGCGAGGGCACGGAACGCTCGCCGCTGGCACTCCAGCAGAAACTCGCCGCCGTCCACGGCATCGAGCTGGTGATCACCGAGGACGCGCTGGATGCCATCGCCGCCACGGCGGAAACGCTCGGCACCGGCGCACGCGGCCTGCACCGCCTCATCGGTAAGGCCCTGGATTCCGTGGACTACCGCTGGCCGGATCTCGCGAACCAAGGCGTGCAGCGGGTGATCGTCAACGCCGCCGTGGTGACCGGCCATTCACAACCCATCGAGGAAAAGAACGGCAGCGCCACCCGCCGGATCGACGACGAACTGCGTCACCAAAGCCTGGATGGTCTCCCACTCAGACCCGTCGCCACCCGTCCCGAGAAAAAAGCCTCACCATCCCAAGACGGCCTGAGCGACACGCGAGGATGGTCGGAAGAGAAAATCCGGCAAACCATCGAGGTCGTGAAGCGTGATGCGCTCGACTGGGACCAAACCACCGGCAGCGCCCGCAAGTGGTGGGAAACCTTCGAAACCGAGAACAAGCACCGCCCGGCCCTGATTCTCAAACTGGCGGAGGAATTGAAACGCCGCAAAGCCACCATCGCCGAGTTCTTCCTGAGCTACGTCTATTCCAACACCGACAACATCCAGGCGAATCTGCATTATCTGGATTACCGCAGGTTGAAGGAAGCAGAGAACAAGAAGGATAGCTGATGGGAAGATCATGGAAGTTGAGCGATTCCCAATTTCCCCCGATCTTCTAAAACCGAAGAACTTGGCACACTTCAAGTTTTGCAATTCCGCAAAAACTCGATAACACACTCAAGTCGTTAACTGGCTCTTCCGTTCCTGTGTCATCTTCTCCGTCATCCCAAAGCTCACCTTCCGCCCCCTTCCCCCGTCCCCGCCTGGTCCTCCGCCTGGGCTTCGCAGGGCGGAAGGAACTCTCCGACCCGGAACATCGCATCGTCGCGGATTCGCTCAATCATGTGATGCAGACGCTGGCAAAGCGCCTCTCCTCCATCGCCCCTGGCGCCCCCGTCGAAGCAGGAAAGGAACCGCCGGTTTCCGCCTTCTTTTCCAAAGAATGCCCGCTCCTCAGGCTCGTCACCGGCCTTTGCGAAGGTGCCGACGCTGTGGCTGCGGAAGCGTTGACCAAGGTAAGTGTCAGCCCGGATGCCGGGGCGTCCTGCCCACTGGGCACGCCTTGCATCGAGACGGAACTCGCCGCCGTCCTCCCCTTTGATGTGGAAACATATCGTGCCAGCCGCCCCGCTGCCTTCTTACCCCAATTCGACGATCAACTCTCCCGCTGCGCCTGGGTCCTCGCCTTGGACGGGATCTACGATAAACCCAACCCCGATACCCCCTTCGCGCAGCACCGCCGATCCCGCGCCTATCGCGGCCAATCCGCCTTTCTTCTCCGCCAGAGCGACATCCTGATCGCCGCCGCCAACCCGGACGAACCCGGCAAAGCAGGCGGCACCCTCGAAACCGTCCGGGAAGCCCTCACCTTCGATCTCCCGGTCATCTTCATCCACACCGGCAAGCCCACCATCGATCAGGCGATCTATCTCATCGAACCCGGCGATAGCTTACCAAATGAGCTGGCTGAGGCTCCTCCCAACTCCGCCGAACGAGAAACCCGCCTCAAAGCCTGGGTCACCCAACTCACCGCCGACCCAGACAACGGTCTTGCCACCGATTCCCCCCACGGCGCGGTTTACAGGAAACACGGCGAATCGCTCCTCACCGAGTTCTTCGATCATGGCGACAGTCCCGCCCGGCAGGAAAAGCAGTGGATGACTCGGCTTCGCAAATCCGCATGGACGTTTTTTGAGAAGCGCTTCAAGAACGGCGAAAAAATCACATCTGATCCCAAGCTCGCACCCTATTCCTACTACCGCCACCGCGCCACCGCGTTGAACTACCACTACAGCGCTCTCTACCGTGGGGCATTTTTCCTCAATTACGTCCTCGCCATCGTCGCCGTGGTTTTAGCCGCCGCCAGCCTCACCCTGCTCGGCACCGCCGGACACACGGCCGTTGGCGAAAACATCACCCTGCTTCTGGAAAAGGGCGGCCTTCACGCTGCGGAAGCGGTTGTGAGTGCAAAACCGGAACCCTGGCTCCTCCCTCTGCTGCTAGCCCTCGCCGCAGGCAAGCTAGGTATCCTCATTTTCATCTCCTCCAATACGAAGCGGGCCAACGACCTAAAATGGAATGACCGTGCCGTGGACACCCGCTACCTCGCCGAGCGCCTGCGGGGCATGTATTACCTCCCGGAAGCAGGCAGCAACCAGCCGCCTGTCGCCGCACCACCCCAGTTCGCCTCCCGTGTCGTCCGGCAAAGCGCCGTGGACTGGCTGTTCGATGCCATCGTGCGCGCGATTTCACCCGCCGATCTCGCTGCCGCCGGGGAAATCCAGATTCCATCCCACGACGGAACGTCCTCGATCACGGTCAAGAAACTCCTCACCCTGAACCCTGCGGCCACCCTCGAAAAAGTCCGTGATTCATGGGTCGGCGAGCAGGCCAAATACCACAAAAACAACACCCATACCATGCACGCCATGCACCACTTTTTGGAAAGTGTCCAAAAATCACTCGGCTGGCTCGTCATCGGGGTGGTGGCCTTCGACATCATCCTCATCGGCGGCAAGACATTCGGTTGGTTCTCCCATGACTGGAAACACTTCGCCAAAGCAGCCACACCATGGCTGATTGCCATCTCCGCCATCCTCCCGGCCATCGTCGCGGCCCTCAGCGGCATCCGTTTCCAATCCGAGTGCCAACGCCTCGCCGAACGCTCCGCCGTCATGAAAATCATCCTCGCTGGCCGCCCTCAAACCTCCCCTGGAACTCCCAACAAAGGCCGCCTCGCCCAGGCCGACCGCCTCGCCAAGCGCATCCAATCCTCCTCCACGCTCGATCCCACCACCAACCCCGGCACCTGGTCACACGAAGTCCTCAACCTCACCGAACGCATCGCCACCGACTTCGTCCAGGAAGCCGCCGAATGGTCTGTCCTTTACGCCAAGGAAGTCAGCGAACCGGGTTGATTGGGGGAAAATCTTTAATCGACAAAGCCCAGTTTTCCAATCCACAAATCATCCCCTTCTAACTTCAGACATCCTCCTCAAACAATGAATCGCCTGCGCACCGCCATCCACTTCGCAGTAAAACCTTCAGATATCGACCACGACTTCTCAATAAAACTCTAATTGCAGTCACATGAATGTTTCGCATAATCGAAATGGGAGCCGCTATGATTTAGCAATTGTAGGTGGAGGCATCCTCGGTCTGAGTCTCGCCTTTGAAATTACTCGACGCAATTTATCTTTGAGAGTTGCATTATTGGATTCTCATCAAGCGACCTTAAGTGCTTCGGTTGCAGCCGGAGCGATGCTTAGTGGCTTTGGCGAGACTACCACACTAGGTCTAGCATCCGAGGGTGGGCGCCTAAAGGCAGAATGGCGTGTGCGGGCGGCCAATCTCTGGCCTGCTTGGGTTGAGTCTCTTAACGAGAATCAATTGGATAATCAAATCACACTTCATAGTGGCACCGCAATCATCCTGAATGCTGTATCAGGAACGTTGGATGATCGTAACTATAACGCCCTCTTGAACTCGTTGATGGCGTATAAAGAGCCATTCGATTACTTGGATGGATTCGATATTCCCGGCATGCGGCCTACTGATGCCGGCCGGCCGCTCAAAGCGATCTATATACCCAGAGAACGGTATGTCGACGCTACGTGTGTGATTTCAAGTTTAATCAAACATTTGGAAAAATCTACGAATATAGATATGATACCTGCGCGATGTCTTGAAGTAGCGCAAGACACACACGGACATAGAATTAATTCAACTCAAGGTTCTATCTTTGCAAAACAGGTGATTGTGACCAGTGGGGCTGAATCTCTAAATGTATTGCAAATCGAGCCAGAAATTAGGAGTCGGATCCCGCCCTTGATATCTGGTGTCGGCACAGCCCTCGTTTGCCGCCGTCCCGAAAGCCTACCGCATCTTGAAATGGCGATAAGAACACCAAATCGCTCCTTCTCTTGCGGATTGCACGTTTTGCCGTCCAACAGAGACGGTATATACATTGGTGCCACTAATACTGTTCAGCGAAGTCCCGCCAAAATGCCAATTATTAGTGACGTTGGCTTTCTTATAAACTGTGCAACACAGCAAATTGATCGAAGAATTAATACAACCGAATTAATTTCTGTATTAACCGGCTACCGACCTGTTACACTAGACACATTTCCACTTCTAGGCGAGACGTCGGTGAAAGGTTTGTGGTTACTAACTGGCACCTATCGAGACGGATTCCACCTCTCTCCTCTTATTGCAAAGCTCGCCGTGGATGCTCTAGAAAGCGGCAAAGATAAGCTAGATGGAGGTGAGATTTTCATCCCAGAACGTAGACCGCTTCCAAGTGTTCCAACACTAACTTATGCCGTAGAAATGGGTGTTGAAAACTATATAGGTATTGCAACAGAACGCGGGGCAGTTTATCCGTCGGGTGGATCTTGGGAAGATGAATTCAAAGAGAGCGTAGTTCGGCGGGTAGAAAAAATGTACAAAAAATTTGGTTCTGAGTTCATGCCATCGCCTGATTTGCTCTGGGATATAGAACATGGTGAGCTTGGTCCACTCCTTGAGGATTACTGTATGAACAATAAAAATTTTTAATGAAATGACTAAAATTAATTCACTTTTATCAAAGATAGAGACCTTGGCCGCGCGTACACCTACGGATCCAGTTGAGATAGATAATATTATTGACCTAATGGTCGAAATTATACGACGACACTTCGATGCATATCTCGTGGATATCATGTGGGAATCCGCACAGGGATGTAATACAGAGTTGGTTCTCATTGCAACACATGAAACAGAGCCTAATGGTTACACGTCAAGATCAGTCTATAACAAAACCCGTAAACCTAATTCGCTTACGGGATACGCTTACGAAAATGATCGGGAAGTTTGGATCGTCGATTCCGAAGGTCTGATGAGAGAAAAAGTGTACGAAAACGAATGGATGCAGAACAGTTCGCCTGTTCCAGAAAATACAATTTATGAGTACAACACAGAATCAATTATATGTACTGAGATATGCCATCCACTTCGAGTAACCGTTCACGAGAAAAAGACTAGGGCGGCAGGAGTACTCAATATTGAACTGAGAGAACCGATTTACCCCAGTAAGATGGCCATGGATTTTACCTCGGCTGTAGCTTCGGTAATTGAACAGCTTTTAAACAGAAAGCACGCAGCTCAGAACGCTGACCAGTATGCTCGGGCAGCGGTTAAAGAAATTTCGATATTAAGAACAACAATGGGTGCCCATTATGCTGGGTTCATTCCCAAATGTTTCGTCGCCATGAATTTTTCCACTCCCTTCGCACTTGAGATAAGGCAGTGGCTGGATGAGGTTCTTGTGTTGCGTGGGATTCAATGCCTTTGGCCTGATACAAATGACGACATTACGGATGCAATTTGGTCCAACATTAAGGCAGCACATTTTGGTATTGTTATATCGACAACATTTAACAGGAATGTGATGCTTGAGTGGGGATATATGATGGGTTGCGAGAAACCAATCATTCGATTGCACCATCCAAGTGGAGATAAAGAACAAAGTCCTTTCGATGTCAATAACATAAAGTGTTGGAAGTTGTCTAACCCAGGAGGAAGTTTCAACAAGGATTCTGTAATCAAGGTTCTCAATGAAGCTATCGACCAGCTAATGAAAGATAATAAAGAAATTGCAGCTCTAGTTGGATTGAAGAAAAGAAAAAGAGGAAAGGCTTAAAATATGTGGTGCAATTACTACGTCGAACAACCAATAAAGAATCTAGGGATCAAAAGTAGTGTAGTATGCGAGATTTACGGAATAAACATTCCACCTCATGCAAATGGTTTGGTAATTTTAAAGGCGCAGATTCTACAGGAGATTCTTGCTATAGATGATATAGATATAGATTCTGATAAGGTTCTAAATAGCTATAGAATGCTTGTTTCGTCGATCGGAAGAAGCTCCAAAAAGTTCCCGCCTGCTGCAGGTAATCTTATTGAAAATATACGCAGGTCAGGCTGTTTTCCATCGATAAATACCGTTGTTGATTCTTACAATATCACGGCATGTCGCTACAAAGTCGCGATTGGAGCACATGACCTAGATCTCATCGGGAGGGATATCTGTTTCCGGCTCTCATTAGGAGGCGAGCCATTCTTAGCCGTTGGTAGCAATTCGATTAAAAAGACCGCCGCTAATGATTATGTCTATGCTGATGAAAATCGTATACTCGCATGGCTAGACTCGAAGGACTCGAACGACGTGAAGATCACTTCAAATACCAAAAATGTCCTCCTTGTCATTCAGGGCACTGACTTGACGACGCTCGATTACAACCGATCCGCTATTGAGGATGCAGCAACACGAATTGTAACCTACTGTGGAGGCTCATTTCAAATCAAAGTTGTATAGATAAATTTGTTTATTCACGCAAAGTCTGATCATGGAATCACAATAGCGATACCAACTAATACATCAAGACTCCGCATCTTCCTCAGCTTCTTCGGCCCGTTCAACAAGACGCTTGCGGCGTCGTAGGTCGGGTGGATGAGTTACTGCTGGTCGCCGGAGTGAAGTCGTAGAATAATTCGCCCGAAATGATTTTCCTCAGCCATGCCCTTCCCGAAGACAACGATTTCACCCGTTGGCTGGCGTTGCGCTTGGCACGGGAGGGGTATCCGGTCTGGTGTGACTTGACCAAGCTGCTGGGCGGCGAGGATTTCTGGAGCGACATCGAGGACGCGATTCGCAACCGGACGACGAAGTTTCTTTTTGTCCTCTCCAAAACCTCCAACGAAAAGCCGGGGGTACTACAGGAGTTGGCGCTGGCAAAGCGTGTCGGCAAGGGGCGCGAGGACTTTGTGATCCCTATGAAGATCGATGACCTCGCCTCGGATGAAACGACCATCGAACTGACAAGACTGAACTCCATCGACTTCCGGGGTAGAGCGATGAGAGGTCTCGTGAAGCTGTTGGAGAAGCTGGAAAAAGACGGGGTGCCCAAGTACCCGCGCTTCAATGCTGCTGCTGTGGCGACCTGGTGGCAGGACAACCTCTATTCCGGGCAGGCGGTCATCGCCCGCAGCGAGCCGTAGGCCTGCAATTGGTTTCCGATCCGGTCCTTTCCACAGAGAATTTTCCTTCACTCGCTGCTCGGTGAGAAGAAGAAGCCCGATCCGCTTCCGCTGAGCTATCCATTCCGTCGCTTCGGAGCGGGCGGTTTTTCGTTCCAAACTCCGAAGGAACTGATTCAAGCGCTGGAACCCATGGGAATCACCGTCGAGGAGTCGAGATGCTTGGACGCTGAGCGCTTCTACTTTGAGGGTGAGCCACAGATGAACATCGCCCGGAACGAGTCGAACCGGATCATGCACGCGCTGCTAAGGGACGGTTTCGAGCGGCGATGCCTTGCGGCCGGACTGAGGAAGTACGATCTGGCCGGGGCGGCGCGGTCCTTCTGGTTCTCGGAGGGCTTTCGTGAAGGGAACAAGGTGGAATTCCTAGACCTACTCAAGAAGAAGACCTATCGCCGGATGGTGGGGAAGAGCAAGCTGTTGGCTCGGGATGGCGATGAGAGGTTTCGCACTTGGCACTTCGGCATTCAACCGCAGGTGATACGCTGGCCGGAGCCGGTCATTGTGATCAAATCGCACGTGGTTTTTTCGGAGGACGGGGCGCTTTACGAAAGTGCCACGCGGCAACACAGCTCTCGCCGGAGCCAATGCCGGATGTGGCACAATGATACCTGGCTTGCGCGGATGCTCGCGGCGATGGCGTTTCTGGCGGAGGAGGGTTCGGAGTCGTTGATCCGGGTTCCGTTGGGAGAGGATGCCGCGTTCGAGGTCGACGCGCGGCCACTGCGTTTTGAAAGCCCTGTCTCGTTCGAAGCGGTCTTGTCCGATGCCACTTCGGATGACGATGAACCCGACGCAGAGCCGATTGAAGAAGAGGAGGAAGAATGCCCGATCTGATCCATCTGCCCGAGCCACGCCTGCTTTTCGGCTACAACCAGTCGCTGGAAGATCCGAGGGACGGCTTGACGCTACTGGGTCCGCATGACCCGGCGCAGAACTACGGCGTGAAGTACGGAGTGGTCGCCACGAAGGAGGGTAGTCGGCGTTGAGGAATTGGATTTCAAAGCTTCAGAGGCCGATTTCCGAAGCAGGGAAGGAACGCTCACGGCCACCCTATCCGGGATTCGAGGCTGCCTTTGGCATGCCTTGGAGCGTGAACCCGGCCTTGGAGCTGAGCTTCGGGGAGGAGGAGCTGCGAAAGGTCGTGATGCTGAATGACCGCCACAGGCGGAACTTCGAGACGGTGCGGTTTTTCACGGAGTTGATCCTGAGGGCGCTCCGCGACGAGGAGGTGAAGCCGGAGGTGTGGATCATCGTGATTCCGAACTTCGTGAGGCAGTTCTGCCGACCGGAATCCGTCGTGCTGAAAAGCAAGCGGATCGAGGCGACGGGTCGGATGAGCATGGGTGCGGCGCGTAAGGTGCAAAGTGAGCCATTCCTGTTCGAGCAATTGAACAAGGACGCCGAAGCCTATCAGTATGAGCCGGATTTCCACAATCAACTGAAGGGGCGGCTGCTGGCGGCGGGGGTGGTGACGCAGATCATCCAAGAAGGGACGATCGCGCATCATGAGTTTCTCAAGCCGAATGGGAAACCGCTCCAGAACCTCGACTCCTTGCAGTCGCAGATAGCGTGGAACCTCAGCTCGGCGATGTATGACAAGCTGGGTGCCCGGCCGTGGAAGCTGGATGGCGTGCGCGAAGGGATTTGCTACCTCGGGCTGGTCTTCAAACAGGACACCAAACACGCGTCACCGGAAACCGCCTGCTGCGCGGCACAGATGTTCCTAGACTCCGGCGATGGGGTAGTTTTCAAAGGTAACATTGGCGAGTGGTATGCACCAAAGACAGGTGAATTTCATCTGAGCGCCGCCGCCGCCCGAATGCTGCTGGAGCAGGCGCTGGAATCCTATCGATCCAAGAACTCCGGGCGGAACCCCAGGGAAGTCTTCATCCACGGAAAAGTCCGCTACTCCGCCGAGGAGTGGCGTGGGTTTCTGGACGCCACTCGGAGCGAAACCAATCTGGTCGGTGTCCGCATCCACGAGGCGAAGCGCTTACGTCTCTATCGGGTCGGCTCAAAAATGCCGGTGCTGCGTGGGCTGGCGTGGGTGCAGAACCATCGAAGCGCCATCCTGATGACGAGAGGCTACATTCCACGCATGAAGACCTACCCGGGCATGGAAGTGCCGCTTCCGTTGGAGGTGGAGATCTGTCGCGGCGAGGCGGACATTCAGCAGGTTCTGAATGACGTGATGGGCCTGACCAAACTGAACTACAATTCCTGCCGGGTTCTTAATTGGGAGAAGTGGGGGTTGTAGCTGTTGAGATGGGCAACTCCGAGTCCATGGTTCGTCACCACTACCTCGATGGAGAGAAAACCGATGAGGATGCCGAGCAATATTGGAAACTGACGCCTGATGTGATCCTGAAAGACAAGCCAGAGTAGTGGAGGGCACCGTCGTTTTGGGTGGAGAATCCGCAGGCTTGCCGCTTGGGGGATGCCAGGTGATTCCTGATTCTGTTCTGGAGTCCAGGGATTCTGGATAAGGCCGGGAAGAGGCTTCTTCCCGCGCAGGCACTCCGTTGCCCGCTCCCATTTCAGCGGGGACACCCCGCAACGCCCCGAAGAGACTGCGCCGGCCGACCTCCTGCGGGTTTGCTTGTGCGTTGGGTCCCGATCCCCCTTGAACCCCCGCCTGACCCGGACGGAAACGAGTTTTTCCGTCTGCCGGGTGACGGGAGGCTGCCAGAGGGATCCCCTCCACAAAGCACTATCCTCGGACGCTGTGAATTGGACCGGAGGCTACGGGTTTGATGAGGATGATTCTGAACAGAGGGTCTGCTCGAACAGACCATGTGCCAGGCGTGCGATTCTGGTGTGCTGTTCAGACCGTGAACACAACGTACCCCTTTCGGGCTCCTGTGACCCTCGCGCAAGATTTTTTTTAGCAGATAAATTTAGGATTATTGGCAACTCTTAATGCGCGAGCGCGCGTGCATGCGCGGTACGCTCACGCGCATGCGGGCGAGGTAAAAATATCTCGACATCAGGAGCCTCATCAAGTAACACTTAATCTCGCTATGAAAACTGCTCGTGTAAATCGCCCTGACCCGAATGACGGGACGCGGCGGTATTGCGCATTCAATTTCTGTAGCGATTTCGAACAACCGATGATGCCCCCATCGGCTCACCCCTTCGCGAGTATCGAATAAGACTTTCACTGATTTTTTGAAGAACTAGGAGCATCTATGCCATCATCCCGCGGTAACGGGATTTTGTAGAGATCGATGCCACGAGCCTGGAGGCAGGCCGTTGAGCACATCCATCCGCAGTCAGCAGCTTCGTACCGAGGCATTGGCCTGATTCTTCATTGAGACTTTCTTCGCCCGGGATCTCCGTGGCGGGAACACACAACACAAAACACAAAACCCCATGAATAAGAAAACCAAGAAAGCGGCTCCCACGGAGCCAAAACACACCACCGCCACTACAGAACCATGCATCTTCACGCTTGCCGACAGGAAGCGTTTGAAGCCGCTGTTGTCCCAAGATTCGTTCGATGAACTGATGAAAATCAAAGAGCATGACCCATTACTCTCAAATTTGTTAGATTTCAATGGCGATAAAATTGATATGCTTGGCCCAATTTCGGTAAACTGGTGGCATGATGAAGGATACCAATACATCTACCAGATCGGTCAACGTGTGTATGCCTATGATGAAGACGGAAAAATCTTCACCTATGTCGAATCGGATGTCACAAACGTGATCCGGGAATACCATCCGTCTGAAGAGGGATACTTCGAAGAGAAGTGTGCGGGATTCGGGATCAAACCGCCCCTGAGTCCTGCGAAGCGTGGCTATGACTTACTTTGTCGCGTGTGGATCAACACGTTTTTCCGCGACAAGCACACGAATTGCGATACCAGTCGATGGGCCCGTGGCGATGATGGAGAAATAATCTGGTTTGACAACTATTCGGCCGCCAGAAAGTGGATCAATCAAGATAAGAAAAACTATTATATGAATGGCATGTGCCGCTTCGGTTATAATGAATATGACTATCGGCAATACAAGATCTGTAAGTAAGGCAATGGATGGTTGGAAGCAGGGGCAGGGAAGAGGCTTCTTCCCTCGTGGGCACGGCGCGGCGCTCTGTTGCCCACGACCCATCTCAGCGGGTGGGTGTGCCCCCCCGCAACGCCCCCCCCCTGTAGAAACGACGCCAGCCCACCTCCTGCGGGTTTGCTTGTGCGTTGGGTCCCGATCCCCCTTGAACCCCCGCCTAACCCGGACAGAAACGAGTGTTTCCGTCTGCCGGGTGACGGGAGGCTGCCAGAGGGATCCCCTCCACAAAGCACTATCCTCGGACGCTGGGGATTGGACCGGAGGCTATACGTTGAAAGACTGAAGAGAGGGGATTGCTGCAAGTGCCCTGCTTACGAACCAGTTTGAGGGAGATCCAACTTGGACCATACCCAAAAGCATCAACTCGTTTCCCCCCGACCTTTCGGTCGGTTCGCCCGAGCGAAATTCCCACACGTCATCCGATAAATACTCAACAACCCTTGGGGTCGGACCAGCCAAAACCAAACCAGAAAAACATATAAGATAATGAAAACCACCGAACACCAACCCACCAGCTCGACGGTTGTCGATCCCTGGAAAAAGGCACCAGTCAAACGCTACAGTGATGAACTCCTAACGACCAAATTCGAAGATCGCCTGTTGCGTCTCGCAGAAGGACTTAACTGGATGCGCATCGTGCCAGCAAAAGTCAGCGGATCTTCCGATTGGCTCCTTGCGATGCATGTCCTGGAGACGCCTACGGGAAAATTCGCCCACCCAAGAACCCTCGAACCTGCCAAGCGCAGCGTCTGGGACAACGTCTACACCTATTTGCACAAGACTGTCCCAGAAAAGCTGTTCTCGAAATCGAACCGCGAGGGATTGCGGTTGCTGCCCAGACCACTCTCGCTTTGCTGGGTGATCACCCGCAGCAGTCCAGACAATGACAGCCCTCATGTGGCGCGATTGTTGTCGCTATCCGGTTACTCGGGCGAGCGGGGCGGATCTCCGGGTCTGGGCTACCAAATCCTGCGCATGGCGAGTGACCGCGACGAAAACGATGACCTGGCCCACAACATCCTAGCCGATGAAGATGGCGTGCAAATCTGCATCGAAAAGGTAATCAGCAAGGAATCCAAATACCCACGCTACATCCTCCGCGCAGGCCGCAAGCCCTCACGGATCTCGGAACTGCTCGCGCAACTGCCAGAGAGCGAAATTGCCGCCCTCCAACCCCTCGAACAAGTGGTTCGCCTCATGACCGAGGAGGAGCAATGGGAACGCCTTGAGCGCCTAATGCCCGAAGCCGAGGTCGCAGCAGTCCGCAAGATCATCGAACAACCATAAACCCAAACCCACGAATCAAAGGGAGCGGCGAGACGTTTGTCTCGCCGCTCCTTCTTTTTTCTCACAAGTATGCTTCAAAAGCCAACAGACACCACCACCCAGCCCCTGATCTATTCCTACCAGCGTGCCGCCTACGATCGGCTGTGCGCCATCGCCAACGCTTTCATCCATACGGACTTCTCGGCGCTGCCGATTAAGCCACGCGGAAACGTGTTCATTATAGGTAATTCGGGCTCTGGCAAAACCCACCTCGCCCACGCCGTGGCAAGCAGTCTCGGCCTCGCTTACCTGCCGATCTCGGTGGCCGAATGGATCGTCATGGGTGCCAACCAGAGGAGCGCGCCCTCTACATGGCCAATCATCTACCAGTTCATTAAGCAACTGGCGGATAAACCGGGAGGCATCATCTACTTGGATGAGCTCGACAAAATCGGCACCCTCAGAAGCCAGGGAGAATGGGTGCGCTTCCAGACCACGGAAATCTTCTCTCTGCTGGACCGGAAATTTCCATCCACTCTCAATGATTTGGAGAGTGACCGGCTCACCGAGCAGCAAATCACAGAAGCCGAAACCACGCTGCGCGACAAAACCCTCATCCTCGCAGGCGGCGCGTTTCAGGAAATCTGGGATTCGCCTGATCCGATCGGCTTTGGCACCGTGTCCGGCAACGCCGCATCCCATGCACCGGACCTGAACCGCTTGGCCCAATATATTCCTGCGGAGCTCAGCCGGCGCTTTGGTGCCCAGTTGATCACCCTGCCACGCCTGCAGCAAGCAGACTACCACGACATGCTCGCCCGCATCCTGTCGTCACTTCCCCAGTGCTGGCGCGGACGCTACAAGATGCTCGCCCGCGACGGCATTCCGGAAGCCACCCGCCTCGGCCAAGGACCCCGGTTCTTCGAAGAACTGCTGCTGGAAGTCGCCATTCACGAACACCTCTCAGTCGCCACGAACCCATCCTCCCAGCCAACGCATGACCCAGCCAGCCCCGGAATCGCCACCTGATATGTGATGCTGCCGTAAACAGGCCCTGCTATCCCTTCGTTCCTCGCATCCACTCCTGCTCCGCAACCAGATCCAATCTTGTGGGACGAAACAGGAAACTCCCTTGTTTCAATGGAATCGCCCATGCTCGTGTCAGCGTAGAATCTCCCCCACGCTTGAACGTATCGATGCACTGCATGCCCCATTTGTCGATCAGTGCCTTGCGGCAGTAACCCTGTATAAACTCCACGCCATGGCTGGCGAAGATGATGGCAAAAACTATGCCATCCGCGCATTCAATCAGGCGATAGGGTTCAACATGATGGTCGGTTCCTTTGCTCCGACCCGCAAAAAAGTGTGAATTCATTCTCATCACCCTTATTAGGGGGCTTTAGGGAATTCTGTAGAGGCGAGCCCCAGACATTTTTTCAAAATTTATTTCTGTCGAGAGACTGTACACTTGGCCGGAAAAACCACCTAATTGGGGTGAATGGCGCAACCATGCCGTTCGCACCAGATAATGAAAGTAATCACACACCGCCCATCCTCAACAACCAGCACTGTTAACTGGTACAGCGACCTCCACCTTGACAAGGTAGACACCCGGCAAATCAACTATTTCCTCCAATGCATCGTGGAATCCACGGCGGACTGCGTAGCCATCACCGGTGACATCTCCTCTGCACGCTGTCTGACCAATCACCTTCGCGTCATCGCCACGGTCTGCATGCCCAGACCCGTCTTTTTTGTGACGGGAAATCACGACTATTACGGCGGTTCGTTTACCGAAGTGGATGCCGAAATCAACGCTCTGTGCGAGAAAGTCGGGAATCTCCATTACTTGAACGGCAGGCAGATTATCCCACTCAACCGCCATACTTGCTTAATAGGCCACAATGGTTGGCCTGACGCTAGGGCGGGATATGGTATTCATTCTCGCCTACGGAGCCCGGATCACCGCGCCATTGTCGATTTTCGAGGTCTTACCCGAGAACAGTCCATGATCAAGATGCAGGAACTGGGCAAGGATTCAGCGAAATTGATCCGGCAGATCCTGCCCCTTGCCCTGTCTCGTTTTTTTCATGTGATCGTGCTTACACACACACCGCCATTTGCAGAGGCCGTGCGCTACAATGACGCACCATGCGGCCCCCTTCACCTGCCGCATTATGCCAATGTTTCGGTAGGCCTCGCGATCCGTGGGATCGCAAGCGCGTTTCCAACTCGTCGGATCACCATCCTGTGCGGTCACTCCCACAGCGCCAGCGTCACCCAAATCGGCCCGAACATCTGTGTGCGTGTCGCTCATGCGCGGACCGGTAGACTTGGCGCGCTTGAGGTCCTGCGACTTTCATAATTCGCACCTTCGCAAGGAAACCAAATCCAGAAACAAATCGGGATCGATGGTTCTTTCGAACCATCGATCCAGCAATCGGAAATCCCCGATTGCTATGAAAGCAAACCAATCCAAACACACCACAACCCATTCACAAAATCCGAACAAACGTAATGATCACGAGGCGTCTGAAGAGCGCCTTGAAAAGATTGCCGAAGAGCTGACTACACTGGCACTGAAGCGTCTTCCCGACGGGGTCTTGCGGGGAATTTTGACTGCACAGGAAGAAGACATCCGCCAAGAAGCCATTCTGCTCGCGCTGACGTGGTATTTGCAAGGCGACCGCATTGATCCGGACAAGCCCGTCGAGGCATGGCATGCACCGCGTGCAATCGCTGGTGCTCTCCAAATCATCAAGCGCGACACCATCAAAGAGCTGTTCAGAAAGGCGGAGAGCCGGCCCCGCATGCCGGCCATGCCCACAACAACCTGTCATCCCGTGATGGTTCGTACCTGTGACTGGCCGACGCCTGTCATGCGTGATCTCTGCCACGAGGCGATTCGTGTGGCCTTGCGTAACGACAGAATCAGTGCGCTTAGCGCCGCAATGGCTGCAGCCGTCTACGTGCATGGCATCCGTGTCGGTGATCTCGCCAAAAGGCGGAACGTTTGCCGCAGCAGCGTCTACCAGCATCTGTCCCGAGCGAAACCTCATCTCAGGGAGATCATCGAAACCATCGAAGTAGCGTTTGTGGATGTCATTTAATCACTCAAATACTAACAAAAAATAACACATACATGAATTCAGAAACAAAGATCATACTTTCAAATATTGAAACCTACCTGGCAACAGGGCATATTCCCGATGACCTGATCCCTTGCTACGACCAACATGGCAGGTGGCTTGGTACCCCCAACATTTCGTTCCATATCAATCGGAATCCGCACCTTGCCCGTGTCAAAAAATCCCATCTCCACGAATCACGCAGGACCTGCAAGAGCCGAACAGGCACCATTCTTCTGACCTCCTTTACGTGGCGTAGCAAGAGACGCCTCCAAGTGACGTATTCCGGAATCCATGGCAGTCTGATCGTTGACTCTAATGCCATCATCCACGCGGCCTGCCTGCGTCACATTGGTTGCAGTTTGATTACCACGACCGACAAGCGAGTCTACCTGCCGAATTTGCAGGCCATAGGTGGAAATTTTGAGGCAATGAAAACCTTTGATCTGCATGTTCCTCGTCTGAAACACGTTGGTGGCAGGGCAAAAATGCTCGGAAACATTCCGCCACGCCTAACTACCGTGGGTAGGTCTCTAGGAGTCTATTGGTCTTTTGCCGCAGAGTCTAAACACCTCAGAAGCGTCGGCGACTATCTTTGCTTAACTAAGGCCGAGGTTGTGAGGTTTCCCGAGCTAGAGACCATCGGCGGCGGATTTCTTCTGACACTGCTAACCCATGTGGTTCACGCGCCCAAGCTACAATCCATTGGCGGCGACTTTCTGGTTGAAGCCGCGCATGATCTGCGTTTGCCAGCACTTCGAAAAGTCGTCGGAAGCGTGGATACCAGTGCGGCAAAAGGGTTTTACGATCCCCGCATCAAGGTAGGTGGAGGCTGGGTCACCTATCCCGGAGACATAGAGGATTGGCGTCTTCGTGATGCGGCGCGCCGGGCAATAAAACAGGCCCCGTTCTTCCTGTGAGTGAATCATACCAAAATCCCTTCGCTTTCAGACTATTTCCGCTCCCTTCATCTTGGTTCATCCCGTTCGTCTGCGGTAAAAAAATCCAAATTCTAAGTATCTTTGGTATTATCACGTGAAATGCTCCATGGGACAATCAGTCATCCAAGAATTCGCAGTCTTTCGGCAGCTTTCCAATCATTTCACGGATCCGCAAGCGAGCCTGAACTCTGACATGCAGAGGGAACTTTTCCCATCCTGTAAAGAGCTCTTCCACCACTCCCATAGCTTTGATGGCTCGGCCCTCGGCCTGCATTGTCCTGGGATTGAGTTTCAGCAATGCAGGAGGAGTCCGCTGGCCCACTTTTTCGACCATACAGTAGCGGCGAGTTGCTTCCTCCATAGTCGTTTCGCCCGCTTCGAGCTCCTGCAACAACTGCCTCGCTTCTACGTGACCAGCGGCGGCGGCCATGCGCAGACGCGTTAGAATTTCCTCATCTTTGGGCTGAGGAATCGCACAGATCGGAAGACCGAGTCCACTGATATGCTCTACCCTTCGTTTCACTGAGGTCACCATTTTCGTCCACTCTAGGGTATCGGGACGAGGAAAGTTCGCATTGGTGATCCCAATTTCCAAAAGGAAGCGGCTCACTTTCTCGATCCACCGGTAAGCGGTTGTTGGCGGAGTGCCAACCTCGTCCAGAACCCTCAGGAATCCCGACTTCTTCCCATGTGGGTTTAGGTCGTTGCGAGCTCCTTGCGCCGAGTGACGCAACTGCAAGTCCATCAGGTGCAACGTCCCCTCGAAAATCTCCTTCAAGCCCTTGCGAGAGGATTGCATGCCCTGTCGCAGTATCTTGGCTGTGCGTTTCACAAGGTCTTCCTCATCCCGCGAAGCGCTAGTATCGTCTTCCGACGAGGAAATCTCCTTGGTTGCATCTACAAACATGGTAACGATGTTTGTGGCTGGAATAGGATTTGGACTAGGGTCGGGAACAGGGTCGTTAGGATTCGTCTTCATGGGTGTGTTTGGTTGGTAGTAGTGCAAAAATGGTCAGACGGGACCGATGGGAGAATCTGAATGGGCAACCCGCCGAGAGATGCGTTTTTTGGCGGGCGGCTTGGGAGTCTTTTTGAGGTGTTTGCGCACGAATCGCTGGAAAAACCCCAGCCCCAAATCGATGCCATCCACCTTGATCATGGGCTTCTTTTGGGGGCATCCGTCTTTTTTCAACAGTCTGGCACCATCCCAGCCTTCCTGTGCGCACTGACTGGCAAGCCACAAAGCCATGTCATTCAGCGACAAAGCCAGCTTCGTGTGTCTTCCCAAGAGGTCATACACCTTTTTGAGCGCACGGTCTGTGGCTACCGGATCTGCGGCCATTTTTAGGGCCAAAATGGCCGCGCCGCGCGCACTGTGTCCTCCCAACTGAGCTCCCTTGCCACTGACCAAATGGCTCGTCCAAGTCAGTTCCTGGAGGTCCGACAAAAATTTGGGAGAGAATTCTAATCGACGGCGTTTTTCCCGATCAAAATTCGAAATGATCACATGCATGTGCGGCTTATTTGTGTCGCGGTGGATCACGGCAATCCAACGTTCCGCGCCAAGTTTAGCAGCAAGCAACGGAGCAGACGCTTGCAGTAGCCGCTCTGCCTCCTCCCGCTCATCTTCCTTACAGGGCTCACAACTCACTATGACGTTACGAAAACGACGTCCTTCGAGGTGCTTGTGCCCGCAGTCTAGAGCGGCCGCCATCAGGTCGGCCTTGCGCATGATGATGCCGTGCCCTGCAAGACTCCCTCCAATCCAGGAAACGCGGTCCGCACAAAGAGCCTCCTTGCTGCCCGGCTTAACGGCAGAGAGGAGATAATACATTATGTCGTATGTCGCCCGGTGTTGGCTGGTGAATGTGGCCCGCCTGCCCTTGCCATCCCGGCGGGAAGTCATCCGCGCGACCGCTTTGATCTTTTTCACGTGGCACCTCCCTCGCGTAGTCCCTCAAGCACAATGATCAGCGGCACGATTTCGGCAACGGGAACCACGGTGGGAGCCCTTTCCAAGTTCCAAGTGATGCAGTCACAAGCAACCCGAATCCAATAATCGTCGGACACCAGTCGGGTGCGAAAAACACCCGCGCGCGAAATAGACAAAGCAAACCTCACGAATTCGTCCCTTTCGCGTGGCTTGAGAGATTGCAATGCGCGAGCCTGAACATCGGGCAACCGAGGGCAATAGGACACACGGTTGTCACGCCGCAGGTTGCAGGCCCGGCCAATCCAACTGCATAGTTTGTCTACCTCGGCAACATACCCGGCAGGCAGGCCAAGATGCCGCACTTGCCGAAGGATGTTGCCTGACCGCTCCAGTTGGATCGCCGCGGCCAGAAATTCGTCGGGGCGGATTCTGTCTTCAATTGGACCGAACACCGCAGCCAAAAACAAACGAGCTCGCAATCGCTCTGGTGCCCTCGAAAGGGCTTTCAGATAACCCTCTGGCAGGCCGATCCGCAGTTGTTTCGTTGAGGAATGATCCGCGCATGGACTGGCGGGCGCATCCATACCAACATCCGAGGATGCCCCGTCTGCTCCAGCAACGCCCACTGTCACAGATCCCCGGGGGGTGGGGGTAACCGAGCTGGGTATCGCGCCCCTCGTGGAAGAGTCGTCCAGCTTGATTGGTGCGGAAGTATGCGCGTCAGGGTCAAGGTCCGACCATTCCCGCGGTTCGCCCAACGCTGCTGCAAATTCTTCGCGCCACACGGCGAGCTCATCCCGCACTTGGCCTTCGCGATCAGGCTCCATGGTTTCCTCCTTTCTTTTGGCCTTTGGAACCTTTCTTTTTCGGTTCCTTAGGGCAAAGCTTCATGTTGGTGATTCCAAGCTCCGGGAGGACTTCCGTCAGGATCTCCGCTTCTGTAATAATCTCTGATTGGGCAGAATTCTCCGCATACTTGGAAGTCTCTCTGAGGCGTTTTTTGGTCTTCTTCAGGGCAAGAGTTTTGGCAGCCCTTTCAAGAGCAAATTTGGGCAGGTTCATATTCCCAAGCTTCCGTGCCTCTGCGATTGCCTTAGCGTAGTAAATTTTTAAGATCCGATCCCCCAATTTTTCGGGCTTGGGTTTCTCGAGACCATTGGCACCAACCCCGGGCTTTGGAGCAGCCCCATTGGATCCGGTGACCGGGCGCCGTTCGGCAGCCTCACCATGACCCGGCTGAGGCAGATTTGTAGGCTTGGAATCAGGAGGATTCATGGTTTTCCTCCCTTTCTCCGACCACCAATTGGTGCCGCAAACGCGTCCAGGGCAGTAGTGTCGAATTTAATCAACCAGCCAACGCGACGGTGTTCGAGGTCGCCGTTGTCGACGTGGCGGCGGACGGACCGGCTGCTGATGCCGAGATACTCGGCGGCTTCCTCCACGCTCATCAAATGACGATCATGGCTCTTGTGAAATTTCGGGTGTTTTTTGTGCATTTTTCTGGTGAGCTCAAGGTTTCAAAACCGCCAGCGCAGATCTCTTTGAGATCCACTACTGAACTATGATTTTACCTTGGCTCACCCAGGGGCCCCTAAGACTTCTCTGAATCCGGAGATTCTCGAAGTCTATCCCCCAATTGCCAATTGGAGGGGCAATGCATACGCAACCCATCTTGTTGTGATTTACGCGGCTTGTTGGCGGCAGCCATTTGCCCGTGAGGGTAAGTGGGACCAATGCAAAGTCGCGGTATTCCTTGCGCGCACCGGAGTGGGCAAGCAGCCTGCTCACGCCGAAGCGGCAAACCATACGGAGCCACTGTCGAATCGTTATTGTGGGAACACAAGCCTTAATTTTTCAAAAATTTACCCCACCGCTCCGGACTCGCTCTGGTGACATCTGCTTTTGAGTCAACGGGCGAGTGATCTTTTTGTGGCATTTTCATCAGGCCGACGCCTCACCCTCAAAAGTGTGACGTATGAGAAAGTATCAAGTCCAACCCAAGCCGCTTCCAAAAAGAGGCGGCTTTTCGTTCAATGATGAGACGTTGTGGACACTGCCGTAATCCGGGATCCCTGCCGATCAACATGCATATGAGTATTTCCGCCTGAGCGCCTCCCCGGAAACGTGCGGGGCTGTGGTCTGTTCACGAAGAGCGTGAACGCTCTCGAATCTCGAACATTTTTAGTATTTCCCATGGTTCACACAATTCGTGAACAGTTCAATTTCGTGAACAAATGGCTTGCAATTCGTTCGCCATTTTGCTTTCTGAAGGTGTTCTTTCGTCAACAAAAGTGCCAGCGACCGAAAATCTTCCGGATCTTGAACTCCAGTTAAGTCATCGTTTCGTTGACTGGATGGAGCGTATTTCTTGGCTGAAACCAACCAAGGATCTTTACCTGCCGATCATGGATCCCAGTGTCGGAATCGACATTGCAGCGGAAGTGGCTACGCCGGCTGGGGAAAGAGTGATCTTTCTTGTGGAGCTAAAGGAGAGCATCCGGCCATCTGACGTGGCAAAGCTGGTTTCACGTCTGCGTCAAAGGATGGAATCTTCGGATTTCCATAAAAAAATGAGGTCTATTGACCTTTCCAGCCCGGATGCACGACCCTACCCCGTCCTTGCCTCCCGCTGGCTTTCACCCCGCACGGTCCAGCGAATTGCGGATGAGCAGGGCGTGGGTTGGTTTGATTTGGTGGGGAACGCCCACTTTGACTTTCCCGGCGGATATCTGCATGCGGAGGGAATCCCCAATCCGTTCGAGTCGAAGGAACGCACCATTGCATGGACCAGCGACCACGCCCAGCGGGTGCTGCGGGTGTTGCTGGAACCGAAGAACGTGGGCCAGTCCTGGAAGCAGCGGGATTTGAGCATGGCCTGTTTCCCAAATGTGAGCCTTGGCACGGTCAACAAGGTTGCGAAACGGCTCATGGCATCCGCCTACGCCGAAGAAACCGATAAGGGGCTGCGCCTCACTGATCCCGAAGGGCTGCTCCGCGACTGGGCGGCGAAATACCGCCCCATCCATCAGGCCACACGGACTTTCTACACCACCCTCCATGGGGGGTCCCTCCAGGAGCGCTTGGCGAAACTTTGCCGGGACTACCGAATCAGCCCGCCCGATCCGACTGCAACCTTTGCCCTTGCTGGTAGCGCGGCGGCGGTCTGGTTTGCTCCGTTTGTGCGGACCCCGTCACTTTGCCTCTATGCTACACCGGGAGGAGAACGCGTCTTGATCAAGGAATTGGAACTGCAACCCGCAGAGAAGGGGGCGAATGTGACTCTCTGGGTCACCCCCCGTTCCGATTTCTACCGCTACCCGATCCATCTCCCTAATGGCATCACCACGACCAGTATGGTCCAAACCTACCTCGACCTCCAGGCGGGCGGTGAACGCGGCCGGGAAGCTGCCGAGCATCTTCTCACCCAAAAACTCAACCCCCTTTGGAACGAATGGAAATCCGTGAACCCATAAATGCCGGTGACTACCAGGATCGCGACATCAAGGCGGCGTTTGTCGCGTTGATCGAACTGGGCCAGATTCTCAAGCCGTTCGCAAAATCCTACGTCATTGTCGGCGGTTCCGTCCCTTGGCTGCTGCTCGACCACGGCAAGCCGCCCCATCTCGGCACCTTGGACATCGATATCGGTCTGAACCCGGAGGATCTCGACGACGGCCAATACGCCACCCTAGTCGAAACCCTCGAACGCGCTGGCTACCGCCGCGACCTTGAAGATCTGAAGCCGTTCCAATTGCGGAAACTCGTGGACACCCACGATGGCGGCGACCCGGTGCCGGTGATCGTCGATCTCTTGGCTCCCAAGGGCGTGAAACTGAAGGGAAACAAACCCCAACTTGTCCAAGGGCTCCGCGTTCAGCAGGTCGATGGTTGTGGGGTCGCCTTGCGCAACCACACCAACAAGGAAATCAAAGGCAACATGCCGGATGGCAGACCTAACACCGTCGAGCTTCCCGTCGCCTCCATCCCTGCGTTGCTCGTGATGAAAGGATACGCCCTCAGTGGGCGAGACAAGATGAAGGACGCCTACGACATTTACTACTCCGTCCGCAACTACCCCGGAGGCCCGGCCAAGCTGGCCGAGGACTGCAAACCTTTGCTGACAGACCCGATCGCCGCCGAGGGCTTTCATCTTCTCGCCTCCAAGTTCCGCGAACGCGAAGACTTCGGTCCGGCAACAGTTCGAAAATTTCTCGAAGAAGCCTCCCCAGAATTCACGGACATGGAACCCGAACAGATCCAGACTGACACCTTCGGACAAGTGGATAAGTTTCTACAGGCGCTGGGAATCAGCTGAAACATATTTCAGTTAATACTTCGATAGAAACACCACATAAAACCATGCCTGATTTCAAAGACATCGCCCTGAAGATCAAAGAAACCGACAAGCCCTACAGCATGTCAGTCCGTGATCTCATGAAGAGCATCGGACACTATCGTCGGGGTACGGATGCGAATCGAACTCTCAGAAATCATCTTCGCCGTCACAAATTGACGGTAGAGCCGGATTTTGAGCTCGTGAACATTGAGTCACGGATTCAGATCTTCCCGCTGGACGGGAAAAGGCCGATTAAAAAACCTGAAATTCATCCCAAGCCGCAACCAACCGGTGGTGTGGAACCAGCTGCAACTACCGAGCGACCGGAAGAAGAGCGAGCAGTCGTTCTAACCATCGGGCAGCTGCCATCTGCCGTGCGTGAGCCCATATTCGTCAAAAGGGACGAGCCGATCTCTCGCGCCGTGACTCTCATGCTTCAGGAAGATGTGGACCATCTGGTCGTCTCTCAGAACAAGCGACTCGTAGACGGTGTGATTACTTGGTCGTCGATTGGCCGGGCTAGAGCCGGCCGGGGTCCCGGTTCAAAGATATCGGACTGCATGGAACGTGAACCCTACATCGTGCGATTTGATGCTTTGCTCTTCGACACAGTCCGTGAGATTACGCGACGAGGTATTGCCCTCGTGCGTTCGTCAAACGAGACGATTGGCGGTTCCGTCACGACTGCCGATGTTGCCGAACAGTTCGTCACACTCTCGGAACCATTTTTATTCCTTGATCAAATCGAAAACCATCTCCGCGTTCTGCTGCGATCTGCCAGGCTTACTTCCGAGGCTTTGCAGGATTTGGTCGATCCAAAGGACGAAGTTAGAAAGGCCAAGGTCAAGTCGGTGGATAACCTTACTTTTGGTGAGACCCTTCGCGCGTTTGAAAACCAGTCCACCTGGGAGAAGATGCGGTTGGATTTGGACCGCAAGACGGTCATTGATGGGCTTAAAAAGGTGAACGAAATCCGGAACAGCGTGATGCATTTTCATCCCGACGGCATTTCGGAGGAGGATCGAGAAATTCTTCGCCGCACCAGGCACATGCTTCAGATTCTCTGAAGGATCAGCCTTTTGCCAGACCCCTCAATGGAGACCCAAGAGCGTCGACGCCACAGTGTTGATTGCAACCTGTGAGAGCTTTGGACTGAATACCCCGGAATCATGAATGCGACCGAATACCGCCAGTCCCTCGACGCATTGCCCTTTGGCAAGCGACTGCCTGGAGCGGTGTATGTAATTGATCCGAGAGATGACCTACGCATCTCGTCGGCGCTCAGAATCACCGTGGCAGAGTTGAGAAAACGTTTGGGAATCGGCGCTGAGTTCAACTTATTGAAATTCCATACCGCCTCTCCGAAGATCTCGTTTCTGGCCTACCCTGATTTCGAGAAACACCCGCATCCAACTCTGGCGGAGTCTATCATCGTAGATCTGGTGACAGGGAAGATACGGCGCGATAATTACCGCACCCGAGCCAACCCGCCGATTCTTCACCGTAAGGAAACATTCCTGCCTCAAGAGCATCCGCTACACGCCAAATTCGCCAAGCTCACTCGGCAGGAGGAGGCCGCTGGGCTTTTGGAAGATACGGCGCGCATCGGCTTCCGCATTAACTGGGAACGGAACCTGGCAGAAAAGGGTCTTGGATTCAAAGGCCATCGCCTCGTCGAACTTGCGATCACCGATGGCCCCAAAATCCCCCCGGTTCAGGAGAAGAAAATCCAACGCCACAAGACAGCCCTCGTCCGTCGTGAAATTTCCAAGCCGGTGAAGACCCTGCTTGAACTCGGCCAACTCCGCCGTGGTGAATCATTTTTCGACTATGGCTGCGGACACGGTGGCGATGTGGAAGCAGTGGGAAAACTTGGCCATCCCTCCGACGGCTGGGACCCGGTCCACGCGCCGGAGGCTCGCAAACAGCCCGCCGATGTGGTGAACCTCGGCTTCGTCCTCAATGTCATCGAGGATCCGGCGGAGCGCGTCGAGGCCCTGCTCGACGCGTGGAAGCTCACCCGCCGCTCGCTACTTATCTCCACCTTGATTGCCGGGCAGGAAGCCTACGAAGAAATTCAAACATTCGGAGACGGCGTGCTCACCAGTCGCGACACCTTCCAGAAATTCTTCGATCCGGCGGAGATCCAGTCCCTGATTGAAGACACTCTTCACACCGAAGCCGTGCCGGTTGGCCTTGGCATCTATCTGGTCTTCCGCGACGCTGCGGATCTTCACGATTTTCTCGCCCAACGGTCCCGGCGCTTTATTGACTGGGAATCACTTTCGCGGAAGCTCGGACTGCTCCGTTCACTCAAGGCAAAACGAGATCCATACGACACCCACCGCGAGCTGCTCGATGCCTACTGGGAATCCGTGCTCGAACTGGGGCGCATGCCGCGCGATGAGGAATTCGACCGCCTTACCGAAGTGCGCCAAGCCTGTGGCTCGCTAACGCGTGCCCTTCAACTCTTCATCGACCGCTTTGGTGAACCCACCTTCAACGCTGCACGCCAGCGCCGAAAGGAGGACTTGCTCGTGTTCATTGCCGCAGCCCAACTCCGCCGCAAGATCCCTTTCAATCAGCTCTCACAGCGTCTCCAGCGAGATCTACGTTCGTTCTTCGGCAGCTACGCCAACGCCGAGGAAAAAGCCCGCGAACTCATGTTCGCCGCCGGCGACGAGGACGAACTGGAAATCGCAGTCGCCCAACTTGACTTCGGTTTCCTCGATCCCCGGGAAGGCCACTTCACCGTTCATCGCGCTCTGCTAGACGAGCTGCCGGTCATCCTCCGCGTCTATGTCGAATGCGCCGCGCGACTCTACGGAAATCCCCGGGAGGCGGATCTCATCAAGATTCACCTCCACTCCCGCAAGCTCACTTTCCATTACTACCGGGACTTCGACAAAGCGCCTCTCCCCGAACTGCTCACCCGCATCAAGATCGACCTCAAGCGGCTCTTCGTCACGGTCATCGACCATACTACCGGACCCGAACACCAGCTCCTGTTTTTCAAGGAACGCTTCCTTGCCAAGGATCATCCAGAACGGGCGAAAATGGACCGCTTCAGCGCGAAGCTCAGGAAAGTCGGACTTTGTGAGGATGGAATTGGCTATGGACCATCGAAGGAAAAGTGGGAAAAATTTAACCATCTTGGAAATGACGGTTTTGCCGAGACTGTTTGCTAACGATCAGGATCACCGACTGCAATTGACGTGAAACACATACCTCAAATACCCTCAGCTGATGTTTCGTGTGCCGGCCCATTCGCTCCGGAGACCATTTTCTTTTTCAAACCGACAATCAACTTCGTTGTTGGGGACTGCGGCAGTGGGAAAACAACGCTCGCATCCGCCATCAATACCGAACTGGCACGAATCATACGCACGCTTGGGCGTGAGGAGCCTTTTGCTGATTTGATGCCTATCATGTTTGTCGATGAGAGCACGCGTCTCCCGTATCCTGGCGAGTCCTGGGATGAATCATTTGGATCTGGGCTGTTGAGCCGCCTACTTAAAACCGATGTGGACCGCGTTCGGTTTGTTGAGCATTTCGAGGATCATCTTCGAGAAATCATGGATGCGAAGATCACCGGGCAATCGAAGTTCGGTGGGAATGTGACCTCTTCGAGAGACATTTCCGTGCGCTATTCGGACGATAGCCGAATCGATATTGTCCACACAGAAACAGGAGACAAATTGAACTGGGCTTTTCGAGCCGCTGGAGAGAGGTTGGTGATGTTCATTGCCCTGATATGCGCGCTCAGGGAAGTCCTCCCCTATGGATTCCAGTTGCCACTTGTTTGGGATGGGTTCGGCGGGATACTCGACAGATCTCTCATGTATTCGTGCTTCCGCGCAATTTTGAAACTTGAGGGTCAAGTCATCTTGTTGATGCAGAGTAATGTTGCAGATACATTGGGCGTGTCAGCTGACATCGATCTAAACTCTGTTCGCGAGTGATACGAAGAAGCAGAAATGGTGGAAAATTTTCCAATCCATACCTACTCCTAACACCTAACGTAGGTATTTGATCCTCTCCGCCAAATCGATCCAATCCACCTCCGGCGTTAGATGGCACCAGCTCAGCCGGATCGCCTCGTTCGCTTCATCATCGCTAAAGCCCATCGCTTTGATCACGTGGCTTGGTGTGTAGCTACTGCTGGTGCAGGCCGATCCGTTGGAGATTGCCACCAGATCCTTGAGTGCCACGATCAAAGCCTCGGAATCGATGCCGGGGAATGCGAGATTCAGCACATGATCCATCGTCTCTTCCTGCCGCCCGTGGATGCGAGGCGATAGCGGGGCAAAGGCTTTCAGCGCGGCCTCCTTCAGTTTCCGGCAGTGCTTCACTCGCTTCTCGTTTTCTTTCACCGCGATTTCCGCCGCCATGCCGAGAGCGGCGACCAAAGCAACCGGCAGGGTTCCCGGGCGAAGTCCGCGTTCCTGACCGCCGCCATGAACAAGCGGTTTGAGCGGTATCCGTTCATATCCCCTCCGTCGGATCACTAAGGCTCCGACACCTTTTGGCGCGTAGATCTTGTGACCGCTCACCGAAATCAGATCAATGCGAGTGTTGCGCAATGGTTCGATGTCCTTGCCAAAAGCCTGTGCCGCATCCGTGTGGAGATAGGCTTCGTGGCCGTCCATAATTCCGCAGATTTTCTCCAATGGCTGGCGGACGCCTGTCTCGTTGTTTGCCGCCATGATCGAAACCAACAACGTGTCGGGCCTCAGTGCCTTTTCCAGCTCCTCCACCCGCACCCGGCCTTGCTCGTCCGATGCCAGCCAGGTTACTTCGAAGCCTTGTTTCTCCAGCGCTTCCAACGGTTCGATGACGGCTTTGTGCTCGATCCGGGTGCTAATCAAATGACGATTTCCAGTGTCGATACCATGGGCGGCTAGTCCGAGGATCGCCAGATTGTTAGACTCCGTTGCACCACTGGTGAAAATCACTTCGTCGCGCTTGGCTCTGACGACCGCCGCCACCTGGTCGCGGGCTTTCTGCACAGCCTGCTTGGCCCGTGAGCCGTATTCGTGAGTTCGGCTTCCTTCGTTGCCATACTCCTCAGTGAGGAAATGAAACAGCACGTCCCGGACCGCGGGATCGAGCGGCGTAGTGGCGTTACAATCGAGGTAAACTGGCGACATTTCTTGGATGCTGGAAAATTTCTAAAAATGTGTTTGCTAAACAGTGTGTTCATTTTTAACAAACAAACGTCCGAAGCAAAACAGTCCGCCACAAAGGAAATCCCAAAGCGATTTGCCATGCAACGCCAAAAAGAATCCCCTTATCTGCCGCTGATTAACACCTTCCACAATCTCTCCTGAATCCATTCCCATCCCCCACCATGGACACCGAACCCACTCTCAGCTTCCCCGTGATCCGGGGTCTTCAAGCACGGCGCGAATACTATGTCGCCATGTGGAGTCTTCGCATGATGCGCCAGATTTCCATCTTCAATGAGGACGAACTCCCGCCGGAGCTGCGCGCCCAGCGCATCCTCAACAAAGGCCGCATCCCGGAAATGGCTGGCTACGTTCTCGACAACCCGAACGACTACGTTTTCTCCGCGCTCACGGTATCCATCGACTCCATGGTCGAATTCCAGTCCCTGGGCGATCAGGACAAACTTGGCATCCTCAAGGTGCCCATGGACGCCAAGTTCATCATCAATGACGGACAGCACCGTCGCGAGGCAATCAAGGCCGCGATCGAGCAACGCCCTGAACTCGCCCACGAAACCATTGCCGTGGTCTTCTTCCTCGATATTGGCTTGGAACGCTGCCAGCAGATGTTCGCCGACCTAAACCGGCACGCGATCCGCCCCAGTCGTTCGATCGGCCTGCTTTACGACCACCGCAACGACAAGGCGAAGCTCGCCAAGCTCGTCATCCTCAAGTCCCGCTTCTACAAGGAAGTCGTAGACATGGAGAAGTGCTCACTGGCTCCCCGCTCACGCAAGCTCTTCACCCTGTCCGCGTTCTACAATGCCTGCGCCGACCTTGTCGAAGGACTTGCCACCGGCAATCTCAACGATGACGCCAAATTCGCCCGCGAGTTTTGGGAAGAAGTCGCCACCCACTTTCCCGCATGGGAGCAGGTCAAGGACGGCCGCATGCCCGCCAGCGAAGTCCGCGAAGGCTTCATCCATTCCCATGGCATCGCACTTCAAGCCATCGGCAAGGCCGGCAACGCCTTGTTGAAAAATCACCCCGACGACTGGAAATTCAAACTCGCCGGCCTCGGAAAAATCAACTGGTCCCGCGCCAACGCCAAGGTCTGGGAAGGCCGCGCGATGATCGGCGGCAAGGTTTCAAAGGTCACCACCAACGTGATCCTCACCACCAACGTCATCAAAAAGGCCCTCGGTCTCGCGCTCGCCCCTGAGGAAGAAAAGGTGGAAAAAGCCCATCTCAAGAAAGACAAAGCCTGATCGATCTGGTCTTCTCCGCTCAGCACCCCAATTTTCCACTCATCCACTTCATGCCTGCCAATAAATCCGCTGCCAAGAAAACAGCGCCATCTCACGACACGCCAGCCGCTCCGGTCACTGAGGCTCCTGTCAAAGCCGAGCCGAATTATGCGGAAGCCTCCGCCTTCAAGTCCCACGGCTTTGAGCGCGTCATCGACCATCTGGAGCAGGAGGTTCAGGAGCTCTATGCCCTCGACAATGTGCCATGGATTATCGGCTATTCCGGAGGCAAGGATTCGACGGCAGTCCTACAACTCATCTGGAGCGCCATCGAGAAACTGCCCGCAGAACAATATAGGAAGCCCATCCACGTCATCTCGACGGACACCTTGGTGGAAAACCCGATCGTCTCGGCTTGGGTCGCCAATTCGCTGGAGGTCATGCGCAAGGCGGCCGAAGCCAAAGGCCTGCCTTTCAAACCCCATCGCCTCACCCCGGCCGTTGAGGATTCATTTTGGGTCAACCTCCTCGGCAAGGGCTATCCCGCACCCCGCCACAAGTTCCGCTGGTGCACCGAACGGCTGAAGATCCGACCCTCGAATGGTTTCATTACCGATGTCGTGACGAAGAATGGCGAAGCAATTCTGCTGCTAGGCGCACGAAAGTCGGAAAGTAATGCAAGGGCGAAGGTAATGAAGCGCAACGCACAGTATCGCGTCCGTGACCGATTGAGTCCAAGCGCCACTCTCGCGGGTTGCTTGATTTACACCCCAGTTGAGGCATGGACTAACGATGATGTATGGTTCTACCTGATGCAGCGCAAGAACCCGTGGGGTTACAACAACCGCGACCTGCTCGGCATGTATGCCGGAGCCTCGGCGGACGGAGAGTGCCCGCTCGTCGTGGATGACAGCACCCCGAGCTGCGGTGACTCCCGTTTCGGCTGCTGGGTCTGCACCCTCGTCGAGAAGGACAAATCCATGACTGCCATGGTGCAGAACGACGCCGAGATGGAGTGGATGCAGCCCTTGCTAGAACTCCGGAACCTCATCGATTTCCGCGAAGACAGTTTCGCGAAAGACCGGATCACCGGCGAGACCCGGGAGGTTCATACCAAGCGTGAAGCCTTCCAGTCCCCCGTCGGTGAAGCCTTGGGCAAGTTCTTAACCCGGGTCTCCGGGCGCACCATTGATGATCTCGTCCGGGATCGCGATTGGGAGCGCTACCTCCGTGATTTTCGACGGCTCAATACCGGAAATGTCCAGATCAACATGCCCATGACAAAGGCAGGGACCAAGACCAACGGAAAACACGACATGATTCCGGACCTCTCCGTCTCCGCAGATGACTGGCGCGAGATCCGCGGACCTTACGTGCAGGAAGCGAGGGAATGCTGGCTCCGTGCCCTGCTTACGGCACAGATGGCGGTCCGCAGGCTGGGGCCGGATGACGTGAAGAACATCGAACTCATTACCTTCCCAGAGCTGGAAGAGATCCGCCGCATCTGGGTGGTGGACAAGCGCGAGCTGGAAGACCGGCTGCCGGTCATCTATCAGGATGTCGTCGGCGAGCCCTACCCAGGCCGCCAGCTCGACGACAACTTGGTGCTCGGGCAGGATGAGATGCGGGAGCTGACGGAAATTTGCGGAACCGACTCGCTCCACTACCAACTGACCCGCGATCTTCTTGGCATGACCATTCAGCAGCGCAACAGCGCCCGCCGCTCCGGCGTGTTCGATCAGATTGAAAAGACTCTCAAGCGCTCCTTCTACGACAATGAGGAGGATGCTCTCCAGCGGGCACGGCAGATGGCATCCCAGAAAAACCCAAGCTCGAAGAAGAGCGCCACCGGTGTCTCCTCCGATTCTTCCGATCCCAGCCAACTCACGATCTAACCATGATTCTCGACCGCGTCATCCTCGACAATTTCGGTGCCTATACCGGCCGCCAGGAAGCCATCCTCACCCCGGAGCCGGGCAAGCCGGTCATCCTCTTCGGCGGCATGAACGGCGGCGGCAAGACCACCTTCCTCGACTCCATCCAACTCGGCTTCTATGGCCGCAAGGCCAAGACTTCCAACCGGGGCAACTTGGGGTATAGGGACTATCTTGCCGAGTGCATCCACCGTGGTGTGGACCCGGAGGAGGGAGCGTCCATCACCATCCAGTTCCAACGGATGGCCGAGGGGCGTGTAACTCATTTCGAGTTGCAGCGCTCGTGGAAGCAGACCGACAAGGGAATCGAGGAGGTCCTCCGCGTAAACAAGAACGGCGAACCCGACGAACTGCTAACTGAACATTGGGACGAAAGCCTAGAGGCCTATCTACCGGTGGGAATCGCCCACCTCTTCTTCTTCGACGGGGAACAGATCAAGGAACTCGCCGAGGGGCAGCATGCGGCGCGGATCATCGGCACCGCGATCCACTCGCTCCTCGGGCTTGACTTGGTCGATCGATTGGAGAGCGACCTCCGGGTGTTCGAGCGCCGTAAGAAATCCGAGACCCTCGATTCGCAAGCCCTGCTGCGTCTCAATCAGGCGCAGGAGGAACTCGCGCACATTCATGAGGAAGAGGGGAAGGTCCTTCAAAGTGAAGGCCGGCTCGTCAACGAGGCCGGGCGGCTGGCCGCCGAAGTCGCAAAGGCAAAGGAGGCGTTCGAAAACGAGGGTGGGAGCCTGTTCCTCCGTCACGATGAAATGGAGCGCGAGCTGCAGGTTCTGCAAGAACAGAAGCAGGTCAAGCTGGACGAGCTCCGCACACTGGCCGCCGGCCCGCTACCGCTACTGTTGCTTCAAGATCAACTGGCCCAGGTCCAGGGCCAGGCCCACCACGAAATCAGGGTCCGACACAACCGTTTGCTGGTGGAAGCCATGGAGGAACGGGACGAAACGATCATTGAAATCCTTGGCTTCGAGGCGCTGTCCGCCAGCGCGATCAAGCGGGTTGCAAGAGAGTTGGCAAAGGATCGCAAATGGCGGCGGGAGGAAGCTGACGAACAACTGATTCTCGATGCTGAGCCGGGGTTTGAAACCGAGCTCATGCACCTGCGCGAGAACACGCTGCCTGCCGCGCGTCAGCGGGCGGGCGAGCTTCTCAGCGAACTCGCCCGGCTCGACGAACGGATCACCCGGCTTGAAGCCGAACTGGCACGCGTCCCGGATCAGGATCGCATTGCTGCGGCTCAGAAGAAAATGCAGGAAAAACAAGCTGCTCACCAGGTGGCCCTGCATCAGCTTGAGGAACTCAAGGTCCGCAAGAAGGCACTGCGCAGCCAGTGCGAGCGGGCGGAAGCCCAGATGGACAAAATCGGTTCCCAGGAGGTGGAGGCGCGCTTCAGCGAGGATGCCCGACATCGCATGCTCAAGCACTCCGCCAAGGTCCGCAGCACCCTCGCCACCTTCAAAACACGCATCATCCGCAAACACGCTCGGAAGATCGAGGGACTCATGCTAGAATCCTTCCAGGCCCTTCTCCGGAAAACGGACCTCGTGTCCGGCCTGACGATTGACCCGGAGACCTTCGCCGTGACACTCCTCGACCGGGTGGGCAAGCCTCTGCCCTTCGACCGCCTTTCGGCCGGCGAGCGCCAGTTGCTCGCCACCTCCTTGCTCTGGGGACTCGCGCGCGCCTCAGGCCGACCCATCCCCACCATCATTGACACGCCGCTTGGCCGCCTCGATTCCTCCCACCGCAAGCACTTGATCGAGCGCTATTTCCCCTTCTCTTCCCATCAGGTGCTTCTGCTTTCCACTGACGAGGAAATCGTCGGCGATTACCACCTCGCCATCCAACCCTTTGTCACCCGCAGTTACTACCTGGCTCACGACGAAAAACTCGGATCGACATCCGTAAAACCCGGCTACTTCCCGCAATATGAAACCGCCATCTGAAACAATCCGGCTTGGAAAACAGTCTCGCGATCAACTGATCAAGATTAAGCGAAACACTGGGATTGAGAATTGGAATATCATTTGCCGATGGGCTTTGTGCGTCTCACTTCGGGAACCCACACCTCCCCCTGTAGGTAAAGCATCTACCGAAGATGGCATTGAAATGACATGGAAAGTATTCGGTGGGGACAATGCTCAGTTCTATTCGGCGTTACTTCTGAACTCGAAAAATGCCGCCGCCGGCAGGATATCCGGACTAGATGACTCAGCACTTCTTCACGCCCATCTCAGGCGCGGCCTTGGTTACCTCGCATCGGGAACTGGCACACGATCTATCGACCAGCTAGTTTCAAAATGGTTAAAAATCGAACTCAACCTCGAAAGACCCAGCGCTGATGCCATTCCAGAGCCTTGAGCGATGGGAAAGCTGACGACCTCGACGGAAGTTCAATACTTCTTCCATTTTTGAGTCCGACGTTGTCTGAGCCGCCTATTAAAGGAGAAAGCTTTACCTTGTAGTCTTCGGTGATCGTGAACAGCCCGAAATGAAAGAGCTTTCGATGCAACGTGGTCATTGCGATTGCATTCGAAGCTGTAGCGTCACCTCCGTGATTTCGCCAAATCAACTCGGTGGCTTCTATCCCAACATGCTGCACCTCCGGGTTACTTTCAAATCCAGAAATCGAGCACCTGTAGCCGTAGTCTTCCAGAACTGTTGTTCTGAAGGAAGCGTTGTCGCTTTCCTGATCGGCTTTACGGTCGATCACGATTCCGAAAAAATTAAGTATGTCTTCATGCAAACTCAGAGGAAAGTGATTGTCGAGGATGCGATGGCAAACATGGCTGAACAGTCCGGGTTGGCTCTTCAGCAATTTGTAGTCCATCTCTGCCAATCCACCTGTCGCTCCCGAGTTAATGAGGGAGCTCTTTTTTGGGTCACCGCTTCCAAGCCGGATTACGTAGGCCGCCACCGAGGAAGGCTTTACTTCGCTAAGCCCGTCATGCTGAAGTCTCCAAAACGGGTATTCGGGCCTAACTCCCGCCGTTCGTTGCCCGAAAAGGCGAAGTGCCCGAGCTAGAATTGGATCGATGTCAGTGAAGGGCAACATCCGAGACTTTCCTTTTTGCAGCGATCCCAGAAGAAGAAGCAAATACAGCGGTTTGTGCGGGGCACGGTTATTGCCCTTTTTGTAAACATTTATCGAGTCAATTCTTTCAATCAGATCCATGTCCGTATTCAGATTAGATCGTCGATCTTCGCTGCGGGAATTTGAGCCTGTGAAGTTTCCAATACGAAAGAAGCGAGATCGTCGAGAGGAGTTACGCTAGAAGAAATTCGCTCCCTAAGCACTTTTAGACCATGATTAGCATACTCCTCAAACGCAGTTACCAAACGATCCTGATTCTCCTGAGATGCATGCAAGCAGCTGCTGTCACCTGAATCAGATATTGCAATCAGGTAAAGGAAGCCGCGCCAAGCGGGGGCGCTAAAGTAAGTCTCCGGCATTGCTTTGCCGGAATCCATGGAGGAGAGCGGTTCACGCACACCATCCCGGACACCGATCGCAGCTGCAAATAGCAGGAGCCGCCAGATTTCTCGAAATAGTGGCTTATCGCCTGAAGTTAGCTCCTTAACAAACTCTTCGTGTGAAGTGTCTCTCTGAATGCGTCGAAGTGTGCTCATAGCTCGCAGATTTGGGTGAATTCCTCTTCGCTGGAGGGGAAGTATTGTTGGATTTTCTGGCCGCCGACGACGAGTTCCGGGTTCGCCCGATCCGGAATGGTTGGCCCGGTGAAGGTGAGGAAGTAGCGTTTACCAACCCGGCCCACCGACTCAAGAGCCTCGTCCACATCGCCGTCGTATTGGGTCGGGCTGACCAGGAGCAGGACCTGTGGAGCGAGTTCCGGGATGTAGCGGGCCACGTCTTTGCGGAACATACTCAGTGAGCCGAATGGCGAATCGATCGCGATCGGGTAAGCCGATCCGGAAAGGCCTCGAACGATGGTGGGGATTTCCGCGCGACGGTTGGCAAGGGCGACCAGGCTGGCAATGAAGACCAGGGAGGTGACCGTGCGTTGGCCGGTGCTCAGGGCGGCGTCGATCTCGGCATCCTGACTGTTTACAATGGCACCCGCCACCCGCTTGCGGACACGGAGGGTGAAATCATCCGCAAGTTCCGGCCAGAAGTCGCGGTCCATGATCTTGCGGAAGTGTTTCGAGATCTCCTCATTGAGCAGGGGGCGGAGATCCTCGGTCTCGGCTTCGAGAATCCTCTGGAGAACGGCCGCACAATCCTCCACCGCGCTGACCCGTCGCTGGGCGAGATCGGCACTGGCGTCCTTCTCCTCCATCTGCCGGATCTGGTCACCGAGGCGGTTGATTTTCTCCTGGCAGACTTCAATCTTTCCTTCGAGCCGTCCGAGCTCGGCATTCTGACTGTCGCGATCCAAGAGGAGTCTGGTGCGTTTCGCCTCAAGATCCTTGGCCTCGTCATCGTTCTTGCCGCTGATCTGCTGGTGGATCTCCTCAAGCTGTTCTTCCCGTTCACTGATCTCGCGAGCGAGTTCGAGACGCTCGACGTTCAGATCGCGGATTTGCTCCTCGGTCTTGCGGGCACCCTCTTCCAGCACTCCAATGGCGTGATCGAGCGCACCAACCGCATTGTTGAAGTCGGCGTCGCCGGCGATGGTCATCAGGGCCTCGACCGCTTCGCGCTCCGGAGTCCCGGGTGCCAGGCAGCGTTTGCAAATGCAGGCCTCGCTGTGGAGCAGGTCGGCGAGGAAGGTGTTCAGCACCCGTGCCGGGATCTTCCCCTCAGCCCGAAGTCGTCCGATGATCTCCTGTCCGCGTTTCACCAAATCGGACGTGAACAGCATGTAGCCGTCCTCCGCGATCAACTTGGCCAATTTCTTGGATGTCTCATCCTTGCGGGCCTGGATCTCTTCGAGCTCCTTGTTCAGCCGATTCCGTTTGGCCTGAAGCTCATGAGCCCTTTGGTTGGCGGAGAGCTTGGCATCAATCACCGCCACCTGCTCATTCAGGGCCACCAGGTTCTTGCGGGTCTGCTGAATCGACTCCTTGTGATCTGCCAACATGGTCTCGGCAGCCTCACGTTGGTCGAGCAGGGCGCGCTTCTCTTCGGTCGTCGGCTGCGCCCGGAGGTCCGCCCGGAGCTTGCCCTTCACGTTTCCGTGGTGGAGATCGGCAATCGTTGTTTCCAGTAGCTGCAGGCCGAGCATCTGACGGATCGCCGCCGACACTTCCGCACTGCTGCGCTCCATCGCCAGATAGTTGATCCGCTCGCCATTAAAAAACAGCAGCTTGCGGATTCCATCCGGAATAATGGACTGGACCCTCTGCTGAGGGTTGTCCTGGCGGAAGGTCTGCCCGTCCCGCATCACTTCCAAGGTCAGCTCCGTCTTTTTCGGATCCAGCCGCTGCTGGGCGAGCGAAAGCGATCGTCTCAGGATGTGCCGGTCTCCCTCGTGCTTGAAGGTCAGCTCGATGGATGCGGCGACCTTGTTCGGATCGCTGGCCTGTGCGGCCACACCTTCATTGAGGAGCCGGTCCGGCTTCTCGAAGTCGTCCGCCAGCCCGTCCGTTCCCATCAGGCCGTCCCGACCATATAGTACCCAGAGCAGTCCTTTGAGGATCGTGGTCTTACCGAAACCGTTCTCCGCATGGACGATGGTGATGTTCCGCTCCCGGACATCCGAGAGCACCAATTCCTGCCGGCCTTTGAACTGCCGGAAGTTTTCAAATACAATTCGTTCGAGGATCATCGGATCAGGCGTTTGACTTGGTCATAAATGGTTTGATGGATGTTCGGCCGGCGCAGCTTGTGCATCACCTTCCGTTCCTCCTCCAGGATGTCCTTGATCAGCTTTTTCAAGTCATCAGGGGATTCCTTGAAGATCATCTGGGCGCGGGTCGCCTTCGCGGGTGGTTTGGTTTCGTTGGACATGGTTAGATCATTCCGATTTCGGATCCGGTTGCAGAGACGTCAGTGTCGCCGGCTCGTGGCCCTGAGGTTTGGATAGAATTTACAGGAATTTGCATCAATGAGGGTCTCCGAGGAAATTGAAGGTATTCCGAATGTCTTGCAGCTGACTCTGTGCCTCGGGGCCGTTCTCGGCGGTATTGCAAAACTCTTCGATGCGTTTCAGCTCCCGCTTGAGGAGGGAACGCTCCATGTTGAAAGCAGCATCATCGACATCTCCTCCCAGATCCGGCGGCGCGATGACGAAGTCGTAGATTTCCGCGAATTTCTTGCCTGGTGCGTTGCGGAGGAGGCGTCCCCGTCGCTGAACGAACTGGCGAGGGTTGGTGGAACTGGCGAGAAGAAAGCCCATGCGTAGATCCGGAAGGTCGATTCCTTCGTCAAGACAACGAATCGCGACCACCCCGTCAAGGAAACCACTGGATAAATCGCGTAGGATTTCCTCCCGTTCCGCAGGGGATTCCCGATAGGTGAAGTTCCTAACTCTTAGACCGTGGCGCTCCCCCAGCAGCCGGGAGACCGCCTGGATCTGGCGGACTTCCTCATCCGTCACCTTGTCCGTCGTGCTGCCGTCGCCACAATAGAAAATGGCTTTGGTGGGCTTTTCCGGGAGTGTCCTGAGCAACTGGTCGAGCACTTCGATCTTGTTTTCAGCGCTGCCCAGCAGCCTGGCTCGCTTGATCAGGAGATTCATGGCCGTTTGGCCGAGCTCCGGATTCTTCTCACTTCCCGCGAGCAACGGACCAAGCTTGGCAGTGATCTCCGCATAAGCCGCAGCCTCGTCCTCTGTCAGGTTCACGAGCAACGGATGGTAACGGTAGCGGCATAACCGACCCTCGGCGATGGCCTGTTGGATGCCGAACTCGTAGATCACGTCGCCGAAATACGAGAGCACCGCAGAGGTCCCTTCCGGGTCGAGGTGCCGCTCGGGAGTGGCAGAAAGTCCGAGCCGGAGCTTGATCCCCTGCGGCAGAATCTCGCTGACTGCCTTGGCCCCGAGATTGTGGACTTCGTCGGCGATGATCAAGTGGTGTTGCCGCGGCACCCCAGCCACATGAGGGCGCAGGTAGGACTGAAATGCCTCGCTCTGGAAAGTTGCATTGGTGGTGACGATCGCGTGAACCGATGACAGGCCCAGTGAAAGGCGCTGGTAGCCGTCCTCGAATTTGGGTTGCCAGCGGTCCTTGCCTTCGTAGCAGGCCAGCGGCCGGAGTCCGAAGGAGGCCATTTCGCGCATCCACTGCTTGCAAAGATTGAGAAAAGGACAAACCACGATGAGGACCATCGGCATGTTCTTCTCGGCTACTTTGCTTGCGAGATAGAGGGCGGTAACCGTCTTTCCGGTGCCGGTGGCCATTGCGAGAATACCCTGCCCGCCGTTCTGGCTCCATGCCCGGATGGCGTCACCCTGGTATTCACGCAGCTTGAAACCTGGCGGTGGGCGGAAGAATTCCCGCTTGGCCTCTTCTTTCAATCCCGGGTGGTGAAACCCCGAGGGCGGATTATCGGGATCGCGGAAGGCTTCCAACAACTCCCGACCTGCCTCCGAAAAATCAATCGTGCGGAGACCGGGGGTCGCGTTCGCCCACATGGCCTCAAAGTTCGCGATCTTCTCGCCAATGCGACCGTCGGGATCATTCCAAGAGCGGTAAACGTCGATGCTCTCGAAGTTCTCAAGCAAGCCGCCGGCCGTTTCGTTTGCGGATCCAGTGAACGCGACGTGCTCCGCTTCGTGATCGGTGAGGATTCCGACCTTCTCATGGTAAATTCCTCTTTTGACCACGCCGTTGGAATCCACCGGGAGAGCGAGTTTGATCTTGAGGTGTCCCGCAGCCGCAAGCCAAGCGAGGGCATTGAGGCGATCCTTCATAATGGCATCCTCAACGTCTTCCAGGTATCGCGCTGAAATCGCCCGCAACAGGTTGGCGGGCTGGTCCATCGCCTTTTGCAGGGCTTCAACATCATCCGGCTGAAGGCAGGGCGATACCACCAGCCTCATTTCGCCCCCTTGGGCAATCAGCTTGGCCACCCCACGCGCGGCCAATGCGAGGCCATGACTGCTGAAATAGCCAGCTGCCCGGCGGTAAAGGACGGACTCTTCGAGACATGGTATCAAGAAGTCACCAACCAGGTCGTTCCTACCACTGCGATAGCTGATCTCCAAAGGTAGCGAACGGAGACCTTTCACGGCGTAAGCTCCTTCCTCCACCCCGAAAGCTGATCAAGCCGGGCAATCTTTCGTGTCGATGGGATTCTGCCTGAGACCACGATGTTTAGATTTGGAGCCCAAGTGTCGTCTCATCAAGGATCTTCCGATATTTTGCAAGGAATGAAGCCGGGTGCTGGGGAGGAGAGTTGAAGCTCTCCCTCAACAAGTTGAATCCGCCAAGCGCATAACCATTGAGCTCACGAAATCCTTCCACAGTGAGATCCCCGCTTGCACTATCCCCATTCACTAACCGACTGATTTCTTTTGCGACCGCTTCACGGTCAGAGTAGGAAATGCCCTTTCGTTTCAGGACCACCGAAATCATACTGCCGATGATGGTCGTTTGATAAGGCCGGTAGCGCTGGATGAATTCGTCAATGAACTCTGTCATCGAACTCTCATCGGGTTCGCAACGTTCAGCAGCCAGTCCGAGAATCAGACATGCTTGATAGAGGTCGAACATCGTCCCAAACGGGCTATTTCCGAAGATCTTCTTGAACCAATCCCTCGATTCCTTGTGTAGCTTGAATGCCATCTGTTGATTGGTGAGTTCAGGTTGTTTCTTCCACCCCTTCGCCGAGGGCCATGAAGGCATCGCGCCCCTCCAAAAGAATGCCGTTGTCGGAACTGGACCGCTTGTTTCCCTTCAAGTCGGCAATGATCTCCTTGGTGTATTCGTTGATCCGAAGATGGGTTAGATAGAGCAGGTCTCCGTCGGATGCGTCCGCCAAAGGATCAACGAACCATTTTCTTTCCGTCGCGATCACAAACCCCACCATTTGTTTGACGAGGATGGGAATCAGTCCGCCCAACTCCTTTCTCGCCTCGTCGTCCAGTGAGCCAACCGGACTATCAACCACCAACGGAAATTGATTTCCTCCTTCATACAATAGCCCGGCAAGGAAAACATATCCGACCGCGAGAGTCTGTCCCACGCTGGCACCCCCGCGCCCTTCGAGTTGGACAGACTCGCCAATGTCTCTGATCTGCACGGGATTATATCGGAGGATTTGCAAAAGTCGCTCGTTCGCGCGTCTAACGACGTCGTCTTTTAATAGCGCATGTGCCTGCTTGTAGGCTGCGTCAATTACCTGGATCAGCGTATCCGTCCGGTGCTTCAGGTCGCGTGTCCCGCTGAGGCGTGCCAGCTCATTTTCCGCTTCTTTCAGGCGCTTCTCAAAATAATCGATGCACCCGCAGTGTTCGTCATCGCCGGTCTTCGTGAATCGGCGGGCCGTTTCAACCGAGCTTTCAAGCGCATCGATCTCTTCCTGAATTTTTTCCAGTTGATCCTTTTTCTTTCCAACCTCCTCATCGCCTGTTGCTGCTGCCCGTACCCGAATGTTTTCAAGCGCATTCCCGGCCTTGCTGAGATCATCGTCGGCAGCTACAATCCTATCCACCGCTTCTCCAAAGACAGAAGGACTCTCCTTGGCATAGGGTTGAATTTGCCTTTTAAGTGATTTGAGGTATGCATTCACGGCATCCTCAAGAGTCTGATCCGCCCTCTTTAGAATGGAAGTGCGTGCGGCGGAGTCCATCGTGCGATCGCACACGCATACGGACTCATGAACGAGGTCTTCGAGAAACAATCGAGAGGACTGCGCCGTCAGCTTGAGCCTGTCCAGGCTCTCCACCAGGTCATGCACCTCGGCCGCGAGCGGTGGCCAGATTGCGAAGGGATCGGGAAAGATCAGGTCAACTTGGTGGAAGGCTCCCTCAAGGCGAGATGACGCCTGATCTCGCTCTTCCTGTACCCGGATCTCTTCCTCCCGGAACTGACCCGATTTCAGCAAATGTTCTTCAAGTTCAACGTTAATCCGAGCGGACTCATGCCGCAATACCACGAGGCGGGCTTCTTGAGTCTCTGCTTGATGTTTCAGTTGCTGGCTTTTCTCTCTCAGCGAATTCCGCCTGCCGATCAGCTTCGTCAGTTGCGCCGCTCCTTTTGCCCCGGCCCGCTTCTCATGGAGCTCATAACTAAGCCGTGCATTCTCCTTGAGTTCGGATAAATGGTAGAGTCCGTAAAAAGTATCGATGATCTGGCTTGCGCTTGTCGTGCCCTTGCCATCAATCAGATTGTTCGCCATTTCTCCGTCAAAGAACAGCAGCTTGCTGAACCTCGGATCCAGGTATCTCCGAACTTCTGGCGGAGGTGAGTAGTTGTCCTCTGTCTTACTCCCAACGGTTGTCTTGTAGGTAACCACTCCTTCGTTGAAATGGAAGGTCATCTCCACGATGATCTTCTGCGTGTCATGTACCCTGAGGGTCGCGACAAACAAACCCTGGTCACGCGAGCCATTGATCTCCCGGTAGGATTTGACCCTATCTTCGGGCCAGCTTTCGGCGCTGCCATCCATCGCAGCTCTGAGGCAGTTCAGAGTCGTGGTCTTGCCAGTCCCATTTGGCATTTGCAAGAGTGAGACCCGGGCGACAGAGCCGTCGTTCTTCTCAAGATTCACCTCAATATCCGGAGCCCGGAGCCCCTCCGCTTTCCACCCCAGCAACTCGATTTTCATATCCTTGAATCCTCCTGCTCCACCTCAAGAGACGGCAATGCCTCAAGAATAAGGGCGAGCTGTTCCTCGCGGTCCCGATTCGGGAACTCGCTACTTTCGGCTTGTTTGATGAACGCGAGAATCCGGTCACATGCCTCCTGAGGCAGGTTTCTCGATTCAATCTCGCTCTTGATCGCGTTGATGACCTCTTCTCTCGGCATAAAATGACTTTCGCTTCAGGATCCGAGTGCTTTTTTTTAGTGAGCTGGCGACCCAGTGCCGATCTACGGCCTTGATCGTGTTGTTCGCAGGATTCGACGACAAGCCGGAAATCCGGGCTCCGACGGGAAAGTGGCTCAGTCCGCCCCAATGCGAGAACACTGCTCTCAGAAAGTTGGATGACTAAATGGAATGCCACTTTGTTACGCTTTCCAACGGCAGAAACTTTCCTTGAGCTCCTCACCGGTAAACCACCCGAACGATTCAGTCGGGTCCAGCGTCTCAATGCTGCTGTCGAGGACCTCTCTCCAACGGGCTCCAACGTTCATCGGGTCGCGATAGTGGAGTTCTGACATAAGTCGAAGCCACTCATCCACCCTAGTGCCTGCGATCCAGGGCGAGTCCAGATCGTCTCTCGGATCGAGAATTCCGAGAGCGCCTAGCAGGGCCATCGTTCCCAGGGCCTTCCGATCCGCATCTCGTAAACCGTAAAGGTGCGGAATCGTCGCCGGCCCGATACTGCCACGCTGGCTCGCAAGGTGAACAAGCCCGTAAATTTCATCAAAATCAATGTAGCCCATGTCCAGGTTCCCTTGGACCGCTGGTAATCGGTTGATTCCTAACTTGTTCTTCTTCCCCTCCCACTGTATCTGAATGGCCTTCGGAAGAGACCAATTTTCAGGTTCGCAAACCGCTAGTAGGGAATGGAAAAGATCTGCATTTGAATGACTTTCCGCCCATCGACACCACCGGTATTCCATCTCAGGACTCCAAAATGGGAAAAGCTCGGAAATTCCTCCCAGTCGTTTCGATCTAACGTAGCGGATAAGATTTTCTTCACTGCACAACTGCTTCACATCAGCGTCTCCAAGCAGCAAGCCCCTCAAGCCCCAATATGCCGGAGCGTATCGAACAAACTGTGGCTTCGAGAGCAGCGTCGGACCAAGGCTCCCAGGAGGCGCAATTCTCGCCTCACAGAAATAGTTCTCAAGCGTCTCATACTTGAGGATTCGGTGGCGACTCATCAGCTCTTCAAGTTGGCTTGCAATAGTTACGCCTTGGTATTGTTCCCAGGTGTTCTCGGCGGCCTCTTGGTCTTCGTTCTCATCTCCTTCTTCCAGATCAATCTCTGGAAGTCCACTGGTCAACTGGGTCGGAAAACCGGAGTTTTCTGCCGCACATGGGTTAATGATCACAAATGGACCGGGAATATCGAACGCGACGCCGGGAATGCACTCGGCGTCACGCATCAACAAGCGCATGCTACCCGCTTCAATCGCGTTCTTGGCCATTGCCGCTTGATAGAACTCGAGCTCCGGCCAAAGCCATCTCTTGGTCTCGGAGGCAACTCTGAGGGCGAAAAGGCAACGTCTCTCAGGCGCCATGACTCGACCCTGGAAAACGTAGCCCATTTCTATTCGAAGACCTACCGATAATACAGTATCCGCTAATTGTTCGATCTCCACTCCTTTCCCCTCTGTGAGAACCGCCAATGACAAAGGCCGCTTCTCAGCGATGAGGCGTTCCCGCACCCATTCTGCCAAGGCCGCGCAATCAGCCGAGAGCTTGCTCCCCAACCACCATCCAGCCGACGTTTTTTGAATCGTGCCATCGGCAACCAGCTGATCGAGTAGTTGGCGGACATCTCCGTGGATGACTTCAATCAGGAAGCAATGCGGCGGAATCAGATTCCGATGCCACTCTCCATCACTCTTGAGAAGAGGTGAACCACTGTGTTTCTCAAGATGTTGCAGCACTTCAGGGAGTTCCTTGTTCAGCGCAAGTCGCAGGAACCCGCTGCTTGTCTGGTTCTCCACAATCTTTTTTTCTGCGTGTTGCTGAACCTGGCGGATGCGCTCACGTGTGACCAAATCGGTTTGTCCAACTTCTTCAAGAGTCATAGGCGTTCCATCCATGAGCCCGTAACGACGCTCCAAAATGGAGCGCTGGCGCTCGCTCAATCCTGCGAGATCAAGGCATTTTTGGATAATCTCCAGAACGTCCGCATGCTCGACCAATGCTTCGAATTCGGCTTTTGCAACTTCAATTCCTGATTTGGGAGGCCCGGCCGGGCCATCAGGTTCCACTTCGGTCCAAGCTCGCCAGATGATGGTGGCGATCAAAGGCTTTTTCAACTTTCCGATTCCTCGACTTATCGTCACGAACTGAGCTAGGGAATCCATTCCTAAGACATCCCCGAGACTATATTCCACATGGCTTCTGTTTGGCCAGGGAAACCCCCACCGACGAGCGAGAGTGCTGAGCTTTTCCCCGGCCATCTCGGACGCTCCTATTTTTTCTCGAATTCTTGACCAAAACATTTCAACCCGTGCGATCGGGTCTGCGGGAATGACAATCGCCCGCTGGGATGGTGCGCTTCGCGCTATCCCAGCCTCGTGGCCTTCATTGTCAATTAGATCGGCCAAACCGATTAAGACTGACAGTAGAGTGCGGACTTTGAGCTTGCCCATTCCCCGTTCGTTCAGGAGGCGTCGTGGACTCTCGAAGTCAAGAAATCTTCCGACAGGATCGTTGTAGCGGGTACTCGGCCAAGACAAGGAGGCAGCCTCGGCGATAGGGCCGATTGGTAGAACCTCAAATTCGGATTGCTTTACGGCATTGCTGATTTGTTCCCACTGTGTAACAGCTCTGTCCATTAGTGAATGAAATCCCATGTCTGATATACCAGAAACAGCCTGCATGAAGTCAGTGCTGCCAGTGAGACTGAGGACTGCTCCATGAATGTTTTCTGCTGTTTGACACATATCAGAAAATATTGAGTATTTTTATGAGCAAATCATGATTGATTGGCTGAGTCGTCATGTACATGCCAATTCAACTTTGCGAGTTTGCCGGCCTCTTTGCCTAAGGTCTTGGGGTCGATGAGTCGGGATTTGTAATGCCACTCCGTCGATATCCGAGCGACGGCCAACTGACCCATTCGTCATCATCCCAAATTGCGTTCAAAGGCACCAATGTCATTGGGACATCTTCCTGCCTTTTTTAAGTCAGTTCGTCGAGGGTATTTATCCCGCCTGATGCGGCGAACTTGTCAGTGGGTGGTTGGCAGGAAAATTCTCTCCCAGCGGTCCAGCCTGATCGCAGCATCTTATCCCCGGCACAGCTGGACTTTCTTTCAGGCTCCATCCCTCCGTGCTCCAAAAGTCTCTGGCTTAAGGGGCAGGGCAAGCCGCGAGGCATCATGGCAGGGGAAGTGAATCAGCGGAAAGGCCCAAATTCACCTATTGGCAACCTATTGGTAAAAGTGGCAAAAAGTGGCAATTTTTGGCTAAAGTTGGCAACTTCGGTATTACCTAATATGAGGCTATTCCGATACCTAAATCCCTGATCTTTAAGGGCTTAAGACTGGAGGCGGAGGTGGGAATCGAACCCACGCATGACGGTTTTGCAAACCATTGCCTTACCACTTGGCTACTCCGCCACAGAGGTGGCTTGGGGGACGAGTGAGTAGGGTGGATGAGCCGGGCTGTCAATACTTGGATTGGATTTCCTTGGCTGAACTTGCGAGGGCTGTGAGATAAAAATGGGATTGACGGCTACCTTGCATGGCATGCTACATGGTGGCGATGAGTGAGACGTCAGTGGAGCGGGAGACTTCAGCCGCACTTTTTGAGAATTGGACGATCCAGATGCGGAAGGGGGTCTTGGATCTTTGCATCTTGATGGCCTTGTCAGCCGCCGAGTGGTATGGCTACGCGCTGGTAAAAGCACTGGTGGCGGTGCCGGGTGTGGGGGTGGCGGAGGGGTCGATTTACCCGTTGCTGGCACGGCTGAAGCGGCAGGGGCTGGTGACGACTCGCTTGGAGGAGTCGGCGGAAGGGCCGGCACGGAAGTATTATTCGTCGACGGCGGCGGGGAGGGCGCTGGCGGTGGAGATGGAGCTGCATTTTTCGGAAATGCGGCGGGGGGTGGTGGATTTTCAGGCAAGTGTGGGCTTCACGGGACTTTTACCCGTGGAGCAGGAGACGCCGGGAGCACGATAAAAAAATCAGAGTTTCAACATGAAAAATTGGACAACACAATCAGAGCAGCGCTTGACGGAATACCTTCAGGAACGGGCGACGCGTGAAGGCTTCGAGGGGGAGGAGGCTGCTGAGTTGAAGGATGACTTGAGGCGGCACATCTACGAGGAGGTCGAGAAGTCGGAAGCGGCCGTGATCGGGCTGACGCATTTGGAGAACCTGCTGGCACGGCTCGATGCGGGTTACCGATCGGTGGAGGATTGGATGTGGGAGGTGCCGGTTTCGCGGGAACAGGGAGGATTTTCGAAATGGACGTTCGGGGTGGTGATGCCGCTTGGGGTGTTACTCTTGGAGCTGCTGACGAAGCTCTGTGGCGGCGCCTTTTTCTCCCCGGTGCCGACGTGGTGGCATGCGAGCTGGATTGCGCTGGTGCCGATTTTGAACACATGGCTCATGCGGGGGACGGGTAAGGAGTCCACGCGGGGGGCGGCGGCGGGGTTCACGCTGGTGACGACGTTGTTCTACGGCTTGTTGTTTTTACCGATCATTCACATGTCGCTGATTGCATTGATCATTTTTGGCTTGGGGATGCTGTCGCTGACGCCGATTCTAGCGGCCATCTATTCGTGGATAATCGGTCGTCGTGCGCGGTTGATTTCACCGGAACCGAGGCTCTTCAAACGGGGGTGGCGGCTTGGGGTGTTGGCAAGTGTCAGTGTCTTGCTGGCTCTGGAGGGGCCGTCTGTATGGACGCGGGTGAATCTTATCGCCGCGCAGGAGGAGGGGCGGGACTCGTTCGTCGCCGTGTCGCGGTTGCGAGGATTTCACTCGGAACGCACCTTGCTAAATGCGTGCTATGAGGGAGGCGGCCGGATGGGTGCGGCGACGGATCTCTCGGGCTGGATGACGTCCACATGGGGGAGTCTGCCGGGGATTTTTGGATTAAAAGGGGTGGGTCGCGGCAGTTCGAGTGAAGCGCGGAACGTGTTTTTCCGGGTGACGGGCAAGCCGTTCAATTCGCTAAAACCGCCAAGTGGCCAAGGTGGCTTGTGGCTAGGGGGCAGGCATGGGATGGATGATTTTGAACTCGACGAGCAGCGCGGCAGTGATCAGGTGGCGGCACGATTGAAAAAATTGGATTTGAGCGAATCGCGCATGGATGTGCATGTGGATGCGGCGTCGAGGATCGGCTATGGCGAGTGGACGATGGTTTTTAAGAACGGTTCCAGCCAACCGAATGAGGCGCGGTGTCTGGTGAAATTACCGGCAGGTGGGCGGGTATCCAGGCTGACGCTGTGGGTGAATGGCGAGCCGCGGGAGGCTGCGTTCAGCACGATTTCTAAGGTGAAGGCGGCGTATAAAGCGGTGGCGGTGGTGCAGCGGCGCGATCCGGTGTTGGTGAATGTGGTGGGGCCGGACACGGTGATGGTGCAGTGCTTCCCGGTCCCAGCGAATGGGGAGATGAAGATCCGACTTGGCGTGAGTGCGCCGCTGCAGCAAGGCCGCTGGGAGCTGCCGTATGTGGTGGAGCGGAATTTCGGGTTTATGTGGAATTTGGAAAACGCGGTGTGGCTCCAGGGGGATTGTGAATTTGAGCTATCGGGTGATGGGAAATCACAAAAATCGGTCCAAGACGGAACTGGCCGCTCGTTGGTGGCGCGCCTTGGTCGAGCGAGCTTGCTAGCTTCTGGCACTGCCGTATGTGCTCATTCCTTGCCCAAGGCGGCGGCGGTCGTGTGGTGTGAGGACCCATTTGCCAAGCCCGAGGAGCGATTTCTCGTGCGTGAACCGACGACCTTGCAGCGTCCAGCGGTGAGCCAAGTCATGGTGCTAATCGATGGTTCAGCAGCTCTGGCCCCGGCGAAGGACTGGATCGTCAAGACGCTAAGCAGCCAGCAGAGTGGGGGCGTGACCATGGTGCTGGCGGATGATCACGCACGGCGGGTATCGTTGAAAGAGTTGGAGACTTATTCATTCACTGGCGGGCGTGACAACGAGCCGGCGCTGCGTGAATGTCTCCGCTTGGCGCGCGAGTCCGGAGGGCCGATTGTTTGGATTCACGGGCCGCAGGCTGTGGGTCTGTCACAGTCGGAAGCGCTGCTGCAGGAGCTAGAGCGAGGTGCGGTGCGCCCGGTGATTTATGAAATCGCAGCCGCTGCTGGACCTAACCGTCTGGTAGAAGCGATCTACCAGACTGGCTGTATTCAGAACATGCCGATGCTGCACGGGCCGGAGCGGGATTTTGCGCAGCTTCTCACCGATTTACGGACTGGGTATCAAGCTGCCGCCTGGACATGGAAACGTGCGGCCACTCTCGAAAGCAATTCCGGCACCAAGGTCTGGGATCATCTGGCACGGCTGTGGGCGGCTTCTACGGCGGAGTCGATGTCGAGTCCCCTGACGGATGCTGGCCGCGCTGAACTTGCGGCACGCTACCAATTGGTGACACGATTTTCCGGAGCCGTTGTTCTGGAAACTCAGCAACAATATGACGAGCACGGGCTGACTCCGGCGGATGGCAGCGCAACGCCCAAGATCCCGATCGTGCCTGAGCCTTCGACGAGTTTGCTGGTGCTGCTAACGTCTGCCGCTGCGCTGCTGCGGAGACGGCGTGAGACGTGTGAGCAGGGATTGATTTCTGAGGTTTGACCTTTCCAATCGCGTCGGCTAGGAATTTGGCCAACTGATTATGATTCGAAAAATTGTCCAATACGGCCATCCTGTCCTCCGCTTGCGCTGCCGTCCGGTCACGGAGGTTAATGAAGAACTCATCGAGCTGGTGGCGGACATGTTGGACACGATGGTGGAGGCAAATGGGGTGGGTCTTGCGGCTCCTCAAATCGGTGAGGACATCCGCTTGGCGGTGATCGACGTTTCACATGATCCAGAATGCATTTCATTTCTGAAGGTGAATGGTGAGGATGCCGAGTTGGACTCGATCATGCCGCTGATTTTCATCAATCCGGACTTAGCCTTTGGCCAGGCGAAGGAGTTCGGGATGGAGGGCTGCTTGAGTCTGCGCGGCATCCGCGCGGAAGTGCGGCGGCCGGAGACAGTGAAAGCGACTCTCCCGCAACTCGATGGCTCGGTGCTGGTGGTGGAAACGGACGGCTTGCTGGCGCGGGCGCTGCAGCATGAGATCGACCATTTAAACGGCGTGCTGTTTGTTGATCGGCTGCCGGCGGTGACGAAAGTCTCGATGAAAAACCGCCTGAAACGCCTTTTAGAAGAGTATGAAGGCTCCTAAAACTTTTTATGGCAATGCTCGACTTCCTAGGGCACATGGGAAGAATCTGAGGTGACAGAAAGCCATTTGTTTCTGACCGCCAGTCTATTAACCGCAAATTCTTATGAGCACTAACCGAGGAATCTTTGATAATTTTCCAACTCAACCTGCCTCCCCCCGGGATTCGCCATTTGCCATAGCTCCCGAGAGTGAAGAGCCCTCGCCGCCGACCAGTCCTTTTGCCGGTGCCGCTCGCCCGGAATCCCCGTTCAGCGTTTTCGAGGCTCCAACCGCAGCACCTCAGAGTGAGTCTGGGCGCGGTGTCCGCCTGCCAGAGCGGCGAAAGCCTGAGGCGGCAATCTATCCCGGGGATGCGGATGAGGGTTTCGGCTTCGAGGCGCAGGCGAAGGCCTACCATGCGGCGGCGTTTTCCTTTCCCGGAGCACAGCCACCGCCAATGGGCGCTTCTCCCTTTGCCGTGGAGGGTCAGATGCCGCAGCCGATGCAAGCGTTCAATGGTTGGCCGGCCAGTCCGCCGCAGCAGGGCTATGCTCCGGCAGGATACGCACCGGCGGCCCAAGTCGTAGGGCCACCACCTGGTTATCCTGGGATGGCTGCTCAATCCTATCCGACGGCACCGGTGGCGGTGCAGGTTCCCACTTCATTTGCGCCTCCGGGTCCGGTCGCCGCGCCTGCTGCTCCAGCGCCAGCGCCGACCTATTCCGTGCCTGCTCCAGCTCCTGTGCAGGACTCGCAATCGGATTCATTTTCCATTCGCCAGCTTGAGCTGCGGGCGATTTTCGGGATGGACCGTGAGATGAATGAGGAGGAAATCCTCAAGCGCTCACGGGCGCTGCCTGGAATCCGGAATCTCGCCCGCTTGCATGCACATGATATGGCGACGGTGGAGTCTCTGAAGCACATGATGTCGAATCTGGGCTTCGGCGGGAGCGAGCTGAAGCTGTATTCAGGTTCCACTCCGCTGGATTTTATCCGTGAGGGTTCGGTGATCTTGGCGGTGCAGACAGAAGGTGGCTTCGCGCCTGGGGTGCGAGAGATCCTGATGCTTGTGGCGCGTGAACTCGGGCGGATGGCTCACTGAGTGAGTTGAAGTTCAAAAAAACCTCAAGCCTACAGCCGCAACTGTGGACTTGAGGTTGGTTGAGTTCTAGGCCTCTCAGGCGAGGTCGAAACGATCCAAGTTCATGACCTTGGTCCACGCGGTGATGAAGTCTTTGACGAATTTCTCGCCAGAGTCACTGCAGGCATAAACTTCGGACAAGGCGCGGAGCTCGGAATTTGAGCCGAAGATGAGATCGACGCGGCTACCGGTCCACTTGAGTTCACCGGTGATGCGGTCACGGCCTTCGAATAAATCCTCGTGTGGGCTGGTGGCTTTCCAAGTGGTACCCATGTCGAGGAGATTTACGAAGAAGTCATGGGTGAGCGCTTCGGGGCGCTTGGTGAAGACGCCGGTCTGGGATTGCTCGAAGTTGGTGTTGAGAACCCGCATACCACCGACGAGAACGGTCATTTCGGGCGCGGTGAGGGTAAGGAGCTGCGCCTTGTCGACGAGCAATTCCTCGGCGGAAACGGTGTAGAACGTCTTCAAGTAGTTGCGGAAGCCATCGGCCTGTGGCTCAAGCAGGGCGAATGAGGCGACGTCGGTCTGCTCCGCCGAGGCGTCGGTGCGGCCTGGAGTGAATGGCACGGTCACGGTATGACCGGCAAGGGTCGCGGCTTGCTCGATGCCGACGCAGCCACCTAGGACGATGAGGTCTGCGAGTGAGACCTGCTTGCCGCCGGTTGCTGAGGCGTTGAACTCGGTCTGGATGGTCTCTAGGGTTCCGAGAATCTGGGAGAGTTGGGTGGGGTGGTTGACCTGCCAGTAGCACTGGGGAGCTAGGCGGATCCGGGCACCATTGGCACCGCCGCGCTTGTCCGAGCCACGGAAGGTGGAGGCGGAGGCCCATGCGGTGGAGACGAGGCCGGAAATGGAGATGCCTGCGGCGAGGATTTTCCCCTTGAGGATCGAGATGTCGTCTGAGTCGATCACGGGGTGGGTGAGCGCCGGGATAGGATCTTGCCAAATGAGCTCTTCGGTGGGGACTTCAGGGCCGAGGTAGCGGACCACAGGGCCCATGTCGCGGTGGGTGAGCTTGAACCAGGCGCGGGCGAAGGCGTCTGCGAACTGATCTGGATTTTCGAGGAAGCGCTTGGAAATGGGGCCGTAGATGGGGTCCACCCGGAGGGCGATGTCGGTGGTGAACATCATGGGCGCGTGGCGCTTCGCCGGGTTGTGGGCGTCTGGCACAGTGTCGGCACCGGCGCTGCCTTTGGGCTTCCATTGTTGGGCACCTGCGGGGCTTTTGGTGAGTTCCCACTCGTAGCCGAGGAGGTTTTCAAAGTAGTTATTATCCCACTTGGCAGGAGAAGTGGTCCAAGCGCCTTCGAGGCCGCTGGTGATGGTGGATTCTCCATTTCCGTTGCCGAAGCTGTTTTTCCAACCAAGTCCTTGTTCTTCAAGTCCGGCGGATGCGGGGGCGGGGCCGACGTATTTGCTGGGATCTGCAGCACCGTGAGCCTTGCCGAAGGTGTGGCCACCGGCGATGAGGGCGACGGTTTCTTCGTCATTCATGGCCATGCGACCGAAAGTTTCGCGGATGTCGCGCGCGGAGGCGATTGGGTCGGGGTTGCCGTTGGGGCCTTCCGGGTTGACGTAGATGAGGCCCATTTGCACGGCGGCGAGTGGGTTTTCTAGCTGGCGGTCGCCGGAGTAGCGCTGGTCTGCGAGCCACTCGCCCTCGGAGCCCCAGTAGATGTCTTCTGCGGGTTCCCAGACATCGGCGCGACCGCCACCGAAGCCGAAGGTTTTGAGGCCCATGGACTCGAGGGCGCAGTTGCCGGTCAAGATCATGAGGTCGGCCCAGGAAATTTTACGGCCGTATTTTTGTTTGATGGGCCAGAGGAGCAGGCGGGCTTTGTCGAGGTTGGCATTGTCGGGCCAGCTGTTCAGAGGGGCGAAGCGAAGGGTTCCAGCCCCAGCGCCGCCACGGCCGTCGCCGGTGCGGTAGGTGCCAGCGCTGTGCCAGGCCATGCGGATGAAGAAGGGTCCGTAGTGTCCGTAGTCGGCAGGCCACCAAGCTTGGGAGGTGGTCATGAGCTCGAAGATGTCCTTTTTCACCGCAGCCAGATCGAGCGAGTTGAAGGCTTCCGCGTAGTTGAAGCCTGCGTCCATGGGATCGGAGAGGGATGAGTGCTGGCGGAGGATTTCGAGGGGTAACTGCTTGGGCCACCAGTCTTTGTTACGGGTGCCTCTGCCAGCGCCCTTGGTGGGAGCGGCGGCTGGAGAGAACGGGCATTTCGCGGGTTGCTCGGCTACAAGGGGTTCGTTTTCCATGGTTTGATTGATGTTTGGTTGAGAGTTTTCGTGGCGGGTGTCTGCGGAAGGCGGCTCGTAATCTCGCCGCCGTGGGTGATAACACCTGACTGGGCCAATGCAAAAAATTTCTGGGTAAATCGAAGCGAAGGATCGGCTTTTGAAGGGGGGCTGAGGATTGATTTCCCTGGATGGACCCCGGCCACTTGACTTGGTGGGGTTTGTCCGGCATTGAACAGAGCGCGTTGCAAACCGCTAACTCACGATGCCAATGATATTTCGATTATCCGCTTTTTGGGCGATTTCTATAGGGATGTGTTGCGTTTCAAGCATGGCAGCGGAAGAGCCTGCAGCGCGGCTTTTATTTAATGGAAAAGACCTGAGTGGATGGACCGGGGAGGGCTTCACGGTGGAAAATGGCACCATCGTTTGCACGCCGGAGGGGAAGGCTCTCGTCACGGAGGAGTGGTTTGCGAATTACACGCTGGATTTTGATTTCATGCTCCCTGTGGGCAAAAACGGTGGGTTGAGCCTTCATTATGGCGGGACTGGAGATCCAGCTTACCAGGGCATGAAGCTACAGCTGCTGGATAATGATTCGCCGCAGAATCTCAGCCTCACGCCATCGCAGCGAAATAGCTCCATTTTCTTGCTCGCACCTGCCAAGCCAGCTCGCCTGAAGCCGGCCGGTGAGTGGAATCACCAGCGAGTGACAGTGACGACTTCTGGCTTGATGATCATGCTCAACGACGAGGTGGTGCTGCGCTCAAATCTCGATGAAATCAGAATCCGGAATCCACAGCACCCGGGAGTCAACCGCCGGGCCGGGCACATTGCGCTGCTTGGAAATGGTGGGCGCGTCGCGTTTCAGAACATCCGCATTTTAGAAGCCGCGCCGCTTGCGAATACCGCCGGAGTGACGGCGGCTGGGTATCGAAGCTTGTTCAATGGGAAAAATCTCGCCGGCTGGAAACTCGGCGAATCCACTTCATGGAACGCGTCGAATGGCATTTTAAAATATAGTGGCAGTCCCGCCGATCTGTGGTCGGTCGAGGAGTATGGCGACTGCACGCTCGTTTTCGATTGGCGCTGGACTCGTCAAGGCCCGCTCGAGGGGGCCCCGCTCATTCAGGCGGATGGCACGGAGAAGCGTTCGCCGAGCGGTAGTATCGAACTCGAACAAATTCAGCTTCAGAACAGCGGGATCTACCTCCGCGGTCATCTGCCTGCCGAGGTGAATCTCTGGAACTGGAGCTGCGGCTCGGGAGAAATTCATGGCTACCGCAGTACTCCTGAAATCCGCGACGCCACCACTCCAAAGCTGAAGGCGGATCGTCCGTTGGGTGAGTGGAATCGAACGATGATCTCCCTCAAGGGCGACGTCATTTCCGTTTCGCTCAATGGCCGTCCGGTGATCGAAAACGCCAAACTCACGGGTCTGCCTGCGAGAGGTGCCATCGGCCTGCAAGGCTGTGGCTCGGCGATCGATTTCGCGAATTTCTGGATCAAGCCCGAGTAAGCCCCAGCGCCAGCATTCATGAACTACCGCGCCGCGCTCGAATGGCTTTATTCCACCCAACTGTTCGGCGTGAAGTTGGGGCTGGAGGGGCCTCGGCACTTGTTGAAAGAAGCTCTCGCTTACCCGGCGCACGGCGTGACCGTCATCCACGTGGCGGGGACGAACGGGAAGGGAAGTACGTGCGCGATGATGGACAGCATCGCCCGCGCTTGCGGTCAGCGCTGTGGGCTTTTCACCTCGCCTCACCTGATCGACTACCGCGAGCGGATCAAGGTTAGCGGCCAAGAAATCCCTGAGGAAGCCTGCGCAGCACTTCTCACCGAGTTGCGGGGTCTCTGCGAGCGCATGGAGACGCATCCGACGTTTTTTGAAATTTCTCTCGTGCTCGCCATGAAGTGGTTCCGCCGCTGCGAGTGTGAAATCATCATTTTAGAAACGGGCATGGGTGGGCGCTTGGACGCCACCACCGCCGTGCCGGCAGATCTCTGCGTGATTACCCCCATCGGAATGGATCATACGGAGTATCTCGGCGACACCTTGGAGAAAATCGCTCGGGAAAAGGCCGGGATACTCGTCCCTGGAAAGCCTGTGATTTCTGCCCCGCAGCATCCCGACGCCCGCGCAGTGCTCGAAAAAGAGGCAAATGAAAGCCGCTCGCCACTCGAATTCATCGACGCGCCCTTGCTCGGCTATCCCATGGCACTGGCGGGTGATCACCAACTCTGGAACGCGGCACTCGCCGTCGCTGCGCTGCACAAGTTACAGCTTCACCTCAGCTCGGATAGCGTCAGTTATGGCCTCCGCAACGTGTCATGGCCCGGGCGTTTTGAAATCATCCGGCCAGGCGTGGTATTAGATGGCGCGCATAATCCACACGCTGCCGAAGTGTTAGCCAACACCTGGCAGCGCACGTTCCCGCACGAAAAAGCACAGCTCATTTTCAGTGCCGTGGAGGGAAAAGATCTCGAAGGTGTGCTCCAGCATCTCGCGCCGCTCGCCTCGCGGATTTTCCTATGCCCCGTGAGTACGCCGCGTGCCGTAGCTCCAGCAGTGCTTGCCCGGCATCTGCCGCAAGATTCCGCGTCGCATGAATTGTTTGCGGATTTCGAAGCGGCTTACACCGCCGCTGCGGCACACTCGGGGCCGATTTTGGTGGCAGGCTCCTTGTTCCTCGTCGGCCAAGCGCGGGCGTTTTTCACTGCCAGCGATTTTCAGAGTAGCTCTCAGTGAAGGCGCGACAAAACTTCGAAAACTCTAAGAGACTGTCTTAAAAATATCTAGTTCGCGATTCTTGCGAGCATTCGCTTGCTCATCGACAGGTAGATCATGGCTTCCGAGTGTTCAATCTTCACTTCATGATCCCGGATCAGT
>JAIXQH010000017.1 GCA_027484055.1 Verrucomicrobiaceae bacterium | reverse complement strand
CCGGTGCTAATAAGTGCGACGGCTTGGGCTTTGAACTCGGCGGTATAGCGTTGGCGTGGTTTGGGATTCATCCGGGATTATTGTGGAGGTAAGTGGTCCAGGATGCTAGCTCACCTCAACGAGTCTCGGGCGATGCACCAGACAATTCGCAGATCTTATAACGACACGAAAAAACCGCTCTGGGAGATTTCCTCCGAGAGCGGCTGGGTTGGTGTGAGAATCAAGCGAGGGCTTGAAGCTTTGCCTTGAGCTGATCTTTGGTGACGCTTGCACCGACGATTTGGTCCTTCACTTCACCATTTTTGAAGAAGAGGAGAAACGGGATCGAGCGGACGTTGAATTTTTGCGAAAGCTCACGGGCTTCGTCCACATTGACTTTGCCGACTTTGGCAACGCCTTCCAGATCGGTGGCGACCTGATCAATGATCGGGCCGATCATTTTGCAGGGTCCGCACCATTCTGCCCAGAAGTCCACAAGGACGGGCAGGTCGGAGTCGATCACTTCGGATTGGAAATTTTTATCGGTAAATGTCAGAGCCATGTCCAGAACTTGGATGCTGAAGTCGGATACGTCAAGAGCCACACTGCGGTGGCAATGTGGCTCTTTCGGGAAGGTCCTGAAAAGGAGGGCCGGAGATCAGCCGATAGGCATACCAGCCGATGTCATGGCGAGGTAAACGACGACTCCTGCGAGAACGAGATTGATGATAGGTAGGATCATTTGAGTAGAATTTAGGGATTAACCGAGGAGCGAGGACCAGCCTTTACCTTCATTTTCTGGAGCGCTGATCCAAATATTCGCGGTCATGAGCTGGAAGGCGAGCACGACCACGGCGGCGACGAGACCGAGTCCGGAGAGCACGGTGACGATGGCGCTGGCGTCTGACTCTTCCTCTTCGTCATCTGCGGAGTTGCTGGTAAGCGGTGAGGTGCTGGCAAAAGAAGTGCCGAGCGGAACCGTCGGAGTCTGAAGCTGAACGGTGGCCTTGGGTAAAGCGATGGTCGGCGGAGAGCCGGCGGAAGGAAGGATGGCGCGCGTCGGGCTGGCAGGAGCGGCGGACGTCGCGAGGCGAATCGTCGGTGCAGGAGCCGTCGGCGTAGGTCCAGCGGTGCGGAGAGGGATGGTCGGCGCGGGAGCAGGTGGACGTGGAGCGCCGCCAACGGTAGGAGTCGGAGGCCCCATTGGGACTGGAGGACGAACCGGTGGGGCGATTGGCACCGTGGCCGATGGTACGGCTGGTGGCGCGTCAGCGGCTTTGAGAGTCACGCGGACGGTTTCTTTTTTAAGGGGCACACTCGACGTCTGCTTGGACGGAGTCGGTGGTTGATTTTCGTTATCGCTCATGAGCTGCTGGGGTTTTAATGACTTAAGATTCCGCAGTAAGGCCATTCGTTTCGGGTCTGTCAAACTCCCAACTCGGGATTTGTGAAAATTGATTATCGGTTTTTTCCAGAGCCCACCATGAATCTGGGAGAAAGGACGGCTGGGATGAAATTTTTAATGCTCTTTAGGCCCCGGCGTGATTCCTATTTCCGCAACAACCATGTCCGCCGAAAAGACCGCCATCAATCCGACCCGCGCCCAAGACTTTCCTGAGTGGTATCAGCAAGTGATCAAAGCCGCCGATCTCGCCGAAAACTCTGAGACGCGTGGCTGCATGGTCATCAAGCCATGGGGCTACGGGATTTGGGAGCTGATCCAGCAGCAGCTTGACCGCCGCTTCAAGGCGACCGGGCATCAGAACGCCTATTTCCCCCTGCTGATCCCGCTTTCCTATTTAGAAAAGGAAGCCGAGCACGCGGAGGGTTTCGCCACCGAGTGCGCGGTGGTGACGCATCATCGGCTCGAAGCGGTGAAAGATCCCGTCACCGGGAAAACGAAGATGATTCCTGCGGGCGAACTGGCTGAACCCTACGTGATCCGCCCCACCTCGGAGACGATCATCGGCGCTGCGTTTGCACGCTGGATCGAGTCGTATCGCGATCTTCCCCTACTCATCAATCAGTGGGCGAACGTGATGCGTTGGGAAATGCGTCCCCGCCTTTTCCTGCGGACAGCGGAGTTCCTGTGGCAAGAAGGCCACACCGCGCATGAGACGCAGGACGAAGCCATGGCGGAGGCCCGGATGATTCATGGCCAATACGAGGAATTCCTCCGCGATCATTTGGCCATACCCGTGATTGCTGGGGAGAAAACGGAAAATGAGCGATTTCCCGGTGCCGATATGACGCTGACGGTGGAGGCGATGGTGCAAGATTGCAAAGCCATCCAAGCCGGCACTTCGCACTACCTCGGGCAGAATTTCTCCAAAGCTCAGAACATTTCCTTCACCGGTCGAGATGGCACGGTGCAGCACGCGCACACCACCTCGTGGGGAGTTTCCACGCGGCTGATTGGCACGCTGATCATGACTCACTCGGACGACGACGGCCTGATTCTACCTCCCCGAGTCGCGACTCAGCAGATCGTCATCATTCCAGTCACGCCCAAAGAAGACAGCCGCCAAGCGGTGCTCGATGCCTGTCATGCACTGGCTGATACGCTCCGCAAACAGACCTTCCACGGCGACGGTCTGCGGGTCCACGTCGATACACGCGATCTCAGCGGCGGGGTGAAAAAATGGGAGTGGATCAAAAAAGGAGTCCCGATCCGCATCGAAATCGGCCCGCGCGATCTTGAAACCCGTAAAGTCTGCGTCCAGCGCCGCGACCAAGCGATCTCGGCTAAGGAATTTGCCGATCAAGAAACCTTCATCCAGCAGGCCAAGGACATGCTTGGAGAAATCCATGATTCACTGCTCGCCCGGGCTACCGAATTTCGGAATTCGCACATCACGCCCTGCGCTGATTTGGCCGCTTTCCATGCCCACTGGTCGCAGGAAAACCCCGGCTGGCTTTACACGCCGTGGAGCGGCACTCGCGAGCAGGAGGAGGAGCTGTCCAAGCAGCATAAAATCACCGTCCGCTGTCTGCCCATTTCTAGAGAAGCACTCCCAGAGACGAGCGACAGCTGTTTCCTGACGGGTGAAACCACGCAAACCCGTGCGATTTGGGGGAGGAGTTACTGAGTAAGCCCATGCATGAAAACCCAACTTCTCATGCTTTCCGCCTCTCTTTTCAGCCTCACTGCCATGGCCGGTGATGATTCTACTCCATCCTTCGGCCTCTTGCGCTGCGAAGGCTTGGTCAATCCCAACCTCGTAGAGACCTCGGCACCCCGCTTTTCCTGGCAACTGAAATCAACCCAGCGGGGTGCCTCACAAAAAGCCTACCAACTCCGCATCAACGGGTTAAATATCGCTGGGGATAATCACGAGACCGCACGAATCGAGTCCGATCAATCGCAGTGGGTCGAACTACCCAACTTTTCCGCCAAGCCAAAGACGCGCTACTCGTGGCAAGTTCGCATCTGGGATCAGGATAATCACCCGAGTGAATGGAGCGCGCCCAGCACCTTCGAGACCAGCCTCCTCGGTGAACCTTGGCGCGCGGATTGGCTCAGCGACGGGAAAGCCGTTGCCAATGGCGACGCCCCACCGGCACGCTATTTCCGGAAATCCTTCGAGCTGGCCAGCAAGCCCATCCGCGCGAAACTTTATCTCTCCGCCTTCGGCATCGTGCAGCCATGGCTCAACGGCCAGCGAGTGACGGCCGACCATTTCCTGCCCGGCTGGCCGGACTACACGAAGCGGAATTTCTACGTCGCTTACGATGTCGCAGGCTCCTTGAACTCTGGGAAAAATGCCCTCGGTCTCGTCCTTGGCGATGGCTGGTATAGCGGCCGCATGTGGCCGAAAAACCAATTTGGCCCGACCCCAAAAGTCTCCGGCTGGCTAGAAATTACCGACGCCGCAGGCAAAACGACGCTTGTCCCGACCGACGCGTCATGGACCACCGCCGAAGGACCGATCCTCGCCAATGGCATCTATTTCGGTGAAACCTATGACGCCCGGAAAGAGAATGCCGAATGGTCGCAGCCATCCGGTGGCGACTGGACTTGGAATCCTGTCAAAGTCGAGGCATCTGCCAGCGTGCCGCTCGTCGCTCGTTACTCCCAGCCCGTCCGCGCGATCGAAGAGCTAAAGCCCATTTCGCGCCGCGAGATCAGTCCGGGCCTGTTCCTTTATGATCTCGGTCAAAACATGGTCGGCTGGGTCCGTCTGAAAGTGAAGGCCAGCGCAGGTCAAGAAATCCACCTGCGTTTCGCGGAAATGCTCAATGCGGATGGCACGGCTTATGTGGGAAATCTCCGCAAGGCGAAAGCCACCGCACTCTACACAGCGAAGGGCCAAGGCACTGAAATTTGGGAGCCTTCGTTCACGTTTTTCGGCTTCCGCTACGTGGAAATCAGTGGGGTCGAGAACCCCCTCGAAGACGCCATCACCGGCGTCGTGGTCCACAGCGACCTGCCACGCATCGGTCACTTTGAGTGCTCGAATCCCCTGCTCAACCAGCTCTATTCCAACACGCTCTGGGGTCAAAAAGGCAATTTCCTTGAACTCCCGACCGACTGCCCCCAGCGTGACGAACGCGTCGGTTGGACCGGTGACGCGCAAGTATTTTGCCACACCGCGAACTTCAACATGGCCAGCGGTGCCTTCTACCGCCAGTGGTCCGCGGCCCTACGCGATAGTTTTAAAGAAGGCAAAAACGGCGGCTACGGCGACGTCGCACCCGTCACCGGTGGCAAGCCCGGCAGCGCGGGTTGGGGGGACGCCGGTGTCATCGTCCCATGGGTGACTTACCTGCACACTGGTGACCGCCGCATCCTTGAGGATAATTTTGAAACCGCCCAGCGCTGGATCGAGCAACAAGAGACCTTCAACCCAGATGGCATCCGCCGCAGCAAGCCAAGCTACGGAGATTGGCTCGCACCCGGCTACCCCGCAGACCAAGCTCCCACGCCCTACGTGCTGATCGCCACCGCCTATTTTGCCCACTCCACTCAGCTCGTGGCACAGATGGCTACGGCGCTCGGCAAGCCTGAAATCGCGGCGAAGAACCTCGCCCTTTTCGAGAAAATTAAAATGGCTTTTCAAAAAGAATTCATCACGGCGGACGGAAAAATCACCAGCGACGCGCAAACCGCTTACTTGCTCGCACTCGGCTTCGATCTCGTTTCCAAGGAGCTCCGTCCACAAATGGCCCAGCACCTTGCCGCAGCATTCGCCGCCAAGGATGAGCACCTCGCCACCGGATTCATCGGCACTCCGCTCATCACGCCCGTGCTCACCGAGCTGGGACTTAGCGACCTGGCCTATAGGGTCGTGCTCAAAGAAACCTATCCCGGCTGGCTCTTCAGCGTGAAAAATGGCGCCACCACCATCTGGGAGCGCTGGGACAGTTGGACACCGGAAGGATTTTCCAAAGACGGCATGAACTCCTTCAACCACTACGCCTACGGTTCCGTCTGCGGCTGGTTCTACGACACCATCGCCGGACTCAAGCCAGACGCGGGTGCCGCCGGGTGGAAGCATTTTGAAATCGCCCCCACTCCCGGCGGTGGACTGACCTCCGCCAAGGCCAGCCTCGAAACTCCCTATGGCCTCGCGATTTCCGATTGGAAGCTCAGCGGGGGGGAATTCTATCTCAGCGTCACGATCCCCGCCAACACCCAAGCCACCATCCGCATCCCGGCAGCAAGCGTCGAGAGCATCACTTGCGAAGGAAAACCCCTTTCCAGCCTTGGAAAAGCGACGTTCGCAGCGGGACGAGTCACCATCACGCTGGGTGGCGGCACTTACCCCTTCGAGGTGAAGTAAAAAAAGCCGCAGACTTGCGGAGTCAATCAAGGTCGCTAGTCTTTTGAAATGAGCCGCCGTTCACGACGTGGAAAAAGCACCGGACAAGCCCCTTGGCTAGTGAGGCTCGGCATCGGAGTCGCCGTCATTAGCCTCCTAGGCATGGCCGCCGGCTATGCAGGCCTCCGCCGCTACCTTCATAGTGATGCCTTCCGCCAATTCCTCTCCGCCGAGGCCAGCCGGACCGCAGGCGTCAAAGGGGAATTCGCCCATTTCCGCTGGGATGGCCTAGCCGTGGATACCGAGTCATTCCAAGGCAGCGGAGTAGGCTCGCTCACCGGGGTGCAGGCTGCCGGCTTGCACACGGAAGTCGGCCTCGGTGCCGTCCGCCGGGGAATCTGGGAAATTCGCAGCTCCAGCGTCAGGCGGCTCGACCTCAGCGTGGATGCCAGAGCGCCACTCGCTCCACCCACTTCACCGAGCATTACCAAAGAGCGTATCGCCACGTCACGCCCGCCCGCATGGATTCCTAGTAAGGTCGAAGTCCAGGGCTTGGACATTCGTGAATTGAATTTAAAAGCCCTTTTAAATCAGGGGCTTGTGACGATGACCGGCATGCAAGTCCATGCCGAGATGGCCGGTGCCAAGGACTCTTACCGTGCCGAGCTCGAAGGCGGCTCAATCCGCTCACCCTTCCCTCTCGTGCCTGAGTTGAGACTCGATGGCGCCCACCTTCGCTACCAAGATCACCAAGCCTTTCTCACCAAAGCCACCGTGAACGCTTGGGAAAATGGCCTCATCAACGCCACCGGCGAGTGGGACATGAAGTCCCAACAATTTTCCCTAGCGGGAGACGCTTCCGGCATCACCTGCCAAGAAGTGCTCGATCCCAACTGGGCCAAGCGCCTCACCGGTAACGTCAGCTCCAGCTTCAGCCTCCACAATCGCACCGGATCCCCCGAGGCCAGCGGCACGCTCAAGCTCGAAAACGGCGTGCTTACCGCCCTCCCCCTGCTGGATGCCCTCGCCGCCTATGCGGACACCCGACGATTTCGCATCCTCACGCTCAACGAGTCCCATACCGACTGGCACTGGAAAAAGGGCGAAATCGCCCTCTCCCGACTCGTCTTCTTTGCCGAAGGACTTGTCCGTGTCGAGGGTGGCCTCGTGATCCGTGGGCAGGAAATCGACGGCGCCTTCCGTCTCGGCCTAGCCCCCGGCACCCTCGCGAACATCCCCGGTGCCGAGACGGATGTCTTCCTCGCCGGAGAGCGCGGCCTGCTCTGGACCACGGTCCGTATCACCGGCACTCTCGACGATCCCAAAGAAGACCTCACCGACCGACTCATCACCGCCGCCGGGCTACGCATGTTCGACCAAATTCCCGAAACCGGAGAAAAAGTGATCAAATTCACCCAATCCATCCTCGGCGACACCTCCAACAAGAGCCTAGAAAAAGGCACCCAAATCCTCGAACATGGCGGAAAAACCCTCCGCGATGTCGGTGGAATCCTCGACGGCATCCTTGGCAGCGGTGCCCGAAAAACTCCTAAGGCCGATGACCAAGCCCAGTGAAACCTCGGATTTCCCTCATCATCCCGGCCCACAATGAGGCCGACTTTCTCCCCTCGTGCCTCGCTGCGGCCCGCCGCGCCCAGGACGAGTGCCACGCAGATTTGGAAATCATCGTCGTCTTAAACCGCTGCACCGACGCCACCGAGGAAATCGCTCACCGCCACGGCTGCCTCATCGTCCGCGAAGATGCCAAGAACCTGTCCATGATCCGGAATGCTGGAGCCGCTGCTGCCACCGGGGAAATCCTTGTGACCTGCGACGCCGACAGCAGAATGCATCCCCAGACCTTTCGGGAAATCCAGCGCCGCCTCACCACAGGCCGCATCGTCGGCGGCGGCGCGATGGTCTATCCGGAGCGTTGGTCGCTGGGCATCATCGCCAGTGGCCTCTCGATTTTACCCTACCTCATCTTTTCAGGGGTCAGCTTCGGACTATTCTGGTGCTGGAAACGAGATTTCATGGAGATCGGCGGCTTCAATCCAGAGTTCGTATCCGTCGAGGACGTCGATTTCGCCAAACGGCTCAAAGCCCACGGACGCCATTCTGGCCGCGCGTGGGGAACTCTGTGGCGGGCGGCGATCGTCACCTCATGCCGAAAATTTGACATTTTCGGGGATTGGTATTTACTGAGGAATCCAAATTTTGTTCGGAAAGTTTTTCGGGGACGTGACCGAAAAGTCGCCGATCATTTTTGGTATGACGTCCGTTCCTAGAAGGAGCCGAGAGCCAGAATTCACGTTGCAGGTGTCACTTGTGTCACATTGCGCAACTTGATGCGGCTCAAGGGTTAGGACTCCTTCTCGGTGTTTACTTGGTGTTGGCACATTCTCTGCATGAGAGGAGATGGACACCCCCTGTCTCGGTTATGCTTCATCCACGCAAATTTCAGGTCAATCGCTTCAAAGCCGCCTTCTCGCTCATCGAGATGGTCGCCGTCATCGCGATCCTCATCGCCCTCATGACCGCCGGCGTGAGCTTGCTGAATGGAAACGGTACCCAATCTCGCAAGGCCGCCACGGACCAACTCACCGGCATGATCGAACAGGCGAAGTCCACCGCCATCACTTCACGCTCATTCGTGGTGCTGGCCATTGCAGAACCCGGTGACCTGCCCTCGGGAGACGAGAAATGCCGCATCGGTCTATTTAAAGTCGAAGAATGGCCGGAAGCATCTGAAAGCGCCCCCACTCTCAAGGGCGTTCTGTTGAACCGCTGGCAAACCCTCAACACCGGCATCGCAATCGTCGGGGAAAAAGTGGATGGCATCACCAACCCCATCGACGAGCCCCAAGTCACCATCGAATACGGTGGCTCCAAAAACCTCCAAGTCGTGGTCCACGCGATTGCCTTCAACGCACGAGGAGGCCTGCATTACCCACTCGGATCGACACCCATCGCCTTACGAATTGCTGAAGGTAGCTACCGCAACGGCAAAGCCACAGCGAATCTCAAGGGGCCTAAAAGGACCGCTAACGAAAATCGACTTAAAATCGGCCGTGTCACCGCACGTCCCTACTCCATTGACGGATGAGAACCACTCCCAAACCTCCACAGAATCCTCGCGGCACCTCATTGATCGAGGCTGTCATCGCCACCGGCGTGCTCGCGGTCGCCGTGCCACTGGTCTTCGGCGCCTTCGCCGAGTCTGGCAAGACGGGCATTTCCGCAGAAGCGGAGACCCGCAGCATTTGGATCATTCCACGATGCATGGAAGAAATCCAAGCCTCTCGGGAAGGGAAAGCCCAATACTTTGAAACCACCGGAGTCGGTCAAACGTTTCCAACCGCCGGGGGGGTGTGGGCCATCGCCTTTTCCGCAGAGGGTAACGCCATCGGTAAAATCAGCCAAGCGGCTTACCAAAAAGGACTGAGTGAACTGGACGGCAAGCCCATCCGCTACATCGCCGCACTAAGCGCCACACAACCTAGTGCAAGCAACACGGGCAACGCTCCATCCTCAAGCATGTTAGTGACTTGTGTCTCGCTTGAATATCCCGCCACCTCATCGGCACAAAGACGTCAGAAGGTTGACTTTTACTCGCAGACGCCATGATCCATGCCGTGAGAAAGAATCGGGGCTTCACGCTGATCGAGCTGATGTTTTCCATGACCATCGGCTCCATCATTCTGCTGCTTGCCGCCACCGTCTTGGGCAGCTCTGGAGACGGCTATGAGCGCATCGGCGGAAATGTCGCGAGCGAACGCGAAGCCCGTGCGCTCTTTTCGCAACTCACTACGGACTTATCGACTGCGCGTTTTCATAAAGACACCCTGATCGAGAATAACACCAAAGCCTGGTCCTCCGACCGCTTAGGCTTCTTCAGCCTCCAGCCGTCCCAAGCGCAGACGAATGCGGGAAGAGTCGGCGACCTCTGCACGGCGAATTATTACATCAAAGACCTCACCATCGGCGGAAAAACCGTGCGCTGCCTGATGCGTGGCTTCCGCGAGAGCCTCGCGACCTTCGAAGGACTCAGGAGAAATGCCGTCCCCACACTTTTTGAAGAGGATACAGAACTCGACGAACCCGTGGTTTTTGGCGTCATCTCCTTCGAAGCTCGCCCAAAATCGCGCAATGCCGAGGGCCGTTGGAATGACTGGGTCCAAAATGATGTCACGGGGCCCGAAGCACTCGACATCAAGCTAGTCCTCGCACGCCGAGACCTCTCGGCCCAACTCAAAACCGCCTCTGACTGGGATGGTCAAGGCCCAGCAGCCTCTCGCCTCGTCGGTAAATCTGAAGATGCAGACCGTAAAAAAGGCCTCGAGATCTACCAGACACAGCTAAGATTTGGCCATTATGCAGATTAATTCACTCATGCCTCCGCGAAAAGCCGTGGCAGGCTTTACCCTGCCAGCGATTCTCGTCGTCGTCGGCGCACTGCTCATTCTTGCCGTCGCCAGCCTGCTTATCATCGGCATCGAGCGGAACACAGCCCGCTCTTACACGGACCGCCAACGCGCAGAACTCGCGACCCAAGCGGGCCTAGACGACTTCCGGAGAATTCTGAAACAAGAAACTGCCAAGGATGATTTCATGATCGTGCAAGGCACCGAAGAGAACCCCGCCGTCACCAACAAGGAAAATACTCCCTACCTCTACGTCGCCCGGGGATCAGCGACGAATGGAGATCTGGAGTACAACTACCAACCCCTTTTCAGCACCGAGACCACCCCGCCCAGCACACAGATCCTCACCCCACCCCGCCCTGAAACTCTCGTCGGGAATGAACCTAAGTCTTTCAGCACCCTTCCTTGGTTCGATTCCGCGAAAGTCTCATGGGTCACCATTAAAGACCCAAACTCGAAAATCGTTTCCCGTTACGCCTACTGGGTGGAAGATTTGCAGGGAAAAATCGATGGCCGCATCGCCGGAAATCCCGACAAACCCTCGCGAGCTACTTACCCGCTCCCCTCGGGGCGTCCCGTCAATGAGGACCTCCCTCCGCTCAGCAGCATCGAAGTCGGCGCGATCGATCCTGCAGCAACTGACCAATCTCTCGAATCTGCTGTCGGCAACACATCCCTTGCTCAAACAATCGTTAGCGCCAGACCTGCGATGCTTTCACCCGACTCCATCATCGGCGCGACGGATATTCTGAAAACCAGTCAAGGAAGTGATAGCACCAAACCTGCTCTCGTGCGAGATACCGAGACGGGCCTCCTAGAAAACCCGATCGCAGCGGCCATCGAGAAAGAGGTAAGCCCGGTTCTGCAATCCTACAAAGAGCAAGCCCTCGTCCCCCACTCGCCCGGCATTAAGTTAAATTTCATGGGCCAGCCGAAGATGAATTTGAACCGCTTGCTCAAAGTGACTCGCAGCAGCGCGGTTCGTGACTTTACCCAACAGATCAACGACGGCTTACCTGATTTTGAAAACACCCGCAAAGGCGGCTTTCCTGACCAATATTTGGAAACCCTCGCGGCAAGTGCTCTAGACTATGCAGATCAGGACAATGACCCCACGATCAGCCCCGGGGCCTACGTCGGCCAAGATGGCTACCCGTTCATGAGCGAGGTCGTCTTACAGATCAACTTTTTGGGCTCCTCAAGAGTCGCTGGAAGAGATGTCCAACGGTGGAACTTCCGCCTTTTTGTCGAACTTTGGAACATGACCAACCAGCCCGTAAATGGCTCCGCGAGCTTTAGCTATGAGGCCAATCTAACCCCAGAGGCCGTGGGAGCGGGGTCAAGCAGTGGCACGCAACCCTTCGACAGCCCGGGCATCCTGAATGATAAGAATTTATCCACTCACTCCCTCGAAAACAGACAGGGTAAATTCTACAGCCCCGCTCTGGCAGTCTCACTCCTTCCTGACCAATACAAGTTTTACGAGGTCGCGAGTGTCAACTACACCCTGCCCGATTCCAGCGGCGGCCAAGAATTTGATTTGATCGAACCACCCTACGCAAGCGGCATGACGATGCAGTGGAATGGACAACCCGTGCATATTATCCCCAAATTTGTCCGTGACGTTTTCGGAGTCAGTAATTTCAAGAATTCAATCATTCGCACCGCGTCGAAAGCCGCCATCCCCGGCCACAGTTACGGACCGTATGGCAGTTTCGTCAATAACATGGGAGACCCGAGAATGACCAATTACCTGAGAAATACCCCTCTCGGAGAAAACGCCTATCCCAACAACACGAGTCCGGGACGTAGAAACATCCGTCGCGGAACGATTTACGACGGCGATTCAACAGAAAAAAGGCTCGTCTATGGGCGGGTGCTGCCATCGGAATGGCCAGATGGCGGGCATGATTCCCCAGTCACGCCCTATCCGACTCGCACCAACGATTCGGCCATCCCTATTGACACGTCTACCTCCACAGGCTGGCCTTTGCAGGCTGCCCCCATCCGGGAAAATGCTGTTCAACGCCTATCGAATGCCGGTGTCTTCTTCAGTGCGACCGAGCTAGGCAACACCTATGACCCGATCATGTGGACGCCAGTTTATGGTAATTCGACAGGCGGAGGTGGAAGCAGTTCAGGAGACTCAGCAGCACTGAAAGCCGGGTCTATGCCCGGAGGACGCAACTCCTGGCCAGAAGTCTCCAATGGCTCCTCACCAAGTGTCGATTACGGCGGGGGAAATACCCTCCGCATCGGTCGCCCTGAGCATGAGCGATTTGATCGTGCAGGACGCCGGGCATCACAGCTTCTCGATCTATTCCACGTTGGGATGCCGAATTCCACCGACTCCAACGAACGAGAAGGAAACCTCATCCAAATCAAAGGCAACATCAACGTGAACACGGCCGGCAGAACCGCACTGCGGTGCATGGCCGCAGGGTTTCTTACCCAAGACCCCGAGCTGCGCCGAGTTTCCAGTTGGGCACACGACACGGGCATGTTCCGACCACAAACGACGACTCTTGAGCTGGGCGCTCCTTACAGCACACTGCTGGCTGACCAAATCGCAGACGCCATTATCCTGCGCCGCCCCTTCTCCAGTACTGCGGAGCTGGCCGCCATCCGAGATCTGAATGATGATCCGGTTTTTGGAAATCGTGATCTCTACCAGAATGTGAAAGACATCCAGTGGTCAGACGCTGCGGCGGAAGAAGTTTTCTCCCGCGTCTATGATGCTTCGTCGGTGCGTTCCAGAAATTTCCGGGTATGGGTCATCGGCCAAGCCATCAGCGGCACGGAAGATAAACCTGTGATTTTATCCGAATCCAGAAAATCCTTCACCGTCTTCGCCGACCCTGGCGAAAGAAAAAATGATGGCAGCATTGACCCCATCAAATACCAACCTCGCGTGACTTATGAAAACGATTTTTAACTCCCTTAAAATCACTCTTCTACTAGCCCTCTTGCCCCCACTCGTCCTTGCTGAGGGCGAGTCCAAACATGGTTTCATCCGACTTGCCGACTCGGTCGCCCCAGGTGTGGGTGCCTTGACGATGCAAATCGATGGCAAGAGTGTGAATGATGACGGATACAAGCTCGGTGACTCCACCGGTGGGATCAAAGTCCCCGTTGGCAGCCATACCGTTAAGTTCCTCCGTGAAGGAACCGAAGACGGGAACACCAAAGTGACGGTCGCGGCGAACGAGACGACCATCCTCATCCCCTTTGCCGAAAAGGTTCCCGCGACGGATGCGAAGCCAGCCTATTGGGCGATCCGTGTTTTACGCCTCAAACAGCGCGACACCGAGCAAGGACGGAGCGCCACCTTCGTTTCCGTCTCGCAGAACCCAGAAATCAAAGTCGAAATGCGCGAACCCGAAGGCAAGTGGAATTCATACTTCGTGAAGCGGCTCGCCGTCACGCAAGCGCCGATTCTCTATCCCCGTGGTTATGTCCCAGTGAAGTGTGGCGCTGTCGAGCTTCAGCCCATCCCCGTCGCCTCTGAGGGGAACTACGTCATGCTGCTCTACGACGACGAAAACGGTAAACTCAAGTCCCTCAATTTCAGGGACCGTAAGTTCCTGAGTGCGGATTGACTCTAGCGACCGCCACATGGCCATCCCAGCTTAGGCGATCTGCTCGTCTTGAGCACTGGTGGCTCTTGAAATGCCAATGCCGCCGATGATTTTCACACCGACAACGATCAGCAGCCAGCTTACCAGGGGAATGTCGCCTGTGACTTTGAGCAATCCGCAACCCCTCGCCAGCTGCGGCGAGATTGTCTTGGGAGACTTCCACACTGCCGAGCTGTGCGTTATCCATGCGCTCAAACCGCACAAGATTTCCTCTAGAGTCCATGCTGGAGACAACGACGCTCAACCGATTGTTGCGAGCTGCGGCTTGGGGCGGTGTCGGTGATTTTCTGAGCCAGTTTTAGGGGAATGAACTCAAAAAAGATCCCCCACGCCAGTCCACAAGTTGCGTAGCTGGCGTGGGGGATGCTGAAGCGCTAGGCGAAAGCAAACTCAATGCTCGCGGCAGAATTGCTCGAAGCGCGTGAGTCCTTCATTGAGAATGTCCAAAGTGGTGCAGTAACTGAGGCGGATGCCCTCGTCGTAACCAAAAGCGACGCCCGGAATGGCGGCAACTTTGTAGCGGGAAAGCAACTTGTCGCACAGATTCATCGACTTAAGCCCCATGCCGCCGGTGTAGACGAAGAAGTAGAAGGCTCCTTCTGGCTCGACGACGCGGATGTTTTTGATGGCCTGAAGGCGGGCGTGCATGAACTGACGCTTCACGTCGTATTCACCGCGCATGTCTTCGATGAAGGTCTGGTCACCCTCAAGCGCGGCGAGGGCACCGTATTGCGCGAAGCTGTTCGCGTTGGAAATGGTGTGATTCTGGATCTTTTCAATCGCATCGGCAAGGGCCTTTGGCGCAGCGGTGTAGCCAAGACGCCAACCGGTCATCGAATAGGCCTTGGAAAAGCCGTTGACGGTGATGGTGAGGTCGTAGAGTTCCTGACTGAGTGAGGCGATGGAGACATGCTTGGCCTCGCCGTAAACGAGCTTTTCGTAAATCTCGTCGGACAAGATGATGATGTCTTCGGTGAGGGCGATCTCGCCGAGTGCGAGGAGTTCCTCTTTGGTATAAACGGCACCGGTAGGATTTCCTGGGCTGTTGATGATGACCATCTTGGTCGCCGGAGTCATGGCCTCTTCGAACTGCTCAGGAGTCATTTTCCAGCCGTTGGCTTCAGTGGTTTCCACGATGACCGGGACGCCCCCTGCGAGGGTGACCATCTCGGGATAGGATACCCAGAAGGGCGAGGGGATGATGACTTCGTCTCCCTCTTCGATGACGGCGAGGATGGCATTGTAACACGCCATTTTGGCACCGCCGGTGACACAGATTTGCGAGGCGGGGTAGTCGAGATTGTTGTCGTTCTTGAGCTTGGTGGAGAGTGCAGCGCGCAGCTCAGGGATGCCGCCGGCAGGGGTGTATTTGGTTTTACCGGCATTCAACGCTTCAATGGCAGCGTCTTTGATGAACTGGGGAGTGTCCATTTCTGGCTCACCGCCAGCGAGCGCATACACTTCTTCGCCTTTAGCGATCATGGCCTTGGCTTGAGCCGTGACGGCGAGGGTGAGTGAGGGAGAAACCTTGGCGATACGAGATGAAATACTTTCCATAGGAGCGTGAAGTTAAGAATTGAGCCGCCATCCCAAGCGGAGCAATCGATTTGCACCGCTCTTGGATGAGCGGATGGGTGTTTTGGCGCATGCCCCAAGGGGTGGCAAGAGAAATGCTGTGCAGTCTATGCCACTTTCCCACTCGCCATTCAGTCCTTGATCTCGATGCTCTTCGGATCCCAAGTGATGGCAGGATACTTCATGTCCAGCTTCTTAAGCGTGTCCAGCATGATACGGGCCACGCAGAGATTCCGGTACCATTTCCGGTCGGACGGGACGATGTACCAGGGGGCCTCTGCGGTGGAGGTTTTGGTCATAACGTCTTCATAAGCCGTCATGAATTCGCTCCAGCGCGCACGGTCCACTAGGTCGTCCGGGTTGATTTTCCAATGCTTGGCCGGGTTGTCGAGTCGGGCTTGGAGGCGGCGCTTTTGCTCCTCCTTGGAAATATGGAGGAAAATTTTCACGATCGTGGTGCCCTCTTCGGCCAGCATCCGCTCGAACTCGATGACGTGGCGCTGGCGATTTTTCCACACCGCATCGGGATAAATCTTCTTCACCCGCACTGCGATGATGTCTTCGTAGTGGCTGCGATTGAAAATGACGATTTGCCCCTTGCCCGGCACCTTGGAGTGGACCCGCCAGAGAAAGTCGTGTGCAAGTTCCTCCTCGCTTGGCTTTTTAAACGCACAGACTTGGATGCCCTGTGGATCGATGCGGGAAAAAACATGCTTGATGCAGCCATCCTTGCCGCCGGTATCCATGGCCTGCATCACCACGAGAATGCGGTGCTTGTTTTCCGCGTAGAGTCGCTTTTGGAGGTCTTGGAGCTCATGCTGAAGCACGTCAAACTGGGGATCAAACTCCTCCTTATTCCCTGATTGGAACAGGAATTTTTCGCCGCAATCGACTTTATCGAGGTCCACTTTCGACCCAGGTTTTACCAAATATCGTTCCAACGCTCCGGTGACTGGCATGCACCATCCATTGTGGAAACGTGGCCACCTGACAAGCTTCCTCTGCGAGAAGATCAGCTCTTCACATATTGGGGATTGAATGAAATGGCTTTGCACGGTGTCTTTGTGCGATGCCGAATGTCCGCAAGCCCGCGAAAAATCCTATCGTCGCTGAAAATTTATTCACCGCGCTCCACATCGGCGCGAGTTCGGTCTCGATGATGGTCGCCGAGCGCGCCGACGACGGCTCATTCACCTCGGTGGATTTTCTCGAACAACCCGCCCCGGTCGCTCACGATATTTTCCGCAACGGCAGCATCAGCCCCACCACCACCGAGCGCGTCGTCTCGATCATCAAGGGCTATCAGAAATCGCTCGCCGAGCTCGGACTCGACCCGCACGCGATGACTCGCGCGGTCGCCACGAACATTCTTAGCGAGGCCTCGAATCATGAGACCTTCATGAACCGCATCCGCATCGCCTGCGGCCTTAGGATCGGCACCATCGACGACGGGGAAATGACCCGGCTCATTTACCTCAAGACCCGCCGCCGCCTCCTCAGCCTGCCCGCCATGCAGAAAGACACCACCCTCGTCCTCCATGTGGGACCGGGAAATACACGGGCACTGCTCTTTCAAAACGGCCGCATCACCCGCTACACCAGCTACCGCATGGGCACTCACCGCACCCGCGAAGCCGTCGATGGCTCACACGCCGAAGGCAGCGCCATGCTCCGAGTGATCCGCGAGCATGCCTACGGGAATCTCGCGCAGATTCGCTTCGATTTCTCAGACGTCACCGTTGATGGGCTGGTCGTCATCGGCTACGAGATCCAGTCCGTCGCCCCCTCACTCACCAAGTCCAGCCAAGCCTGCTCCATCAAGACCCTCCGCCAGTTCACCGCAGACGCCGCGAAACTGACGGAGGTGGAAATCGTCAAGCGCTTCCAACTCGACTACCAGACCGCCGAAGCATTTCTCCCCGCCTTGGAAATCAATCTCGCCATTGCGGAAACGCTCAAACTCACCGAAGTCCACATCCCCATCAGCGAGTATGAGCAAGGCCTCCTCCACGACCTACTCGTGTCCCAAGAACTCACCGGAGCCTTCGCCGAGGAGGTCATCCGCTCCGCCCGCATCCTCGCCGAGCGCTATCAATCCGACCCCAGCCACGGCGAGCACGTCGGAAATCTCTGCGCCCGTTTTTTCGATGCCCTGACCGATCTCCACCAACTCACCCCACACGACGCGCTCCTTCTCCAAGTCGCCGCCATCCTCCACGAAGTCGGCACCTACGTCAGCCCGCGCGCCCATCACAAGCATTCGGAATACCTCATTCTCAATTCCGAAGTCTTCGGGCTGGACCGCCTCGATGTCACCATCGTCGCCCTCGTCGCCCGCTACCACCGCCACTCGGGTCCGCAGATGGCGCACCCAAGTTACGCCGCTCTCAGCACCGACGACCGCATCCGGGTTTGTAAATTGGCCGCGCTACTCCGAGTCGCCGATGCCTTGGAGCGCACTCATGCCCAGCGCGTCGCGAATCTGGAAATCCGCCGTGAGCCGGGGAAACTCCGCATTCGCCTGCCCGGCCTAGCCGATGCCGCAGTCGAGCGCCTCGCCATGGCCTCCAAGGCCGACCTCTTCGAACAAGTCTTCGGCCTCAGCGTCATCATCGACGAAGATAATTAACGCCCATTTCTCATGCCCACCCCATACCTCAACCGCGAACTCTCTTGGCTCGAATTCAACCAACGCGTGCTCGACGAAGCCCTGCGCGAGGATCTCCCCCTGCTCGAGCGTGTCAAATTCCTCGCCATCACCGCGTCAAATCTCGACGAATTCTTCCAAGTCCGCATCGGTGGCCTCATGCTCCTCCGCCGAAGTGGCCGGAAAACTCCCGATCCATCAGGCCTCAGCCCCGCTCGGAATCTCGTCGCCCTGCGCCAGCGGATTTTAAAAATGAGCGCCCAGCAATACACGCTCCTAACCGGCACCCTCGTCCCCGCCCTGATCCAAGCTGGCATCCACCCACTTCATCCGCGCGATCTCAGCCTCGCCCAATCTGCACAGGCCGCCGCCACCTTCGAGGATGCCATTTTCCCGCTGCTCACCCCACTGGCGGTCGATCCTGAAGGCGCGCCGCCGATCGTCCCCGCGCTTCAAATCACGGTCGCTTGCCGCATCCTTGACCCAGAAACCAAGACCACTCGCCACGCCCTCATCCCCATGCCGGAAATTCTGGGCCGCCGCATCCACGTCAGCACCGAGGACCAGAGCCATGCTTTTATCCTCATTGAGGACCTCGTCGCCACCCACGCCGGACAGCTTTTCCCCGGAGAAATCGTCACCGCCACCACCGCCTTCCGCGTCACTCGGAATGGCGACATCGTCGTGCAGGATGAAGACGCCAGTGACCTCGCAGGGGAAATGGAAGACGTGCTCACCGCCCGCCGCTTTGCCGATACCGTGCGCCTCGAACTCCGCTCAGACGCCCCGCGTGACCTCGTCCGCATGATCCACCAAGTCACCGCCGCGAGCCCGCAGGAAGTCTATCGCGTCGATGGGCCACCTGGACTCGCCGCGTTCATGGAGCTCGCCTTTTTACCCGATTTCGACCACCTCCGGGATGCCGACTGGCCAGCGCAGAACTCCCCCGCCATCGCCCCCGGTGCATCGATGTTCGAGACCATCGCCGCCGATGACGTGCTGCTCTTTCACCCTTACGAGTCCTTCGAGCCAGTCATCCGCCTCATCGAAGAAGCCGCCGAGGACCCCGACGTCATCGCCATCAAGCAAGTCCTCTACCGCACTGCCCGCAAGTCCCGGATCGTGGATGCACTCATCAAAGCCGCAGAAAATGGCAAGCACGTCACCGCACTTGTCGAACTGAAGGCCCGCTTCGACGAAGCCCGGAATCTCGACCGCGCCGACGAGTTGCAACGCGCCGGCGCCCAGATCGTCTATGGCGTGAAAAACCTCAAAACCCACGCGAAAATCTGTCTCATCGTCCGCCGTGAGTCCGGCCACCTCCGCCGCTACGTCCACCTCGGCACCGGAAATTACAACGAGACCACCTCCAAGCTCTATACCGACCTCTCCTACCTCACCTGCAAGCCTGAGTATGGAAATGACGCCTCGCTTTTTTTCAATGCCGTCACCGGTCGCTCCAAGCTCCTCCGTTTCCAGCGCCTCGTCCCCGCCCCCACCGCCATGAAGCCCGCCCTGCTCGACCTCATCGCCAGCGAGGCAGAGCGCGCCAAGCAAGGACTGCCCGCCCGCATCATCGGCAAGGTCAACTCCCTCCAAGACCCGGAGATCATCAATGCCCTCTACAAAGCCTCGCAAGCGGGTGTCGAAATCCGCCTCAACATCCGCGGCATCTGCTGCCTCAAGCCCGGCGACCCGAAATACTCGAAAAACATCGAAGTCATCTCCGTCATCGACCGCTTTCTCGAACACGCCCGCCTCTTTTACTTCCTTCAGGGCGGAAATTCCGAAATCTACATCTCCTCGGCCGACTGGATGACGCGCAACCTCGAAAAACGCATCGAGCTCATGATCCCCATCGAGACGCCCGCCCTCAAGCGCCGCCTCCTCCGCATCCTAGAAAGCTACTTTCAGGACAACACCCAGGCCTCCCGCCTCCTTCCCGACGGCAGCTCCCAGCGCCTCACCCGCACCAAGGGCCAGAAAGCCTTCCGCGCCCAAGACCACTTTTACCAACAGGCGAAAAAAGCCGCCAAAGCCCGCGAGCACGAACGCTCCATGACCTTCGAGCCACATGTTCCTAGCGATAGCTAATTGAGTCGATCTGTCGTGAGATCCCCGTACAAGGGAACCGGTGATCCTTGGACTGCTGCAGCCTGCTGCGGGCGAAGAGCTGGCTAGCCCCGTGCCAGCAGGCTGGCTACGGAAAGCGGCAGCGGGCTGCATGCAGTCCAAGGTGCTTGCAGAACCACTTTCCCACCGTTATATTTCCACAAATCTTGATGCACGGTAGCGTCGTGCCTGGAACTCCGGCAATTGCGTGACAATCCACTACCGAGTTTTGAGAAGTTCCCGCCATCTGGTTGGATCTGAACGAAGATGAAAACACGCGACAAGAATAACTTCGTCTCCTTCGATTCGATAGATGATTCCATAAGGGAATTTTTTGAGATTCCGCTTCCGGTGGGCTGGGGGAAAAATCGGGTGGGCTTCTGGGAAATCGAGAATCCCAGCTAGGGCACCCCGGATTTCTCCAGTCATCCGCCGACCAAGCCCTTCGGACTGGGACTCATACTAGGCATAAGCGGCGGCGACTTCCCGCTCTGCAGCAACCAGAACCCGTAACTTCATGGCGAGGGCGCAATCGACTCAATACGATCTAGGAAATCAAGTCCGGCGCTCGATCCCATTTCCCCATTTTTGTAAGCCTCGTAGCGGGATACACACTCGTCGATGGCCTTGCGATTCCAGTCGCGGTCGGCTTCCACTTCCAGACTTGTGTAGAGTAAATCAGCCAGCCGGATGCGCGACAGCGGGGATAATTTGAGCGCTTCTTGTTCGATGGTCAACGCGTCCATACAGTCGAAATAGCATTTACCGTCGAAGCAGGGAAGGGAAAGTTCATGCGCCATCAGACTCCACTTCAAAGATCCAGTCTGACTGCTCCACTCGTTGCCCCCAACAAAAATCGCCCTAGCATTCTTCCAGCGGCAGGCCTATGAAAGGAGATCATACAACCCCTAAGCATGAACATTCCCATCAAAGCCCTCGCCGCACACGGAGCCAAAGAACCCCTCCAAGCGTTTGAATACACCCCCGGCCCACTTGGCTCAGAGGAAGTGGAAATCGCCGTCGAGAGCTGCGGCATCTGCCACAGTGACCTCTCCATGCTCGACAACGACTGGGGCATGACGACTTACCCCTTCGTCCCCGGCCACGAAGTTATCGGCCGCGTCGTCGCGCTCGGTGAACACACTAAACGCCTCAAACTCGGCGACCGCGTCGGGCTCGGTTGGAACTCTAGCTCCTGTGGTGAGTGCGATTCATGCCTCTCGGGAAATCAAAACCTCTGCCTCAAAGCCCAAGGCACCATCGTCGGACGTCACGGCGGATTCGCCACTCGCGTGCGCGCCGACTGGACTTGGATCAGCCCGATTCCCGAAGGTCTCGATCCCACCAAAGCCGGCCCGCTGCTCTGTGGCGGCATCACTGTGTTCAATCCCATCCTCGAATTTGGCATCAAGCCGACCGATAGCGTCGCCGTCATCGGCATCGGAGGCCTCGGCCACATGGCGCTGAAATTTCTCCGCGCCTGGGGCTGTGAGGTCACTGCCTTCACCACCAGCGACTCCAAGCGCGAGGAGGCGCTCCAACTCGGTGCCCACCGCACCCTCAACTCGCGCAACTCCGAGGAACTCGAAAAAGCCGCTGGCAGCTTCGACTTCATCCTCAACACCACCAACGCTGCTCTCGACTGGAATACCTACGTCGCCGCACTCAAGCCAAAGGGCCGCCTTCACACGGTCGGTGCGGTCCTCGAACCCATGTCCATCAGCGCTTTCCCCCTCATCATGGGCCAGAAATCCGTCTCCGGCTCCCCGCTCGGCAGCCCCGCGACCACCGACCAAATGCTCAACTTCAGCCGCCGCCACGGCATCGCCCCGACCACCGAAACCTTCCCCATGTCGCGGGCCAATGAAGCCCTCGATCACCTCCGCGCCGGAAAAGCCCGCTACCGCATCGTCCTCATCAACGATCTGGAGTAAAAAACTTGGCTCTTTCCCACCGCAGACTGCTGCTCCACCACCCTCCCATCCAATATCAACTCGGCTCGGTGAAGACGCGGGGTCGCCAACCATCCCACGAAGAAGATTGACCTACGAGATAGATTCGCAACCTTACGGACTATGAAGATGATCCTAGTTCCGAAATTCTCACGGCTTGCTTTCCGGAGCCTAGCTGTGGCCTTCATCAGCAGCCTAGCAGGGATTTCTAACGCGGGAGAAATCAGAACTTTCCACAGCTTTGATGGTAAGCCACTAAAAGCTAGCTTTGAAGGAATGACCGGAGACACCGTCACCCTGAAACGCGACGATGGCAAATGGTTCGACCTACCACTCAACAAACTCAGCGGCGATGACCAAGCCTACATCTCACAACTCGCCAAACTCGCTGGACTGGAAACAAAAAAACTCAACGCCGCAGCTGGCCACAACATCACCAATGGCCAGCGCTTCACGGAACGCAAAGCCGAAGAACTCGCCGCACAATTAAAAATCCCCGCCGAGTCTAAGACCAATTATGGCTGTAGTTGGCGGCTCTACGCAGCCTACACCAAGGGCTACTTACTCTTCGGAGCCATGCCCTACTCCGTGGCACTCCACTCGGGCGAGGACGGCCACGCTTCTAGCATCTCCATTGTTTACGCCAATAAGGGCGACTTTGGCAGCACCGCTGGCTTTGGCGCAGATCATTTTAAAAGTGGTAGCACCGCCACGCCTTCCACGCTGACAGAAGCGATGGATCTGGACGCTGAAACTGTTACAAAATCCCTCAGCTCCGTACTTGGTGAGGGCAAGATCCAACGCTATGGCGAAGGAAAGACCCGCCGAAAAATCAGCCGCTGGGACTGGAATGGTCACTCGTTCCTGCTTTCCCAGCAAGATAACGAATACGTCAGCCTCGCCATCGTCCCCTCAGAAAATGCCGATGCAGGTGGGCGCACCGCTCTCGTGAAAGATGGCGATGTGAAAAAACGCTTGCTCGAAAGCATCGTAAAATCTCCGAACGGCGACGTATTCATCACCCAAATCCCCATGGTCGATCAGGGGCCGAAAGGCTACTGCGTGCCAGCCACCTTCGAGCGTGCGATGCGGACCATGGGACTCGACGCCGATATGTATCTCCTCGCCATGGTCGGCCAAAGCCAAGCCCAAGGCGGCACCTCACCCACCCTGCTAATCGAAAATGTGAAACATCAAGTCCTCAGCAAGGGACGCCGGATCAAAGAGGAACAGCTCAAAACCCTCCGCATCCGCGACGTGAAGCGCTACATCGACGAAGGCACGCCTCTCATGTGGACGCTCTGCTCCATGGAAACCTACAACGACATCGCGAACAAAAACACAGATGAGCGTAAAAAAATCACCGACTGGACAGCCTTCGCCACTCAGCTCGCTACGGCCCATGAGGACGTTACCAAAAGCGGCAAGCCTGAAGAGAACCGCCACATCTGCATGATCATCGGCTACAACGAAGCGACCCAGGAACTTGCCGTTAGCGACTCATGGGGCGCGCGTTATGAAATCCGCTGGGTGCCCGTCGCCGTCGCCGACTGGGCCAGCACCGGCTATATTTTCAGCATTCTCCCCTAGCTCAAAGGCTGAGGCCCCACCACCTTCCCATCCACCATCAGCCCGGCGCGGTGAAGACGTTGGATCGCCGCCTCCTCAATCGGACTCTCCGGGCCGATTGCGAAGCGCATCAATTGCAGCACCCGAGTCGTCACCGGTTGTAAAATCGCCAACGGCGCGGCACGCAGTCCCATCATTTCCTGATACTCCCTAGGTAGTGAGGCCACGGCGGACTGAAAAAGCAGCGCATACATCGGCCGGGAGGTGGCTGGCAGGGGTGGATTCTTGATCCACTGGATCGTCTCGCGAGTGTCATCGGTCACCACCAATTCGGAGCGGTAACGTGCCATTTCCGCGAGCAACGACGCCTCATCCAGCGGCACATTCGTCAGCCCGAGTGGGGCGACGGATTTCGACCAAAGCCGGACATAGGCATCTGCCCCACCGGGGAGCGGACGCTTGGAATACGTCTGATGGCTCCGCAGGAATGAATCCATGAAGGCGATGTGGACCCAGAGCAATAAATGGGGATCGGCCGCACGGTAGCTCAGAGATTTACCTGCAGCATCTTGATACTCCCCTTTCACCCGATCGTGCATCCGATTGACTCGGCAGGCCTCGCCAGCGAGGGCCTCATGCGATCCATACGTGGTGACGGTCAGCCAACGGATCGTCCCAGAAAGTCGGCCCAGTGGATCATCCTTGTAGCGCGAGTGGCTGCGGACACCGGCCAGGCTTCCAGGGTGCAGTGCCTGCATCAGCAAGGCCCGCACGCCACCGACGAGCGTCGCTAAATCCGCATGCGCGACCCATGGCGCATCCGTCGGCAAATAGAGACCCGGGCCATTTCCCGCTGCCACGACACTCAGCCATGGCGGGACGCCGTCGGGATCCCCCGTGAGCAGGATCCGGAAACGGCGCGAGAGATTTTCTTGGAGAGCGTTGTTTTTCAAAACAAGCCACCTTACGAGCAAACTGAAAATTTTCACGAAAAAGTAAGCCGCAAGCCGCTCCGCCGCAGCGTCCCCTCCCCATGTGCGCGGTTACCTCCCCTAGGGAACACACCGAACTCCCCGGGGAACGGAGCTTTTCCCCACGGGAATGCCCTCCCACACCTAGGGAATATTGGTTCTTCCCCCGGGATGGCGGGGACTCGCCGGGGGCAGCGACTCCCACCCACCGGGCAGCGACTCTCACCCCCGGGGCGACGATGCCAACCCCGAGTTTAGCGACTCCACCCCCACGGGCACCGAGCCATGCCCCCAAGGAATCGAGTCCACTCCCATGGGAAGCAAGTCCAGCCCCCTGCGCAGACCCGCCCTCCCCACTCTTGGCACCATTTGCCCCGTGCGCGGCGGGATTCCTCCCTCGGTGGGCGGCAGTCCATACCAGTCTCCAAGGATGATTCCCCGGGAATACTCAATTCTCACTCGGGAACAAGAACCCACCCTGCGGGACACGGGTCTCTGCCCACGGGGAAACCATCGCTGGGCTTGGGAATGATGCTTTCACCATGATAAATGGCCTTTTCTCATGAAGGAAATACATCATCCGAAAGAGGCAGAAATGAATATCATTCACGATATATTTAGACCTTGCCCTACTGTGGTAAAACCGCTTTAACTACACAGTTGGTTTTTGGTCTTATAGCGACTCCACGTTATAACATCGGTGAACCTCCCCCAACTCATAGAAAGAACAACAACAATGCCTGGAAGTCCCGTACCCAATAGTGAAGTCGATCTCGTCCCCTGGCTGGGGAACTTCGGCCCAAAGCTGGCCAACTACGCCACCACTCTCGGCCTGCTCCCGGCTGAAGTCACTGCCTCCCAAGCAGACGTCAACTACATCATCTATCTGCTCAACGTGCGTCTTCCCTTAGAGCGGCAGACACTGGCGGCGACCGTGGAGTATAAAAACTTCATGAAAGATGGTGATGCCGCCCTGCCCCTGCCTGCCACCCTACCTGGCACCGTGGCCCCTCCTGCCTACCCCACAGCCATTCTGCCAGGGGCCATGGTGCGCTTACGGAAACTGGTGCAGAACATTAAAACCCGTCCCGGTTACACCGAGACCATCGGTCAGGATCTGGGAATCATCGCCACCGACGAATCCACGGCACCCACCGTTCCCACACTGACCCTCATCAATGCCAGCTCGGGCAGTGTGACCTTCGGCTGGAATAAAGGAGGGTGGACTGGCGTGAAAGTCCAAAGCCGTATCAATGGCGGTCCGTGGATTGATGTTGGGGTGGATTTGTTCAGCCCCTTTGTCGATACCCGCCCGCTCGCAGTTCCCGGCACACCGGAAATGCGTGAATACCGCTCAGCCTACTTGGATGGAGACACCCAACTCCCCGGATACAGCCAAGTCTTACAAGTAACGGTGACGGCCTAACTCCTAGCAGCCCCCCGCACGATGAAACGCCCGGTCTCTCCCGTGAGTGGTCGGGCGTTTTTTGTCACCGACTTTCTCCTTGCCACTTACCCTGATTTTACCCCAATGTGCAAATCGTCATTCGTAATGACCACTATTCAGAATCTTTAAATCAAACATTACTGCTTTTGCGACCATACAAAAGCTACTGGGCCAATCTCAAAACCGACAAGTTTCCCATCCGGCCCCAAAAAGACAGAGCTGTCGTGCCAATCGGCGCGGCTTGGCGCGTCTTTTTGGGGGGCGCTTGTCGGTGCCTGAGATTGGGGCGTGATCAGGTCGCGCCCTTCCTTTTTCTGGTAGCATCTCGCTAACTCCCAAAAATGTCTCTCCCCATGAAAACCACCTCAATACCCTTCGGTATGCTTGACAGTAGTGAACACCTGGCAGTCTCTTCTGCTCAAAGGCACTCCATTCGGTTGATGATTAGGCTCTTTCTATACGCGCTTACTCTGCCCGGATCTCTGCTTTTGGCTCAAAATAGAATCGTTGATGTTCCAGCCATTCCTACAGTCAAGTTTACTCCACCTCCACCTCCAAAGCGCGTACCGCCCATGGTAGTGAAGGCATCCACAGTTACTTCATCGCCCACTCACAAGATCGTGATCATAAGAGGGGATGCTTCCACACTTCCTGACGTTCCTCCGCCTGTCGTGAGCAAGCCTACCATGCCGGACCGTGAGACAGAACCCAGATACCTTGTTTCGATTGGGGCTTCAGTTTACGATCATAAGCTTAGCCACGTGACTTGGATGGACCCAAAAACAAAAGTATCTTTTGAGGCGTGGTGCGGTTGGGATTTTTCACTCTTGTCGCCTTTTCCTCAGATTGTGACCGGCGAAAAAACCGCATTTTTTTATCTTTCTACGTCGCACATCGACACAACGGCTGTGCGCTCCCTGGGTAGAAAGATCGGTATTCCCGTTCATCCTGCTGTTCCCGCTGATGAGTTCATTATCAGTAAAGGTGACATAAAGGATCCTGATGCTCAACTTCTTCTGGCGACACTAAGGGAATATTATCTACTCAATAAGCCTCGCCTGATTCTCATCAAAAAAGCTCAAGCAGATTATCAAGCCGCAGCCGACGCCTGGTATGCACAGCATCCTCCCAAGCCAGAAAATCACACATTTTGGCTCAAGCCACACCGGGGTAGCCGTTATCTCACAAAGGAGGAAGGAAAATGAGACGGATACTGATTCTTGCGATATACCTCATCAGTGCGTTTTCTCCAGTTTCAGCACAGATTGAGCAGGCTTCTGATTTGGTCACTGTGGCAGGTGATAAATTTCTTTGTTGGTTTGGTCACGCTGGCCGCACTTATTTCATTCAAGTGTCTGATCCGAACGATCACCTGAGCAAGTGGAATTGGGCGCCTATCATCGAGAGCGGAAATGACGAGCCTATTAGCTACGAAGTCGATGGTAGCTCTGAAAAGGGTTTTTTCCGCCTGAAATACACCGACCAAATCACCAATGATCCTGATAATGATGATTTTGACGGGGATGGCATCAGCAATCTTAACGAGATTACTTATTACAACTGCGATCCCCTCCATGCAGACACGGACGAAGATGGTCTGGACGATGGTTATGAAATTTGGGGGGGCTCCGACCCAACCAATACAGATTCGGACGGGGATGGATTAAGTGATGGCGATGAGTATTGGATTTACGGCACCTCGCCCGCAGATATTGACTCCGACGGAGATGGTCTATCTGATGGATTTGAGCTTAATCAATCCAATACATCGCCCACAAGCGCAGACAGCGATGGCGATGGGATGAATGATGGTTTCGAAGTGAATTACGCATTTGATCCGCTGGATTCGGCAGATGGTGCTAATGACTACGATACTGATGGACTCAATAACTTCTGGGAATTCAAGCTCAAGCTCAATCCTCATCTTGCGGATTCCAACAATAACGGGATTTCTGATTCATTAGAAGATCGCGACCGGGACGGGCTGACGAATCTGGCGGAAGTGATTACCCACAACACACTCCCAGATCAACCCGATACTGACAATGACGGCCTTAGTGATGGATGGGAAATAATTTATGGTTATTCTGCACTGATAAACAATCAGTCAGACTCGGATCCAGATAATAATGAGTCTGCTGACCCTGACGCGGATGGACTTGTAAATAGTGCTGAAGACCAGATCGGAACGAATCCTAACAATGCAGACACCGATAGTGATGGTTATAGTGATTTCGAGGAATTTCAGAATGCAAGTAATGCTACAGATGCCACCAGCACGCCGCCCAATCCGGGTGGTCAGCCTGGCGGTCCGTCAACCCCACCACCCCCGATCGTTCCCGTTCATGTTGAGTTTGGCGATCATAGTAGCAGCCATTCAGAGAAGTATCAAGTCAGTTTAGAGCCCCTGGAGGGTGACGCGAATATGCAAGTTCGTGTTAGAACCAATCGCAATTATGGGGAGACTCAGACGGAGACTTTTAATCTACCTGCGGGAGCCAAATACAAAATCACGCTCACTCATATTGGCACCGATCCAGAATACGATGACGATCCTAAACCGGATTACGATTATACGTTAGAATTAACCTCCAACAGTACCGATCCCGCAATCCAAGTCATCCCAGAAGACAATGCAGGGATTCTTGGAGTGCATGGTGAAAGTGAGGAGTTTTTTGCCGATGGTAAAGACGCAACGATGTATACTGCGTGGATGACATCTGAAACGGTTGCGACTGAGCCCCCAGACCGGCAAAGGAGAAAAGTAGGAGTCGCTGAGAAAGTGGACCTCAGGCTAAAACCTGCAAGCTTGCCCTCCCCAACATGGGCACTCAATGGCACACCGGGAACATCGTCACTAAGTCCAATGGCGGGAATAACCTCCAAACTCACAGCAGGAGAGGTAGCTTGCACGCCAGCTACAGAAGCCACCATTAACGGAAAGACCGTTAAAATTGATTGGCAAGTGATTCAACCCACCTCCGTTGTATTTAAAAATATTCCAGGCACAACCGTATCCCAAGGCACTCCTTATCTAGCCTTAGTGTTTAGTGCAGAATTCTTCGTTGGTCCCCCAGATGTAAACTTCCAGAATATTACAATTGAGGAAGAAGCATGCCCAGCTGTGGCTGAAGGATATTTCAGCAGTCAAAATGGATCAATGCATCCCCCATCAAGGGACCCTATCCCAATGACAGGCACCGTAGATCCAGTGAGAGGCACAAAGGCAGATGGGACGGATAAAATTGGCAGCGGCAGTGCAGGGCCTGTATATCAACCAGGGACCTTCTTGTGGAAAATACCCATTAGCTACATGGCAGGCTCAGGAAAATATAGTCTTACCACTGTTGATCAAGAAAAGACCATGACTATCACAAATAACAAGGCTACCCTCACTTGGTCTAAGAATGGTGCCATCGATACCGTAACCGAACCTTAAATATACCATGAAACCGCATTTACTTCTCATCACGTCCTTATTGACTGCCGGTCCGCTCATCGCTGTTGAGCCTAAAGATGATCCAGTCATTTCTAGTTTGGAAAATTTGAAAAAACCCGGTTTCTTGAATGCCTTAGATCCCGCAATTGCCTCGATCGAGGAAAAGACCAAAAAGCTCAGCGCTAAAAATAAACTCAGAGTATATACTGATTTCATTGATCGAATAATGGCAATATATGATCCTCAGTTTGATACAAACCCACCACAATTATTTCTTAATCTGATGCCCGGCCCCGGCCCTATACCAGGCCCGGGATATAATAGCGGAATGGACCCTAAGGACATTCCTGACAAAAAAGTAAGAGACGATTATGAGCGTGCGATTGCTCAGAATTCGAAAAACATACAATCAGCACGCATTCAAAAAACCCTTCGAGAAGCCCTTGGAGAATTAGGTAAAAGCTATTTAGAGACGTTAAAATCACCAGAAATTAGTGAAGCCGAGCGCTCATGCGCCATCGAAAAAATCAGAAAAATACCCCTGCCGTCTGTTCTCAAATCCAAATTCATCCCGGAACAAGAGGCTGCTAAACCGCAGTCGCCAACTGATAGTTCTTCAAAGTAAAGTCTTTGCTAAAAAGCGCGGATTTCGTGAACAGCTTGTGAATTTATCAGTCACGCGTCCACCATGAATACCCATACTAAATCAATAATTTTGTTGTCCCTCTTAGAGGCTGTCTTAAAAATACTAACTTTCCGAATTTTAATCTGTACTAGTTTAGTCATGTATTGAAGAAACTCGGCATGGCCAGTTATCCAAGCAGCATGACGGAATCCGAATGGAAAATCCTCGAAAACCTCCTGCCAACCAAGCCCGACACCCTGCGCGGGCGACCGCAGGAGCATTCGAGGAAGGACATCATCGACGGCATCCTCTATATCATCCGGACGGGTGGGGCATGGCGGATGATGCCCAACGACCTACCGCACTGGAAAACCTGTTATCACTACTT
>JAIXQH010000065.1 GCA_027484055.1 Verrucomicrobiaceae bacterium | reverse complement strand
GCTCTCTCCCTGATATTCCCTGTTATTGAAGTTTTTCGCGGGCGACTGACGGCCTTCTGGCGGCCAGTCTGCGCCGAAAAACGCAACAACCTCCGTGCTTTACCACTGTGCCTGGCAGTCTATGGCGCCAAATTCCCTGCCGAAATAACAGGGAATTTGATTCCGCGTATCAGGGAATTCCGCCCCTTCGAACAGGCAATTTCGGCCTTTCTCGCCCGATTCTGCCGCGCGCAGGCGCCTTATCCCGCTTTCATTCCGGCCTTTGTGGGACAGAAGTTGGCGATAATGGGATTCAAAACCCGAGTAATGGGACGCAATCGCGATGTTCTGGCACCTGGAGAGCCGGTATCGATACCAAAGGCGCCGTATCCGAGACGTCCCCTCGGGATTTCGGGACAGGCGAGCGCCGTTTGGAGACTCATAATGCGTAAATGGGATGGAATCTGGCGGTATCGAACCGAATCCAAACTGTTCATGATATGTACTGAGTTGGCCGATTCAGGTAAGCATCTGGGCGAGGAGGCAGGCCATGCCTGAGATCGTCGACCAGCCGTTAAGCGCCCTGCGCCCGTTCCCCAGGAACGCGCGCACCCACAGCAAGAAGCAGGTGCAGCAGATCGCGCGAAGCATCGAGCGGTTCGGGTTCACCAACCCTGTGCTGGTCTCGGACGACGGCGAGATCATCGCCGGCCACGGCCGGGTGCGAGCGGCAGCGTTGCTGGGAATGCAGACCGTGCCCACCATATCGCTGTCCCATCTTTCGGCGGCTGAACGGCGGGCCTATGTGTTGGCTGACAACAAGCTGGCGCTGAACGCCGGCTGGGATAGCGAGATCCTGGCAATTGAGCTGCAGGGGCTGATCGACCTGGACTTCGACGTGACCCTGACCGGGTTCAGCCTTGCTGAGATCGACTTCACGCTCGATGCGGCGGCAGATGCAAAGCCGAGCGGGTGCAGCAGTGCCGATGATCGGGTGCCGCAGTTGCCCGAGCATCCGGTCACGCGCCGCGGCGAGCTTTGGCAACTGGGCCGCCATCTGTTGCTATGCGGCGATGCCCGCGAGCCGGACGCCTATGTCCGCCTGCTCGGCAATGCTCGGGCCGATCTGGTGTTTACTGACCCGCCCTACAATGTCGCGATCGATGGCAATGTGACCGGGCTGGGCAAGGTCAAGCATGCCGAGTTCGCCATGGCGTCCGGCGAGATGAGCGAGAGCGAGTTCGCAGCGTTCCTGCAGCAAAGCCTGGGCGCCATGGCCGGCGTGTGCAGGGACGGCGCCATCGCGTTCGTTTGCATGGACTGGCGGCACATGGGAGAACTGCTCAGCGCCGGTCGCACCGTGTTCAGCGAACTCAAGAACCTGGTCGTGTGGAACAAGACCAACGGCGGTATGGGGGCGTTCTACCGCTCCAAGCACGAACTGATCTTCGTCTGGAAGGTCGGCACCGCGCCCCACACCAACACGTTCGGCCTGGGCGAGACCGGGCGCTATCGCACCAATGTTTGGGACTATGCCGGTATCAGCTCGATCTCGGCCACCCGGGCTGAAGAGCTGGCCATGCACCCGACGGTCAAGCCGGTCGCGCTGGTGGCGGACGCCATCAAAGATTGCTCGAAGCGCGGCGAGATCGTGCTGGACGGGTTTGGCGGCTCGGGTTCGACGCTCATCGCGGCTGAGAAGACCGGCCGGCTCGCCCGCCTCATCGAATATGAGCCCGGCTATTGCGACGTCATCATCCAGCGCTGGCAGCAGATGACCGGCAAGCAGGCCACGCTCGTCGGCGATGGCTCCACGTTCGAGACGGTCGCAGAAGCGCGGGCAGATGAAGCGAAGAGAAGATGTTCACAACCCGCTCCGCTCGCCGATCGGGCGGGTGACCTTACAGAACAGGGAGCTACGGCATGATCAAGCGGCGTGTTTCCAACCCGCAGCCGGAGCATTCAGATTATCCGGTCGGCTATGGCCGGCCGCCATCTGAGCATCGGTTCAAGCCTGGCCGGTCCGGCAACCCCAACGGCCGATCAAAGAAGATCAAAACAGAACTGGGCAGCTCTCCGGAGTGGGGCACCTCCACGTTCGCGTCAGGTCGGGTGCTGTATGAAGAGGTGACGGTCACTCAGAACGGCAAGTCCAAGAAAATGCCAATGATCGAGGCTGTGCATCGCCGTCGGGCGGCCGACGCGCTCAAAGGTGGCAACCGACTGCTCCAGCGTGAGGTGATTGCGGCGGCCGATGCCCATGAGCAGAGGATCGTGCAGGCCGATATCGCCCTTTACTTTGAATACAAGCGCAAGAAGATCGACGGCCAAAAGGTGATCGAACAAGCCCGCCAGGCTGGGAGGGCAGAACCATTCCTGCTGCCGCATCCGGATGACATTATCATCGATGATGAGATGATGACCTATCGTGTGGACGGACCGAACTGCCAGACCACGCTGGCATTAGAGAGATGGCAGGTCCAACTGCGAGATCATCTGGCGCTACGCTATGTTTATCAAATGAGGTTTCCGTCGCTGATCCATCCCGTCAATCCCGACGGGCACAAGACTTATGGTGAGGGCGCCAAGGTGATGAACGAAGGCCTATGCCCGCGGCTGCGTTGGGGCGAGCCTGGGTTCCGGAAGGCCACCCAAGCGCATGGCGCGAAGGGGTTCCGGTTCATCGAGCGTGATATGACCGAATGTCTCTTAGCGCTCAGAAAAACCTGGCGAGAAGAGCCGGAGTTGGAACCGCTCCGAAAAGACAAGCGATATGCCAGGATGGTGAACAACCTGCTGCAGTTCCGGACGCGGTCTCAGGAAAGGCGATTGTGGCAGTTTTGCCAGAAGCAGGCTCGCTCAGCCTTGTCGTTGGTCTTTGGGCCGCAGTTGGTAGCGTCGGTGCCCGTGCAGGCTGGTTTACAGTCTCACGCCGAGCGCGAAACGGAATATCAACGGCTGCTGGCATCTGTCCCCTCAGACATAGCGGCCAGGGCGAAGACGCTTGCAACTCAATTGAGCGACATCCTCCACCATGTCGAGCCATAATTTACGCAGTTCAGGATTTGCGATGAATTGCATTCTACTATAATGAGATATTATGGCACGAATGGACGTCTACAACTGTGGATCGCTCTCGTTAAACTACGCGGGCTTTGAACCGCGCCAGCGTAGTTTTTTGCTGGACTTGGGGTTGTTTCAATACGGTGCGCCCGTGTTTGATCAGAGGCTGAACAGCTTTTCGCTGACGTCCGACTCAGGCCCGCCCCCTGGCACGCTGCGCATGCGTGAGAAGCATGACAACCGACTGTTGGATGCGTTGCATCAAGTGCTGGGGCCAGCCGGCTTTGCGACTTGGTCACCGCAGTTTCCGCCCTTCACTTGTCAAATGCGATTGTTGCAGCGCGAGTATGGCAATGACCGCCTGGGCGCTGGCTCGATTGCTTGGCAGCCGCCTCCTCTGCCCCGCTCGTGGGACGCTTCCGAAATTCCTGGCCGCGCGCAGAAGCGCGCCAAACTGGGTGGCCCGCTTCCAGACGATTATGTGGAGCTGCTGTTCCTGTTCGCCGACCCCGCCCATATGCAGGGTCCAGCCTTTGTGATGAGGCCGCAAGTGGACCAGCTCACCCGACTGGCTGCCGATCTGGCCGATGACTGGGCGGCGATCTGGCATTCGCCCGCCGCGCAACATGTGTTCAATCCGCCGCCACCTCGCCGGCGGCCAACGCGCTCGTTCGCCGATACGGTGGCCATCAACAATTCGGTCGCTGCAGGCCCGCAACTTTTCGCGGCGTCGCCTGACTTTATCCCGCCCATGGTGTCGCCCAGCGCTGACGATGACACGAAATGGCTGTTGCCAAACGACTCGCTAGAGCCACGCCCTGCCTTAGCTGGCGAACCGCACATTTTCACGCGCCGTGGAAAAACGGACGCCACGGCCGGCGTGCAATATGTTTGGCGCTTCCCGCGCAGCCAACGTGAGTTCGAACCGGTGGCCGCACATCCCTATGTATACAAAAAGGCGGGCCATTTGGTTATCATTGACCGCATTGAGATTACGGCAGATCGCATGCAGGCCATGTTGTTCGGGAGGGTGGTCAACAGCCGTGCCGAACAGGTCGATGGCCCCAGCGTCTGCGCCTACATCACCAACTGGCAGTATGCGCGCCACCGCGTGCGAGCCGGTGGGATCTTTCATGTGTCTCTTGGCATTCTGGTGCGAAAGCTGCGCAAGGTGTTCGAACGGCACTGGCTGGTTCCGCAGGCAGCAACGATGCCCGTTGAAAGGGCCGCCCAGCCCACCGGGCGCGGTCCAGAGGTTTTGCAGGGCCTGCACCCCGACCAGTCTTGGTTTGCAGATTGCGCAACCGGGCGACCCGATGACATTGTGTTCAGCGGCGTAATTGATGATTGTTACGAGCTCACCACGCCCTACCTGGGCCAGAAAGCCATGAACGGCCTGATGCGCATTCTGCCAGCACAGCCAAAGGACATTGTGGTCGGTTTTGCGGTGCCGCAGCCAGCCATTGACGGCGATCGTACACCATGGCGCGGCGATTGGGTGGAAGGCTGTGGTTGGCTAACCGCTGAAGTAGCTGCGTTTGAAGACTTTAGATGGAATATCATCGAGGAAGAAGGGGGTATGGCACCGCGCGTCTGAGTTTGCTCTTGCGTTTGACGTTAACGTCAGCCCTCCCGAGCCCGTGGTCAACATAACAATTGGCGTTAGGACGTAACTCAAGGGCCCCCGCTCCAACGGACATGTTCGTGCGAGCTAACCCAGGAAATAGAGCAAGCAAATATAAATATTGTCTTTACATCTAGGCATAAAATTTCCACATTATGCTCCATCTCGGCAGACTAGGCCGTACATCGATATAATGTGGCATGAAGTTGTCAAATCCCTATAAACAAACTTTGTCACTTGACTCCGAGGTTGGCGCTAGACAGGATGTGGGTTAAGCAAATTCTCCAGGTGGGCAGTATGCGATATCAAGCTTTTCTGACCACCTGTGGTATCGGCGCACTTATTGTCGGTACGACCGCCCTTGCTCAAACATCCACAGATTCATATGTTTATGATGCCCTGGGGCGACTGGTCGAGGGTTCGACGTCGGGCGGGCAAAATAACAATAAGCGTCGATCGCTTTGTTACGATGCTTCTGGAAATCGAACATTTTATCGGAGCGTGTCTGATGGCAGCGCAGGGTGTCAGCCGCCTGCGCCGACCCCAACGCCCACACCAACCCCGACGCCCACTCCGACCCCAACCCCTACTCCAACCCCGCCTCCGAGCAACAATCCTCCGATCGCAAATGCCGATTCAGTACATGGATGGTGCGCCACGGCGATCACTGTAAACCTCACCGCAAATGACACGGACCCAGAAAGCAATTACCCGCTCTCTATTTTGTCGGTAAATTATCAGTCCGGTAGCGCCAGTGTCTCACTTGTTTCTAGCTCTTCTGTGGTGGTTATATTTGGACCACAAAATGACTATTCAACGTTTACATATACCGTGGCCGATTCTCTTGGTGCAATTTCAGTCGGAAATCTCTCGGTTTCGACCGAGAACTGTGGCGGCGGGATAGATCCATGACCAATACCATTTCCCATCAAAAGATTATGAGGCGTCTCGGGCTGGCGCTCAGCCTGGGCGCCGCTCTGTTCGCCGTGGATGCAGCTGTGGCCCAGCAGCCCGCCGGTCAAGCCTCCAAGAAACCGCTTTCTGACTCTCTATGTTTGGTTCGGTCGGTCGGCCTTGAGGGAAAGAAAACCGGAATGGCGATCATTGTGCCAGCAGCGCAGGCAACGGCAATGTTGAAGAGGGGCTTTGCGCCAGTGCCGTGCCAATCTGCCTTCGCCGCCCCGAAGGCTGCGACCGACTGGCGCGACAAGGTCTGCAACATGGCTTCCAACCCGAACGAGAAGGTTCAGGATCAGCTGGAGAAATTTCTCGGCGAGCGGCCAAATGTGCTGTGCGGAATGGCTGAGCAGGTGGTTGGCCAGTGGCAGGTGTCGCCCCAGAAGTCAGGCAATGCGACGAATCCGAGAAATGGGGGTTTGTGATGGCGTTTGCTGACCAAATCGCGCAAGCGGGTCGTCACATGCGTCGGGCGGCGATTGCGTTGCTTGTCGGATTTGGGGTCTTGGGCAGCGCGGCCAGTGCGCAACAGCTAAAGCCGCTTAATGTCGAACCGGACGCCAACGGCGTCGACATGTTTGCTGGCAAGGCAACGCCGCGGTTGCCCACACTGTCTATCCCTGCTGCACCCCGACTCTCGTTCACAAAGCTATATGATTGGCACCTCTTCCTGGAAGGGGAGGCAATCCAGGGGACATTCGGCACTGAAGTTTATTCATTGAACACATTTCGGCGCTCGTCGGAGAGTTTTAATTGTCCTGATTTAAACTATTGCGGCGACCAAAAGAATGAGGGATCTTATTTAGAACCAGATAGGTTTGGGGGTACATTCCGATTTGTAGAGGGCAAAACCGCAGTTGAGATCATATACAATATCCGAGACAAGTTGCAGGGGCCAATAGGCATCGGCGACAAATATTATTTCCTCGCCACTTCCATCTCATTTCCCGATGGCGAAAGCCTTTCGATAGCATGGGACGAACGTAACCCGCAGCCGGGTTTCAAGGACCATCGCCCTCAATCCGTGACGAGCTCGACGGGATATCGGCTCGTCTTCACCTATCAGACAAATGATCCAAACAATTGGGCTTGGACCATACTTCAGAGCGCTGCCATCGTCGCAACGTCGGCGCCGTCCGTTCCATTGGCGTCCTTTACGTACACGGATACGACCGTAACCGACATGCTTGGGCGGGTGTCCACCTGTATCGGGTGCCGCAATTGGATTGGTGGACCTGGCTTGGAGTCGGCAACCAGTTTGACGCTACCGAACGAACCCGGGCCGACTTTTGCCGCAAGCGCAGCAACCACCAACCATGGTAACGGTTACACCCACGGTCGGTTCACAACTCAAGTTATCGTAGACGGTGTCCCATACAATTATTCGTATGTCCAAGGTGGATACAATCCAGGATCTCCAAATATCGACGTCGTAGATCTGATGACCGTAACAGGGCCGGGCGGCTACTCTCGCGTCGTGGACGTCGAACTAAGCTCGAATGGAACGAGTTTGTTATCTCGCGTAAAAACTATCACTGACTCTTCGGGCCAAGTAACGACATTTGGATACGGAATATCTTACAATCAACTGACACGCATCACCTATCCTGAAGGTAATTCCGTCAACATCGTTTACAACGGTCCCAACATCACCGAAGTGCGCGAAAAGGCCAAGCCTGGTAGCGGTCTGCCCGACATCGTGCGGAGCGCGGGGTTTGCGCCGTGGAACCAATTCGCACTTTGCCACCAAATCACGTGCTTCTTGCCGAACTGGACACGCGATGCCAAGGGTAACCAGACCGATTACACTTGGGCCTCCCATGGCGGTATGCTTACCCAACTCGATCCAGTCGATGCCAACGGTCGACGCAAAAAGGTCAAGTTTACCTATGACGGGCTGTATCGGCCCATCAAGGAAGAGGTCTGCGAAGCCAACAGTTCTGGCGCCGAGGTCACGTGCGGATCCGCCAATTCCTTTGTAAAGCAGACGGCCTATTGGGGCTCAACGCGTCTTCCTGTTTCGGAAACCGTCACCGATGGTGTGGGCAACGGTCCGTTGACCACCACCTACTCTTACGACTCAGCAGGTCGTGTGTTGTCCAAGGACGGGCCGCAGCCGGGCACAGGTGATGCCAGCTATTATCGATACGATATCCTGGGTCGCCGGACCTGGGAGATTGGTTCGGCCACGCCGAGTGGCACGCGCCCAGCGAGCGTCACCAGCTATCGGGTTGCGGATGATCAGCCTTGGCGGGTTCAAATGGGTCATGTCACCGGACCTAACGATCCCAATCTGCAGGTGAACAACGTCGTCGAAACCACATACGACGCCCGTCGCCTGCCGTCGCGCATGGCAACTATGGCGGGGATTTCATCCCCTCCTCTGACCCTGACGCAGAAGAGCTATGATGCCCGCAATCGTGAGGAGTGCACCGCCGTCCGCATGAACCCGGCCATCTTCGGCAGCCTGCCCAGCAGTGCGTGCAGCTTGGGAACGCAGGGTACCAGCGGCCCTGACCGCATCACGCGCACGACCTATGATGCGGACAGCAAAGTGCTCAAGCTGCAAAAAGCCTTTGGCACCGCGCTGCAGCAGGATTATGCCACCTACACCTATTCCGCCAATGGCAAGCAGCGCAGCCTCACGGATGCCCGCGGCTATCGTGCCGAGATGGAATATGACGGGTTCGATCGCCAGACCAAGTGGATCTTCCCGTCGAAGACTGCGACCGCAACGGTCGACCCCAATGATTTTGAGCAATATGTCTATGATGCTAATGGCAACCGCACCAGCCTGCGCAAGCGCGACGCGTCCACGCTGACCTATCAGTACGACAATCTCAATCGCGTCACCCGCAAGACTGTTCCGGAACGTTCGGGCTTGCCGACCACGCACACGCGCGACGTGTTCTATGAATATGACATTCGTGGCCTGGAAACCAAGGCGCGCTTTGACAGCGTCAACGGGGACGGCATCTCGACGAGCTATGATCGTTATGGCCGGCCCACCGCCGCAACGACCGCCATGGGCGGCGCATCGCGGACCATCTCAAGCATGTTCGACAACGGCGGCAACCGCACCCGGATCACGCATCCGGACGGCGTCTATTTCGATATGCAATATGATCCGTCTGGGCGCCTGCTGAACTCGCAATGGACCTCGCCCGGCGCCTACCAGATTCCGTTCCTGGGTTTCAGCTATGATTCGCTCGGCCGGCGCAGCGGCGTGGGCCGGGCTTCGAGCGCAACCAGCTATGGTTATGACAGCCTGTCGCGCCTGACATCGCAGGGCCAACAATTCGCTGGCGGCGTGGCCAATGTCACCCATGGGTTTGGTTACAACCCGGCAAGCCAGATCGTCTCGCGCAGCCAGAATGAGGACAGCTATCGGTTCCAGGGCTTCGTCGATGCGGCCCGCAGTTATGCGACGAACGGGCTCAACCAATATACCAGCGCCGGCCCGGCCAGCTTCACCTATGATCCCAACGGCAATCTCACCTCCGATGGCACGCGCTCCTACCTCTATGATGTGGAGAATCGCCTGGTGTCGGCTTCGGATGGGGCGGAACTGGTGTATGATCCCAAAGGCAGACTGTTCCAGATCAGCAAGTCCGGGCAGGTGACGCAGTTCGTGCACGATGGCGATCAGATGGCGGTGGAGTACAACGGCGCCGGCAGCGTGGTTCGCCGCTTCATGTTTGCTGGCGTGGACGAACCGATCCTGGAGGACAGCGGCAGTGCGCTGAACTGCTCGGGCACGCGGTTCCTGCACACCAACCACCAGGGCTCGATCATCGCGCAGGCGGACTGTTGGGGCAATCGCACCAATGTGAACGCCTATGATGAATATGGCATCCCCCAGGCAGGCAATGTCGGGCGGTTCCAGTACACCGGGCAGGCCTGGCTGGCCGAGCTCGGCATGTATTACTACAAGGCCCGCATGTACTCGCCGACGCTGGGGAGGTTCCTTCAGACTGACCCAATAGCTTATGATGATCAGATCAATCTCTACGCTTATGTTAGCAACGATCCTCTAAATGGGACTGATCCAGACGGACTAGCAGAAAGAAAAGGGGGCATTGGAGACAATTCTCGAAGCTTCGATGAAACACTCTCCGAAGAAGTAACCGAAAAAATAACGAATGTTGGTCGCTTCGCAGGGGGCCGATTACTTGCAGCAACGGCCCTTTTTGCAGCTACACCAGCGGGCTCCTCTAGCGAAGATCAAAATATGGCTGCGAGGCACACGATTGCTTCTGTCGATCGCAGAGCTCAAGGGCTTAATTCTACAACCTATAAGGGGGCCCTCAGTGAAGCAAAGGGGCAAATTGTGGCCTTGCGGCCTGATGGAAAATCATTTGACCACATCAACAAAGTACGAGAATATGCCCAAGGAATGAAGAGAGATCTTGCGGTTCTAAATAAACAACTTGGAAACCGTCATCTTTCTCCTCAGGTTAAACAGATGGTTGCCGATGCAATATCTAAAGGTAGTAAAATGCTCGACCAAGCGAACCGTGTTCTGAAAAAGGCAGATGAATTGCAAAAAGCACGATGATAGGTAGAGTGCAAGATGGACACTGCTCAGTATTGTAAAAGTCTTTTGAGTAATATCCAGTTTAGTAAAGACTGGATTGTTATTGCAGACTCAATATCGCGCTATTCTGAGAAGTGTGAAGTAACTAATACTGCGATAGGGGTAATTAGTGATTTGCTTACGTCCAGCACCGAACCGCAGGTAGTAGCAGAATGTATAAAATTTCTTCGTGTATACAGCCCGAAGGACGGGGATTTGATTGCTGCCGTTATTAGACATCTTAACTACGCCTCTTATGTTTCCGATTGGTACGATGCAACAATTGCGTCTGTCGGATATTTTCGCAGATTTGCCAGTAGTGAAGACAAACAATACCTTCAAGGATTCTACGATCTTCTTATTAGTGACGCGATCAAAAATAATGATATGGATTTTGTCGAATTCTGTGAAAAATCTTAGGAGTTGAAGAATTTTTCACTAACACTGTTTTGGAGAAATTCTAGAATTCCGGGGACACTATACTAGGCTGTGAACCCATAAATCGAGTGTGATCAGACGCGGAAGAAGCCCCAGCCATCGGCTCGGCCATGATGCGATTTCGCTAGGACATCCAGGCGTTCCTCGGTGCCGGTGATGTTCTCGCAGGTCGGTGTCATTTCTCTGGATGCCGTGACGTCCCAAGGGTTTTCGTCACGCTCGACCTCTTCGACGGTGGTGGAGAAGCCCTCCCGTTCTGCTTTTCGGGCGAATGCATGGGCAGATGCATGGTCGGGGAAGACGTGAGAGAAGTCGATCAAGCGAGACGGGCCAAGGTCGCTCCCTTCTGCTTCCATGTTCCGCAGGATTGCGGCGTTCTCCTCGAACAACGACATCGACACCTCACGAAGCAAGCCGGCCGAAAGCTACATGGGTGAAGCAGGATTCCCAAACGCATCGTGATCTGATTCAGGATCGGCATGAGCCGATATGATCTGACCGACTTCGAGTGGCGCGTGATCGAACCGCTCTTGCCCAACAAACCGCGGGGCGTCCCGCGCGTCGATGATCGCCGTGTGTTGAACGGCATCTTCTGGGTGCTCCGCTCCGGTGCTCCGTGGCGCGACCTGCCCGAGCGCTATGGCCCGCGCACGACCTGCTACAACCGCTTCACTCGATGGCGGGCGGCGGGCGTGTGGGACCACCTGATGGATGCTATCAGCGCCGCGCACGACGGCGAAATCCAGATGATCGACAGCACTTCCATTCGGGCGCACCAGCAGGCTGCGACGGCAAAAAGGGGGGTCCAGATCATTGTCTCGGTCGATCACGCGGCGGGCTCACGACCAAGATCCACGTCGTCGTCGACGCGCAAGGCCTCCCGATCCGGCTCGGCCTGACCGCGGGGCAGACGCACGACGGTCAGATCGCCGATCGCCTGCTCGATCATCTCGGCCCACGCACCATCGTGCTGGCCGACAAGGCCTATGATGCTGACCGCATCCGAGACCTGATCCAGGATCAGGGCGCCACCCCCAACATTCCGCCCAAGAGCAACCGCCGCTGGAAGCCCTGCTTCAGCAAGCGCCTCTACCGCGAGCGTAACCTGATCGAGCGCTTCTTCTCCAAGCTGAAGCACTTTCGCCGTGTCGCCACCCGCTACGACAAGCTTGCTGCCAACTTCCTCGCTATGGTCCAGCTCGCCTCAATGCGCCTGTGGCTCCGCGCTTATGAGTCTACGGCCTAAATTGCAGGGTGGACCTCGCCTGGCGCCTATCAGATTCCGTTCCTGGGTTTCAGCTATGATTCGCTCGGCCGGCGCAGCGGTGTGGGTCGGGCTTCGAGCGCAACCAGCTATGGTTATGACAGCCTGTCGCGTCTGACATCGCAGGGCCAGCAGTTCGCCGGCGGCGTGGCCAATGTCACCCATGGGTTCCTGCAGACGGACCCGATCGGGTATGAGGATCAGGTCAATCTATATGCATATGTATACAATGACCCCGTGAACAATTCCGACCCTTCTGGCTTATGCGGCCCTCTTATGCCGGCCTGCGTAGTTGCTGGCGGAGCAGCCATAAGGTGTGCAGCAAGCGCGCCTTGCCGCGTGGTTGTTACAACCGGCGCCAGACAGGCCGTCCGAGAAATCCTAAAGCAGGAGGCAACACCCGGAGACGATTCGCCTAGCGCAAAGCCAAAAGATGAAGGGGCAGAATCTGCAAAGCCAAAAGAGTCTGCTAAAGAAAGGCGAGAAAAGCAAAGGGAGGAAGCTGCTCAGCGCCGAGATTCGGCTAGAGGAGGACGACCAGACGGTGATGGATCGCCAAAAGATAATCGTGCGCAGAATAAGCAATTTGACAGCGTAAAAAAAGAACTGAAGTTAGATGATGATCAAGCTAGACAGCTACATGAAGAAATAACAGGTCAAGATATGAGTCGAGATCAGATTCTCGAAAGAGGGAAGGAGCTATTTAATGTCAAAGCGCCACGATAACTATGTCGGGATCGTAGATTCCATTACTCCAGGGATAGGTTCTTTTCTGACTTTGAAGATCAGCAAATTTGAGACCAAGATAGCTATTTGGATGTACAGATGTTATTGGGAAATTAAGGATAAGAATGATTGTCTCATTTTTAATTGCAATGAAAATTTGCAGAATTTCGATTGGGATAAGCTCATTGGAGAACAGGTTGAGTCAATAGTAAGCTCCCCAAATATGCTTGAAATTATTCTTTCAACCGCGAAATTTGTTTGTATATCTGAAGAAAGAATCGGAGATTCAGAATTAATAGGAGTAAAAATTTTTATAAATGATAATCATCTGCTAAACTTCATTTTTTGAGAGAAAACAATAACATATTTAGTATAACTATATATTTTATAGATATTTTTAGCTGATGGAAATCAGCACACACTATAATAAATTGACAACAGAAATTCCGGGGACACTATACTAAATTGATTCCGCAAATTCCGGGGACACTATACTAAATTGAAGATATTTGATGGTGGGCTTCTCGATCTGCAGCGGCTGGCCCTAAGCGGTAAAGGCGCGTCATTGATGGCATGGCAGACTGCTCACATTTCGGCTCAATGACGCCCAGAGGCTCGCGTCACTTTACGAGCCCCGCGCCCGCATAAGGGTCTTCATTTCGCGGTACGCTCGGCAAATTGGTCGAACTGGTAGCCCGCGCGGTTGATTGTTCAGCCAATCGCGTCCTCTCAAGGGTCAGCAGGGACCTTGCAATGATGGGCGCTCCAAACAACAGGAAGCAACCCGCCAAGGTGGCCAGCGCCTGCCGGACCGGCAGGCGACCTGTGAACAGTGCATAGCCCAGTCCAGCCACTGCGATGCTGCCCAGCAGCAAAGCGGCGTTGCCAGACAAGGCTTGCTCCAGCCAAGCTGCGGCGGCTGGCAAAGCCCGTTGCGAACCGGGCTCGCTGAGCGTGGCGAGCGTCATGTGCCTGCCCGATCCGGCTGAACATCGCCGCGCAAAGCAATGGCCGAGATATGGCGCCGGCCGGCTTGGCGTGCGAGCTGCACATATACATCGATTGAACTGCGCACATAATGGCCGATACTGTCCCGATCGAGGCTGGTGCCTGATTGCAGCACAAGAAGAGCTAACTGCTCCACCGCGCGGGTCGGACTGTCGGCATGAATGGTGGTCATGGAACCAGGGTGGCCGGTGTTCACCGCGCGCAGAAACGTGAATGCCTCCGGACCACGCAGTTCGCCAAGAATGATCCGATCCGGACGCATGCGCAGCGAGGCGTTGAGCAGATCCTCTGCCGTGACGCACCGGCAGGCGGCCGGTGAACAGTGCATAGCCCAGTGCAGCCACTGCGATGCTGCTAAGCAGCAATGCGGCGTTGCCCGAAAGTGAATGCTCAAACCAAGCTGCGGCGGCTGGCAAAGCCCGTTGCGAACCGGGCTCGGTATCCCCAGCTTCCGGCACACCTCGGCAACGAGCGTGCCCACCACCGCCTGGCGAAGGGCAAACGCGATCTGCTCGCCAGTGAACTTCGACTTGTTGGCTTCGCCGCCCTTCGGGTCATCAGCAAAATTCTCCGCTCAAAGCAGCTTCGATTCTGCCGAATTCCTCTCATTCAAACCGGGTGTATTTTGTGGGACAAGGTCATTGTGTGAAAAGCGCGTGAAAACATTGGACTCGCAAGGCCGATAAGCTTTTCATATTGTCATGTCTGAAAAACGGGATACTTTCAGTTGCTCAAGCGTAGACATGCCTGCGAGCCAAGTCAGTCATGGAGGATTCAGTGCATAGATTTTGCTCTGCGTTACTTATCTTGGGAATCGTTTCGGGACCGGCGTGGGCACAAGAGACGCAGACATATGTCTATGACGCCAAAGGTCGCGTTACCAAAGTGATTCGTACGGGCAACGTCAACAATGGCGTGACGTCGACCTATACGCTAGATAAGGCGAACAACAGGCGGCGAATCGTTACCACTGGTTCACCGAGCTAGTCTCGTCAAGATCCGATCGGCCTTTTTCCGCAACCTCAGCTTCTGTGGTGGCTGCATTATGTATACTCGTCTTCGGTATTACCCCGTCCGTAATCGGTTCACGCGCAACCGTGGGCGGTTTGGCCGGTTACTGACTGGGGCTGCTGTACCAGCGTTGCTTCTGGCGGGTGCTGCTTCTGCTCAGACGGCCCAGCCAGCGTTCCGTAACCTCGACGGCAATGGTGTCGACCTTACCCATGGTGATTTCGTCCTGAACTTCCCCGAGGGTGCGATTGGTTCGGGCGTGGATCAGCTTTCGCTGGTACGGACCAATACCAGCGGGAGCGGCAGCCAGTGGGACAATATCAAGTTCCAAAAATGGCAGGACGGCTCCACTGAAATCGTCGACATCATGCTTGGCCCTGTGTTTGAACGATGGACCCGACCTGTTTGGGGCGGAACCTTCACATCCAATATGGCCGATGGCGTTACGCTTGAGATTGCAGGGGGTGGCGCTATTCGCCGTGGTGCCGATGGTGGTACCATATTCTTTGCCAATCCTGGAGCAATGTCGGTCACTGGCCAAAGCAATATCTGCAAATTCCAGTCTGGCGAGGCCTATTGTGAACTTGCGCCGATGGAGATTTCCAGTCCCAATGGCCAAAAGGCTTATCTGAACTATCAACTTCACGAACAGACCGCGTCTGAATTTAACCCCGACGGAACGCTGGACGGTCATGTCTGGTGGCGTTTGCAGGGCGTGGTAAATCGGACAGGCCGAGAGATAGCGTTCACCTATTCCACAGATGAGGCGCCGTACCAGGTTGGCTTTCCGCCCAGCAATGATTGGTTCAGGCGGACTTCAGCGATCTTTGGTGGCGGGCTCGCTGTTGTGACCTATAGCTATCCCTCACAAGGCGTTGTGCTTGTAACGGATCCGGTGGGGAGGACGTGGCGTCTGGCCGGAGCAGGCAACAATATTGCAATCCGCCGGCCTGGTGCGACCGCAGATACATTCGTGGTCACGGCAGGCGCAGCTGGTGTGGCCAATGTTGTCAGTGAGGGTGTGACAACCAGCTACAATCGCGTTGTCAGTGGCGCCACGGCCACCATGACCGTCACCTATGCTGCTGGTCAGCATTCAGTCGTGCAGTCAAACCTCACCATCGGGCGGCCGACATCAGTTACTGATCCCTTAGGCAGGACGACCAGCTATACATATGATGGCAACCGTCGCCTGACGCGGATAACCAATCCGGAAGGCGACTATGTCGAATTCGCATTGGACGGCCGTGGCAATGCCGTTCAAACCACACGCGTGGCCAAACCTGGATCTGGCCTGGCCAATATTGTGACCACGGCTGACTACAGCCTTTCTTGTGCGACCAGCGTTGCCTGCAACAGCCCTATATGGACGCGGGATGCAAAAGGCAACCAGAGCGATTACACCTATGATGCTGTACATGGCGGCGTCCTGACCGTGACCAGCCCAGCTGCCCCCAACGGCGTGCGGCCGCAAACGCGCTACACATACACAACGGTCAGTAATGTTCAGCTTGTCAGCATGGTGTCGACCTGCCGTTCCCTTGCGAGCTGTACCAATGGCGCTGACGAAAGCAGGACCACATACAGCTATAACAGCCACTTATTGCCATTGACTATCACCGAGGCTGCAGGCAACGCCAGCCTTTCACGGACAACAACGTCAACCTACGACAGTGTGGGAAATCTTCTGACTGTTGACGGCCCGCTGCCTGGCGCGGCGGACACACTTCGCAATCGCTATGATGCTGCGCGCCAATTGATTGGTGTTGTTGAACCCGATCCTGACGGTGCCGGTCCGCTTCCTCACCGGGCAGTTCGCACCACTTATAACAGCGATGGTCTGCCGACGCTTGTCGAGCGCGGCACTGTGACCAATCAGTCTGATGCTGCCTGGTCAGCCTTCACCCCATATATGCAAGTCGAGAGTATCTATGATGCGAACGCCCGCAAGGTTGCGGAGCGCACGCAGTCGGGTGGGATAACCCACGCGTTGACCAGCTATAGCTATGACGCGCGTGGGCGCCTTGAATGCGCGGCCCAGCGGATGAACCCGGCTGCTTTTGGTTCGCCGCCCGGCGCCTGCGCTTTGGGCACGCAAGGCAGTTTTGGGCCCAACCGCGTCGCGCGCAATTTTTTTGATGCGGCAGGTCAACTGATCAAGGTGCAATCTGCGGTCGGGACAGTTGACCAAACCGACGACATGACCATTGCCTACACCAGCAATGGCCAGCAGAGCACGCTGACCGATGGCGAGGGTAACCGAACCACCTATGTCTATGATGGGCATAATCGGCTTGCGCAAACCCGCTTTCCATTGCCCAACAGCCCTGGAAGCAGCTCGACCT
>JAIXQH010000048.1 GCA_027484055.1 Verrucomicrobiaceae bacterium | reverse complement strand
CGGGGCTTTTTTTTACCGGCCGCTAGCCGGGCCATGTCGCGCAGGGCGGAGTGGATTCGCTCCCAATACCCTAGTTTGGCCCAAAGCCGGAAGTAGTGATAACAGGTTTTCCTGTGCGGTAGGTCGTTGGGCATCATCCGCCATGCCCCACCCGTCCGGATGATATAGAGGATGCCGTCGATGATGTCCTTCCTCGAATGCTCCTGCGGCCGCCCTCGCAGGGTGTCGGGCTTGGTTGGCAGGAGGTTTTCGAGGATTTTCCATTCGGATTCCGTCATGCTGCTTGGATAACTGGCCATGCCGAGTTTCTCCAATACATGACTAAACTGGTACAGATTAAAATTCGGAAAGTTAGTATTTTTAAGACAGCCTCTAAATCGTGAAGTCGCTAACGCTCTGGAAGAGCGGGATATGCGGGTCATGGCTGAAAGGCATAATTCCTGCTTGGCACTTTCGCCACCCTCTCGTTTATTTTCATGACGACTTAGGCTGTGCCTTAGGCTCCGTTTTCCAGATTTTAAGATGAACTCGTTTTACCATTCTAGCACCCCCCTCGTTCCAGGCTCACTCCATCAACTTTCCCAAGAGCACGATAATTGCGGCATGGGGGCAATCGCCCAACTTGGCGGTGAGCGCAGCTATCGGGTGCTAGATTACGCTTTAACTTCGGTCTGCTGCATGACTCACCGGGGAGCGGTCGATTCCGACATGAAGACGGGCGACGGGTCTGGAGTGTTGACGCAGATCCCCTTTCCTCTTTTTAAGAAATGTGCGGAAAAATTCGGTCATCTTATTGATAGTGAGACAGATATCGCAATCGGAGTCTTCTTTTTTCCAAGTTCAGATCCAGTTCAGATTCAAGCGATCAAATCGCGGATTCTAGAGGTCACAAGTCAGAGAAAAATTCCCCAAATCGGCTGGAGAGAAGTCCCGGTAAATATCGAGGCGCTCGGTCAAAGTGCCCTGTCGACTCGTCCGCAGATCGAGCATTTGCTCTTAAAGCGTCCGCCAGAAATGGATTCTGACACCTTTGAGCGACAGCTTTACCTATGCCGACGTCAGATCGAACAGCACACCACAGAAATCCAAGGATTTTACATTCCCTCCTTTTCGAGTCGCTTAATTTCTTACAAGGCGCTCGCGATGCCAGCCGCACTTCGGGCGTTTTATCTCGATTTTGAAGACCCGGATTACCAAATCGCCATCGCTCTATACCACCAACGCTTTTCCACCAATACCTTCCCTGCTTGGCCGCTCGGACAGCCATTTCGAATGATGTGCCACAACGGCGAAATCAATACCGTTGAAGGAAATCGGAATTGGATGACCTCGCGCGAAGAATTTTTTGAGTCACCCATCTGGGGCGACGACATCGACCTTGTGAAGAATCTGATCCACCATGGAGAGTCAGACTCGGCTTCGCTCGATCACGCGCTGGAACTCCTAATTCTCTCGGGGCGCTCTCCCGAACATGCCATGTGCATGCTAGTGCCTCCAGCTTACCGAAATGATGAGGATATTTCCGACGAGCTAAGAGCTTTTTACCAATACATTCGTTCGTTCTCCGAGCCATGGGATGGCCCCGCCGGTCTTGTTTTCACGGATGGTACGAAACTTTGTGCGTCTCTTGACCGAAATGGACTACGCCCTTCTCGTTACAAATTGACAGAAGATGGCCTACTTTACATCGGCTCCGAGGCAGGTGCGGTGGTAATCGATGACGCCATCGTCGTTCGTAAAGGACGCCTCGGACCTGGCCAGATGCTTTCGGCAAATACGGTCACTGGGGAGTTCAAATTCGACCTTCAAATCAAGAACGAACTCGCCCAACAACAACCCTACCGACGCTGGATCGACGAAAACCGACTGGAACTGCGTAAATTCGTCTCTCCAGACGCACACGTTCCAGAAATTGATTTTACGCCCCAAGAACTCTCTCGTCTGCAAGTCACTCATGGCATCTCCATTGAGGAACTCGACATGGTGTTCCCGCCCATGATTAAGGGTGCCCAAGAAGCCGTTTTCTCGATGGGTGACGACATCCCACTTGCCATTTTATCGACCCGCCCACGTCTTTTATACACTTATTTCAAACAATTGTTCGCCCAAGTCACAAACCCACCCATCGACCCGATTCGGGAGTGGGCAGTGATGTCGCTCGGTGCTGGACTCGGTCCAGAATGCAATCTACTCGACGAGACGCCTGAGCATTGCAAGACGATCAGCATCAACAGCGCAATTCTATTTGAGCATCAGCTCGAAAGGATCAAACACTTTGATGATCAAGGTTTTCCATCTATTATTATCGATATTACGTGGCCGCTTTCCGAGGGTGAAAATGGATTGAAATCTCGTCTCGATCAACTCTGCCGCGAAGTTGAAGAGGCGGTGACGAAGGACTTTAATATCCTCATTCTTTCCGACCGCGCCGTTTCTGCTGAGCGAGTACCGATTCCCACTCTACTGGCCATCGGCACGATTCACCACCATTTGACACGGATCCGTACCCGCTTGAGAGCCTCCATCGTAGTTGAGTCTGGTGAGGTGCGAGACGTTCACCAGCTCGCTTGTTGTTTTGGTTTTGGGGCCACCGCCGTATGCCCTTACCTCGGGTATGCCAGTGTCCGCCAGCTCGTCGCGATTGACGAGAATCAAGTGAAGCTAGGTGAGATTACTGCTCAGAAGGCGATGACCAATTACCGGAAAGCTCTGGAAAAAGGCATTCTCAAGATCATGTCAAAGATGGGTATTTCGGTGCTTAACTCCTATCAAGGAGCGCAGACTTTCGAGGCCATCGGCATCGGGAATGAAGTGGTGAATCATTCATTCACAGGAGTATCCTCTAAAATTGGCGGCGTCGGCTTTGTCGAAATCGCTCAAGAGTCACTCGCCCGCCATGCTGACGCATTTGAAACGATCGCTTCAAATGACGATGTGCTAAAACTGGATGATCCGGGTTACAATCGTTACCGAAAGTCTGGAGAGCGCCACGTTTACACGACCGAGGTTATCAAAAATTTCCATACCTACGCGAAGTCTGGTAAGCCCGAGGATTATGAGGAATATGTCCGCGCGGCCTTGGAAACTACCCCGGTAGCGATCAAGGATCTTATTGATTTTATCCCCTCTCCCACTGGAGCTGTCCCTCTCGAAGAAGTCGAGCCCATGGAGTCCATTCGCCGCCGGTTCACCACGGCTGCGATGTCGCTAGGTGCGCTTTCTCCTGAGGCCCATGAGACGCTGGCGATCGCCATGAACCGCATCGGTGGTAAATCTGACTCTGGCGAGGGTGGCGAAGATCCAGTTCGTTTTCAGCCCTACCCCAACGGCGATTCCGCTCGCTCCTACATCAAGCAAGTTGCTTCAGGCCGCTTCGGCGTCTCGGCCCATTATTTGGTGAATGCAGGCGAGCTTGAAATCAAAATGGCCCAAGGCGCCAAACCCGGTGAAGGTGGTCAACTTCCTGGACATAAAGTGAACGCTTTAATCGCTCGTTTGAGAAACACCCAGCCGGGCGTCCAGCTCATTTCTCCCCCACCCCACCACGATATCTACTCCATCGAGGATCTCGCCCAGTTGATTCACGATTTAAAAGAGGTGAATCCACAAGCGCGCATCACGGTGAAATTGGTCGCAGAATCAGGTGTCGGAACTGTCGCCGCTGGCTGTGCAAAGGCCTCTGCGGATAATATCCTGATCTCCGGCCACGACGGTGGGACAGGCGCTTCCCCCCTCTCCTCCACCAAGCACGCTGGCTCTCCTTGGGAACTTGGCCTGGCAGAAGCCCAGCAAACCCTCCTCATCAATAACCTCCGCGACCGGGTGATCCTCCGCACCGACGGTGGCATCCGCAATGGCCGCGATGTCGTCATCGCGGCTATCCTCGGAGCAGAACAGTTCAACTTCGGCACCACCGCCATGATCGCCATGGGTTGCGTCTATGTGCGGAAATGCCATCTTAACAACTGCCCAGTCGGCATCGCCACCACCGACCCCAAATTCCGCGCTAAATTCAAAGGCACCCCTGAAATGGTCATCAACTACTTCACAGCAGTTGCCGAAGAAGCTCGTCAACACATGGCAAGAATCGGTGTACGTCATATGGACGAGCTCATCGGCCGACCAGAATTCCTCAAACAACGCCACATTCCGAACCACCCGAAGGCTAACACCCTCGACCTCAGTGCTTTGCTGAAAGACGTTGTTCCTACCATTTCGGAAAAAACGCAGAAACCCATCGCGTCGATTTCCCGGATCTGTGCGAAAACTCGCAACGACGGCCTCACCATGCCCGAGCTCGACCTCAGAATTCTTAGTGACATCACCACCCTCGTCGGACTCGTCCCCACTGATTCTCCCAGATACGGCGAAGGCTCCGTCCCCCCCGAACTTCTCCAAGCCGTGCGGCTATTACCAGATCGCCCGCCTGTCTCGCTCAGCTACGACGTCGTTAACACCAACCGTAACATCGGCACTCGGCTCTCTGGACGCATCGCCGAAGTGCATGGGGATAAAGGACTTCCGCCGAATTCAATTCACATCACTTGTCGTGGCAGCGCCGGCCAATCGTTTGGCACCTTCCTAGTCTCAGGAGTGACCCTTGAACTCATCGGCGAGGCAAATGACTATGTCGGAAAAGGCATGGCCGCCGGGGAAATCATCATTCGCGTCTCGGATACGGCGAACTTCGAAGCCGCAGCAAACACCATCTGTGGAAACACCTGCCTCTACGGCGCCACTGGCGGTAAACTCTTCGCCACAGGTCGTGCGGGCGAGCGATTTGCTGTCCGGAACTCCGGCGCGACGGCAGTCGTCGAGGGCGTCGGCGACCACGGCTGCGAATACATGACCAATGGCACCATTGTGATTCTTGGGAAAACCGGCAGAAATTTCGGCGCTGGCATGTCTGGCGGCACGGCCTATGTCTATGATCTGGATGGGAAATTTTTCTCCCGTGTCAACTCGGAGATGGTCGTAGCCCTCCCTATTCGGCGGGCGCAAGACGTCTCCGAAGTGAAGAGCCTCATCGAGCTCCATCACCAGCGCAGCGGCAGCATCCAAGCCTCCAAATTGCTTTCCAACTGGGAGGAAACCACCCGCAAACTCGTCCGCGTCATCCCCCGCGAGAGGGCTGAACTGGAAGCCGCTGAGGAACGTCACGAGGCGGCATCCACTCCAGTCGGAGCCGTCTGAGCTTGGATTGCCTCATGCTTTTCAGCAGAGCCTCGGCGAATTTGTCGAAGAAACACTCCACCACCGCTCTTGACAGCCCCTTGCGGGGTAATCAGGTTTCTGGCCGTTTCGGCAATTGCTTGGAACTTTCGTGAACATTACGGAGTTCTAAATCACTTCCCATACATTCTCCTTCTTGCGCCAGTATCAGGCGTCTCTAGTATCCGGTTACCTTTCATGAATCCAATGTCCACCCCGCAAAAATCTCCATTTGGCTGGCCTGAACCTCAAGGCCTTTGGCACCCATCACGCGAAAAAGATGCTTGCGGCGTCGGCTTCATCGCCCACCTCAAAGGCAAGCGCTCCCATGACATCATCGTGAAAACCCTCACGATGAATAATCAAATGGACCACCGCGGTGCAAGCGGCTCCGATCCAGCTACCGGCGACGGCGCAGGGATTTTCACCCAGATGCCGGACAAATTTCTCCGTCGTGAAATGGCCAAAAAGGGCATAACACTCCCGGAAGAAGGCTCTTACGGCTCCGGCCTCATCTTCTTCTCCCCAGACACAGTCGTCCGCCAAGTGGCGATGCAAGTGTTCGAGCACATCGCTCACGAAGAAGGCCAGAAAGTCCTCGGCTGGCGCACCGTCCCGGTGAAATCCGAACTCCTCGGCAAGACCTCCGGCCGCTACGAGCCAGTCATTAAGCAAATTTTCATCGAGAAAAGCGCGGATATCACCGACCCCATGGCCTTCGAGCGCAAGCTCTACGTCATCCGCAAGCGTGTCGGCTACTGCATCCGTAACAACCAAATCCCCAATCACTTCCGCGATGTCCACGGTAATATGGGCAATACCTTCCCCGGCGCAGACTACCACTACGTTACCAATCTCTCGGCCCGCACCATGGTCTATAAAGGCATGCTCACGCCTTGCCAGCTTTCCGAGTATTTCCCCGATCTCCTCGATCCCGACTACGAGTCCGCCCTCGCGCTGATGCACACCCGTTTCTCGACCAACACCTTCCCCAGTTGGTCCCGCGCCCACCCGAACCGCTTCATCGCCCACAACGGAGAAATCAACACCGTCACCGGAAATGCCAACGCCATGAAGGCCCGGCAAGCACTCTGCGCTTCAGACGTGTATGGCACGGAAATCGAAAATATTTTCCCTGTCATCAACGAGGACGGCTCCGACTCCGCCCGTTTTGACAACTGCCTCGAATTCCTCCACTACGGCGGCTACGATCTCGTCCACACCATGATGATGATGATTCCCGAGCCTTGGGAACGCCACACCATGATGGATGAGGATAAAAAAGCCTTCTACGAATTCCACGCCTGCCTCATGGAGCCATGGGACGGCCCTGCTTCCATCACCTTCTCAGACGGCCAGCAAATCGGTGCCGTTCTCGACCGCAACGGCCTCCGCCCCAGCCGCTACTACGTCACCGACGACGACCTCGTCATCATGGCCTCGGAAGTCGGCGTCGTCCCGGATCTCGATCCGCTCTCCATCGTCGAAAAAGGCCGCCTCCGCCCCGGTAAAATGTTCCTCGTGGACATGAACGAAGGCCGCATCGTCCCCGACGAGGAAATCAAAAAGCGCATCTACTCCGCCAAGCCCTACCGCCAGTGGCTCGCTGACAACCGCATCACCCTCAAGGACTTACCCGCCGCCTTGGCACCGAAGACCATCGAGCCTGAGCGCATCCTCGCCCGTCAGCTCGCTTTCGGCTACACCTACGAGGACCTACGCATGTTGCTTGGGCCTACCGCCACCACTGGCGTTCAGCCCATCGCATCCATGGGGAATGACACGCCGCTCGCCGTGCTCTCCAGCAAGCCTAAGCACCTCTACAACTACTTCAAGCAAATCTTCGCCCAGGTCACCAACCCTGCGCTCGACTGTATCCGCGAAGAACTCGTCACCTCCACCGAGACCTTCCTCGGTGCCGAGGGGAACATCCTCGCACCTGGCCCGCAGAGCTGCCGCATGATCCGCTTGGACAATCCCCTCATCGACAACTCCGCCCTCGCCCAACTCCGCGAGATTTCCCTCGATGGCTTTAAATCCATCACCCTCGACGCCCTCTTCCCCGCTGATCAGGCCGGAAATGGCCTCGAAGCCGCCTTCGATAAAATCTGCGCTGCCGCCGACCAAGCCATCGCCGCAGGAAATAATATCCTCATTCTTTCCGATCGCAACATCGACAAGGACCACGCCGCCTTCCCCACCCTCCTGCTCATGGGTGGCCTCCACCACCACCTTGTCGCTAAGGGTACTCGCACCCTTTGCTCCATTGTGCTGGAAACTGGCGAAGCCCGCGAAGTCCACCACTTCTCCACGCTCATCGGCTTCGGTGCAGACGCCATCAATCCCTACATGGTCTTCGAATCCATCCACCAGATGATCGCAGACGAAATGATCGACATCACCCTTGAGAAAGCCACCTACAATTTCCTCAAAGGCTCCATCAAAGGCGTCGTCAAGACCATGGCGAAAATGGGCATCTCCACCGTCGCCTCCTACCGCGGTGCCCAAGTCTTCGAGACCATCGGCCTCAGCACCGACCTCGTGAACAAGTATTTCTGTGGCACCTCAAGCCGTTGTGAAGGTTCCGACATCGACCAAGTCGCCGAAGAAGCCCTCATCCGCCATCGCCAAGCCTTCCCTGACCGCCACATCGAGGCCGAGGAAGCTGCGCTCGACACCGGCGGCGTCTATCAATGGCGTAGCGATGGAGAATACCACCTCTTCAATCCAGAAACCATCCACCTCCTCCAAAAAGCCACCCGCACTGGCAGTTACGAGGTCTTCAAGCAATACGCCAAAAAGGTCAACGACCAGAGCGAGAACCTCTCCACTCTGCGCGGCCTCATGAAGTTTAAGTCAAATCGCCCCCCCGTCCCCATCGACGAGGTCGAGTCCATCGAAGCCATCACCAAGCGCTTCAAAACTGGTGCCATGTCCTGGGGTTCCATTTCCAAGGAAGCCCACGAGACACTCGCCATCGCCATGAACCGCATCGGCGGGAAATCCAACACCGGTGAAGGTGGCGAAGACCCAGAGCGCTACCTCCCCATGGAAAATGGCGATAGCAAACGCTCTGCCATCAAACAGGTCGCCTCCGGTCGCTTCGGCGTCACCGGCGAATACCTCGTCAATGCAGACGAGATCCAAATCAAAATCTCCCAAGGTGCCAAGCCCGGTGAAGGTGGCGAACTGCCCGGCTCCAAGGTCTATCCATGGATTGCCAAGGTCCGCTACTCCACTCCCGGCGTCGGCCTCGTTTCCCCACCGCCGCACCATGATATTTACTCGATCGAGGACCTTTCCGAACTCATTCACGACCTGAAAAATGCGAACACCCGTGCCCGTATCAACGTGAAACTCGTTGCAGAAGTCGGCGTCGGCACCATCGCCGCCGGAGTCGCTAAGGCCCATGCCGACGTCATCCTCATCTCCGGCCACGACGGCGGCACCGGAGCCTCGCCTTCGTCCTCGATCTACAACGCCGGCGCCCCATGGGAACTCGGCCTCGCGGAAACGAACCAAATCCTTCTCCTCAACGACCTTCGAAGCCGCGTCACCCTCGAAACGGACGGCCAGCTCAAGACCGGTCGCGACGTTGCCATCGCCGCGCTACTCGGTGCCGAAGAATTTGGCTTTGCCACCGCACCGCTCGTCACTGTCGGCTGCCTCATGATGCGCGTTTGCCAGAAAAACACCTGCCCCGTCGGTATCGCCACCCAAGACCCGGAGCTTCGCAAAAACTTCGAAGGCAAGCCCGAGCACGTCGTCAATTTCATGACCTTCATCGCCATGGAATTCCGCGAGATCATGGCAGAACTCGGCTTCCGCACCATCAACGAAATGGTCGGCCACGTTGAGTGTCTCGACACCAACAAAGCCACCGAACACTGGAAAGCCCAAGGCGTCGATCTCACCAGCATCTTCCACAAGCCAGACGTCGCCGACACCGTCGGAGCCTACAAGCAAGTCGCTCAAGACCACGGCCTCAAGGATGCGCTCGACAACACCCACCTCCTCACCCTCTGCAAGCCCGCCATCGAGCGCGGTGAAAAAGTCCGGGTCGAGCTGCCCATCATCAACGTGAACCGCGTCGTCGGCACCATCACCGGTAGCGAAATCTCCCGCAAATATGGTTCAAAGGGACTGCCTGAAGACACCATCGAACTAAAATTCACCGGCAGTGCAGGTCAGTCCTTAGGAGCCTTCACCCCACCCGGCATGACCTTCCGCCTCGAAGGCGATGCCAACGACTACGTCGGCAAGGGCCTCTCCGGTGCCAAGATCATCATCTACCCACCGCGCGGCTCCCGCTTCAAGCCAGAGGAGGCCATCATCGTCGGCAACGTCGCCCTCTACGGTGCCACCAGCGGCCAAGTTTACATCAACGGCGTCGCTGGAGAACGCTTCTGCGTCCGTAACTCCGGTGCCTCCGCCATCGTTGAAGGCGTCGGCGACCACGGCTGCGAATACATGACCGGCGGCCAAGTCATCGTCCTCGGCGAAACCGGCCGCAACTTCGCCGCCGGCATGTCCGGTGGAGTCGCCTACATTTACGACATCGACGGCCTGTTTGAAAAACGCCTCAACCCGGAAATGGTGAACCTCTACCGCCTCATCGAGTGCAGTGATTCGGACATCGCGCTGGTGAAATCGAACATCGAGCAACACGTCGCCTACACCGACTCGCCCCGCGGCAAGTTCTTGCTGGAAAATTGGAACGCCGAGCTGCCTAAGTTCTTCAAAGTCCTCCCCCGCGACTACGAGCGCATGCTGGAAGCCTTCAAGAAAGTCGAAGCCCAAGGCCTCACCGGCGACGAAGCCGCCATGGCCGCCTTCGAAGCGAACCTGCAAGACCTCGCCCGCATCGGCGGGAACTAGAAATGATGAAATAAGTCCGATAGGACCTATATGACCTACATCACACCCCTAACACCAATTTAATATCATGGGCAAACCAACCGGATTCATGGAAATCCCTCGCATCACCGATGCCGAGGCAGCACCCCTCGAGCGCATCAAAAACTGGCGTGAGTTTAAAATTCACCCCGCCGAAAAACAACAACGCGCCCAGGCCTCCCGCTGCATGGACTGCGGTACGCCCTTCTGCCACACCGGCCACATGGTATCCGGCATGGCCAGCGGCTGCCCGGTGAACAACCTCATTCCCGAGTGGAACGACCTCATCTACCGCGGCCGTTGGAAAGAAGCCCTCGAACGCCTTCACAAGACGAACAATTTCCCCGAGTTTACCGGCCGCGTCTGCCCCGCTCCCTGCGAAGGCTCCTGCGTGCTCGGCGTGATCGGTCCTGCCGTCACCATTAAAAACAACGAGTGCGCCATCATCGACCGCGGTTGGGAAGAAGGCTGGGTCACCGCCCGCATCCCAGAAATCCGCACCGGCAAGAAAATCGCCGTCGTCGGCTCCGGCCCCGCCGGACTCGCCTGTGCCGACCAGCTCAACCAAGCCGGTCACAGCGTCACCGTCTTCGAGCGCGAAGACCGCATCGGCGGCCTCCTCATGTATGGCATTCCTAACATGAAGTTAGATAAAGAACTCGTCGTCCAGCGCCGGGTCGATCTGATGGCTTCAGAAGGGATCGAATTCAAGACCGGCATCGCCATCGGCAAGGACGCCGTTTGGACGGCCGAAAAACTCCGCGCCGACTTCGACGCCACCATCCTCTGCTGCGGAGCCACCGCTGGCCGCGATCTTTACATCGATAACCGCGATGCCGAGGGCGTCTTCATGGCCATGGAGTTCCTCACTACCAACACCCGCCATCAGCTCGACCACGAGTTCGACGGCAGCAACCCCACCCTCAACGCTACCGGCAAGGACGTCGTCGTCATCGGCGGCGGCGACACCGGCACCGACTGCGTAGGCACCAGCATCCGCCACGGTTGCAAGAGCGTGATCCAGCTGGAAATCATGCCCCAGCCACCCGAGAAGCGCGCTGCGAACAATCCCTGGCCCGAGTGGCCCAAGATTTACAAAATGGACTACGGCCAAGAAGAGGCCAATGCACTCCAAGGTCGCGATCCCCGCCACTACCTCGTCCAGACCAAGCGCTTCCTCAAGGACGCCGCTGGCAAACTCACCGGCCTCGAAATCGTCGAGATCGAGTGGGCCAAAGACGAGCAAGGCCGCTTCGTCCCCCAAGACATCGAAGGCACCCTTCGCGTCATCCCCTGCCAGCTCGCCCTGCTCGCCATGGGCTTCACCGGTCCCGAAAACGAAGTCATCCAGAAATTTGCCCTCGAGACCGACGCTCGCTCCAACATCAAAGCCGAGCACGGCAGCTTCACCACCAACGTCCCCGGTGTTTTCGCTGCGGGTGACGTCCGTCGTGGCCAGTCCCTCGTCGTCTGGGCCATCAACGAAGGCCGAGGCGCTGCCAGAGAGTGCGACAAGTTCCTCATGGGTGGCGTTACAAATCTACCGTAACCACACTCGTCAGTCACCTTCCACGCTCAAGCCCATGCCTTCCGTCAACGTCGATCTTGCAGACCGCGCCTATCAAGTCGTCGTCACTCCCGGCATCCTCAGTTGCGCGGGTGTATCAATTGTCGAAGCCGGCCTAACCGGCCTCCGTGCCGCCATTATCAGTGACGACACGGTTGCTCGCTTGCACAGCTCGGCGCTGATCGCTTCGCTCGAAGCTGCTGGCTTCCGGCCCACCCTCCACACCGTTAGCGCCGGCGAAGCCTCCAAGTCCATGTCTCACGCAGAAACACTCTGCCGTGAAATGATCCGCGCCGGGCACGACCGCAAGTCCTTCGTCGTCGCGCTCGGAGGCGGGGTCGTCGGCGACCTCGCCGGCTTCGTCGCCTCGATCTTCTATCGCGGGATCCCCTTTGTCCAAGTGCCCACGACTATCGTCTCACAAGTTGACTCCTCCGTGGGTGGAAAAACCGGCGTTAACGTCGGGGAAGGGAAAAATTTACTCGGCTCATTTCATCAACCACGCCTCGTGCTGGTCGATCCCGAGACCCTTCGCACCCTACCCGACCGCGAGTTCTGCGAGGGTTTCGCCGAGGCCATCAAACATGCCGCCATCCGAGATGCCGCGATGCTCAGCGACCTAGCAAACTTCGATCCTACTCGCCGTGAGGTGCCTGCCGAACTGATTGCGCGGAACATCGCCATCAAAGCCAGAGTCGTCGAGGCAGACGAACATGAGACCCTAGGCATCCGCGCGCTGCTAAACTTCGGCCACACCATCGGCCACGGGATCGAAGCAGCGGTTCCCTACGGTCAGCTTCTCCATGGCGAGGCCATTTCCCTAGGCATCCGTGCCGCACTTTTCTTATCAGAACGCCATGCCGGACTCGCTCCAGCAGACAGCGCCGTCATCCTCGCGCTCTTAGAAAAATATCACTTGCCGCTCAACCTGGCGCCGGAAATCACCACCGAGACCATCATGGAAAAGCTCGCTCGCGATAAAAAATTCTCCGCCGGTGCCATCCGCTTCGTGGTGCTAGACGCTCTCGGTAGTGCCAAGGTAATCCATACCGTCACGGCATCAGACCTACGCGAGGCCATCGAGCACCTCCGCTAACCCGAAGGTGTAGGCACCGCACCAGTCAACATAAGCATTCGCCCCCTCCTTTTTGTCCGCGTCGTCTAACATCGAACAATTGCGGCTATGTTCACTAGAATAGTTAGGCTCCTCGACGACGGTGTCTCGAGCCGTTATAGAACTCTCTATGCTTAGCACACGCAGCATGGCTGGAAAGTCTCCTTCCACACATTTTGGGTGCACATCAATCCAGCAACACCCGCCGCTCTAAACACCTTTCTGCAAGTCTCTCATACTCCACAAGGTTCCCTTCACGGGGCTTGCGCTGCCTTTTATCTTTCGTGCTCCGTCTTTGCGCTTGGGGCCGAAGCGTACCCGCGCTGCGGTGAAGGCTTCATTGACGAAGTCCCGACTCCCGATCACGGCTCCGTCGGTGAAATATCTCACTCGGCAATGCAGCATTTCCGCAACCTTGAGGTCTGGGAGAACCGTTTCGTTGTCACCGCTTTCGCTGGCCAGTAGTTCGGCGCTGTTCTTCGTGATGGGGCGGCGGTGGGTGGATGATTTTGTTGATTGTCCTGACTTTGCTTCGGCGGCTCGTCCCGGTTTCCGCCCGAGTGCCATGCCCATGATCCGCCGATACAGGCGCGATACTTCCGGCCATTTTTCCGCCTCAAATCCCACTCCCTGATCGGCGAAGTAGGCGCGGACTAGACCTTGCCGAGCCGTTTTTCCATTTCCTTTCGCCCCGCCACCCACCGCCTCGCCGTAGCTGCTCCAGCGGTAGTCCGCCGGGTCCGCGACCATCCCGGCCCGCACGGGATTGAGGTCGATGTAGGCTGCGATGGTCCGCGCGGCGGTGCCACTTTCTACGATCACGCTCTTGAAGCGATCCTCCCACAGCCGCCCGACCCGGGATTGCGTGGTGTTGAACCATTGGGTGAAGCGTTGCAGCAGCCCTTTCATGAATTCGCCCAAATCGTGCATTCGGTAGGTGAATCGCTGGTGGATCGCTGCGAGGGCGTGCTCCAAGCCATGTTCTGTCG
>JAIXQH010000046.1 GCA_027484055.1 Verrucomicrobiaceae bacterium | reverse complement strand
TACATGTTGGATAGGCTGCGAGGACTTCGTGTTCCCGCAGTAGCCCACGAAAACCCTAAGCACGCCTATTTCTCTTTCAAAGGCTTTGCTCCCACTGAGCTCCAGCCATAGAATCTCGCCTTAAAAAAATCTCCCATCAAAACCATTAAATACTACTTATGAAAAAAGGATTCTTCTCAATTCTACTCGCTGCCAGTACGAGTGCTGGAGCCGCAACCCTCTCCACAGGTACAACCGCGAATAACGGATCTGGAGGCGTTTTCATCACTTTGACTCCAACTACACAAAACTTATCATTCGAAGGGTTTTCTACCGTTTTCGGGAGCGGATCAGGAACTTCCTTCAACTTGGAAGTATGGATGCGTTCTGGTGCATATACAGGTTTCACAGCAGCCAATACCGGATGGACTTTGGTAGAGACTCTTTCAGGTACTAGTGCCGGAACTGCTACGGAAACAAGTCTGCTCTTCTTCTCTACTCCGATCGAACTTACAGCTGGGCAGAGTAACTCCTTTTATTTCCACAGCATCACAGCTGGCAGCGGTATCCGCTATTTCGGAACTGGAACAACCTCCACTGCAGATTACTCAAATACTGACATCGCTCTATTCACTAATATTAGCCGGACTGGTGCGGTTCCATTTGCTGGCACCCAGAATACTCCGCGTGCATTCGTTGGGACTATTAGTTATAGTGTAGTGCCTGAACCTTCCTCGGGCTTACTTCTTGGAACAGGAGCCTGCACCCTAGCCTTTACCCGCCGCCGCAATCGTAAATCCAAATAAAAAGTCGAATCGGGTCCCCGGGAGTGATTAGCTCCCGGGTCCCACACCACCCAGCGTACGGCTTTGACTCCGTGCCTGCGTCCATGCAAGATGGCTTCGCGGTTTTCTGAGCCGCTACAGCGGCCGTGGCGTTGTACATGTCGGTTCCAATTATACTGCCGCACATGAAGTTTTGTGATTCTGGAAAAGGCGGTGGATGGGAAAATTCAGCGTCCTGCGCGGGAAGAGACGGGCTGGAAGCCCATCCCCCTTTCCACAAATTGTCGTGGAGGGCCAGCATAGATAAGGCGAATGGCTGGAGCTTAGCAGAGTCCCCCACTTTCAGGCTCGGCTACTTCGCACTGCTCAAGCGGGCTTGGGCGGCGGCGGCGGTCCAGGTCTTGATGAGTGCTTCGGTGACGGATTGGTCGTAACGGTAATTGAAACGGCGATCCGGTGCACTGTCACCGTGGAGCGCGAATTCGGTGATGTCCCCGTCTTTTTGCTGATTGTCCGCCCATTTAAAATCGAAGCTGAGCAGTGGTGCCGTGCCGAAGAGAGCGCGTGGGATGCTGAGTTCCAAGTCAGTGCCTTTCACCGAGTAGGGAATCGGGGGTAGCTCGGTGGATTTCCCGTCCTTGACGAGATGAAGGGAGAGGCCCGCCGCAGTCGGCGCGTTGCGGTTCACGATGAAATCGTAGCCGTTCCAGCCCGTTTTCGAGTTTAGGTCTGCGTCGATGTAGAGGCGCATCCAGCAAGGATCCTTGGCCGCCGAAATGGGAGCCGCGCAGGTCACGTGGAAGGCGACGCTCTCTTTGCTGGAAGAAACGTGGGCACAGACGATGTCATTCCGCCCCGTGGTGTCGGTGTATTGCAGGAGCTTGGTCCAGCCGTAGAAATTGCGGTGGAGGGTGTCGCCTTGAAAGTCACGGAACTCGGGTAGTACGCCTTTCCAATCGCTGAATGCGCCGTCGATGGTGATCGGCTTGATGACCGGCACGGTGGGTGGGCGCACGCCTTTGTAGCGACGGATGTTGGCGACGAGTTGGTAGTAATAGTTGTCGCCATGGCCGTTTTTCATCGGCTCCATGTCGCGGCTGAATTCTTGGTTGTATTGATCGACAAAGTAGGTGTCGCCCTCACCCAGCTTGGTGTAGGCCATTTGCTTGGGCTTGTGGGGTTTTCCCCAGACTTGTCGCTGGGCGACCCATTCGTTCCAGCCGGTGACGAAGATGAAGGGCGGGTCGAGCTTCAAGGCATGCCGCCACTGGTCTGCGGCATAGATTCCCTCTGCGGTGCGGAGTTTCTCGACTGGAACACTGGGGGCATCTTTACCGCCCGCGGAGCTGCGGCCTCTGCCGTCGAGCGGGTGGGGAGCGACGCAGACGGAGGTTTGCTCAGGTTTGCTGGGAGACTCGTGCCAGCCGAACCCTTGAGGAGACCAATCCACCCAAGTCCATTTATCACGGCCATCTCCAAACCATTTTGCAGAGCTCCAAGCCCAAGTGTGGCGAATGGTGAAAAAATCCTTCATCGCAGGACTGAGGGTCGCGGGGTTCGAGAGGAGGAGGGGCTTGCCGAGCCATTTGAACCAAAGTTCTGGATATTTATTCGCCGCGTAAAGGGCGCTGTGGAGCTCGGGCACGGAGCGCTCTGGCCGGGAATTATGCATGGCCGCGACTTTCGGCACGGGTAAACCTTGCCGGCGGCCTTGGTCCAGATTTTCACAAACGGCGAGCATCTCGTCTGGATAGACGAGGCTATTGGTCTGATCGAAAAACAGTGTGTCGATGCCCGCTGCGGTGAGCATGGAGCGGTGACGGGTGAGGACGAAGGGGTCTTTGATGTCGTAGTAGCCGAGTTCAGGTTCTCCCCAAAAGTGGAAGGAGCCGGGGTTGCCCCATTTTGGAGCGAGTGGATCCTTGGCGAGAATCTGGGTGATGTCTTGGACCGGGATGTCTTTTTTATTATGCGCATCCCGGCTGACCCAGAGAAAATAGAACAAGCCGACTTGGCGATCCGCACGCGGTGGACCGACCTCAGCATACGTGGGCAACTTGCGGCCAATGCCGTCGGTGGCCACCCAGGTGTCGGCGAAGACATCTCCATCTGCCGGGATCTGCGCAAATGAACTGAGGGTGGTGGCGAGTAAGAGGCACGTCGAGCGAACTAACATGAACAAAGGTGGCAGAGGGGTGGTGTGAAACAGGAAATGGTAGCCGTGATAGTACAGCAACCCTTTCAAAGAATTCATCCCGCATATACGGGGCACCACGACTGGACCGGGAGCTTTACCGTAGGCCGCGTGGAGCGGTTTTCCGCGGTGCATCAAACACGAGATCGGTGATGGAAATGCGCCGTCCCTCATGGGTCGGGTCGCAGGTGGCGACTTGCATTTTCCGGAGGGTCCAAACATTTTCCGAGACTTTCATGACGTCCTCGACTTGGAATTCTTTGACTTTACCGCCGGTTTTGTCATGGCCGGTGATTTTCATGAAGGCACCATACTTGGTGTGAACCCAGACATAGACGACCTCGTAGCGGCCCGCTGCACCGCGTGGCTTGTCGACCCGAAGCTTGTAACATGGCTCGGCACCGACGTTCTCGATGCCTTCGAGTTGGGGATTCGGCCAATAAAAGAAGCGCAGCGCGAGATCTTCATAGGTGAGATCCGTGCCCGCGATGGACTCGACGATCTTGGCGGCAGGAAAGTCGGTGGTTTTACCGTCGATCATTTCAAAAAGATTGAAGCTCTCGTCGGCGATGCGCATGTGGAACACGCGCAGTGGCGAGCCGGCTTGGGTGAACTGGAACTGGATGTCCTTCCCCTTGAGAAAGAGGGTGATGGGCGTAGTGGTGCCAGATTTGCGGAGGCTGCCGCTGAGGCCCTCGTCTAGCTTAGTGAGGGTGGCGGAGATCCGCGCTCCTTCGAGAATTTCGCGGGCACTGGGAGCCACGGTCTGGGCGGTGGCAGTGGCGAGCATGGCGCAGGCGAGGAGGGATTTAAAAATCATGGTATCTAGGGTGGTGGAGTTCTCGGATAAGACAAGTTTTGTAAAGAATTCTTCAGATTGTTCCGCGAGGCAGCGGTAATTTTTAGAAACGTGTTTTTTGGGACTTGCTGATTCGCAAGCCGAGTCATTGGATTGGCAAGATGCGCAACCCGCAGTCTTCAGCCTATGAGTTTACGCAAACAGCTTATCGAGATCCTACCCGCTCTACTTCCCGGAAACCCTGCGGATTCATTAAAAGGCACCGAATTGATCCGCCTGACTCGCTTGCAACTGGTGGGAAATTATTCAGACGCCTCGCTGCGCTACCATTTTTCCATCATGTCTTGTGATCCAGGCTCACCCATCGCGAAGGTGGAAAAGGGCCAGGGCTACTACCGCCGCAGTGAGCCACTGCCCGCCCTCTCAGGGGCGCAGGAACTGCTTTCGCTAACCCAAGGACGGCTGGACGACCTCACCGCGAACGACCAAGAAATCGTGGACGGGGCAATGCTGCGGATTCGTAAGTTCCGCGCAGTGGTGACGCGTTATTTCGAGATCAACGGGCGCTTTCCCTTCGCCTTCCGGCAGGCCTTCGGTAAGGACTCGCCTCTATGTAACCTTTGGAAATACCCAGAAATGGTCCTAGTCGATTGGGAGACCGGCGGCTCGGCAGATGAGGAAATGACGCTGGATGACACGATGCTAGCGTTCAAACAGAGGCTTGGAATCCCGCCGTTTCGCCTGCACGCCGCGCGGCTGCGGATTCAGCCGTCCTTGCAGACGTATCGCGAAGATTTTTTCCAAACACTGGCGGTCTCGATGTGGGCGCAGGGTGGCGAGCTGGTTTATGCGGCCCCCATCGAAGACGGGGCGCTGGCGGACAGCTTGCGGCGCTTGAGTGCGAGCTTCGGCGTCGGCGTGATCTCCTTCGGCCTGACGGCAGAGGCTCTGGACGAGTTGCCGCGACCTGCAAATATTCTCAACGCCCATCCACGAGAAATGGAGGCGATCATGGGCAAGCTGGACATCAACCGCATCGCCGCGCCCCGGTCACGACCACAACTCGACTGGGCCGCGCTCACGTCGATGCGCCACGAGTCGGAAGAAGCTGAAAAATTAGTGCTCTGGCTGACTCGCTGCATCGACGAGCGAAGGGCTGAGGGTTTCCGAGAAGAGTGAATCGATTTTCCCAGTGGCTTGGAATTTCCAAAGAGTGGCCGTGGTCGGGTCGGGAGCCATCGGGCTGTATTATGGCGGTCGCCTCGCGGAAGCTGGTGAAGACGTGCGATTTCTCGCGAGATCAGACTACGACACGCTCACGAAGAATGGCTTACGTGTGCAGAGTGTCGATGGTGACTACACCTTACCGCAGGTAAATGCTTACCGAAGAGCGGAAGAAATCGGCGTGGTGGACTTGGTGATCGTCGCGTGGAAGGCGACGTCGAATGATCATTTGGCAGAAATTTTACCCCCGCTGCTGCATGCCGGGACGCAGGTGCTGACCTTGCAAAATGGGCTGAGAAATTGTGAAAAAATCGCAGAAATCGTCGGCCCAGAGCGGGTCTTAGGTGGGCTTTGCTTCGTCTGCATCAATCGCGACGTCGCAGCTCAGGTCGAGCATTCTGCAGGCAGCCGAGTCACCCTAGGCGAGTGGCTGCCAGACGGACAAGGGCGCGCGGCGGAGTTGGTCCGCCGTTTTCAAGCCGCTAAGATCCCCGCCGTAGCCGTGGAGGATTTGGTGAAATCGCAGTGGGAGAAACTGGTCTGGAACATCCCTTTCAACGGCCTCTCTGTCGCGGAAGGCGGGGTGACAACGGACTACCTGCTAGCGAAGCCTGAATTGGAGCAGGAACTGCGCGTCCTGATGGCGGAGGTCATCGCCGGAGCCAGGGGCTTGGGACTGAACTTGGGGGATGAGCTGGTGGATTTCAACATCGACCGCACGCGCCCGATGGGACCTTATCGCACGTCGAGCATGATCGATTTCCTCGCAGGGCGGGACGTCGAGGTCGCGCCGATCTGGGAAGAGCCTCTCCGACGGGCTGCGGAAGTGGGTGTAGAAATGCCGCACACGGCGCGCTTGCTGCAGAGGATTCATGAGCGCCTGGCTAGCCGAAGAAGCGACTTGTGAGGCCGTGAAAAGTCGCCGAGAATGCGCTGGAAGTTCTGCGGATGATTTGGGAGTTTCTGTCATTCGCCGCCGGGCATGCATACGGGTCGTTTATTTATGGTCACTCCCACTCAGTCGCCTGACGCTCAAGTCGCCATCCCCGAGGCGCTTCGCCAGCAGTTGGAAGGATTTCGCCGCGAGTTATGGCGGGTGAAAATCCTCGAAGCGACGGCCGCTGGGCTGATGGGTTTACTGGTTTCCTACTTGTTGGTTTACGGGTTGGATCGATTTTTCCAAACCCCCGGCTGGCTGCGGCTGGGGATTTTATTGGCCGGTGTCTCACTCTTTGCGGGGTTTGCGCCGTATTGGCTTCACCGCTGGGTCTGGCAGCAGCGGCGAGATACGCAGTTGGCCCGGTTGATCGCACGGCGTTATCCTGGGCTAGGTGATCGGCTGCTAGGCGTCATCGAACTTCAAAATCAACAAGGCAGCGCCGACTCCCTCTCGCCACGGCTGCGAGAGGCCGCGATGCTAGCGGTGGCGGACGAAGTGGCAAAACGCCAACTGAAAGAAGCGCTTCCCCCGCAACGGCACCGCACTTGGGCCGGACTGGCCCTCGGGCTAGCGGGTGTGGCATTGGTGGCCATTTTACTCACCCCTCGAGCGGGCTTAAATGCACTGGAGCGCTGGCTGTTACCCCTTTCTAAAATCGAACGCTACACCTTCACCCGCTTGGAGAATCCGCCGATTGAGAAGATCGTCGCGTTTGGCGAGGCTTTCGAAATCAAGCTGAAACTAGCACCGGTTTCCGAGCAGCGCCCACCCCAAGCGGTGGGTCGATATGGCCTGCAAGCACCAGTCGTGGCCACACTGCAAAACGACCGCTACCATTTCAACTTTCCCGGCCAACAAGACCCAGCCACCCTAGTGTTCCGGGTGGGTGATCTGTTGCATGAGGTGCGAGTGCAGCCCATGCCCCGTCCTGGCATAGAGTCCCTCGTCGCCGTGGTCATTGCCCCTGAGTATCTCAAACGTTCCGAAAAAACGGTGGACCTGAAGTCAGGTAGCCTAAGCGTCGTTGAAGGCAGTGAAATCCGCTTGGACATCAGCAGCGACCGGCCACTTGCAGCCGCGAGTTACGGCCCGACCCGCCTGCAAGTCATCGAAGCCCCCAAACCAGGCGAGTCACCCTATCTACCGGTTTCCGGCGCACTGAGTATTTCCGGACAAATCGCGAAAACTCCGCTTTTGAAGATCGGAAATCAACCTTTCGAAATCCCACTTTCTTGGGCTGACCCATACGGACTCACTGGTGACTCAGGCCTAAAGATACGCGTCAATGCCATGCCCGATGCAGCGCCGGCCTGCTACTTGCAAGGGATCGACCGCCAGAAAGTCATGCTGCCAGAGGAAACCCTCGATTTCGAACTACTCGCAGAGGATGATTTCGGGATCAAACGCACCGGTATCGAATGGTCCGGGCAGTTCACCCGCCCTTCCAGCGGGCTCCCCGCGAAGGGAGACCTACAGTTGGCCGGGAGCGCTCCAGACGAGTCACGAACGATTCAACCCGTCGCTTTCTCTCCTGCCGCTTTCAACATCACCCCGCAGAAAATCACGCTCCGTGGCTTCAGCGAAGATTATTTCCCAAACCGCAGCCGAGTTTATTCGGAACCCATCACGCTCTATGTCTTAAGTCGCGACGAACATGCCCAAATGCTCAAAACCAAGTTTGACCGCGTCATCACCGAATTCGAAGACCTCGCACGCAGGGAATTGGAATTGCTCGACGAAAATCAACGACTCGATCGCCTAGATGGCACTGAACTGCAAAACGAGCCCAACACCAAACGCCTAGAAACCCAAGAACAAGCCGAAGCTGAAACCCAGCGCCGCCTCGAAGAACTGACCGAGCGCATGGAAAACCTCATGAAAGACGCCGCTCGCAATGGTGAAATCGACAAAGCAACCCTCCAAAAAATGGCCGAGTCGCTCAAGCCCATGCAGGAACTCACCCAGCAAGACATCCCGGAAGTCAAAGGTAAACTCAACGAGGCTCAAGCCCCTTCAAACACCCCGGACAAAGCCGAATCCGACGTCGCTAAAGCCGTCGATGAACAGAAAAAAGCGGTCCAAAAAATGCAAGACGCCATCGCCAAAGCAAACGAAGCGAACCGCCAATTTGAAGCGGGCACCTTCGTCAATCGCCTCAAGAAAGCCGCCAGCGATCAAAGTGCCATCGCCAGCAGCTTAATAAACGCATACCCAAAAATTCTCGGTATCCGCACGTCCAAGCTCGATCCCTCAGAACAACGCCGCCTCCAAGAATCCGCCAGCCAACAATCCAACACCGGGTCCGATATCCGTTGGCTCCAAGAGGACCTCGCTAGCTACTTCGCCCGCACCAAGGCCGACAATTTCAAAAAGTTACTAGATGCCATGAAAGCCTCCGAAATCGACGGCGGACTCGACGAAATCCGGAAAATGCTCGGTGAAAATCATTCCTATCTCGCCACCGAAGCCGCGCAAAAATGGGCCAAACAACTCACCGACTGGGCCAATCAACTCGAAGGGGACAAAGCCGCTGCCAACGGCGGCGGTGGCGGTAGTGGCAATCAAAATCCCCAAGACGAAGACTTCGAATTCATGCTTCGGGTCATGAAGCTGATTCAGAAAGAGCAAGACATCCGCTCACAAACCCGCGTCCTTGAACAACTCCGCCGTGACGGCAACCCCAGCGCCCGCCCATGAAAACCCTCATCGCCATCGCCGGATTCTTAGCCTGCTTGCCCGCCTGGGCCGAGAACCCTGTCGAGCAGCATCGCCAAGCCGCCGCCAAAGTCGCTGACCTCCAAGACGAACTCTCGGCTGACGTCCAGCAACTCACCATCGAGCAAACCGTGCCTCAAGTCATCGAGTTACTCAATCAAGTGAAAACCGTCATGGACGAGGCGACCGACCAACTCGCCGCTTCAGACACTGGCGGTAAGACCATCGCCGCACAGACCGAGGTGATTGAAAAAATCCACGCCGCCGCCAAGGAGAAGCAAAAACAGCCCGGCAGCGGCCAATCCGGTGGAGCGATGATGGACATGATGGAGCGCATGATGGGTAAAAAACCTGAGTCTCTTCAGCCAGGAAACGACCAAAAGGGTGACTCTGGCGATCAAGCAGGCATGGGCGGTAAGGGCGACTCTAACGCAGAAAACGTCAACTCGAACGGCCCACTCTCCGGCAAAGACGACACCCGCCGCGTCCCCAAGGCCAGCGGCAACGCCGGACGCGTCCTCCCCGAAGAATTTCAACAAGCCCTCGACGCCTACAACCGTGGCGCAGCGATCCAGTTAAAATGATTCGCCATCTATTCACCCTCAGTTGTTTTTTCGCGGCCGCTCTGCACGGCTCGTCCCAAGACCTACCTCTCCGCGCGGACGATTCCATCCCCGTCCAAGCCGAGTTGATCTACTCGCGAGGTCTGCAATACCTCGCAAAATCTCAAACCGCCAAGGGCACTTGGAACGACAACGTCGGCGAAGAGCCGGGAGTCGTCGGCCTCTGCATCGCCGCATTTCTTGCCCATGGTGAAGATCCAAACTCTGGCCCCTACGCCAAAACCATCCACGCAGGCATCGATTTCATCCTTGCCGAACAAAACTCCAAGACCGGCTACATCGGCACCAGCATGTATAATCACGCCTTTGCCACCAAGGCTCTCGCGGAGTCTTACGGTGTGGTCGATGACTCACGAATCGCCCCCGCTTTGAAAAAAGCCATCGAGCTGATTCTTAGCTCCCAAGCCCAAAATCCCCGTAAAGCTTGGCGCTACACCCCCGAAAGCCGCGACGCAGATACCACCGTCACCGGCTGCCAGATGGTCACTCTCTTCGCCGCGCGAAACGCCGGCATCGGCATCCCAGACGAAGCCATCCGTGGCGGTCTTGCTTACCTTGCCTCATGCCGGGGCAGTGACGGCGACTACGGCTACACCTCAGCCCTAGGCGGCAAGCCCACACTTACCGCGATCGGCTCCCTGTGCCAGTCACTCGCCAAGGAGCATGACTCCAAGGGTTATCAAGCCAGCCTCGCCTACTTGAAGAAAAACCTCGATTTCCGCGATCGCACGTATCCCTACTATTTTGAATACTACATGTCCCAAGCCCTCTTCCATGCGGACGAAGCCGTCTGGAAAGAATGGAACGTGAGAAATTGCCGCTATCTCTCCACCATCCAGTCCTCAGACGGCTCGTTCCCTGGGGACCAAGGAGCCTCATTTAATACCGCCGGCGCTCTACTCTCGCTCGCCTTGAACTATCGCTTCTTGCCGATTTACGAAAAATGATCCTCCGCCTCACACTTCTAGGATTTTTCCAAATCGCACTCCTCCACGCCGCAGAATCTCCGGACCTGCTTCGCTTCACCAACGGTGACCAACTCCACGGCACCTTCCAAGCGATCCATCCCGGCAGTCTCATTACTTGGTTGCGTGAAGACCTCAGCGAACCCGTCGTTTTCAAATCCAACCTGCTCCGCCACATCGTCCTCCGCCAAGGCAGGCCCGCTCAGCCACTCGCCTCGCTCGCCAGTGTCTCACTCATCAATGGAGACCGCATCCCGGGCATGCTGACGGCTTTGAATGAATCGTCCATTACCCTGCAAACCAGCTTTGGTGACGCACTCACCATCCCCCGTGATCAAGTCTCCATGCTGGCCCCCAGCCCCACCGGTGGGCGACTCCAGTATTATGGCCCATTTTCCGAAGACGGCTGGAAAATGGTCAGTCCCGCCTTCCCCGACGGACTCCCTCCCCCAAGTCCTGAAGAAGCCGAGTCCGTCGGTCGCTGGGTTTTCTCGGGTGCCTCATGGATCTGGCCCGGAAAAATCCCGAACACCGCCCTGCTCAGGGAGAATACCCTACCCGCTCGCTCGATCATCCGCTTCGATCTCGATTGGAAAAACCAACTCTTCGTCGCCATCGCCTTTCATGCAGATTTCACCAAGCCCAAGCCACCCTCTCCAGATGACCCACCGCGCCGCCCTGGTGGATTCACGCCCGGGGACCCCGCCGTTTTGCCGCTGCTTTTTGGAAATAGCTACGTCCTTCAAATTTTCACCACCCATATCAGCCTATTCCGCACGTCCATCAACAAAGATGGTAAAGGTGCCATCGACCGCATCCAGCTCAATGGGAACCCGATCCGCATCGGTGATTCCGGGAAAGCTTCCGTCGAGATCCGCTGCAACCGCCCCAGCGGTGAAATAGCCCTCTTCATCAATGGTGAATTCGTCGTCCAATGGAGCGACCCTGCCGCCATGCAGCCCGGTCCAGCGCCTGATCTGATGAAAGGCAATGGCCTCGGCTTCCTCGTCCAGACCAACGAAGCCGCCGTAAAACTTTCCGACCTCATGATCGCCGAGTGGAACGGCATGCCAGACTCCGCCCGTAGCCTTCAGGTGGACGAGCAAGACATCATCCTCCTCGCCAATGGCACCGACCGCTTTTCCGGACGCGTCACCGCTTTTGAAAATGACCAAATCCACGTCGCCGCCAAACTCGGAAATTTCCAAATCCCCCTCGCCGAAATCGCCGAAATACGCTTCGCCAAGAATCACCTCTCCACTCCCGCCGAACCTAGCCCGGAGAACCTCACCATTCGCTTCAGCCCTTTCGGCCAGATCTCTGGTGCCCCTCTCACAGGCTCCTCCTCCGCCATCCCCCTCAAGCACCCCGCCTACGGTGAGACGACTGTCCGTCTCGACTCTGCCGTCATGCTTGAGTTCCACCCACCTTTAAACTCAATCGAAGATTGGGATGCAGACCATTAAGCTCACCCACCTGCTTCTGCTACTCAGCAGCTGCGCCATCCACTCGCTCGCCGCTGATGAAGTCTCTCTCATCGGTGACTCACACCTGACTGGCATTCTCAGCTCACTCTCAGAGTCGGGTACCCTCGAGCTCAGCTCCCCCCTCGCCCCGGAGCCTATTTCCCTCAAGCTCAACCAAGTCACCCAGCTCAACTTCACCCCGCCGTCCGAGCCTCACCAAGCGCCATCCACCCGCCTCGAACTCGCCAATGGCGACCTTCTCATGGGTAGTGTCGAGTCGCTCGATCTCCAATCCCTCATCCTACAGACCCCAGAAGCAGGCCCGCTCAGTCTTCCACGCCACGCCCTCAAGTCCCTACAGTTTCGCATTCATGAGCCCGAAACTTTCTACAACGGCCCACTCGACGGCAACGATTGGTCTCAAAATAACCCGTCCTCGAAAAATTGGTATTTCAACGACCAAGCCCTCTTCTCCGATGGCCCCGCTACCTCCTCCAAGGTCTTTGATCTACCAGAACGCTTCACCTTCAAGTTCACCCTCAAATGGGAATTCACCGCCAACTTCCTCATCACCTTCGCTGATCCACTCACCCAGACCCCAGATCCTGTTAACCGCTACCTCTTCATTTTCAACGGCGCTGGCCTAGAAATTAAACGCGAAGCCGCGAGCCCACCCCGCTTCCAGACCATCCTTACCCGCAGTCGCATCCCCGACCAATACCCCTCCAAGACCCTCGACGTAGAAATCCGAGTGGACCGCCGTAACTCACGCCTCTACCTCTACCTCAACGGTCAGCCAGAAGTCACCGGCATCGACCCCCTCCCCCAAGTCCCCACCAGTGGCGGAATCACGCTGGTAAATCGTGCCCAAGCCGGCTCACGTCAGGAAATTAGAGCCATCCAGCTCCTCACCTTCGACAACACCGCCTCCCGCCACCTCGCCGAGAAATCCCCCAACACCACCCTAGACAGTCTCATCACTCGCGAGGACGACCGCTTCTCCGGCCAGCTCCTCAGCATCCGGCCTAGCGCCCCAGCCAAAATCTTCTCTTTTAAAACCGCCTTTCAAGATCTCCCACTCGCCATTAGCGAAGAAGACGTCTCCACCCTCTTTTTCACCCAACCAGACACCACCGCCCCGCCAGCCCCCCCCTCACCCTACCTCATCCATCTCTGGGACATGAGCACCCTCAGCGCAGACTCCTGCTCCTTCACCACGGAGCAAGTCACCCTCAGCCACCCCCTGCTAGGCCCCATCACCCTCCGTCGCACGAGTATTTCATCCCTCGAGCACCACCCCACCAAGACTCTTAACCCTCCCGTTGAATGAACCTTATCCCTCTCCTCCTCGGTCTGATCGCTACCCTCCCGCTCGCCTTCGCGCTAGAACAAGTGCCCTCTAAGATCATCTTCACCAATAAAGACGAACTCAGCGGCTCCCTTAAGAGCATAGAGTCCGACCGATTGGTTTTGTCCTCTCCCCTCCTCGACCGCAGCACACCTTTCTTCCTCAACGTCATCCGCGAAGTCCACCTCAGCGCTGAGCCCAGCCTTATTGACGCAAGACACCAAGCCACCGTGTTCCTCACCAATGGCGACCAGATCCAAGGCCAACTCCTTAGTGTCTCTCCCACCATCGTCGAGTTACAAACCACCTTCGGCGCACGCCTCAAGCTCAATCGCCTCATGATTTCTCAGGTGAAAATTTCGGAATCCCGCAAACTCCTCTACCGCGGCCCCAATGGACTGGACGGCTGGCAACAAAACGCTGAATCCCCCCGCTGGACCTACACCAACGGCCAACTTCATTCCTCCAGCGCTGGCAGCATTGCACGTAACTTCGAATTCCCCGCTGAGTGCCGCATCGCCTTCGACGCCAGCTCAGATGGCCCCTTCTCCCTCAAACTTAACCTCTTCTCTTCGGACATCACCTCCGACCGACCCGCTTCCGGCTACGAACTCTATTTCCATCAACAAACCGTCACCGCCCGCAACGCCAAAACCCTCAAGGTTCTCGGCTACACTCGCAATGCAGGAGCCCTTCAAGAAAACGAAAAAGCCCGCATCGAAATCCGCTACAGCGAAAAAACCAGTAAGCTAGCCCTCTTTGTTGACCAAGAACTCATAGAAATCTGGACCGACCCTGCCCCTGAACACAAACCCGATGGAAAAGGCCTCCACTTCGTCACCGTCCAAGACACCACGGTCCATATCTCCAAAATTGAAGTCTCCCACTGGGACCCCGAAATCGACCCCCTTCCCGACCCTGAAAACTCCGCCGTAAACCCGCCAATGCCGCTAGACGATGGCATGGAAAACCCCGCTGCCTCAACCAAACCCGCACCAAAAAGTGACCGCTTCGAACTCAGAAATGGTGACAGCCTCGTCGGCGAAGTCCTCTCCATCCTAGGCGAGCAAATCACCCTCAAGACCCCATTTCGCGACGTAACCCTTCCCATCGAAGCACTTCGCAATATCCTACTTCAACCCGTCTCACTCGAACGCTGCAAGCGCGAAAATGGCGATGTCAGGGTCAGCACCACCGACGGATCCATCCTCGTCTTCCGCCTACTCACCCTTCACGACGGCCTCCTCACTGGCCACAGCCAGAACTTCGGAGACGCCACCTTCGACCTCAGCGCCTTTCAACGCATCGACTTCAACATCTACCCACGCAGCAGTGACGAACTGACCGAACGAGCCCACTAAGCCTGTTCCTACCAGCCCTAGACCGTTGTCCGGGAATACTGCCCCAACAATCCACTGACACGCACGGTCTTTGGCAAACAGGCAAAAATGCATTTTTTGAGACGCTCATCAGCGAATCGCAGTTCGGCATCCGTTGAATTTCCAGCATCCCATGAATCTGCGGTTCTCTTTCAACCTACTCACGGGCAAGTTCCTTTACTTGATCGCCCTGACAATTTGTTCACTTTTTTTGATTGATAAATTCAGAAACTCGAATCTACTAATCGCGCGTAGGTTTCATTCTAAAGATTGGAATCACACGGACTGGCATAAGTCCTGCTTACTCTGACTCGTTATTTGAATCACCAATTTTCAAAAAACAGGATTAGTGAAAGCGCGGAGTAATTTGCCAGCTAATCAACATCAGCAACTAAACTTAAAATAACCAAATGACGAAATCCCTGTTCTCAGTCGCTATGGGCAGCTTTGTGCTGGCCAACTCATCTTTCGCTGGCACGACCACCAGCGAAGCAGCTCCTGTGGCCTCCGCGCCATCGGCATCTGGCATCACTGGCAGCGTTGCTGCAGGTTATGACAGTGAGTATTACTTCCGTGGTCTCTGGTTCTCCAGCAACAATGCTTGGGGCTCCGTGAACCTCGCCGTGCCAGTGGCTGATAAGCTCACGCTCGGCTTCGGCGCGCTTTACACCTACGGTCTCGACACCACGATTTCCGGTGCTACGGGCGATCTTGACTACTCCGAGCTAGACCTCATCGGCTCCTTAACCTACGATGCAGGTTGGGGTAAAGTTGGACTCGTTCTTACCAACTACAGATTTTTCGAATCCTTCTCCGGTGAATCAGGTGGTGTTTCATACGGCACATCTGGTACCGACGGCACCATTTCAGATGCCACGGATATCGGTCTCACATTCGCTATCCCTGTTGGTGCGATGAATGTTTACTTGGCGGGCTACTACGACGTTCGGATTAACGCAACTTACTTCGAAGCCGGCGCAGATTACACCTATGCTGTTAACGATAAATTCTCCATCGTTCCAGCCGCTCAATTGGGCTATGCCGCCAGCGAGTATTACACAATGGGCACTACTGACAATGGTTTCACTCACCTCCGCCTCGCTGTTTCCGCACCCTATAAGTTCACGGATTCACTGACATTCACTCCTTACGCAGCTTACAATATCTCGTTGGACGCCCGCCAGGACATCAACACCCTTGAAGTCAATGGGGATGATTTCTACGCCGGTGCAGCTCTCAGCTATTCCTTCTAAGAGTCGCTTGAGCTTTTCTAAGCTCAATTAAACTCTAATTTTACAACCCGCCCGGTTTTATACCGGTCGGGTTTTTTTTGAGGGGAGTCATCACTTTCCGAACATGAAAACCGTGGAGAATCGATTCGCAACATTGGCCCCCAACTTCGCCTCGAAGCACTGGTTCTAAGAGGCATCATAGCAACATCGTAGTGTCTGAAATCCCCAATCCCATTCGCTGGACGCGCTCCAGTTTTGATCACAAAAATCTTACCAATGCAGCGGTAAGCGGATCTGATCCTCGTCATTCACAACACCAGAAGAGAACTAGTATCTGATAGCTTTCCTCAAAAGTAGAACTTTAAGATTGATTCATTTAAGTCGCACCCCCTGCGTTACTGCACTCTCATTGAGACGCGTGTGCCTTTCCTTAGGTGGCACCCAAGATTGAGTCACATTGAGACGGACTCCCCAGCTACCTGATCATGATTTGATAAATCCAGACCTCAAATCCACCACCCACCTTCTTCATCACACTCACACCTGCAAATCCCGAACACTCCATAGAACTCCAGACACCGCACTCGCGCTGCCTTTTATCTTTCGTGCTCCGTCTTTGCGCTTGGGGCTGAAGCGTGCCCGCGCTGCGGTGAAGGCTTCATTGACGAAATCCCGACTCCCGATCACGGCTCCGTCGGTGAAGTATCTCACTCGGCAATGCAGCATTTTCGCAACCTTGAGGTCTGGGAGAACCGTTTCGTTGTCACCGCTTTCGCTGGCCAGTAGTTCGGAGCTGTTCTTCGTGATGGGGCGGCGTTGGGTGGATGATTTTGTTGATTTTCCTGACTTTGCTTCGGCGGCTCGTCCCGGTTTCCGCCCGAGTGCGATGCCCATGGTGCGGCGATACAGGCGCGATACTTCCGGCCATTTTTCCAC
>JAIXQH010000034.1 GCA_027484055.1 Verrucomicrobiaceae bacterium | reverse complement strand
TAAAACAGCAAAAGTCGCTCTGGTCGCGGTGATGAGAAAAATGCTCGGCGTTCTCAACAAACTTATCGCTCAACCAAACTTTTCACTTGCCAACTAACACCACTGCTTGGCGGTTCAAAAAAATCTCCATTCCCCAATCCCTCACCCCGCCCGCCGGTTCCATGCGACGAGGTCTTGGTAAATGAGTCCTTTGCCGCCGAAGAGATCGAGCGCGCTGCCGACAGTGACATCCACCGCGCCGCGTCCGGCTTGCTCGACGAGGGCGAGATCGGCCGGGGTGGCGGCACCGCCGGCGTAGGTGACGGGGCATTTCCCCCAGGTGCCGAGCAGGGCGACGAGGTCCGCGTCGATCCCCCGGCAGAGACCTTCCACATCGGCGGCGTGGATGAGAAACTCGTCGCAGTAAGGTGCAAGGCGATCCAGCGTGGCAGGTGTCAGCGGAAGCTCGGTCAAGGTTTGCCAACGGTTCATCGCCACCGTCCACCCATCAGCGGTGCGGCGGCAGGAGAGATCAATGACGAGCCGCTGTTTGCCGATTTTCCCGACTAGAGACTGGAGGACTTCTTCGAGGAATTTCCCATCCGCATCGAATAAGGCGGAGGTGACGATGACATGGCTGGCCCCGGCATCGAGCCAAGTTTGGGCGTTCGATTCGTTGATACCACCGCCGATTTGCAAGCCCCCGGGATACGCAGCGAGGGCTTCGCGGGCTGCCGCATCATTTCCCGGGCCGAGCTTGATGACATGGCCGCCGCGCAGGCCATCGTCGCGGAAGGTCGTGGCAAACCAACCGGCTGGGCGATCTGAGACGAAGTTCTCCGTAGGCCCAGCGCCCACGTCGCGCAGGGTGCCGCCGACGATTTGTTTGACCACGCCTTGGTGGAGATCGATGCAGGGGCGGAATTTCGTCATGGGTGTGTGCGAGGCTTTGACAGCGGCAAGCACGAACGCCAATCAGAAAAGTGTGGGGCGGTGGTGTTCCGGTGGAACCGAGCTTTTTCTGGCCTTCTACCTCCTTTAGCGTAAATCACTCCCATCAGGCACGCCGTGAGCTTCAGAGACCTATCAAATCCGTTTGATTCTTTATGCACGACTTACACATCCACCTCGGCGGCGCCGTCCCGTCCTCAGTTCTTTGGGAAATCCTTTGCGACAATGGCTTAAAAACGGAGTATGTCGATTTCGATAGCTTCCACGCCTCCCTCTCCGCGCGGCCTGACGAAGTGAAGTCTCTGGATGATTTTCTCGGTCGTTACTTCGAGGTGACTGAGGAAATCCAGTCCTCTCCGTCCGCCGCCAGTGTCTCAGCCTATCAAGTGGTAGCGAAGGCTTACCGGCGCGCACAGATCGACGCCATCGAGCTTCGCTTCAATCCCTACAAGCGCGTGCGCCATGGGCTGCACACCATGGACGCCATCATCCTCGCGGTGATGCAGGGGCTGGAGCGGGCCTCGCTCCATTACGGCGTGGCCACGGGCATGATTTTGTCGCTAGGCCGGGATTTATCCTTGGAGGCGAACTGGCAAATCATCGACGCAGCGATCAAGTGGCGCAGCCGTGGCTCGCTGAATGGAGCAAACGGGGTGGTCGGTATCGATATGGCGGGTCCAGAATCACGAGCGCTGGAACTGAGCAAGCCGTGGATGAGCGAGGTCACAGCGATGATGGAAAAGGCACGTGAGGCGGGATTAAAAATCACCTACCACGTCGGCGAAAGTGAGGCCACGGGGCCTGAGGGAATCTTGCGTGTCGTCGAGCAAATCCGCCCGGACCGGATCGGCCACGGCATCGAGCTACGGAATGCCCAGGGGAAGCAGAAAGAAACGCTGCTGAAGCTACTGCGAGAGCATCAGATTTGCTTAGAGCTCTGTCCGACGGTGAATCTAGTCACGCGAGTCATCCCAGACTACGCCTGCATCGCCAACTTCGTGCGCGACCTCGCGCATGAGGAAATCCCCTACTGCATCAACACGGACAACCCCTACCTCATTCATACAAACTTGAAAAATGAGCATGAAATCGTGGCCAAAGAACTCGGGGCCGATGGAGAAACCCTGCTGGCGCTTGGGATCGAGCACTCAGCAAGGCATCGCTTTTTAAAGATCTAGGAAGCGGCCGCCTCGCGCACGGCTTCGAGCTCTTCCCAACGGGTGTAGAGCTTGGCGGCTTTCGCTTTCGTGGCTTCTAACTTTTCGACCAAAGCCGGGATTTCCTCGAAGCGCTTGACTTGGAAATCCGGATCGTGGAGCAGCGCCTCGATGCTTTCTGCCTCTTGCTCGATGGCGAGGATGGCCGTTTCCATGCCTTCGAGTTCGTTCTTCTCATTGAAGGTGAGCTTGCGGCCTTTTTTCTCCGCAGGCTTGGCCGCTGCGGCTTTCTGGCGGGCGGCAGCATCGCGCGCGGCGGCTTGGGCGAGGGCGCGTTGGGCGGCTTCGCGGCCTTGGCGTTTTTCGAGGTAATAGGAGTAATTTCCCGTCTGCACGGCGATGCCGTCGTCCTCGAAGGCGATGATCTGATCGCAAATCCGGTCGAGGAAATAGCGATCATGAGAAACGCAGATGACCGTGCCATCGAAGGCGGCGAGCGCTTCCTCTAACATCCGTAGCGAGGGGAGGTCGAGGTCATTGGTGGGTTCGTCTAAGACGATCACATTGCCACCATTTTTCAACACCTTGGCCAGCATCAGCCGCGCGCGCTCGCCGCCGGAGAGCAGATCGACGCGTTCGTTGATGCGTTTGTCGTCGAAGAGGAAGCGGCGGAGGTAGTTCCGTGCGCCGAGCGGCTGATTGCCGAACATGAGCTTTTCGTTGCCGTCAGAAATTTCATCAAGTAGTGAGCCGGTGCCGTCGAGCTGCATCCGTGTCTGGTCGATGTAGTTCACCTTGACGCGCTTGCCAGTGACGGCGCTGCCTTCGGTGGGTTCGAGCTGGCCGAGGCAGAGCTTGAGCAGGGTCGTTTTCCCCACGCCATTTCGCCCGACGATGCCGGTGCACTGCCCGGGACGCAGGCTGAGGGTGAGGTGGCGGAACAACCACCGCGGCGAGGTCTCGCTACCGACGTTTACCCCGGCACCTTCTAACTCGACGACGATGTTCCCGAGATCCGGCGCGGGCGGGATCAGCAAATCCATTTCCCGCTCCTCGGGCGGTGCTTCCATGCCTTCGATTTCGTAAAATTTATCCAAGCGCGTGCGCTGCTTGGTGCCGCGCGCCTTCACCCCAGAGCGCACCCACTCGAGTTCCTCGCGGAGAAATCGCTGGCGGCGGCGCTCCGTCTGGCTGGCGATTTGTTGGCGGATGGCCTTGGATTCGAGGAACGCGGTGTAATTTCCCGGGTGAGAAAAAGCGCGCCCTTGGTCGATTTCGATGATGCGGGTGGCGATCACGTCGAGGAAATACCGGTCGTGCGTGACGAAGATCACCGCACCGGGGAAGCCTTTTAAATACTCCTCTAGCCAGCGGATCGACTCGGCGTCTAGGTGGTTCGTCGGCTCGTCGAGCAGGAGTAAATCCGGTTGGCAAGCCAGCGCCCGGCACAGAGCGACCCGGCGCTTTTCTCCCCCAGAAAGCGGCCCGACGATGGCATCCAGCGGCGGCGTGCCCAGCGCGGTGGAGGTCGCCTTGATCCGCGAGTCGAGGTTCCAGCCGTCCGCGTGGTCGATGAGGTGGAGCAAGTCGTTCAGCTCGGTGTCCGAGCCCTCGCCATTTTCGTAGCGGCGGATGGCCTCGACAATGTCCGCCGCACCGGAGGCGATATTTTCCTGCACGGTGAGCTCAGAATCGAGCTCGAACTCCTGTGGCAAATAACCCACGCGGAGTGCCCGGCGGAGGGAAATTTCCCCGGAGTCTGCCATTTGCTGACCGGTGAGGATTTTCAGTAAGGAGGTTTTCCCACAGCCATTACGGCCCACCATGCCCGTTTTTTCCCCGGCCGCGACGGCCAGAGTCACCCCGTCCAGTAGCGTTTGATAACCGTAGGTCAGGCGAATTTCGTTGGCAGATAAGAGAGCGGACATGGAGCGGGGCGGATGTTGCCCATCTCCGGGCAAAGGTCCATCGCGGATATCAGCCGCTTTCGTCATCGAGCTGACTTCTGGATTCATTCAAATAAAAACTTGACCCATCACGACTCCGTTTGTTCATTCGCGTCGCACACTTGAGACTGAGTCTCATTAACGAAATAATTATGAAACTTCCGACGCGCGTTCTAGCCCTTTCCACAAGCATTCCCCTCATCCATTTCGCCACCGCCCTAGAAAAGCCACTGAGCTTAGACGCCATGGTCGTGACCGCGGAATCCGAGTCGGATGAGACCAATCAACAAGGTTGGCTGCCTGCCGTCAGCGGTGCCGCCATTTTTTCCGGTAAAAAGACCAGCGTCATCGATCTGGACGCCCAAGCGCGGAACATCGGGAACAACTACCGCCAAGCGCTTTCACAAGCTCCCGGCCTGCTCCTTGCCGAGGAATCAAGCCCCTTGGTCAGCATCGGTTACCGTGGCCTCAATCCGAACCGAGCACAATTCACCCAAGTCCTTCGCGACGGAATCCCCATCCATGCGGACCAAATCGGCTACCCGGAAGCCTATTACACCCCACCGCTGGAGACCGTGGACCGGATCGAGTTTCTTCATGGTGGAGCCGCCCTCCAGTTCGGCCCCCAGCCTGGCGGCGCACTGAACTACATCAGCAACCGCCCCCGCACCGACAAGCCATTTTCCCTGCGCACCCAGCACGTCGGCGGCAGTGACAATCTCTACTCCAGCTACACATCGAGCGACGGCACCGTCGGGAAACTCGGCTACTACCTCTACTACAACCACCGCCAAAGCGACGGCTTCCGCTCCGCAAATAGCGACTACGACCTGAACAATGGCTCCGTGAAGCTCCTCTACTCCTTCGACAACGGTGGGAAACTCATCTTCCGTGCCGACACCTACGAGGAAATTCACGGCGAACCCGGCGGACTCACCGTCGCGGACTTCAATGCCGGCAGCCTCAAGGCCACGCGCCAGTTCGACCAGTTTTCACTGGATCGGGATTCCGTCTCCATGACCTACGAAATCGAGCCAACGGTGGATTCCTTCTTCACCACCACCGCTTGGTGGTCCGACTACACTCGTTTCACCCACCGCCAGCGGACCAGCGGCAGCACCTTCGGCACCGTGCCGAACGGTAGCACCAGCAATATCGAAGACCAAAATTTCCAGACCCTCGGACTCGACGCACGCTACCGCATCAACTGGGGAACGAACGCCCGCCACACCTTCAGCACAGGCGTGCAAGCCTACCACGTGGATTCGCCGCGCATCGAATCACGCGGTGCCACTCCAGGTGCCTCCTCGGGGTCGATTCGTCGGGATTCAGACCGCGAAGTTTTCTACCTACCCGTCTTTGCTGAAAACAAATTCACCTTCGGAAATTTCTCCATCACCCCTGGACTACGTGTCGAAAATATCCACCAAGAAGTCACCGAAAACCTCAACCTAGACAAGGTCGACCCACTCAGCCCACTCGCGAGTAAGAAGGACACCAGCCATATCTTGTTAGGAGGGCTTGGCATGGAATACGACACCGACACACGCTCCGCCGTTTACGGTAACATCTCGCAAGCATACCGCCCACGGCTTTTCACCGAAGCGGTTCCATTGGGTAATGGTCAAGTCGTCAACAACGACCTCGAAGAAGGGAAATCCCTCGAATACGAAATCGGCTACCGCACCCGTCCACAAGATTGGCTTACCGTAGACGCCAGCCTCTTCCTCCTTTCCTTCAAGGATCAAATCGGCAGTGTCACCACCGCAGGCATCACCAATTTCCAAAACGTTGGCGACGCCGTTCATAAAGGCATCGACCTCTCCGTCACCACCGACTTGCTCAACCTCTTCACCGGTTCAGACGCCCATGGCTCACTGGATTGGTATGTCAACGCCACTTTCCTCGACGCCGAGTTCACCAACGGCCCGAACGATGGGAAAACACCCCAATACGCCCCCGACACCATCGTCCGCACCGGCCTCAACTATGCCTATGACGAGAAACTCAAAGTCAGCTTCGGCGGCACTTTCTTGGACAGCCATTTCGGCGATGACAACAATTCTGCCAACTTCGCCATCCCCGCCTACATAGTCTGGGATCTCACCGCAGAATTTAAAGTTCACGAAAACGTCCGCCTCCTAGCCGGTATCAATAACCTCTTCGACGAAAGCTACTACGCCCGCGTCAACTCAGGTGGCATCGACCCCGCCAACGGTCGCAACATCTACCTCGGGGCTTCTTTCGAGTTCTAAATCCCCCACCCCATGCCCGCAGAGTCATCTGCGGGCTTTCCTTTTCCCAGAACTCCTGTTTGTTTCCCGCCCCGCCCGCACATGACCGCCATCTCACACGCCATCAACATCGGCACACTCGCCCTATGGCTGAGTGTCACCGCATTTGGCACGGTGGGAATCTTGGTGCCGGTTTGGCATTCGGAAACTCCTAAGCCGAAGGCACTCGATCCAGCTCCAGTGCCCCAAGACTTCATCCTAGGCGCAGAAGATTCCAGTCCTGAAGCCTCTGTGGACACTCCTGCAGAAAATAACGATACTCCCCCCACACCCGAGCTACCGACACCGCCCGAGCTACCCTCACTGCCTGAGTTCCAGCCACTCCCAGAAATCCCCGCCGCACCCGCACCGCGACCGACTGCGATTTCTTCGCCTGCTCCAACTCCCACCGCATCGGCCCCCAGCCGAGCGACACGCCAACAAGCCTCCAAGCCACGAGCTTCCAACACCTCATCCTCCACCACCGGCACCGGCTCCGCCCTCTCAAATGACGCCCGCCTCAAAGCCGGACGCATGCCCTCCCCCGCTTTTCCCGCCTACTCGCGCCGCAATAATCAAACGGGCACCGTCGTCGTGGAGTTCATCGTCGATGCCTCAGGCAACGTCATTTCCGCGTACGCAAAATCATCCTCTAACTGGCCACTGCTCGATAACGAAGCCGTGCGCACCGTGAGGCGCTGGAAATTCCCACCTGGCGGCATCATGAAACTTGAGCGCCCCATTGTTTTCAAACTCAACTAACATCACTGTGCTTTCAAACATCGTCATCGAAACATTCATCAAAGGCGGCTGGGTCATGTGGCCCATTCTCGGCGTATTCTTCCTTGCTGTATGCGTGGTCCTCGACCGCAGTATCTGGTGGCTCAGGCATCAAGCCACGCTGCAAGCCACCCAACAAGAACGCGCGCGCGTCGCCCTCGGCACCGGTGACTTCTCCACCGCTTGGGCGCTTGGAGAAAACACCAGCGATCCATTTCTCCAAAATCTCAATCAAGGCATGACCCACGCGAACACGTCCATGCTCGCCGCGATGCAACTTCACGCCACCCACTTGATCGAAAAATCAGAGGCTCGCATGTGGGTCCTCAGCACCCTCATCACTCTCGCCCCGCTGCTCGGACTTTTCGGCACCGTGGTCGGCATCATGGGCTCATTTTCCTTCGTCGGTGATGAGCAGTTAGCCGCGAGCAAAGTCTCCGGCGGCATCGGTGAGGCTCTCATCGCCACCGCCTGCGGCATCGCAATCGCCATTCTTTGTCTGCTACCCTATAACTTTTTCCGCAAGCGGGTCTCCGTGCTGCGCGGCTCACTTGAGCGCTGGATCAATCACTCAGAGTTATTGGTGAAATCCGCCAAAGAGCACGGGCACGATTTAGAACCATTCGCCGCTAACCGCACCTCACGCTAATGCCTGTTCAACTTCAGCGTAGCTCCTCGGATGAGGAAGGGGACGAAGCCCGCATCGAGATCGTGCCGCTCATCGACATCATGTTCTTTTTGCTAGCAGCCTTCATGTTAGTGAGCCTCAGCATGACCCAACTTCACCGCGTGCCCATCGCGCTCCCCGCCGCCTCCACCGGCATCCCGGATGTGAAAACACCCCCTTTCCAAATCACGATCGATGCCAATGGCGTCACCACCTGGGATCAAAAAATTGTCACGCTTTCAGAAATTACCACCCGCTTAAAAAACGAGCCCAAGCCCGCCGAAAGCCGCGTGCTCATTTCTGCGGATGCTGAGTCGCGCCACAAGCAAGTCATCGCCGTGCTCAATGCCGTGCGCGACGCCGGAGTCGAGAAGGTCAGTTTCGAGTCAAAATCCCCCAACCCCTAATTTGTGAAACGCAGCCTATTTCCCGCGCTGAACGCCATCGGCTGCTTGATCCTCACGGGTCTTGTCGTCGTTCAATGGAATCATCATCGGGCTCTGGATTTCTCACTGAGCCAGACGAAGTCGCAGCTCAGCAGCGCAACGACCCTCGCAAAAGCTGAGACTGCCAGAGCCACCACACTTGAGCGAGACATCACCGTGCTCAAGGAATCCATCAAAGCGACTCAAGAAGCCGCCGAGCGCTCCAACAGACTGCTCGACGAGAAAGAACTGCAAATCACCAGCCTACAAGCCGAGCTCACCAGCGCCCGCGAGCAAGTCACCATCTGGCAAACCGCCCTCGCTGAACGAGACAGCAAGCTGAAAGAACTCTCCGCAGAGCTCAGCGCCACCCGCGCCCGCTTGGACGCAGCGATTGCAAAGTTAAAGGCCGCCGCCGCGCCCTAGTCTCTTCTGACAAAAGTCATCGCAGCAAGATCACCGCCGCATTATAGAGAAAATGCAGCTCTCGCGAGGATGGCCCGCGACCTGCACTCCACAAATTCTACACCAAGGAGGAAAACACACTGTCGCCCGCCGAGCTGGCCCACAAAAAATCGACTTCATCTCTCCTACTGGTGTGCTAGTTTCACCCCATGTCCACTGTCCTGCCACACCCATCGACCCTCAAACCGGATCTCATCCACCGCATCGAGTCGATGTCTGAGGAAGATCTGCGCTTGGTGCATGAAGTCCTCCTTCATGCAGAAAAAGACCGGCTTTGGCGGGAAATTTCTGCCGAAGCGGAAGACGAGCGGAACAGCGGAAAATGGGAAATGCTGCCGGAAATCATCACTGAGGTCCGAAGCCAACTGCGCCAGGCATGATCATCTGCCTCGACACCAATGTCCTCCTGCAAGCGCGTGCCAGAGGTCATGCCTATTTCCCGATTCTCGACGCATGGGTCGCAGGTAAATTCACCTTGGCCGTCTCCACCGGGATTCTTCTGGAATAGGAAGAAGTCATCGCACGAATGAGCGGACGCGAGCATTGGCACAAAATCGCCCGCTTGATGGACTACGTGGAACTCACCACCGGAGCGCTCCTGCGGGTCACTCCGCACTACCATTTCCAAGTCATCAACCACGACCCCGACGACAACATTTTCACCGATTGCGCGATCACCGCCGCTGCGGACTACATCATCACCGAAGATCGCCACTTCGCCCCACTCGCCACCGCCGGATACCATCCCCAGCCCATCACCCCGGCACAGTTCATAGCCAAGCATTTGTAACGGGCCTTTCTGCTCTTTCGATCTCCAATCTCTTTTCTGATCACTGCTCACGCGGCACTAATCTCTATCCTCCTCCACCACAGTGCGGGCATGAATCACCCACTAATTCTACCGAAATACGGCCTGCTCGTCGAAAAACTCACCGCCCGCATCCTACTTAAAGTTGTTTGCGGCGCCGACCCCTTGATAGCAACGTCTCGCTCGGCACCGAATTCTTGGCCAAACTTAGAACTCTTTTGAACCCCATAGCAATTAACCAGTTCTCTTCACAAAATCTGGCCTTCATTCATGGGGCTTCTGCGGCTAACAAAAATGGAACCTGCAACCACTGCGGCTGAAATCAGTGCCGTTATCGATACCTTTTCCGAGAAAAAAAAGGCCACAAAAGATAGTGTGAAGAACGGTTGCAATAGCTGACATTGGCTGACTCGCGCAGTTCCGCCTTCTGCTAGGCCACGATACCACGCGAAAAACCCTAGAAACGAACTGATGCTAGATAGATATGCCAGTCCTGCCCACGAATCCCAAGTCGCTACCAACCCGTGATCTTTGACGACGAGAAACAGTGGGATCGCGATCAAGGGAAACGAGATGACCAGAGACCATGAGATGACTTGCCACCCTTCCATTTCCCGGGACAAGCTTGCTCCTTCCGCATACCCGAAAGAGCAGAGGGTCACTGCTCCAAACAGCGCGACATGCGCCGATTGTAGTTTTCCGAATCCTGAAGAAAGAGCGAAAACGATCACAGTAGCGCTTCCAATAAAACTTGCGCACCAGAATGCAATGGAGGGCCTTTCATCAGATCTCAGATAACTTGCGATCGCAGTCCCTAATGGAAGAAGTCCCAACACGACCGCTCCGTGAGAGGCATCGACCCTCTGCATCGCCCATGAACTGAGGTTGGGAAAGCCGATGGTCACTGTGAGAGCAACAAGCAGAATTCGCCTTAGTTGGCCGCCCGTGGGCAAAGGTTGGCGCATCATAAAAAGTGCGATACCCGCAAAGCATGAAGCAATCGCAGTCCGCCCCATCCCAACGATTAGCGGATCAAAGGAAGACACTGCTAGCCGTGTGGCAGGCAGGGTGAGGCTGAAGCATAATGTGCCAAGCAGGCCGAACCAGATGCCATTGGATGTCCTTGGCGACACTCTATTTGGGTGGGCTGATGCCGCTTTCATAGACTGCCGAGGATGCGCTCATTGCGAAGGTTTTACTAGATACAGATTTACGCTTTTCGGACCAGCACAGCCAACCGATAAGTAGCGAAAATGCGATCCGTAAAGAGTCTAGCAAGATCACTTCAAGGAACCAAATGATATGAAGCGAGTTGACCTAACGATTTTAGAGCATCGAAGCTGCTGGGAACAAATGCGGCCCCACAACTGAGGCGAAAGCAGTTTTTAAATTGAAGAGTTGGCGAAAAAATAGTCCCGGGCACTACGCTGATACCTCGTAAGATCGCTTCCACGGTGTAGGCTTCAGAATCAAAGCCTTGAGGCATTTCTACCCAAAGAACAAAACCTCCTGCCGGTTGTGTCACCTTGCAGGACTGCGGAAAATGGCGGATGACTTCGTCGCGCATCTTGGCGCACTGTGTGGCATAGATTTTCCGTATCCTCCGCAAATGACGCTCGTATCCGCCTTGATCTAGAAGCTCTGCAATTATCAATTCCGAGAGCGTGGCATTCCACGGGCACTGGATGGTTTTTAAATACTTGATCTGCTTTAGGTGCTGACCGGGTATGACCCATCCAACGCGTAGCCCAGGCGCTATCGTCTTCGATATCGATCCGCAATGAATCACATCACCTCCGTAAAGGCTGATAGAAGATGAGCGCTCCCCGGAGTGGCCTAGGTCTCCGTAAACATCGTCCTCAATGATTGTAAAATGGTGGATAGCGGACAGATTCGCTAGATATTTTTTATTGTCTGGAGGCATGACGCAGCCCACAGGATTTTGAAAATTTGGCTGAATCACACAAGCCGCTATCTGGAACTTTCCGAGTGCTTTTCTTAACGATTCGATGCAAAGACCGGTCTTTTGACAAACGGGGATTTCGATGGCCCTCAGACCGAGATCACGAACAAGGTTGAGAATCCCAAAATAGGTGGGTGACTCCACCGCGACTAGATCACCCGCTTTCGTCGTGGCGCGGAGAGCAAGCAAAAGAGCTTCAGTAGCGCCATGGGTGGTGACAATTTCATCGGGCATCACCTTAACACCACAGACTAACAGCCTCCGTGAGAGAGCTAAACGAAGTTCCCTACGTCCCATAGGCGGCGTGTAACGCGAAGCTTCCGCTCCATATTTCCTGAACACCGCAGCGGCCAGACTCGGCAGCTTGGAAAGTGAGATAATTGAATCATCGGGAGCTGCCGCTGCGAATGGAATCACATCGCGGTTCTCTACCAAATCCATCACCGTTTCAAAAATAGCTGAAGTCTCAATGCGCACGGGTTTGCCTCTATAGGTAGCCGCCCGAGTAAGGGGGACGGACGGATACGATGGAGGTCTGACATAATAGCCCGACCGTGGACGGGATTCAATCAAGCCTTGGCCCTCAAGAAGGTGATATGATTCGAGGACCGTCGTGACACTGACTCGATTTTCTCGGCTCGCCTGCCGGATGGACGGAAGTTTGTCACCAGGGCGGAACGTCCCGCTCCGAATGAGTGCCGTCAGCTTTTCGGATAAATTGAGATAGATGGGAGCGGCGTGCGACATGGAGAGACCTTCGCTCCTGATCGCCTCAGTGGCTAGACACAAATGATGAAATCCTGCACCTGCCTGGCCATCTGTTTTCGTCAAATGTGAACCATCTGTACCTTTCTAAAAACGCTGCGTGGCCTATCCTAGAACCATTCTCTTAGAGGCTTTTAATCCTTCCCAAGGAATTCGACATTCATGATCTACATCGTAAAAATCACTCTCGCCTTATTTCTGATTGCTTGGTCTGGATTCGGCATCTGGATGGTTTTGAAATATGCATTCCTCTTTGGACCCCACCACGATGATCCCGCCGAAACACCCGGAGCACGATCTTTTGGCGTCACTCACGTAGTTATAGTCTGGGTTGGGTTCTTTCTTCTAGCAGCATACTTTCTTTTCAAGCAAGAGTAATCCAAATACAGATTTACGCTGTGCCGGTATTCACGAAGAGCAATTTACCTTTCACGAAACTGCTCTCGCTCATGGGCGAGAAATAGCATGGCCTTGGCGATTTAATCCGGCGTGTCGTTCATTCCGAATTCGGTGGTGCGTTTCATGGTCATCAAGCAGGCACGAAGCGCATTTCCACCTTGCGACCGAGAGCGGCGGCAGCTTTTCCGAGGCTGGCCGCAGTGAACGAGGGGTTTGAGGGATCGAGCATCCGGTCCAGCGAAGCTAGGCTGGTTTCATGCGAGAGGCCATTTCGGTCTTGGTGACATACTCCTGCTCAAGGCTCTGCTGGAGTTGGAGGGGAAGTGCGCGCTTGTGGGCCAGCACTTCCACTTCGGCAAGGATGCCTTCCCCGGCCAAGAAGTCGCTGCCACGGTGGCCGTTTTGACACACCTTTGATGTCATCGGCTCATCAATCGTGCTTGGAATTCATCTACCGTGAGCCAAGTCGCATTGCCCGATTCGATCATTTCGGAGCGTTCCACCAAGACCTCGCCGTCCCAATTGGGCGATGGGTAGTCGATTCCTTCCTTGGAAAAAGACTCCCACAAAAGTTCCATGGCTTCAACCCGCTCACTGGATGACGTTCGGGAAATTTGCTCCATCGCCAACATGGAGGAAACTTGCTTTTTAGCTTGGTCACCAACAAGTCTCCAAAACCCATCCAAAAACTTTGCGCCCCTCCGCGCTCTTTGCGTCTTTGCGGTAAACTCTTCTTTCTTCATCCTCCCCGCATGTCCGCCCCGCTCAGCCGCAAGAATCTCCCCGAAAACCCCACCCCGGACGACATCCTCAACACCTTCCTCGACTACCTCACCGCCACCGGCACCGTGCCCTACGACCACCAGGAAGAAGCCATCCTTGAGCTCTTCGCCGGCAACAACGTCATCCTCAACACCCCCACCGGCTCCGGGAAATCGCTCGTCGCCCTCGCGCTCCAGTTCAAATCCCTCTGCCAAGGCCGCCGCTCCTACTACACCGTTCCGATCAAGGCTCTCGCCAACGAGAAATTCCTATCCCTCTGCCACGTCCTCGGCCCGGAAAACGTCGGCATGATCACCGGCGACGCCACCGTTAACCACGACGCCCCGGTCATCTGCTGCACCGCAGAAATCCTCGCCAACATCGCCCTCCGCGAGGGCGCGCACGCCCCGGTGGACGACGTCATCATGGACGAGTTCCACTATTACTCCGACCACTCGCGCGGCGCCGCCTGGCAAATCCCGCTACTCACCCTGCCGCGCGCCCGCTTCCTCCTGATGTCCGCCACCCTCGGCGACTCGTCGTTTTTCTCCAAACAACTCACCGCACTAACAGGCGCACCCACCACCCTCGTCCAGTCCGACCAACGCCCGGTCCCGCTCGAATTCGAATACTCCACCACCCAGCTCCAGGAAAAAGTCGCCGAGCTCAACGAACAGGGCCGCTCGCCCGTCTATCTGGTCCACTTCACCCAGAATGCCTGCGCCGACACCGCCCGCGACCTGCTCTCCACCAACTTCTGCACCAAGGAGGAAAAACACGCCATCGCCCGCGCCCTCGACGACGCCGATTTCCGCTCCCCGTACGGCCGCGAGCTCTCGAAAATCCTCCGCCACGGCGTCGGCATCCACCACGCCGGCCTACTGCCGAAATACCGTTTGTTAGTCGAAAAACTCACCGCCCGCGGCTTGCTCAAAGTCGTCTGCGGCACCGACACCCTCGGCGTCGGCGTCAACGTCCCCATCCGCACCGTCATGCTAACCGGCCTCTGCAAATACGACGGCCGCGGCACGAAAATTCTAGCAGTGCGCGACTTCCGCCAGATCGTCGGCCGCGCCGGCCGCCGTGGATTCGACACCACCGGCTACGTCGTCGCCCAAGCCCCCGAGCACATCATCGAAAACCTCCGCCTCGCCGCCAAGGCTACCGCTAACAAAAAGAAGTCCTTCGAAAAACGCAAACCGCCGGAAAAAGGCTACGTCCATTGGGACGAACAAACCTTTTCCAAACTCCAAACCGCCCCGCCCGAGCCGCTCGTCTCCAGCTTCTCCGTCCACCACCACACCCTGCTCAACGTCCTCTCCCGCACTACCGAGGACGGCTGCGCCGCGTTGAAAAAGATCATCGACGACAGCCACGAGCCGCCCTCCAAAAAGAAAGCTCTCAAGAAGCACGCCTTCAAACTCTTTCGCGGCCTCATCGGCGCGAAGATCCTCCACATCATCCCGCCTGCCAAACGCAGCGGCCCGCAGAAAGTCGCTGTCGATGTCTCGCTGCCTGAGGACTTCTCAATCAACCACGCCCTCAGCCTCTACCTGCTGGATGCCATTCCGCAGCTCGACAAGGAAGCCGAAGACTACGCCTTCAACGTCATCTCCCTCATCGAGTCCATCCTCGAAAACCCCGACATCGTCCTCCGCAAACAGGTCGATCTGTTAAAATCCGAACTCATGGCCCGCCTCAAGGACGAAGGCATGGAGTATGACGACCGCATCGAAATGTTGGACCAAGTCGAACACCCGAAACCCGGCGCCGAATTCATCTACACCACCTTCAACGCCTTCAAACTCCGCCACCCCTACCTCGGCAGCGAAAACGTCAAGCCCAAGACCGTCGCGAGGGAAATGATCGAAAACTACCAGTCCTTCGAAGACTACGTCAAAACCTACAAACTCGAGCGCGCCGAAGCCGTCCTCCTCCGCCACCTCGGCGAAGTTTACAAAGTCCTCGCCCAAACCGTCCCCGACTCCGCCAAAACCGAACACCTCCACGAAGCCGAGTCCTTCCTCGAACTTATCGTCCGCCACACCGACTCCAGCCTGCTAGACGAGTGGCAGGCCATGAGTGGTAAATCTGAAATCTTAAGCACTAAATCCGAAACGGAAGATGCCCAGACCAAGATCGCTGAGTTCAAAAAGAAAATCCCCTACACCAAGGACAAGACCGCATTTCAACGCCACCTCCGCAACCACGTCCTCACCCTCGTCACCGCGCTCTCCCGCTACGACACCGAGGCCGCCCTGAGCCTCATCGCCACCCATGACAGCGACGGCAAGCTCTGGTCCAACGAGCGCCTCCTCCAACAGCTCAATACCTACCACGCCGCGCGCCACCAGATCCGCCTCGACCCCGAGGCCCGCAACGCCCGCCACACCCACCTCTCCGAAGACGGTCTCACCATCCACCAAACCCTCATCGACCCCGACGACCTGAACGATTGGGCGGTCCACCTGACCCTAGATTTGGAGAAATCCAACGAAGCGAGGACTCCTGTGCTCCATCTGGAATCCATCGGCTTGATTTAAGGAGCCACGACACTCCTGTCGTTGTGCCAATGAAACGAGAAAGAGAAAGCGCCGAACGCACACGACTTTCTCTCCTCATTGGCCTGGTGGACAGGAGTGCCCACCCTCCCTAGGACTCCGCTGACCCATCCCGGCAGATATGAAAATCTTCCTAACTGCCGCAAGCAAAGCCACTCACTTCTCACGGTAAACCCGCCGTGCGAAGTCATGAATCGCGGGTGCGATGATTTCGTCATCCACTTCGAACAGGTCGTTGTGCCCCGCACCGGGGATGCCGAGGAAGCGCTTGTCCGTCACTGTCGCGGCATTCACCAGCTTACGTCCGTGGGAGGGAGTGATCAGGGAATCATCCTCGCCATGGATTACCAAAAGGGGACACTTCACCTGTGGGATGCGCTTTAGGTTGGGAAATCGGTCGCACGGCAGAATAGGGATGGGAATCCTCACCGCGAAGGTAGAGGTGAAAGGTGATAGAAGGATCAAGCCCGCCGGTGTTTTCCGCTCCGCCAGCCAGACGGAAGGCCCGCTTCCCACGGAGCGGCCGACGATTATAATCATCGATGGGGCGACCCCCTTGATTTTTGTTAGGTAGTCCCATGCGGCGGCGATCGCCGCCTCGCAGGTAGCTTCCAGCGGCTTGCCGGTGGAAAGTCCGTAGCCAGGGAAATCGTAGGCTAGCACGCCGAAGCCTTCATTCTCCCAGTTCTGCGCCAGATCGGAGACATCGCCCAGATCCTCCGCATTTCCATGGGTATAGAGTAGAGTGGGGAAGCCCGGTTTCGCCGGCAGATGGAAAGCGGCGATCCGATCCCCCTTTGTGGTGGCGAGCTTCAGCAGTTGCGAGCTGTCCTCATAGCCCGGCGGCGGTGGGAAAAAGAACAGCTTCTCCGCGAAGAACACCGCGATGATGAGAAAGCAGCCGTAAATGAAGGCAAGCGATTTCAGCGGACGCTTCCAGTTCCAAGTGCCGATCAGCCATTTCCTCCATTTCATAACAGAAGAGACTGAAGAGTTGTCTCACTCTATCAAGTTTATAGTGATTGATATCTGCAACGCCCGCGAATCCGCTGTCTCCGGAGACGGCCTCACGATCCACCACTTCGTCATCGACCCCGAAAATCCAACGAGGCGGGAATGCTCGTCCCCACTTTGAATCCATCGGCTTAATTTGAAAAACGGGTCTCACGCGAAGGCGCGAAGCAGCGAAGGGATTCAAGCCCCCTCTCCATAGTCGTCAGAGCTGAAAGCTATCTTCAGCCGGACGCGCTCCGATGGAAATCTGGACCTCACCGTTGGCGGAGAGGTGGGTGAGGCAGTGATAGACGTCCTCGGGGTCCGCGTCGATTTCGGTGGCGATTTCGTCGGCCGTTTTGGCGGTGGCGGTGAGGTGACCGCGGACGGTGTTGAGGGTTTCGAGGAAGGCTCCGGCGGCTTTTTTCCCGGCTTCCACACCTGGCTGATGATAGGCGTTGATGTTGACGAGGGTGGCGTAAAACGAAACGGTGCGCTCGAAGAGGGCGATGAGCAGGCCGAGGTTGAACGGGGTGACCTCAGGGATGGAAATCGTGAGTGACTTGCGACCTGCGGCGTGGAGCGCCTTGCGGGTGCCGCGGAGGAAGCCTTGCAAGTAGTCGGCAGTGGTGGTGCCGGGATCGACTTCGATGCTATTTCCGCTGCGGCCTTTGCGGACCTCGATGAAGGTGGCGAAGAAATTGTTCACCCCGTCGCGGAGTTGTTGCACGTAGGCGTGTTGGTCGGTGGAGCCTTTATTTCCGTAAACGGCGATGCCTTGGTGGGCGATGTTGCCGTCGAGGTCGAGTTCCTTGCCAAGGGACTCCATGACGAGTTGTTGGAGGTATTTGGAAAAGAGGACCAAGGAGTCCTTGTAGGGCAGGACGACCATGTCCTTTTCGCCCTTGCCCTTGGTGGCGTGGTGCCAGGCGATGGCGAGCTGCATGGCGGCATTTTGCGAGGCGTCTTGCTTGCGAGTTTCCACGTCCATCGCTGCGGCACCGGCGAGCATCGCGTCGATGTCGAGACCTTGGAGCGCGGCGGGGACGAGGCCGACGGTGGAGAGCACGGAGGTGCGGCCACCGACCCAGTCTTCCATGGGGAACAGGGCGAGGAACTGGTGGGCGGTGGCGTATTCGAACAATTTCGAGCCATCGCCCGTGACGGCGCAGGCATGGCGACCGAAGTCGAGACCTGCGGCTTCATAGGCGGCTTTGGCTTCGAGCATGCCGTTGCGGGTCTCAGCGGTGCCGCCGGATTTTGAAATAACGAGCACGAGAGTTTTTCCAAGACCGACTTGAGAAAGCTTCGCGATCACCGTGTCCATGCCAGCCGGGTCGGTGTTGTCGAAAAAGTAAAGGGGAAGACGGGCGTCCTGGCCGATGGCTTCTGAAACGAGCTGGGGGCCAAGGGCGGAGCCGCCGATGCCGATGAGCAAGATTTGTTCAAATGCCCCGCCGGATGGAGCGGTGATGGCACCGGTGTGAATTTTTTCCGCAAAGGCTTTTAGCGCAGCGATCGGCTGAAGGACGGCGTTTTTAAGCTCAGCGGTTGGCGCGAGATCGGCATTCCGCAACCAGTAATGCCCGACCATGCGGCCTTCGTCAGGATTCGCTATCGCCCCTGCTTCCAAAGCGACCATGTCGGAAAACGCCTTGTCGATTTTCGGTTGCAGCGCGGCGACGTAAGCCGGCTCAATGTCCATGAGGGAAAGATCAAGCGAGAAACCGTGCAGGGGGTAGCGGACAAGAGCGGAATTGTAGGATGGCCAGGACATGGGACGGGAAGTTAAAGGCTTGCCACGACGGTGATCAACTGTCGATTCGATGGGATGGATGAAAAGAAGAGGAGGGAGAAATGAGGGACATTCGCCTTGATGGTCCATGATTCGACAGTGGTCACAAGAAATGTCGCGGACTTTCAAGACTTGGAAGGCTTGGAAATTCTAAACCCTTGGGGCGAATAGGAGATCTTTGACCTTAATCATCCCGGCAGGCTATTCTGAGGCGATTTCACCGAACTTGACTCGTGATGCGTGATGCGTGATGTTTTTCAGATGAGAACGACCCTCAATCTGGATGATGACGTGCTGGAAACGGCGAAAATGCTGGCCGCAGTGAAACGTGTTTCGCTTGGAAAGGTGATTTCCGACACCATGCGCGACGCGCTGGGACCCGCCCCCGAGCTGCCGCGGCGGCGGCGAAATGGGGTTCTGCTGTTTCCCGTAAGATCGGGGGCTGCTGCGGTCACTCCAGAGCACATCGCAGCCCTCAATGACGAGTCCAAATGAAGCGGTATCTTCTGGATGTGAACGCGCTGCTGGCGTTCATGGATCCCTCCCATATCCACCACGAGCCATTTCATGAGTGGCTGGAGCGCAAGGGTAAGGTGACTCTATTGCTGTGTTCTCATGTAGAAAATGGAGTCATCCGGGTAGCTAGTAATCCCGCTTACAAGAATTGGCTGGGAAGTGCCGCCCAGGTCAGAACGGAAGTGCAAAATCTGGCCGTGGATATTCAGGCCGAGCGTTGTGCTCGAGATGTTTCGCTGTGTGATGATCGTTTGTTGACGTCGCCGAATGCCCTCACTCCTTCGCGCGTTTCGGATCTCTATCTCCTCGCCCTCGCGGTGGCAAACGGGGCAAAATTCTCGACATTCGACACGCACATCCCAGCCACGGCGGTGGCTGGTGGCTCTGCTGCACTGGAAATCATCCCGGTTCTATGAGATTCCATTTTTCGCTCGATGTGGGCCTCCCTGCCATGACTTCGCGGGAGTGTTCAGTAGGTCAGAATCGAATGTACCGGATGTTGCCCAAGTTTCTCACGGCCGTTGAGAAAACTCAGCTCGATGAGCACTGAAATGGCGACGATGTTGGCCCCCAGTTGTTCCAGCAATTCGACCGCCGCAGCAGCGGTGCCGCCGGTGGCGAGCAGGTCATCGACGAGGAGGACGGATTCGCCGGGGAGGATGGCGTCTTGGTGGAGTTCCACGGTGGCCTCTCCGTATTCGAGCGAGTAGGCGGTCTGGTGCGTTTTCCAAGGGAGTTTACCCATTTTCCGAACGGGGACGAAGCCTGCTCCAAGGCGGTCGGCGACGGCGGCGGCGAAGATGAAACCACGGGCGTCGATGCCGACGACTTTGTCGATTTTCACGCTGCCCGCTGTTTCGCAGAGCAGGGAAATGGAATCGTGAAACAATTTCGCGTCGGCGAGAATCGGCGTGATGTCTTTGAAAACGATGCCGGGCTGCGGGAAATCGACAACGTCGCGGATGGCGGCACGGATGGAATCGGTTTGCATGGGAGTGGGCGGTTTTAGTCCAAAAATCCGGTGAGTGGGCTGGTGGCGTGGGCGTGTGTGGAGGTCTGGGGAAGGCCGAGCTCGTAGGCGTAGCGGCCAGCTTCGACCGCCATTTTAAAGGCGAGTGCCATGCGGGTGGGATCGGAGGCGATGGCGATGGCGGTGTTGACGAGCACGGCGTCGGCCCCGAGTTCCATGGCTTCTGCGGCGTGGCTGGGTGCGCCGAGACCGGCATCGACGATGACGGGGACGGTGGCTTGCTCGATGATGATGCGGATCTGGTCACGGGTGACGAGGCCACGGTTCGAGCCGATGGGGGCGCCGAGAGGCATGACGGTGGCGGTGCCGACTTCTTGGAGGCGCTTGGCGAGCACGGGGTCGGCGTTGATGTAGGGGAGGACCGTGAAGCCTTCTTTGACGAGGGTTTCCGCGGCTTTGAGCGTCTCGATGGGATCGGGAAGGAGGTAAGTGGGGTCGGGATGGATTTCGAGTTTGATCCATTTCGGTAATCCGGCGGCGGCAGCGAGGCGGGCGAGGCGGACGGCTTCCTCGGCGTTCATGGCTCCGCTGGTGTTGGGGAGGAGGAGGTATTTCTTGGGGTCGATGAATTCGAGGATGTTGGCGTAGGGGTCGTGCTTGCCAGTGAGGTCAGCGCGGCGGAGAGCGACGGTGACGATCTGGGTGCCGCTGGCGACGAGAGCATCCCGCATGGCGACATTTGATGGGAATTTCCCGGTGCCGAGAAAAAGGCGGGAGTCGAAGCTGCGACCGGCGATGATGAGAGAGGACATGGGTAGAAATTTCAGCGAATGGGAATGAGATTGGCGGCGAGCCATTTTTCAAAAGCGGCGTGATCGCGGAGGTCGTATTGGTGGCAGCGGAAGCCGAGCTGGATGCCGGTGGCGATGTTGGGCGGGAGGTCGTCGATGTAGAGCGTCTCGTGGGGAACGAGCTGATGGGTGCGGATGGCGTGGTGGTAAATTTCCGGCTGGGGCTTGATGAAGCCAGTCTCGTAGGAGAGGACCGCGCCGTGGAATTGCTCGAAGCCGGGGAAATTTTCGGTGATCCAGGGCCAGTGGATGCCGTTGATATTGGAAAACAGGATGAGGCGGTGGCCGTCTGCGACGAGTTTTTCCACACAGGTCCACATGGGGGAGTTGCGGGTGAAGATTTGCTGCCAGGCGTGCTGAAATTCTTCGGGGGTGGCGGGGCTGGCGAGGACTTGGAGTGCCCAGGACGTGTAGGTGGGGATGTCGATTTTCCCGGTTTCAAACTCGTCTTTGCGCTCGATGAGCAGCTTGAGGCGCTCGCTGGGATTTTCCGTATCGGGCGGGAGGAGGCGGGAAAGTGAGGACTCGAAGTCGAAGTCGAGCAGGACGCGGCCGATGTCGAAGAGGATATTCATGAAGGTGAGGTGGCGGGAATGTGAGAGAGGATGAAATTAGCCGCCGTGTAGGCTCCGGCGATGTGATCATGATGAGCGAGCGCATTTTTCATGCCACGCCAAACTCGGGCATCCTCGGCGAGGAGATCTTTGACGCTCTGGGAAAGCTCACGCGGGCTTTCGGCAAGGTGGCCACCACGAATCATTTCTAGGAGCCGGAGATTCCCCTCTTCTTGACCGGGGACGAGGTGGTGGATGAGCATCGGACAACGCGCGGCGATGGCTTCGTGGACGGTGGCTCCGCCGGCTTTACCGACGACGAGGTGGTGCTGATTGAGGTATTGAGGAACGCGGCGGGTCCAGCCGATCAGCCGGACCCGGCCGGGGTAGGCTTTTTGGATTTCGCGGGCGCGTGAGTAGAGTAGTCTGACATTTTTCCCGAGGATGATGGTGAGGCGCACCGCCGGTGATGCATCCAGCAGGGCGCGGCTGTGGCGTCGAACGAAGGGCAGCTTCGAGGTGGGAAAATAGAGAATTTTAAAGGGATCGCAGGGCGCAGAAGAGCTGACGGGAGTCAATTTGGAGAAGCATGGATTCACGGGAAAGCCAGTTTCGATGACTTTCGTGGCGGGAAGTCCGAGAGCAACCATGCTTTTCTGGGTGTAGCCATCCGTGACGAGCCAGAAGTCGCACTGCACGCGCAGCCAAGAGGAGTTGATCTCGATGGAATCGGTGACGACGAGGAAGACAGGAAGCTTTTTTCCCCCATTTTTCGCAAAAATCCGGGTCAGCAGGTAGGGGTAGAGCGGAAAGGTGCTGACGATGAGATTTGGCTGAAAGTCTTGGATTAATGAGGCAAGAGCGGACTCCACCCGGCGCATAATCGGTGAATTCTGACGACTCAGGTCGCAGCGGTCGGTCGAACGGTAAATGGTGGCCCAGACTCGGGGTAGGTGGGTTGTCACATAGCGGTAGCCGTAATTGACCCACGAAGTGAGCCGAGGTGTGCCACTCATGCAGGGGTCATGCACTTCGGAAATGGCACCTAATTCATTGAGTGTCAGCGCCAAGTTACGAGCAGCACTATTGTGCCCTTCACCAAAGGCAGCGGTGACTATGAGGATGCGCGGGATAGCGGCCATGGTGGGTGTGCCGGAGATTTAGAGTGAGAGCGGCGTTGCGTCGATGGACTTTTACAGCTTTTCTCACCGCGAACATCCTCTGGCGCGGAAAAGCCTTGAGTCGGAGTCTGAAGAGAGAGCCACTCGCTCAGCAGCCTCCCAAGTGGGCCGACCCGTCGCTTTTGGCACCTGAGAATTCATATTTCGCTCTATTTCGGACGTTCTCCCAATTCATTGAAAACACAGCTCCATACCCCCCATTCAAAGGCAACGGTGAAATTCTCGTCCGTCTTGGTCGGTGCGACGATCTTCTTCATTTTCCAGTATTTGGTGGCCATTTGGCGACTGACCACCTCCTCCACTGGGATGGAAAACAAGTTCAGCGCCCTCGCGCGTCAGGATTACATGGGATTCCTCATTTCCCAGAATCTTCAAATGATCTTGGCCTATATCGTGTTAGCTCTCGGTGCTGCCATACTGCTCCAGCCGTATGTTTCATGGTGGATGAGGAAATCCACTCGACTGAACAATCGGACGGTTATTTTGCTGAGTCTTGGATTCACCGCGCTTACTCATGGATACGTGACGCTGCGACTTGTCGATACACGGCCTTATTTCCTCAATGAGGCTGAATTTGGGCAGTGGTATTACTTGATCATCGAGCTCATTCCGAAGTTCGCGAAAACACCGAGTTTGTTCGTGCTGTTCACGGTTCTGCCGATCGTCTTTATCACTTATGCACTCTTTTGGCAAATCCGCCGCCGCAAGTATCTCGCCATCGGCACCATCGCCCTAGTGAGTGCTTCTTACGTGATCGACAAAACGACGAGATCTACCCCTTCCCCACAAGTGCAGGGGGCCAAGTCCTCGAAGCCACCGCTGAATGTCATCATCATCGGCTCCGACTCGCTGCGTGGTGATCTACTTGGCTGCTCGGGTTACAAGCCTTCACGAGGGAATAACCTCGCAGATGGTGGCGTTTCTCCCGTGATCGATGCCCTAGCAGCACGCTCCAGTCGCTTTGAAAATTGCTACACCTCCATCGCCTCGACGATGGAATCTGGGGTTCAGTTACTCGCCTCACAGTATCCACAAAGCCATGGATTGCGACAGATGTATCCGGATCAAGAAACGGTCCGAGCCACGACCCAGCGGATTGAAACTCTACCCACACTTCTCCGCCAACGTGGCTATGATACGGCCGCGATCGGGGACTGGTGTGCGGGTTATTATGAAGTGATCCCGTTAGGAATGGAACATCTCTCGGTATCCACATTCGATAACTTTAAAATCTACATGAGCCAAGCCGTCGTGATGGCACACTTCGTCGTGCCGCTCTATTTCGACAACAGTCTGGGCTACCGCCTCTTTCCACAACTCGAAGCCTTCGCACAGTTCGTCACCCCGGAAGTGGTCACCCAGCGGGTTGAGAAGCGCTTGGCCAGTGTCGCCCAGCAGAAGAATCCCTTTTTCTGGCACGTTTTCTACTCCTGCAATCACCTGCCCTATCGCAGCAGAGAGCCCTACCGTAGCCTATTTGCGGACCCGAACTATCAGGGGAAAAACCGCAATGGCGTGGACTTCGACATCGACTCGTTCATTGGCAGCACCGACCTCGAGTCCAAGTGGAAGGCGCTTCCACTTGAGGAGGTTAATCAAATCAAAGCCCTCTATGACGGGTGCACTCGCCAGTTCGATGACTGTGTTGGAAAAATCCTCAATTCACTTAAAGTCAAAGGACTAGCCGACAACACCATCGTCATCATCACCTCTGATCACGGCGACGACCACTACGAACCCGGTGTCACGCTCGGACACGGCCTTACCTTCAACGGTGGGCTTCAAGCCAATCACGTGCCCATGATCGTCCACGTCCCGGGAGCCGCCCCCCAAGTCATTCCAGAGACGGTCCGCCTCATCGACGTCATCCCAAGTCTTGCTGACCTCATTGGCCAAGAAAAATCGCCAACTTGGCAAGGGCAAAGCTTCGCTGGTTGGATCCGCCAAACCGAGACGCCCATCCACCGCCCGTTTTATGGTGAAACGGGGTTTCCATTCATCCAGTTCAGCGTCCCGGGGGTGGAGCGCCCTAAACTTCCGGCGATGGACGAGATGACCTTTATCGACTCCAGCTTTAACTATCAGTTCGTGCTCAAGCCATCCTACATTGAACCTCTCATTCAGGCCAAGCAGCGCTGCCTACGGACTCAAAATTGGAAACTCGTCTGCACACCCACGGCCCAAGGCTCACGCCATTTCGCCCTCTTTCACATGACGGAGGATCCACATGGCGAGCATGATCTCGCCACCAAATTCCCAGAAATCACCACCGCCATGCGCACCGCGCTTGAACGCTGGATCGATCTAAAACTAGAGTCCTCCATCGCCGAGATTTTCCCAAGCGGAGAACCGCACTAAGACTTCTATGCAAAAACGCCAGATACTCCCCATGCTTGGTTTCTGCTTGCTCATCGCAGCCATCGTTCTCTTTTTCCTGAACGGTAAAAGCACCGTTACCCGCTCTGCCACTCAGGATTCTAAAACTCCAAAACCACCCACATCCTACGACAGCAGTCGCAACAACCCCACTGCCAAATCCAATGCGGCCACCGCAACGGGTGAGTCCCCTGCTCTCAACCACCAAGCGCTGCTTGAGGAAATCAATGAGGCCGCCGTTACTTACGACGCCGCCGCACTGCCGCGCATCCAACCGTATTTGACCCATTCCGCCCCCGAAGTCCGCGAAGCTGCGAAAAATGGCATGATCGTGCTGGGTGATGCCGCCGCAGGGCCGCTTCTACGCGAGGCCTCACGCCACGTCACCACCCCACAAGAAGCCGTGGCCTTGCTTGAAGCCGCAGACTACGTCGAACTCCCCTCGGGTTCGGTTCTTTTAAAATCGCAAGCCGCCCCAAACACGCCCCGGCCCTCTGGAAATCTACCGCAATCTCCGCTCCTCCCCCAATAATCACCTTAGTTTCATGGATCTACAAGACCGCCGCCCGAGGTATTGCCGCTTGAGTTTTCAAATCTGGGCAGACAACCTAGCGCCGCTTCCATGAATTTTAACGCCGCCCTCGTCACCCTTTCGCTCGTTGCCAGCCTTTCTGCGGCTGAAACCCCTAAAATTTTTTCGGGGTATTTTGAAAAAGACGTCCCGGTGAAAGCCCAGATCGGGATGGTTCTCCCACCTCCAGAAATCGATAAATACGTCGAGAAGGTCCAGATCGCCGCTCGGAAAGATCCCAAATGGTTCCTTGAGTTTTCCAGCAAAGCCAAGCCAGGTGTCCCACTTCCCTACGATGCTCATCTCGGTCTGACTCAAGCGGAATACGACGAATACATCCAGCTCTGGAACAAGCGCCAATTTCGGCCCGCAGAAGAAGTGATCCTCATGCTCAGGCAGAGTGCCGGCTCAGACGTGTGGTCCATTTCCGCCACCGGTGGTGCCAGCCTCTTTTCCACCCTGCGCTATTCCGCGAAGGACGATTCCTTTCGCTCGCCAAATGGCCCGATGAAGCGGATCGAAGACATCAAGGCAGATGCCGACGGGGTGCTCGGCGAATGGAGCGGAAGTGAGTGGAAATTCGAAGAAGAAACCAGCTTGGGAAAAACAAAAGAGAGCTTCGCTCTGGGCCAATTTGCCGATCACAAGTTTGGCATTCTCGTCTATCGCGCCCAAGAGCAGTCCACCGAAGGAACCCGCCTGCTCGATAAGAGCGTCGTTGTCCGCTTCGCCCTCGGTCAAGTGGCTCAAGTGAAGGAAAGCACGACCGCAGCCAAGCCCGCGCCGAAAAAGTAAGCATGACCCCCGACGCGCCCATTCCAGGGATACGCTCGGGCTTCCGTTGCTGGCGCCGCTTGATCTCCCTTCTGCCGCTACTAACGGTCCTCCTGTTTTTAGTCTCGAATCTCCTCATCTCCGGGCCATGGACCCGCCAGTGGATTCGCTCGTGGGTTCAGGAAAAAATCAAGCTTCCGACCCACGTTGGCGGCTTCACTTGGTCTCCATGGCGTGGCGTTGCCATTCATTCAATCCAGATTGAGCAGCCAGAAGCCCTGCGTGCCAGCACGAAGGAGCCACTGTTGTCGATCGCAGAAATCCGCTTCAGCCCAAGCTGGCGAGCTCTCTTCCGAGGGCGCTTGGAGGTGAATCGCATCACGCTCGTCACGCCGCGGCTATTTGTCCCCATTGAGATCATGGCCCATTTATTTCATGGTGCCACCGTTGCGGCTCCCCCGGTGGCTCTCGCCGCGATGCCACCAGCCACGCCCCCCCTCATCAATCCACCCGCTGTTTCCGCGACGCCCAGCAGTGTCACCCCTCCGCCCTCAGCTACCTCCCCAGCTCCGCCTGCGCCAGGTGTGCCAACCGCGCCCACTGCGCCCACTGCGCCCACTGCGCCCACTACGCCAGCCGCACCCGATGCTAACAAGCCACCGAGCGTCATTTTACCCACCATCCCCCCGCAACCGACCACTTGGGTGGACTTAGAAAACGCCTCATTCGCGGTCGTTGCCGGGAATTCTGGAATGCTCTTGGCCGAGACAAGTGGCGTGACGGGTTCCATTCCTATTTTCGGCGACGCTGCACAATCGACACTCACCGTCGCCTCCATTTCCGTAGGCGGGCTCAAGACAAATGCCAAGCTCAGCACCCAGCTCAGTTGGTCGTATCCCATATTCTCCGTGCTTCCCTTTGAAACCCAACTCGGCTCCTACCCATGCCGATTCTCCGCGAAACTTGCCGCCCTTCCCCTACTGCCCCTTCAGCTCGAAGCCCAAGTCCCACCCCAAGTGCTTGAGCCGATCCCACTGCCATTTGCCTCGCGACTCTCTGCCGATTCCTTCGCCGCGAGTGCGCGCTTCAGAGGCTTCATTCTATCTCCCGGCAGCTGGGATGGCGATTTCCGCGCCGAGGTAAAGTCCGCGACGCTGCATATTGCAGATCAAGTCGCCCACTTCGACAGCGGCAGCTCCATCACACTTCTGCGCGGTGGCGCACTCTCCTGTGTGGATGCCCGGCTCGTGAGTGACGACCTCTCGATCTTAGGAAATGGAACTCTCGTCGCAGATGGACGGCTCGCCGGGGTGGCTCGCGTGGTGAGCCGTCGAGACACGGTGGAATCCATCACCCGCCGAATCCTCCCGCAAGTCCCTGGGCTGCGGCCACTCACCGAGCTGGGCACGCCCCAGCGTGTCGCCTTCGATCTAGAAGCCGCAGGGACCCTCAATCAGTTACTGATTCGACTCGGTAAAGACGGGCCGATCCTCCAAGTTCAGCCCTAAGCCACTATCTTATGAGAATCATCGCCGGTAAAGCCGGGCGCACCGCCATCAAAGTCCCATCCGCCGTCGCCCGGCCTACGACGGATTTCGTCCGCCAAGCCCTTTTTTCGATCCTCGGCGAACGCGTCGAAAACGCCCGCGTGCTTGATCTCTACGCCGGATCTGGAGCTCTCGGCCTTGAGGCGCTGAGCCGTGGTGCCGCGTCCTGCACCTTTGTGGACGAGCACCGCCAGGCGGCCAACGTCGTCACCGAGAATCTCACCAAGGCCAAGCTCACCGGCGGCCACCCCGTGAAGTCAGAAGTCATCACTTACCTCAAGCGTGACTCTGCCACCTATGATCTCATTTTTGCCGATCCTCCTTACTGGAAATATTACGGAGACAAGGACCACATCGCCGACCTTTTCAAGAGTGAACTCCTCCCCCCACGCCTCGCCCAAGGTGGCCGCCTCGTCGTGGAAATTTCTTCGCGCCAAGCCTCGCCTGAATCTTCAGACTTCACGCTCATCTCACGCCGCGAATACGGCAGCAGCACCATCCTCCTTTACGAAGCCCGATCACCCACTTGAGCTCCGATGCGCCGCACCCTTGCCCTTTTCCTTTATCGACTGCTTCTACCGCTGCTTTTTATCGCCGCGTTCCCGGGTTGGCTCGTCAAAATGAGGCGGCGAGGCGGCTTCGGCACCCGCCTTGGCGAACGAGTCTCGCTCTATGGCCACGACACCGACTTGAGTGGCGCTGTGCATCTGCATGCCGTGAGCGTGGGAGAAGCCATGCTCGCCCTGAAGCTCATCCGCGAATGGCTCATTTCTCAGCCCGAGCAACGATTCGTGCTGGCCGTGGGCACCGCCACGGGACACGCGGTGGCCACCGCGGCCGGGATTTCACAAGTCCGAGTCACCTATGCGCCGCTTGATTTTCAGTGGATGGTCCGCCGCTATCTCGCACGTTTCAAGCCGACTCAGATCGTCTTGATCGAAGGGGAAGTATGGCCCCATTTGCTACTCGCCTGCCATCGAAGACAGATCCCCGTCCGCCTCGTGAATGCACGGATGTCTCCCCGCTCGGCTCGACGATTTGCGAAATTTGCCGCTTGGTTGAGGCCATTTTACGGACTGCTGGATCAGGTCGCGCTCCAGGAAAAAGTGGACGCCTCCATCTGGGAGAAGCTCGGCGTCTCTCCCGCAAGCATCCATCACACCGGCAGTTTAAAGTTCGACCCCGGCAGTGGAGCACAACCATCGCGCCGAGCCGATTTCCAAGCCTTGCTCGATGGCTTCGGAAAAGGACGAAAGGTCATCCTCGCCGCGAGCACGCATCCTAGAGAAGAAGCATGGATCGCCCAAGCCGTCCGCGCCGCAGACCCAGCGAACCTTCTTGTGCTCGTCCCACGCCATGCCGAGCGTCGGGCTGAAGTCACCGCAGACTTGGAGCAAGCTGGGTTTTCCGTGACCTTGAGAAGCGCTCCAGAACCCCAGCTAGAGGTTGATCTACACCGCGTTTTCGTGATCGACACCACCGGTGAGCTACGCGATTGGACTGCGCACGCGGACGTCGTCATCATCGGAAAAAGCATACTCTCCACCGGCGGGCAAAATCCCTGCGAAGCTATTCTAGCGGAAGCACCAGTTCTTGTCGGCCCGTACATGGAGAATTTCCAGCCCCTCACCCAGCGCCTGTTAGCGGCAGGCGCTGCCATCATGTTTGCTGATTCACCCGCACTCACCCGCGCCATCCTCGCCGCGCTTGATCCAGCGCAAGCTCGGAAAATGACCCACGCCGCACGCCTGCAACTGGCTCAGCACGAAGGAGCAACTCGGCGGATTTTAGAGCTTTTGAACACCTGAAAATGACAGGTATTTTGATGCAAGCGGAGTTTGTCATTTCGAATTTCACTCACTAGCATTCACCCGTGAGCGATTCTGAAACCGACCCATTGAACAGCCTTCTATCCAGCTTTGCCCTCGGGCCAGCCTGGGCGCGCGACGCCGGAGACAAGCCGGAGCGTAAACCCAAAGCCGCCACCGGAAGTGAAGAGCGCCCACCGCGGCGCGATGATCGTGGAGCCGGAGCCAGAGATTCAGCCCCCTCCTCGCGCGACCGAGGAAGCCGTGATGGGGGTGAACGCCGCGCGCCCCAGAGACGAGATGGGAATTTCCAAGATCGCCGCCATGCCGCCCCTTTTCCCGAGGAAATCCGCCCAGAAGCTGGAGTGCGCGTCACTATCGCTCCAGACGCCAAGGCGGTGCATTTGATCGGCAAGGAAATCCACCAAGTCGCACGTGTCTATGCCCTATTCGACGTAGCAAAGATTTTACTAGCGGATAAAACGCGCTGCCGTGCGGTTTTTGAAACACTCGACTCACATGCCCCACTCATTCTCGGCAAGCTGGAAGAATCGGTCTTCCTCACGCGCGAAGAAGCACTCCGCCATCTTTGGAATTCCGAGTTGAGGAACGAATTGATTGAAGAAGAAACCATCGAGGTCGAGCCACCGACCGGGAATTTTCAAGTCATCGCCCGCTGCGGCATCTCCGGTGAATGGCTCGGTCCCGTGAATTTCCATTCCTACCAGACGAATCTGCGGCGCTTGCACCGTGAACGGTTTGCAAACATGCCATTCGAAATTTACTCCACCAAGGTGCGGACCGAGCGGGGTGAAGAGGCCGTCAACGCTTGGCTCGAAACCACCAAGAAAAAGACTCGCTGGCGCATCAAAGGCGAGGAAGCCGAAGACGCATGGATCGACGATCGCTCGGAAGCCGAAAAAGCCCTCGGTGCAAAATGCTTCGATAAAGCCTTCGCCGAAGTCCGCACTGCCGACGTAGCGGGCTCGATCCCGGCAAAGAACCTCTCTCCGTCCCTGCTCGTCTCGCTGAAACTGTCTGGCACTCACGCCCGCAACCACCCGGCCATTTTAATCCCTGCCGTCTGCCGAGCCGTCGAGGCTGAGCACTTGCCCGTCTTTAAACGCCAAGGAAAACTCTTCACAGGCCCAGCCCGACCGCACCCACTCGCACTGAATGCCGTGCTCGCCGAGCGCCCCGCCGTCATGGTCAGTTGGATTCGTGAAAATAAGCCAGCCAAGCTCGAAGGTCTCTGGAAAGCCGTGCTACCAGAAGGCAGCACCGCCCCACCCGCCGAATACGCGGCCGACCTCTTCTGGCTTCTGCACCAAGGTCACATCCTCCTCTTCACCGACGACTTGCTCGTCGTGCAAGATGCCCGGGAAACGGCAGCCTCAGATCCGGATGCCGAGCCGAAAAAGGCTAAAAAGAAAAAGAAGAAAAAGTCGAAGAAACCGGCCGCAGAGGCGGAGGCCACGGCAGCTTCTGAGACAGAACTCGCAACGGATGAAGCCCCGCCTGTAGTCCATGCAGAAGCCATTGCTGAACAGGCCGTTTCAGCCGTAGAAGTCGCTTCTGTGGTGGAAGTTGCAGAGTCGGTTAGCCCCGAAATCGCAGCAGCTACGGAGGCCATTGTCGAGGAAGCGATTTAATTTTCATTTTCCTCGCGGTTTCTAGTCGCTGAGGGTTGACGAGTCCAGCTGGCTATGGTTCAACCCTCTCGACCTGCATCACGGAACGGTGGCTGAGTGGTCGAAAGCACTCCCTTGCTAAGGGAACGTAGGGGTGACTCTACCGAGGGTTCGAATCCCTCCCGTTCCGCCAATATAGCTGAATCAGCGATCCAACGCTGCCCGCTTACAGAAGCGCCCAACCAAGCCCTGACAGAGCGATCAATGCGGAAGCTGGCCTAGCGATGGCTCCTTGATACCACTCGCGCTGCCACCAAGCACCAAGCAACGCGTAGGCGATCCCAAGGATCACCAACTGGCCCATTTCGATTCCTAGGTTGAAGCTGAACAGCGCTGGCAAAAAATCCTCACGAGCGGGCCACCGGGTCTGAAATGAATGAGCGAAGCCTAGTCCATGAACGAGTCCGCAGCCAAACACCATCCAAGGTCGCCACTTGCTAAGATGCTCGTGAAATAGATTTTCCACCGCGACGAACACGATGCTAAGTGCAATCGCCAACTCAACCACCGGTATAGGAATCGAAACGATGCCATACAATCCCAAGCCCAAGGTCAGAGAATGCGCCAAGGTGAAAAGCGTCATTTGAACGAGTAATGTCCAGACACTTCGGCTGAGAAAAAACAGCCCGAGAAGGAACAAGATATGATCCAGCCCATTTGGTAAAATGTGCGTAAAGCCAATTTCAAAAAAACGTGAGCTAACTGCGCCAATGGCACCCAAGCCATGAATCGCGATTAAGGAATCCGTCATGACTTGAGTGTAATAATCCCAGTTTTCTATAACTCAATCCTTAAAACCGCCTGGTGAGCGAGATCCGAAATGTGCGCGGCTCCACTGGATGCAGATGTACATCCCCCACCGGCGCAGCTTCGCCTTGAAGCTGGGATTCATAATAATACTCGATGTCGTTATCTTCACGCCCAAGTAGATTTAAACAATCCAACGCCACTTCCCAATCACCTTTGCGATAGCCAATTCTTCCATTGACCTGCCAACTCTGCCGGGAATCGGAACTTCCATCCTCGACCAATGGGCGCGGGCTAAAGTAACGCGAACGAAGACTACCGAAAAGCCCCTCTGACTGGCCTATTGTCAGACCCGTATTTAGGGTAATGGGCACCGACCCTGGAATCTCATCTGCCCCTCCGACGTTCAGCAAGCGCCCCTGACTCAGAGTCACTTCATGATCGAACGTGAGCCAAGGGTTCGGACGCCAGTAAGTCGTCCACTCTACGCCATAGCGTTCTGTCGCAGGGCCTGCCTCAGAGGTGCCAGCGTCCCCTACATAAAGAAGCTCCGAATCACTATGAATGTAAAACAAAGCCAAACTACTCACGATATCTTTCAATTTTTCGGTCCGAGTTCCTAATTCAAATCCATAGGTTTGCACCAAGGGATCGACCGCATCTACTGCAGCTCCAGTGACGGGATCGATTCGGATGGTCGTGCCACGAGCATCATTACTATGAAATCCCATCCCAGCATTCGCATAAAATTCCGTATCTGCCCATGGCCCAAAAATCAGGCTTAATTTGGGACTCACAATACCTGCCGTTTTCGTTCCGGAGTTGAGTGATTTGTCACTATTCACATCAAAATAGAATCCATCTGCGCGCAGACCTGGCTCGATTCGGAAGACATCATTGACATGATAGACGCCGGTTCCGAATAGGCCGACACTACTCTCCATCACATCGTCCACACGCACTGCGTTTAACCGAACCGTATCTTTCGTTTGGTAAAGGCCAAGATCGTTCATGAGATCATGTCGGGTCTGAAGCCCAAGAACGAAAGTGTTTTTGTTTCCTAAATCCCACTCACGTCTGACCTCTCCCCCCAAGAAGTAGCGCCCGTCTTGCTGCTCAAATTGGTCGCCATTGATCGGATCATTGAGGAAATAGGTGAAGTTAGAAAATAGATCGAGATCATACTTTCCGACATAGACATCGGCATGTAATTTACCATCTGCCACATCTCGATCCCATTGGGCCATTAAGCTGTATCGGCTTGAATGACCACCGACACTGTTGTCCACATTTCCTAGTCGATCAATGCCACCACTTTCAATGAGCCGTTTAGGAATTTGGTCCGTAGAATCCCAATCCGCATCGTAGCCCATGGCCGTGATGCTGAACTGATCTCGTCCGGATTCTTTGAAATACTTAAGAAATCCATTCACTCGTTGTGAGTCCCCTTTCCGTTCCCATGGACCGTCGTAAAAATTGTATTCTGCGGCATAGGTCAGTCCCGAGCGGTCAGCGCCAGCAGCCGGTGAGGTGAAATGTAGAGTATCGGCCAAGAGGCCGCGCAGGAAACGATTCTCACCGATCGCGAGACTGGCGATGCCCTGTGGCAATTCGTCGAAGAACCGAAATTTCGCTGCTCCTGCCGTACTGAGATCACCGAGCTGACCAAAGAATGGGCCTTTCCAGTAGTCGATTTTCTCAACGAGTTCAGGGATGATCGGGTTTAAATCCGCATAACCTTGGCCATGGGCATGGGTGACAAAATTCACGGGTTGCCCGTCCATGGTGATATTGAAATCCGTTCCATGATCTAGGTTGAAGCCACGAACGAAATACTGGTTCGCTTTTCCATCCCCCGAGTGCTGGGTGATGATCACGCCGGGCACCACTTCGAGCAGCTCACCACGCCGGAGTAGCGGGCGACTGGCGAGCTCTTCTGCGCTTGCCTGACCTTTTGATGCGGTGCTTGCGATACCGATGAGGCTTTCCGCCTTACCGGTAACGACAAGCGCATCTAACTTTTTGGCCTTACTTGGATCTTCTGGGGGCGAAAGCTGTTGAGCTGAAAGAGAAATCGTTAAAAACAAGAAATAGTTGAATGTAGAATAGAGAGTTTTCATGGGAAATGAGAGATAAAATCAAAGTGTCAGCTCACCGCAAAAGGGATCAGCTAGACGTGGTGAGAAGTTAGCAAATCGCTAACTTCAATGACTTCGGTGATTTATCCAACTCTCGGCGGCGGTCCAGGCGGTGCCTGCGGCCAGGTGGGCGTCCATGTTCGCGCTAGGTCAATTCTAGCCGTGAATTCATGTGGAATAGCCCACCCGAGAACCATCACATCCCATGGCAGGACGGATAGTTTAAGTGGATCTAGCTTCGCCTTTAAAATTTTTCCTGAGGCTGATGCACTGAGAGAGTTCTCATCATTTGCCGCAGTGATTTCCGTCGTAAAACCGCCCGAGTGCCACGCTTTCACCAGTGAGTTTGTGAGTCCCACCTGTGGCACTTCTTGCACGACTGTTTTACAAAAAAGCGTGACTTGCAATAACACCAACGGCCCACCGACCAACTGGGCTAGTGCCAAGAGGTAAAGAAACCGAAGATTACCTTTCCGGAAAAAATTCATGATTGCATCCCATGACCCATTTTAACGCAAGCCTCTAAGAAGAAGTTCGGCGTTGGATTTTGTCGCTTTAAGGTTTGCGAGCAAGGTCTCAATCGCGTCACCGATTGGTTGTTGCGCCAGCTGTTTCCGAATGTCGATGACTCTCAAAAACTCGTCTGGGTGATAGAGGCGGTCATCATTCCTCGTGCCAGACTGTGGGATGTGAATCGCTGGAAACACACGGCGTTCTGCCAATTCCCGGTCCAAGCGGACCTCCATGTTGCCGGTTCCTTTAAACTCTTCAAAAACCACGTCATCCAGGCGGCTTTCCGTTTCGACGAGAGCCGTCGCAAGGATGGTCAATGACCCGCCTTCTTCCACATTCCGTGCTGTGCCGAAAAATTTCCGCGACTTTTGCAAAGCCGCCGGGCTCACACCGCCGGACCCGATCGGGCCGCCCTGCATCGCAGAATTGTGACTGCGGGCGAGTCGAGTGAGGCTATCGAGTAGCAAAATCACGTCCTTGCCTTGTTCGACGAGACGTTTCGCACGCTCTAGGACTAGATCCGCGACCTGTGCATGGCGGCGTGGAGACTCGTCGAAGGTCGAAGCATAAACCTGTGAACCCACCGTTTCTTCAAAGTCGGTGACTTCTTCAGGCCGCTCATCCAGCAGTAAAATGATCAGCTCTGCCTTTGGATGGTTGAGCCGAATTGAGCGGGCGATTTGTTTCAACAAAATGGTTTTCCCGCCACGTGGGGGAGCCACGATGATGCCGCGCTGACCTTTGCCGAGTGGGGCGATGAGATCGATCACACGGACACCAAGGAAATCGTTGCCCTCACCTTCGAGGTGGATTCGCTGGTCAGGGAATAGGGGCGTCAACCGATCAAATTCCGTGCGTTGTTTAAAGTCCGCGACTGGAGTTTTTTCGACCTCTAAGACTTCGTAGCCAGAAAGGTACTTATCGCGTTCCCATGGGGCGCGGACAGAAACTTTGACCAATTGCCCAACTCTCAGACCATGATCTCGCATGACATTCGCGCTCAAGTGAATGTCATCTGGGCCGGGTCGGAAGCTGCGTTGCGCATCGCGAAGCATGGCAAAGTTTTCTTTCGACTGCTCAAGAATTCCTTCACACACCATCTGTGCACCGTCACGGCCATAGAAGCAGAGCAGCTCATAGATCAACTGGCTCTTGGGAATTCCGCCCTGAATTTTTGCCGCGACGCCTTCCGCAAGCTCTTGCAATTCTGAAAGCGACTTCAAACGAAACTCATTGATATCAATCAAAATAGGTTCTTGAGCCACCGATGCAGCAGTTGAGCTTGGTGTCTCTTGGGGGTCTGATTCGTGAGGAAGGGTCATGAGAAAGCGGTAACGAAACGTGAGAGTTGGGATTGGAGAACGGTAGAGGGGCCTTCATTCCAGAAGACAAAGTCCGCTCGGGACACTTTTTCTTGGAGTGGGAGTTGTGCGGCCAGAATGGATTGGATCAATCGATCATCAAACCCGTTTCGGACCTTAAGCCGACTGATTTGGGTCGAGCGGGAAACTGCGATTAGGATGACTTGGGTTTGGCCGAAATCAAAGCCCTTTTCAAAGAGAAGCGGAACATCAGCGATAAAGCAATTCGCGCCCTGTATAGCGGCTGTCGCCAGAGAATCAAGACATTCCTCGCGCACCCGCTTATGGAGAATTGCTTCCAATTTCGCCCGAGAAGCAGGCTCGTCATAGGCCCTCGCCCTCAGGAGGCTGCGGTCGATACCGCCTGAGGAATGCTGGATCGTTGGCCCAAATTCCTGAACCAACGCAGCAATGACGTGAGGATCATTTTGCAACAGCTGGTGGACCGACTGGTCACAATCGAAAAGCACCACACCCGGGATCAGTTGCTTTAGAAACTGGCAAGCCATCGATTTGCCTGAAGCGATTCCACCGGTCAAAGCTAGGACATGCATGACTTAGTAATAATGACGATACAAGCGAGCGGGGACCACCTAGTCCCCGCTGAATTGATGCAATCGTTCTATCCTTAAAAAGAAAATGAAGCGAAGAGATTTTACCACAATGGGAGTGCAGCGGACATAGACGAGCACACCGGTATCTAAACCTTCGTCAAATTACGCTCATTCTTTCTAGCTCCTGGGCCTGCGCGGCGGGCGATTGTGAAAATTGAGTCACTTGGACTTGTGAACTCCAGTTGGACATGGCGGTTGAAAACCGCCGCCATTATTCTTGGCACAAAAAAATCGGGCGGTGGATTGCTCCACCGCCCGATCTGACTTGTTGTGCAGTGTAGAGTTACTGCGGCATTGGCGGAAGAACACCCGCACCTGCATCCGTGCCAGTGCTAGCAGCACCCACCGATACGGATTGGCCTGCGTCCGCACCACGAAGTGGGCGACCTGTCGCGTCGATGATTTGAGCGGTGACGAAGACGATCAAGTTGCTCTTGATGCGGTTTTCACCACGGGTCTGGAACAAGCGACCGATGATCGGGATATCTCCGAGAATTGGCACTTTGTCTTCGACGTTTTGCACATCTTCGCGCATCAAACCGCCAACTGCGACAGTATAGCCGTCATAGATGGTGAGTGAGGTATTCACCCGGCGAGCGGAGAAGACCGGCATCTCAATGCGGTTTTCGGTGATCACCGAGACCACTGGGTTGCCGAGGGCATCCGTGGAAGGTGATTGAATCGGGCTGCCGTAATTGATGAATCCTTCGAATTCGACGATTTCCGGTGCGAAGCGGAGATCGATGACAAAGTCGTTTTCACCGATTGTTGGCTCGATTTCGAGAGTCACACCCGTCTTCCGCATTTCGAAGGCAGTCGGAGTGGCTGGAGTAACAGGGAAACCACCACCGTTGCTGGAGCCACCGATTTGAAGACCACCACCGCCGCCAGTTTGGCCGACTTGCTGCGGAAGTTCTGGGGGTTCGTATTCGGTTGGGTAGATGAATTCACGAATGATTTCAATGGTCGCTTTTTGACCGGACTTGGCGGTGACTGAAGGAGCAGTCATCAGGTCCGTGCCTTTTTTCTGAGCAAGGCCGCGCATGATGACCTGCACTTGGCCATCGGAGAACAGACCGGTGAGACCGAGGATACCTGGAGCAACATTCGCCGACTGAGCGGTCCGCGAGGGGTTGTTGAGAATGGCATCAATGCTGTTACGGTTGATCGCTTGGTCACCGCTGCGGAGACCATTGGTGACACCATTTGATGTCCCCTGAGTCGGTGTCGCTGGAATCCCGTCGACTGTGGTTCCATTAACAGGACTGACGAAATCTTGGCCAACACGACCGCCTTGGTTACCATTGGTACCACCACTGCCGAAGACGCTGCCACCAAGACCGAATGGATTGACGATCCAGTCGAAACCAAGCTCATCGTTGTTCTCTTGCGAGATTTCGACAAACTTCGTGGTGATCTTGACTTGCTTAGGCTTGGTGTTGCTGACGCTTTGAACCAGCTGTTCAATTTTATCCAACTCAGTTGGAGTGTTGGTAACCAAGAGCACACCAGATGGGCTGAGGGTGACCGAACTGTTATCACCGAAGACGATACCCGAACCAATCAGCAGATCCTTGATGGGCTTGCGAGCCGTCAGAGTGGCGGCACCGCCGGACGGTTTATCAGCAAATGGATCAGCTGCGGCACCTGCAGCAGCATCACCGCCACCACCGCCACTATCGAGGGTTTGACCAAAGTCAGGAGGAACACGGAAGGTGCGAGTGAAGATTTCATCACCATTTTCGGTCGCTGGGACAAGTGTCACGGCGAAGTCGTCCACCTTGTAGCGGAGCTTGGTTTGGTCGCAGATGTATTTCAAAGCCACGTCGAGCGGCACATTTTTAACGCGAAGTTCTTTGACCCGCAGAGCACCTGGATCAGGGCCGGCCAGCGGTAGTGCTGGAGCACCTGCATCGACACCTGCGTCTGGCAGACCTGCGGGTGCAGCGACGGCTTTAGGACGGCGGATCACGAAGTTGACGCCTTTTTTGGCAGGATCAAGTTCGGACGTATCGAGTTCAGTCGCTCTGAGTCTGAGGAAATCAATGGCTTCTTCAACCGTGGTATCTTCGAAATCGACCCGTGGGATGATGATGGTACTGAGTTTTTTCGTGATGTAAGCAACGCCTGTGCTGACTTGACCTGCACCAAAATTGGTATCTGTCTCAATTGGAGCGTCAGCTGGCACGGAAAGTTCCCATGCAGCGTCGACTTGGCCGAGGAGTTCAGCACGGGTGTGGTCGTAAGCCGCGCGGTAGTAGTCTGATTTCGCAGACGCGACCCGCTCTAAGCCACGGCGAGCGGCTGTGTTGGTAGGGTCGATGCGGAGGACCTTGTTGTATTCGCGCTTGGCATCGTCATATTTGCCCAAGTTGAAATTACCTTCAGCGGTGTAAAGAGTGGTGCGAACCTTATCGACATTCTGGGTGTGCTCATAAGTCAGAGCTGGATTCGTCCGAATGGGATCATCGAGATAGGCGATTTCCCGTTTGGCGGCAGGGTTGGTGGAATCCACCGCAAGCACACCATCGAGTAAGGTGCGGGCTTCAGCATATTTACCCACTTTGCGATGTTGCATCGCAAGGGCGACACTCGCATCACCCAGGTTGGCGATGTAGGCTTTGCGACGGTCAGCGACCATCGGAGCATCGGGTAGGATGTCTAAGGCGGACTTATATTTGTCGACAGCTTGTTGGTAATCACCTTTGGCGTAGGCGGCGCGGCCTTCCGCCAAGAGGGCATCACCTTGCGTGACGGCATCTTGACGACGGATCATCTCGCGTTGGGCGAGTCCGCTGAGGCTTGGACCACCTTCACCGGCATTCGCAACCGTTACGGTGATTGGCATGGAGGATGCCACGGCCATCAACGCGAGGGCGGAGCGACTGGATCGATACATTGGCGTTTTTTGCATATTGAGCTGACGTTTTTTGGAGATATTATTGAGATTTGGAAAGGGATTTTTTTGGCGAACTTACTCAGCCGCTGTTGCCATCCCACCTTTTTTGATTTGGTAGGTCTTAGTTTCACCGGCAGCATTGACATGTTCGACGGTCACGCCGTCTGGGGTCACGATTTTCGCGAGGTATTCTTTTTTGGGTGAATCAGGAGGAAGTGCGAATTTGGTGTTCTCTTCGACCTTAAATTCCTTGCCGTTTTGTCCCAAAGCTTCGAGTGAGAGGATGGCGGTTCGGTCATAATTGAGATATTCTCTCATCCGTTCTTCCTGCATGGGAGCTGGGAATTCGTAGATCTTGCCCTTTTTGTTCGGGCGAGTGTCCTCGATTTTCACGATCGTCACTTCTTTTTCGATGCCGGTGGCTTTTTGCAATTCCATACGAATCTCTGAGCTGACGAATTTGAATCGATTCATCATGGGCTCTTTGGCAAAGAACATCTCACCTGGAGCGATCATGTTTGCGGCACCCGTCGCATTGACTGCGTTCTTGGTGTCTTGGAACTTGAAGGGGAATTTGCCTTCGGATCCGAAACTTGGACGGATCACCCACCCGAGACTCTCGTCACGCACATACATCAGTTTGGCGATGAGCGAGGGTATTGAGGCGGGGTCGTTAGGATTGGTTTTGGAGTTGTATTCCTCCAAGTTTGAGAATCCATCTTGGTCGGGATCTCTTACGGGAGAATCCTCGAAGCCAGGGTCGAGCCTATTTTCAATCCACCAGATATTAACAATCGGAGGGTGGACTGGGGCGTCCTTGAGCAAATCAATGGGGGTGTCGGGCGATTTGCTAGAGATGAAAAGCGGAATGCCGGTGAAAAGATCCACGGGTCTTTCTCCATCTAAGGCTTGTTTCCAATCGCGATCTAGAACGAGCGAGGCGCGAGCCTTGGCAATGAGGTCCGCGTCTTTGACGGCGGCATTGTTGTTTCCACTCCCTTTGAGTGGCGTGCCAAAGTTTTCTGTGACGCTGCCAACTTGAGACCAGCCCACGAAGGCAAGACCTAGTGCGATCGCAACTGCTCCACCGAGGGAGGCTTTTTCGTAATTCTTTTGTAACCAGGACATGGTAAGGAAATGGGCGTTTGTCTGGGTTTAGGGAAGTTTCTTGGCAGGAAGAAACTGGAGGAGATCGAGACGAAGGAAGACTTGGATTTCTTCATTTCCAAGGACTTGGTAGAGGGTGCGGTTCGATGATGGCGCGGGAGTCGCCGGAGCGGCCGCGGTGACATCTGCAGGGACTGCTTCACCAGGAATGACGAATGCCCCAGCTGCAGCTGGGTCCAGAGCATTTGCGTCACCCGTGACTGGTGCGGTCTCAAATTTTGCATCCGCAGCACGTGGGGGATCTTTTTTCACGTTGGAGAGGCGAATCGAACGAACTACGATGAACTGTTGATCCTGTTTGCTGATGGACGACAAGAACTCACGAACCGATTTTTCCGTTCCGACAAATGTGATTTCCAGAGGCAAGGCCCGTGCCGCTGAATTCGCAGCGGGTGTGTAGGGCTGATTTTGCTCTTCAGGCAGGGCGGGTCTGTAGAGATTGAGCAGGCCTTGAGGCTTTGCTTTTGCAAGCAGCAGCATGAGGGTCTTAATTGAATTTAACTGATACCCGAGAATGCCCGTATTGTTCGAAGACGCTTGTGTATTTGTGTAACGCTCGAAGCCGAGGAAAAAAGCTTCAGGCAGCGCGACGTTCGACGTTTCAAAAGCCTTCTTAACTTCGGCATTGGCACCCAAGAGGTTATTGGTGAACTCTTGGATAGTGATATTCTTGATGTCTTTGGGACGGAACGGCTCGAAGGCCGCCTGCAAGTTATCCACCGACTTCTTGTAGAGCTCAAGGGCCGTGGTCTTCGCATCTCGGTTAGGAGCTTTCGGGTAAAGGGCCAGCTTTTCAAACCTCGATGCTTCGTCGTAGGCTGAGTCGAAAGTTTCCTTGGCGGTCGCGTATTTCTTAGATCCTTGCGAGGCAACGAACAACAACACGATCGCACCGAGAAGGGTTCCACCACCTAGACTTGCAATAAATTTATTCTCCTTAATCCAACTCATAAAATAGAGGGCAACATGGTTAAAATGGCTTACTTGCTAGCGACTTCGCGTGCTAACGGCAATGTGATGACGAAGGGCAAGCCCAAGTCTCCGGGCTGCCCCGCGACGGTGATGTCGAGGATTTTTTCGTCGGGGAGAGGCACCTCCATTCCCTTCTCGTCTTTAATTTTGAATTGGAAGCTCGTCGATTTTTCACGGAGATTCTTCAAGATCTCGGAGACGACATCTTGTTTCTTCGGGGTGTCGCGCCAAAAGCCTCTGATGCGAATGGCGTTAGCCGTGACGATTCCAGAAGCCGGAGCAGCGGGTTTTTTACCAGGGATTGCAACTGCATCCACCTTGATATCCACCAGTGATGATGTCCCGTAGGTGCTGGCGGCAAAGTCGGGCTTAACGATGGATTTAGCCGCTTGGACGACTTGGGGCGCTGGGGCTTTTTTGTCTCCCACCACTGGAGCGGTTACCAGAGGTACGTAGCCATGGAGAGGCTCGAGATCGACAATCCAAACCGCGTCGCTGGCAAACGCACCACGAACTTCGGCGAGGAGATCCATCCAGAAAACTTGGTCGGATTCTGCGTCGGTGTAGCTGGCAGCCACGGCACGAACAGCCTCTTCTTTCTTAAGAAGTGCTTCGATTTCCGTTTTAAAAGGTTCCAAACCGGCCCGTTGCTCTTCCATCGCAAGAGCAGCTTCAGCGGCCTTTGAACCTGCGATATTTTGAAAGACCGCATACGTGGCAAGACCTGCAAGAAACACGGCGGCGGCGGCAATGAGGAAGGGCTTACGACGGTCTGCAGCGCGCGCTTGCTCGACTACGAATGGAACGAGGTCAATGTTGATGGCGGACTTACCAACACTGCGGAGTCCAAGTCCGACAAGTTCTCCCATCAAGTGGCCTTCGCGTTGGACGATCGCGGGATCGACTCCTTTACCGAGGGTCAGATTTCCAACGGGATTGAAGTATTCGACTGGGAGATTGAGTTTTTCTTGGAAAAACTCGAGGGTGTAGGGGAGGTTCGCTCCGCCGCCGGCGAGGAAGATTTTCCGTGGTGCGCTGCCGCTGTGTTGGCTGCGGTAATAATTGGTGGTCCGGGCAATTTCAGCAGGCAAGCGAGTGAGCGCGTTGCGAATGACCATGGCCAATGCGGCGATTGACTCGTCCATTTGCTCGGTATGCCCCCCGCCCAATGCGACAAGACCGTTTGAAATTTTCTGATGCTCTGCCTCCATGAAGGAGATACCGTAGTCTTTTGCAATGGCTGCGGTGACTGCCGCACCGCCGATGGCGATGCTGCGGGTGAAAAACCGACGGCCTTCGATGTAGAGTAGGTTACTGGTTTTCGCCCCGATGTCGATGAGTAGCACGGGTTCTTCTGGGTTACCGTAGCTGGCACGGAACGAATTGTAGAGGGCCATCGGCGCGACATCTACCTCAGCGGTTCCGAGGCCACCTTCGTTCACGGCGGCGTTGATTTCGTCGAGCGCGTCAGCCTTGATGGCGACAATCACCACCTCTTTATCGCCAGCACCTTCGATGAGTTCGTAATCCCAAACGACTTCGGTCAGTGGAAAAGGAACATGCTGTTGGGCTTCGAAGGTGACGAGCTGCTCGATGTTATCCTCTTGCAAGGGCGGCAGTTTCACAAAACGCGTGAAAACGGATTGGCCGGAGATGGCGTAACGAGCCTTCGTCTTACCGACTTTAAGGCGCTGCGCCAGATCCGCGACGGCGATACGAGTTTGAGAAATTTTGGAAGCCTCTAAGGCTGGATCTGCGACGATCGTCTCAGAATCATAGGCCTTGAGGATTAAGCTGCCATTTTTGGAAGCTTCAAATACGGCCATGCCGATGCGTTGGGATCCGATATTGAGTGCGACGGTCGTCTGATTGTCAGCCATGATACAAAAATGATGAAAAATAAAACCTAGTAGAGTGCAACTCCGAGAAATTAGCGGCGCTCAGGAGCCACCTCTGCGAAGCGATCCCACCAGAACATGCTGAATGGGGTCTCGGACTTGGTGAGAAGAGGGACAGCCTCGCTGCGGGAAATTTTATCGGAAGGAGTGTTCCACCAACCGGGCTTGCTTTTGTTCGATTCTTCGAAGGCTTTGGTGCCATTGATGAGGACTTCGTAACCGACGAGTTCGACGGCATTTTTGCCAGCTTTATCCATGCCAGTGATGCGTCTCACTGACGAAGGTGACAGGTAAACAGAAACATAGATGTCTTCATCCAGAGGGATGTTTACGTAATCTATGTCCTTGGTGAGCAGGAGGTAGCTGCCAGACTTCTCGGTGTTTTTCACGGCAACATACCATTTGACAGTAATTTTGTCGGCCGTCTTGGACTTCGGGATCGGGCTGAGGGACACCTTGAGCTTGGCTTCGATCTCTAGCCACTCTTTTGGTTTGAAGGGCTTGTCCTTGCCGGTGTTGAGGATCGGCGATGGGAAATCCTCAAAAACTGGCTTTTCGCCGATGACTTTGGAGGCTTGGCCGTAGGCGGATCTGATCGTGAGTGCGAGGAGGCAAGCAGATGCGGTAATGGAGAATGATTTGCGAAGCAGAACTTTCATGCGGTGCGGGTTTAAAGGAACTTAGGGAATTGCATTTCGGGTTGACCAGAGAAAATCACGATTTTTTCTAAATTAAACTGTAAGATTCTTATCGACGGCACTTGCTCTCGTCACAAGCGATTGACGTCACTCAGTTTCTCAACCATCACTCGGGGGTGGAACTTGTGACTTTTTCCTTAAAAGACCGTCAAATCCGGGTCGTCGGTGGACTTGGCAGCGGGGCAGACTTGAGCTCTGCAACCGCAGATTGTGTCAGCGCGAGCTGTGATATCGCAGAAATTCGCCTGGATCTCCTGAGTGCTGAAGCCCTCGACATCACTCCAAGTCTCTGGAATCACCTCACTGCGGTTCCGCTCCTATTCACCGCACGCAGAGTCGAAGAAGGCGGTGCGCTACTGCTGGATGCTAACGAGCGGATGGCACTACTACGGACCGCACTTGATTACGCAGCTTGCATCGACATCGAGGTGGCGAGCTGCGCGGAAATGCGCCCACTGCTCGATGAGATGAAGGAGCGGCAGATTCCATGGATCGCCTCTTACCACGACTTCCATAAACTCCCGGAAACAGCGGCCTTGGTCCATGCCGCGTCATTGGCCCGGCGAGCGGGTGCCTCCGTGTTCAAGGCTGCTGCCATGGTGCATTCCCCGGTGGATCTTGCACGATTGGCGGATTTCCAACTCACCGATCACGGCCTACCGGTGGCCACCATGGGCATGGGCCTCTTGGCTCCGGTGTCCCGACTCCTCTGCGCCCAAGCTGGCAGTGTCTTAAACTACGGCTACCTTGGAAATACCCCCACGGCTCCCGGCCAGTGGGATAGCGCATTCCTTAAGATGGCGATCTCACGCCTCGCCAGCATCACCCACTAAGCGATGATTTCCACCGGCGCATCCGGCAGGGCTTTGAGAAAAACCTGTCCGTAGCGCTTGGTGAGTATCCGATTGTCGAGGATGCAAACGAGCCCCTTGTCGCTCTCCGTCCGGATCAAGCGCCCCACACCTTGGCGCATTTTTAAAATCGCTTCCGGCACCGAGTAGTCCATGAATGGATTCCCCCCTGCGGCTTCGATCGCCTCCAGCCTTGATGCCACCAACGGATGATCTGGCACCGCGAACGGCAACCGAGTGACCACCACATTTGACAAAGCCTCGCCCGGCACGTCCACTCCGGTCCAGAAGCTATCCGTGCCGAAAAGCACGCTGTGCACATCCTTGCGGAACTCCTCGATCATCTTGTGCCGAGGCATCCCCTCCCCTTGGAGAAAGACCCGCCAGCCCTGAGTCTTAAAAAAATTCTCCAAGCGCTGAGCCGCATCTTTCATGGTCCGGTAGCTGGTGAAGAGCACGAATGCCCGCCCGTCGCTCTCTAAGACCGACTGCCGGATTCCCTCCGCCAGCAGCTCATCGTAGCGCGGTGTCCCTGGGTCTGGCACGGATTTATAAATGCGGATTTTCATCTGCCGCTGGTAGTCGAAGGGACTGCCGATGCAGAGCGCCCGCGCCTTTTCCGCGCCCACTCGGCTGCGGAAATAGCCCAGTTTAGGGTCTCCCACCCCGAGTGTGGCGCTGGTCATGACGAGGCTCTTTTTCCCAGTGAATAGCAGCGGCCGCAACTTGTCCGCCACCTTCACGGGTGCTGAGTGGAGGCTAAACTGGTGCTCATCCCGGCCACTCCGCTCGATCCAGTATACACTGTCATCCGTCGCCTGGTCCAGAAAGATACCGACCGCCCCGTGGGTTTCGCGCAGTCGTCGTGAGGCATCCTGCAGCTCGGCACGCGTCGAGTCAGATTCGACATCTGCGGCTAGGTTATCGATCTCCTGCCATAAGTTCCGCAGTGGCTCCGCGAGTGAGTTTGGCACGATTTCGGTTTCGCGAATGCGGCATTCTTTCGAGAAGTTGCCAAATTTCGCCACATTTCCCACCCCGTGGAAAAATCGCTCCGCTGCGCCGAGGGCCACTTCCACTGCGTTGAGCGCCGAGGCTTTACGGAATGATTTCAGCAAGCCCTTGCGCGTCTTCGGGTGGTAGAGACGTTGCAAATCAAAGCGTAAGCCTGCTTGAGAAACCCGCAGCCCGAGCTGGATCGCCGCGACTTGCTCGATGGTGTGTGCCTCGTCAAGCACGGCAAAATCGTTTGGAAAAAGAAAGCCCCCGACTTTTTTCGAGTCCTCCTCGTCCTCGGTAGGCTCGTCGTCCGTATTCAGCAGGGCAAAAAACAACGTGTGATTCACCACAATTAGCCGTGCGTCCGCCGCAGCCTTGCGCGCCTCTTGGAAAAAACAATTCCCCCGTGGTCCGCAATGCCGCGCCGTGCAGAGATGCGCCTCACTGCACACTTGCAGCCACACCTTCATCTGCGGGGAGAAGTCGAGATCACTGAGCGTGCCGTCCCGCGTGCCTTCCGCCCACCGGGAAATCGCTTCCAACTCGTCATTTTCTGTGCCGGTGAATAGATCCGCCGCCTGTTCTTGCGCCCGTCGCAGCCTCAGCGGACAGAGATAATTCTGCCGCCCTTTGAGCAAGACCGCCGGCAAATCGTCACCGAGGATTTTCCTGACGATCGGGATGTCCTTCCGGATCAACTGCTCCTGCAAGTTGATAGTATGGGTGGAAATGATGCCGCGCCGCCCGGTCTCGATGGCAAAGCGCGCGGCCGGCAGCAGGTAAGCCAGCGACTTCCCCACCCCAGTCCCCGCCTCCGCCACCAGTGGATTCGCGCTAATCAGCGCCTCCGCTACGGCCACGGCGAGCTCTTGCTGCTCGGGGCGATAATTAAAATCCCGAGACTTCGCCAAGACTCCCTTCCGTGAAAACGCTTCCCGCACCGCCTCGCTGAATCCAGGAATCGGTTGGCCTTCGGTCATGGAAATCATCTCACGCCCATGCCACTCCGCAAACGACCAGATGCCAAGCCGCAAGTTTCAGCGGCCACTTGCACATTTGCCCGCAGCACTCAAGCTCTGACGCATGTCGCTGACTCTTGAACCCATCGCCACCGTCCACTCCTGCTTTGGGGGAAAGTTCGCCATCCCGCGCCAGCCGGGACTCTGCCCCAGTGCTTGGGGCACGCTGACCTTTCTCCCCGAATACCGCAGTCCAGAGGCTTGCCGGGGTTTGGAGGGATTTTCCCACGTCTGGCTGATCTTCGGCTTTCACGAAACCCTCGCCCAAGGATGGAAGCCCACCGTCCGCCCGCCCCGGCTCGGTGGAAATCAACGCGTCGGCGTCTTCGCCAGTCGCTCACCATTCCGACCGAATGGTTTGGGACTCTCGTTGGTGAAATTGGATGGCATCACTCTCTCCACTAGCGAGGGTCCGCAGTTGCAGTTGAGCGGGCTCGATCTACTCGATGGCACACCCATCTACGATGTGAAGCCCTACTTGCCCTATGCAGAAGCCCTGCCGGAGGCGAGCAGTGGCTTCGCCCAAGAAGCCATCACCCGCCTCAGCATTGAGATTTCTGATTCTGCTCAAGCCGCCTTTTTGCTTCTGCCAGCGCGTTCCCAAGCCGTCCTGCGAGAAGTTCTAGCCCTCGATCCACGCCCCGCCACGGTCAGTCCTGAGGAACCCCGAATCTTCGGCGCACGGCTCTGCGGGTGCAATGTCCGATTTTCCATCCTTGAGGACCGCTGCCTCATCCTCAGTCTCGATGTGGAAGGGGATTGCAGGTGACCGCGAACTGCGGCTAAGTTGAAGGAATGGAAAAACGCCTGCCAAAACTGATCCGATTCGCCCTCCGGGTGTTTAGCGACTTTTTCCTTCGCAATCACGGGCTGCTGCTGACGGCGGCAGTGGCTTACAACATGATGCTGTCGCTGATTCCGCTTTCGTTGATGTTGATGGTGGTTTCCTCGCTGTTCTTTGAGCCAGATTACGTGGTTGAGCACGTGACGACAGAGGTCGCATTGATCGCGCCAGGCATGGAAACGACCTTGAAAGAGGTGCTGGCGGGCTTCATCAAGAATCGTAGCTTGATCGGCTGGTTGGGGCTTGGCTCGTTGATGATTTTCAGCTCGCTGGCCTTTCGAGTGATGGAAGATGCCTTTTCGATCCTCTTTGCACGGCCACTGCCGAGCTTGAAGCGGAAATTCTGGGTCTCCGCGCTGATGCCGTATCTCTTCATCCTCATCGTGACCGGCGGCTTGATCCTGATCACGGCGGTGAATGCCTTGGTGGATGCACAGGGGGTGATGGTGGGGGCGATTTCTAGCCCATTCATTTACATCGTCGGGCTGGGCGGGCTGATTTTACTGTTTTCCTTATTTTATAAAATCATGCCGACGTCGAAAGTCTCCTTCCAGCTGGCGCTGGCGGGCGGCGTGACGGCGACGTTGTTATGGGAAATCGTCCGGCACCTGTTGGTGGCGTATTACAACAAGTTTTCCTCGGTGAGCTTACTCTTTGGCTCGATGGCGACGATCATCGTCGTCCTGCTGACCTTGGAGGCGATGGCGTTCATCTTGCTGCTCGGGGCGCAAGTCATCGCGGATTTACAACGCAGCCGCGACGCGAAGGTGCCGTGGTATGTCGATCCGGACCGGCTGGGCGATTGACTCAGTTTGGCACGGCGTTGACCGTGTAGAAGGCGAGGGTGTTTTGCAGCGGTGAGCCGTCAGTCGCCATGCACGCGGGGAGGTCGAATTGAAAAACCCGCCGCGGCGCAAGCCCACCGGTGCGGAAGGTGACGGAGGTGGAGTCACTGGCGACGAGCTCCGGCGTGTGCTGTTTTACGTCCTGCGGGTCGCTGCCGTAGGTCCACTTGGATTGGTAGTAAAAGGAGGAAATTTTCCACTGCGCGGCATCCTTGAGCGCGGCGGGGATCGGGCCGGTGAAGGTCACTTTGAAGCCGTCTGGAGTGATGTTGATGCGATCGACATCAAAGGGCGTGGGGCCGAGCAGCTCTACGCGTTGCAAGCCTTCCGCAAGGTTCCCCCACCCGCGCACGGTTTGTCCGAGGTAGAGAAATTTCCCGTCCGGACTGTAGCGGGCGCGGTGATTTCCAGAGCGCAGGCCGCGACCATTGATGTAATGCGTGCAGCCTCCCTGCCAGACGCCCGCGACTTTTTCCACCATCAGCCGGGTGACACGCTTGCCGTTATTGTCGGGCATGATCATCTGTCCGGCGAAGGGCAGGCCAGCCGGGATCTGCATCGGCTCGCCTGCGGAGCGATTCATTTGCATGTGCGGGATCTCGACGGCCGCAGAGGTGCGATCTTGGTTGTATTCGTCGAGATGCACTCGGTAGTAAGCGAGCGGGTCTTTACCTTTGGTAAACGTGGGGTCCCAGACGAGGCTGTTCGGGTGGCCGTAGAACTTGCCCTGCTCAATGTGATAGAGCGGAGTGGTTGCTTTCCAATCGCCCTGATTGTCGCCCGTCCAAAGTTCACCGGCAGGGTCGCGGTAGATCCCATTCGCCATGCGCAGTCCGCTAGCCCAAGGGGTGACGGCGCCCTGAGAATCGCAGTGCAGCACCCAGCCTTTCCATTTCACCGCCGAGTAATTCCTCCCACGCCGTCCTTCTGGAGAGAAGGTGCCGAGCGTGTGCTCGAAGGTGGGGCCGGAATATGAGGCGGTGCCGACGGAAATGAAATAGCCGCCCTTGCCATCCCGGGTGAGCGAGTTGGTTTCATGATAATTTCCGCTAAGGCCCCAGCCGTGGGCGAAGCGGGTGTAGCGATCTGCCTCGCCATCGTGATCGGTGTCTTCCACCTCGGTCATTTCCGCCATCTGAGTGATGCGGAGTTTCGAGGAACTGATGACATCGAGGCCACAGCCGTTATCGAACCCGGTGGCAAAAAGCTTCCAGTCAAACTTCGCCGGATCGGCCACGGGCTTGGCGCAGAAGACATCGCCACGACGGAGGACGACGAAGAGCGTGCCATCCGGGGCGAAGTCAATCGCGCCGACTTCCGGTGCTGCGCCATTCGGCAGCTTGATGTCCTCGACGCGGTAACAATCCTTGAACTCGACGGCAGAGACCGCCTGACAGGTCAGGGCGAGGAGGACCGAAATTTTAAAAAATGGGGAAATCATGAGCGGGCGAATTACTCGGGGTTGGCAAGGGACTGGATGTATAGGATGAGTGCTTCATACTCGACCTCGCGCAAGGTGAAGGGTGGCATGTAGTTCGGCGGGTAGCCTTTGACGATTTTCGCGTTGGGGGCCTTGATCGATTCCAGTAGATACGCATGATCTGCGACGATAGGTTGGGCGCTGCCTTCGATTTCAATTTTCGTGTCGGCGAGTTTTCCGAGTGAGGGACCGTGGCTTTTGGAACCGTCGATGCTATGACAGGCGGCGCAGCCGTATTGATTGAAAAGCCCAGCTCCGGCATCGGCGCTGGCCTTGGTGACTTTAGCCATGGGGATGTAGCCCTGGTATTTCCCGAGTTCGGTGCCGGTGAGTTTGAACTGAAGCGTGCCAGTGGCAGAAGCGCTTGTGCCACGCCAACCGAGGGCGCCGGGTGAAGAAGTGGTCAGGGTGATTTCACAGGCAAGCGGAGTGGTAGACGGACGGATCGCTAGGGAAAATGAAGCCTCACCCGCGCGGTATTTAAAAATGGGGACGCCTTTTTCCAAATGGTAGCCGAGATATTCGCGCGGGCCGAGCGCAGTGAGACTTTTGCCAGCGAGGCTGATGGGGTCGTCCCCCTCCGTTTTCCAAAATAGGGTGCCGACGAGGCGCGGGACGTAGTCAAACGAGAGACGGTAGCCCTTTTCTTGATCACCCCAATACGGCGTCATGTCCACGAATCCGCCTTGCCAGACATAAAGCAGGCGACACTCGGTGGTGTCGAAGACGTAGGACAAGGCAGGGCCGAAATTCACGCCCACGCCTGCGACGATGCCAGCCAGCGGCTTGATCTCCCCGGCCACATCTTGGCCAATCCCGGGATTGTATTTCAATGCCTTGCTGGAGAGGTAGTGCTGCCGGAACACGGCCGGATCAAGTCCAGGGTCCGGTAAATAACTGCGAAACACCAAGGGCCGCTCGATGCTGCCGAGGGGGCGGTTTTCATAAGTCACGCTCGGCGTCACCGCGTGTAGAAGCGGGGCGAGAATGAACAACGACAGGACGGTATTCAGTGAAAATTTCAAGGTGGGTTTTACGTTGCGATTGTCGGCTTCTTTCAGGGTGAGCCATTTTATTTCGAGTGATCTGCCGGAATATCCTCGCCGGCCCAGAGGCGTTTTTGCGTCCAGCCCTGCGCCGGAGAAGTCCATAGCGGGTCATCCGCAGGCAGCCCGAGATGGAGTATTCCCGTGAGACAGAGGTAGAGGCTGCCCGTGGAAATGTAAGTCTCGCGGACGGCGGGCTGATCCCCTGCGACGCCGACGCGGAGCCAGCCATTTTCATCGAAAGTTCCGGGGGCCTCGATCATTCGGCGGATCACGGCGCTCAGCCCACAGCGGACTGCGGCGGGAGAAACGGATGCCGGAAGTTCATGGCGCAACGCGACGAGGGATAGTGTCTGAAAGGCGCCAAAGCGATACGAACTGGATCGGCCGATGACCGGAAAAGTCCCCTCTGGAGAAATCAGGCGCTCCTGCACTTCGGCGTAGCGCTGGGCACGCGCAAGGATCGCGGGAAATTTCGCGGCCAGTGGCGAACCTTTTTCCCGGCAGACTTCCATGACTGCGATCAGGGCGGGCTGGATCACGAAGCTATTATAATAATCCCAGTGATAGCGCGGACCATCCCCATAGGTGCCATCGCCGACGAACCATTTCTCATGACTGAGGACCGCGCGCTCGATCCCGGCCAGCTCGGCCTCCCCGGTGAAATGCCACAGCGCGGACTCGACGAGGGCGGTGAACAGCAGCCAGTTATTTTCTCCGGGAACGATTTGGCGAGTGGTCTTGAGCGCGGCGACTAGATGGGCGCGTTCCGACGCATCGAGCGGTGCCCATAACTGGTCCGGGGCACGCAGCAAGGCGAGCGCGAGAAAGGCGGCGTCCACCAGCGGTTGGGTGCCTTTGGCTTTAGAAAAATCGAGGAAATCCGCCGATTTCGGGTCCGTCGCATTCACCAAAGCGCGATGGCTGAGTTCGATGTAGCGAGCGCGCAATTTCCCCTCCTCCGTCGCATCCGGCCCCAGCGCCAGCCACGGGGCGATCCCCGCCATGGTCCGACCGAAGGCTTCGAGGTGCGTGAAATCTCGGCGCGCCTCTTGCCCCGCACCGAGCGGCAGACGTTCTTTCAATTTCCCCTCTGCCAGCGCTTCCAGCACCGGCCGGGCGATCCGATCCAGCGTTTTCACCGCATAGGCGCGATCCTCTACCGCGCTCGGCTCGGCGTGGAGTGAGAGCGAAAGGAGCCCGAAAAGCCCGATGGCGAAGGTGATAAGTCGTTTCATGGTAAAAAAAATCCCCGCCGCCGGACAGTCCGGAGGCGGGGCGGTGAGAGGAAATCAGTTGCCAGTGGAGTTCAGCTTGCCGAGCACCTCCACCCGCACCGGGGCGATGCCGCGACTGGCGAAGCCCAAGCGCTCGGCGATGCCGACGGTGACGTCGATGATGCGGCCTTTAATGTAGGGGCCACGATCCGTGATGGTGACAACCTCGGATTTCCCGTTGCTTTCATTGATCACGCGGACCTTGGTGCCCATCGGGAGAGTCTTGTGCGCCGCAGTCGCCGCATCATTGCTGAGGCGTTGGCCGCTGGCGGTTCTGGTGCCGGTGTTGGTTTTCACCGAATACCATGACGCCTGGCCGTGCTGGACGGATTTAACGGGTAAATGGGAGTCGTTTAATGTGTGGAATGGGTTCGCATTACCAGTCGTCGAGCAACTGGGAAAAAGAATGACGCCGGCGATTGCCAGGGCCACGGATTTTAGGTTCCGGGTCGTGTTCATCGTGTTTAATCCCTTCTTCGGGACAGCGGGGGTATGAACCCAGAACCGAGGTGGCAAGAAAAAACGACCCTGCCGCCTTCGCGGAGATCGGCGGTGTGGGGATCTGGAGGCGACGGATTTCGCTCAAATGCAGCCCTAATCTCCCACCAGCTCATGAAATGTAGAAACTAACACCGCCCGCCGCGCCAGCCTACCGATTGGCACAATTTCCCGAGCTGGCCCGCCCCAGCTTCCAAAAATCTGCAATTTTGCGACCTGTCGCGCGCCAAGTGACCGATTTCCCGAATTTTGCGACCTGTGCCGCCACAGGCTTCGAAATTGCAGAATTTCGCACCCTATCGCCCGCCAGCGTCCAAAAATGCAAAATTTCTTCACCTATGCCGCCACAGCCTCCGAAATTGCGCACAAATGGATCCTCAGACACTTCACTCGTGAAAAAATCTAAATTTCCAGAACTCCCGGCCATCCACGCTCCCCAATTCGATCTGGAATCTTGCCAAACCCTTCGATTTCCGCTGAATTGTGACCGATTGAAAACAACACTCCCTCCTCCGCCGGAAGCAGTAGGAATTGCCAGTTCTTGGCGCGGACGCGGAAATGCTTCGCGCGGCCTTGGCTCGGGCAGAGAGGATTTGGCTGGATGGATTTGGAGAAATCGCCGGTGGAGCGTGCGATGGCTGCGGGGTGGCAACCCTGTTCAGGTTCGAGTCCTGTAGCGCGCACCATTTTGATTTTCACTCGTAACGCAGTGCGTCGATGGGATCTAAGGCAGCCGCTTGGCTCGCTGGGTAGTAGCCGAAAAAGACCCCGATCGCGAAGCTGACGCCGAAGGCGAGCACAATGGAGTCCAGAGTGACGACCGCCTGGAACGTCGAAACCAAACCCACCAACCAGGAGGCCCCCACTCCTACGCCGATGCCGATGAGCCCACCGATTAGGCTCAGAGTGACCGCCTCGATGAGAAATTGCAGCCGAATCGCGCCCGGCTGGGCACCCACGGCGATGCGGATGCCGATCTCGCGGGTGCGCTCGGTGACGCTGACGAGCATGATGTTCATAATGCCGATGCCACCGACGATGAGCGAGAGGCTGGAAATCGCCCCCAGTAAAAGTTTCACCACACCGGTCACCGAGCTGACCGTGTCGGCGATGTCCTTTTGGTTAAAAATGTTAAAATCGTCTGCGTCCTCAGGCAGGAGGCGGTGGCGCTGACGCAGCAGACTGGTGATTTGCGCTTGGGCGATTTCCATGCGCTCGGAGCTGCGGATCTGGACATTCACCGAGCGCAGGTACTTGTCACCGGTGATGCGTTTCATGGCGGTGGTGAAAGGGATGATGAGTCGGTCGTCCTGATTCTGCCCACCCATCCCGGCCCCTTTACTTTCGAGCAGGCCAATGATGGTGAAGGGATTGTTTTTCACCCGGACCGTTTGGCCGATGGGATTCAGCGGGCCAAACAGCTCCAGCGCAGTCTTGGAACCGATGACGGCGACCTTCGCCGCGCTGCGGATCTCGCGCTCGCCGAACATGGAGCCGGCGGCGAGTTTCCAATCTCGGATCTGTAAATACTCGGGTGACTGGCCGACCACGCTGGTGGACCAGTTCCGCCCGTTCGCCACGACTTGGGCGCTGCTGGTCACTTCCGGGCTTACCGCTACGACATCGCTCACTTCGCGGGCGATGGCCTCGGCATCTTCTAGGGTCAGGGTGCTTGCGCTGCCCAGACCTGAGCTGACTCCGCCTGAGCGTTTACTTCCGGAAAAAATGGTGAGTAGATTCTCGCCGAGAGCGGAGACTTGCTGGGTGATGCTGACTTGTGCGCCATTTCCAACCGAGACCATGGAAACCACCGCCGCGACGCCGATGATGATTCCTAACGCGGTGAGGCCAGAGCGGAGCTTGTTGCGCCGCAGGCCACGCAGGGCGATGAAGAAGGTCTGCCAGGATTGGGACAGGAAGGCGTGGAGCGAATGGATCATGATGGGCGTTAGGGGACAATTTCCACTCGGAAGTAGGACTGCGGCTCGCCTTGCAGGGAGAGCTGAATGGTTAGCAGGCCGTCTGTCGTTGCTAAGATGCGTGAGCTTTCCGGGCTCCAGGTGCTGAGGTTAGAGCTCCGGCTCGCGCGGTAAAGCTTCCCCCTAACTGCTGAGAAAATGATGGTAAATTGGGTGCTGCCATCGGTATTTGTCGAGCTGACTTTGAAAACAGAACCCGTAGCTGTCGGAAGGGTCCCGGCATGGAATTCTTGCAAATTCGTCTGACCGTCGCCATCGCTATCCAGCCCACCGATGCTCGGCGTGAGGGCTAGGCCGTTGGCAGATTTCCAAGAGTCGGGAATCCCATCGCCTGCTGAGCTGCTACGACTGAGGACGGTGATGGCACTGCTGCCACCGCTCACCGCACTCTGAGTCGCGGTGAGAGTTCCTGTGCTAGCGCTGCGGAGGTAACCGACGAATTCGCCGTTGCTAAGAGTGACGGTTGATGGAGAAACCGGACTGGAAGCATGGATCAGCACGTCGCCACTGGCGGTGGTAACGAGCCGCTCGCCAGCATCACGGGCCGTGAATTTCACCGCGAAATCCGTATTTGCATAAGCGGTGGTCGGTACGAAGTCCCAGGTGAAGTGGTCAGCCGGGCCGAAGGGCGCGGTGTTCAAGGTCAGATTCGTCGTGGAGCTAGCACCGACCAAATCCGTCACTTTCACGGAGAAATTGAAGGTTCCAGTGAGGCGACTGATCCCACTCAAGACACCTTGCGGGCTGAGGGAAAATCCGCTGGGCAGCGACCCGGCCCCTAGAGTCCAAGTGTATGGAGTGGAGCCACGGGTGGCGGTTAGCGTTTGTGAATAGGAGACTCCGTGAATGGCTAAGGGCAGCGCAGTCGTGGTCACAAGCGGTTGCCAATCCGCGACGCCGTCGGCATTTGCATCGACGATTTTCAGAAAATTCAAGCGCCCACCGGTGTTGACCTTACCGCTTAGCGAGGACTTGCTGTCGACCGCCGCGAGGACGCGTGCCCGCCGTTGTGCGAGGCTGTCTCTTGGGAAATTCATGGCGGCGAAGCTCACCGCCCCTGCGACATGCGGCGTCGCCATGGAGGTGCCATCTAGGAATTGATAGTTTGCAGTTAGGACGAGGCTCCCCGTGCTCGGCAGTGCCGCTTTGATCAATAGGCCATCTTCGAGTGAAATACTATAACTTGGAATCCAGCCCGACTCGGTTTGCAAGGTGCCGGAAAAAGCGCCCGCAACATTGTTATAGATAATGGCCGCCCGTGCCCCTGCCGCCATGGCATTCGCGACCTTGGTGCTGAAGGTCTCGGTGCCACGCTGGATCAACGCGATATTCCCATTCACCGCAGCAGGAAATTGGGCAGCGGTGTTGCCATTGCCACAGTCGATGACGGATGCGGATAACCCGGTGGTAAGTCCTGAGAAAGTCAGCGCCGTGGAGGTGTAAGTCGTGCTGCCGACTTGCAAGCTGATGCCGGAAGGTTGGGTGGAAATGATGTTCGATCCCGGAGCCGCGAGGTCCACGGTGGTGGCACCGAAGTTTGAATAGCTCGCCAAGGCATCATTCTGATCAGTCGCGGCAACGACGATCATATTCGTCGTGCGGTAACTGGCGGGGTAGCTGCTGATCGTATCATTATTTTCAGTGCTATTACCCGCAGCGACGCAGAGCATGATGCCTGCATTCCCTGCGGCATTGATAGCGGCGAGTTCTGCGGTGCTGGAGCCACCGCCACCGTAGGATGCATTGATCGCGACGATGTTGACTCCGCGATTTTTCAGGGCCGTGGCGTATTGGAAGGCGCTGATGGCGGCGGATGAGCTGATGGTAGTGCCATTGGTCGAGACTTTCAGCGTCAGGATTTTCGCGGAGTCATGGATGCCGATGACACCAGCCATGTTATCCCCCGGCGCGGCGATGGTCCCGGCGACGTGCGTGCCGTGGGAGCCAGAGTCAGAGGGGTCGGAGTCGCCACTGGCGAAGTCATAACCGTTGATATCGTCTGCGTAGCCGTTCGAGTCGTCGTCCACGCCGTTGCGTGGGATCTCAAGTGGATTGATCCAAATGTTTGCGGCTAGATCCGGGTGAATCACGTCCACACCGGAGTCCACCACCGCGACGACGATCTCGCTGGAAGGGCTGCGCGAGAGATTCTTGGCAGCTAGGTAACTCACGTCCGCCCCTGCGGTGCCGGTAATGCCGTTCACGGTTTGGCCGGTGTTATTGAATGACCATTGTTGAGTGAAACGGGTGTCATTCGGGATGCTGTTGAACCAGCGGAGGTAGTTGGGTTCTACGGATTCGATGCTGGGATCGTCTTTCAACTCGGCGATCAATTGCGCGGTGGTTTTTGATTTTTCCCGAACCAGTCCGGTCTGGCGTCTGCGCTTCTCGGAGAGCGCGGTATAGCGTTCTGCGAAGTTCAGAGATTTCCGCTTGAGTGCCCTCCCTGCGGATTCGGTGGTCTCAACGGGCTTGAAGGTGACGAGCACTTCACCTTCCACATAGGCAGTCTGAACCTGTGAATGTGCGGTCGGCACCAGATAGATGATGACAGAAAGGACGGCCGCGATTTTTTTCATGTGGGTTTGACTGAGTCGTCGAGATTCAGAGTGATCAGCTCCTGTGAGGCAGAGTGTTGATGAGTATTGCGGGTATCGCGGATGATCAAACCATCTCGCATGAAAATGATGCGCTTGCAGTAGGCGGCGATGTCAAGCTCATGGGTGACCATGACCAGCGTGATACCGGCGGCGTTGAGTTCTTGAAATAGGCCCATGATTTCGATGCTGGTGCGGCTATCGAGATTCCCCGTGGGTTCATCAGCGAGGATGAGTTCTGGACGATTGACGAGTGCCCGGGCGATGGCGACGCGCTGCTGCTGGCCGCCGGAAAGCTGGCTGGGGTGGTGCTCGCGGCGATTGCTGAGGCCGACTTTTTCCAAGGCGACGCAGGCCCGCTCTCTGCGCTCACGGCGGGAAATAACGGGGAGGGTGTAGAGCATCGGCAACTCCACATTTTCGATCGCGGTGGTCCGGGCGAGGAGGTTGAAGCTTTGAAAGACAAACCCGATTTTACGATTTCTCAGGGTGGCGAGTTGCTTGCGGTCGAGCCCTGCGACGGCGGTTCCATCGAGAAAATACTCACCGCTGCTAGACGGGTCGAGGCAGCCGAGGGTATTCATCAAGGTGGACTTTCCGGAGCCGCTTGCGCCCATGACGGCGACGAAGTCTCCCCGTTGGATTTCTAGGGTCACTTCACGCAAGGCCTTCACCTCGACTTCGCCGGTTTGGTAGGTCTTGGCAAGTTTGCGGAGCTGGATAACAGGTGCCTCGGTCATGACTGTGGCGGCGGCTGTGGTGGCAAGAAGCCTTTGCTTTTTTCCGCAGTGACGAGGGTGGATGTCACAACGGATGCGTCGTCCGCTAGGCCTTCGGTGATCTCAGTATGGACGCCGTCGGTGATGCTGGCCTTGACCAAGATGGGCCTGAGCTGGCTGCCATCTGGACTGAGGGAGTAAACGAGGCGCTGGGTGCGCTCCATATGGGTGGGTGGGGTTTTTTCAAAAGTCGCGGAGGTCGGTGGAGTGTAGCGGAGCGCGGTGTTCGGGATTTTCAGCACCTTCTTGTGATGGGCGACGAGGATGGAGACGTCTGCGGTCATGCCGGGGAAGAGCTTTTGCCCGGGATTCTCGACCGTGATGATGGTCTCGTAGGTGACGACGTTCTGAGTGGTGGTGGGAGATTTACGCACTTGGGTGACTTGGCCGGTGAAGACTTCGTCTGGGAAGGCATCGACGGTGAAATCAACGGCCTGGCCGTCTTTGACTTGGCCGATGTCGGCTTCGGAGATTGAAGCGTTGATGTTCATGCGGGTGATATCGCGCGCGATGGTGAAGAGCACTGGCGTGGTCATGGCGGAGATCACGGTCTGGCCTGCATCCACCTTGCGGGAGATGACGATGCCGTCCACGGGCGCGGTGATTTTACAGAATTCGAGATTGGCCCGAGCGCTGTCCACTGTGGCTTGGCGGATAATCACGGCGGCTTCGGCTTGAGCGAGCTCGGCGGTGGCTTGGTCGATGTCTAACTGGGAAACGGCATGCTGCGGGGCGAGCAGAGTTTTGCGCTGGAGATTCTGACGCTTCAAGGTGACATTGGCCATACTGCTCGCGAGTTCACCTTCGTTTTGGCGGAGCTGTGCGGCATAAACGGTGGGATCGATTTCTGCGACGAGCTGGCCTTGTTTGACGGGTGAGTTGAAATCGACGAGCAGCTTGACGATTTTTCCGGACACTTGAGCGCCGACATCCACGCTGACCATCGCGCTGAGTGTGCCGCTGGCGGTGACGTGTTGGATGATGTCACCGCGGGTGACGGGGCTGGCCTCGTAGCGATTCTGGGAGCCAGAGGGCTTGCAGGCGCAGAGGAAGGCTAGGGCTAGTGATAGAGATAGCAATTTCATGGCGGAAGTCATTCGGCCCAACCGCCGCCGAGGGCTTTGTAGAGCGAGATGCGGCTGGCGAGGGTGTTGTAAAGCGCGTCGATGCGGCCTTGCTGGGCATTGTAGAGATCTTGCTGGGCGGATAGCACGCTGAGGTAGGAATCTTCACCGCTGAGGAAGCGGGCATTTGCGAGGTCGAAGCGACGCTGTTGTGACTCGGTCAATGCGGCTTGGGCCGTGACTTGTTGGGCGTAGTTGTTCGTCGCGACGAGGGCGTCTGCCACTTCGCGGAAGGCGAGTTGGATGAATTTTTCGTAGTTGGCCACCTCGATGCGGGTGCTGACTTTCGCGACATCCAAGTTTGCTTGGAGTTGTCCACCGTTGAAAATCGGCAGGTTGATCTTTGGAGAAAAGCTCCAGGTGCCACGGGCGCTGTCGAGCAGGTTAGAAAATTCCGCACTGGTGGCGCCCGCTGAGCTGGTGAGCGTGATGCTTGGGAAAAAGGCCGCACGGGCAGCGCCGATGTTGGCATTGGCCGCCAGTAAGCTGCGCTCGGCTTGGCGGATGTCTGGACGCACTTGAAGGAGGTCGGACGGCAGGCCGGCGGGGATGCTGGCCAACAAGCCAGAGGTGGCGAGTGGTCGTGCGGGTGAGAGATGACTCGGGATGGATGCGCCGATGAGCAGGACCAGCGCGTTATAGCCCTGTGCCACTTGACGCTCGTAGGTGAGGATATTGATGCGAGCGGTCTGCACTTGGCCTTCTGCGGTGCGGAGATCGAGTTCGTTGCTTTCACCGGCATCGAGTCTGGCTTGATTCAACTCATACAAGCCCTGCACGGCGGTCAGCGTCTGCTGCGAGAGTTGGAGCAGTTCTTCCGTCTTGCGAATGAAAAAGTATTGCGAGGCGACTTCCGAAACGAGTGAGAGTTGAGTACTACGCTGAGCCTCTGCGGTGGCAAAATAGGTCTGGAGAGACTGCTCGTTCAGACTGCGAATTTTCCCGAAGAGATCCACCTCGTAGGCAGCACTGCCATGGTTCGCCTGCCATTCCTCGCGAGTGTTTCCAGCCAGCTGCGAGCGGCTGTAGCTGAGGCCGCCGTCAAGCGTGGGAAAGGACGCCGCACGGGTGATGCGATACTGAGCCTGACTTTTCTCAACCTTGAGAGCTGCCACCCGCAGGTCGCGGTTGTTCGCGAGGGCGAGGGTGATGAGTTTTTCCAACCGAGCTTCCGCGAAGAATTGCCGCCACGGGAGACTTGCGGCCTGCCTGTTACTGACGCCGGAGGTATCAGGGAATCTCGCGGCGACGGGCGCAGCTGGCCGGACGTAGTCGGGAATCAAGGTGCAGTGGCAGAGCGCGACCGGGAGAACGATTATATGAAGCATTCGCATGGCGAAGAGTTAGGAAAAATTTAACACGTTCTCGACATCGCGCAGGCCGCGGGTCATGGCGAGCTTGAGGCCATTTCTTAGTAAGACGACGTGCTCACCTTTGAACATGGGTTGGAGCTCCAAGATGGAGTCGAGATTCACGATGGATGAGCGGCTGATTCTGAGGAAATGTTCGGGATCGAGCTTGGATTCGAGGGAGGTGAGAGACTCTCTCAAGAGATGATTTTCCTTCCCGCTGTGGACGACGATGTATTTCCCGGCGGACTCGAAGGCATTGATTTCGCCGACTTTGAGAAACATCATGCGGTCCCCGACTTTCACGGAGAGGCGGGTGAGGTATTGGGTGAGTTCTATTTTCCGGCCGAGGAATTCTAGCAATCCTTGTGCGGCCGTGCCAGCGTGGCGGGTGGCTAGGTGCTGACGGGCATGGGCTAAGGAGTCCTTGAAACGCTCCGTCTTGAAGGGTTTGAGGAGGTAGTCAAGGGCATGAGCCTCGAAGGCGCGAAGGGCGTGTTGCTCGTAGGCGGTGGTGAAGATGACGACTGGGAGCTGATCAGTCGGGGTGGCTTTGAGGACCGCAAAGCCATCCATGCCGGGCATCTGCACGTCGAGAAACATGAGGTCGGGGGACTCGCGCTGAAGGGCGGCAAGGGCTTCTTCACCATTGGCGCATTCGGAGATGATTTCCACATCTGGCTCCCGATCGAGCAAGAGGCGGATCCGTTGGCGAGCAAGGGGTTCGTCATCGACGATGAGGGCTCGAATTTTCATGAATGGATGGCGAGTGGTTCGCTGTGGTAAGGGATACGGATTTCGGCGAGGCAGCCCCCGGTCTCGAGATCGCGGAGGACGAGGTGCTGATTTTCACCATAGAGCACGTGCAGGCGAGCGCGGGTATTCGTGAGGCCGATGCCACTCAGGGCAGAGTCCGACAGGCCGCTGCCGTTGTCCTGAACGATGAGGGAGAGGGTGTTACCTTCGCGACGGGCGATGATTTGGATGATCCCGGTGGTGGTGATTTTTTCAAAACCATGGCGGATCGCGTTTTCGATGATGGGCTGAAGGATCAGCGTGGGGACGCAGGCGACGAGGGTGTCTTGAGCGATGTCACGCAGCACTTGCAGCCGCTCCCCGAAGCGGGCCTGTTCGATTTCCAAGTAACTCTGGAGGAAATCCAGCTCGCGAAGTAAGGGGATTTCTTGCTCTCCGGTGGTGTCCAAGGAAAGGCGCAAGAAGCCGCTGAGATTTCCAATCATGTCATCTGCCGCGACAGGATCAGTGTGGATGAGGGTGGCGATGCCGTTGAGGGAATTGAAGAGGAAATGGGGATTGAGCTGCATGCGCAGGGCCGAAAGTCGCGCTTCGGAGAGTTGGGACTCGGCGGTGAGGGCGCGGCGTTCTCGATCATGAGCGCGGCGGGAGGAGACTACCGTTTGGCAGGCGCTGAGCAAAATCCCATAGACGAGAACGTCCATGGCGATCCGCGCGACGGCGGGGCCACCATAGCTGCGGGAAGATTCGGCTTTTGAATCGGAGGGTGGCAATAAGGGAGGAACACCATGTTTTTCTGCCTCGCGGATCATCCATGGCGGCGGTCGGTCGAAACCAATTTCTGTCATGTAGCGCCGGGTGATCACTTGATTTCCGGCGATGACTAGCGCACAGGCGGCCAAGTGGACGACAACGCTTTTCCGAAGTTGTTGCCGCTCAAGCGGAAACCGAAAGGCGAGATGCGCGGTGAGTGGCGCGAAGGCCATCCACGGAAGCCATAGTGGGAGCGTGAATTTGAGCGCCTCTCCCGCCGTCATGTAACCGGATAGGGCCAACTGCGCGGCGAACAAAGCACCCATTAAGACAAGGACGAGCACGACCACCAAGGTGGGCACCAGCCATACGCGATTTTTCAGGGTGAGGTGATTTATCATTTCCGTTGCGGACTCTGACAGGTTCCGGTGTCGTTGAAGAGAAAAAGAGATGAGTGGCGGGCAGTTCAGAGCCACCAATCTACCTCGCGTCGCGCTGACGGCGCTGGATTTGCGATCAAAGGCCACTTCGACGGCGCAAACGTGCCAATAAGCGGAACGAACACTGCCGAAAAATCGCTGGGGATGGCTTCAAGTGTCGATTCCACCCTCGACTGTTAAAAACGCTGATACCGCAGATTGCGGGTTAGACCCCATCGCCCGCCTAGATCCGCCTCGGTAAATTTGGGGAATGAGTTACCAAAGTATCAACCCATTCAACGGCGAACTGGTGAAATCGTTCGAGGAACACAGCGACGAACAGCTGGAAACGGCCATCGCCACCGCATCGACCTGTTTTGAGTCGTGGAGAAAATTGAGTTTCAGCGAGCGGGCGACGGTTGTCTCCCGAGCCGCCGCCATCATGCGCGAACGAACGGATGAACTGGCGGGATTGATCACGCTTGAAATGGGCAAACTCATCGCTGAGTCGGTCGGCGAGGTGAAGCTTAGCGCGGACATACTCGACTATTACGCAACACACGCCGAACGCTTCCTCGCGACAGAGCGATTAAATCCGGAATCCGGCGAAGCCGCCGTAGAAAGCAGCCCACTCGGTGTGCTCTTCGGCGTGCAGCCATGGAATTTTCCCTACTACCAACTCGCCCGCTTTGCCGGTCCGAACTTGATGGCAGGAAATGTCGTAATGGTGAAACACTCGGGCACCGTGCCCCAATGCGCTATCGCCTTCGAGCAAGTCTGGCTTGCAGCAGGTGCACCCGTGGGCGCTTACACGAATCTGCTCATTTCCCACGACCAAGTGCTTACCGCGATCGATAACTCACGCATTCGCGGCGTGGCCCTGACCGGGGGCGTGGCCGCCGCGAAGGGCGTGGCGGAAAGGGCTGGCAGAAATATCAAAAAATCCACCATGGAACTCGGCGGCAACGATGCCTTCATCGTGCTGGAAGACGCCGATCTCGATAAGACCCTCACCTGGGCGCTGTGGGCAAAAATGAACAACATGGGCCAGTGCTGCATCGCCGCGAAACGCTTCATCATCGTCGAGGAACTTGCGGATTCATTTCTGTCAAAATTCAAAGCTGCCATGGAAGCACTGGTCCCGGGCGACCCGATGGATGCTGGCACGACACTTGGGCCGCTCTCCACCGAGGCTGCGTTGATTCAGCTGGTGAAACAAGTCGACGAGGCAATCGCCCACGGCGCGACACTCGTGTTAGGTGGCAAGCGAATGGATAGGCCCGGTGCCTTCATGCAGCCGACGATCCTCACCGATATTTCCCCGGACAATCCGGCCTATCGGGAAGAGTTCTTCGGACCCGTGGCCTTGTTTTTCCGCGTCAAGGATGAGGACGCCGCCATCGCACTCGCCAATGACTCGGACTACGGCTTGGGCGGCTCCGTTTTCACGCAAGACGTCGAGCGTGGAAAACGCATCGCGAGCCGCATCGAGACCGGCATGGTCTTCGTCAATCATCCCACTTGGACCGCTTCTGATCTGCCATTTGGAGGTATTAAAAACTCCGGCTATGGACGGGAACTTTCCAGCCATGGCATCCACGAATTTGTGAACAAAAAACTCGTCCGCGTCGCCTCGATCAATGCCCCATCTTAGATCTTTCCTAACTATATGAAAACCAAATCCTACGCCGCCAATTCCGCGACCACCCCGCTTTCACCTTTCAATCTCGTGCGCCGTGCGCCCGATGAACACGACGTGCACCTCGAAATCCTCTTTTGTGGCGTCTGCCACTCGGACGTTCACACCGTGCGCAACGAGTGGCACGGGACGACCTACCCCTGCGTGCCAGGCCATGAAATCGTAGGTCGTGTGATCAAGGTCGGCGCGGAAGTCCAAAAGTTCACAGCAGGCGACATCGTCGGTGTCGGCTGCTTGGTAGGCTCCTGCCACACCTGCGAAAGCTGTGAAGAACACTTGGAACAATTCTGCGAGAATGGCTCGATTTTTACCTATAACTCTCCGGACAAACACAGCGGCGGCGTAACCTACGGCGGCTACTCCGAAAGCATCGTGGTAAATGAAGACTTCGTCCTGCGGGTTCCTGGAAATCTCGATCTAGCAGGCACCGCCCCACTTCTCTGTGCCGGGATCACGACCTATTCACCACTCAGACACCACGGCGTCACCCAAGGTCAGAAAGTCGGCATCGTTGGACTCGGTGGACTCGGCCACATGGGCGTGAAATTGGCAAAAGCCATGGGCGCACACGTCGTCGTTTTCACCACCTCCCAGAACAAAGTGGAAGACGCGCTCCGACTCGGCGCAGACGAGGTGGTGCTATCAAAAGATGAGTCTGCGATGAACAAGCATCTCAACAGTTTTCACTTCATCCTCGATACCGTAGGGGCCAAGCACGACATCAATGCCTATCTCGTCTTACTCAAGCGCGATGGTAACCTGACCCAAGTTGGCGTGGCTCCCGAGCCCCTCGAAGTGGATGTGAGCAACCTCATTTTCGGTCGTCGAAATTTCAGCGGATCACTCATCGGCGGGCTGAAGGAAACCCAAGAAATGCTCGATTTCTGCGGCCAAAACAACATCACCTCCGACATCGAAATCATCCCGATCCAGCAGATCAACGAAGCCTATGACCGACTGGTAAAAGGCGATGTCAAATACCGCTTCGTGATCGACATGGCCTCACTCAGGGTAAATTCGTAAGAGAACACGGACATGAGAGTATAGCTGACAGAAATCATCAAAAAGATTGTTAGACCGTTTCTCAAAAATCAGTGCGTAAAAAGTGCGATTTAGCACTTGTACTTTTCTTCTGTTAGGTAAACACTCCCGGATCGGCCGTATCCGTCAGCTTCCCAATCCAGAAACCTG
>JAIXQH010000054.1 GCA_027484055.1 Verrucomicrobiaceae bacterium | reverse complement strand
GTGGAAAAATGGCCGGAAGTATCGCGCCTGTATCGCCGCACCATGGGCATCGCACTCGGGCGGAAACCGGGACGAGCCGCCGAAGCAAAGTCAGGAAAATCAACAAAATCATCCACCCACCGCCGCCCCATCACGAAGAACAGCGCCGAACTACGGGCCAGCGAAAGCGGTAACAACGAAACGGTTCTCCCAGACCTCAAGTTTGCGAAAATGCTGCATTACCGAGTGAGATACTTCACCGATGGGGCCGTGATTGGGAGTCGGGAATTTGTTAACAATGCTTTCATCCGAGGACGAGAACGATTTGGGAACCAGCGGAAGGACGGCGCGCGGAAACTGCGAGGGGCGGCGGCAGCGGCGAATCCGGTTTTGTGGAGCCTGAGGGATCTGAGAAAAGGCATCCTTTGAATTCAGAAGTTTCTGATGAAAGGATTCATCAGCTGCGGCCATTGCAGCAGACCACACGTTTTTGCGAGCTCTTTAACTGCGCGGCTTGGGCCGAGAGTCTGTCGAGGACAGTCAGTTAATATGACACTGGACTCAATTGCTAGGCGGGTGCAGCCAATCGGGAAATTGTGTCTTGAACCGCCCTGCCCGGGGAATCAGACTCCGACAAACTAATGCCAGCCAAGGGAGAAAAACTTCAAGTCATCTACGAGGGGATACCTGCCTCGCCAGGGATTTCCATCGCTCCGGTGCATGTCATCGCCCGAGGATTTTCGTCTCCTGAGGTTTATGAAATCACCGAGAATGAGGTCGAGCGGGAACAAGGTCGTTTCACCCAAGCCTTGGAAATTACCAAGCGCCAGTTGATCGAGCTGCAAAGTCGGCTCAAAGATCTCGCTGGAGACAATGAGAGCGGCATCTTCGAGGCACACGTCATGATCCTTGAAGATCGCTCGGTGGTGAAACGGGTGCAGTCCACCATTGAGAAGCGTCTCCAAAATGCCGAATATGCCTTCTATGCGGTGATGCAGAACTTCTTGGAAGCGATGCGTCGCATTCCCGATCCCTATTTGCGTGAGCGGACCGCCGACATCGAAGACGTGGCGGAGCGGGTGTTGCGAAATTTCAGCCTAGAAGCCGACACTCGGCCGATGGGGCCAGACGATCACCATGTCTTGGTGGCCTATGATTTAGCGCCGTCTGACACGGCCTCGATGAACCGCAAGCACGTGCTTGGGTTTGCCACGGAGCAGGGGAGTGTGAACTCGCACACGGCGATTCTCGCCCGGGCTTTCGGCATTCCAGCCGTCGTGGGACTGGATGCGGCAGTCATCGACATCATCGCGCTTACGCCCTCGATTCTCGACGGATACACGGGGAAACTCATTTTAAATCCAGATCCGGAAACGCTGGATCGCTACCGTAGGCTTTCACTGGACAAGGAGCGTGTCCGAAACTCGCTAGATGCCATGCGCGGGGCTGCCACTCAGACGGTGGACGGGCGGCCGTTGACCGTTTCCGCGAACATCGAACTGGTCGATGATCTGCCACTGGTGAAGCGCAGTGGGGCCAAGGGGATCGGTCTCTATCGGACGGAATTCCTACTGCTCAACGCCGAGGAAATGCCTGACGAGCAGAGGCAAGCGCAAGTTTACTCACGTGTCGCCCGTGAGATGGCACCCCATACGGTGATCATCCGGACGCTTGATGCAGGGGGCGATAAGCTCCCCGTCGAGGCACTCACGGATGCCGAGCCGAACCCATTTCTCGGCTGGCGCGGAATCCGCGTTTCGCTTGCCCGTCCGGCCATGTTCCGGGAGCAAATCCGTGCTGTGCTGCGCGCCAGTGCTTTTGGAAAAGTGGCGGTGATGTTCCCGATGATTTCCGGGCTCTCCGAAGTGCTTCGCAGTAAGGACATGGTCCGCCGTTGCATGGATGAGCTGGAAAAAGAGGGGATTGCCTTCGACCGGCACTTGCCAGTCGGCATCATGATCGAGGTACCTGCTGCTGCGATTTGTGCCGACCTCGTCGCGCCGTATGTGGACTTTTTCTCAATCGGCACGAACGATCTCATTCAATACACCGTCGCCGTGGACCGGGTGAATCCCCACGTCGCTGAGCTCTATCGTCCTACCCACCCAGCGGTCATTCGCTTGATCAAGCGCACCATCGACGCTGCTACGAATAATGGCATCTGGACCGGCATCTGTGGAGAAATGGCCGGAGATATCCGTCTCACTCCGCTGCTCCTCGGGCTAGGGGTAGAGGAGTTGTCGGTCGGACCGCAGCAAGTTCCACGCGTCGGGCAGGCGATTCGTTCACTCAGTCATGCGGAGTGCGCCGTGATGGCAGATGAGGCGCTCAAGCACCCACGCAGCCAAGGGATTCTCGATTTATCCATGGCTCTAGCGCGGAAGCATTATAGCGAATTGCTTGATTGAGCAGGCTGCCGAATCCGCATGCTCAGGCTGACAAGATTGCATGAGACGAATGGGCTAAGCCGTTTAATATGGAGTCATGTCAAATCCACAACCGAAACTCACTGTGCGCCGGGCTGAAGAGCGCGGCCATGCCAATCACGGCTGGCTGAACAGCTGGCACACCTTTTCCTTCGCGGATTATTACGACCCCAAGCACATGGGATTCCGCTCGCTACGGGTCATCAATGACGACCAAATCGCTGCTGGCCGTGGCTTCCCGACTCACCCTCACCGCGACATGGAAATTTTCTCCTACCTGCTGGCCGGTCAACTCGCGCACCAAGATTCCATGGGGAATAGTCGGGTGCTAAATCCTGGTGAAATTCAACTGATGCGTGCAGGCACGGGCGTGCAGCATTCGGAGTTTAATCCCTCGCCCACGGTGCCCGCGCATCTTTTGCAAATCTGGATCACCCCTGCCACTCGTGGCCTAGCACCTGCCTACACCGAGTGGGCACCCGCGGCAGAACGGCAAAACGACCCGAAAACGCTGGTTATTTCTGAAGATGGCCGTGATGGCTCGGCGACCATCGCACAGGATGCTTCCATCTACTTGTTGAAGCTCGATCTTGGAGTGCAGACCGACCACGAACTCGCACTTGGGCGTGGCCTCTGGCTGCACATCGCGACGGGTGCGATTGAGGTGAATGGTGTTTCCCTGAGTGCTGGGGATGCCATCTCGCTTGAAGAAGCTGGGAAAATCGAGATTATCTCCAAGGCTGACGGCACCCAAGCCATTCTGTTTGACCTCCAATAATCCACTCATATGTCCGATCCACTTTTCCAATCTCTTCAAGCAGGTGCACTTCAGTTTCAGAATCGCATTATCATGGCACCGCTCACCCGCTGCCGTGCTTCTGCTGGGCGCGTGCCGAATGCCATGATGGCTGAATACTACACCCAGCGCAGTGCCTTCGGCATGATTCTGTCGGAAGCCACGGCGATCTCTCCCCAAGGCGTCGGCTACCCGAACACGCCGGGCATCTGGTCTCCAGAGCAAGTCGAGGGCTGGAAAGCCGTCACCGATGCCGTTCATCTAGCCGGCGGCCAGATCCTCTTGCAGCTTTGGCATGTGGGCCGCATTTCCGATCCCGTCTATCTCGGCGGCGCGCTACCAGTCGCCCCTAGCGCCATCGCGGCGAAGGGACACGTCAGTCTGATCCGCCCGCTGAAAGACTACGTCACCCCGCGTGCGTTGGATCTTTCAGAAATCCCCGGCATCGTCGCCGATTTCCGTCACGGCGCAGAAAATGCCAAACTCGCTGGCTTCGACGGCGTCGAGATCCATGCCGCGAATGGATACCTCATCGACCAATTTCTCCAAGATCACACCAACCACCGCAGCGACGAGTATGGTGGCAGCATCGAGAACCGCGCGCGCTTTTTGCTAGAAGTCACTGACGCCGTCGTATCCGTCTGGGGTGCAGACCGGGTGGGGGTCCACCTCGCGCCACGGGGCGACGCGCACGACATGGGTGACTCGGCCATTTCCGAGGTCTTCCACCACGCAGCCAGGGAGTTAGGAAAACGTCATCTCGCCTTCCTCTGTGCGCGGGAGAATTTCGATACCGCACCACTTGGGCCTTCGCTGAAGCAGGCCTTTGGCGGCGTTTACATCGCCAATGAAAATTTCACCGCAGAGTCGGCTCGTGAGGTGATTCGTTCCGGTCGGGCGGATGCCGTCGCGTTTGGGAAATCTGCCATTGCAAATCCTGACCTCGTCGAGCGTTTCCGCACCGGCGCTCCATTGAATGAACCGGAGCCCAGCACCTTCTACGGGGATGGCCCGACCGGCTACACCGACTATCCTTTCCTTGAACCCATCTCTAACTAACCGAATACTCAACTCATTATGAAAAAGCCACGCATACTTGTCTTTGGCGGCAGTCTCCGCGCCGAATCCTATAATCAGAAAATCGCCGCCATCGCCGCAGACGCGGCCCGCTCTGCGGGGGCGGAAGTCACGCTGATATCGCTGCGGGATTTCCGCCTGCCGCTCTTCGACGAAGATCTCGAAGCAGCTGAAGGAATGCCGGAAGCTGCCAAACAGTTGAAAGCGCTGTTCCTCGCACATGACGGACTCATCATCGCCTCACCCGAGTATAACAGCACCCTCACCGCTGCGCTGAAAAACGCCATCGACTGGGTGTCCCGCGCCACCTCACCAGACGAATCCCCACTCTATGCACTCACCGGGAAATCCGCAGCCATCCTCGCGGCCTCTCCGGGTGGCTACGGTGGTTCTCGCGGCTTGACTCAGTTGCGTCCGTTCCTTGTGAACATCGGCATCTTCGTCATGCCAGACCAAGTCACTATTCCAAAAGCCCACGAAGCCTTCGACGCAGCAGGACACTTGCTGGATCCATCCCAGACCGCGGCGATCCATGCTCTTTCGGCGAGCTTGGTGGCCAAGTTGTCCTAACGCCCATGAAAACTCATTCTAAAGTCATCGGCTACCTGTTATGGATCTTCGGTTTCACTGGAGCTCATCGATTTTACTATGGGAAGCCCATTTCAGGGACGATTTGGTTCTTCACGTTTGGCCTCCTTGGGGTCGGCTGGTTGATCGATGTGTTTCTGATTCCGGGCATGGATCGGCAGGCGGATTTACGCTTCGCCTCAGGCCCGATCGACTACAGCGTCGCATGGCTGCTTCATGCCTTTTTAGGCCCCTTAGGAATCCACCGATTCTACATGGGGAAAATTCTAACGGGTCTCCTTTGGTTCTTCACCGGCGGGTTATTTCTGTTGGGTTGGCTCTATGATTTCTGGACGCTGAATCAACAAGTGGACGAGCTCAATCGCTCTGCTCGGTGATTCCTAGTAGTTCTTCCGCAGAGTCCACCACGTGACCGGCTCCCGTCGTGAGCAGGCGCTCGCGGTCATGGAAACCCCATGTCACCGCGATCGTCTGCATCCCAGCGCGTAGCCCGGTTTCGATGTCCATGGTGGAGTCGCCGATCATCACGCAGTCCGCAGCGGCCATGCCGAGAGTCTCGGCGATTTCTAAAGCTCCCGTTGGATCTGGCTTGTGAGGGATGCCCGCGCGCTGTCCAAGGACCGCTGCGAACCGAATGCTGGGAAACACCTGTTTCACGATCGCGGTGGTGAAGTCATGGGGTTTGTTGGACAGCACTGCGAGCGGGTGGCCGGCGCGTTGGAGAGATTCCAGCAGCTTGACTACGCCGTCATAAGGGGTGGTGCCCAGTGGCCAATTCACCTCGTAGTTCGCTTTGAATGCCTGCTCGATTTGATCCAACAAGGCCTCGTCCGCGCCGGTGGGTGCCGCACGCTGGATCAGATTCCGCGCCCCATGACCGATGAATCCGCGAATTTCGGACAAGCCATGATTCGGCAGTGCGAGACTGCTCAGGGCGTGGTTCAGCGCAAGGGCGATGCCGCGTAAAGAATCCACCAAGGTGCCGTCCAGATCGAAAATAAGAGCCTGCTTCACGCCGCCAGCGTGGCGGGCAATTGCGGGCTGGGGAAGCGATTAAAATCCAATCAGACTCACTAGCTCGCTGTCACTGAAATCATCCAGGTGGTCTGCCGCAGCGATCAAGGTCTCAGCGGCAGAGATGTCTTCGATGGCGACGGCTTGTGCCGAGTTCTGTGGGCTCACCGAAGTCGGAGCGGGGCCGACCCAAGAAATCACCGCAAACGCAAGTGCCGCAGTTGCCCCGGCGAGTCCTGCGAGTGGGGCAGGGGAAAAGAGGCGGCTCCACCAAGGTTTCACCTCCACTAGGAGCCGTGCCGCACGCACCGTGTTTTCGGCGAAGCGGTCAGGCGCTTTCATCGGCGCTGCCTGTTCGAGCAGCTTCCAAACGGCGTCGGATTCCCATGAGTCATCGGGTGGAGTGGTGTTTTGCTTCATGATTGGCCGTGGATTGCTGCTTACTGAACCACATTCTGGACCAAAAGTTGCGGAAAAACTCAGACGCCGCGTTTATCCCCCCAAAGCCGGATGTGCAGCCGGTCGCACAGGCGGTATCCCCGGTCCCGGCAGAGTTCCGGTAGCCAGCTCACATGGCGGTCCAGCTCGGCACTGGTGCGGCCTTCTGGCATGAGTAAAATCCGCTCTGCGGCGATGCCATGCGCCGTGCAGAGCGACTCGATTTCCTGAAGATCCGCTGGCCGGGCGACGACAAATTTGAACCAAGCCTTCGCCGAGGTGGCGAAAAACTGGAGGGCAGCTGGCTGGATGCGGAGGGCTGCTGGCATCGCTGCGTTTGAGAGCTTGGGCGAGATGTTGAATTGATTGACGGCCTCGTAAAACGCCGGGTCAGGGAGGCGCGTGCCGTTCGTCTCGACCTCGAATTGATGCGTGGGCTGCACCGCTCGGATGTGCTGAATCATCGCGAGAAAGTCCATTTCCTGCAACAGCGGCTCCCCCCCTGTGATGACCGTGCGGGCACAGGGAAAAGCGAGAATGCGTGCCGCCGCCTCGCTGGGACTTAGCTCGTAGGTCACATCTTCCTTGCGGTGCTTGGTGTAGCCGGTGCTGGCATCCTTTTCATGAGGCCAGGGCGTGCCTTGGAAGTTCCATGTGTGATCCGTGTCGCACCAGATGCAGTGAAGATTGCAGCGAGACGCACGGATGAAAATGGCGGGCGCGCCCACGCTCACGCCTTCACCTTGAAGGGTGTGGAAAATTTCTGGGCCATCGCCGAGTTTTGCGAGTTTCATGGACGCCCCTAGGAAGCACGGATGAAGCGGGATGGACATTGATTTTTTTCAAAGTCGGGCTATCCCGTGCGGCATGAGCATCATCACAGGACGCGGAGATTCAGGAGATACGGACTTACTTTTTGGTAAACGCATCGCCAAGACTTCACTGCGGATCGAAGCACTCGGCAACGTGGACGAGCTGAACGCCGCACTCGGTCTCGCCCGGTCGGCGGCGAGCGATGCGGGATGGATCGCCCTGATCGACCAGTTGCAGGAAAAACTCATCGGCCTGATGGGCCAGCTCGCCTACCTGCCCGAGGATGAAGCGCTCTATGTGCAGAAAAAATACGCCGCCATCACCCATGCCGATCTCGACTGGGTGACGGCAGAAGCCCACGGCTACGAGGCGCAAGGCATCAAGTTCACCGGCTGGGCTAAGCCGGGTGCCGAGGGTTCACTGGCACGTGCCGCCATCGACTACTCGCGTGCCGTGTCGCGCCGAGCCGAGCGGAGTGTCTTAGCCCTGCATGAGTCTGGCGAGCCGGTGCCCGAGGTGGTCCGCCTATTTTTCAACCGTTTGTCCGACCTTCTATGGATTCTGGCGCGGGTCGCCAGTGAGTGATTTGAGAATGTTTTCAAAAAGAGGTTGCCAAGCTCCGAGTGAGTTCCTAGCGTCCCGCCCTCCAAGGGCAGGTGTCAGAGTGGTCGAATGAGCACGCTTGGAAAGCGTGTGTGGCAGCAATGTCACCGAGGGTTCGAATCCCTCCCTGTCCGCCATTGGTTTTTTATGGTTTTTCTGGTTCTGGTAGAAGTGACAAGATCATTTTAGCCCCAAAAACTTGCACTCGCGCTCTGGTAGAGAGAGTGATGATTTTGAAAGTGGGATGGATTAACCATCGACTCGCTTGATAATTTTGCCACGTTCTCGGCAAGCGCGTGGATGAAATGAAACGATGATGCTGCTCACTAAAAAGTCTCTAGCCGTGTGGCTACCATGCTCGGTCGTGGTGGCGGTGTTGCTGGCGCATGGTGGCTGTCTGGACTCCGTGTTCTATCTGGATGACTGGAATCAGGTTCACTCGAATGTAGGGGTGGAAGGTGGCAAGTGGTGGCTGGAGCAGGCACGGATTTTAACGGTGCTGAGCTACATGTGGACGTGGCGGGCTGTGGGATTCTCCACGTTTTGGTTTCATTTGTTCAATCTGCTACTTCACGTGGCGGCGGCTCTGGCGGTGTATTATTTCGGGCGGTATTTACTGCAAGTCAGGTCTTCAGTAGACTCTGAGGAAGAGGAAAAGGGGCGGTGGATTGCGTGGGTGGCGGCGATGATTTTCGCGACGCATCCCATGGCGACGGAAGTGACGAATTATGTGCGGGCGAGAGATCATGGCATGGTGGGCTTGTTTTCATTCCTAGCAGCATGTTTCGCGGTCATGGGGGCGAAGCGCGATGGCAAGTGGTGGTGGCTCTGTGGGGTGGCGGTGGTGCTGGCGACAATTTCGAAAGGGCCAGGCTTGGCACATGCGGGGCTGAGTGTGGGCATCGTACTCTTGGCGGCTATGAGTCGGCAACAGTGGCGGATGCTGGTGGCAACGAAGTGGCGGGTGATGGGGGGGCTGCTGCTACTGGCCGGGGGAGTGTTGTTTTTCCGCCTTACGCTGGTGGCTTTTTATGTGGCGCTTCAGGAACAAACGTTTCGATCCCCGCGACTTGGGTTGTTTACGCTGACTCAATGTCGGGTGTTTTGGGAGTACATGAAGTTGCTGGTGTGGCCGGTTGGATTGTGTTCGGACCACTTGGTGGCTTGGACTTGGAGCTTGGGAGATCGTGCGGCGTGGGTGGCGGCGGCGGGCTTGTTGCTGCTCAGCAGCGGAGTGGGCTGGCTCTGGGTGAAGCGTCGGCAGCCGGTGGCGCTGCTAGCGAGTCTCGCGCTGGGTGCGATTTGCCTGCGTTTCCTCTTTGTGGTGAGTGAATTGATGGTGGAATACCGGCTGTATCCGGCGCTGCCTTATCTTTCGCTTTTGGCCGCGATGGGGCTGGCGGCGTGTTGGCGGCGGCTGCCACGGGCGACGTGTGTGGCGGGTGCGGCGCTGGTGGTGACGTATGGGGTTTTATCGTTTAAGCGGAGTGAAGACTGGAGCTCAATGACTCGGTTGTGCGATTCTGTGCTGAAGAATGACCGGTGGCAGTTACGCGCATTTAACAGCATGAGCACCCAGGATGTGATGGATGAAAACTGGCAGGGAATTCTCGGGCGATATGCGGACTTCTCGAAACGATTGGGTGAGGTGATTGCGGAAAATAAGAGAAATCCGGAAAGATTTTACGAAAACTGGCCGCTGTGGGTGGTCTGCGAGGAGTGCATGGTCACGGAGGCCTTGATTCATCGAAATGGAGTGTATGAGGCGCGGAAATTTCATAACGCACTCTGGAAACGCATGCAGGCGAATCGCTTCGATACGCACGTTTTGTTGAGAGAGTTGTGGGAAATGGGCATGGGTAAGATCGAACTAGCCGCCGAAAATGTAGAGGCGGCACGGTCACATTTCGACGCGGCGCGGAGTTCTGGGCTGTTCACAACGGAGATTGAAAAGCTACTCAAGCCATCGAATGCAGGGAAGCCTGCCCCGGCGAAGTGAGGCGCCGAAGAATGTGGATTGTGGAATGAGTGGAAGTGACTAGGGTTCCCGGGCCGATGCCAAAGATCCGAGTGCTTTCAGATATTCTCGCCAGCCAAGTGGCGGCGGGCGAGGTGGTGGAGCGCCCTGCTTCAGTGGTGAAGGAACTGGTGGAAAACAGCATCGACGCCGGGGCGCGCGAGATCCGGGTCGAGGTGGACCGGGGTGGCTCTGCGCTGATCCGAGTGAGCGATGATGGCTGCGGAATGTCGCGCGAGGACGCCCTTCTCTCACTGGAGCGCCATGCGACGAGTAAACTGCGGACAGCAGGGGATCTGGCCTCGATTATGACGCTAGGATTTCGTGGTGAGGCGGTGCCGAGCATCGCCAGTGTATCGCGATTCCGCCTTGTGACGCGTGAGCATGATGCGGTGGCGGGCACGGAGATTTCGGTGGATGGAGGAAAAGTGCGGGACGTGAAGGAGGCGGGATGTGCGCCAGGCACGATGATCGAGGCGAAGGCACTATTTTTCAACATGCCAGCGCGGCGGAAATTTTTACGAGCTGAATCGACGGAAGCGGCACATGTGGAGCATCAACTGAGATTGCACGCGCTGGCGGCACCGGGTGTGAGGTTCCGTTTGCGGCGAGATGACCGGGAGATTTTCGATTTAGCACCAGCGGCGAAGGCAGTGGACCGAGTGCGTCAGATTTTGGGGACAGACCTGTCTCGGGAATTGATCGAGCTGCCACTAACGCACGGGAATGGGATGACGGTGCATGGGTATGTCTTGCCAGCGAGTCACGCGCGGAAGGGGAGGCGGCACCAATATGTATTTTTGAATGGTAGACCCGTGGAAGACGGCGTGATCGCGCGCGCACTGGCCGAGGGATTTCGCGGTGCGGTGGCGGATGGCATGTATCCTGCGGCATGGCTGTGGATCGAACTGGAGCCAAACCTGGTGGATGTGAATGTACACCCTGCGAAGCGCGAGGTGAGGTTTCACAAACCGACGGATGTGCGGGATGGTATTCTAGAAGCGGTGGCCAGGGGCTTGCGACCAAGAGTGGAAGTGATGTCTCCGCTGGAGGCCAAGCGGAGAGAGCCAGGACGGGCGGGCGTGGAGCCCGCAGCGCAGATTCATTTTCACGGACAAGAGCCGATGTTGGTGGGCTTGGAAAAACCGCGTGAAGTGGCGAGTGTGGTGGCGAATGCAGCTCTGCCCGTGATGCCGGAGTTCCGAATGATCGGCTTACTGCATCATCGATACGTCTTGATGGAGAGCGAAGATGGCTTGGTGTTGTTCGATCCGAAAGCAGCGTGGGACCGGATTTTTTACGAAAAACTCCGGCACCGTGAGGGTGGAGTCCTAGAGACTCAGAGCCTGTTAGTGCCACTTTTACTGGAACTTGAGCCGCGGGATTTAGACCTTGTGCTGCGGGAACGGATGGCCTTGATGGACGCAGGGATCGAGGTGGAGGCGTTTGGAGGAAATACCCTGCAAATCCGGAGTTTTCCCGCATGTCTAACAGTGGCCGAGCCAAGGTTGTTTCTAGGTGCCTTGATGGATGAGCTGCTTCACGATCCGGCACCGGGGCCGAGATTCGCCATGGACCGGATGGCGCGTGTCCTAGCCAAGCGGGCGGCTGCGAGTGTGATCCCGAGACTGTCTGACGCGCAGAGCTTGCTAATGGAGCTGTTTTCCTGCGATTTGCCCTACTGTGCGGCGGATGGACGGCCGACCTTGACGGAGTTCAGCCTGAGGGAGTTGGGGCGGCGATTTGGGGTGAGTAGTCAGGGGTGATTTTCTGAGATGGAATGTGGGCTGGACAGGCCGCCGGGTGAGTTTCAACGTTCTGCCATGGACTGCATGCACGGATTTGCCCCACGGGGAGGGAAGGTAGAGATTGAAGAAGGCTCGGAATTTTCTCCGAAATTTGATGTGGATGGATTGATCCCTGCCATGGCGATGGATGCGAAGACGCGTGAGCCGCTGATGCTGGCCTACATGAATGCCGAGTCGCTGAGGCGCACTTTGGAAATCGGCGAGGCGGTCTATTGGTCACGCTCGCGTAAGGAGTATTGGCATAAAGGGGCGACGTCCGGGCACATTCAGAAGATCGTAGAAATTCGTACAGACTGTGACCAAGACGCGCTGGTTTTATACGTCGAGCAGATCGGCGCTGGGGCCTGTCACACAGGCAGAAACTCCTGTTTCTACCGGAAAGTGGTGACTGGAACGGGGGAGTTTAGGACAACGTTAGTCGGAAGTGCGGAAGAAAAGGCCTTCGATCCGGCGACGGTTTATGGAAAAGCATGAAATTGGAGTAATTTCGCGGTTGCAATTGCTTAATCGATCCGATAGCTCTGCCGCCCCGCGCGACTGAGCACACCGCTCCGACGAAGCAGGTAGCACATTCATTTTCCGCCAAGGAGGACCCCATGCACATCATTAAGAAGATCGAGTCAGAGCAATTGAAACAAGACGTCGCCGATTTCAACGTCGGAGACACCGTGAAAGTCCACTGCCGCGTGGTTGAAGGCGGTAAGGAGCGGGTGCAGATTTTTGCAGGCATCGTGTTGGCACGTGGTGGCTCTGGAGTGAATGCAGCGTTCACCGTCCGTAAAATTTCATACGGCGAAGGAGTAGAGCGGGTTTTCCCACTTCACACTCCGCGGATTTCAAAAATTGAAGTCACCAACCGTGGCAAAGTGCGTCGTGCTAAGTTGCACTACCTCCGCGAGCGGGTTGGTAAGCGTGCACTCTTGGTGAAGAGCGCCAACTGATTTTTGTTGGGTATTTTTTTCATAAGCCACCCCGCTCAGGATCTGAGTGGGGTGTTTTGTTTTTTGGTGAGATGATGATTTCCGCTTTCAGTCCCATGGACTCCAAGCCACCTTGCTCCCGTGCGTGTTCCTATTCCAGTTGTGCTGTTTCTCGTCCTCACGGTGGTGGGGGGGATCTGGTGGAAAAATACGCGGCACATGGACTTCCTAACGGAGCCTTCCGCGCAAGAACTTGAGCAGACGCGACTAGGTGTGGAGAAGCACTTGGCCGAGCTTGTGCAGTTGCCAATCCCTCAAATCCCTGAGCCTCTGCCACCACCTCCTCCCCCTGAGCCTGCTCCACCCGTAGTCCCTGAAAAACCGGTCGTGGACCTGGGCGATCTCAAGTCAACCGTGACCTTACAAGACTACGCAAAGCTCGTCCCTCAAGGGGCCGGAGCTCTGATCGAGTTGGCCATGGCACTAGAAGCACGCGGCGAGTTTATGCGCGCTTCACTGGCATGGGAACGGGTTTTAGATCTAAGCAAACCCACAACTGCGCAGCTTGCAACCGCGCTTTCCGCCATCAAACGCCTTCGCCCGACCTTGCCTGACTGGAATGCGAAGCCTGAGTCGGCGATCACCCTTCGACTACAAGTCACGGTGGGGAAAAAACTCAGCCAAGCACTCACCGAGAATCTGAACTCCCTCGCGAAAGCGATCGAGTTGGCATCATCCAAAATCGTAAAAATCGAGACCAAGGTCAGCACCACAAAATCCACTAAGACGCAGAACACGCTGCTAGTCTCCATGGCTGGGACGACCAAAAAACCCACCACTTCCGAAGCGATCACCACCTCAGCGACCCCAGAGACACTTCGCCACGACATTCTAAAAATCGTCTTCCAGATCGTCGCCAATCATCTTCGTGAATCGACCACCTACAGCCCGGTTCCTGCGATGAACGACGGCGACTCCCCTGAAGAAGCCCTTGAGTTCCACTTCACCCGTCTTTGCTGGCAAGAGTTCGCCACCGGCATGAATTTTCCCCCGAAAAAGAAGGAATAACTTCCAAATGCTTCTAAGTTTATCCTCACTCAAACCGTTGTCCCCATTCACATGCTAACCCGCCTCGTCATCCTCTCGATCCTTTTTGCAAGCTGCGGGCTTGCGGAACCCGAACCTGAGCCAGCCAAGCCATCGGTCAAAAAAATCGACGACACCCATTATCAAGTCGGAGACGTCCTGTTTGATTCGAAAAGCCGAGAAATTCGCTTCCCGGCCAACGTCAACATGACAGAAGGCCTACTCGAATACATCATCGTCCACGAATCGGGCAAGCTTCACGAATCCCTGCTCTCCACCAAGATCTCAGCGCTCCACCTCAATCTCGCCTTCACCCTCCTGCGCTTCACCCCATCCCGTGAACTCTGTCCCTTACCCAACGCCACGGGTGGCACTTCCGGAAATTTCCCCGAAGTCCCTGACGAGACCAAAGCGGCGGCCCGCGTGATGATCGACGTGGAATGGAAACAAGACGATAAACTCCGCCGGGTTCCCATCAACGACTGGATCCAGCACGGCATCAAGTCCACCGCCATGCCCAGCGGTCCATGGGTCTATGGCGGGTCTGACTTCAGCGACGGAAAATACGTGGCCGAACTCTGTGGCGACATCGCCTCGATCTTCCTAGCTCCTGCCGCCGTGCTTCAATACCCCGGCGAAGACTACGCAGATGACACCGTCTGGACCCCATTTCCCAAGCGTGTGCCAGCCGTCGGCTCTGAAGTCACCGTCATCATCACTCCTCAGCTCACCCAGAAACCACTCCCACCGCCATGAAGCTCTACGCGACCCTACTTCTGCTCCTCAGTCCCCTCAGCCAAGCCGCTGAGAAAAATCCGCAGCGCTACGAATCCCTCAAACAAGAAATGGTCCAAGCCATCTCCCGAGGAAACACGTGGCTCAAGTCCCAGCAGAAACCCGAGGGATTCTGGGACGACAATGGGCTACCAGCCTTCAGCGCACTTGCACTAACTGCCCTCAGCCGCGATCCGAGTCTCGATCCTAAAGCTCCATTTCCCGAGTCATTGGAAAAAGGTTTCTCATGGCTCCTCGCTCAACAAAAAGACGATGGCGGCATCTACAACCGCGGTCTCTCGGTTTACAACACGGCCACTTCCGTTACAGCCCTGCTAGCGGCTCAACGCGAAGGCTATGAGACAGCAATCGTCAAGGCTCGCAAGCATCTCATTGATAACCAATGGGATATCGATAAGAAAAAGGAGACTGATAACATCAACGACGGCGGTGTCGGCTACGGCTCTCACAAAGAACACACCGACATGTCCAACACCTACCTCGCCATCGAGGCGCTCGCATTGTCCAAAAAAATCATCGAAGACGGCAAGCACGGCTCCCAACCTGACCTCGACTGGGACGCTGCTGTCACTTTCCTCTCCCGCAATCAAAATCTCGAAGCCAGCAACGACCAGCCTTGGGCATCCAATGATGCGAAAAACAAAGGTGGCTTCATTTACGGGCCAGAAGAATCCAAAGCTGGCGAAGACAAACTTCCAGACGGACGCACCGCCCTGCGCTCCTACGGCTCAATGTCTTACGCCGGCCTGCTCTCCTTTATCTACGCCAAGCTCAGCGCCAATGACCCACGCGTGCTCGCCGTCAAGGAGTGGCTCGGAAAAAACTACAGTGTCACCGAGAACCCCAACATGGGCAGCCAAGGACTCTACTACTACTACCAAACCATGTCTAAGGCCCTCACCGCCGCCAATGTTGACACCTTACTGCTCGAAAATGGCAAACAAGCAGACTGGCGCAAAGAGTTGGGCGAAAAACTCCTTTCCACCCAACGCGAAGACGGCTCATGGATTAATTCAAACGGTCGTTGGATGGAGTCGAACCCCATCCTCGTCACCGCTTACACGGTCCTCTCCCTGGAACAAATCTGCGCCTCGATTCCCGAGTGAATCCGGGCTGAATCTGGCGCAGCTGTCGCCTTTGCTCAATACCGTCTAGAATCTTCAAGCCGAGGGTTTCGCACCATGGATCCCTGCGAGTGACAAGCCTCACCGCTCCGAACTCCAGAGCCCCCGCCGTGACGGGCAAATGGCGGTCAATCCGCCTCCACCGGGGCGAAACAATCGCTTAACGATCAGGTTCCGCGTGACGCTGTGATTTCACCCGGCGGCTTCGTAAAAACCCCGCTCTCGCGGGCCCATGCAGCGATAATTAAGCATCGCGAACTATTTTCAGCGATGCATGGAAATAAGTAGCTTATGGCTATTTCTTTTCGATGATGTCACATCTTTTTGCTCGTCCACCCGACCAGAATCATGAATTGTGTCCATTCTTCATCTTTCTTTCTCCACTGGCACGGAAATCGCATCCTGCCGACGAGAAGTTAGGCTCAACGACACACCGACTGACTTGCAATCATCCCTCCCAACTCCTTACCTATTAACGTCCCACCCATTCTCATGGCCACTATAACCAAGCGCGAACTCGTCATCAAAATCACCGACCAGCTGGGTGTCAAAGGACTCACCATCACGCAGCAAGAAGTTCAAGACGTCGTCCAAGCGCTCATCGATGAAGTCACCGATTCCCTCGCCCAAGGCGATACCGTCGTCATGCGGAACTTCGGGGCCTTCGAGGTCCGGGAAATGAAAGCTAAAATCGGGCGTAACCCCAAGGATCCTTCCAAAGACGTGCCTATTCCAGCTCGCGCTGCCGTGAAATTTAAGCCAGGCAAAGAGATGAAAGAAAAAGTCGCAACGACTCTGAAGGTCATTCGAGAGCGAAATTCGTGATCAGGCGCTTACTGGCTCATCCCGCTTTCTGCCGCGCCATTCTCGCTGGGGCGGCTTGCCTTTTCATGACCTCATGTTTCTCGCGTCCAGGAGGTTATGAAGGTTACATGACACGCTCCTACACCGTCCGGGGACAGTCTTATCGACCGCTGAGTGTCGAATCCGCCCTGGATTTTGAGGAAACCGGCATCTGCTCTTGGTATAACGAGTCCACCTTCTTCGGCCTCAAGCGCGGCACCACGTCACTCGGGGAAAAAGTCATGCCCTGGCACCTCATCGGTGCGCACAAGACCTTACCGCTGCCGTGTTTGGTCAAAGTCACCAATCTCGAAAACGGAAAATCCCTGAAAATTCGCATTAATGACCGTGGCCCATTCATCCCCGGCCGCATGCTCGATGTTTCACCGCGTGCCGCGAAAAAGCTCGGCTTCCGCGACCAAGGTCTCACCACCGTCCATCTCGAAGTCCTTTCTGTGGGAGATGGCTCATACAAGCGGAAGAAGCGGGGCTGGTTCTTCTTTTTCTAGCCGCCACGAGGAGATTCCCTCCCAACACTTTCAAGACTTGAACAACCCTCAAGCCTACCCACAGACTCCGCCCGCTCCTCGGGAGCCACTTTGAATATGTCCCATTCCTCTGAAATCCGCGTCTTCGCTCCTGCCACCGTCGCCAATGTCGCCTGCGGCTACGACGTACTCGGCTTCGCCATCGACGCTCCGGGCGACGAAGTCGTCGTCCGCTTTAGCGACAAGCCCGGTCTTCACATCACCCAGATCACTGGGGACGATGGCAAGCTACCGAAGAACCCAGAGAAAAACACCGCTGGTGTCGCCGCGCTCGATCTGCTCAAGCACCTCGGCATGACCGACCGTGGCATTGAGATGGAAATTCACAAAAAAATGCCCTTCGGCTCCGGCCTCGGCTCATCCTCCGCCTCCGCCGTCGCAGGGGCCTTTGCAGTGAATAAACTCATCGGCGACCCACTCAGTAAGAAGCAGTTACTGCCATTTGCCATGGCTGGAGAAGCCTCCGCAGATGGTGCCTGGCATGCGGATAACGTCGCCCCCTGCCTCTTTGGCGGAATCGTTTTCATCCGCTCCAACGACGAACTCGACTTCGCACAAATCCCAGCGCCGAAGAATCTCTGGGCTGCCGTCGTCCACCCAGACATCGAGATTCTTACCAAAATCGCCCGTGAAATTCTCCCCAAGGAGATCCCCCTAGAAAATGCCACCCAGCAAATTGGCAACCTCGGCGGCTTGCTCTGCGGGCTCATCCAAGAAGACTACGGCCTCATTTCCCGCTCCATCCACGACGTCATCGCCGAGCCTCGCCGCCAGAAACTCATCCCTGATTTTTATAAAGCGAAACGCGCCGCCCTTGCCGCAGGTGCGCTCGGATTTTCCATTTCCGGTGCCGGTCCCTCCGTCTTTGCCCTCTGTGAAGGCGAGGAAATCGCCCGCAAAGTCGCCGATGCCATCAGCAAAGTCTTCTACGCCATTCCGATTGAAAATCAGAGCTACGTCTCACGGATCAATCCAACTGGGGTCCATGTGATTGAAAGTTGAAATCTTCTTTTCTGCTCGCTCCAGTCAGCGATTCAGATAAACTCTCACCATGTCCTCCGAATCATGCGTCCGGGAAGAAATGCGCCAAACGCGCTTGAAGATGCAGTCAGCCACCTTAGACGAGGCATGGTCGCAGCACGACGCGGCCGTGAAAGCTTGCATAATCTTCGGGAAAAGGAACGAGCCCTCCTCTGTGAATGGGCCAAAACCGCAGGCTGCATCTTTAACGAAGATCCGACGCTAGAACTCCACCGGCGTAGTGCGCACGGCGAGCATGTAGTCGCATTCGATCCAGAATCCACCCTGTGGTGGAAAGTGACCCATCCGGGAAAAGCGGGCGTCGGTGTCGAGTTTGAATACGAAATGCTTCCTCCGTTTTCAGTCACTGGAATCTTTGCTAGGGAACTCCTTCCCTCCGAATATCTTTGCCGGATGATTCTTCATAACCAAGAATTCAGCGACGAAGTGCGTCTTGAGGGTTACCTCGATGTGAGCGCACCCAGCATCATTGTTTCGCAGCCTCATTTCAAGGGAACCCCCGCCACTGCTGAGCAAATGTCGTCTCAAATGAAAGATTTAGGCTATGTTCCGCTTCGAAATTTAAAGATAGGTAGGAAAAATTCCGTGTCTTTTTATCAACCCGTCCGTCGTCTGGCGATGTTTGACGCGCATCCAGGTAATTTTTTCCACGCCAATGGAATGACCGTTCCCATCGATGGTATTCTCGCGAATATCTCTGAGGAGGCTGAGCATGAGTGGCTACTGGAACACTCCGGAATTTAACATTTACCACTCGCCAACTGAAGCTTGGCATTTTCGTTTCTGAATTCAATCCTGACCTCCGCCGTGCTCTACCACTCCACCAACAATCCCACCCATCGCGTCGATCTCAAGGAAGCGATCCTCCGCTCCTTGCCGCCTGACAATGGCCTCTACATGCCGGACACCTTGCCGATCCTCGATCAGGCATTCTGGGAAATTTGGCGTGAGCTGACCTTTCCAGAAATCGGCATGGCCGTGGCGGATGCCTTTTTCGGCGACGATGTCAGTCCTGCCGCCTTGCGTGAAATCGTGGAGGGCACCGTTTCCTTCGACGCGCCGCTCGTCACACTCGCCCCGGGCGATCATATTCTGGAGCTTTTCCATGGTCCCACCTTGGCGTTCAAAGACTTCGGCGCACGATTCATGGCCCGCCTCATGGCCTGGCTGACTCGCGGAGACGATCGTGAACTCACGGTCCTCGTCGCCACTTCCGGCGACACCGGTGGTGCGGTCGCTTCTGCTTTTCTCAACGTGCCCGGCACCCGCGTGATCATTCTTTACCCGCAAGGCAAAGTCTCCGGCCTTCAGGAAAAACAACTCACCGCGCTCGGTGGAAATATCACGGCGCTCGAAATCCAAGGCAGCTTCGACGACTGCCAAGCACTGGTGAAATCTGCCTTTCTCGACCGCGAACTCGCTGAACGCCTCAATCTCACCTCGGCGAATTCGATCAACCTCGCCCGCCTTGTGCCGCAGAGTTTCTACTACTTTCACGCGGCAAGTCAGCTTCCGGAAGGCATCAAGCCAAGCTTCGTCATCCCATCTGGGAATTTTGGAAATCTCACCGCCGGCCTGCTTGCGACCCAGCTCGGGTTGCCTGTCGAGCAATTCATCGCCGCGACCAACCGCAACGACGTGGTGCCGGAATACCTGCGCCTCGGTCACTACTCACCACGCCCGAGCGTCCCGACGATTTCCAACGCCATGGACGTGGGCGCACCCTCGAATTTTGTCCGCATGCAGGCCCTCTTCGGCGGCTCATGGGAGTCGATGAAGTCCAAGGTGACAGGCATGAGTTTCTCGGACGACGAGACTCGCGCCGCGATTCGAACCGTGAAAGCGCTCTATGATTACGAAATCGACCCGCACGGAGCGGTCGGTTGGTTGGCGGCGAAACAGTGGCGGGCCACTCACCCATCCAGCACTACGGTGACCTTAGAAACGGCGCATCCCGCGAAGTTTCTCGACGTGATGGAGGCGGAGCTGGGTGCCAACTGTGTCGAAATCCCAGAGCGCCTCGCCATCCTCGCCCAGCGGGAAAAGGTTGCGACCTTACTGCCCGCCGACAAGGCTATCTTCCGCGAGTGGCTGCAGGCTTGTGGTTGAAACCTCTCGAATCCTTTCCATTTCCTCGTTTTATGTCTTTTGATTTTGACACCGTCATCCCACGTCTCGGCACGGGCTGTATCAAGTATGACCGCCGTCCCGAGCTCGATCCCTTCTGGGTCGCAGACATGGATTTCGGCTCAGCCCCGGTGATTCTAGAATCCCTGCACGAGCGGGTTGACCACGGGATTTTTGGCTATGCCCAGCCACACGCGGGCCTGAATGAGGCGGTGATCGACTACTTGCGAGAGCGCCGCCAAGCGACTGTCACGCTGGACCAAGTCGTCCACCTAGGCGGACTGGTGCCTGCACTTTCACTCGCCGCCCGCGCTTTCTGCAAGCCGGGTGACGCGGTGATGACCTGCACGCCGGTTTACCCACCGTTCATCGGTGTCCACCATGATGCTCACGTGTCGCTGATCGCTGTGGACCATGTCGCGGTCGATGGGGCATGGACTTTTGACTGGGCGGCGCTGGAAAATGCCGTCACCCCTGAGACGAAAGTTTTCCTGCTCTGCAACCCGCAAAACCCCCTAGGCCGGGTCTTCACCGCAGCGGAAATCACCCGCTTGGCGGAGTTTTGCCAGACCCACGACCTCGTGCTCGTCTCGGATGAAATTCATTGCGACTTGATTTTCGACGAAGTGTCGACACCCCATTTCTCCGCGCTGAATCTGCCCACCGCGCTTGCGGCCCGCAGCATCACGCTGCTGGCTCCTAGCAAGACTTGGAACATCGCCGGCCTCGGCTACGCCTTTGCGGTCATTCCTGACGACTCGCTGCGGCGTAAATTCTGTGCTGCGCGTGGTCATACACTCTGTGAAATCAACGCCCTCGCCTACTACGCGGCTGAGGCAGCCTACCGCCAAGGTGAGCCGTGGCGGAACGAATTGGTGACCTATTTAAAAGGAAATCGCGATTGCCTCGTCGAGTTCATCCAGACGCGTTGCCCCATTCTCAAAGTGGCAGCGGGTGAGGCGACCTATCTCGCTTGGATCGACGCCCGTGGAATGGGCGTCGAGAATCCAGCACTCCACTTTGAGAAAAAGGCCGGACTTTTCCTCTCGGACGGTGCCTATTTCGGCTGGCCAGGCTGGATTCGCTTCAACTTCGGCTGCCCGCGTGAGCGGATGCTTGAGGGTCTCGAAAAAATTGCCGCCGCGCTTTGATTAGAACGTTTTTCTCAAATGAGAGGGTAGGATGTTCAATTGCTCGCGGTATTTCGCCACGGTGCGGCGAGCGATTTTGATCCCTTGGGTGTCGAGCGCTTTCATCAAGAACTCATCCGACAGCGGGCGTGCGGCATTTTCCTGGCTCACAAGTTGCTGGATTGCCTCGCGCACTCCGGCGTTCGAGACTTCCGTGCCATCACTGGTCTGATATCCCGTGGCGAAAAAGGCCCGCATTTCCATCAAGCCGTGCGGGGTGAATACATACTTACCCGCCACGGCTCGGGAAATGGTCGTCGCGTGGAGGCTCAGCTCGTCGGCGATGTCATTCATCGTTAACGGGCGCAAATGGCGCGGCCCCTTGGTAAGGAAGGCGGACTGATGCTCGATGAGTTTGTGGGCAATTGCTAAAATCGTTTCTTGGCGCAGCGAAATCGCGTGAATGAGACTGCGTCCGTCACGGATTTGGTCGCGGAGAAATTGGCGAGCTTTCGCATCCGTGCCGTTTTTCCCGATCATGTCCTTGTAGAAGTCGTTGATGCGCAAGTTCGGCAGATGCTCGCCAGTCAGCCGTGCATACCATTTCCGGTCGTCGTCCCGCTCGATGACGACATCGGGTAAAATGTAGGGGTTCCCCGTGGGGTCGAACTCGCCACCTGGATTGGGCGTGAGGCGACCAATCCGCGAGGCGGCTTCAGCGACGCGCTCGACCGTAGTCCCCAAGGCGCGTGCAATCTGTGGGTGACGCTTGCGTGCCAAGTCCTCCAAGTGATCCCGGACGATTTTGTATTCGATGGTTTCATGGCCGGTTGTGAGCTCTAGCTGGAGCAGCAGCGACTCGGCGATCCCCGTGGCACCGATGCCGATCGGATCAAAGGACTGGACCAATTTCAGCGCTTCATCCATGTGCCGAGTGCTAATCTTGAGCCGTATCGCCAGAGCGCGGGCGGGTAAATCGAGAAACCCTCGATCGTCCAAATTCCCCAAAATCGCCTGAGCGGCCTCGCGGACTTTTGGCTCGACCATGGAGAGGTCGAGCTGATTTTGAAGATGTTGCTGGAGAGTCTCTGGGGCGACGATGGAGTCGTAGATCCGTTGGCGACGCTCCTCGTCGTCACTGGTCCACGGAGAGTTTTTCCCATCCATGATCGAGCGATCCCGCCAATCATCGTCGGTCTCGTTCATGTAGCTCAAAGAATCCGCTTCATCACCCTCTGGCATGTCATCATCCAGTGAGATGATCTCCGTGAGATCTTCCAGCACAGGATTGGTCTCAAGGGCTTGGCGAACGAGTTGGGTCAGCTCCAAAGTTCCCGCTTGGAGAATCTCCAAGCTCTTGCGCATCTGTGGCGCGAGAGTTTGTTGTTGGGAAAGAGATTGATGGAGGAATACGTCAGCCATTAACAGTCAGCAAGTTGCTTACGGACTCAGGCTATAATAACGTGGGTGGCAAAAGCGAAGCAAAAATCGTGCCACCCCGAAAATTTAATAGCTTGAATTTTTTTCAATCTGGATATCATGCCGCGCAATCCCTTCATGGTTCGAGGGTAAGGCGCAAATGGCGCTGAATTTCTTCGGTCCACAGGGGAGTGATTTCCGCGATTTTTGCGAAACTTCGCCATTCCTTGACGGCTCCATGGACTTGGCGAAACAGTTTTTTCGCCATGGCGGGCTTGAGATTAGCTGCGCCTGCCGTTTCTAGAAGGTCCTGGCTGGTGAAGTCCCCGCGCTTCCCGGCGAGCGTCATTTGGTGGCGACTCGTCCATGCGCCACTCGGATTGTAAGCATAGATCAGGTCATACGCAGGAGCGAGCCGCCAGCCACCGCGGCGGTCCATGATGAAGGCGATGTTCTTGGTGTGGTCGTCCTGATTGCGAGCGAGGATGTTGAACAACGCGCGGCGATACAGCTCGGTGAGATCCGGCTGGGGCAGACCTAAGCGGCGGGCGACTTGAAACGCTTGTTCGTAAGAATAGGCTCCGGCTTGGTTGAAGTCGTAGTGAGCCATCGCGCAGAGACTCTGCATGTGAAATTTTCCCCCAGCAGCACCACGGTCGAAGCGGCGAGTCATGAAATGAGCACGACCATTTTCCTCCAGTAAGCGGCAATCGCTCATCGTGATCCCGGCCGCGCGGGCCATCAGATGGTAAGCATATTCGATGCGGCCATAACCGAGTGGATCCGTGAGTTCTTTATCCCGGTTGGCCGCGACGCCGTCAAACTTCAGCAGCCATGGCTCAAACCCTTGGGTGGCAGGGACTTGGCCTGAGCGGATTTCTCCGGTTTTTGGGTTCCAGGCGATGACGGCTTTCGCGCGTGCTCCGCCGGCTGAGGTGCCGACGCGCAGAATGGTCGCCAGCGCTTCTGGCGGCTCAGAGAGGTTGGTGTGGAGGCTTTCCCGAGAGGCTAGAGCGTCGTTCGCAAGCTGAATGAGAGTTTCAAGATGCAAGGTTTCCGAAGCGGTAGTCTGGAGTAATGTGGGTTGAAATTCCAAAGCGCCCATGGCCCGTGAGCCGAGGTAACAAAGCCGCTCGACTGGATCAAATGACTGTGGCGTCCGTCCTTGGCGTGCCAGCCATTGGTCGATGAGAAGGTTGCCAAACTTGTCAGGGAGGGCGTCTGCGAGGAGTCCGGGCAGTCCTTTGAATGTCTCGCGTGGAAGATTTGGAAACACGAAGCGCCCTGGGCCTAACGGCATTATGATGGGCGAGACTTCAATGCCACTTTTCAGGAATTTAGCATCATATTCAAAAGTCCCGAGCTCGCGATCTGAATTCCAAGTCACCGCCCCAACGGTGGTGTCGTACAGCTCGATAATCGCGGACGTCATGGCTTAGGCGCTCAGGGTGATATCTCCAGAGATATCACGTTTCATCTCCCCATTTCCAAGCCGTCGGGGTGGGGGATTTGCGGGGTTTGGAAGGGTATTTGGTGGGGTTCTCTTGCAAGCGCGCCAGCGCCATCGGGCTGGGGCCAGGATCTGGCAAGAAGCTTTCTAGTGTGTCCAAGGCATTGAGCGCACGGAGAATGGCGATGAGTGACGTCAGGGTGGAGCCTTCACCATTCTCAATTGCGGTGATGGTTCGGCGGGAGAGTCCGCTGCGCGTGGCAATGACGGATTGGCTGAGGTTGAGGTCCACGCGGTGGTTTTTGAGGCGCTTGCCCAGCTCTTGCTCGATCTGTGGATTGGAAAGAAATTGGAGCATAAAATGAGTAATAAATCTCTCAAAAAGTAGCTTTACAGCCCTAATTGAGCAGATTTCTACGCGTGCTACAACTATTTTATTATTCATGAGCAATAATACTCTCAAATTGGCCGTTTTATGGCTAATTTGAGCGAGATATTGCTCAATTTTTAGTATTATTAGGCACAGTAATGAAGCTGCGGATTTTCAGTAAGGTGCTGGGACCGATGCCGTCTACGGCGAGTAGGTCTTCGATGGTGTGGTAGGGACGTCTTGCGATGATCCGGATGGCTGTTTTTTCGCCGACGCTGGGCAAGGTCATCAATTCGTCACGCGAGGCGGTGTTGAGGTCGATGGTTTTACCTTCGACGGCTTTTTGGCCTCCCTGAGCGGATTCGATTTCAGCGGATTCGCGCCGAGCTTCTTCGCGAATCCGGGGTAGTTTTTCCCAATTGGTGCGGCTCCAAGCGCCTTTCCCAGCACGGGCGGCGAGTAGTTCTAAATCAAGAAGCTGCTCGCGCCATTCGTTGCCACTATTGCCATTGGGCTCTTGTCTGACCACGCCAAAGGCACGGGCTAGGCCTTGAGAAACGAGCCATTCTGAAAGGTTTTTCCCCTCGGCGGTGATCACGAATCCATAGACACGTGGAAACCGACTGTCGCCGCGGGCGTCTGCGAAGATCGTAAAGACGGTGAAGGGGGCGGCGAGGGCACGGGAGCTTGCGGCTTTTGCGGACTCGCCGAAAGTTTTAGCAACCAAGATGTCATCGATGCCGAAGTAACGGCGTTGATCTCTCAAACGTTGAGTATTGGACTCACTTCCAGTGACATGCATTTCGATGCAATCGGCCCCATAAAGGCGGATGGTTTTTTCGGTCCCATCGGGAAATTTCACCAAGAAGCTATCGCCATCTGCCCACTCGGTCGGGACGAGCGTACAATTGGGGATTTTTTGGAGATCTGCGGCGAGAAGGCTTGAGGCTAGGCCGAGTAAAGCGGTGAATCCAAAGAACTTCATCGGGTTGAATTAGCACCTCGTGTGCGATTCCACAAGCGTGGTGCGAGGGTGATGCAGGCGATGAATAGTCCCACTGCGAGCCCCCACCACACGCCGAGTGCTGCCATTTTAAAGACGAAGGCCAAGCCCGCGGCTATGGGTAACCCGACCAGCCAGTAAGCCGTGAATCCCATCACCGCAGGCACGCGTGCATCTTGTAAGCCCCGCAACATGGCAGATGATGCAACTTGAATGCTATCCACCAGTTGGAAAACTCCCACGACCACTAACAGGGAACTTGCTTGGGAGATAACCTCCGGTACATGGATGAATAGTGAGGCAAGAAATTTTCCAAAAATGAGGAAAATCCCAGCAGCTACCAGCGAATAGCCTGCGGCTAGAATCCAGCCGGAAAGGACGATGGGTCGCAGCCGGGATTGCTCCCCGGCTCCGTCAGCCCGCCCGATTTGCACGGTGAGGGCCATTGACAAGCCCAGTGGGATCATGAAAGCCGTCCCTGCTAGGGTGATCGCGATTTGATGCGCCGCCATCGCATTCTGACCGAACCGGCCCATGATCAAGCCCGCCATGGAAAAGGCGGTGACTTCACACAGCATTTGAAGGCTCGCTGGGAATCCGACTGAGAGTAAGCGCCGGATGTCGGTGAAGTCAGGCGTGCGAAACCAGCGGTAAGGTACCCACTCACGGAGTCCCTTGGCGCGGAGTAGCCAAAGGATCATCGCGGCGAGAATGCAGGTTCGGGCAATCAGCGTGGCCCACGCAGCGCCCTCCATACCAAGCGCCGGGCAGCCGAATTTCCCATGAATCATTACCCAATTCAGTCCCACGTTGAGCACGACGCCACCGAGAAAAATCCAAAACGGTGGCCATGGGCGCTGGAGTGCGTCGGCATGGTTTTTCAGCGCCATCGCTGCCAGAGCAGGGATCAAGGACGCCATGATGATGCGGAAAAAATGCGTGGCGCGCGCAGCCACCGCAGTGGGCTGCCCGAGATGCGCGAGTTGGAGCGAGACCAACCAACCGATGCCGAATAAAAGCACCCCCAGGGCCAGCCCGAGATACAGGCCATGTCGGCAACTCCCACGTGCTCCGGCGCGGTCATTGGCGCCTTGTGAATTGGACGTGAAAACGGAAACTCCGGTCAACAGGCCGATTCCGAACACGAAAGGGATGTAAACCAATGAGTTGACCAAAGTCAGCGCGGCAAGTTCCGTCACTCCCAAGTGCCCGACCATAAGCGTATCCGCCACGCCGAGTAGCATCTGGCTCAGTTGGCCGATCATGAGCGGAAATGCGAGCCGCAGGGTGAGTCGAGATTCGTGAAGAAGGGCCATCTGCGGAAAGTTGTGAGTGTCCGAACCCGTGACTTTGTCCATGAAATTGTCAGATCAGACAAGAATGCGGAGATCTCTGGCATTTTACCGTTGCCCTCAAGTCAGGAGGTGCTAAACCTCCGGCGTCACCACCCAAGCCTCGGTAGCTCAGTTGGTAGAGCAGTTGACTCTTAATCAATTGGTCCATGGTTCGAATCCATGCCGGGGCACTTTCTCACCATTCATGCGCTGAGGAAATTTTGACGGACGTGCGTGTTTCAGCGCACGGCGGGTGGAGCGAGGAATTTCGCTTTGACTGCGGCGGGTAGCGAGCCGCCGGTTTCTTTTTGGTAACGCACGGCGAGTCCTGCACAGAAGGCCATTGCCGCGAAAATTAGGAAAAGCAGCATCGTGCCTCCACCGCTGCTAGAGGCGGCTTGGGTGTAGATGGCGGGCTTCGGCACGGGGCGGTTCGCGGAAGCACTAGGCCCCGTGGAAGCACTAGGCCCCGTGGAAGCGGGGGTCAGCGAAACTAGAGTCGGCGTTGTCGCGGACTCGGGCGCACGTTCTTGGCTTAGAGCGCTGATTTCTTCGTCGCTAAGGAGAAAGTCGAAGGCGACATCGCCGATTTTCGCGCTCATGCCGTTGCGCAGGGGGATGAACGAGTAGCTGTCCTCACCCAGTTTGATACCATTGGTCGAGCCGAGGTCGTGGAGTTCGTAGCCGCCGTGGGTACGGCGCATCTCGGCGTGGAATGAGGAGACCGAGCCGGAGTCGATGACGACGTCATTTTCAGCACTGCGTCCGAGTTTGACGACTTGGCTAGCCAGCGGGAAGCGATAAGGCTGTGCGTTTTTCTCAGGAACAGTGATGGTGATGCGCGGCATGGTAAGGAGACGTAAGTGCTGAAGGGTTTCTAGCGTGAATGTGGCGTTGGGCGAATAAATTTTTTCCCGTGGGTTGAAGATCAATCACTTCGGTTCCAGTGCTTGAAGGCGCTGAATCAGCGGTGGGTGGGAGTAGTCCAGCCAGACACGCAGCGCGGCGGGGGAAGGGTGTGAGAGGTGGTCAGCGGTCATTTTTTTCAAGGCTTGGGCGAGGGGGGCTCCGTCACCGGTGACCGTGGCGGCGTAGGCGTCTGCCTCGAATTCGTGACGCCGCGACCAAGCGTTTGCGAGGATGGCGAGGATTTTACTCACCGGTTCGAGCAAGATGCTGAAGAGTACGAGGCCAACGTGGGGGGAGATGATCGGTACGCCAAACGCATCGAAGAGCAGCCTGGAAAAGCTGCCGTGGGGATCTGTCGCGAGGCCGAGCAGGAAGAAAATGACGGCGGTTTGGAGAATGCCCACAGCGAGGCGCTGTTTGATGTGGCCACAGCGGAAATGGCCGATTTCATGGGCGAGCACTCCGAGGAGTTCAGGCTGGGTGCTTTTCTCGACGAGGGTGTCAAAAAGGGCGATTTTTTTCTGTTTCCCGAGTCCTGTGAAGAACGCGTTCGCCTTGGTGGAGCGTTTCGAACCATCCATCATGAAAACTCCGGTAAGCGGGAAGCCGCACTTCACGCCGAGAGCCTCGATGCGTTGTTTCAGCTCGCCCTCAGGCATCGGGGTGAATTTGTTGAAAAGCGGCATGATCAGTGAAGGCGCGAGGTAGGTGAGGACGAGCTGGAAAGCGGTAACCGTGATCCAAGCCCAGAGCCAAGCGTTTGGGACATTCCCGAAAATCCACAGCACAGCGGCACCGATGGGTAGACCGATGAGGCCGCCGAGCAGCAGTCCCTTAAGACGATCCATCACGAAGGTCGCGGCGGTGGAGCGGTTGAAGCCGAATTTCTGTTCAATCACAAAGGTGTCATAGACGGTAAACGGCAGTGCGACGAGACTCTGCCCCAGCAGCAGTAGGCTCAGGAAAATCAAGCCTGCGCCGACGAGGGATTCCGTCAATGACCGTGCGAGCGCGTCCAGCCAGCCGAAACCACCGAGCGACCAGAAGGCGAGTAGCAAGGCTAACGAGAGAGTGGACTGGATCAGATCCACGCGGCTGTTGGCGTGGAGGTAGTCACGCGCTTTGGCCAGTTTTTCCTCATCCATCAGGCTGGTGAGCGGCTTAGGGACTTCAGTGGGGAAGGCTTTGAGATTCAGCAGCGTGGCTGCAAACTCAAGATTCCAGAGGATGAAAATCCCGGATACGATGATCACTGACATAAAATTCCAATCGTGCACTGGGCCTATGATGCACAGCAGCTAGCCTCCGACAAGTGCCAGCATTCGAGTGGGATTGAGCGTTGCCTTGGGGCGGATTCGCTCCTAATCTTGCGGCCCGCATGGTGAGTTTTACGTCTATTTACCGGTTCGTGCTGATTTCAGGTCTCACGGCACTGGTGCTGCGTGCACAAAGTTTCCCTGTTCCGGAACTCCCCGTCGGCTCCCCAGCACTCGACCCCGCAACTGCGGTGACACCCCCTCCGCGGAATGCCACGGACGGCGCAATTAGCACTCGTAAAGACGCTCGGGCGATCACCCTGAAAATCCCAGCCCCACGCGGGCAAATCGTCGATCGGGATGGTGCTGCACTCGCCAATAGCCGGGTGGCCTATCAAGTGGCCTTGCAGTTTCGTCAATTTGAAGATGCGGATCGCGACTACGTGGTGAATTGGGCACGCACCCGCTTGGTGACGCTGCAGCACTTGGTGAAGAACCCCGTCACGAAAACGGATGATGAAATCTACGACCACTACCGCCACCGTCGTTGGTTGCCGCTTCTGGTCAGCGGTCAAATCGGCGACAAGGAAGCGCGGGACATGGAGCCAAAACTCACCTCTGGCCTCATTTTACATCCGATCTACCGGCGCAGCTACCCAAGTGGTGACCTCGCTGCCCACATCCTCGGTTACGCTGGGAGTGTGGGGAAATTACCCACCGGCCCCATCAATTTCAACGAGCCGCTCTGGGAAGAATCCGAGGGCCGTGCGGGTTTGGAAAAGCTCTTTAACACCCAGCTCACTGGCGAGCCGGGCATGAAGCGTCTGCTCTTCGACGAAAGTGGCAACAAACTTCTCGAAGAACAAATCAAACGCCCCAGAGCCGGTGGCACGGTCGTCACCACGCTGAATCTGCCATGGCAGAAGCTGGCTGAAGAAACCCTCCGCAACGGCTGCCGCCGCGGTGCTTTCGTCGTCATTGACGTGGTGACTGGTGAGGTGTTAGTCATGGCATCTCGGCCGGCTTTTGACCTCAACAACTTCATCCCCGGCATCAACGAGAAGGATTTCAAAGCCCTCGAAGCCGATCCCGCGCAGCCGCTCTTCGGACGGGCCTTCCAGTCTGCCTATCCACCCGCCTCATCCTACAAGCCCATCGTCGCCCTCGCTGCGCTGAACGATGGCACCGTCAACGAGGACACCCTCATCGACTGCCCGGCGTCCATTAACATCGGCAAAACCACCTTTCGCAACTGGAGTAAAGACCCCGAGGGCCCGATCAACGTCAAGCGCGCCCTCGCCCGTTCCTGCAACACCTGGTTCTACCAAGTCGGCATCCAAGTCGGCCCCAATCCGTTTCTCGATCTTTCCCGCCGACTCGGGTTCGGTAAAACATCGGGCCTGCCCTTGATTGGTGAAAGCTCGGGCCTTGTCCCTGACGACTCATGGATGCTGAAAAATGAAAAGCGCCGCATCCTCGACGGCGACACCGCGAATCTATCCATCGGCCAAGGCAGTCTGCTCGCCTCGCCCCTCCAAGTGGCGCAGGCCATGGCAGGCATCGCGAACGGTGGCGCACTCCCCAAGCTCCAACTCATCCTCCAAGTCCAGGACTCACGCGGCCGGGTCACCCAAGTCGCCTCACCGGAACTCAGAAACACCCTCGGCATGGATGAAAAAGCGGTGCAAATCGTGCGCGATGGCATGAGCGACGTCGTCAACGGTCCCGGCGGCACAGGGCAGAGCGCAGCCCTCAGCTACACCACCCTTTGTGGGAAAACGGGCACCGCTCAGTGGGGACCGCCGTCTCTGGAGCAGCGACTCGCTTGGTTCGCTGGATTTCTCCCACATGACAATCCGCGCTATGCCTTCGCCGTCCTCTATGAAGGCCGCCCAGGTGAAACCGTTTCTGGTGGGCGCATGGCCGCGCCGATGGTGAAGAAATTTTTTGAAGGGATCAAAGAAGACATCAAAGACACCATCGCCCCCCCGCAGAAGGCATTGCTTGTGGTGGATGAATCGGCCGCCAAGCCCTCAGAATCGGAATCGATACTCAAGGCGCTGCCGGTCGATTCGACGGAGTTAGAAGAGGCACCGCCCAGTCCCAGCATCCAACCAGCTCTCCAGCCAGAGCCACCGGCACCAGAGCGTCCGCGCGTGATTCGTGCCATTCCGGTGGGTGAGGGCGAGGTCATCGAGGAAGGCGCGGAAGAGCCTTGAGTGCGGAAATTTATCGCCTAACTGGTATGCAAGTTGCAGTTGCGGGAATGCACTTCCCATGACGCCTCCCACCCGGAACTTGATCTACGGCCTCGCGTTCATGGCCACCATCATGATCGGTGGGGTCACCGGATACCTGATGGCGGGCTGGGACTTGTCGGACTCGGTGTTCATGGTCGTGATCTCCATTTTCTCCGTGGGCTATGGCGAGGTCAGACCGATCCAGGCCGAGGGGCTCAGGGGCTTGACCATGGCCATCATCATCCTTGGCTGTTTTGGCGTAATTTTCGTAAGTGGTTCTTTGGTCCAACTGCTCTTGGAAGGACAAATCCGCCGCGCCATGGGACATCGACGTATGAATGCAGAACTGAAAAAATTGAATCAACACACCATCATTTGCGGCTATGGTCGGATTGGGCGGATGGTTGCCGCAGACCTCAAGACTGGCCACCGCTCGTTCATCATCGTGGACAAGGATCCGCGCCGATTGGAGTCGGCGCGCGAGTCGGGCTACCTCTGCTTAGAAGGCGAGGCCACGGAAGAGTCCGTGCTGCTAGAAGCCGGCGTCACCCGTGCCAGTGTGCTAGCCACGGTGCTGCCGTCAGACGCGAGCAATGTCTTCATCACCCTCAGTGCACGAGATTTAAACGCCAAGCTCACCATCATCGCCCGCGGTGAAGACCCAGCGACGGAGCGGAAACTTCTCCAAGCCGGGGCCGACCGTGTGGTGCTGCCCGCTCATATTGGTGCCGAGCGCATCGCCCACTTGATTCTCTTCCCGGAGGCGGAAGAACTCATCGACGACGCCGAAAAATCCCATCACCTCAAAGAAGAACTCGGCCATCTGGGCTTGGGGCTCGATGAAATGGTCATCCCGAAATACTCAGCCTTCATCGGGAAAACGGTCGGTCAGTTCGAGGCGCTGCACACGGGTAATGTCATCGTCGTCGCCATCCACCTGCGCACGGGCGGCACCCAGCTACGTCCTGCCACGAACATGGTGCTCAACGCGGGTGACGGGGTGGTCGCGGTGAGCCGGGGAGGGGCTTGGATGGGGGATCGGGAATAGGGGATTTCACTCCACTTGCATTTTGAAAAATGCGTTGGGCTCCGGTGAAGTGAAGAGAAACTCGAAGTTCCCCGCCTCATTGATGAGAGTGGCGGGGGCGGCGATGGGGTGGGGGCTGAAGTTTTGTAAATCCGTGGATTTTTTCATGCCCAGCGTGAGCGTGAACTGCTGAGTCGCCGGATCTCGGACGAGGAGCGTTTCTCCAGGAGTGAGGGCCTGCAACTGAGCCGTGGTAAAGTAACCGGCAGCTGAGGCATTGGTCCGCAGTGCGGTGACGAGGGCCGTTGAGCTGGTTTGCCAATTGAAGCCCAGTGCGGCGAGCTGGAACTCGGCCCAGTCGTTGAGTCCGTCGCCGTCGACATCGGCAGTGGTGGAGTAAGCGGATCCGGTCAGCGCAATATCGAAGGGGTTTTCATTTGCGTCATTACTGGCGATTCGAAGAGTCGCCGCGCGGGCGCCGCTGGTGCCCGTGGGCGTGAAGGTGACGGTGAAAGTGGTGCTCGTGCCCGGAGACAAGCGGGTCAGCATGCTGCTGGTGTCCACGCTGTATTGGGTACTGGCGGTGCCGTCCCTTGTGACGGCCAAGCCGCTGAGAACGCCAGTCCCGAGGTTTTTAATCGTGAAGGTCCGCGAGCTAACAGTCCCAGTCGCAAGGCTGCCATAGGCAATGCTCGTGGTGCCGTCCACCAAGTTGGTGTTGACGGGCTGTTCCACGGCGATTTCTGGGATGTCGGCAGAGCCAGTCAGCGCGATGTCGAAGGGGTTCTCGTTCGGATCATTACTCGCGATGCGGAGCGCGGCGATTCTCACGCCGGGTAGCGTCCCGGTGGGGGCGAAGGTGACCGTTAAGGTGGTGCTCGCTCCCGGTGCCAGGGTGGTCGCCATACCGGTGGTGGTGATGGTGTACTGGGCGTTGTCAGTGCCAGTCTTCGTCACCGCGATTCCGGTGAGATTGGCACTGCCGAGATTTCTCAAGGTGTAGGTCTTAATGCTGCGCGAGCCGATCGCGATCGTGCCATAGGCGGTGCTCGCGGTGCCGTCGATCAAGTCCGTCCCGACAGGTTCTTCCACGGCGATTTCCGGGAAAATCCCCAGACCCGTGAGGGCGATGTCGAACGGGCTTTCGTCATCATCATTACTGACGATGCGGATGAAGGCGTTCTGAACTTCTGTCGTCTGAACGGTGGGCGCAAAGGTGACGGTGAAGGTGGCGCTGGCACCGACCGCCAAACTGCTTGGGACGGTGGTGCTATTCACCGTGTATTGGGAACTGGCCGGGCCATCTTTTGTAACGGCGAGACCCGCCAATGCACCAATACCCGTGTTGCGGATGGTGAAAGTTTTGACGCTAGTGCTACCCACGAGCACGCTGCCGTAGTTGATAGTTGCGCTGCCATCGACTAGTCCGGTTAGGGCTGGCTGCTCGACTACGATCTCAGGGACTTCTAGCCCTCGGACGATGCGGTGATTGTTATAGTCAGCGACAAATAAGACGTTGCTGGAGCTGAGCGCGATCCCCCAAGGCAAGGAAAATAAAGCACCGGAACCCGAGCCATCCGTCCCACCACTGAAGCCAGGCTGGCCGCCGATTGTCGTCACCACGCCTGCGCTGGTGATTCTTCGGATAGTGTGGTTGAAGGTGTCTGCCACAAAGACGGTCCCGGCGCTATTCACCGCCACTGACCCAGGTCCATTGAAAAGGGCGCTAATCCCTCTGCCATCCGTGCTGCCAGGATTATTCACGCTTCCTGCGACGGTCGTCACCGCTCCCGTGCTGGTGATTTTACGAATCGTGTGGTTGCCGGTGTCGGCGACGTAGACGGTGCCAGTCGGTGTCACCGTTAGGCCGGAAGGAAAATTGAACCTCGCATCGATACCCGGGCCGTCGGCATCCCCAGATTCACTCGGATTTCCAGCCAGAGTGGTCACGGTGCCGGTGGGGGTGATTTTCCGAATGGTCGAATTCAAGGTATCCGCTACGTAGACGTTACCGCTCGCATCGACCGCTACGCTACTCGGCAAGTTGAATCGGGCGATGCTAGCGGTGCCGTCGCTGCTTCCAGAGGTCAGGGCGGTTCCGGCGAGCGTCGTCACCTCGCCCGCAGGGGTGATTTTACGGATGGTCTGGTTCTCCGTATCGGCCACGTAAACCATGCCGCTGGAGTCAACCGCTACCCCATAGGGGAAATTAAACCTCGCGGCACTCCCGGAGCCATCGGCGCTGCCTGACTCTTCAGGACTTCCTGCAAGGGTGCTCACTTCACCGGTGGGTGAGATCTTGCGGATGGTGTGGTTGTAACTATCGGCGACATAGACATTTCCTGTGGCATCGACCGCGACACTATTGGGGTGGTGAAATCTTGCGTCGCTCCCGAGTCCATCGTCGATGCCGAAGGACTCAGGACTTCCGGCGAAGGTGGTGAGGACTCCAGCGGTGGTGAGCTTACGGATTGAGTGGTTGTTAGTGTCCGCGACGTAGATGAGTCCACTGGCATCCATGGTGACGGCGCTGGGTGTATTAAATCGCTGATCGGAAATGACTTTGCCGTCGGCGATGCCGGGGGAGCCAGTTTTTCCGGCGAGGGTCGTCACGACACCTAGAGCGGTGATTCTGCGGAGGGTGTGATTTCCCGAATCCGTGACCGTGAGCGTTCCATCCGCAGCCAGTGTGAGTCCATTCGGTAACTTAAAGCGTGCTCCGCTGCCTGTGGCATCGGTGCTGCCTGAGATACCCGGGCTACCCGCGAAAGTCGTGACGCCGTCCTCCGGGGTGATTTTTCGGATGCTGTGGTTGTTACGGTCCGCCACGTAGATGAGGGTCCCGTCTTGATTCACGACGATGCCAACCGGGTTATTGAAGAGGGCATCGCTGCCGAGGCCGTCCGTGTCTCCAAGGGTGCCCGGAGTTCCTGCTAGGGTGCTCACGATGCCTGATGTAGAAATGACTCGAATGGTGTTATTCGAAGTATCAGCCACATAGATGGTCCCATCCGCCGTGAGCGCCAGTGCGCTGGGAAAGCTGAACTGTGCTTGGCTCGCAGCGCCATCCACATTGCCGAAGATGCGTGCTTGCCCAGCGAGAGTCGTCACCAGCCCAGCCGGGGTGATCTTGCGGATGGTGTGATTATTCGTGTCGGCCACATAAACGGTCCCCGCTGCATCTACGGCGATGCCTGACGGGGTGGCGAACCGAGCTTGGCTGCCGAGACCATCGGTGCTGCCCAGTCTGCCCGGGCTTCCTGCTAAAGTCGTCACGACTCCAGCAGGGGTGATTTTACGAATCAGGTGATTGACCGGATCTGCAACATAGACGGTGCCGTCGCCCGCTACCGCAACTCCTGCGGGGCTATCGAAACGGGCGGCTTTCCCTATTCCATCCACGCTGCCGCTTCCTCCAGCTTGGCCGGCGAAGGTTTTCCACAGGTATTGGCCAGAGACGGGTAGCACACTGAGCAGGCAGGCGACGAGGCCGAGTGTCATGCGGCGGCTCAGAGACATGGTAAAATGCGGATACATCATCGAGGTGAGTGGGGGTGGGCGACTGAGTTACTGGGCTTGCACCTTGAAGACGGCACCCGGCTCTGGGGCACTGAAGCGGAATTCCAGATTTCCTGCACCCGTGATGCTGGTGGCAGGTGTCGTCAGACGGACGGGGCTGTAGTTTTGCCCAAACGTTGCTTTTTCCAAGCCGACGGTGAGCTTGAACTGCTGAGTCGCTAGATCGTGCTGGGTGAGTGAGGCTCCGACTCGGAGCGTTTGCACTTGCCCAGCAGAGTAGAGTCCCGCAGCGGGAGCACCGTTTGCTAAGGCCGCGACCAAGGTGGGTTGGCTGACTTGCCAATTAAATCCTAGTGCGGCCAATTGGAACTCGCCCCAATCACTCATTCCATCCGCGTCTCCATCCGCCACGGTGGAGTAAGCGGTCCCGGTCAGGGCGATGTCGAAGGGGTTTTCATTCGCATCATTGCTGGCGATGCGGAGGCTCGCGGTGCGGGCACCACTGGCCCCCGCCGGAGTGAAAGTGACCGTGAAAGTGGTGCTGACTCCCGGTGGCAGCGTGGTCAGCATGCCACTGGTGTTCACGAGGAATTGGGCATTTGCCGTGCCGTCCTTGCCGACGGTCAAACCTGTCAGGTCACCACTGCCGAGGTTTTTGAGCGTGAAGGTCCTGCTGTTGGACGTGTCCGTCGCGACGTTGCCATAGGCGATGCTCGCCGTGCCATCCACCAGACTCGTGCCGACGGGCTGTTCCACGGCGATTTCAGGGACGACGCCGGCACCGGTGAGCGCGATGTCGAATGGGTTTTCGTTGGCATCGTTGTTGGCGATGCGAATCGCGGCGGTGCGTGCGCCGATGGCCGTTCCCGTGGGGCCAAAGGTGACGGTGAAGGTGGTGCTCGCGCCCGGTGCCAGCGTGGTTGCCATACCGGTGGTGACGACGGTGAATTGGGCGCTGCCGGTGCCGGTTTTACTCACGGCGAGATTGAGTAAGTTCGCGGTGCCGATGTTCTTGATCGTGAAAGTTCTGAGGCTGCTAGCACCTAGGATGACGTTGCCATAGTTGATGCTCGCGGTGCCATCCACCAAGTCGATCCCGGCGGGCTGCTCGACGGCGATTTCAGGGACGAGTTGGGCGGATACTACACCACACAGGCCATGCGCAGTGATGAGGAAACCGAGAATAAGCCGTTGAATGCACGAGATGTGAGCTGGATTTTTCAAAAGCATGAGCGGTCAGGGGGCTGGCGTGAGAGTATGCATTGTCGTATGCCAGCTTAACGGTCGGGAAGCCGATTTGGCAAATGAACTTTACGCGGTCCTTGCCCATGTCATCGCCAAGGAGCGAGACATGTCTCACTCACAAAGTGTCGTTAGCGTTTACCCAATTTTACATGATCGATTAGCCGCACTTCGCCATAAAATACGGCGGTCGCCAAGATGGCCGGGCGGTCGAGATTCTCCGTCTCTTGCAAAGTCACGGCATCCACGAGGGTGAGGTAGTCGATGCGGGTGAGGGGGCTGGCTTCAATGAGTTGCCTTGCGACTTGGAGCACTTGCCCAGCCGTCGCTTGCTTGGCTCCGGCTAACAATGCGGCCTGTAGGCGTGGAGCATCCGCGCGCTGTTCCGGGCTGAGTCGCACGTTTCGCGAAGACAGCGCCAAGCCATCCGGCTCGCGCACGGTGGGGCTGGCGATGATTTCCACGGGCACATCCAAGTCGCGCACCATGCGGTGGATGATCGCGAGTTGCTGGAAATCCTTTTCGCCAAACACCGCCGCCTCACAGCCGGTGAGTAAAAATAGCTTCAAAACCACTGTGCATACCCCGTCGAAATGACCGGGTCGGGTGGCACCGCATAGCCCCAGGGACAGCGACGACTCGGTGACGGTCACTGAGCGGTTAGGAAAATACATCGACTCTGCCGTGGGGGTGAAAACGAGATCGACTCCAGCCGCCTCGCACTGGGCGAGATCTGCAGCGAGAGGGCGGGGGTAGGCGAGCAAATCTGCTGGGCGGTCGAATTGGATCGGGTTGACGAAAATGGAAACGATGACCGTCCCGCTGGGGCCAGCGGCCTGACGTGCCCGCTGGATGAGCGCCACGTGCCCGAGGTGTAAGGACCCCATCGTCGGAACTAGCACACAAGGGCGCGGCGCATTCCGCATCATTTCCCGCAGGGTCTGGCTCGTTTCGGCGATGTCCATGGAGTGCCTACGTAGCTGAAAAGTCCTTGCGGCTTAGCGACGTTTCTTACCACCGCCACCGATTTTTTTCCGGCGCACGGGTTTGATCGGTGAATCGTCGAGCAGCGCGGTGTAGATGTAGTCAAAATCCTCCAAGCGTCGCCGTGGAATGGCCTTGTCGATGAAGATTTCTACGGACTTGGCGTAGTCGAGTTCATCCGCCGTGAGGATGGTGAAGGCATCGCCCTCCGCCTGTGCCCGCCCGGTCCGACCGATGCGGTGGACGTAGTCTTCTGCGTTTTCCGGGACGCGGTAGTTGATCACATGGGACACTCCAGAAATATCGATCCCGCGTGCGGCGACGTCAGTGGCGACGAGGATTTCATATTCACCGGCTTTGAAGCCGGCGAGTGCCTTCATCCGGTCCACCTGGCTGATGTCCGAGTGCATCGCGGCGACCTTGGTCTGGCCGGTGCCCTTGATGAGGGAGGTGAGCTGGTCTGCCTCCTTGCGGGTGCGGGTGAAAATCATGACCGAGTGGTATTCCGTCTGTTTCAGCAGCTCCAGCAGCAGCTCATCCCGCTGATCCATGGCCACTGGATAAAAGGCATGGGTCACACTTGTCGGGATGGAAGTGCGGGCGATCTCGATGCTTTGCGGGTCGGTAAGGCACCACTGGGCGAAGGTTTGGATGGCCGGGGGCATCGTCGCTGAGAAAAACAAGGTCTGACGGCCTTCCCACGGGCATAAATTGACGATTTTCCGGACTTGGGGAAGGAAACCCATATCGAGCATGCGGTCCACTTCGTCGAGAATGAGCACTTTAATTTCGCCGAAGCGCATCGTCGCGCGGTAAAAGTGATCCACCAGACGACCCGGTGTGGCGACGACGATGTCAGCCCCGGCGGCCAACTGGTCAGTCTGGGTGCCGGCACCGACGCCTCCGTAGAGCAGCGCGACCTTTAAACCAGTGTGCTTGCCGTATTTTTCAAATTGCACGGCCACTTGGTGGGCAAGCTCACGGGTCGGCTCGAGCACAAGGATTTGGGGTTTTCCCATTTTTACGACTTTCGAGAGGCTCGGCAGCGCGAAGGCGGCGGTTTTCCCGGTGCCCGTCTGCGAGGCACCGATGAGGTCGCGCCCTTCAAGAATGAGTGGTATCGCCTGCGCCTGAATCGGTGTAGGTGTGGTGTAACCGGATTCCTCAATGGCTTCCAGAACGGCTGCGGAGAGCCCAAGTGTGTCAAATCCCATGCGGGTGCTGTGGTAGGGGCTGGGCCTGATCCGGTCAAGGTGCGAATGCGAGTCTGTCCGAGTCGGGGCTTCTTTGGCAGTCGGATTGAGGTAAAAAACGGAGTCTAGAGCAGGCTGCAAGAAAAAGCCGGGCCGCATTTTCATGCAGCCCGGCCTAGATGTTATGAAAGAGAGGGGGGAAGGTTTAGCGGCGGCGCTTGCGGCCGAAGATCGCGCCAAGTGCGAGCAGGCCACCCGCTGCGAGGCTTGGCTCAGGTGCACCGAGTCCTTTGAACTTGCTGATGTTTTCTTTTCCCAGATACACCGCGAAGACGAGGTCGTTGAAATCCATGTCTCCACCGCCATAGAGATCTTCAAAGCTGATGATCAAGTAAGGGGAGCCATTGGGGGCGAGGCTCACCGTGTGGACAATGCCGTCCGGATTTAAGGAGGTGTTCGTGGAATAAACATCGCTTCCACCGTAAGCACCGTCGGCGATGAGGAAGAAGTCTAAGAGCGTTCCCGCCTTGAAGGTTCCTAGGTCCACGAAGTCTCCAGCTTGTAGCGGCTCATCGTCGGAACGATCCCAGCCACTGGAGGCATCAGGGAAGATCAATTGTGCATCTTCGCCGAATGCGGCGAAGCCAGTCGTTGAAATGCCGAGGCTGTTGTGATAACCGGCGCCTTCACCCAAGAAGTAAACGCGGGCGACCGTGTCATTTGTGAGCTTCAGGGAGGATGGATCGAGTGCCAGGGCGGCGATTTTTTTGCTGCCGAGTCTTTGATACTCATTCAGGTTTCTATCAACCAATTCCATCATGCTCGGAAGCACGTTTTTTTGGAAGGCCAGCGAAGCGGCGTCAGATCCGGCTATTTGCACAGGGGCAATGATGTCCAGATCGTAGGGGCGAGCTGCCGATTGAACGGGGCTTATTTCTTGGGCGCTTGCTCCGAGGGTTAGGCTGACCAAGGCGATGGGGAGTAGGAGTAGGTTTGCTTTCACGGCCTCTTGATTTCAGAGACTGACCCGTCTCACAAGATATATTTTTGATTAATTTTCATTTGTTGAGTTATGCTATCAGCTGTGTAGTCAAAATGATTACAATACTACAAATGACTACATAAATATATCTCTCAAATCAGGTGGATTTTGGTCGGTAAAACTAGGGTTCAACCCGCCATGTTTCTGATTTGTGCTTACGTGCGTATAGGTTTGACGGTATTCGTGGGATGGGTTCTTGGGTGGTTGGGCCCGGATTCTGAAAAAATTTTCATTTTGTAGGATGATGACGTCATCAGTGGACACTGAAACGCGGTGATCAGGAGAATGATTCTAGCTGTTTTGAACTTTGGCATCTTGGCGTTTCAGAATTTTACAGCGTTGCTAAAAGTTCACCGCAGAGCCGCAAAGGTCGCGAAGGGACGCGGAGGAAATACGGAGAAGCGGCCTCTGCCCGCTTTGTGCATGGATCGCCAAGAAATGAGGAAACTTGCCTATTGGACAAACCGCCAAGGGGGGAAGGACGACAAGTTTTGAGAGATGGATAGGGGATGGGAGATCAAACACCTCCGCGAATCTCTCCGCGACCTCCCCGCCTCCGCGTTTCGTTTGAATCCCTCAATTCTGCTTTGCGCCCCTTTGCGCTCCTTTGCGGCTTTTGCGGCTTTTGCGGCTTTTGCGGCTTTTGCGGCTCTGCGGTGAAACTTTTCACTGAAGCAGAGCCCCCGGCGGAGGAGGGTGAAGCGCCACGGTCATAGACGCGACGCTACACTTTTTCCGCTCCAGCCGCCGCCGAGTGCTTTGGCGAGGGCGGTGAGGGTGATGCGTTGTTGGGAGTCGTTCTCGCTGAGTGTGAGGCGGATTTGGAGGATGCTGCGGTCGGAATCGACGACTTCGAGGTAGCTGGTGAGGCCTTTGTCGAAGCGTTCTTGGGCGATGGCCTTGGTGTCTCGGGCGCTGGTGAGGGCGCGGCTGAGGGCTGCGTGGGAGGTGGTGAGGCCTTTCAGATCGACGAGTGCGTCTTCGACCTCGCGGAGGGCGATGAGGAGGGCTTGGCGGTAGGCGGCGAGGGCTTCTTGGTAGCGGCTTAGCTCGGCTTGGTAGTTCGCGCGGTTGCTGCCGCCGTCGAAGATGGGGGCGGCGAGTCCAGCGCCGAGCGAGAGCACGCGGTTTTCCCAGTTGAGGAAATCTTTGATGTCGAGTGACTCAAAACCTAGGCCGGAGGTGAGGTTGAAATTCGGATAAAACGCGGCCTTTGCCACGCCGATGCGGGCGCTGGCGGCGCGGAGGGTCTGCTCGGCGGCGCGGACGTCTGGGCGGCGGTTGAGAACCTCGGCGGGGAGGCCGGGGCGGATGGTGGGCATGGCGCTGGCGGTGATTTTGGCAGGAATGCTGAAATCAGAAGGGGCGGCACCGCAGAGGACGGCGAGTGCGTGTTCGGCGGAGCCACGCTGGCGCTGGATGGAGGAGAGGTCGTTGTGGGCGAGTTCTAGCTCGGTGCGGGCGCGGCTGGTGGAGAGCCCGTCGATGAGGCCGGCGTCGGTCTTTGACTGTTGGATTTCGAGTTCGTCTTTGCGGCTTTTTACGGTGTCGTTCAGCACGGACTCTTGGGCATCGAGACCACGGAGGAGGAAATACTGGCGGGCGACTTCGCTGGCGGTGCCGAGGCGTTGGGAGTCGAGCAGGGCTTCACTGGCAGCGGCGGTTGCTGAGGAGGCTTCTAGCAGGCGTTTGTTCCGGCCCCAGAGGTCGGGGTCATAGGCGAGGTCGAAGGTGGCGCGATAGCGGCGTTGTTCGAGGTCGATGGAGACTCCGGGCGGGAGATTGGCGGCGACACCGGCTTGGGAGGCGCGAACGGTGGAATCAGAGCCGTTGAGGTTGAGAGTGGGGAAGAGGCGGGCGCGATCAAGGCCGACGAGGGCGCGGGCGGTGTCGAAGCGGGCTTTCGCGGCGGCGAGGTCGTTGTTATTCTGGAGGGCGCGCTGGGTGAGTTGATTTAAGTCACTGTCGTTAAAGAGTCGCCACCAAGCGTCAGGGAGGCGGGTGGGGGAGGTGGCGGTGGCGGTGGCTTCTTTCCACTTGGCGGAGTGGGTGAGTCCGGGGAGCTGGAAATCTGGCCCCAGCTTGCAGGCGCTGAGGATGAGGGCCGCTGGAAAAAGGAGGATAAAAGGAGATTTCATGGTGTTTTGATCCGGTCGGGTGCCTCGATGAATACGTCAACTTGCTGACCGACGTAAAGCGGAGGATCGGTGGGGCGGGTGAGGGAGTAGATGACTTGGAGGACGCGGGTATCGACCCGCTCGGTGCTGGCTCCGGTGAGGGAGGTCTTGGGGATGACGTAGGGCTCGATGCGGATGAAGGTGAGGGGAAAGGTGATTTTGGGGTCGCCTTTTAGATAGCCATAAGCGGGCTGGCCTTGGCGGATGCGAGCGGCGTTCTGCTCGTCGATGTCGGCGCGGACTTGGAGTTTTTCGGTATCGCCGAGGAGGATGGCGGGGTTCTTGGGCGAGGTGGCGGCGAACTCGCCGGCGCGGACATTGACCTGGATGATGCTGCCGTCACGAGGCGCGCGGATGGTGAGGCGCTCGATGAGGAGGGTGATGCGCTGGAGTGAAATCTCGGAAGCGGTGAGCTGGGCGCGTGCGGCGGTGAGTTGAGCCTGGGCGACGAGCACGTCTTGCTGGCGATTTTCAAGGTCGTCTTGGCTCACGGCACGGGTGTCGGTGACGGCGGTGAGTCGAGCGAGTTGGGACTGCAGTTTGGCGAGTTGCGCTTGGTTGACGGTGATCTGGGCGCGGTGGATTTCCTGCTGGGCTTGAGTGGAGAGGAAGTCGGCCTGGAGATCGCGGTGGTCGAGTTTGAAGAGGACTTGGTCTTTTTTGACGACATCGTTGACCTTGACGGTGACTTCGCTGACGAGGCCGGAGAGGGGGACGCCGATGGCGACGTTCTCGCTGAGTGCTTCGAGGATGCCGGTGGCGGCGACGGCTTGTGGGTAGGGCTTGGCGGGTGGCGAGACTGGTGGGTCACCTGCGGGAGGCATTTGCCGCTCGGCTTGGGTGCGGGAGACGAGGATGATGGCGACGAGGCCGAAAATGGCCGCAGCAATGCTGCCGTAGCGGAGGAGTTTAGAAAGGAAGTTCATGGGGTGTGGCCTTATTCAAGGGCGTGTTCGTGCTGGAATTCTGGGGCGGAGTCGGTGGCTTGTTCTTTAACTTCGACGATTTCGCCATCGTCCATGCGGGCGATGCGGTCGGCGTAGGAGAAAATGCGGTTGTCGTGGGTGACGATGATGACGGCGCGGTCTGGCGAGCGGGCGACTTGGCGGAAAAGGTCCATGACGATTTCCCCGTTCTGGGCGTCGAGCGCGGCGGTGGGCTCGTCACAAATGACCAGTGGTGGTTGGTGGACGAGGGCGCGAGCGATCGCGACTCGCTGCTGCTGGCCGCCGGAGAGCTTGTTGGGGCGGTCTTTCCAGCGGGTGCCGAGACCGACTTGTTCGAGGATTTCGCGGGAGCGTTTGAGGGCTTTGCTGGCGGAGACACCCTGGATGAGGAGCGGGACGCCGACGTTCTCGGCGACGGTGAGGGTGGGGATGAGGTTGAACTGCTGGAAGATGAAGCCGATTTTCTTGGCGCGGAAGCGGGTGAGTGCACCGCCGGACATTTTTACCAGATCACTGCCGAAGACGGAGATGTCACCCGCGTCGATGCGCATCGTCCCGGCGATGGCGCTGAGGAGGGTGGTTTTTCCACAACCCGAGGGGCCGACCAGCATGGTGATTTCCCCGGTGCGCGCTTGGAAATTGACCTTTTTGAGCACGTGGATGCGGTCGGAGCCGTCGCCAAAGGATTTCTCCACGGCGCGGGCGTCGATAACGATGTCAGAAGATGAGGAGGAATCAGGCACGGAAGACCATTGCGGGTTCGTAGAGGCTAAGGCGGATGATGCCCATCAGAGCAGCCAGCATGCAAATGAGCTGGATGGCAAAGAAGGCCGCGACGGGGATTTGCCAGGGCATGTAGAAGGGCGGCTGGCCGTTGGCGATGGCGCCGTTGGCAAATCCTGCGGTGGCGAGAAGGCCAAGGCCGAAGCCGATGAGGCCGACGGTGACCGCTTGCACGATGAGCATGATGCTGAGGCGGAAGTTCGACATGCCCATGGCCTTGAGGGCTCCGAGGTGCTTCAAATTATCCAGCACGAAGGCGTAAAAGGTCTGGCAGGCGATGGCGATGCCTACGATGAAGCCGATGACGACAGTGGTGCCGAAGGAAATGGGGATGCCGGTATTTTTGACATACCACCAGACGGTCGAGGTGTTGAAGTCGCCGTATTTATTGCCTTTCGGGGTGGCGATGTCGCGTGGGTTGGCACCGAAGTCTTGGTTGACGTAGGCGCGGAGGCCCGTTTCCCGCTCGATCTGGGCGGCGGCTTGGTCGGGGGTCATGCCTGCGATGGGTGCGGCGATGACGGCGGAAAGCATTTTCCGTGAGGAAGGGGTGTAAGAAAGTGCGCGCTCGTAGGTCGTCCAGATGTAGGGGCCACCGGTGAATGAGCGCATTGCTTGGCAGATCCCGACGACGCGGGCCTCGACGTCGTTGATTTCAAATTGGTCGCCGATCTTGATTTTCGTGCTGGGATCCTTGGGGTTGGAAGAGAGGCGCTCGGTGGCGAGTTCGTCGATGACCACGGTATTCGGCAGGCGGAGATCTTCCAGATTTCCCTCGATCATCCGGCCCGGCGCACCGGCGAGTGAAGCGGCGTCGATGCCGATGAGCTGGACCGTTTTAAATGAACCATCGCCTAGGCGGACGCGCTGGATGCCGGAGTAGAGCGGCATCGCCCAACGCACAGCGGAGATGGAGCGAATGCGGGCGACGTCGGTGTCGCGCATGGGGTTGGTTTCGTTGACTTGGTCCACGCGTTCTTCGACGACGTAGATGGGAGCGGCGACGTTTTTCAGCGTGGCGGTCGTCCAGCGCATTAAGCCGCAAAAGACCGAGGCCTGTTGCACGATGAGAAAGGTGGCAAAAAACAAACCCGCGACGAGCATGAGATATTTCGCGGTATCACCGAAGAGCATTTTAAGAGCGAGGCCGATCATGTAGGAGAGAAAAGTGCTAGGGAGCGGCCAAAGGGTAACAAGATCAAGCAACGGCGCAACCCGCGACATGCATGGGCAGTGATTTTAGGCTGCGAGTGTTTGAAACAGCGGTGAAATGCGTGTGGTCCAAACGGCAAGCCCCGCATCGGTATGGTTTCAGGTTGAGATATTAGTCAATTTGTCTGGGAAGTTGAATGGACCCGACGTTGCGGAGAACCCCCAAAGAAAGATTGTGCCAGCCACCCAATCCTGCATGAATCCTCACCAACAAGGTATGCTCCTTTCGTGTGCATTTTTTCGAGGATCCCGGTGCGGTAATTACGCACGTCGGGATCTGGGATTAGGACTTCGGGAAACTGGTGTCTCTAAATCGACCGGCAATAATCTAAGACAAACCAGCGTGGATACTCCTACTTACCGTGATGACTACAGCTCATGTTCAGAGACATTTTCGACTCTGCACATTAGGCACGATGATGTTTCACCTATCGAAGTTACAGCTTTGCTCAATGTAGAACCCACTGAGCAGAGTATTAAGGGGGTGAAGATTGCAGGGGGTAGGCGACCCGCGATCACCAATAGGTGGTCCTTAAGTTCAAGTCAGAAGGTGGAGTCCTTCGATACGAGACGTCATATTGATTGGATTGTTGATCAAATACAGGACAAAAAGATCATCATTCATGATATGATGAGGCAAGGTTTTCGGTTTGAAATTACTTCGTTTTGGGTATCTAAGTCTGCAAACGGAGGACCAATGTTATCCCCTTATCAAATGAAAAGACTATCTGAGCTTAATATCGAAGTAGGGTGGGATATATATTTTGGTGGCGATGACGATTGAAGCCGAACCCCAAAGATCTTTTCGAGAATTGCCTCGAACTTATCGGTTACTGGCTAGGCACGTCTAGGAATTTGAATGAAGTTATTCGCTACCATCTCTCAAAAACTTGGCACTCTTGGCGGCTTGGCAGTGAAAAAATCTTATCTGCGTTCAACCTGCTATCCGTGGTTGAAATTCTCTGATCTTTGAAGTTCAGAAGAGTTCTTTGACCACAATGGGAGGCCAGCGGACATGGAGGAATTGACTATTTCTAAATCATTCCTCAAATTTTAACGGATGTGCACGGATCAGAAAAGGCTTGGGCTTTGCCCTCTAGTAGGCGGCTTCAAGATGCTTTACCTCACCTGATTTCCTGAATAGCCTGCGCGCATGCGTTCCATGGATGAATGGCTGGCGTCGGAGGAGACGGGGGAGGCGTTTTCGCTTTGTGTATGCTGTCGGCTTCCCTTGGTGGAAATCGATGAACCTTGGTTGGTGAACAAGGAGTTTGTCGGGGAGGAGTGTGTGATGGAATATGCTATTTGCCAGCCGTGCCGGGAACGGGTGATGGAGCCGATGGATGAGGCTTCCAAGCAGGCGGTGCGGACTTTTCTTGAGGCGCAGATCGATTGGGAGGCACGGGTGAAGGAGTTCATGCTCGACGCTGATGCGACGGGGCGATTTCACCATTGTGTCTCCTGCCGTGCGCCGCGGTCGGGGCTGATGGGCTATGGGATTTCTGCGCTATTTGACTCGGGTGGGAGCCTGGTCGAGGGGGCGCTGCCTTTGATGATGTGCAGTCCTTGTGTGGGGAAAATGACGGCAGCGCTCACGCCTCAGGGGCGGATGATCTGGGGGCGATTTCTCGAAAGATACCTTGATGGTCCAGCGACGGGGACGGGCGGACTATTGTGAGACGAGCCTCAGGCGTGTGAGAGAGCTTCTTCAAAGGCGGCGATGATTTGTTCGATCGGTTCCAGTCCGCAGGAGACGCGCAGGAGATTCGCCGAGACGCCGCAGCCTTCTGCCCACTCTAACTCATGATAGTGGGCGAGGAGGGTGTAGGGGCAGACGAGAGTGAAGGAGGTGCCGAAGCTTGGTCCCTTGCAGACGCGCAGGGCGTCATAGACTTTAGGAGTCTTCTTGGGAGCCTTGATGATGAAGGATAGGAGCCCGCCGTAGCCTCCGCCTTTCCGCATGACGGCTTCGTAGTTGGCAGTGTGGGTGAGCGAGGGGTGCCACACTTCCGCGACGGCGGGGTGAGCGGCGAGCCAGGCGGCGAGGGCGCTGCCGTTCTGGTTGACCGTTTTCATGCGCTTCGGGTAGCCCTTGATATTGGAGAGCAGGACTTCGGCATCCGCGATGTAGAGGGGTGCGCTGTCGGTGGCATCTGTCTTGAGCGACTCGCGGAAAGTCTCGGCAAGGGGCGAGTCGGCCCGGATCGAGGCCACGCCAGCCATGACGTCGCCACCGCCAGAAATCCATTTCGTGAGGCTGCCGGTGACGACGTCGGCATAGCGGATGCTTTCTACGTTGAGCGGACCGCTGGCGGAGTCATCGACGATGAAAGGCGTGGAGCCATCTTGACAGGCCTTGGCCACGCGGTGGAGGTCCACGGTGCCGAGTAGAGGATTGCTGGGGACCTCGGTGAAGACGCCTGCAAATTCGCCTTGGCGGATTCGCATGAGTGCCTCGTCGAAGGATTCACCGTTGGCTTCATTCAGATAGACCACGCCGTTCCCGAAGAGTTCTTGGACTTTCAAGCAATCCACATAGGGGAACTCGAGTTGGAGTGTTTTTTTGCCTTCTCTGAGACCAGGTAAAGCACGGAGCACGGCAGTGACGGCGGCCATGCCACTGGTGAAGATGAAGGTGTCCTCTGCAGCGGCACCGGTGAACTTGGAGAGTGCTCTGGAGAGCAAATGTGACTTCGAACCTTCGCGGAGTTTCCCGTCGAGAAAGTCTTGCGCCTGCCTGCTGCTTACGACTTCGCCGGAGAAGCGCCAGTAGGCATCTGCATCGGCCTTGGCCTTGAGCGGGACGACGAGTGCTTGGAGTCCGTGGAAACTGGCGATCCGCACGGCGGATTCTGAGCGAAGCTCGACCCAGCGGTGAGCGCGCTGGACGGAGGCGCGGGTGGGGAGGACGATGACATCTTCCTGCTCGCTAGCGACTTCGGCCCTGGCCGCGCTGAATAGGCGCTCGACGACGGGGTGTTTAAAAAACCGAGGGTAACCGGTGCGGAGCTTTTTCAGAACTTTTTCACGACCTTCTTCGTAGTCGAGCACGGATTGCCATGTTGGCAAGCAGACTGAGCAGGCGTGCGAAGAGTCGGGAAGTGGAATTCCTAAATCGTCTTCTTGCCATGCCGGGTATGCAGTTAGATCTCTTGTCATCGCTAGGTTGTTAGTGGTCCGCAGAACGCTCGACATGAAGGCTGGAGAGTCTGGGGATGGGCTGGGAGTCGGCTGAACAATCCCAAAAGGTCGGTTGTGTCACTCGCGGAGGTCAATCATCGCGCGTTTCCTCTTCGTTTGAATCCAGTGCTCGTATTGCTGGGAAGTCTTTTTGCGGCGGACGCGCTCTTCGAGCATACTGCGGACTGAGTCGTCGAGAGCTGGTGCAGGGCCATATTCGATTTTGACCGGCTTAACGAGGGTGAAGCCTTGGGGATCCATCAGGGGGCCGACGATTTTTCCAGGCTCGGCTTCGAAGAGGATAGAGGCAAATTCTGGAGAGAGGTCAGGACGTGGAACATTTTCTTGGAGACCACCGTTTTCGGCATAGGCGTCTTTCGAGTTGGCCTTGGCGAGCTCGGTGAAGTCGGCACCATTGCTGAGTTTTGCAGCTAGACTTTCTGCGAGACTTAGCTGGCTGTCTGGGGTGGATGCAGGGTTTTCAGCGTCGGTGGCAGGGATGAAGATTTTCTGGAAGGTGATGACATCTTTGGAGACGTCGCGAAGGGTCTTTTTGATTTCATCGTACTCCTTACTGATCTCGTTAGGCAGTGGCGGAGGCGCGTCCGAAAACTGCTGGGCACGCATGGACTGGACGACCATTTTTTCTTTGGTCATTTCGCGATAGCCGTCCATGGTCAGGCGGCTGCGCTTGAGTTCTTCACGGAATTTGACTTCGTCGCCGTTGTAGAGTTCGCGGATCTGGCGCTTCACCTCATCGTCAATGATGTAAGGCTTGATGAAGGCGCCGAGCTGCTTGAACTCGTCGAGGATGATCTGACGGTCCACCAGTTCTTGAATGATGTTGGACTTGGATTCCTTGAACTTCGCGTCGAACTGAGGGCCGCGGCGGGGAAATTGGGCGGAGAGCTGGGCGTAAACGGGGGCCAGCATGAATGAAATCTGGTTCTTGGTAATGACGTGGCCATTAACCTTGGCGGCGATGCCATTGACTTCCACGGGGCCGGAGGGGCGGACAGGTCCTAGCGCTTGAGCGGAGGCTACGGAACCTGACAATGCGGCGGAGGAAATCGTAGCCACCAGTGCCAAACCAAATCGCGAATTTATAAGAGTCATGGAGAGTCAGAAATTGAGCAACATAGTGGCTGCTTCGGCGAGCTTCCCTTGCGGACTCGCGGATTGCAAGCGGGGAAAGCGACGACCTTCCAGCAAGATGTAGTCGCCATTCCGGTGGAGCATGAGACGCTGGGCTTGGATTTCGACCGAGGAAATGCCCTCTGCAGCTGCGAGCGCCTTGATTCGTGTGATTTCTAAAAGTCTCTGGGCGGCCTCGGGAATTCTGCCGAAGCGGTCGCGCCACGACGTTTCGAGCGCGGCGATTGCTTTTTCTGTGCCGGCTTCTGAGAGCTCGCGATAAGCAGTGATCCGCACTTTTGTCTCTTCTAGCCAGGCGATCGGCAAGAATGCGGGCAGCATGAACTGCGGATCTTCACGGGCGAAGGCGGTCTCGCTGAAGGAAATGAAATCCGCCTTGAAGCTCGTCTCACCACGCGGTGCGTCCTTGCGCCCCTTGAGCCGATCCACCGATTGGCGGAGGAGCTGGCAGTAGAGCTCGAATCCGATTTGCGAAATGTGGCCAGACTGCTTGGTGCCGAGCAAATTTCCCGCGCCACGGATTTCCAAGTCCTTCATCGCGATCTTAAATCCCGAGCCGAGCGCGGTGTATTCCTTGATCGCGTTGATCCGTTTCCGGGCGTCTCCCACGGTCATCATGTCGCGCGGGAGGAGTAAAATGGCGTAGGCTTTTTCCCCAGCGCGACCGACCCGGCCGCGGAGTTGGTAGAGATCCGCTAGGCCAAATCGATCCGCGCGGTCGATGAGGATGGTGTTCGCATTCGGGATGTCGATGCCGGTCTCGATGATCGTCGTGGCCAAAAGCACGTCCGCCTCACCCTTCACGAAGGAATGCATCACCACCTCCAGATCGTCCTTATCCATTTGCCCGTGGCCAATGAGCACCCGCGCTTCCGGCACGAGTTCGCGGATTTTCGAGGCCATCATGTCGATGGTTTTTACCCGGTTGTGCAGGAAAAACACTTGCCCACCGCGCTTCATTTCGCGGCGGATGGCATCGCGGATGATGCGCTCGTCGTATGCGCAGACAGTCGTGGAAACAGGCACGCGGTTCGGCGGTGGCGTGTCGATGGTGGACATGTCGCGTGCTCCCATGAGCGCCATGTAAAGCGTCCGTGGGATCGGTGTGGCGGAAAGCGTGAGCACATCCACTTGGCGGAAGAGCTGCTTAAATTTTTCCTTATGCGCCACGCCGAAGCGCTGCTCCTCATCCACCACCACTAGGCCGAGGTCTTTGAATTTCACGTCGCCAGAGACCAAGCGGTGCGTGCCGATGACGATGTCCACTGAGCCGTCGGCGAGGCCCGCCAGCGTTTCGCGGATTTCCTTGGCCGTTCGGAAGCGGTTCATGAGGTCGATCCTCACCGGATAATCCGACATGCGTTCGCGGAAAGTCCGCCAATGCTGTTCGGCAAGCACGGTCGTCGGCACGAGGATGACCACTTGCTTGCCGCTCGTCACCGCCTTGAAGGCACCACGGATGGCGACCTCGGTTTTTCCGAATCCGACATCGCCACAAATCAGCCGATCCATCGGGCGGGTTGATTCCAGGTCCAGCTTGGTTTCTTCGATCGCCCGCCGCTGGTCGGTGGTCTCGGTGAAGTGAAATGAGCGTTCAAATTCCCACATCCATCGCGAATCCGGCGGGTGAGCGAATCCTTCTTCGGACGCGCGTTCCGCCTGCACCCGAAGTAGTTGCGCGGCGTAGTCCATGATGGATTTCTCCGCTGCCTTGCGTGCTGTTTTCCACGCGCTGCCGCCGAGTTTGTTGAACTCAGGGGTTTTGCCGCCGAGACCCACGTATTTCCCGACGAGGTGAGCCTGTTCGAGCGGCACGCCGAGCAGCGCGCCGTCGCGGTATTCCAGCACCAATTCATCTCCTTCATCGCCCTGTTGGATGCCGCGGAAGCGACCGACGCCGTATTCGTAATGCACCACCAGATCGCCCTCTTCCATTTCATCGATGGTCGCCCGCGCCCTCGCCGCCCGTGCCTTTTCCAGCAACGAACGCCTCGGCGCGCCCGGCGTGCGGTAGCGGCCAAATAGCTCGGACGAGGACAGCACCGCCAGCTTCGAGACCGGCACGGTGAAGCCTGCCATCAGCTCGCCACGGATCGGCGTGAGCCCGAGATCGCGCTTGAGATCCTTGCCCGCCAGCTCGGTGAAGCGCTCTTCCTCGCCCTTGTTGCCGAAGACCATCGCGATGTCCCAGCCTTCGCGTTTCCAGTCGTTGAGTTGTTTGAAAAACGTCTCCCGCCGCGTTTCCTCCAGCACGAAGTCACCCGCCTCGAAGGTGCCGAGTGGGCTGCCGAAGCAGGCGAGCGTGAAATCCTCCTCGCTATTGAATTCCGCCGCGCCGTCGATGATTCGCACATCCGGCTTTGCGATTTCTGCGCCGAAGGAAATGATCAGGTCCGTCTTCCGCCGGTAATCCGCCACGGTGGCCTCGGAGGACGGCTCGGCGAGTAGTAAATCCGCTGCTGTGAGTTTCCCGGTCGATGCCTGTGAATCGAGGTCAAACTCGCGGATCGACTCCAGTTCGGTGTCGAAAAATTCCAGCCGCAAGGGCTTGGCCGCTTGCCAGGCAAACAAGTCCAAGATCCCGCCACGCACCGCGAAATGCCCGCGCGTCGTCACCGTTGGCACTCGCTCGTAACCATGCTCCGTCAGGGATTTCGCCAGCGCCGCCGGGTCCAACGCATTTCCCGGTTTCAACTCCGTGCGGCTGGCCCGTAGCGCAGCCGGGGAGGGGGCTTTCCCGGAAAACCCATCACTGCCACAAATCACCGCACAGCCTTCAGCGCGGGCGAGGATTTCTAAAACGGCGAACCACTCCGCCGCCGACTCGGGATCGGCGATGGCTCCGTCTCCTGTTTCCACCGGGCCTTCCGGTAAAATCAACGCCGTCACTCCCCAGAGTTCTAGTTCGGCAGCAAGGCGTTCCCGGTGGCGCGGCAGGTCGCAAACCAGCCACAGCCGCTTTTTTTTCAAATCCGCCGCCGCCATCACCACCATCGCCGCAAGGAACGAGTGAGCCGCCTCCGCCGAGTGATCGAGCACGACTTCGCGTTTACCGGTGGCAAGTGCTGCCAGGCGTTTCGAGAAATCAGGTTGTGTAACAGCCAGTCGCAGCCAGCCGTGTGTGGTGGAATCCATTCTGAGGAGTGGCCGAGACTTAGTGTCGGAAATCAACCGGGGCAAGCTCGGGATGAATTCCATATTTTTGAGAAATTTACATCAAAATGATGATTTATATGTCTTGTAATGATGCAAAATGAGGGTATAAGTAGGGCATGAGAATCACGGTAGATATTGAAGATGACGTCCTAGCCGAGTTGCTGAAGATCACAGGGGACAAGAACAAGAGTCCAGCTGTGGCGCGGGCAGTCACGGAGTTCGTGCGGCGCAAACAAGCTCGCGAATTTGGTCGGATGATCCGGGAAGGCGTCTTCGACTATCCAACTCCAAGCGCAGATGCGGCAGGCTTAGATCCAGCCAACCCAGTCCCTCCGCTTTACCAAGACTAAGCTGCCATGGTCCTTGTTGATTCATCTGCCTGGATTGAGAGCCTCCGCCGGAATGGCGACATGAGGGTCAAGCTCGCCGTCGAAGGTCTGCTGGAAGCGTATGAAGCTCAGTGGTGTTCGCCGGTCCGTCTGGAGGTTCTCGGGGGGGCCCGTTTGGAGGAGCGGGCGCATCTCGGAAAGCGCTTTTCAGTCATTCCATACCGCCCCTGCCGCGAGGACGACTGGGACCGCGCCGTCGCCCTGGCTTGGCGGCTCCGGGGCAAAGGTCTCACCGTCCCATGGCTCGACGTCCTCATCGCCGCCATCGCCATCCACGATGTCGTGCGCCTCTACACCATCGACGCACATTTCCAGGAAATCGCCAAGCACACGTGCCTCCTGCTCTATCGCCCCGGCTATGGTGGAAGTTTCAATGACATGGATGATGGGTGAAGCTGATAGGTGAGGCGTTGAGAAACTGAAACAAGAGTCGTCACTCGTTTCGCTGTTGTAGGACAGACCCCGCCGGGGTTTCTTCCTGACATGCCATTTTCCCCTAAGTCTGCCTTCGCCGCGCTTTTTCTAATTTCAATGAGCTCCAGTCAGGTTCACGCCAAGGCTGACAGCCAAGTGGCAGCGGCGGTAAGCGCAGTTTATCCGGCCCTCGTGCGGATCCATGTGGTGTCCGAAGAGGGCGGCGGTGGGCGGATGCAGAAGGGACGGGCCAGCGGCTCGGGCACGATCATTTCTCCGGACGGCTACATCCTCACCAATCACCACGTAGCGGGCCGGGCGACGCGGATCACCGTGCGATTGGCGGACCGCCAAGAGCTCCGCGCGACCCTCATCGGCACTGACCCGCTGGCAGACTTGGCGGTCTTGAAGATTGATAAAAAATACCTGCGCGATCCCTCAGCCCCGCTGCCGGTTGCGAAATTCGGGGACAGCTCGGCCCTCGAAGTGGGGGATCCCGTGCTGGCCATGGGCAGTCCGGCTGGGCTATCCCAATCCGTCACGCAGGGAATCGTGGCCAACACCGAGATGATCGCCCCAGGCGGCTCAATGCGGCTGGACGGCGAGGCGGTGGGCGAACTGGTGCGCTGGATCGGCCATGACGCGGTGATTTTTCCGGGGAATTCCGGCGGCCCCTTGGTGAATTTACAGGGTGAAATCGTGGGGGTAAATGAAGTGGGCATCGGCAGTCTCGGCGGGGCGATTCCTTCCAATTTAGCCCGGAAAATCGCAGACGAACTTATCGCCAAGGGCCACGTTGAGCGGAGCTGGGTGGGGCTCTTAGCGCAGCCCTTGTTGAAAAGCCACGATGCCAAAGCCGGCATCCTCGTCGGTGGCGTCATCAGCGACTCGCCCGCCGCCAAGGCGGGCTTGCAAGCGGGCGATCTGGTGACGCGCTGCAACGCCACCGAAATCCCTGCCTCCCGCTCCCCGGAAGACATCCCGGTCTTCAATCGCATTTTACTCGAGTCCGCCATCGGCAAGGAAATCATCCTCGCTGGCAGCCGTGCAGGACAGGCGATGATCTGGAAAGTCACCAGCACCGAGCGTGAGCCAGCCGAGCCACGGGAAAAAGAACTGCTCTCATGGGGCATCACCGCCCGTGATTTGACCGAGTTGAGTGCGCGCGAACTTCTGCGGGATGACAACAAGGCCGTGCTCGTCCAGAGTCTGCGCCCCGGCGGTGCTGCCGCCACTTCCAAGCCCGTCATTGCGCCTGGAGATTTGATTTTAGAAGTCCAAGGACAGCCTACGCCGAACCTGGGCGAACTCATCCGCGTGAGTGCCGAACTCACAAAAGATAAGACCGAGCCAGTCCCCGTGCTCGTCTCCTACGAGCGAGCCGGTCGCAGCTTCCTCACCGTGGTGAAAATCGGTGCCGAGCCAGACCCTGACAAGCCCGGCCTCGTGAAAAAGGCGTGGATCGGCATCGACACCCAAGTCATTTCCTCAGATCTCGCCGAAGCGCTCGGCATCCCCGGAGCCAAGGGCGTGCGCGTCACCCAAGTCCACCCCAGCAGTACGGCGGAAAAAGCCGGGTTAAAAACCGGTGACCTCCTCCTCAAACTCGACGGCACCGTCATCCCCACCTCCCGTCCTGAGGATGCGGACGTTTTTTCCTCACTCATTCGCCAATACCGCATCAGCTCAGAAGTCGCGCTCACGGTCCGCCGGGGGAAAGAAGACCTCGTCATCCGTGTCAAGCTCGACGCCAGCCCGGAAGGCACTTCAGAGCTCGCCACCTACGAATGCGAGACTCTGGAATTTAACGCCCGCGACCTCGGTCAAGCCGACCGGGTCAGCGAGAAACTCCCTGCCGATTTTAAAGGCGTGCTCGTCACCGCTGTCACACCTGCCGGCTGGGCTGCGCTGGGTGGGCTTTCCGCCGGGGATATTTTGCTCTCTATCGATGGTAAATCCGTGGATTCTGTCGATTCCCTGAAACCCATCCTTGCCGATCTCGAAAAAAACCTGCGGAGTCCCTTCGTCCTATTCGTCCGCCGTGGCATCGCCACCTGCTACATCGAGCTGGAGCCGACTTGGTAACTCCATCTCTCTCTACCCCGCCCCACATTCATGATGAAACACCACTTGACCCTACTCGCCGCGCTCCTCGCCACCCCCTTCGCCATCGCGGCGGATGGTTCGCTCAAGGAACACGCACTCGCTCTCTCCACAGCTCACAAGGATTCTGTCCTCTTCATCACCGCAGTAGTGGAAATCGAAATTACCGCCGGTGAAAACGCTCCGAAAAAAGAAGAGCGGAAAATCGAAACCCTCGGCACCGTCATCGGGCAAGACGGCCTTATCGTCGTGCCACTTTCCACTTTGGACGTCGCCTCCACCATCGACGGGCGCACGATCAACACCCAGCAAGGGCCGATGAAACTCTCTGCGAAAGGCACCACCAAGGAGGTGAAAATCCTCATGCCAGACGGCTCTGAAGTGGCGGCGAAAGTCGGCTTCAAGGACACCGATCTCGATCTCGCCTACATCCGTCCAGAGAAACCTGCTGACGTCAAGCTGACCCCAATCGACACAGCTAACAGCGCTCCCATGAAAGTTTTGGATGACGTCATCATCATTGGCCGCCTCGGGAAAGAGCTCAACCGTGAGCCGGTCGTCATGACCAATGAAATCATTTCCATGGTCACCAAGCCACGGATTTTCGGCAAGCTCGGCACCCAGTCGATCGGCATGCCTGTCTTTAACGGAGAGGGGAAATTCCTCGGCATCGGCATCAATCGCTTCAGCCCGAAGGGTGAGAGCGATTCCAATCCAGTGCCGTCAAATGTCGTGCTCGCCGCCAGTGACTTGATGGAGTCTGCCGCGCAGGCAAAGTGATGGTATTGATTCGCCCGTCTTCAGGCATGGACTGCCCTGCCCATAGGTCCGTCTCCTGCCTTGGAAGACAAAGGAGTTCAATTCTCAAGTTAATAGTGGGTAAAGACTTCGTTGAGACAGGCGATGGCGTGGCTCCAGTAGAGGAATTTAGGACAGAAAATTTTGCTCAATGTTGCACACCGGTGTCACCATGACAAAGTGACAGTTAAACTATAACGAAGCGCCACACTTTCCCCGATCTGGAACGAAGCCCTCTCCCAAAGAGCCGCGACAGGGCAAAACGAAAAGCCTCGGCAGAAGCTACGCTTGAGCGCATTTCCCGGACCACGCCACCCTGGTCTGGAATTTTCTCGCTCATCCCCTCTACCCCTGTCTCTAGTTCCCGCAGTGGTTTTCAACTCCATCGTCTTCCTCGTCTTCCTGGCCATCGTCCTGACGCTGTATTACAGAACGCGGCACAAGGCGCAGAACGTCATTCTCGTCATCGCCAGCTACGTTTTCTACGGCTGGTGGGACTGGCGCTTCCTCGGCCTTCTGGTCGCGACCACCTTCTTCGACTACGCCTGCGCCCGCTGGATCGAGTCCTGCGTCTCCGGGAAAAAGCGGAAACTGCTCCTCGCCGCAAGCATGACGGTGAACCTCTCAGTCATCGGTTTTTTCAAATACTTCAACTTTTTCGCCGACAGCTTCGCCCGCGTCTTAGAAACCTTCGGCATGAGGGCGGACGTGCCCACCCTCCAGGTCATTCTCCCCCTCGGCATTTCATTCTACACCTTCCTCTCGATGAGCTACACCATCGATGTGTACCGGGGGCATCTGAAGGCATCGAAGAACCCCTTGGACTTCATGCTCTACGTCTCCTTCTTCCCTCACCTCGTCGCCGGCCCCATCGTCCGCGCTCAGGATCTTCTTCCCCAGTGCCGCAGCCCGCGCGCCATCAAGCAGGACCAGGTCCTTGATGGCATTTGGCTTTGCCTCCTCGGCTACCTGAAAAAAATCGTCATCGCGGACAGGCTCGCGCCCTTCGTGGACTGGGGTTTCAGTGGCGGGCAGACCCCTATGCAGGATGCTAATTCCTGGCTCTTTCTCTACGCCTTCGCGCTCCAGATCTACGGTGATTTCTCGGGCTACTCGGATATCGCCCGTGGCCTTGCGAAGCTCATGGGCTTTGAGCTGATGCATAATTTCAAAGCACCCTACCTCGTTTCCAACCCCGCCGCTTTCTGGAAAAACTGGCACATCAGCCTCTCAGTCTGGCTCCGCGACTACCTCTACATCCCGCTCGGGGGCAACCGCGGGGGGAAACTCCTCACCTTCCGCAACCTCATGCTCACCATGCTCCTCGGCGGCCTGTGGCACGGTGCGGGATTCGCCTTCCTCGCATGGGGCCTTTTCCACGGGCTCCTTCTCGTCCTCCATCGCGTCTGGGATCACAACCGGAAAAGGCACATCCAGCCATCCACCGGGAAAATGCGGGGTCTGCTTGCCGTCTTCATCTTCTTCCACATCACCTGCATCGGCTGGCTGCTTTTCCGCGCCGGCACCGTCCCGCGCGATATTAGCCAATGGGATCTCATTGCCAGCTACCTGAAAGTCCTCTGGAAATTCCCCGCCACCGTAAGCGGCTTCGCATGGCCCGTCCTGCTGCTCGGCACACTCGCCTTTATGCTTCAGGCATCCCACCGCCAGATGGACCGCTTTTCCACCTGGAAGAGTGGTTTCCAGACAGCCGTCGTCGCCGCCACGCTCACCGCTATCTTCGTAATCGGAGTCTTCGAGGGCTCATCTTTCATCTACTTCCAGTTCTGATGAAACTCCCTAAAAAACTCCTTCTTCTCGCCGCCCTCCTCCTCCCGCTGATCCTCTGGCTAGCCCTCGGAGACAAGCTCGCCGCCATCCTCGCGGAAAAATTCGGCCCCGTCCTCGCGCGCGTCGGCGACGGGAAATTCACCGATCCCGTCTCCTTCGTCCTCGGAAGGATCAATGAAGCCGTCTTCCTTTTCTACATCACCGCAGCCATCATCGCCGCAGGTCTCACACTCCGAGGGCTAATCGACCGCTTCTATCAAAACCGCGCGATACGGGGTCTCCGCGACGGTATCCTTGTCTTCGTCGGCCTCAATCTCCTCGTCCTTGCCTGCGGCAACACCGTCCTCTTCTGGTCCCTGTTTTACGACAAGGTCCACATCGACAACTTCGCCCAATACCACATCAAGCGGAAACTCTTCAGCGAGGACACCGGCAGGCAACGCCTCGTCCTGCTCGGAAACAGCCAAACAAACCGCAGTATCGACGAAAAAATCCTCAACGCCAAACTCGGCGAAAAAATCTGGAGCACCGATCTCACCCAGCCCGGCACCCGTGGCTTCGACATGCTCATCCTCGAGCGCGACATCCCCCTGCGCAAGGGCGACTGGGTCATCTCCTACCTTTCAGAAATTGTTTTCTACGGAGCCGGCAGCGGCATCGTCCCGCCCAAGTTCCTGCACTTCGCGGACTTGGACGACCTCATAGAGCTCGGCGGTTGGAACAAGCTCTCGCCCGGCTCCGTCCGCAGCGGCATCGCCGGCAGGCTCATCCCGCTCTTCCGCTACCGCGAGTCCATCTCCCAGCGCGTCCTGAGCTGGGAAATCATGGGCATCGATCAGTTTCGCCACGACAGCACCCTCGTCCCGGATCTGGAATTGCAAGGCTCTCAGAACGCCTCCGGCCTGCACCTCAGCCCCGGCGCCACCTTTGAAAAAGCCTCCTTCATGCGCATGTCAGATGAGCTCGCCGCCCTCGGCTGCAAGCTCATCATCGTAGACGGCGACGTCCACCCCGCCCTTGAAAAAAACCTCAGCCCCGCCGTCCGCCAAGACATGGATCGCTTCCTTGCGGATCTCAAATCCCGCCACCCAGGCAACGTCATCGTCACCGACGCCGGCCTCTACCTCCGCCCCACCGCGGACGCCTTCGATGACCTCGTCCACTTCACCGACGCCGCCCAGATCGAGTTCACCGAGAACCTCGTCGACTTCCTGAAACAAACCTACAACGCCTCTGTAAAATAAAGGAGTCGCGTTATCGAGGACGCCACGCGCACGGGGGGAAATCGCCGGAGCTGTGATCGATACCGCAGCGGCGCTCAGGTTAAGGTGATATGACTGACCACAAAGTGAGGACAGAACGGTGTCTAATTCCCAGGTTACAAGTGGGTATAGACTTCGATGAGACGGGAGATGTCGGACTCGTTTCAATCTGGTTCGGATTGGCGGGCTAGCCTTGAAAAGGCTTGATCCTGCTGACTGGCATCCAGATCGAGTAAGGTCGTGAGGCATTCCAGTGAGTGGTTCGCATCCATTTCGGCTCGGCATAGCTATGGGCTGCGGCGAGTGAGGCGATGGCGTGAACTCAAAAAGAATGTAGGTGTTTTCGAATTATCCCCCTAGTTCGTGCAGGATTTTTTGAAAACTAGCATGGACTGGTGCCTGTTATTGAAGCAAGCCGCAGAAGGCTTTACGACCACTCCACAACAGAAAGCCGGCCAGTGCGCAGATGAGAATGAGCATTGGATCGAGAAGAGTTGCAGGATTGACCAAAAAGATGTGGAAACAAAGGATGTTGATGATCACTGGACCGAGGAAAAGTAGGCCGATGTTGCGAGTTTTCGGGATCGCCACCAGCAAGGCACCGAGGATTTCGATCACTTTCACGAACGCGAGATAGCCCGTGGGAGCGAAGGCCCCGAAGAATAATGCGGCGGGGGAGCCTTCTGGTGGACCGGGAGGCATTGGAATGAATTTCAAGAAGAAGTTCAGCCCGAAGATGAAGAAAAGAAGCCCTAAGAGGCCACCGGCGAGATTGGATGCGATTTTCATGGGTAATAATGGAGTTCTAGTATGTCACTGGACTGCATCATGGCCGATTCGCCGATTTTGCCAAGACCGCTTTTCGGGATGCTGCTCAGATCGCGCCACCACGAGCGGCGAGCGCAGTGAGAACCGGTTCCGGCACGTAGCGGTGGACGATATCTTCCCAACCGCTTGGGCCGGTTAGGCTTTTGATCATGCTGGAAGAAAGTTCCGCGATGTCGCGTGGCGGCATGAGGAATACGGTGGTGATTTCTGGGGCCATGTCCGCGTTGATGTGGCGCATCCCGCGTTCGTATTCGTAGTCGTTGGGCGAGCGGATGCCGCGGAGGACGTATTTGGCGTCCATTTTTTTCGCGTAGTCCACGAGGTAGCGATTGTCGAAATGGGCGATTTCCAAACGCTCACAGGGCACGGTGGAGGCTCGGAGTAGGTCGAGGCGTTCTTCGACGCTGAAGGAGTAGTGCTTCGAGGGGTTGTTGCCAATGGCGACGATCAAGTGATCAAACATTTCCAATCCCCGCTGGATCATCCAGAGGTGGCCATTTGTTGGAGGGTCAAAGGAACCAGCGTAAACCGCAGTGCGCATCTCGGAAGGCTAAGGAGGGAATTGAAGGACCGAAACCCTAATTTTCGAGTCGGGAAAACAAAATGAGCGAAATCCGACGTGGATTTTGACTTCCCCGCACAAGCTTGATACTCACTGCCGCCGTAGCGCCTGTAGCTCAGTTGGATAGAGCACCCGCCTTCTAAGCGGACGGTCACTGGTTCGAATCCAGTCAGGCGCACCACGCTCTTCATCATTGATTCTTATGGGAAACTTCACTGCCTTTGAAACGAAAATGACGGCTGCCGGAATGGGCGACGCTGCCATCCGAGCCTTCCGCCGCAATTACGAAGCTCTGCTCCGCAACGAAACGGGAATGATCCCAGAAGAGACGATTTCACCCGCAGCGGGACTCGCTTCGTTTGATGAAATCGGGGCAGGAGATGCATCCTTACTTTCACAAGCGGTCGTCATCAAACTCAACGGGGGGCTCGGAACCAGTATGGGCCTACAAGGTCCGAAGAGCCTGCTGTCGGTGCGCCCAGGTGTGAACTTCCTGGATCTCATGGTCCGCCAAATTCTCGATTTACGGAAATCCAGCGGTGCCTCTGTTCGCCTGCTTCTGATGAATAGCTTCAGCACCAGCGCAGAAACGCTCGCCCATTTAGAAAGCTACCGCGCAGATGGCTTGGCGGATGCGGCGGAAGTCGAGCTGATGCAAAATCAGATCCCGAAAATCGAAGCCACGACATTCGCCCCCGCCGAGTGGCCGGCTGATCCGGCGCATGAGTGGTGCCCGCCGGGTCACGGAGATCTTTACCCGGCCCTCGTCGGCAGCGGTTGGCTCGACCGTCTGCTGGCGGACGGAGTCAAATACGCCTTTGTCTCCAATTCGGATAATCTCGGAGCTATCCTCGATCCGGCAATTTTAAGCTATTTCGCTCAATCCGGTGCGCCATTTCTCATGGAGGTCACTCGTCGTACCGCCGCAGACCGAAAGGGTGGGCACCTTGCCTTGAGAAAGTCAGATGGACGCCTGCTCCTTCGCGAAGTGGCCCAGTGCCCGGAGGAAAATTTAGCGGAGTTCCAAGACATCGACCGCCACCAGTATTTCAACACCAACAGTCTTTGGCTGCGTCTCGATTTACTCAAAGAGCAACTCGTCGCGGATTCTGGCGTGCTGCCCTTACCGATGATTCGGAATAATAAAACCGTGGACCCGCGCGATAAAAAATCCACGGCCGTGGTGCAGCTGGAAATCGCCATGGGGGCAGCCATCGAGTGCTTCGAGGGAGCCACCGCGCTCGATGTCCCACGCAGCCGATTTGCACCGGTCAAGACGACGGGCGATTTACTCGCCCTGCGCTCGGACGCCTATGAAGTACTTGAAAATGGCCAAGTCCGCTTGGCGGCCTCGCGCCAAGGCGTGCCGCCGACGATTTCACTCTCAGACGATTACAAACTCGTTGATCAACTTGAACCACTCGGCGTTCCAAGTCTGTTAAACTGTCAGTCACTCAAAGTTTCAGGAGCCGTGCATTTCGCCGCTGGAGTGGTGATCGTCGGCAACGTCGAGTTTAAAAACACCTCCGCCGAGCGCAAAACCGTCGCGGCGGGTGTGTATCAAGATCAGTTCGTCGAACTCTAAGTGAAGGTCCGAAAGTAGGCGGGATTGCTCGGAAATCAGTCCCCACCTGAAGCCCTCGCTTACGGATTAAAAATCCAGCTCATAGCCATTTCATCTTTCTGAAAACGATCAACTGCACCACCGCGATGACTGCCATGATCGCCATCAGGCCGATGTAGCCGTGGGGCTGGTAGAGTTCCGGCATATTCAGCGGGAGCGCCTTCCCATCCGGCGTGGCGGGCGCGAAGTTCATGCCATAGATTCCCACGATGAAGGTTAGCGGGATAAAAATGGAGGTGATGACCGTCAGCACCCGCATCACTTCATTCGTCCGGAGGCCTACGCTGGAGTGATAGAGTTCCATGAGTCCAGCGGTGATTTCCTTGTAGGTCTCCACCAAGTCCATCAGCTGCACGGTGTGGTCATAGCAGTCCCGGAGGTAAACTTGAGTGGACTGTGTGATGTGGCCGGAGCTCTCGTGCAGCAGGCTGTTCACCACATCGCGCAGCGGCCAGACGAAGCGCCGCATCTGCGTGAGACTGCGCTTATACTCGTGCAGGGTTTGCACCATGGTCCGCGAGGGGCGCTCCAGTAGCTCGTCCTCTAGGATTTCAATCTTCGAGCCGATTTCTTCCAGCACGGGGTAAAAGTGGTCGATGATCGAATCCATCAACGCATAAGTGAGGTAGTCTTCCTTCAGATTTCGGATCGTCCCACGTCCACCGCGGATTCGGCCCCTGACTGGTTCGAAGACATCATACTCACCTTCCTCTTGCACGGTGATGAGGAAATTTTTCCCCATAAACAGGCTGATTTGCTCGCCGCAGATTGTCGCTTCACGGTTCTGATACACCATCTGAGCCACGATGAAGAGGTAGTCTGGACCAATCTCGATCTTCGGCCGCTGCCCCGTGTTGAGCACGTCTTCGAGTGCGAGTGGGTGGAGGTGAAATTTTTCTCCAAGTAGCTTGAGCGCCTCCACATCTCCCAAGCCGTCGATATTGATCCACGTGACAAAGGGATTATCGAGGTGGGCCGCGAGTTCGTTCATATCGTGGATTTCCCGCTCCTCGAAATGCTCACCGTCATACTCGATGATCTGAATCGCGGGCTTGCGGACTTGTCCGTCCACCAAATGAGGGCTCAGCGTGGCGGGGGGCGAGCCAGGAGAATTGCGACGTTTGGTGAACATGCCCACTAACTTAGCGAGAGTGGACCTAGGAGGCAAGCTGGGTCTGGAGTCTCGTCAGGGCCGCTTCATTCTGAAAACACCAACCGCGAATGAACGCAAAAAGACGCGAATGAACAGAAACAAAACCGAAGGTTTGATCAAATGGTCTCCATACCGATGCTCGGGTAGGTAAATTTGGCTTCATTCGCGTTCATTGACGTCCATTCGCGGTTAACCCGAAAACAGCAATTTAACCACGGATTAAAGGGATTTTACGGATTTCAGAATGCATCAAACAGGTTTTCGAATCATTTTCACAACCTCTTCATCATCCGTAAAATCCGTAAAATCCGTGGTCAAAAATCCAACGAATCACCCCTGCAACTTCGGAGTTCGGGTTAAGAAACAACATGAGGTAGCCTTGTGATTCTCGTTCCTCAGGCCCATGAAAAAAGCCATCTTCCCGAGATGGGGAAGATGGCTTTGAAATTAGGAACTCAGACGAACCGAATTAGGGCTTAGGCACCAATGAGATGGTCTTGAGAATCCGTGAAGCGATTTGGTAGGGATCGCCTTGGGAATTTGGACGGCGGTCTTCGAGGTAGCCACGGTAAGCGTCGTTTTTGACGAAGCTGTGTGGCACGCGAATGGAGGCACCACGGTCGGCGACGCCGTAGGAGAACATGTCGATGGACTGAGTCTCATGGAGGCCGGTGAGGCGCATGTGGTTGTCAGGTCCATAAACGGCGATGTGCTCTTCGCAATGCTCGCTGAAGGCAGCCATGAGCGCTTCGAAGTAGGCCTTGCCGCCGACTTCGCGGAGGTATTCGGTGGAGAAGTTGGCGTGCATACCGGAGCCGTTCCAGTCGGAATCTCCGAGTGGCTTGCAGTGATATTCCACGTCGATGCCGTATTTTTCGCAAAGGCGGTTGAGGAAATAACGAGCGACCCACATTTCGTCGGCGCATTTTTTGGAGCCTTTACCGAAGATTTGGAATTCCCATTGGCCTTTAGCGACCTCGGCGTTGATGCCTTCGTGGTTGATTCCTGCGTCGAGACAGAGGTCGAGGTGCTCCTCGACGATCTGGCGGGCGATGTCGCCCATGTATTTGTAGCCGACGCCGCAGTAGTACGGGCCTTGGCCAACCTTGGGGAAGCCATCCACGGGGAAGCCGAGTGGGCGACCGTCTTGGTAGAGGAAATATTCCTGTTCGAAGCCGAACCATGCGCCGGGATCGTCGAGGATGGTGGCGCGGCCGTTGCTTGGGTGAGGTGTCAAGCCGTCTGGCATCATGACTTCGCACATCACCACGGCACCGTTCTTGCGAGTGCTGTCTGGGTAAATGGCGACGGGCTTGAGCACGCAATCTGAGCTGCGGCCTTCGGCTTGCTGGGTGGAACTACCGTCGAAGCCCCAGAGTGGGAGTTCTTCGAGGGTTGGGAAGCTGGCGAACTCTTTGATTTGAGTTTTGCCACGGAGGTTTGGCACGGGGGTGTAACCGTCGAGCCAGAGATATTCCAATTTGTATTTAGCCATGATAATCGTGATGATTTGGGGTAATAAACGGTAGTTTTGATTTCAGATTCTCCTGAACATGGCGCAAGAAATGGAGACACATCCGCGCCTGTCAGGAGTGACTGACAGACATGATTTTAGCATCATGTGTGCCAAGCCACGGGAGTTTTATCCTTCGGCGAGGTGGCTGTTTTGAGGAGCTACGACGTCGATGACGATGAGGCTTGTATCGTCGAATCCGGAGTTGTCGATAGCACGTTGTAAAAGAGTTATGACAATTTCGTGGGGGCTGGAGCCGGACAGGCTGAGGCCGCGCGCGAGTTGGCGTTCTGAGAGGCCGTCGATGAGGCCATCTGAGCAAATCAGGAAGCGATCGCCGACTTGGTAGGGCAGGGCGGCGAGGTGGGGATGGAGGGCGGGACGGCCAGCGCCGACGATTTGGTAGAGAATGGAGCGGCGGGGGTGGGAGCGGTATTGGATTTCGCTAATTTCCTGGCGTTTCCACTGGCACCAAGCGGCGGTGTGGTCGTGGCTGAGCTGGGTGAGTTCGCCGTGGCGGAAGCGGTAGATGCGGGAGTCGCCAACGTTGGCGAGGTAGAGGTTTTCTGGAGTGAACCACGTGAGGGCAAGAGTGGCGGCCATGCCTGCGGTGTCTGGGCTGGCAGAACCGACGGCGTTGATCTGTTGGTGGACGGTGTTGAGGGCGTGGGAGAGGTGGGCGAGTGAGTCTGGAAAAAGGCCTGAGGCAGCGGCTTTGAAGGTTTCTGGGATGATCTGAGTCATCTGCTGGAGGAGGGTCGCCGAGGCAATGTCGCCAGCATTTCCGCCACCCATGCCGTCTGACAGGGCGAAAACGAGGTCGTGGTCAGAGAGGGGGTGGCTGCCGCTGGCGGGCAGGATGTCAGCGCCGTTTGGATCGGAGGCGAAGACGATGAGGGAGTCTTCGTTCCGAGGTTTCTTGGAACCGTTGTGGCTGTGGGCGGCCCAGTGGAGAGTGGGGGCGGAGGGCACGGTGGGTTTTTTGTGCGGTTGAGTGGGTGGGCTTAGGCTTGGGGCATGGGGAGGATTTCTGCGAGTTCGAAATCGATGACGCAGAAAGTGCCGAGCTTGTCGGAGTAGGTAATGTTACGAGGCTCGGCGTCGAGGTGGCGAACGCCGAAGTCTCGCTCCAAGTTGGCGAAGATTTTGTCGGCCTTTTCCTTCGAGAGCTGCGGTGCGGGTCTGCCGCAGTTGGTGGAGACGAAGTAGAGTTCTGCGGGATGTTCTTCGAGCAGGCGGGGGACGTAGGGACAGCCGCGCTCTTCGAGGACTTTGAGGACGGCGACTTCCATCGCGTAGCGTTTGTCGGCGTCGGTGCCGCGGAGCCGTTTGTGGACGTGACCGTAGAAATCGATGCGGACATTCGAGCGGATACCGTCTTTGAGAGGTTCTAGGGACATGGTCGGGTGGTGACGAAGCATTGCACGGGTCAGCCTTGGACGCGAGCCTTGGCTATTTCAAAAATACTTCGCGGGCTTTGGCTCTTTTTCACGGGCTTTCCAAAATGACCAAGCGGTAAAACGCCTTGCCGGAAGGCGGGGCGGCGGCATCCACCAAGGTATTCTGCGGCGGCGTAGCGGCAGTGTTTTCTGAAATGACCACCCAGTTCTTCAAATCGTAACTGCGTTCCATGTTATAGAACTGCCCGGCCATGGAAGCCCATGAAACCCCGACTCCGCCGCCATTCTCCGGGCTCCTCTGAGTGATTGCCCCTATTTTCTGCACGGAAGCATCCCGTGTGTCCACCGTGATGGCTGTGGTGACGGTGAATGCAGTATCGGCATGAGCGATCGAAAATAAGCTGAGCAATGGGGCGACGAATACCGAGGTGTTGATTGAAACTTTTTTCAAAGTAGTGGTGGGTAACTTAAGTTTATCGATGATTTTTGCAGGTGGATTTGACCGCTATTTCCAATGATTTTTAGGGGACTGATCTGCGGGCCAAGCGGAACCCGACGTAGTTGTACGTGTCCGTCGGGGTGTTGCCATAGCGGAGCGCCGCCCGGCAGGCGATCGCGAGGCCGGACCAACTGCCGCCCCGGAACACCCTGTTCGTGCCCGAAGAAGACCCCCTGGGATTGGTAGCACCATCCGCATACGTCGATGCTTCATACCAATCCCAGCACCACTCCCACATATTCCCCGCCATGTCATACAGCCCATACCCATTCGGCGCAAAACTCCCTACTGGCGAACTCCAGGGAAATGATCCTGTGGCGTAGGTCGGATGGTAGTTCCGAGTCGGACTCACATCGTAAGTGTAGCTCGTTGAACTGTAATAATTCGCCTGGCTGTGGCTGATGGTGTCTGATCCCGAAGGGAAACGCCTACCGTTCACCCCGCCGCGTGCTGCTTTTTCCCACTCTGCTTCCGTAGGTAAGCGATAGCCACTCGCACTCCAGTTCGCTGCTGGTGCCGAAGTTCCGGTCTTCATTACCGTGCTACTCACGGTGTAAACCGGTGTCAGACCATCTTTCTGGCTGCGCGCATTGCACCATTTGACTATGTCAAACCAACTGATCCTATGCACTGGGTGATTACTCGCTTTTCCTCCGCCCACGCTGAGATCGGTGTAGCCATTGGCGGCAGCCCATATCCTAACCTCATCCCATAGGGCTTTCGTGACTTCGTATTTCCCTATGTAAAACGCACTCACCGTCACCGAAACGGGTTGGGCATCGCTGTCCGCGTCGCCACTGGTTCGCCCCATGGTGAAGGCTCCTGCAGGGATGAGAGCGAAGCCATCCGGCACCGCCGCATCCGTCACATTCACCCGGAACTTCACATTAGCTGAGAACTGCCCGGACCAGTCGGTTCCGACATTCCATGTGACGAGCCGGTTCGTCCCTGCCGCCGTGACTGCGCCCACATCCCCGCTCACCGTCGTGACCGGCAGCGTCCATGTCGCCCCGCCATCCGCAGAGCCTTGGAGACTGACGGTGTAAGGAGCCGTCCCACCGCTCACATCATAATACACATCCACCAGCTTCGTCCCCGCCCGTTGCGCCGCCCGGCCTTGGGTGACGGATAGGGGCATCTGCGCGGAGGCTGCCATCGTGCCGAGCAGGTATAGCGCGAGAATGGAGCGGGAAAAGGTGAGGGGCCTCATCGCGGTTCATGCTCTAAAGATTTCTACGCCGGGTGGCGATGGGAAATTAGTGAAACTTGCGCCAGCCCGGCACTGCTCCTGCCTCAGCGGACTTCGATCAAGCGGTCTCCCTGCTCGATGAGTGCGATGATTTGTGGAACCAGTGGCTGGAAACTCTGGAGCAGTATCTTTCGGCTGGCATTTCCCATCCGAAGCCAGACGACGACGGGAGCGACGGTGCTCTGGCGGAGGCGGTGGGGGAAGTCTTCATCCTTGGTGATGATGGCGGCACCATGCTGGAGCGCGTAGCGCCAGATCGGCGAGTCGTCCGCATCGCGCAGGCCGATGTCTGCCACATGTTCTGCATGATGGCCATGCGCTGTGAGGAACCGTGCCAGGGCAGGTGGCAGCTGGGCATCGACTAGAAATCTCATGACCTAGCGGGCGATGAGCACGGCGTGATCCGCCTCAGCGGCAGCGTATTCCAGACAAGCGGTGATGTCTTCTGGCTCCAAGTAGGGGAAATCTTCGAGAATTTCATTCTCCGGCACTTTAGCGGCCAGTAGGTCCAGCACATCCTTTACGCGGATGCGCATTCCTCGGATGCAGGGGCGGCCACCACATTGATCGGGATTAAAGGTGATTCGGGTAGTCATGGCAGGAAGTTCGTAATATTGATCGGGCCGGGAGTCTCGATTTTCACGCAGTCCGTTCTCTCAACTCTTTTTTGACTTGGCTCCAGTCTTCGTAAAGCGCCTCGCCGGATTCTATCAACGACATCCTGTGATTCAGGATTTCACGATGCCATTCCGGTGGGGCGGAGTCTTCAAAATTCTGGTGAAGGCTGCTCCACAGGGCTTCCATCGCCATCAGCTTTTCAGCCGTTGTGAGATTGGGGATTTGTTCGCAGACGTTTAGCATGGGAGGAGGGTATCAAGATTGCGCTTGAAGGGAAGGAGAGAGTCACCGAGGGCGAGAGAATGACTTTCATCACTTGGTCCTGGCCAGATCAAGGAGAGTGGGCGTCTCGCCCACTAGGGAAGAGAAAGAGAGTGGGCGAGACGCCCACACTCCTTGGGGCTCCGCGCGCGGCTGCTGCCGGTTATTTTAAAAATACTTCGCGGGCTTTGGCTCCTTCTCCGGGGCCGACGATTCCGCGTTGCTCTAAAATATCGACCATGCGGGCGGCGCGGGTGTAGCCGAGGCGGAGGCGGCGCTGGAGCAGGGAGGTGCTGGCTTTTTGCTCCTGACGGACGACTTCGATGCAGCGCATGATGAGTTCTTCGTCGGCTTGGGAGACGTCTTCTTCGTCGTTGTCATCGTCGCCGTTGATGGAGGCTTGGATGTCGGTTTCAAACTTGGGTTTTCCCTGTTTGGCGCAGTGGTCGATGATGCGCTCGATCTCGGCGTCGGTGACGAAGGCTCCTTGGGCGCGTTCGAGTTTGGCAGAGCCAGGTGGGAGGTAGAGCATGTCGCCCTTGCCTACGAGTTTGTCAGCGCCCTTGGTGTCGAGGATGACGCGGGAGTCTAGGGCGGAGGAGACTTGGAAGGCGATGCGGCAGGGGATGTTCGCCTTGATGATGCCGGTGACGACGTCGGCACGGGGAGTTTGGGTGGCGATGATGAGGTGGATGCCGGCGGCACGGGCCTTCTGGGCGATGCGGGCGATGCACATTTCCACATCGGCCGGGGCGGTCTGCATGAGGTCGGCGAGCTCGTCGATGAGGACGACGATGTAGGGGAAACGGTCGGGGATTTTTTCCTCGAAGAGGAGTTCTTCGTCATCGAGATCGGCCTCGGGGCCGAGTTCGCCGGACTCGAGAGCGAGGGCGATGGCTTCGAGTTCTTCTTCGGTGGCGAGGACTTCTGGCTCGAGCGGGGTTTCGTCCTCGGGTGGGAGATCCGTTTTTTCCGGGCGGGGGCGGGAGTTGAAGCTGTCGAAGTTCCGCACGCCTTCTTTGGCGAAGATGCGGTAGCGTTTTTCCATTTCGTTGACGACCCACTTGAGGGCGGCGACGGTTTTCTTGGGGTCGGTGACGACGGGTACGACGAGGTGGGGGAGGCGATTGTACATCTGCATTTCCACGACCTTGGGATCGACCATGATGAAGCGGAGTTCATCGGGGCCAAACTTGAAGAGCATGGAGGCGATGATGGAGTTGATGCAGACGGATTTCCCGGAGCCAGTGGCACCTGCGACGAGGCAGTGGGGCATGGCGGCGAGGTCGCCGATGACGGTTTTCCCATAAACGTCCTTGCCAAGCGCGAGGGGGATTTTCTTTTTGGCGGAGCGGAACTCGGGGTCGTGGAGGAGTTCGTGAAGGGGGACTGCGACTTTCTGGTTGTTGGCAATTTCGATGCCGACGGTGTCTTTCCCGGGGATGGGGGCGAGGATGTTGATGCGCTCGGCGCAGGTGGCGCGGGCGAGGTCGGCCTCGAGCTGGGAAATGCGGGAGACGCGGAGGCCGGTGGAGGGGTAAATCTCGTAACGGGTGATGGTGGGGCCGCGGGTGATATCGCCAGCGGTGACCTCGATGCCGAAGGCTTGGAGGGTGTCGATGATGGTGCGCTGCATCGAGAGGAGCTCGTCGCGGTTCGCTTCGGGCGCTTCGACGGATTCGTCGATGTCGAGCAGGTCGAAGCCGGGGAGTTCGTAATTTTCGAAACCGGTGACGGAAAGGAATTGGTGGCCGGTGGGTTTTTTCCGCTCGAAGGGCTTGTCGCCGACGGTGTGGGGTTCGTTGGCGCGCCGTTGTGAGGCGTCGATGATCTGGGGTGGGGGAGTCTCGCGGAGAGGGAGGAGGGTTTGTGGGGTTTCGGCGAGGACTTTGGCTTCGGCGGCTTTCCCAGACTCGCGGTCTTTGCGGCGTTGCTCGCGTTGGCGTTCGCGCTCGGCGAGCATTTCGGACTCACGGGCGTGGATTTTACCGGCGGCGGTGCGGGAAGCCTGCCAGTCGTGAAACTTCAGCCGAGCGAGGCGGTAGCAGGTTTTGGTGAAACGAATGGGGTGCTGGCCAGTGAGGAGGATCAGGGCGATGAGGTAAATCGTAGTGGTGACGATGAGCGTGCCAGCGCGACCGATGATCTGAGTGAGGAAATAGTCGGAGATGCATTTCCCAATGAGGCCGCCGGGACCGCTGAGGTGAAAGTTTTCCGCCCAGTCCTTAAAGAAATAGTCCACGGTGTCTAGCCAGGCTGCACCAGCGATCATCAAGACGGAGAATCCGAGCACGGCGCGTGGCCAAATCCTGGTGTCGAAGGCGAGCTTGACGATGCCGAACCAGATGAAGCCCAAGGAGAGCAAGTATCCTGCCGCGCCGAAGAGGAGAAACTGGATAAATCCCAGAATGCCGCCGACTGGGCCGATGAGATTGACGGACTTGGCACCCGATGGGTCGGCAAATGAGCTGATACTCGACCACTTGGACATGCCTCGTAGGTCGGCAGGGCTGTATTTGATCAAAGACAACAACAATACCAGTCCACTGGCGATCCAGAGAATGCCGATGATCTCATTCGACCAGCGGCTAGGCTCCGGGACTTCTCCCCGTTTCTTGTTATCCTTGGTGGCCATGAGCTGCGTTACGGGGTGAGAGTCTCTTGAACTCGCGTGTGGAGCAAGGTTGAAAATAAGGTTGTCTGAAGCAATCGAGACTTGGAGGACCCACGCGGAAGGATCACGCTCTTCGGGTGAGATTACTGACTCTGAAGCTCCAAGAACCCATCGTCGGCAGCGTATTTCCGGAAATGGCTGCTGAGCATGGTGCTGAAGAGGCGGCGCGACGCTACCGGGCGACGGTGGTGACGACCTTACGGCAGTTGCGCGGCTTGTCCGAGCTGCGGTTGAGGCTACAGGTCACGCCGGAGGATGGTCATGAGTCGGTGCGCTTCTGGGTGCTACCGCGCTTGGCGGAGCGGTGGCAAGCCGTGGGCGGGGTCTATCGCAGCGAGGGCTGGGAAATCGACTTCGGTGGGACGAGCGAGGAATTTAAGGTGCACGCGCAGGGAGAAGTCCTTTGTCCGCATCTGGGCGCGCGCTGGGTCCATACGGCCATGCTGGGACTTGGCCGGACGACTCACCGGGTCCATGGACCGACGCCGACGGGTGGGAGCTATTTCACGGCTAAGAGCGCTGAGGTGGCGGGGGAAGAGCTACCAGTGCGGATCTTACCCGAACTTTCGCTCATCCAGACGAGTGATGAGTGGCAGGAGGCGCTGTCGAGCGCGCTGGGGCCTGCCTTGAAGCGCGCATGGGAAGAGGAGAAAAGTTGAGGGAGCCAGCTTGAAAGTTGCTTGGACGTCTGCCCAAAGCGGTTTTCACCAGGGCTCATCAGAAGGCTGAATCGTCGTCCCACAGCCTCCTAAATCAGAAAATCCGCTCAGTTTTGAGCAAGGAATGCGAGGCGGTTTTCGTGAGGTCCGCGTAGCCTCTCACCTGTGAACGTCCTCGGTCTTACCATCCTCGTCAGCTCCTGTCTGGCTGGGATCTTCATCTGCTGCTTTGCCCTAGAGTATCGGCTCCGATGGCACAAGAGCCTAGAGCGTGACTCGTTGTTGCCTTTAAACGACGCTCCAGAAAAAAATCTTCCATAAAATTTCCTCACTCGCCTATGTCTACCACTACCACGATTACCTACGACGACCGCAGTGTTCGCCGATTTATGATAGCTTCACTCTGCTGGGGCATCATCGGCATGTTAGTCGGCGTGCTTGCCGCGACTCAGCTTTCCTGGTGGCAAATGAACGGGAAGTTTTTAGAGACGCTCACCTTTGGCCTATTTAAAGCAGATGGACTCTCCTATATCACCTTCGGTAGAATCCGGCCACTGCACACAAACGCGGTTATTTTTGCATTTGTGGGAAACATGGCCTTTGCCGGGATTTACTACTCCACCCAGCGCCTTTGCAAAGTTAGAACGGCATCGGATTGGCTCTCGGGCATTCATTTCTGGGGCTGGCAGGCCATCATCCTTGGCGCGGCGCTCTCACTCCCCGCCGGCCTCACCCGTGGCAAAGAATATGCTGAGTTAATTTGGCCGCTAAACATCGCGGTCGTGGTGATCTGGGTGGTTTTTGGAGTTAACTTCTTCTGGACCCTCGCCAGACGAAACGAGCGGGCACTCTACGTCTCGATCTGGTTCTACATCGCGACCATCGTCACCATCGCGATGCTCTACATCGTTAACCACCTGTCGATCCCGACCTCATGGGTCCACTCCTATCCGATATTCGGCGGCGTGCAAGACGGACTGGTGCAATGGTGGTATGGACACAACGCCGTCGCCTTTTTCCTGACGACTCCGATTTTAGGGATCATGTATTATTTTATCCCTAAAGCCGCTGACCGTCCGGTTTACTCGTATCGACTCTCCATCATCCATTTTTGGGCTTTGGTATTCATCTATATTTGGGCGGGCCCTCACCACTTACTTAACACCGCCTTACCCAAGTGGCTTCAGTACTTAGGAATGCTTTTTTCACTGATGCTCTGGGCACCTTCATGGGCTGGTATGTTAAATGGACTGCTCACGCTGCGCGGGGCATGGGATAAGCTCAGAACGGATCCAATTCTCAAGTTCTTCGCAGCTGCGGTGACATTTTACGGAATGGCAACATTCGAGGGGCCATTGCTTTCGATCCGCGCAGTCAACGCGCTCTCACATTACACCGACTGGACCATCGGGCATGTGCATTCCGCAGCACTTGGTTGGAATGGCTTTATGGCAGCTGGTATGTTCTACTGGCTCGCACCACGCCTGTGGAATACCAAACTTTGGTCAAAGTCGTTGGCAAACATGCACTTCTGGATTGGTCTAGTCGGCATCCTACTCTACGTCGCGGCGATGTGGGCTGCCGGAATCATGCAGGGACTCATGCTCAGTGAAACCAACCCTGGAGGCGCTACGCTGAAGTATGAATTCCTTGAAACGCTGCAACAAATCAAAATATTCTACATCTTCCGATCCTTCGGCGGTGCCTTATACCTACTCGGGTTCCTGATGTGTGCTGTGAATATCTTCATGACCGCGCGCTCAGGCAAAGCAAGTGATGTTTCGGTTGAAGTGGTGGTCCTCAACCAAGACCAAAAAGACAACATGCGTCTCGGGGAAACCTTCAAAAGTGACCCTGTAACTCACATCATCTTAGCCCTTGCTTTCATGATCCTCTGGATCTTTTTACCGGCCCATGCGGACAAAGCTGCCTTTGCAGTGGCAGTCATTCTGGTCATTCGAGCCGTGAAATTGTTCAAGAAAAATGGAACCCAATGGTCGGATTTCTTTGATCGTTTGATTGAAAACTACCTTCCATTCACCGTTCTGATTTTCTTAGCCGCTGCCATCGGTGGTGCGGTGCAAATCATCCCCTCACTGTTGGTGAATAAAGCCGTCAATGTGGAAGATCGGATGCAAGTGGTCTATACGCCGCTCGAACTTTGTGGACGGGATCTCTATGTGTCAGAAGGTTGCTATAATTGCCACTCACAAATGATCCGCACCTTGGTTCCTGATGTGATGCGCTATGGACCTACGGAAAATCAGGGATACAGTCGTCTCGGAGAATCTCTATTTGACCATCCTTATCAATGGGGATCAAAACGTACAGGGCCCGACCTTGCGCGTGAAGGAGGAGCAATCGCGAAGGACTCGAAAGTGTTGCGGATCGGCAAGCGCGACAATCTCTGGCATTTCAACCACTTCATGAATCCGCGGCAAACCTCGCCCGGCTCGAACATGCCTCCCTATCCATGGTTGTTTGATACGAAGGCGGACCTCAAGGAACTGCCCAAGAAAATCGCCGTGCAAACTCAACTCGGTGTGCCTTGGCCAGCCATGACCGGGGATGCGATTGAGCAGAGCGCCCGCGATCAGGGGATGGAGCTCGCTGAGTCACTCGTTAAGGCTGGAGCCTATCTCCCGCAAAAACCCAATCTGAGTCACGACGAATTACGCAATCAACTCGCCGATAGCAAAGTGGTCGCCATGATCGCTTATATTCAAAAACTAGGAGCGTATCAAGAGGTCGAAAAACCCACTAGCAAAGAAGGTCGTCCGCTTGATCCAGATAGCTATCGGCGTCTCTCAAGTCCTAGCCCTAAGGTGGAAGCTAAATAATCACCTGAAATTACCATGTTCCAACGCATTCTATTTGAAGACGGGTCCATCCTAATGGCCATGATCGCCTTTTTTTTCACAGCCTCGGTCTTTACCTATGTATCGATCCGTGCACTTAAACTGTCCAAAAGTCGTCGTGAGGAATTGGCGAATCTTCCTTTGAACGATTCCACTTTTAACCACTAAGTTTTATGTCATCCGAGCCAGAGATTAAAGTCGCATCCTATGCCGACGGGAAAAGCAAAATTGTGATTCGACCCCATGAATACGATGGGATCCAAGAGTATGACCAAACTCTGCCGAATTGGTGGTTATTCATCTTTTACGGAGCAATTCTCTTTTTCCCACTTTGCTGGTTGGCTTACTACCAACTCGGATTCATGCGTCCCGATGAAGAGGTAATCACGCAAAAAATGGCGCAAATCGAAATGGCAAAGGCGAAAGATCTACAGGACATGATGGCTCATCTTGATAACAGTGTCTTGAATGACAAATGGGCAAAAGATGCAACGGTCGTCGCCAACGGACGCGAGACGTATATGGCCAACTGCACGGCCTGCCATGGTCAAAATTTGGATGCAAAAATGGATCTCGGAAACGGTCAATCGGTTCCTTTACCCGGACTATCACTGGTCGACGGTCAGTGGAAATACGGCTCACAGCCGATGGATCTTTTCAAACTCATTAACTTAGGAACTCCACCCGAAAGCGCTGGAAACAACGGTGCTCGCATGGCACCTTGGGGTCAACAAATGGCTCCTATTAAAATTGTGGAATTGGTCTCCTTCATCATGAGTCAAAATCCTAAAGATTTTCCAGATGCTCACAATTAAACTACCTTGTGTCAAATCACCCAGAAATCATCAAGCGTCCCAACCTTGACTCGGTCACGACCATCAATTCGGATGGCTCGCACCACATTTTACACCCCGCTGATGTCAGTGGGCGATTTACTCTAGCTAGGCGCTTTGTAGCGGCCCTCATGATCGCTGGCTATTGTGCCATGCCGTGGATTCCCATCAATGGTGCCCCTGCGGTGTTCTTTGATGTAGAAATGAGACGCTTTCACCTGTTTGGGTTGACGATGGTCGCGCAGGACATGTGGGTTCTGTTTTTTGCGATCAGTGGCTTAGGCTTTTTGCTTTTCGTCATCACAGCCGTTTTAGGACGGATTTGGTGTGGCTGGGCCTGTCCTTATACGGTTTTTTTAGATCATATTTTCCGACGTATCGAGCGGTGGATCGACGGCGACGCCCAAGCTCGGCGGAAACTTGCCAATGCACCATTGGGAATTGGTAAATTATCAAAACGGATCGCGAAGCATGGATTGTATATCCTTTGCTCGGCTTTGATCGCGCATGTTTTTCTTTCCTATTTTGTATCGATACCACGACTCTACACATTCATGCAGCAGGGGCCTCTCGAACATGCGACATCATTCGGGGTGGTGATGTTTTTGACGGGCACTCTCTATTTTTGTTTTGCTCACTTTCGCGAGCAATTCTGCATTCTGATGTGTCCTTATGGCCGTCTTCAATCTGCCCTCACAGACGATGACACGATGATTATCGGCTACGATGCAAAGCGTGGTGAGCCCCGTGGTAAAGCAAGTGATCCCAGTGCGGGTGCGTGTATCGATTGCAATCGCTGCGTGACGGTCTGTCCGACGGGAATTGATATCCGCAATGGTTTGCAGCTTGAATGCATCGGCTGTGCGGCTTGTATCGATGCTTGTGATGACATCATGGTGAAGCTCAAGCGGCCGATTGGACTGGTTCGTTACGATTCCTCGCGGGGGCTAGCCGGGCAAAAACGGCGGATCTTCCGACCTCGTCTGCTGGCTTATGCATTTTTAGGACTTTTGGGACTCACAGCTCTAGGAGTGACGGCCTTTTCACGCGCGAAACCGATGAATGCAGATGTGACGCGGATGCGCGGTCCATCGTTTTACCTCGATCCGACCTTGGTGAGAAATCACTATCAGCTTCGATTGTTTAACAAACGGAACCAAGCCATGCGTTTTTCCGTATCTCTTCAAAATCCTCCCCCGGGCTATGCAATCACCGGCTTGGGTGAAGATCTCAAATTGGAAGCTTTGCAAGAATTGGCTAGGCCACTCGTAGTGATCGTGCCGAATGAGTTCTATGAAGGCTCGCGCACCCTCACTCTCATGATTCATTCAGAACCCGGGAACTCGACCGTTCGTCATGAAGTCGAGTTTCTCGGGCCAAATCCTCATCTTTTTCACCAACCCTGATTCACGAAAATGACAATCCGTCCTTGGTTTTTTGTAGTAGGTGCATTCCTCGTTCTCATCGCGGCGTGGTCGTCACTGATTGTTATTGCAACAAAATTTGCGCCAGAGCAAATCCCAGTGCCGATGCATCACTCCCGCTAAGTTCGCAATGGACTCCATTCATACCACTTTAGGTGCCTTGATCGCTGGCGTAGTGGCGAGCGTTCATTGCGTCGGGATGTGTGGTCCGATCGCCTGTGGGCTGTCCGCGATGCCTGCGAGTGAGAGCGAACGTCTCATAGCCGCCTCTGCGTATCATGGCTCTCGTCTGACGGCTTACGCGGTGATTGGCGGAATCTGTGGTGCCCTAGGTCAGCAGCCTTTGCGCTGGGTTTTTCATTCACCCGCAGTGCTTCTACCGTGGATCCTTGTGGGGGTGTTTTTGGTGTTTGGATTTGGTTTGGAACGACGTTTACCGAGACCGGCGGCATTGTTTAAATGGGCGGCGCGTTGGAGATTTAAAACATCTCGACTCACGCCACTGCGCAGTGGCATCGCCCTCGGGCTCATGACGCCGATGTTACCTTGTGGGCCACTCTACCTACTTTTTGGCGCGGCCATCCTGAGTGGTTCCGGTTGGCGTGGTGCGGAGTTTGCATTCGCTTTTGGGTTGGGGACGGTTCCATTGTTATGGCTGGCCCAGGTGCAATTGCATCGGATTAAACGGGTTTTCACTCCACAGACCATGGTGCGGATGCAGCGTGGACTGGCTTTAATGGCAGCGCTTGTGATGATGTGGCGCTTGCAGGATACCGTGCCGTTTTTTCACCGCCAAAGCCGCGAACAGACACTGCCGGAGTGTTGTCACGATTGAATGATATGACCTCAGATTGCATCCATTGTGGGACTACATTTACGAGTACGAATCTAAACGAGTCGTTCTGTTGTAAAGGTTGTGAATTTGTCCATGAGTTGATCCATGAGGAGGGCTTGGATCGTTATTATACATTGCGTGAAGGGATCTCGATTAAGCCAGTGCGGAGTGTTCCTTTCGAGACTCATGATTTTACTTGGTTAGAGGAATTCGTGCATGAGGCTCAGGTGAAGTCACCGGCAGTGAAGAGGCTCGAAGGAGAGTTTTCCTTGGAAGGAATTTCATGCATCGGCTGTGTTTGGTTGGTGGAGAAGTTGTTTCTTCGCAGGCCCGGTGCGCTGGAAGCGTCAACGCATCCGGCGTCGGGGCGGGTGCACCTTTCCTGGGTGCGGGGGGAAATGGATTTGCTGGCCTTTGCGCATGAGTTGGTGTCGTTCGGTTACACGTTAGCACCGCGGCGTGGTGGGACGGTGGCTTCTGAGTCGGGTGCGATTGGAGCTAGGCTCGGGCTTTGTGGTGCGTTCATGATGAATGCGATGGGCTTTGCTCTACCCAGTTATCTCGGGATGCCAGATGACTTTGCTTTTGCAGGCTTGTTTGAATTGGTGGGCCTGCTTACGGCGACCTTGTCGATGATGGTCGGGGCGAGTTATTTTATCACCCGCGCTTGGAAGGCGGTGCGGATGAAGATTCTACACATCGACCTGCCCATCGCGCTTGGACTGCTTATTGCTTATATAGGATCAATCATCGGTTGGTTGTGGCACATCCGTGGACTGATGTATTTTGATTTTGTTTCGACCTTTGTTTTTTTGATGCTGATCGGTCGATATCTGCAGCTTGCTGCGATGGATAAAAATCGCCTGAGCCTGCAGCGTCAGCGTCCCATTCCGGACATGATGCGCTCACCGGATCGGTTGGAGAAGGTGAGTCTCTCTGAGTTGGTGGGTGGTCTGCGTTTTGAAATCAATCCCGGACAGTCTGTGCCCGTCGCTGCGGTGCTTGACCATGCGACAGCTGACTTTTCCTTGGAATGGATTAATGGAGAAGCGGAGTGTTGCAATTTCTCGGCAGGGCGGACTGTGCCGGCGGGATCGATCTATCTGGGGAAATCCCCGGTGATACTCACGGCCTCTGAGACATGGGCGGAATCGATGTTAGCCAAACTGGTATCCAGTGAAAGGCCCGCGGTGCGGGTGCTTGCTTTAGAGAGATTGTTAAAGTTCTATCTCCTAGCGGTGCTGGCAGTCGGTGTGATGGGTTTTTGGTGGTGGAGTTACTTTCATGGTGCCGCGCTCGCCTTGCAGGTGATGATTTCTGTGTTTGTGGTCTCGTGTCCTTGCTCACTGGGAGTGTCCTTGCCCATGGCAGATGAGATTGCAGGTTCGATGATGGAGCGGCTCGGGGTCTTTATCCGCCAGCCCTTGTTGTGGACTCGCTTGTGCCGGGTGAAAACGGTCATTTTCGATAAAACCGGCACCTTGACACTTGAGCGCCCAGTGCTGGTGAATCCTGAAGTGGTCGCAAGCTTACCCCGTGCCGCACGCCTCGCCTTGGCGCGGTTGGCTAGCGGCTCACTGCACCCTGTTTCTCGGTCCTTACTGGAAGCTCTTGGTCGTGAGGGGCAAGCGATGCTGCGGGAGGAGCAGGCTGTCGTGGTGGAGGATGTTCCTGGAGCGGGCCGGAGGTTCATGGAGGAGGGGGCCGAGTGGTCGCTTGGTAAGCCAGGGTGGCGTAGCCCGGATCTGCTGACGGGCGTCTCCCAACACGATGCGGAATTGGTCATGAATGGAGAAATGATCTGTCATTTCCGCTTTCAAGAATCACTCAGGGCGGACGCAATTGCTGCGCTCGGGTGCTTGAAAAATCTGCGCTACCGCCTCGTGATCCTCTCGGGTGACCGCGAGGCGAAGGTCTCTGACGCCGCGAATCGACTCGGCATTGCTGCCAGCGACACGCATGCCTCGCTTCAACCGGGTGAGAAAGAAGCTATCGTCGAGCAGCTCGACCGGAACGATACATTATACCTTGGTGACGGTGCAAATGACTCGCTCGCCTTCAATGCGGCGTGGACCACGGGGACTCCGGTGGTGGATCGGAGCCTGCTGGAAGCAAAGGCGGATTTTTACTTCATGGGGCAGAGTTTGAGCTTTTTACCCAAGCTGCTCGTGCTCGCCAAGCGCCGCCGGCGAGTGGTGCGCTGCGCCTTTGCATTCGCCCTGTGTTACAATTTCACGGCCATCTTCATCAGTCTGCTGGGGCACATGAGTCCGCTACTCGCAGCGATCTTGATGCCGTTGAGCTCAGTCGTTTCGCTGGCGATCGTCACCTTTGGGCTGCGGGGGTGGGTGGGGAGAAATCGAAGAGTTGATCTTGATGCGAAGACGGTCCATGTTCACCACCAAGGTGCGCAACCGCCTGCTAGCCATCATGATTCAGGATCCGACCGCTTACGACCACGCCCTATTTGAAAAACTCAAGCATTCTGAGCTTTTTTCCACCTATCAGGATGCCTTTCGTTCTGCCACTGGCCTGCCGCTGCGTTTCGTGGGTGCCGACGTCACCGAGTGGTGCCTCGATGATGAAAAACTCAATCGAAGTGGTTTCTGTGAGACGCTCAATCTCTGCAGCAGTGCCTGTGCCGCCTGCATTGAGACAAACCGTAAACTCATGGAAAAAGCGTCTGTAGATGGCCCATCGACCTGTCATTGCTTCGCCGGGATGGCGGCGACGGCGGTGCCGATCCGCTGCGGCGAGCGACTCATCGGATTTCTGAAAACAGGGCAAGTTTTCAATCGAGTTCCGACCCCAGCGACTTTCAATCTCGTTTCCAAGACTCTACTACGTCACGGGCTCACCACGGCGGTGACCGGGAAACTCCGAGAAGCGTATCTTGAAACTCGCAGTGTCGCACCTGAGCGCTACCAGAGCATGATCACCTTGCTCTCCACCTTCGCGGAGCAGCTGAGCGATCATGCGGATAAATTGCTGACCGTGCATGATGGTAGTCAGCCAGCCGCCATTGCCAAAGCACGCGAGTTCATCGACAAGAATCTCTCAGAACCACTCCCGCTGGCGCTCGTCGCGCGCAAGGCCGGGCTCAGCGAGTCCCATTTCTGCCGGGTGTTCCGGGAAGGGACCGGGGTGACACTGACCGACTACGTGAATCGCCGCCGCATCCAGTGGGCGAAGAAAGAACTGCTTAAATCAGAGACCCGCATTTCCGAGATTGCCTTCCTCATCGGCTATCAATCGCTGTCTCAGTTCAATCGAAGCTTCGCGCGGGTCACCGGGCGCTCACCGTCCCAATTCCGTGCGGAAGAGCTCTTGAGCGTGGCGTCTTGATGATTAGCTAGACTCGGTGAGCAGCGTCGCCTGCTAGGGCATGCATGACCCAAGTGACGATCGCGTCACGCATGGTTTTACCGGCAGATTTTGAGTGCGCCAGCGGCCTTTTGCCGATATTCCTAAGTACGTATTCAACAACGACTTCTTCAATCATGAAAACTTCCATCCGTCATTTCCTTTATGCCAGCAGCAGTCTTCTCTGCCTCCTATTCGTCAGTTGCGCCGGGCGCATGGACCCTGCGACGCTGATTTCTAGCACCACCGCAGTTCACCGCACGGCCAAGCCGATTTCTGCCAAGGTCCTGGGCGGGAATCCAAGTAGCGATGTGCTGGCCAATGTCTCTAACGAAGACTTTGCCGCAGCCCTCGAATCCTCATTGACGAAAAGTGGCATGTTCAGCCGTGTGGGCAGTGGTGGCTACGAAGTCGATGCTTTCATCATCTCTGTGCAGCAGCCAGCCATAGGAATCAGCATGACCGTGAAAATGGAAGTGAGCTACACCCTCAAGAAAAACGGTGCTGTGGTCTGGCGGAAGAGCCTCAAATCCATCTACACCGCCCCTGTGGGAGAGGCCTTCGTCGGGGCGGTCCGCGTCCGCAAGGCGACTGAGGGAGCCGCGAGGGAAAACATTTCTCAACTCATCAAAGAACTGGACCAGATCCGGCCCTAAGGCTGGCGTGCGAAGCTGCGGCTTGGGATTTACACTGGAATTCCCACGCACCCTGAGCATGGTCGGCGCATGGGGATGATGCGGTTTCAGAAATTGGCAGCGGCGGCGCTGGTATCGGTGCTTTTTTTGATGTTTGCCGGGGCGATCGTGCGGGTGACAGGGGCGGGGATGGGCTGTCCAGATTGGCCGACTTGCTGGGGCTGCTTGATCCCGCCGACGAATGTCAATCAGGTGGATTTCTCGAAGCTGCCGATTGAAAAATTCCAGAAAAAAGCCGAGCGCATGGGCCGTGACCCCGCCACCATCACGGTGGAAAGTCTGCGCCAAGAGTTCAATCCACGGCACGTCTGGACAGAGTTCTCAAATCGCCTCGCCAGCCTGCCGGTGGGCTTTTTTTGCCTAGCCACCTTCATCGCTGGATTTTGGCAACGCCTACGCCGTCCCCTTGTGTTCTGGATGGCATTCGCGGCCCTTGCCGTGGTGCTGATCAATGCGTGGATGGGCGCGCGGGTGGTCTTCAGTGGCTTGGCGCCAGGGGTGCTTACGGCGCATTTGGCCTTGGCGATGAGTCTGATCGGGATGCTGGCCTACGCGGCATGGGCGGGCACTGACCAGCCCTGGCGGGTGGAAATGGCCGCCGGTCCCTTGGTGAAACTGCGCTGGGCGGTGTCGATGCTGCTGCTCACGGTCGTCGCTGAGGGAATCATGGGCTCTCAAGTCCGTGAAATGACGGACGAGTTGGCCAAGCTCCACACCGGCATGCCGCGCTCGGGCTGGCGAGTGGAGCTGGAAAGCTCGTGGATGTATCTCATTCACCGTAGCTTCTCATGGGCGGTGCTCGCGGCCGTCAGCTGGGCTTGGTTCTTGACCAAGCGCCACCGCGTGGGCGGGCCGGGGCGCGTGGAGCGAGTGGTGCTTGGCATCGTGCTCACCCAGATGCTGCTCGGTCTGGTGATGGCGCAGGTCCACATTTATTCATGGGTCCAAGTGCTCCACGTGGGGCTGGCGGCGATTTTACTCGCGGGCATCTGGTTGTGGCGCTTTGGCGTTTCGAAAAATTACCGATAAAGTCGATGCTCCGCGATCCATCTCGCCACTTGCGGGTGAAGCCACGCTGGCGGCAGGCGACCCTCCGAAATGGCCTTGCGAATGTCCGTCGCGGAGGCGGGGTGCTCTTCAGAAATCGCATGCAGACGGTAGCCCCTGCGTGCCTGAGGCGCTTGTCCCCGGGTGAGGACGATGAATTCACACAGCGCAGCTAATATTTCTGGGGCTTTCCAATCCGCGAGCGCGTCCCATTGATCGCTGCCCATGATCCAGAAGAGCCGCGCATCTGGAAAGCGCGCGGCCATGGCCTCGGCGGTTTGATACGAATACGATGGGCCCTGGCGGTGAAGCTCGAAGTCATCGACCACCGCCCACGGCAGTTCAGCCGTGGCCAGACGCAGCATTTCCAGACGATCCGTGGCGCTGGCCGGCGAGCTGCCGAGTTTGTGCGGGGAAATCTGGCAGGGCAGGAAACGCACTTCATCCAGCCCGAGCGTCTCCTTAGCCAGCGCGGCGAGGTGCAGGTGGCCTAGGTGAACGGGGTCGAAGGTGCCACCGAAGAGGGCGACTTTTCTCGGAGCTAACATCTGGCTGGAAGCTATGAGATGGACTGCGGGGTTTCAATCCACTTTACCGCGCGGGGAAATTCTGGGCATTTCCTCCAGCCGTGAGCAATGCGTTTGAAATCATGGGCGTGGCGGTGGGCTTGGGGCTGTCCGAGGAGGAACTTCGCGAGAAATTCCGCGAGGCGGGGAAACGTCTCCATCCAGACGCCGGCGGCGCGGAAGGGGACTTCGCCGCGCTGCGGGAGGCTTATGCCTTGCTCTCAAGCCCCGGCCAGCGGCTCAGACTGTGGCTTGAGCTGCGTGGCGCGTCTGGAGAAATCCGTGGCAGCATCGATACGGGCTTGATGGATCTTTTCTCCGAGGTCGGCTCAGCCACTCAGAGGGCGGAGGCGCTGATCCGCAAGCGTGAGGACGCAAAATCGGCACTCGCAAAGGCACTGCTAGAGCATGAGACCCACTCCTGCCGAGAGGCGGTGGCGGCGCTGATTTCCAACGTGGAGGGGAAGATCGCGGCGGAGTGTGCGGATTTCCCGGAATTCGAGAAAGCCGCGGAAATCGATACAGAGCTGGCATGGCAGCACGTGCGGAGTCTGACGTTTTTGGAAAAGTGGAAGACGAGCCTACGCAGTTGTTTCGCGCGGCTTGCCTAACGCACCGGGACGGCCCGGGGAATGAGTCGCGGTTTCACTAGGATGCCCGGATCATTTTTAACCCGTGAGAACTCGGTGGTGTAGCTTAGATAAAATAGCACCCCGGCCCCGACGATGACGACGAAGCAGAGCACGAGGATGACGAGTTTCCGAAGGCAGGACATGACATCAGGGCTGAGCTTTCCACTCGATCCGCGCCGCGAAAGCTCCGTCTATCTGATCGCGAAATGGCAGGGCATCCCGCGTGGCACGGAGTTCCAGCTCCGGGTGATCCGCGAGAAATGCCTCGACTAGGGCTAGATTCTCGGTGTGCTCGATCGAGCAGGTCGAGTAAACGATCCGCCCACCCGGCTTGAGGCAGGTGAAGGCGTTTTCTAAAATTTTCCGCTGCGTGATCGCGATTTTATCAATGTCCGGAGCCTGCAAGCGCCACCGGACATCCACCCGGCGGCGGATCACTCCGGTGTTCGAGCACGGCACATCCAGCAAAATCCCGTCGAAGCTCGCATGCCATTCCGCCGGTGCGGGCTGTGACCAATCGTGCACTGCGACGCTTGCCTTTCCCGCGTGAAGGCGGGCGAGATTTTCCTCAAGCCGTGGCAGGCGTTTCTCGTTCGAGTCCGTGCAGACCAGCCCCTCGGCAGAACCCATGGCAGCGGCGATGAGAAAGGCCTTTCCTCCCGGCGCCGCGCAGGCGTCCAAGATCCGCTCACCTGGCTGCGGCGCCAGTAGCTCGACAGAATGCCGCGTCGCCGGGTCCTGAATGTAAATCGCCCCGGAGGCCAGCAAGGCGGTGGGCAGCGAGCCTTCCAATTTAAAAAATCCTGCCGCGCCCTCCACCGGGCTACCCGGCAGGGATTCGGGTGCTGCGACCAGTGGATTGGTGCGGAAATAGGTCTGCGCCGGGAGATTGTCCCACTCCATCAGAGAAATGGCATTCCGGGTGCCGAAGGCCGCGCGCCAACGATTATACAACCAGTCCGGGTGCGAATGCGCCACCGGCTGTGGTAAATCCGACACCCCTTCCAGCAGCGGCTTCCGCGCCACCGTTGCCCGGCGGAGCACCGCGTTGATCAAGCTGCGGACGCTGGCTTTTCCCGCCTCCACCGTTTCATTCACCGCTGCGTGATCGGGTAAATTGAGGATCAGTAATTGGCACAGCCCCACCCGCAAGATGTCGCGTGTTTCCGCGTCCACCTTGCCATCGCGCAATTTCCCGATCCAGTGGTCCAACAGCCGCCGATGCCGCAGCACGCCGAACAAAATCGCCTGCAACAGCCCCCGATCCGACGAGGAAAGTTTCCGCCGCTGCGAATGGCGGTCGATCAATGTTTCAGCATAGTCATGCCCCTTCGCCCAGGCGCGGAGAGCGGAGACAGCAGCTTGGCGGACGTGGAAATTTTTAGCAGGCATGTAGAACGAAGGAAATCAGCCCCATGACGAGGTGGGACAGCCGTATGGCTTCCCCTAGGAAAATGACAGAAAAATCCTCAACGCCTCAGTGCAGCGGCGAGCGTGGTGGGCCAAGCGGTGGCCTCGCTGCCATCCCGCCTCGCTGAGATTCACGCTCTTTCTCCTTCCCGGTAGCCACTGAGGAGTTAGGATTCAGCGAACTCATGCCTAAGACCTTCACCCGCGACCTTCTGTTGCCGCAACTCCTATCCAGCTCCGACTCATGACCCAAGCACGTGGCAAAACGATTCAAATCTTTCTTCCCGACGGTAATCCACGTGGCGTGAAGATTGCGGAGTTCACGAGCCGTACGATTCAGGCGGTATTGGTGCCACGGGCTCAATTGGACTTTGCCTGCACCCGCTCGGAACTGAAAAACGTGGGGCTCTATCTGCTCTTTGGTGATACTAGCGGAGGTAATCTGCCGCTACTTTATATTGGCGAGGCGGAGGATTGCGCCAGTCGTCTTAAGCAGCACAATAAATCGAAGGATTGGTGGGGAGTGGCGTTGGTCTGCATTTCAAAAACCGCAGAGTTCACCAAGGCTCACGTGAAATACCTCGAGTGGTATTCTCACCAACAAGCGGAGGTTGCCGGTCGTTACAAGCTGGAGAATGGCAATATCCCGCCCAAATCCCACGTTTCAGAATCGGTGGTGGCGGATCTGATGGACCATTTTGAATCCATTCGGACACTCACCTCCACACTGGGCTATCCACTTTTCGATCTCATCCAGCAGCCCAAGACCAAAGACCGCCTCGTTTGCAAAGGGAAGAAGGCCCAAGCCGCCGGTGAATACACTGAAGACGGACTGATAGTTTTTGCAGGTTCGGTTGCCAACCGGGTTTTCACCAAATCTTCGCATGCCTACGTCGAGGCGACAAGAGATGGGCTGATCAAGGACGGAGTGATTGAGTTGATCGACGAGGACACGCTTCGATTTGTGAAAGACCATGTTTTCAATTCCCCAAGCCAGGCCGCCGCCATAGTCCTTGCTCGCAATGCGAACGGTTGGCTTGAATGGAAATATTCCGACGGAAAGACGCTCGATGAAGTGAAGCGGAATGGGCTAGACTAGCTCCAGATAGAATCGCCAGTTTATGCCAGCCTACACCGATGACCACCTCGTCGAGCAGCCGGCGATTCAGCTTCATGGAGCTTGAGCTGGGCTGGGAGTTTGTGATTTGCTGTAACGAGTAGAACGGCGATGTCAGTAATCAGGGGTGGGATCGTATTGTTTTGTCACACCCAGGGAAGCGGGAATAGTTATTCAAACAGAAGTGCGGGCTGCTCTTCCAGCATGTGTTGGATAAGTATTCGGAGAGCGGCGAGCGTGTCTATGAAGCGGTGTGGTGACGATTGAAGCAGAAGAAGTCGGGCGCCCGGGAGCTTGACGTGGGGGAGGATCCGGGATCAGCTCATGGATCATGAAAAATTCAATTTGCTGTCTGGTTGTTTCCTTGCTCGGGATCTGTGGATTGTCTGCGAAGGACGATGCACCGCGCGGGTTTCAGCCGATTTCCGAGCTGGCGGAAGCCAAGGCGGAGGCGGTGGAGAAGAAGCAGTTGCTGGTGATCGCCGTAAAGGGTGCTGACGACGATTGTCCGCATTGCGTAGCTGCGATGGACAGCGGCGAGAAGGCCGTGGGCGGGGGCGTGGTGAAAGTGTTCGCGCGGGCAGAGGCTCTGAACAAGGCGGACATCAGTGGATTCCCATCTGCGTTGAAAGCCCGTGCCGCGAAGAAATTCACGACCGGTGCATGGGTGGAGTTTCTCGTATTTAATTCGGACGGGACGAAGCTGTTGGCTTCATCGACCCGCACGGAACTAGACGGTGACTCCAAGGCGATCGCTGCTTTCAAAAAGGAAGTGCAGGAGCAGAAGAAAGCGATGAAGCAGTGAGCAGTGCGACACGGGCATAGACGTGACGCTGCCAAAGAGATCGATGAATTTGCCGCAGAGACGCCAAGGCCGCAGAGAATTGCAAAGTTGGCTATCGTGGTTTTTCCTTGGCGACCTTAGCGCCTTTGCGGTGAACTTTAGGATTTAGAAAAGCCTCCGGCGGGAGAGGGTGAAGTACGACGGTCGCAGACCGCGCGCTACAAGAGATCGGCAAAGGTCTACGCCCACTCGATTTACACCTTGCTGGATTCCAATTTTCCATGTATTTGGATTCCATGAAAACGACGATTGATATTCCTGAGGCGGCTTTGGCGGATGCCATGCGCTTCACCGGTGCGAAGACGAAGCGCGAGGCGGTGGTGAAGGCTTTGGAAAGTTATAACCGCCAGCAGCGGGTAAACGATTTGATTGCGAGCTTCGGCACGCTGGATTTCGCGAGCAATGACGAGATCGAGGCAGGAGACCTTGAGGAGATCGCCTTGAGGGAAGCCGGAGGCCTTGGATCATGAAGCCCGCGATCCTCATCGACACCTCGGTGTGGGTGGAAGTTTCCCGCAAGACTGGGGACGAATCGTTGAGGGCGGAGCTTGCTGATTTGCTTCGTGCCGGACGCACAGCAATGACATGGCCGGTGTGGATGGAACTCCACCAAGGAGCCAAAGGAAAACGTGATGAGGAAAATCTGAAGGGCTGGCGGGAGCTTAGCCACTGGCTTGAATTTGATGACGCTTGTTGGGCCGAGGCGGCCGCGACCGCAAGGATTTGCTTGCGATCTGGAGTGAATGTGCCCTTCGGCGACGTGTTGGTCTCAGCCTGCGCCCGGCGCCACGGGGTGGAGCTGTTGGAGCGGGATCGACATTTCGCGATGATCTCCAAAGCCATGGGAAAATAAGCGGCTAGACCGAAGACCGCCTCGTCGGGCAAGCAGGCGATCCATCTCATGCCGCATGAGCTGGTCTTGGTTTCCCGGCTGAATCCGGATCTTCTAGCGGAGGCGATTAATTTTGAATGGAAGAGAAAGGCGAGAATAGACTGCTTGGCTCTAATTCAATGTCGCCTTTGGGGTTGAGTTACCGTTCCATCAGGGTAGTCTCCGCGCCTGCCCCTGTATGAAGCCATTTCTGATTTGTAAAACGCTGGCGCTCCTCGCCGCATTCTCCGCCCCTCTCGTGACCGCTCAAACCTCCGAGAGCATCATGGTCGTGGAGTCCTATTCGGGGAAAATTCTCATCGCTCAAAACCCCACGGTAAAGCGCCCAATCGCCAGTCTTACGAAGATCGCCACCGCTGTCGTCACTGTCGATTGGGCCACTGCCACAGGCACGGACCTCGGCGCGACCCTGCTCACGGTGCCTCAGACCATCACTCTCGTCGGCGGGCCGAATCCCATGAACCTCCAGCCTGGCGACCAGCTCTCCCTGCGCGATGCACTTTACTCAGCGCTGCTCGGCTCGGACAATCTCGCCGCCCTCGCCATCGCAGACCACGTCGGCCGTGAAATCCTCACCCGACGTGGAAAAAGTGGCGATCCCGTCGCGGCCTTCGTCGTCGAGATGAACCAACTTGCCAAAGCCCTCGGCATGACCCAGACGAAGTTTGCGAACCCGCACGGTCTAGAGCGCCCCGGCACCTCGGCCTACTCCACCGCCACCGACGTCGCCCGACTCTCCGCTTATGGCATGCGGCGGAATGCCTTTAACTTCATCGTCCGCCAGACCGATCGAAAAATCTCCCTCACCACTACCACCGGCAAGCGCAGCTTCCGCGTGAAAAACACCAACGAACTCATCGGCGAGCCAGGCATCCTCGGTGTCAAGACCGGCACCACCGCCGCTGCTGGCCCTTGCGTCTCCATCTGCATGGACCGCGAGCCACTCGTTCGTCTCAAGCCAGACGGCAATAAAGGAGCCACTCCGCGGCGCCTGATCGTCGTGGTTTTAAATAACCCAGACCGCTTCAACCGTGCCCGTTCACTCATCAGCCAAGGCTGGTCGATTTACGATCCATGGCTCGAAGCTGGCGCACTTGTGCAGAACAGGGAGCGGGAAATCCTCAATCTCCCAAGCCCGCAGTAATCCCCATGAAAATTGGAGTCCTCAACAGCGGCGGCGATTGCCCTGGATTGAATGCCGTCATCCACGGCATCGTCGGCGCAGCGGATCAGCTTGGCTTCGAAGTCATCGGCTTTCGCGACGGCTTCGAGGGGCTGCTGCCACCTGCCAGTTTCACCCGCCTCACGCCCAGGGACACCATCGGTATCCTCAAGCTCGGCGGCACGATTCTGGGCACCACAAACAAAGGCCATTTCGCGGCGAAAGTCGGTAAAGGCAGCATCGCCGAAGTGCCTGCCGACATCGTCGCCCAGGCCAAGGCGACCATGGACCAGCTCGAAATCGGCGCGCTCATCATCGTCGGTGGCGACGGCTCACTCACCACCGGGCTTCAGCTCTTCCGCGCTGGCTGGCCCATCATCGGTGTGCCGAAGACCATCGATAATGATCTCAGCGCCACCGCCATCACTTTCGGCTTCGACAGCGCCGTTTCCACCGTGGTGGATGCCTTGGACCGCCTCCACACCACGGCGGAAAGTCACAAGCGCATCATGGTCCTCGAAGTCATGGGCCGCCATGCCGGCTGGATCGCCCTCTGGGGAGGCATCGCCGGTGGGGCGAACATCGTGCTCGTCCCAGAAATGCCATTTTGCTTTGAAAAACTCGTCGAGCGGATCAAGCAGCGCGAACTCCAAGGAAATCACAGCACCCTCGTCGTCGTCGCAGAAGGTGCCAAGCTACCCGCCGGGGATCTCGTCACACTCGACGCCAACGCCGGTGGTGAAGTCCGTCTCGGCGGCATCGGCGATCGGGTCGCCAGCACTCTGCAAACCCTCACTGGCAAAGAAACGCGCTCCTGCACCCTCGGTCATCTCCAGCGCGGTGGTGCTCCCACCGCTCTCGACCGCATCCTCGGCATGCGCTTCGGCGTGATGGCGGTGAAACTCGCTGCTGAGGGGAAATTCGGCCGGATGGTCAGTTACCAATCTTACCATGTCGATTCCGTCCCGATCCAAGACGCCGTCAATCAGCTCCGGCTCGTCCAGCCAGACAGCGAGCTCGTCATCGCCGCGAAGGCCGTCGGCATTTGCTTCGGCGACTAATCCTATTTTCCTCACACTCCACCATTCCGCCATGTCCCCAGATCCACTGCTCCAACTTCTCCGTCGTAAAGCCCGCTTCACCGATCTCGAGCTCGCCTCGCTCCTTTCCTCGGACGCCGCTACCATCGCAACCCGCATCGCCACTTGGGAGGGGGACGGGACCATTCTCGGCTACCACGCGGTCATCGATCCCGAAGTCACCGGCGACACCTCCGTTTCCGCCTTCATTGAGGTAAAAGTCACCCCCGAGCGCGGCGGCGGCTTTGACCGACTCGCCATGCGTGTCGCCCGTTTCGATCAAGTCGTCTCCTGCTACCTCGCCAGCGGTGGCTATGACTTGATGGTCGTGGTCGAAGGTTCGGACCTCAGGGAAGTCGCGCGCTTCGTTTCAGAAAAACTCAGTTCCCTCGACGGCGTTATTTCCACCGCCACGCATTTCCGGCTCAAGACCTACAAGGAAAACGGCTTCCTCTTCGAGCGTGCCACCACCACCGAGCGACTCGCTGTTTCTCCCTAACCCAGCGGCTTACGGCAAGCAGATGGCCGCGTTTTGTGCGGTCAGCGAATCGCGGGTGATCGGGGAAAATTGCGTGTCTAGGCACTCGCATGTCACCACGCTTCGCATCAGTTCGGGGTTGCCAAAGATCGTGCACACCGCCGCATCCGCCGCGTCCCTCCCAGTGGCGATTCGGACCAAGCCATTGAGTGGGGCCAAGCGCGTCGCGTCGAAAAGATACCATGCACTGCCGATGTAAACTTCGAAGCAGGCATGGAAATCCGGTGGGTTCAGTTGATAGGCATAGCACGCCGTGTAGCGGGCCGGTATATTCAGCGCCCGGCAAAACGAAATCCCAAGGTGCGCGAAGTCACGGCACACACCTTGGCCATGGTCTAGGGTGTCGATGGTGGAGTGATTCTCCCCAGTGCTGCCCGCCACGTAGGAAATGTTTTCAAAAATCCAGTCACTCACCGCCGTCGCCGTAGCAAACGGGCACGCCAAATGTCCAAATAACTCGCTGCCCATTTGCCGCAGGCGGTCGGACTGGCAGTAGCGACTCGGGAAAAGATACGGCAGCACATCCGCCCGCAAATTCGCCAACTCACCCCCTCTGATCAACCGCGCAGGCACTGTCTTCGGTGAGATCCGCACATCGGCCTGATAAGATAAATTCAGCAGTCCGGCATTCAGCGTGTGAATCCGAGTGAAGCGATTCAGCCCACCCGGCAGTTCTAACTCCTCAGTCGTGATAAAAGGATCGGTGTGCAAGTGCTCCCGCGTCACCGCTTGGCCCTTCGTCTTCAAGCAGTTCAGTGCAAACAAAAATGTCGCAGGGCTATGCAAGCGGTAATCCAACTCACAAGTGACGCGGAAGTTCATGGGTGAATATGGGACATGTGAAAAAACCAACCCGCTGTGAGGTGCCAGACCATCCTCGATTTCCCTGAAGTTACAAGGAGTTTCCCAGCTTCCGCAAGTGTCCGACGAATAGTACGCGAAAAGTCCAAGCCGCCGCCCGCCAGAAACAACGCCTCCTCCAAGCCGATGGCGCCCCCGCCCGCACCGCCTTCCACCTCCCCCAAGACCGCCCCTTTATCGGCTAGGAAAACCTCCTTCTCCCAATCAGCCCGCCCCAGTGCCATCTGGGCCGGGCTTTTTTGGTGAGTGTAATGTCTTTTATTCGGGGCTGGTGCCGAAACCCCGAAGTAGACCGCGAACGAAGTATGGGTTGATTTTTTTGTTCATCGCCGCAGCATATCGGTCACTTACAATGATTGGAATATTTCGAGAACCTCGCATTCTTACCCTCGCTCTTATACTGCCTTGGTTTGCTTCGTGCGCCAGCATGAAGCCGCTTTCGCCTAGCGATGCACAAAAGTTAGCCGGTAAGAGCATTGTAAAAGTAGAGAGGTCAAAGCCTGATTTTCTAGCTTCCACGGCGGATAAGGCTGCCGTTGCGGGAGCTTTGGGACCAATCGGATCGGGAATTTCAACGTCACTTATGACTGAGGAAGGAAACTCAATCGTCGCAAACAATAGAATCGAAGATCCTGCAAACTGGATTTCCGAGGAACTACTCAAGAAAATGGAGCGCAAACATGGAATGCAGCGTAAAGGATCACGACGATTGTCAGTCAACAAAACTCAAGAGATCGCCGATTGCTGCCGCGACGCTGATTACGCTCTCGACGTAGCGACAACGGGCTGGTCATTTTCTTATTTCCCGTTCAATTGGGCTACCTATTGGGTGGGTTACTCAGCACAATTAAGGATGATCGATTGCAAGACCGGGGCAGTTGTTGCACAAGATGTCTGCGGTACAGGTCTGCCAGAAAAAAATTCAAATTCTCCCAGTTACCAAGAACTCATGCGCGATGGTGCTGCGAGACTGAAGAAGGAGCTGAAAATAGGTGCTCAAAAGTGTTTATCCCATTTTCAGGCTCAGACTCTTGGGCTATAGGATGTGAACACTTTTGTTGCTAGGAAATTGCTTTGGGGGTGAAGGCCGTTAAGGGGGCTTCGCATTGCTAAGCCCGCCCAAGAAGAGCGGGTGGCCGCACCGGAGGCGGGAAAAAAGGGGGGGATTTCACGGAGCGGGTGGAAGGCTTATTGGGACGCCCGCTGAATGGGAGATCGTTCCCTCTACCACGAAATTGACCTGATCATTGGGTGAAATGTATCCAATAATGCCCCCTAATTTGGAAGCGCCAGGAACTTCTGAACCGTATCTTTCTGCGCCCCTACCAAAAATTTTGTAAGCTTCTGAAAACGTAAAGATACTGTTTCCGTAAACGGAAATTTCGCCGGCATTGATATTCAGTCCATATAAACCTTTGACACTAGCGGTTTTTGTGTAAGTTGTTAATGAGGCAGATGTAACCGAATTTGTAGTCGTCACAGAGCGTTCGTTAAAAGTCGCAGATATGGCCTCAGACTCCGTCGGTCCGAATGAGATTTTATCAGTGATATTGATAGGAGTTGCGCCTTTTTTGGTGAGATAATAGGCAAAGGTGTCGGCCTCTTCAGTTTCATTGTCTATTGTATAGAGCGTGATGGAATAGCCGGTTATCGACCCAATGACACCGTCTGAGACGAGTTCCTCAAGAATTTCTCTATTTGAAATTTTGAACGGAGCCATTTTAGATCCCGACTCAACGACCTTCGTTTCGATAGTTCCCTTGGTGGTTGTATATTCATTCTCATATTTGAGGCCCTGACCGGTGAGCACTCTACCCTCAGGGTCTCTGGCCGTAAGGGTGGGGAGAGGAACGGTAACGGTGAGCGAAAATGTCGCATTCTGACTGTAGGCGTATTGTGAATACCCAGTGGCAGGAATTAAGCTGAATGCGAATGCTCCAATTTTGATGAAGTGAAGTTTCATAGTATCTGATTTGAAATGTCGAGTGTTCTGTGAAATCCAATAGGCAGACTATCCCAGATTACAGGGAAATTGGTAGCGTAAGTCGCTCGATTGTCGAGGCAGATTCTTGCCTAGAGCTATGCCGCAGCCGCATGATTCAGATGCTAGAGTGGCCGATCGAGCGACTGCTGGACGGGCAGCTCTCCCTGGCTGGCGGGGATGTTCTCAGAGTTTACCCGACAAGTCTTGCTCGTGGCGTCTGATTACTAGGGCGATTTACGCTTGGCGTGCAAGCGATCGCGGCGAAACTCCGGTCATGGTTTCCTTCCACGAGGCACTCGATTCACTCCTGTGCCACACCCCACTCAGCGGCGTAGAGTCATGTTCCTTGGAAATGGCTGCCGGGCGTGTGTTGCGTGAAAAGGTCGTGGCGGATCGGGCCTATCCGGCGTTTGACCGGGTGATGATGGATGGCTACGCGCTGCGTTTTTCGGATTGGCAGGCCGGACTTAGATCCTTTCAAGTCACCGGCAGTGCTCCAGCGGGCCGCCCGCGAGCTTCGTTGAGCAGTGCCGCTGGGACCTGTCTGGAAGTCATGACCGGAGCGCCCTGCCCAGAGGGGGCTGACTGCATCATTCCAGTGGAGGAAAGCAGGGCGGGGGAGAGGGGAGTGGTGCATTTTTCCGACACGGCAAATCCCGAAGCAGGCCGCTCGATCCACCGCTGTGGTAGCGATGCAGGGGCAGGGGAGGTGTTGTTGGAGGTGGGGACTTTACTCGGCTCACGGGAAATCGGCGTGGCGGCGTCCTGTGGTGCGGCGTGGTTACAAGTGTCGTGTTTACCGAGGCTCGCCATCATTGCCACCGGAGACGAGTTGGTGGCGGTGCATGAGATTCCTGCCGCCCACCAGATCCGGCAGTCAAATGCCCATTCGCTAGCAGCGGCGCTCACTCGCGCCGATTTTCCGCCAGCCACGGTCGCGGTGCTCCATGACGATGCTGCTGCCGCACGACCGCGCTTGGAGGCTTATCTCGCAGATCACGATTTCTTGGTCCTGACCGGAGCGGTCTCGATGGGTGCTCGGGATTTTGTGCCGAGTTTGCTGAATGATCTTGGATGCAATAGGCTCTTCCATGGAGTCGCTCACCGTCCGGGAAAACCGGCGGGTGCATGGCTCGGCCCGCGTGGGCAGCTCATCTTCGCCCTGCCGGGAAATCCCGTTTCTGCCCTCACCGGGCTGCACACCTTCGTGCTGCCCTCCCTGTTAGCGGCGAGTGGGGTTACACCACAACCCCGCCGCATGGTCACGTTGGATGATACTCGCTCGCAGCTCCCGGGCTTCACTCGTCACCTGCCGGTAACTCTGCGGGCCGATGGCCGGGCCGAAGCGGCGGCGATCGGGAATAGTGGGGATTTCATCGGCTTGCTCAAGAGCGCAGGCTTCGTCACTCTTCCGCCCAGCGGCACGTCTGCGGTCGCATTTCCCTTCACAGCATGGCTCTAGAATCCACCTTCACCCACCTCCGCGCGGGTCAACCGACGATGGTTGATATCACCGAGAAATCCCCAGCCAGCCGCACGGCGGTGGCGGAGGTCTGGGTCGAACTCGGCGCTGCCATCATCGACCGCTTCCAAGCGAATGATCTTCAAGGGCCGAAAGGCCCGGTGTGCCAGACGGCCATCATCGCCGGAACCATGGCGGTGAAAAAAACCAGTGAACTCATCCCCTTTTGCCACCCGCTGCCGGTGGAGAAATGCGACTTCACCCTCACGCCCACCGCCACCGGCCTGTGCATCCGTTGTGAGGTCTCCACCACTGGCAAGACCGGGGTCGAAATGGAGGCCATGACCGGTGCAAGCGTCGCGGCGCTGACAGTTTATGACATGTGCAAGGCGATGAATAAGGGCATCCGCATTCTCGATCTCCGCCTCCTCTCGAAAACCGGCGGCAAGTCCGGTGATTACCACGCCGATTCACGTTCATGAAATTTCCCCTACACGGACTCGTTCTCGCGGGCGGCCGCAGCGCTCGTATGGGGCGAGACAAGGCCACGCTGATCCACCCAGATGGTCGCTCGCTGGTGCGGCGGTGTGCCGATTTACTGGCGCAGGCGGGCTGTGAATCGGTCAGCATTTCACTCCGCCACGATCAAGAAATCCCAGCGGGCCTAGAGGGTCTAAACATCGTCCGCGACCCGGCGGGAGAAAGCCTTGGGCCGATGGTGGGGATGGTTTCTGGGATGAAAAAAGCGCCCGCTGCGACTTGGTTGGTGGTGGCGTGTGATCTCCCACGGCTGGATGCGAGCACTCTGATCCACCTCGTCGAGTCACTGGCACCGGAGGAAAAATTCCTCGCCTACCGCAGTGAGTTCGACCAACTGCCTGAGCCGCTTTGCACCCTCTATACACCGGCCGCGGTGCCGATCCTAGCAGAGGCACAAGCGGCGGATTTCCGCTGCCCACGGAAAATTTTGATCCGCCATGAATGCCGCTTGCTAGAACCCGTTAGCCCGCGTGCGCTCGATAATGCGAACACCCCAGAAGATTGGGAAACTGCCAACCAGTCATGACGTATCAGGTCTGTTATTTCGGGCTGTTAGCCGAGCGCCGTGGACTCCGCGAGGAATCCATCACCAGCGCCGCTGCCACACCGGCGGAACTTTATGCTGAGCTCGATGCCGGTCACCAGCTCGGGCTGCAAGTTGAGCATTTCCGGGCCGCGGTGAATGATGAATTTGCCGCTTGGGATCGGCCACTGCATGAGAATGATCGTGTCGCTTTCCTTCCACCGATGTCCGGCGGATAACTGTTATGAATTCACCATTGCCCATCCATTTTTCCCTTAGCGACCAAGCGCTGGACATCCCCGCCCTGTCCGCGCCACTCGGCGATCCGGCGGCGGGTGCGATCGTCACCTTCGACGGTCGGGTGCGGAATCACAACGCGGGCCAAGCCGTGAGTCATCTCGAATACCAAGCCTACGCCGTGCTTGCACTCGCCACGGGGCAGAAAATCCTCGCCGAAGAAGCGGCCCGCCATGGGCTGCTCGCCGTTCAAGCCGCGCACCGCACCGGGGCACTTGCGATTGGCGACGTTGCTGTGTGGGTCGGAGTGGCATCGGCTCACCGTGCGGCGGCTTTCGACGCGGCCCGGGCCATCATGGAGCGGCTGAAATACGAGTTGCCGATTTGGAAAAAAGAAACCTATGCCGACGGTCACACTGAGTGGGTCGGCCCGGATTTACGCTCCGCAGAAACGGGCGAGTCCCTGCCAGAGTGGCAGGCGGATCTGCTTGAAATCTGGATTTCAGAGGGGAATGACTTCCGCGGGCGGCATGAAAAAGGCCGCCTTGAGCACGGAATCCGCAGCGTGCCGAGCGTCGAGTGCGTGGCGGGCATGGGCCTACGGGGCGATCGCTATTTCGGCTACAAGCCAGATTTCAAGGGCCAGGTCAGTTTTTTTGACGCCGCTGCGGTGGAGGCGGTGCGCGAGCAGTTTTCCCAACCGGATCTTTCCAGCGCCGTTTTCCGCCGCAACCTCATCGTGAAAGGCATCGACCTCGCCGAGTGGGTGGGGAAGCGCTTCCGGTTTCAAGGGATCGACTTCGAGGCGAGCGAGGAGTGCAAGCCTTGTTACTGGATGGATGAAGTCGTTGCCCCAGGTGCGGAAGAATTTCTCAAAGCCAAGTTCCGCGGTGGCCTGCGAGCGAGGATTCTGAGCGACGGAGTGCTGCGGACTAAGGACTGCGGGTGATTTTCAGCCGGATGAAGCGTGGGCCTGGATTGCCAAGTGGCACGCTGTCGCGGGCGGAAAAGCTGCTGCTGGTATTCACCAAGATCACGGCGTCCTGCCACGAGACGAGATCGCCACTCGTTTCGGCGGACCAGAGTAGATCGCTGGCGCTTGGATTCTTCGCAGCAGTCAGGCTGAGGTAGTCGCCAGCGCGACTGGGGCTGAGTGCTGAGATACTGGGCGAGTGCGGATCGAGCGCGAGTGCATACTCGATCAAGTTGGGCAGCGAGTCTGCGTCCGGGTCTGCGAGCTCTAAACTGATTCCGAGCTCCGAGTTGGTGAAATGGGTGAATCGCCAGGCGTCGAAGGGCTTATCCTCCAAGGTCACCAGCGCGGGTTGCAGTGCATCCCGGAGCAGTCCGAAATCTGCACCGATACCGACCTCCAGCGTGCGATTTCCTGTGGGCCGATTGTCCGCAATCACTGAAATTTCTAAGGTGGCAGAGGTCTGACCCGCTGGGATGATGATGCTGCTGGGCAGCGCAGGGAAATCCACACCCGCCACTGCCGTGCCGCCGTAGCTAAGTGGCACGCGGAGGGGTAGAGTCGTCGTCCCGGTGCGGGTCACCGTAACCAGCGCGGCCTGCGAGTCGATTTCCCGCGCCAATGGCTGGGTGGCGAGCGCCTTCACCGTCGGCAGGCTATGCCAAGCGAGTGCATAGGCTGTGTTTGTGCTGGAACTATTTTCAACGACCAAGGCATAGCTGCCCGGTGTCTGCGCGGTGAGGTCCAAGAACTCCACATTATCCACCGTGCTGAGGCTGGAGGTCAGCAGGCTGCCGAGGGAAAATCCATTTGCCTGATAGAGTCGCAGGTTCAAGTTGGCCAGACTGGAGTTCCACGTGCCACGCACCGACTTTGTCACCGAGCGGTGCCAGGTGAGCGCTGCGCGAAATGGGGTGGCGACGACTCCTGCTGGGATGGTGAAGTAGTAGGTTTTACTGGAATTTCCGTTCACCGTTTCCGCCGCCCAGCCGCGTGGGGGATGGGCCACGCTATTAGAGGCGCTCACTCGTCCGCTGCGTAGGGCTTGGTAGGCATGATAGACGTTGAGGACTCCCGCGCCGTATTCAGGATCCAGCGGTCGGGTCGATGTGTTCGCCCAGTTCGACGTCTTGGTCGCTGTGGCGAGGAGTAAGGATTTAATAACCCGTGGTAGATTGGCTCCCGTGAGCGAGTAGGGCGCGGCGACAAGCTTGGCGTGGAGTAACCCCGCCGCGCCGGCCACCATCGGCGTGGTCCAACTGGTGGCAAACTCAGGACTGGCGCTGGGGGCGACTATGTCCGGTTTCGTGCGGCCTGGACCGTCGAAATCCGTCAGCCCCGCGCTGTGGTTGCCATCGTCGCGTCCGACTGAAATGGTGTTGTAGCTCTGGCAGAGCAGTTGTGGGAGGATGCTCGCCCCAGCGTTGTCCGAGCCGACGCAGCAGACGAAGCCGTCGCGGTTGATGGCGAAGTCCAGCCGACGATTGATTTCTTGGGCAGACGCCTCGGGGAAGCCAGCGCTCGCTGCGACCCAGCTGTGATTTTGCACCGCCCGTGACTCGGTGAGCGGCTCCAGGATGTTGCCGGTTCTGAGGAAATCGCCAAAGAGCCACTCGTCCACGAAGTAGTTGTCGATCTGGCAGTTTCCCGTGATGAGGCTCGTGGCGGTGCCAAAGAAATTTTTAGCCACCCGTGTCGCGTGCTCGCTGATGCCGTTGCCACTTGCGGCGGACCGGTTGGTGAAGGTTTTCCCGGCGAACAGCGGGTTCTGTGAATCGGGTAAAAAGGTCACCGGGCTGGCGGCCTGAGTCGCTTCGATTTGTGAAAAGCCACGGCTCGGAGCGGCGGGCAGATCTGCCGCAGAGAGGTCGAGCAGGCGGGTGTAGCCGACGTCATCCCGCCAATCTGCCAGCACTTGCTGGGAACTGTTCAGCCCGAGAACCAGCGCTGCGGAGATGAGAGTGAACGACCTGGCCATTTTCCGAATCGAGCAGAATTTACGGCCCGCTCAGCGTTGCAGCAAGTTGAGAATGGGCGGTAGAGCTTCCTTCCACGCATGGGCCATGGCGCAGCGGCTGACGGCGCTTTCGTCATCCGAATGGGGGAAATTTTTCGATGCCCTGAGTTTTTTCGTGGCCTTGGCGATGGCGCTTAACTCCTGCGGAAGGGACAGAATCCCCGTCACCGCAGAGAGGGCGGTGGCAGCTAGCAGCACCGAGAGTCCACCCATGACCGGGATCTTCGCCACCAAGACTGCCATCAGTGCGACGATGCCACTGAAGGGCGGCACGGCCATGCCGAAGCGGCGGGTATTTTCCCGGGACTTCGCGGCTTTTGGATCGGTTTCTTTCCACTCGGCCAGTGCTTTGAGCCGTAGCTGGCGGCCGAATTCCTGCGCGGAATCTTCATTGCGGTGGACCACCGACTGATCATCCGGCGACGGCATCCAAGTGGCTAAATCGCAGCGGCACAAGCGCGGCCCATCCGTCGCCAACACACGCAGGCCGAAAAACCACCGGGCGATCAGCGCAGCGGCGATGGGGATGATGGAGAACAAAAACAACAAGCGCCACATGCCCTAGAGCGTGGCGGCGAATCCACGGATGAAAACGAAAATCCAGCGCGATTATTTTCACCGTCTCCGCTTCAACCCACATCGCGTCGAAGATCTCTCGCGCTCCATAGCAGCTCAGCCGCGCCGCTCGCGCTTCCTCGCATCTTTCGGGCTCCCGTTTTCCGTTTTGCCCCAAATCGTTCACGGCATTCGTGAAAAAATGCATCTACAAAGGCGCGACTTCCCACCACGGCCCCATCCGTAAAGTACCTCGCCCGCCAGCGCAGCACTTGCCTTAGTGCCACATCTTCACGATTCTCTAAATCCGCCAGCTCCGCCGCAACCGTCGCTTTAGCCATTCCCTTTTTCACCACCTCGATCACGCATGCTCCTTTGGCATCAATCGTCTCCCGCGTCTTCTCCTCGCCCTCTTCTAGCAAGATCATCCGATACCGCTTCGAGACTTGCCCGGCCCAGCGCCGTGCATCCGCTTCCCAGCCCTTGTCGGCCATGATGGCGCGGACTAATCCTGCTTTCGCCTTCGCTCCGTCGCCTTTTCCCGTCGC